>FMTU01000046.1 GCA_900100475.1 Sphingobium faniae | reverse complement strand
CTATCTTGCGGGCGGCCTCGAATGCGAAGCTGCCGACAAGCTGGACGAGCGGTAATTGCTCTTCGTCGAGTTCCTCCCCGTCGCGCATGGCAAAGGAACAGGAATCGTTTACCTCGCCAGGTACATGCGCAGGGATCGTGAATCCGTCGCCAAGGCCCGCAGATCGAGCCGCTGCCAATACCGCGTAGTCCCGCGGATGGAGCGAGATCATAGCCGCCACCTTCGACCAGGCGAAACCTATAGTCGTCGAATGGCTTGCACGATGGATCGGGTCGGCGGCGTACAGTCGGCCCTCCTCGAACGCATCAACCCAATCTCTCGGATAGTTGACAAGGCGAACGGCTGTGCCTGCCGGGTTCAGCAAGTCGATGTGATGCACGAGCGCGAAATAGCGGAAACCCATCGCTGCCGTGATTTCTTCGACAGCCTGTAGGAGAGCGTGAGAGGTCGAAGCGGCGCGGGCCACAGCGCAGAACGCCTGCACTTCGGCAAGGGTGATCATAAGCCGCCGATCTACTTGCTACACGAGAGCCTCAATATTGAGATGTCCGTCGCGGACGGCGCGAAGCACGAGTTGGGTCCGACGGCGGACGCCATAACGTCGGCGCGCGCCTTCGACATATTCGTGCACAGTGTCGCGGCTCAGACCCAGAATTTGTCCGATCTCCCAGTCGCTTTTGCCCTGTGCCACCAGATCAATGCAGTCGATCTGGCGTGGGCTGAGCGCTATCGGCACGTTTGCCAATTCATCGGGACCGAGAAGGGTTCGAGCCTGATCGAACGCGACCGTCCCAATCAATCGGGCAGCGAGAAGGTCTGGGCTTGAAATTTTGTCATCACCTCGACGCGCTATGGTGAACATCGCATCCGGCTCGTCGCGCATCCGGATCGGCATGGTGAACCCAGATGCCAGTCCATGTGCGCGACCCCGTTCAAGGATCGAACGCTGGCGAGCATTGGGCGATATATAATCGCCGATATGATCCCAGGTAAGCCCGGAGACGGTCTTGGCGCACGCGGCGTGGACCGGATCGTCAAGATGGAGGCGCGCGTCTATTACCTCCTCGACCCAGCGCGCCGGATAGGTGGTTATCAGCAGGGCTTTGCGGGTGGTGCGTTTCAGGTCGACATTGTGCACCAATGCAAACCAGCGGAATCCGAACTGACGCACAATCGCATCGAGCAAGGATTTGAGCTGATCGAGCGTCGTCGCCTGCCGGCATTCGGCTTCGAACGCGGTGATATCGCCCAAGCGGCCGGCATCTTCGAGACTGCTCATAGTGCGAACGATTCGCATTTCGATTGCGGTTTCGTCCAGTCACCGTTCGGCGAAGCCATTGAAAAACAAGACCGGACGCGTCCCGCGGGCAGCCCCCCGCACCAAATGCACAGGTCATCGCAGGCTGGAGTTGCCCGGTGCCATGATGAAAGGGCGCGCGTGACACTTTATCTCAGGGCAAAGTGTCACAGCCGACAAAATGATGAAGCCACCGGCCAAATGGGATTCACTTCACCCCCCATATGTGCTTGATTCAATCCTGTTATGTTGCACGCTCCGATCATCGGCGACAGCCACCAGCAACTGGATATGCCGTCCTTGTTGGAGATGCTTGCGCGGTCCTCGTCTCGGCCGCGCTACGCCTTCATGGTGCTCAACCTGATTGCCCAAGTTTCCCGTTCCGACGGCAGCGCCGGGCCGTTGGTAGCCAAGGGCGGCGGCCTCATGCCCTTGCGTGACTGGCTTTGCGATGCGCTGACGCCAATGGGGCAGCGCGACCCCCGTCGCGTAGCCCTGGAAGAGCGGATACGAAGCGATCTGGCAATGTCCGGCGCGTTGCCGATGGATGAGGGTCAGGCCACGGCTATGGTCGAAGACGCCATCCGTGAGCAGGTACGGGCTTCGGGCAAGACGAATGTGAGCCGGGCGGTGTCGGAGCTGGTGCGCGCTGGCTTGCTCAAGCGGCACTATCAGGGCTATTGCGTCGATCATCACAATCGCGGGGCGCAACGCCAAGCCGTCTATGTTCTGGCAGGGTGCGCGCGCGGTCTGATTGGCGGCAGACAAGAACAGCCAAGAGCGGTTCCACGCCAGGCTGAACTCGTGTTCTGATAGCCCCGGAATTGGCAGAATTTAACATAACTATTATTATCGCGCCGGAATTTTGTAGCAGGGTGGATTCTAGATCGAAGTGCGAAATCCTAGGATTTATAGGGGTTTGATCCCTTTCCCAGGAAGGCACATGATGAACGGCTATCAGCATCTGGGTTTGGACGAGCGACGACAGGTTTACCAACTGGCTGCAACCGGGCGGTCCGTACAGCAGATAGCAGCGGCGCTGCAGCGACATCGTTCGACCATCTATCGCGAGCTGAAACGTAACCGGCATCTTGATGACGAGCCGCTGTTTCGTGGCTATTTTCCAACGGCCGCACAAACGATGGCGGACAGGCGCCGGGTGCGTGGCGGCAAAATCGCCCGAAAGCCCGAGCTTGCCGCCTATATCGCCGACCGCTTGTCAGCAGCCTGGTCGCCGGAGCAGATTGCAGGATATCTTCGACGCCATCGCGGTAATCGTAAAGCCAATGGAAATAGGTTTCCAGATCTTTGTAGATCTCCGAACCTGGCGGCGGCGGCTTTCCGGTCGGCCCATCCTGCGCATTCATCGAATAGGTGAAACAACCTTTCACCCGATCTTCCATCGTGTTGATCTGTTTGTTCTTTGATCGATATTTTGGATAGGCGACCCACGCCGCCCACATCGGAGCACTGTCTGCCTTTCGACCAGCATCGAGGTGGCAATTCGCACAAGCGAGTGAGTTGCCAACGAACTGGCGCGCGTTGGTACCTGGGTTGAGAAATATCTGCATCCCGCGACGAACGGCGTCGCCTTGAGGGCCTTTCGGGATCGCCGACAGGGCCGGGGGCGTGAAGTCGGCCTGCTGACTATTGACACCTTCCTGTCTCTCGTCGCGGTGCCCGAGAATGCCGGTATCGAAGAGCACCATACCGATGACGAACAAGGCGGCACCACCACCGACAGCCGATATGACGGTGCGGATCGCTTTACCGTGACGCTCCGAGGACGGCGTTCTGACCGCAGGGGGGGGCGCCGAACTATCGGGCGACCGATCGACCATGGACTGGCTCCTGTCGATGAGCCGCTGGGACCGGCGGCAAAGTGGCGAGAAAGTCGGCGACGGCGCGCCGGTCGCTGTCGCTCAGCGAATTCGCGACCATGTTCATGACATCATTCGGAGACGCGCGGTGGACTTTGCCCCGCCATGCCGCAAGCTGGTCCGCTGTGTAAGCGGGATGCTGTGCCGCGAGCGCCGGAAATCCAGGTGCCACGCCGAAACCCGAAGGCCCGTGGCAGGAGAAGCAGGCGGGGACGCCATGCTTCCAGTCTCCCTGAAGGGCCAGGATCTCACCGCGCTCGAGGTCGCCGTCCAGGCTCGGCCGGGCGGTCGAGGGTGTTCGAAGTCCGGCATAGTAGTTTCCTACGGTTTCTCTCTGGTTCTGGGAAAGTGCGCGGGCGACGACTGTCATCGTGTCGTCCCGCCGCGATCCGGACGCGAACGCGGCAAGCTGAGCGCTGATATAGGCGGCGGGTAATCCGGCCAGACGCGGTACGTTTGCCCTACCCTGCCCTTGTGAGCCGTGGCAGGACGCGCACGCCCAGGCATCACCGCTACCATGTTGTACCAAGCCTGCGACGGCAGGATCGATGCCCGTGCCAGCATCCGGCCGAGGCGCGGGCTGAGGAGGCAGTGTTGGATCTAGCGTCGCCGCGATCTCACTGCCGCCGTTCCATGCGCCACGATCTGGGAATCTGGCGCGTTGGCCTGCCACGAAAGCCGCGCTGATCGTTTGCGATGCGCCCCAGCCCTTCCGAACATGATTTGCGACTTGGGCCAGATCATCATCGGACAAGACGCTTGCGAAACTCGGCATATGGCCATCGAATACGTCGTCGCCAACGCGGATCGGGCCATCGATGCCGTGCAGAAGGATTTGCACGACGACCTCCGGCTTGGCCTTCAAAAAAGGTGAAGAAGCGAGTGGCGGAACGGCGCCGGCAACGCCTGATCCGTTGGGCTGGTGACAGGTCGCGCACCGCGCGAGGAAGATGCCAGCGCCCCCGGCTCCGACATCCCTGGATTGCGGCTTTGCAGCTTCGCTCCGCTCGCTTCGGCCGATCATGACGGATCGGTTGTTATGGTAAAGCATGACAATGCCCCAGAGCGCCAAGGCGATAGCGATCCAGGACACCGGAAGCGGGATGCCTCGATCCTCCTCATAGGGCTCGAACTCGTCGTCGGAAGGCCGGAGATCGGTCATCGCTCGGATTTCGCATATCCATCGTCGCGCTCTGCATGCGCCGGCGCGACCATCGTCCGGTCAAGACTCTGCAGGTAGGCGACGAGGTCGATCGCCTCAGGCTTGGCGACCAGTACGCCGTGCTTCGGACCTCGACCGTTTGGGATCCTGACCACCACGTCGCCGGGTGCCGCGCGTTCCTTGACCTCGAACAGGAAGGAGTAGGCTGGCATGATGCTCCATGCAGACACACTGCGTGGCTGATAGAGATGTGCCAAGTGCCAGGCTTGATTGGGTAAGCGGGCGCCAATGTTGGAGAGGTCCGGGCCAGTGCGCATCGTTCCTAGCAAATGCGGAGAGTCATAGGCGTAGTCGGATGCTATCGCTGGCCTTCCCCATCCTCGTTCGCCATCAGGACCTTGATCGGTGCTGCGCGGCTGCTGACTATGGCAATAGACACAGCCCATCGAGACATACGTCTGCCTGCCGCGCAGCTGAATTGCTGTGTAAGGCTGAAGTCCTGGCGTCGCGGGCTGGGCATTGATCTGCATGCCTGGCACGACAACAAGCATCAGCGTCGCGAGAGCGAGAATGGCAAGGGCCAGGATGCTGAGCGGGAGAATCCGGTTCACGCTGCGACCACCGGCTGCGTCATGGGCGCAGAGGAAACTGCGGCGGGACGGCGTTGAAGCAGAATGGCAGCGAAATGCGCAGCAAAGACGAAATGACCAAGGGTCATGAGCGCGCCGCCGACCGATCGGCTTTCAAGATAAGGTTTGAGCAGGATCACGCTGTCCGCGAAGGGGCGCGTCGCGTCGAGCATCGCAAGCCCTTGGTAGATGCCGCCGATACTCAGCGCGACGAAATAGACGGTGAATCCGATCACAACGAGCCAGAAGTGGACCGGTATGAGCCGCGGCCACGGCCAGCTGCATCCCGTGATGCGCGGCATCATATGGTACACGGCGCCAAATAGCGTGAACGACAAGAAGGTGTAGGCTCCGAGATGGGCGTGACCAACGGTGTATTGAGTGAAGTGGACGACCGTATTGATCGAACGCAGGGCTTCGATCGAGCCTTGAAACGATGCAAGCGTGTAGCAGATCGCTCCCAGTGACACGAACCGGAGCGCGATTGACTGTTTGAACGCCCACATGTTCTGCGCTACCGTTACGTGCTGGTTGATGGCAACCGTGATGACCGGCACAAACATCATCACCGAATGCACGATCGAGAGCGTGACGACCCAGGTCGGGACCGGTCCACCAATCAGATGGTGGATTCCGACCTGACTATAAAACAGTGCCAACGCCCAGAAACCGAGGAGGGAAAGGCTGTAGGAATAGATCGGCTTGCCGATGATCTTGGGGATGAAATAGTAGCCGGCGCCCACACCGAGTGGGGTTAGCCACAACCCAAGCACGTTATGCGCAAACCACCAGTTCACGGTCGCTTGCTGGGCGCCGACGAAGAGGCCGGGCAGGTTCGCGATCACAAAGAGCACCGGGAACCAGCATATCGCAGCCATCCAATACCAGCCGGTCACATAGATATGGTGGACGTTGCGGGCCGCCGCGGTGCGGAGCAGCGGCAGAACGAAACAAGCGCTCGCGACAGCGAGCAGCATGTCGATCTGCCAGGGAATTTCTAGCCATTCCTCCCCGTCGGTCCAACCAGTGGCCAATGCGAACACCGCGGCCAGGAGTGCCAGATTCCAGATCAGCGCGCCGACTTCGGCCAGATGCGGATGACGCAATCTGGTGTGAAACATCCGGGGGGCGACCCAGAAAACAACGCCGAGCAGACCAAGCGAGGACCAGCCGTAAATCACTATATTGAGGTGAATGGTCCGCACCCGCCCAAACGTCAGCCAGGCCTCATCGCCGAGCCAGTCAGGCCAGTGAAGCTTGAGGGATGCGGTCAGACCAAAGATCGAGCCAACGACAAGCCAGAGAACCGCGGTTGTCAGCAATATCGTGACAGGACGGGCGGATATGGCATCAATGCCTGCTCTTGCGGGATCGAAGTGATGGGTATCGTCGTCGGCATTCGGGCTTATGCCGGGGTTGTCGGCATGCCCTTCTTCTCCGGCGACGAAAATGGTTCGCGCCTGGGCCTGGTTGAAGGCCATTTGACGGCTCGAGACCGCCCAGATCAGGAACGTTAGTGCAAGGAGCGAGACCAGGAAGCTCAAAGCGAGGAGGAGGCCGATCGTGGGTTCCATGGCTGCCTTCAGGAGTGCGTTTCACGCGGGCCATCGCGCCAGCCCGAGGTCGGTCAGATAGGACCTTCAAACAGAACTGGGCCGGCTCACTAGTGGGTTGATCCAAGAATAGACGATACGGGCGTGGCCAGGACCCAGTCCCAGGTGTTGGCAGTGTAAAGCGTGCCGCCCACGATCGTCGGACCGGCTATTCCAAACCGCCCCCCGAATGTCTTCATTGCGAGCAGCCTGCCCGTCTGCGGATCCAGCGCGTAGATCGACGGACCAGTCGTGATGAAAAGTTTGCCATCATGGAACGCAGGAGGGCCACGTCCTGAGGATGCCTCGCTCGGGTTGGGTATCTTCCATGTCCAGAGAAGTTTCCCGGTTTTGAGGTCGAGGGCCTGATAGCTGTTGTCGACAGGCGATCCGACATAGACTACGCCGTCATGGATCATCGGAGCCCCGCCCTTGTAGGACGGTGGCTTGGTTCCGCGTCCGGCGAGATAGGTCCAAAGCAGTTTGCCGGTCTGCGCGGAGAAGGCGCCGATCGTGAAGTTCATCGTTGTCTTGGAACCTACGGTTTTTGCGTCGGACACTGCGTCGGTGACCACAACGCCATCGGCTACCGCGGGCGTGACGTCGCCCATGCCGGTATTCGACGCTTTCGGCAGCGTCGCCTTCCAAAGCTGACGACCAGTTTTGCTATCGAGAGCAAACAAGTAGGCGGGCGAAGCCATGCCGACAAAGATTGTTCCAGCGTTAATCGCCGGGCTCGACATGTTTCCCATACCGCCAAGGGCGGCAGACCAGCGCTTATGCCCTGAGGAAACATCGAGCGCCGTCACAGTGCCCGACCCATCAGATAAAACCAGTTGCTGGCCGTCGATCGCGGGAGTGGGCATCACATCCCCAACGGTCGCGTAGCGCCACCGCAGGGCGCCTGAATCGCGATCGAACGCGTAGACGCCATTGTACGCTATGCCGGCACCTCTGACAGCGCTCCCGGTTCTTCCAAATTGCTGGACGTTCGAATAGTTGAAGCCGACAGTGCCGGCGTTGGCGAACACCAGGCTTCCGCTTACGAGGGGCTGTCCCATCCATGTCGTCGGCACAGGGCTCGCACGCCACACGAGCTGCCCTGTTTTCGCGTTGATGGCATAGATGAACTGGTCGCTACTGGCGGCGAACACCATACCCTGCGCCACCGAAACACCTACCGCGTTGCCCATCCACTGGGCGGCGGTCGTCTCGGCTCCCTTGGCACCCAAGGCATCTGCATCGAATGCTGGCTGGTCGAGCGGCCAGGATCGCGCCTCGGCAAATTGCCAGGCAACGCCTTGCTTGAGCCAGGCTGGCATCGCGCCCGAGATGGGATGATCGGCATTTCGGTCGGGCGACTGATAGATTGTGGACCAATGATCCGGAAAACCGACCCTGTCCTCAGGCGCTGGCAAGTTTTCCTTGACTGCCACGGTCGCGAAAGGGCCATTGG
>FMTU01000074.1 GCA_900100475.1 Sphingobium faniae | reverse complement strand
GCTTTCGCCTTTTGAGGGGATCGAGCATGGCCCGCCATTGCATCCGCGAACCTCGCTACGTTCCCCCGGTGCAGCGCATCGGGGAGCAACCCGACTTGTTCGGTGGACCGACCCTTAGCCACGTTGCCGAGCGCCAAGGACCGCCGAAAGGATGGCAGCGCCAATTGCAGAAATGGGGCCGCTGCACCGTCATTGCCGATCTTGAGGCAGCGCCGCCGTCTGTCATCGACCCTCCCCCGTCCCCGTCTCCGGTTTTCCTTGTCGCTTGCGTTGCTGCGAAGCTGGACCGCCCCGCCCCGGCGCGCGATCTTTACGCATCGCCATGGTTCCAGAAGGCCCGTGCCTATGTCGAACGACAGGGCGGCGCATGGTTCATCCTGTCAGCAAAGCATGGCCTGATCGCCCCGGAAACCGTCATCGCGCGCTATGACGAAACGCTAGGCGCGATGAAGGCAGGCGCGCGCCGCCTTTGGGGCGCGCGCGTGATCGAAGCAATGGCCGAGCAGATCGACGCCGCCGCGCCGCTGATCGTTCTCGCAGGCCGCAACTATCGCGATCCCCTTTGGCCGCAGATCGAACGGCGCGCATCGGTTCCGATGGAGGGGCTTGGAATCGGTCAGCAGCTCGCTTGGTTAAGCGACAACTGAAAGCGAGAATTGTCGCGGTCCATGCGCAACTTCGCGCGATGCGCTTCGAGGGGGCATCTGTTTGTCGCGCCGCCCTTTCAATCTATCCAACGCCATTTGGCGTTGTGAGTTTGAGGATTATAGGCCCATCAACGGCCCAAGCCCCCCGGTAGGGCCGCCCACTCTCGGCAAGCGCAAATGGCGTAGTTTGCGCTTGCCGGGAGACCAGTTGCCCTCTCTATATGGCAAGGTGACTGCCCCCACACCGACAGCGCCCTTGTGGACCCAAGATCAGGCCATTGCCTATGAGGCAGCCCTTGAGGCCATCAACGATGTTATCGCCGGTTACAGCGAGCAGATCGCGCTTGAGCATGGTCGCGTTGTGCCGAACACGGCGCGGATCGCTTGGCTCGAAATGCGGACGGATCAGGCATCGGCCACCGGCCATGCGCTCAATGTGATGGATGATGAGAATGTCCGACAAACGCTGCTGGAATACAGCGCGATCGTTCGGGCGCGAGACGGCGCAGGGTGAAGGTCCGCCCGATGGGCGGGCGTTAGTTCGTTAAATCCCCCCGTCAGTGTCTTCCTAGCATGAGGGCTGCACCAGGCCGCATCAAGGATCGGCGGTTCCCCCAATTTGCTGCGCAAATCGGCTCCCCCACCGCCCGCTAGCGCGGCCGCTTCGCGGTCCCTGACCCGACCCGGCGCTGCCCTCCCCTTGGCCTCGCCAATTCCGGCAACAAGGAGGTTGTTATGTCTCATCGTCTGTTCGCTCAGCTGGCTTTCGAGCGTGCGCTTGGAAATGCTGCGATCGAGGCGCTGGCGACCGCGTTGAACGATAAGGATCATTTCGACGCGGAAAGCATGTGGCCGAAAGACCCGATGTTTATCGGCAAGACGAGTGCTGACATCGAGGCGGTTGCGGCCGAGCTGGGCCAGATCATCGAGGACCGTATCAAGGACGTGCTCGACGGCCCCGGCATCCGCAACATCGAGCGCGGCGAATGCGTCTATCCGCAAGTCGTCGCGGTCGTGCTGGCGGCCAAGGCGAAGCGCGGCCAATCCGGCTGACGCCGGAGGGGCGGGCTTAGCCCGCCCCTTTTCGCCCGCTGGGCGAAACCGATGATCTCGGTGCCATGCAGAGCGCGGGACGGGGCATCGAACCCCGCCCCGCGCAATCTCTTCTCTCTGTGTGTCGTGGCATTTTGGCATGGGTGCGCGCCAGCTTTCAAGGATCGGCGGTTCCCCCAATTTGCTGCGCAAATCGGCTCCCCCACCGCCCGCTACCGCGGCCGCTTCGCGGTCCCTGACAGCCGGCGCCGGTGCCCATGCCGGGTGTCTCCCGTCACCAACGAGAAGGAGAACCGGATGCACATCAAATTGTTTAGAGCACTGAAAGCGGCTAATCTGTCCGACGACGCCGCAGCGGAAGTTGTAGAGGCTATTGAGGAGTATATCGCCGTGAAGGTTCAGGAGGCGAACAAGGGAATCGAAAGCAAGCTGACGGCACAAACTTGGGTCATCGGCAGCGTCGGTTTCGTCCTCGCAGTCATCGGCCTCGCGCCCGCTTTCATCAAACTGTTCCAGTAAGACAAAGGGAGGCT
>FMTU01000043.1 GCA_900100475.1 Sphingobium faniae | reverse complement strand
ATGGGCATGCTCAACCACCATTTCGCAGCAGCCGCCTGATCGGCGCAGAGCGACAGCCTACCTCTGACTGCCGCCAATCTTTGCAACAGAGCCCGCTGCACGACATGGAGCAGTTCGACGGGCAAATCGAGACGTTTGGACGCCCAAGCAGCGAGATCGCAGACGCTGGCCGCATAGGCCGAGGCGTCGATACAGGCGAGTATCTTGGTCATGGCTTCTCTCCTCAATGCGCGCCGAGTTGCGCTTCCGCACCCGGCTTGTCGTGAATGGCATAGCGTTCGACCATCCAGGCGCTGGCATCATTGAGGCCGATAACCTCTACCGTCGTGCCTTCGCGGCGGAACTTAAGAATGGCCTTGTCGAGCGTGCCAATGGCCGAAATGTCCCAGAAGTGCGCGTTGCTCACGTCGATCACGACACGATCGAGAACCTCCTTGTAGTCGAAGGCGGATGTGAAGCTGTCCGAGGAAGCGAAGAACACCTGGCCCGCAACGCGATAGGTGCGCGCATTGCCATCGGTCGAAAGCTCGGACGTAACGGTGAAGAGACGCTTGACCTTGCTGGCGAAAAACAGGCCCGACAGGATAACGCCCGCCAGCACGCCTTGCGCCAGGTCATGCGTCCATACGACGATGACGACGGTGGCGACCATGACCACCGAGGACTGCCATGGATTGGTGCGGAGATCCTTGATCGACCGCCAACTGAATGTGCCGATCGACACCATGACCATCACCGCGACGAGCGAAGGCATCGGAATCTGCGCCACCAGTGGGCCAAGCACCACGATGAGGAACAGCAGGAACACGCCTGATACGAAGGTGGACAGCCGGGTTGAGCCGCCCGACTTTACGTTGATGACCGACTGGCCGATCATCGCGCAACCGCCCATGCCGCCGAGGAACCCGGTAGCGAAATTAGCGATGCCCTGTCCCTTCATTTCACGGCGCTTGTCCGATCCGGTGTCGGTCAGGTCGTCCACGATCTGCGCTGTCATCATCGACTCCAGCAGACCAACGGCTGCCATCGTGAGCGAGAAGGGGAGGATGATTTGCAGCGTCTCCAGCGTGAAAGGCACGTTGGGGATGAGGAAAGCGGGTAGCGACGATGGCAGTTTGCCCATGTCCCCGACCGTGTTGACGTTCAGCCCGCCATAGATCGAGAGGACCGTCAGGATGATGATCGCGACCAGCGGTGAGGGCACTGCCTTGGTGATGCGGGGGAACAGGTAGATGATGGCAAGGCCGCCTGCGACCATCGCATATGTCACCCAAGTCACGGCCGTCAGTTGTGGGAGCTGGGCGATGAAGATCAGGATCGCCAGAGCATTGACGAAGCCGGTAATCACCGACCGCGACACATATTGCATGAGCATGTCGAGCCGGAGGAACCCGGCAATGACCTGAATCACGCCCATCAGGATCGTGGCGGCGAACAGATATTCGACGCCATGGTCGCGGATCAGCGGCAGCACCAGCACCGCGATGGCGGCTGTGGCAGCGGAAATCATGCCGGGGCGACCGCCGACAAGGGCGGTGATGACGGCGATGGAGAAGGAGGCATAAAGCCCGACGCGCGGATCGACGCCAGCGATGATCGAAAAGCCGATGGCTTCGGGGATCAGCGCCAACGCAACGACGATACCCGCAAGTATGTCCGCACGCGGATTTGCGAGCCATTCGCGTTTCAGCGAGGCAAAAGATGTCATTCAGGAACCTACAGATTGGCTAGCGGGGCATCGCGCCTATGCGCGGAAACGCTCAGAACTCGGAAAAGCGAAGCCCAAATTTCGCTAGTGGTTATCCCGGGGATAGGCGCCGGGCCGAGCCACCCGACAGTGCCGGGTCCAATGGAAGAGTTGCACTTACTCGAAAATTTGATCTGATTGCAAGAGCAAGAAATTCTCGTGTTTGAAGCGCATCATTGCTTAGTCAACATTCCCCTCTCGCAGCTTTAATACAGAAGTGCGTTTTGGGTATACCTTTTGAGGACTGGCCTTGGCCCGGTCTCATTATTGTCGTTTGACAACATAAAAGAGACTGCACTAAAACGGACTGTCTAAAAGAGACCATCCATGTTCGTTCGTGCCTATCTTCGTGCCTCAACCTCGCAACAGGACGCTTCTCGGGCGAGAGGCGCCCTCGATGCGTTCGCGTCCGAACGAGGCTTGCGGATCGCCGCCCGCTACATGGAAAACGAAAGTGGGGCGAAGCTTGATCGGCCCGAGCTGTTTCGTCTCTTGGCAGACTGCGAATCTGGCGATGTACTTTTGGTGGAGCAAGTTGATCGGCTGTCCCGCCTTACCGCTCCGGACTGGATGAAGCTGAGATCGGAAATCGACGCAAAGCAAGTTCGGATCGTGGCGTTGGACCTGCCCACGTCATGGAGCCTCGCTGCCCCTGGCGACGACTTCACCGCGCGCATGTTCTCTGCCGTCAACAACATGATGCTCGATGTTCTCGCTGCTGTTGCCCGAAAGGATTATGATGACCGCCGCCGTCGCCAGTCCGAAGGGACCGCGCGTGCCAAAGCTGCGGGCTTGTACAAAGGGCGGCCTGAGAACAAGGCGCGCAATCTCGCTATCGCATCCATGCTTGGTGACGGTCGCACCTGGCGGGAGGTCATGGACGCCACAGGATGCAGCCGAACGCTTCTAGCCAAGATTGCCCGGGAAGTACGGCAGCGGCAGGTTGAGCTAAATGAGGCCCCCTGCCCTGCCCCGTGAAACGGTGGTTTAGTTGACTGACAACCACATCGCCGAAAACCCGCGAAAATCCGATGCCAAAAATGCCGATTTTAACCACTGTCAACTTAATGAAAAAAATTTCGATTAAGTTGACAGAAAGCGCCGCCGCTCTAGTGTGAACATAGTAGCAACGTGGACTAGGAAATGAAGCGAGGCAAGGAACCGCCCAACGCCGTTTCGGCGCTTCGCCGCTGGCGCGATCGTCAGCGCCATGACCGTGCCGCCGAGGCCGAACGAAGGGCGGTGGCGGCGAGGGAAGCGGAAGCCGCGCGCAAGAGCAGCCTTCGCCGCGCGCAGGCTGTCGAGCGACAGGCCGAGCAAAAGGCCGAGGCGATCAGCAAAGCAGCTTCCGAACTGACACGGCAGGAAAGCTATTTCAGCGGGCGCAAAGATGAAGCGGAAGCCCGTCGCATCCTTGGAATGGTATCGTGCAGTCTGGCGGCCTTCGCGGCGATCGGTTTCATTGGCCCGGCCCTCACGATTTACCACCTGTCGCACCATCCTATTCCGCGCGACGAGAACGCACTTTTAATCGGCCTGTCGCTGTTGGCGGTTTTCCTAATCGCGTTCGTTGCGTTGTATGGCTGGTTTGCCTTTTGGTTCCAGCCCTGGCGCGAACGAAAGCGCGATGCAGCGGACGCGGCCCAGCAGCTCGACCAGATCGCGAACAAGCGTCAGGCGCTAGAGGATGGCGCTTTCACCGTCATCAAATCGCGCCGTCCCTTTGGTGGACCCTACGAGGTCCGTTTCAACGATCATAAGGCGTGATGATATGAAGATCGGATATGCCCGCGTCAGCACGGGCGAGCAGAACCTTGCCTTGCAGATAGACGCGCTCCGGGCCGCAGGAGCCGAACGCATCTATGAGGACAAGGGCGTTTCAGGGTCCGCCGTTTTCAAGCCAGCCTATGCGGATATGCTGCGCGCTGCGCGCGCCGGGGATGAAATCATAGTCTGGCGACTGGATCGCCTCTCCCGGTCGCTCATCACGCTCATTACCGAGCTGCAAATGCTGGCGCACATCGGCGTCGGATTCCGCTCGCTTACCGAGCAGATCGAGACGGTGACACCAGCAGGGCAGCTATTCTTCCATATGGTCGGCGCCTTCGCTCAATTTGAGCGGGACGTGATCCGCGAGCGCACCAACGCCGGATTGCAAGCGGCGCGGCGCGCCGGGAAGAAGCTGGGCAGGCCGCCCGCGATCAACGATGAGCAGTGGAAGCAGGCCAAGACGCTGTTGACCAAGCCTCACAATATGAGCGTGGTGGCGGTTGCGGGCCTGCTGAACGTGACGCGCCAAGCCATCTATAAACGGCTCAGTGCGGAAAAGCAGACCGAGCAGGAGGCGGCTTAGCCGCTAGAGTGCCCCCCTCCCCTTCCCCGTTGCAATGCCGGCAGCGGCAATAGGAATCTCGCCTGCCCCTGATCGTGGCGCGCCTAGCCGAGTGTGCAGCGGATCGCATCGAGTGCATCGCCCCCCTTCGTCCCGCCGTTGCTGATTGACGCACCTGGGCGGCTCCCCCTGCCTCATGCGTGTTCGGGCCTTCGGCCCCAAGCAGAAAACCGGCGCTGCGCGCCTACGGTTTCCGCGAGCGGACCCTCCGTTTTTCAGCTTGCCCGCGTCAGGGGGGCCGCCCCTCCAAAGTGCGTCAGCAACGACAGCACGAAGGAACGGACCATGCAGAACATCGCTGAATTTCGCATCATCGGCCGCATCGGTAGCGCCGAGATCAAGGACAAGGTGGCTTTTCTCGACGTTGCCGCCAACTACGGCCGCAAGGTCGGGAACGATTGGGAGGACGACACCCACTGGAACCGCGTGACCTGCTTCGGCAAGAATATCGCCCGCGCCGCTAAGATGGGCAAAGGCGACCTGGTTCACGTCACGGGCCGCGTTCGTCAGTCGCGCTACGATCGCGATGGCCAGACGGTTTACGGCGTTGACCTGATCGTTGATCGCATCGCCGTGATCGCCAAGAACGGCAAGCCCGCTGACCATGATCGCGATGACACCGACGATTGAGGCCGGAGCCGGGGTGGCGCATCGCGCCGCCCCTCCCCTTGTGCTACCGAGGCGGCGCGGCCCGCATCGAGCGAGCCGCGCCGCTTGCAGTTGTGCAAGCATCGGAGCTTGCACAACTGCAATCATAAACGCCTGCGCTTGCGAAAGCGCATTAGCTTGCGCTTTCGCATTTGCACTCACATGCGCTTGCTATAGCACTTGCGCTTGTGCTATCGCTGTCGCAAGCAATTGCGATTGCGCCAGCAGGAGGCACCATGTCAGTTATTTCCATCGGCAATCCCAAAGGCGGCGCGGGCAAAACCACGCTCGCAATGGTCCTTGCCGATCAGCTCGCGGAGAACGGCGTGAATGTCGCGGTGATCGACGCCGATCCCAACGCCATCATTGCCAAGTGGGCCGCGAAACGCCGTGAAGCGGGCAAGGCCATGCCCTACACGGTCGTTCCGCGTCCTACCGAAAGCGAGATGATCCAGACCATCGAGCGGCTTGCGGGCGAGCATAGCATTGTCATCATCGACCTTGAGGGCGCTGCCTCACGCATGACCTCGCGCGCGCTTGCCCGGTCGCACCTTGTCCTTGTGCCGTTCAACCAGTCGCCGTTTGACGCCGAGCTGGCGGCAACGGCGGTCGCGCTGATCCATGAGGAAGGGGAGGCGCTTGGCCGTCGCATCCCGTTCCGCCTTGTCCGCAGCCGGGACAGCGCGGCGATCGCCACCAAAACATCGAAGCGCATTGCCAGCGCAATCGAGGAAGCGGGCTTGCCGGTCCTGACTGTCGGATTGGTCGAGCGGGCGGCCTATCGCGACATATATGAATTTGGGGCGCGTATGAGCGAACTGGACGGTTCCAGCACGTCAGGCTTGCCCAAGGCCCAAGAAAACGCCCAGCAGCTTGCAGAGGCGGTCATAGCGACCTTGAAGGAGGAATATGCCTGATGAGCAACTTCGGCTTTAAGAAGCCCGGAGAGGGCGCGGGCGATCAGAAGGGGAAGGGGATCGACGTATCCGGGCTTCCTACCGGACCCGTCAGCCTAGATCCCGTGCGCGAACAGGAAGCCGTCGAGCGGGGCGAGGCGCTAGGCTTCACCGATCGCGGCCAGGGCGCAGCGAGCGGGCAGGGCAGGGGAGGGCGCAAGCGTCCGGCACCGCCACCCAGCCAGACGATTTACATTCGCGCGCCAAAGGACTTGGCGGAATGGTTCGAGCGATACACCGAGCAGCGCGGCCACCGCGCGCTTTGGCAGTCGATCAAGGACTTTCGCGACATGATCGAGGCCGCCGAGGGCAACCGAGGCGGATCGAGCGGGGAGGCCAAGGGCTGACCCAACCAACGGGAGCGAACGCCGGGTGCAACCGCCGCCCGCTCCCTAATCACAACCGCAAAACGGAGCTTTGCGAATCATGACTGATACCACCCTAGCCAATCCGGCCCCGACGAGCGATTCCGCGTGGGGCGAGGTGCTTGCCGAGTATCGTGACGCCTGCACCGCCCTCCATGCCGAAGTCGGACGCGCCCAGCACAGCGGCCGAGACATTGACCCGACGATTGCCGACGCGCACGCATGGGCGGCGCGCGCACTGATCGAAACGCCGGCAACGCATATCGTCCACATCGGGCAAAAAATCCGCGCGGCCGACAACCTCGTCAATCTGGCCGCACTCTATCCGAGACTGCCGGACATTCTCTTGCGCGACCTGTTCGGGCTGATCGGGATCGAGGCGGGCGACCAGCGACTTTTGCCCTATCCGGTGCAATAACCAGCGCGCCGCCAGCGCCTTGCGCTGGCGGCCCCTTCGCGGGGATCGAGCATGAAAGTCACGCGGCTCAAATCCGGCTATCGGATCAACCTTAGCGATGGAGATTATGCGCTGATCGTTGGCCTTGTCGCGGGTGGCATATCTACGATGGAGGGCGACGACTTGGCCCAAGACCATTGGGAGCGCGCCGAAGAATCAGCGTGGACGCGCCGGGTTAAGACCCATGGCACCTACGGCATTCTCGCGGTCGATGAGGATCGCCGCTGATGCGAGGCTGCTGTATTTGTCTTGCAGCCAATATCCGAACGGGTCATCACCCTGTTCGTGTGGCAGGGAATCTTTGCCCCTCTTGATACTTCCCCGCCACCAAAGCGCCCCTGTGCAGGCGAGGGCGTTTGATGACGGGAGAAGCATATGAGCATCGCAACGACCATTGCCGACATTCCGACCGGCTTCCTTGTCGTGATCGGCTTGCTCCTGGCCGCTTTCGCTGTCCGCTTTCGGGGCATTGTGACGATCGCCGTAACCGGGCTCTTGATCGTCGGCACCTGGGCGAGCGGTCAACCGCGTCCCGGTGAATGCCTGTTCTTTGGCGCCCTCGTCTATGCCATCTTGTCGATCGTCGCCGGCATCTTCGGCGGCGGCACGCGCGAGGGCGATGATGCACCCGCAGGCGGCTACAGCTATGCCGACGAGCAGGCCCGTCTTGCCAGTGAGTATCACCGCCGCGAACGTGAGAGCCGCTTCTAGTCCAACGCCAGATTGCGAACAGCAGCGGCCACCTTTGCGCCGCCATGCTTCGCGATGGCGTCGGCAATGGCCTTGGCATCTGGACGGTCCATTGCGGCGATCTTGATCCTTTCGAGCGCCGCGATCAGCACTGGACGGCCCGCATCGCGCACCGCCGCTTCCGCGTCCTTTTCACGCTGGATGATCGCCGCTAGCGCCGCCTCCGCTTTGACGCGCTCCTGTTTGATTGCTTCCAGATCAGCAGCCTTTGCCATTCGGATATTCCTTTCGTCTCTTAGTTGATGAATGCCAGCACAGAGCCGGGGAGGGGGCTGATCTATCGCCGGATCATCGCCACGACTGCGACCAGAAACCCGACAGCGGACATGATCGCCGCCCGCTTGTGCCATAGGATGATGTTACTCAACCGCGCCTTGGCTGATCGGTCGAACAGGCCGCGCAGCACGGTATCATCGCGCCGGATGACCCACGCGCAGTAAGCCACCACGCCAGCGAAAATCAGGGCAATAATCGGCATCAGTCCACCTTCGATATAGGACAAAGCCGGACTGTTCTATCCTAGACGCGCGCAAAGTCTAGATGGATCGAAATGCCCTGATCCACGAAAACAGAAATCCAACCAGCGCGCGGCGAAGCCGCTCCTTTTTGCGCCGCCGATCGAGCCGAGCAGCAACGATCGAAGCGGCGCGCCTGGCTGGCCTCCGGCAACGCCATCCGCCCCGTCCCCGTGTTTTCGAGAAGTGCTTGAGGAAGAAGGAGGTCAGTGGTAAGGATTGATCGAAGAAGGTAAGTACGCAGGATAGCACTACCGACAGCATTGTAACACAATGCTCCCGATAGGGCACCGCTGCACGGGGCTTTGAATGGCGCATCTGACGTTGCGAATTGAAGATGACATAGCCGACGCCATCGACATGCTGGCGAAGGCCGCAGGCATGACCCGCAGCAAGTGGATCAGCCGCGCAATCCGCGACGCCTTGCAATCCCGGCCTGACGAAATCCGCGACGTGCCGACAGGCGAGGGCGTCTCGAAAATGCTATCGCTGCGCTTCCCGTCTGACGAGCTGGCGGCAATGGATTTGGTCGCGGCGAAGGCAGGGCTGACACGCGCGCAATGGATCAAGCGCACGCTGCGTTGGCAGCTTTGGGACAGGGCAGGGGAGTTACGTCTGATCCCCAGCAGCCACCGTTCCATTATCAAGCTGGTGAGCCAGGTCCGCGCTATTGGCCGTTCGCTCAATCAGGCCGTGAAGGCGATGAATGCCGCCAACCGCCCAGACAGCCCGCTAGAGGTTCACCGCGTTGCCGGTGAAGTGATCGCTATGGAAGGACGCCTTTCGTCCACCATCAATCAGGCCGCTTCCGGCCTGACGGCCATCGCTTCGGGCGAGGTCTATTATTGGACGGGCCGCGAGCGCAAGCTGCCAAGCCTGATCGAAATCGACACCAGCGCAATCGAGGTTGAGCCGTGAATCCGTTCGAGTTTTCAGAGCGGACCCTTGAGGACTTGGAGCGTGTGCAGGGGCCGCGCGGCACGGGTCGCGGGAAGATCGATCGGCGGGGGAACCGTCAGTTGGAGCGCGCCCTTGGCAGCATGTTGCGGACGCCTGCGGAATTGACCTTTGCGGGCGTGGGTCGCGTTTCCGATGCACTGCGCCACCGCATTGCCGACACCCGCAGCGCCCGTTCGGCGCAGGCATTGCAGCGGCTTGATCGGACTGCGAAGCGCGCGCCGCAAGTCGTCGTGAAGATCACTAGCCGCATCCATGGCGCAGCCAGCACCGTAGGCGCGTTCACCTATGTCGGCCGCATCGGCATGTCCGACAAGGAGCCGATCGGCGTTGAAACGAGCGAGGGCAAGCAGCTCATGAGCGCGCAGGAAATGATGATCCTGGCGCGCGAGTGGCAGCAATGGGAGCAGTCGGACGAGGCGAGGCGGAA
Organism: Sphingobium faniae; assembly: GCA_900100475.1. Taxonomy (GTDB): domain Bacteria; phylum Pseudomonadota; class Alphaproteobacteria; order Sphingomonadales; family Sphingomonadaceae; genus Sphingobium; species Sphingobium faniae. The sequence goes on along the minus strand of FMTU01000043.1, from coordinate 1,375 downwards.
GGGCGCAACCGCGATTGCGATGGTCTTTTCCATGCCCCCCGGAACGGACCCGGAAGCGGTGCGCGATGCCGTGCGAGACTTTGCCGAAAACGACATGGCAAATCGTCGCTGGGTGATGGCCCTCCATACCGATGAAGCCCATCCGCATGTGCATCTTGTCATCGCGGGACGCGACAATGACGGGCGGCGCTTCAATCCCAATCGCGAGTTCTTGCAGCATTGCCGTGAACGCTTCGCAGAGAACCTTCGCGAGCGAGGAATTGAGGCCGACGCGACCATAAGGATGACGCGCGGCTATCCCCCCAAGCAAGACCCGACGCCGGTTCTCAAGATGCGGGATCGGGGCGAGAGGCCCGACGCCGACAAGGGCCGCGCCGACATGCTAGACGGCGCTTCGCCGGACGCGAAGCAGCGCCTTACCGATCGCGAAAAAGCCCGCAGCGCCACCGCTGAAAACTTCGTCGCCGTGCGTGAAGTCTATACCCGTGCGATTGCCGAACTGGAAGCACATGGCGGCGCGGCCGAGGCCGATCGCGCGAAGGCGCTGCGCGTTTTCGTGGACGGGATGGAGGCCCCGACGAATGCGCGCGCCGAGATTATCGAGCGCCTGAAAACCGGCGATGCCTTGCCCAAGGAATACGAGAAGGACGCCGAGCTTGAGCGGCTGAAATTGCGTGTCCAGAACCGCAAGGGCGAGCAGCGCGCCGCCGCGCTGGATCGCATCGAGCGCGCTACCGACAAAATCAAATCTGTGTCGGCGGAGCTGAAGGACAAGGGCGCGAAGTCCGGGGCAGGGGACAGCGAACCCACCGTGTTTGATCGCATTCGCGCGAAGGCGGCCGAGCTGAAGAATAGCAACGTGCCGCCCGATCCCGGTGCCGATCGCACGCTTGCCGGCGCGCGCGAACGGCTACAGGCCATGCAGCGCAATCTTGACAAGGCCATCAAGGATCGCGCGCAGAATAAGGATCGTGATCGCGCCCAGGACCGAAACCGCGACCGGGATAGGGATGGGCCGAGCCGATGAGCGACGACGAACTTTTGAGCGCCTTGCTCGACCAGATCGGCACCCTTGCCGAAGGCGTTCAGGCCGTCATGGAGAACCAGCAGGCGCTTTCTGCCAAGCTGGACGAGCAGGCCGCCAGTCTCGCCGCGATCGGCGTTGCCGTAGGCTTGACCTATCTTGCCAGTGGTGCCGATACGCCGTTGCCGGTGGAAGTGCTTGAAGATCGCGCCTTTGCTCGCTTTCTTGCCAACTATCCGATCGACGGGCCGCCGATCGCCGGCAAGGCCGTGATGGAGGCGCACCTGGCGCAACTCGATCAGGTTGACCCGTCGCGGCTCGCGGCGGGCTTCCGCGATCTGGAACGGCAGG
>FMTU01000005.1 GCA_900100475.1 Sphingobium faniae | reverse complement strand
GTCATCATCACCACGAACCTCGCCTTCGGCGAATGGCCGACCGTGTTCGGCGATCCCAAGATGACCACGGCGCTGCTCGACCGCGTCACCCACCACTGCGATATCGTCGAGACGGGCAACGACAGCTGGCGCTTCAAAAACCGCAGCTGACAGCCACCTTCGGCGCCTTCAAAAATCTATCTTGCGCTGCGCGCGCCTCCGGTCGGGCTACGCCCGCCCTCCGCCGCACGCAGCGCAAGGCCATCTTCAACAAACCAGCATCATATTATCTGAAAAGGGGGTCCCTCTTCGACGCCGATCGGGGGTCCCTTTTGAACGCCGTTTGACATTGAGGCCGGAGAAGAGATAGCGCAGCCCCTTGCCGCGCTCGCCGATCAGTTGATCGTCGGCGATCAGCACATCATCGAAAAACACGCCATATTGGTTTTCCGGCGACAACTGGGCGATGTCGAGCAGATTATAGGTGATGCCCGGCGTATCGGTCTTCAGGACGAAGAGCGACAATTCCGGCTTGCCGTCCACCTCGCCTGTCCGGCACAGGATCACCATCGTCTGGGATTCCCGCGCATTGGAGATGTAGACCTTCTGGCCGCTGATAGACCATCCGCCGTCCACCTTCCGTGCCGATGTGCGGACGTTGAAACTGTTGGTTCCCGCGTCCGGTTCCGTCATCGCGAAGCACATGCGGTGCTGACCGTCTATCGTCGGCAGCACCCAGCGTTCGATCTGCTCCTGCGTCCCCTGCTCAAGGATCGGCACACGCGCAAAGCCGGTGAGGAGCAGGCTGCCTTCGGGCACGCCGGCCGCGCACATGATCTCCAGCACGGCGGCCAGTTCCCTGATCGAGCCGCCCATGCCGCCATATTTTTCGGGCACGCGCAAACCCAGCAGTCCGGATTCCCCCAGCGCCTGCCACATCTCATCCATCGGCAGCCCCTGCCGGGCGCAGCGCAGCCAATATTCCCGATCGAAGCGCGCCGTGATGGACCGGGCCACCTCGCGCACCGCTTCGAGACGCTCTTCATCCTCGATGATGGGAGTGCCTTCCAGAATATCAGACATCCTGTCGATCCTTGCGGGGCGTGAACCGCACCTTCACCTCGCGATATCCGAAGAAGATGAAGCTCGACACCGGTTCGATCGGGTCCTGAAGGATTTCAATGTCGAACCGGCGAAAAGCCTCGCGGAAGAAGGTGACCAGCATGGTCTTGGCCAGCATATGGCCGATACAAAAGTGAAAGCCGGTGGAAAAGGTCATCAGATCGCGCAGGTTCGGACGGTCGATGTCGACTTCCAGCGGGTTGGGGAAAACCGTCGGATCGACATTGGCGGCCGTGTTCATGATGTACACAAGGTCGCCGCGCCTGATCGTCTGGCCGTGCATTTCGATGTCTTCGAGCGCCTGCCGGGTGAAGCAGCGGATGGTGCCGGGAAGGCGCAGCAATTCGCTGACGATGTCGATCGCGCGTTCCGGCTGATTGCGCAGCGTCTCCACGAGATTGGGGCGCCGCGCAATTTCGACGACCTGCGTCGCCAGCGTATTCGCGGTGGTTTCCGCAGCGCCCACGATCAGACCGTTGAGATTCACGAGCAGTTCGTCATGGCTCAGGCGATTAAGCCCGTCGCGGGCATGCACCAGCCGGGAGAAAATATCATCTCCCAGATGCTGTTCCCGCTCGGCGATCAGGTCGGTGAACATATCGTTGGTGCGCCGGATCACCGCATCCAGTTGCAACAGGATTTCGGGCGTCAGTTTCGCCGCCGTACTCGTCGCGATATATTCGCTGGCGAATTCGAATATGACCGAGCGATAGGAATCGGGCAGGCCCAGCAATCGCTGCGTCACCCAGGCAGGCAGTACGGCGCTCACCACCTTGACGAAATCGAACTCGCCGCGCGCCTCGCAATCATCGAGCACGGAATTGACGATCTCACCGAGGAAGGAGTCAACATAGCGAATGGTGTTTGCGTCGAATGCCTTCATCAGCAAGGTGCGGGTTCGCATGTGGTCGCGTCCGTCGAGCCTGTTCACGTTCAGCGTGTTGAACATGCGCATGGCGGTGACGCGGTCCACCACATCCTGCGGCATTCCGCGCAGCCACAAATTGGTGCGCGACGCGGAAAGACGCCGGTCGGTATAAGCCGCGCGCACATCCTCATGTCGGGAAATGATCCAGCCCTGCTGCTTTTCGCTGAAGAAGATGCGGGCTTCCCGCTGCAAACGCTGCAACGGGGTCCATGGATCATGCAAAAAGGCCTTGTCGGCAAAGCTGATATCCAGCGATCCGTCTTCGGCCTTTCCGGCATCCATGCCCGCAGTCAAGGTAGCCACGCTAACCATATCCCATCCTTCTTCCCAAGCCGATTCATGGCTCTATATTGCTATAAATATTTGTTATTATTATGTTTTATGTCGCTATTCCGGCACATATCCCTTCAGCACCTCACGCACGAGATGGGTGTCGCCATAGACTGGCTGCAACGAAACCAGCTTGCCGTCGCGAAAGCGCCACACCGCATGGAAGGGAAAACGGACATGAATGCCGGTCGGTTTGCCGGTGCCGACGAAGGTTGCGACCGCCACGACCATATTCTCATTGGCGAGCATGTCCTCGATTTCCATCGTCCGGTTGTCCCAGGCCTTGACGGTGGCGAACATGCCCTTGATCAGACCTTCCTTACCTTCGAACGGTCCGCCATAAGGCAGGCAATCGGGCGACAGGATTTCATATTCGTCAAATTCCGCGACGAAAGCCTCAACATCATTGGTGGCGATCGCCGCATAAGCCCGGCGAACCCTCTCCATATTCTGCTCCGCCTGACTTTTCTGCGTCTCATTATCCGACATTTTTATCTCCAATCCTCGCAAAAAACTAAATGAAACAGCCGATCCTTGCCCTATTTCCTGTCGAAAAGGACATGAAGCGGCCTGAATGAGCGCGTGTAATGATCGTGAAAAGAGGGCGGCGGAGCATCCGGGTCCAGCCGGAGGTTGGTCACATTGTCCAGCAGCAGATCAATGGCGTCATACATCTCCGCCCGCGCCAGCGCCGCCCCGACGCAGGTTCTCGGCCCTGCGTTGAATGCCAGATGATCCTTGGGGTTCTTCCGGTCCAACCGAACATGCGCGGGGCATTCATAGCGCTTGGGGTCACGGTTGGCAGCAGCGTTGATCAGGATCAGCACGTCATCCTTTTTGACCTGCGTACCGCCTACTTCGCAATCCTCGTTCACCAGACGGAAACGATATTGCACCGATCCATAGACGCGAAGGGCTTCTTCTATGAAGGTCGGCAGGGCACTTCTGTCCTGCTCGATTCTCGCCAGCGTTTCCGGTTGAGTCAACAAGAGATAGAGCGCGTTGCCCAATGCATGCACGGTCGTATCCGTACCCGCCAGGAACAATTCCCGCGTCGTCGCCAGCACATCAGCATCGGAAAAATTTTCAAGGATGGCCGGTCCTTCGGTCCAGACCCGGCTCAACAGATCGTCGCCCGGCTCTTCCTTGCGCAGGTTGAGATAGGGGAGGAGAATATCCGTAATCTCATGCGCGGCGCGGGATGCGGCCGCCGTTTCCTCCACGCCGGAATTACCATTCCCGATCCATCGCATGACCGTATCGTGCAGGGAGAACAGACGCCGGGCGAGATCATCGTCGCGCCAGTCCATGGCGGAAAGCGACATGATGACCCGCGAGGGAATCAGGCTGCTGAACGAATGCACCAGTTCCGTGCGGCCGTCATCGACGAAGCGACCGATCAACTCGTTGATGATCGGCTTGATGTGATGTTCCCGGTAGTGCTGAATATTCTTCGGCGCGAACAGGCGCAACAGGAAGCGATGCATACTCGCCTGCTCCGGACCCTGAAGGATGGTGATGTTGCGCCTGCCTCCCTTGATGTCGATCAGCGTCTGATCGGCATCGGAATAGGGATGACGGAAGCGATGCTCCTCCATTTCGACCATCTTGCAATCATCATAGGAGGCGACCAGCCAACCCTTCATCGCGGCGTCCCAGACAAGACCATCATTCGCGCGAATCTGATCGTAGAACCCGTAAGGGTCTATTCCCGTAATATTGCTCATTCCATCAGACATTAGGCATTTTCCACAATTTCAGCAGATACCCCTGTGGTCTACTGTGGGGCAGGGTCGATCTCCATGAACAAAACTGCGAAATGGGATCGCAGACTACCCCGCGCCTCAAGGCTCAAACAAAGCCGCTCACCCGATGCGCAACATAGGGCGCCTCCAACGCAGCAATCTCATCGGCGGTCAGTTCGATGGCAAGCGCGCCCAGCAGATCGTCAAACTGCCCGGCATCGGACACGCCAATGATCGGCGCGGAGACCTCCGGCTGGGCGAGCACCCAGGCAAGCCCGACTTGCGCCATGGATACGCCCCGTTCGAGAGCGATTTTTTCGACCGCCTTCACGACCCGGGCATCGCTCTCTTCCGTCGCGCCATAGAGGCGTTCGATAAAGACATCCGATTCGGCGCGCCTCGTCCTGGCGCCCCATGGACGGGCAAGCTGGCCCCGCGCCAGCGGACTCCAGGGAATGACGCCGATCCCCTCCGCCCGGCAGAGCGGCAGCATTTCACGCTCCTCCTCGCGATAAAGAAGATTGAGCTGGTTCTGCATCGACACGAACGATGCCCAACCGTTCGCGCGCGAAAGGGCCAGCGCCTTGTAAAATTGCCAGCCATGCATCGAGGATGCGCCGATATAGCGCGCCTTGCCCGCCCGCACGATATCGTTGAGAGCTTCCAGCGTCTCCTCGATCGGCGTCTCCGGATCCCAGCGGTGGATCTGGTACAGGTCGACATGATCGACGCCCAGCCTTTTCAGACTGTCGTCAATCGCCTGCATCAGCGCCTTGCGCGAAAGGCCGCCCTGATTGGGCCCCGCCCCCCATGCGCCAAAGGCCTTGGTAGCGATGACAACCTCGTCGCGCCGCGCAAAATCCTTAAGCGCGCGCCCGACCACCTCTTCGGAAGCGCCCGCCGCATAGACATTGGCCGTATCGAAGAAATTGATGCCCGCATCCAGAGCCTTGCGGATCACGACCCTGCTGTCGTCTTCATCCAGAACCCAGCGATAGGCCGGGTTTTCCGGATCGCCAAAGCTCATGCAGCCGAGGCAGAGCCGTGATATTTTCAGGCCGGTCTGGCCAAGCCGCACATAATCCATCAGGCCATCCCTCCCCTCAATCTTCCGGCGCGATCTCGATCTCCAGCCCGTCAAGTTCCGGAGTGACGATGAGCTGGCAGGAAAGGCGCGAATTGGGCTGACGGTGGCTGGAACTATCCAGCAGATCATTCTCATCCTCGGTCTGCGCGGTGGCCGCGCCTTCAGGACCGCTCAGCACGAAAACATGGCAGGTGGCGCAGGAACAGCATCCACCGCACAACGCCAGCATGTCATCATAACCGCCGTCCCGCAGGGCCTCCATGATCGTGGTGTCGGCCTGCGCCTGAATGCTCAGTTCGCAGCCATCCCGCCCCTTCACTTTCACATTGATCATTTACAATCCTTGTTGCCTCAAATGCCGCGCCATCACTCTGACCGGATCGGAAAATCCATTCGCGTGCCGTGGCGCGCGTCAGCCCCCGCCTCTCCCGGTCAAAGTCATGCAGTCTATCGGGTTTATCAAACCGGCGGGCGCGGGGGTCACGCGGCGATTGTGCGAAACGCTTTCGCACACCACCCCGCTTGCCGGTCAGGCAACGGCATTTGTGGCAAGCAAGGCGTCGGCTTCGGTTCGGGAATAGCCCGCCTCGTCAAGCAGGCTCCGAAGCTCCTGCTTCCCATAGGCTCCCGGCGCCACCGGATGTCCGCTTTGCGTGTCTGAAAAGCGCGGCGCGGGCGCGGGCTGCAAAGCGCCCGCCACCTGTATGAAACTGCCCCGCGCGACATGGTGGGGATGCCCTCCCGCCTCGGCCGGGGAAAGCACGGGGGCAACGCAGGCCTCGGTGTTTTCGAGCAACTCGCACCATTGCGCGCGCGGCCGCGTTTTGAAAATCCGCGTGAGCTTTTCTCTCGCCGCCGCCCAACGCGCGGGATTTTCCGGATCATCGAAATCCGGATCGTCGGCCACGCCCAGAAGCGCGCGGAAAACCGCATAGAATTGCGGCTCGATCGGCCCCACCGCGACAAAGGCCCCATCGGCGCATTCATAGCTGTCATAATGATGCGCGCCCGTATCGAACAGGTTGGTCCCCCGTGGACCATCCCAATTACCCTGCGCCAGGAAGGTCCACAGGATGCTACCCAGCAGCGCCGCACTGTCGACCATCGCGCAATCGACCACCTGCCCTTTTCCGTTCTGCCGGGCGGAGAGCAAGCCCGCGACCATGCCGAACGCCAGCGTCAGTCCCCCGCCATAATCGCCGATCAGGTTGACCGGCGGCGTGGGCTTCGATCCCGCCCGGCCCAAGGCATGCAGCACACCGCTGAGCGCGACATAGTTGATGTCATGCCCCGGCACCTGGGCGAGCGGACCGCCCTGCCCCCATCCGGTCATGCGCCCATAAACCAGTCGCGGATTTTCAGCCATCAACTCGGCTGGCCCCAGCCCCAACCGCTCCATCGCGCCGGGGCGAAATCCTTCGATCACGCCATCGGCCGTCCCGCACAGCTTCCGCGCGAACTGGAGACCAGTCGGCGTTTTGACGTCCACCGTCAGGCGGCGGCGGGACCGCAGCATCACGTCACGATCAGGATCGGCGCCCGCCGACGAATAGACGCCGTGGGGCCGCTCCAGACGGATCACTTCCGCACCATGGTCGGCCAGCATCATCGCGCAGAACGGGCCAGGGCCAAGACTGGCGAACTCAATGATCCTCAACCCCGAAAGCGGTCCTGACATCGCGCATCCCCATTCATCCGTTCCGACAATGCCCGCCAACCTATGGATGACGGACCGGCGCGCAAGGATGCCCTCGGACGGATTTGCGCCATGGCGATTTGCGAAAATGCCACTGAGGGGAGGGAGAGGTTTGACCTAGACCCGGACATTCACTGTCCAGGGACAGATGGACCGGCAAGCCCACGCCATCCATCGGCGCGACGCGCCCTCCTCCAGCGGATGAGAACAGAGTGATGCGACCATCCCTCCCCAACAACGGAACGAAAGATTTATCAATGGCAAGTGCATGGCAGCGCCTGGGAACATATGCAGCCGGCGCCCGGACAAGAATCCTTCTGTCCTGCTTTCTGGCGCAAAGCGTGGCCATTGGTGTCGCCTACGGCACTTTTGGTCCCTTGCTGCAAGTCAATGTAGATCATTTCGGCGTATCGCGCGCCTGGATGTCCGTGGGGATGAGCATATTGAGCGCGACCATGGGCGTCATCGCGCCGCTCCTCGGCGCCATGATGCCGCGCCTTTCGGTCCGTGGCACGATGATGATAGCGGCCTTTGTCGGCTTTCTGGGATATATCGGTCTGGCGGTCACCAACTCCTTCTATCTCGCGCTGTTCATGTATTTCCTGACCGGCGCGAGCATGACAGCATTGGCGATCCTTTGCCCGGTCGTGCTGATAAACCGCTGGTTTTCGGAAAACCGTGGCAAGGCGCTCGCCATGGCCAATCTGCCCATCGCGCTGGCGTTCGCGCCCTATATCATCGTGGCGCTGCTTCCCATTTACGGGCGGTTCTGGGTGATCGCCGGGCTGGGCATCATCCATCTGCTGCTGATCCCGATTTTCCTGCTGATCGTGGATCAACCGCGACAGGCGGAAGCAACCGCCGACGCCGCCCCGGATGCCAAGGCGAAAACCGCCCCGGCGGCGGCTCCCGATAATGCGGGCATCCTGAAATCACCGGCCTTCTGGTGCGTTTCCGTCGGAGCCGCGCTCATGGCCGCGGCAGGTTCAGCCTTTTTCGTCCATATCATTTCCTTCGGCGTCGAACATGGGATGACACCGCAGGCCGCTTCGGGCCTGCTCGCCATATATGCGGCCGCCGGGGTCGCGGGAACGCCGCTGTTCGGATGGCTGGCGGATCGTATCGGGGCGATCCTCGCCTTCGCGATCGCGGGCGTCGTGCAGGCGCTGATGTGGTGGGCGATGGTCTACACCAGCGGCGTAGCGCTCTATGGCGTCATATTGCTTCTGGGGATGTGCATCCTGCCGCTCGTCACCCTGATCGGCGCGTCGCTGGGGGAAATTTTCGGCAAGGAAAGCGTCGGTCTGGCAATGGGATATTGCTACACGATCAAACTGCCCTTCCTGTTCGTCTATCCGCCTCTGGTCGGCCTGATCGCCGATAAGACGGGCAATTATGCGGCCGCTTTCCTGATGACCGGCGGCATCCTCGCCCTGTCCGCACTGGGCCTGTTTGCGGCCATGCATATGCAGCGGGGTATCCGGTCGTCGACGAAGGTCAAACAGATCGCGGAAGCCTGAACCGCCAGAGCGCCCAATAACCTCCCCTTCATACAGACAGGCCGCGCAGATCCGGACGGGAACTGCGCGGCCTGTCTGTATTGGGGGGGCGAGCGCCTTGCCTTGCGGCGCCCGCAATAACAGTCAGAGCGTCACGATAACGGTCTTGGTTTCGAGGAAAGCTTCCAGCCCCTTCGCGCCGTTTTCGCGGCCCCAGCCTGAAGCCTTGAAGCCGCCCATCGGCACGCGATAATCAATCAGGCCACCGGAATTGATCCATACCACGCCGGACTGAATCTGCGCGGCCAGCCTGTGCGCCCGCTCGATATCCCGCGTCCAGATATAGGCGGAGAGACCATATTCGGTGTCGTTGATTTCTTCGAGCAGCGTATCGGGATCATCGAACGGCACGATGCAAATCGCCGGCCCGAAGATTTCCTCCCGCATGACCCGCGCATCGCGACCGGCCTCGGTCATGACCGTCGGCCGGAAGAAGAAGCCCTCTCCCTCCACCTTTTCCCCGCCGGTCCGGATGGTCACGCCATCCTTGCGCGCGCTCTCGATCAACTCGCACACCCGCCCGAACTGACGCCCGGAAACCAGCGGACCCATCACCGTATCCGCATCATAGGGATTGCCGACCTTGATGCCGTTGGCGATCTGCACCATCTCGGCCACGACCTGTTCATAAACCGGGCGCTGCACGAACAGCCGCTGGCCCGCCGTGCAGACCTGGCCGCTGTTGAAATACATCGCCTGCGCCGCCGCCGGCACCGCCTTGGCCAGATCCGCATCGGCAAGGATAACGCAAGGCGACTTGCCGCCCAGTTCCAGCGTCACCCGCTTCAGATTACCCGCCGAAGCCTGAATGATCTTGCGCCCGGTCGCGGTCGATCCGGTAAAGGAGATCTTGTCCACATCGCGGTGGGCGGCAAGATGCGCGCCCGCTTCGCCGCCGCCGGTCACCACATTGACGACGCCCTTGGGCAATCCGGCTTCCAGCAGCAGTTCGGCAAGCGCCAGCGCCGTCAGCGGCGTTTCCTCGGAAGGCTTGACCACCGACGTGCAGCCAGCGGCGAGCGACGTCGCGATCTTCCAGCTTGTCAGCAGCATCGGCGCATTCCATGGCACGATCAGCCCGGCAACCCCGACCGGCTCGGCGCGCGTATAGGTAAAGCCCATCATCTCCTGACCGGAGATATCGCTCGATGGTCCCTGAATTTTCGTGCACCAGCCCGCATAATAACGGAAAGCCTCCGCCGCATGGCCGACCATCACCTTCGAGAAAGCGAAGGGCATGCCCATCTGTTCGGTATCGGCGCGGGCCAGCGCATCGGCATTGGCGTCGATGAGATCGGCCATGCGCCACAATATCTTGGCGCGCTCCTCCGCCCTTGCGCGCGACCAGATGCCGCTGTCGAAGGCCCCGCGCGCCACGGCGACGGCGGCATCAATATCCTCCGCATCGCCATAGGCAACCTCCATGGAGGATTTTCCCGTGCTCGGATTGACGAGCGTGGAGCGTTTGCCCGATCGCGCGGCGACACGCACGCCGTCGATCAGCATCCGGCCGTCCGCATCTTCAACGCCGGTCTTCTTGTCCTCAGCCATGACATTCATCGTTGCTCTCCTGTGTCCGGTCCTGTGTCGATACCGCACCGTCAAAACATTGCTTCGCCCATTCATTCAGGTCGCGGGCCTGGCCTTTCCGGCCGTTCGAGCCGCTGCCTTATGGCGCCGAAAATCGAAACACCTTCCTTGTCGAAGGCCTCGATCCGGATTTCGTCCCCGAACCGAAGGAAGGGCGTGACGGCCTCGCCTCCGCCCTCCAAAATTTCTACCGCGCGCTTTTCGAGAAGGCATGCCGAACCCCGCGCCGGATCGCGATTGGCGACCGTGCCCGCGCCGATGATGGACCCGGCGCATATATCGCGGGTCTTCGCCAGATGCGCGATCAACGCCGGAAATTCGAACAGCGCATCCACATCGCCGATCGGGTCGCCGATCACTTCGCCCCGGACGCTCACCCTTACCGGCCGGGCCAGCATCGTCCCGGTCCACGCATCGCCGAGCGAACCGGGCGAAACCGCCACCGGCGAATAGGCGTTGGCGGGCTTGGAAAGCAGCACGCCCAGCCCCTTGGTCATTTCGGGGAACTGCACGCGCCGCAGCGAGAAATCATTCACCAGCACGACCAGCTTGATATGCTCGCCCGCCTCTTCGACGCTCGTGCCCATCGGCACATCATCGACGATCACGCAGATACCAGCCTCGATATCGGCGTCCCATTCCTCATCGAAGCAATACATGGGCGAATGGGGCGGGACGAAGCTGTCCGATCCGCCCTGATACATGCCGATCTCGGTATAAAGCTGTTGCGGCAGATCCCGCCCGGTCGATCGGCGGCACCGTTCGAGATGGGTGATGTAAACGCTAGCCTCACACCATTGGTAGGCGCGCGGTAGCGGGGAATGCGCGGCCGCTTCCTCAAAGGCGAAGGAACCGGCCATGTCGGGATCGGCATTGAGCTGTTGATAGACCGCTTCCAGCAACGGCTCGCAGCGCGCCCAGTCGTCGAGCGCGACCTGCATCGTACCCGCGATATCCGCTACGGCGATGGCGCGCGCCAGATCATGGCTGACGACAACCAGCGCGCCATCGCGTGTGCCATCCTTGAGCGTCGCGATCTTCACGCCGTCCTGCCCCGGATCATTTCGGCACCGCGCCCTTGCGAAGGGTCGGCATCAGCGCCGTCGAAATGCCGCCGTCCACCGCGATGTCGACGCCGCTGATATAGGCTGCGGCCGGGCTGGCGAGAAAAGCGATCACCGCGGCGACATCCTCCGGCGATCCCACCCGCCGCAACGGGATATTGGCGGCCCGCTCCGCACGCAGCTTTTCATCGCCATAGACGGAATCCGTCATGCCGGTGTGGATCGTGCCGGGCGAAACGCAATTGCACCGGATACCGTCCGGCCCGAACTCAAAGGCCATCTGCTTGATCAGCATGACCAGCGCGGCCTTGCTCGCGCTGTAGGAGCCATGCGGCGGCGTCGGCTGGGTGGCGGAGATGGATGCCGTCGCGACGATCGCCCCCTTCGCCGCCTTCAGCAGCGGATAACAGGCCTTGGCGAGCAGCCAGGTCGGCCGCGTGTTGACGGCGAAAGCAAGCTCATAGCTGTCGAGCGACAATTCCGTCAGCGGCGCGTTGGACAACACCCCGGCATTGCTGATCAACGCGTCCAACCCGCCAAGAAATGTTTCCGCCTCTGCTGCGACCTTCTCGATTTCGGCGGGCGAAGACAGGTCGCAGGCGAGCGTCCTGACCCTGTGCCCCTTGCTTTTCAGTTCTTCGCTGACCTCGGCCAGCTTGTCCTGCGCGGTGTCGACCAAAAGCAAGCTTGAACCCTCGCCCGCCGCCGCCAGCGCATGGGCGCTCGCCCTGCCGATGCCGCTCGCCGAGCCTGTAACCAACACCCGCATCGCCATGATTTGCTTTTCCTCCAGAACCTTATCGTCCATCGCGAGATTCCATATGCATCGGCGGAACCGACATTCGCCATCGAACGCTCATCTTGTGGAAAAGGCTTAGCTCGCGCCGCCCCACGATGTCGCCGAGCGATTCCGCAACATCATTTCGCAAGGACGCTCAGCCGGACTACAAGGGGTCGGATTGCAGCGCACCGGCTTTCAGGTCAGCGCCACCTCGACATCGTCGCCGACCACGCGTGTGATAAAATGCCGGATCGACCGGCATTTGGGGAATCCCGTGGACGCGCCGGTCCGCACGTCGAATGTCGCGCCATGAAAGGGACAGACTATCCCCTCCCTCACCAGCCGCCCCTGATCCAGCGGCTTTTTCTGGTGCGAACAGCGATTTTCGATAGCGTAGAATGCGCCACCCACATTGCAGATCAGCAGATCATGGCCCGCAATCGCGACATGCTCAAACGCGCCGGGCATGATGGCCGTAGCGGAAGCAGCACGCAGGAAACGGGCATCACCGCTCATCGCCGGACCAGCCCGCCCACGGCGCGGGGTGTCTGCAATGCGGATGGCGATCGCGTCAGGCATTCAGATATCGGTCAAGCTCCGCCAGATAATGCCGGATGCGGATTTCCTGCTCGCTCAGGATAAAGCCCTTGAACGAACGGGAATTGACCCCTTCCTGAACCGGCGGCACCAGATAGGCGTCCTGCGCCAGAATGAAGCCCGTATCCTCCGGCGTCTGGGCGTAGACAATCGGCGGACGCACCGTGCCATCCCAGCCATTGGGATCATCCTGCTCATTGCCCAGCCCGGTGGCCAGCACGGGCTGGAACCCGTTGCGCCCCACCAGATTAAGCTGAACGCTGCGCCAGACGCACTTCATCGGATCGGTGGCATGCGGCCGGAAGATCTGGAAATAGGCCATTTCGCCAAAAATGTTGATCGTCACATTGGGGAAGAAGGAATAATTCCAGTCACCCACCACCTGACTGTCCGAAAGATCCTTGAAATGGTCCCAGCCTTCCCGATCGGCCAGACGGCGCTTCGCCTCAAGGATCGCCTCTGCATATTCCTCGCCGGTCAGATGCTTCCACTCTTCCGGATCGCCTTCATAGCGCACCAGCGTCTGCACCAGCGCCTCGTTCACGACGCTGGGGTCGGCCGTCTTGTCCGGCGCATAGCCGAACGGCAGCAACATGCGGCTGATACCCAGCGGATAGAGATCATATTGATTATAATATGTTTCCATCGCTTCACCCAATTCAGGGTGGATCATGTCCGCGTGATAGAATTCCATGAACGCGTCATAGGTCGTCTTCCAGTTCGCGTCATAGGTGTAGACGATGTCTTCCGACACCCGCATCTTTTCGAAGTGGAAGGCATCCAGATGCTCCGGCAGGATACCCAGGAAAGTGCGCAGGTCCACCACATCGGGGTCCATCGACACAAATACCAGACCCGCCCACATATCGCAGCGGACCTCTGTCAGGCCCGTCGCATGGGCCAGCACTTCGGGCCGGAACGTCTCAGGGTCCTTGACCGACAGCAGTCCGCCGTCATGGCCGAACCTCCACCCATGGAACGCACAGGTGAAGCAATCTGTGGCCGTGCCGAAATCGCTCCGCACGATACGGTTCCCGCGATGCGGGCAGACATTGTAGAAGGCGCGGATCTTGTCATCCTCGCCGCGCACCACCACGAAGCTTTCCGGGCCGAGATCATATTTGAACCAGTCGCCAGCATGGGGAATGTCGGATGCGAAACCGGCGAGCGTCCAGACCTTGGTCCACATTTTCTCCCATTCGCGCGCCGCTTCGGCCGGGTCGCGATACCGCCGCGGATCGACGATCGCCGTGCCATGATCTATATAGGGAGCCTTCTCCGCCAGCGGACCTGCCTCCACACGGGGAGTCATCCGCACGCCTTCGCGGTAATCAACTTCGGGACGCTCCAAACCCAGCATAATCAACCATCCTCTGCCTTCTATCCCGCACGCCTGATGGGCGCGCAAGTCAATGTCCATAAGCTAACCAGGCGCGCCCCACCTTCAACGGGCAATTTTGCGACCGGACTAGGCAAATTTCCCTTCGGGCGCCGCGATCCTGCCGGACAGACGCATGTGCAAAGCTCTGCATGGGCAATTTATGATGATGCGAATGTGCCGGGGATGCTGATACGCAGCCCCGGCACATTCAATCGGCGTCTTATATCCGCCGCATTACATCTTGAAGTTCAGCGTCACACCATAAGTGGCAGGCATCCCCGCATACCGGACGAGGTTGTCGTACAGAGCCGTGGCGTTACCCCAATAATAGGTATTGAACACATTCTTGCCGAACACCGTGGCGCTCCACGAACCATCGGCCGCTCCGACGCCGGCCCGCAGATCGACCAGCGTATAACCCTTCAATTTGAAGGCCTGTTCGCCATTGAAAATCGCATCCTGTCCACCGATGATAGAGAAGGTATGGCTGCGCGCCGAGACATCGACGCCGACAAACGGCCGAAGCCGATCGCCCGGCCAGGTATATTCGACCGAGGCCGCGCCTTCCCATTTCGGAGCCAGCGGCATCACCGTGCCATCGAAATCCGCAACGACGCCCGCGAAATTCACGCCGGTAAAGTCCGTAATCTTGCCGTCGGTATAGGCACCCGACAAAGAAAGATTAAGGCCCTGAGCCGGGCGCAGCGTTGCCTGAAGTTCAGCACCGCGAATGCGCGACTTGGGAATGTTGGTCAATATTTCGAGCAGGCCGATGATCGGATCGACGATGCGGTTGCGAAGCTGCTTGTCCTTGTAATCATACCAGAACGCAGCACCGTTCAGTTGCAGCATCCGGTCCAGCAGCGTCGCCTTGAACCCCGCCTCATAGGCCATCACCGATTCCTGCGTGACAGGCTGGTTTTGCTTGATGAATGTTGCGCCCGAACGGGGGATGCTTCCTGTCTTATAGCCCTTCGATATGTTGGCGTAGAACAGGAGATCCGATGTTGGCTTGAAATCCACGCCCGCGCGCCAGGAGAGATTATCCTCGCTAAGCGTCGTGTGCACGGGAGCCAAGGCGGGAATGAACGCATCGTCCATCTGCCAGCACTGATGATCGGCTATCGGGATCAGTTGAGCGTCGGTCTGCCCCAGCAGATTGCGCCGCAGCGTCAGGCTGGTATTGGCGATGAAGGCCGCGAAAAGGCCGCCATCCTCACCTGCTGTACAGGAATCCGCCTTACGCGTTGACTTGGTATAGCGCGCGCCTCCCTTCAGCGTGATCGTGTCGGTGACATCCAGTTCCAGATTACCGAAACCCGCATAATTCTTCATCGACTGATCGGTATAGGTGCCCGACCCATAGGGTCCGAAACGACGTCCAAAGGACATGTCGCGGCTATTCAGGCTGATGCGATCATACACGTCATCCTTGCTGAAGTTGCCGCCCACGACCCACTGAATATTGCCGCTCGCATCATTCGCCAGACGCAGTTCCTGGCTGAAGCTCTTGATGTTGCCATATTGTTTGACGTCCGCGATCTGATAGGCGGTGCCGTCCTGATCGGTATCGGCGCGGGTTTTGTAATGGGTATAGGCGGTGATCGACGTCAGCGTGATCGCGTCGGTCACGTCATAATCGACGCGGCCGGAGAACTGATAGAATGAGTTGTCCGAAAACGGCTTGTGACCGGCCGTCCAATCGGCATCGCGGCTGCCACCCGGACGGGGCAAATTGCTCAACTCAGGCAGCACGAAGCCCGGCTGCTGCGGCGTTCCGACGCCGATGAACTGCGATGCGAGCGGATCGCTCTTGTCTTTCCAGGCCGTGGCTGTCAGCGCGATACGCAACGTGTCGACCGGCTCCCAATCGACGATACCGCGCACGGCATATTGCCCGACGCGCCCGTTTTTATCGCCCCGCGAGATGCTCTTCTGCCAAGGGTCCATATGCTGATAATGGACCGCCAGTCGCCCCTTCAGGGTATTGGTGATCGGACCCGAGACGAAGCCGTTGAGATCCACGCGATTGAACCGGCCATAGGTCAGGTTCATGCCCGCGGAGAAATCCGAGGTAGGCTTGGCCGCGACATAGTTGATCGCGCCGCCGGTCGTGTTCTGGCCGAACAGCGTGCCCTGCGGCCCCTTGAGCGCCTCGATCCGTTCCAGATCGAATGCGGCGAGCGTCGTCAGCGCGGGAAATGGCAACGGCACTTCATCGACCGACACACTCACAGCCGGATAGGATGCCAGCGAGCTTTCGTAAAAGCCGACGCCGCGCATCGTGAAAATCGGCGTATTGTTCTGGCTGAGCGAATATTGCAGCGTCGGGATCGCGGCGGCCACGTCAGAAAGACTGGATATGCCCTTGCGCTCCAGTTCCTTCTGCCCCAACGCGGTAATCGTAATACCGACGTCGTTGATGGATTCCGAACGCTTTTGCGCGGTAACGACAATCTCCGTAACGTCGGCATCCGCTGCCGAAGTCTGCGCCAGGGCGGTTCCGCCCTGCATTGCCGCGATGTGAATGAACGGCATTGCCGCCGTCGCCATCATGAATGAACGCGTTTTCAAAGATACTTCCCCTCTGATCACTTTTTATTGGGATTGCAGGGCCTTCAACAGCCGTGGTGCGTTATAACCGGCTTCCGCGCATTGATCGTCGCGTATATTTCCAAAACGCTGTTGCGGTGATGCGCTTCCGGCTCCTCACCTGCGGGCGGGCGATGACAGGCGCACGACATTCCAGAGCGCACCGCGTTCCATCTGGCGCATGCGCTCGCCTCCAGTTATTTGTTATCGCATCATTTTTTGATGCTCCATCCTCACAGGATCCGTTCCGCATCCTGTGGTTCCGGCGCCCGCACCAAGCGGCGGGCGCGGCCAGAGGGCGCAGATCAGACGGCGCGCCAATCCTTTTGCAGGTCTTTGAGAACGATCTTCTGGATCTTGGACGCGGATACCGGCCAATCTTCCATGAACGTGATCGCCCGCGGAAGCTGGGTTTCGGGCATTCTGGTCTGATAATATTCGATGATCTGTCCCGCGCTGAGATCGGCGCCCGGACGCAGTTCGATAAAGGCCCAGACCGCTTCGCCCAGCGCTTCGTCCGCCATGGGCAGAATCTGTGCCATGGCGATATCGGGATGGTCGAGAAACAGCGCCTCCAGACGGGAAGCGGGAACCACCTCGCCGCCGATCTTCAGCATTTCGCTTTCGCGGCCAAGATAAACCAGATTGCCTGCCTCGGTAAGCATCCCGATATCCCCGGTGCGCATCCAGCCATCCGCCGTGAAGTCGGTTTCCCGCGATCCAAAATCGCAGGGTTGCGGTATCCCTTTTCCGCGAGCCTGGATCTCCCCGATCTGCTGGGGTTCCAATTCCCGGCCGTCATCGGGCGAGACGATACGAACCTCATGCCCGTCAAATGGCCGGCCGCAGGATTCGATGCGGACGGCCATGGGATCATCCGACCGCGGCATGCAATAGCCGCCGCCGCCCTCCGGCCCGCCATAGATGGACTGGACGGCGCATTGCGGCAAGGCGCGCTGAATACGGCGCAGCGTACGGGCCGGGCCGATCAGGCTCAGATGAGAGAGGCTGCGGAAATCGGAAACCTTGAAATTCGGGCCATATATGATGGGCAGCCAATGGTGCAGATAGATCGGATAGGCGTGCGTCACCTCTTCCCGGATGAGCGTCATGCGCATGGATTCCGGATCGGTGATGGTCGACATGATCACGGTCGCGCCGACGTTCATCGCGGCAATCAACGGCGCCAGAAAACCGACCTGATACATCGGCACGCCGATCCACAGGCGCGATTGCTCGTTCAACTCGACGCGTTTGACAAAGGACGCGATCTTGGCGGTGAGATTCTCATGGCTGAGACAGCATGGCTTCGGGGCGCCGGTGGTGCCTGCCGTGAAGAGGATGGCTGCGGTCTGATCCGCTTTGCCACGCGCGGCGGCAGGCAGACGCCCATTGCTGCCACCCGCAATATCGGTGAGGGATATAAGCGCCAGAGGAAGCTTTTCAGCCTGCAATATCTCCATGCCCCGATCATGAAGCATGCCATCCGACACAATCAGCGCGTTCATGCCCAGCGCCTTGAAACAGTCCGGATAATATTCATCCGGCCAACTGCGATTGAGGAGGACCGGAACGGCGCCCATGAGATTGGCGCCGAACACCAGGCTCATATATTCGATGCTGTCGTTCGCCAGTATCCCCACCCGGTCGCGCGGTTTTATATTCAGCGCGGCAAGCGCGCTCGCGACCTTCCTGCTCGCCGCGAGCAATTCCGCGTAGCAGACCCTGTGCTTGTCAACAACAAGGGCTTCCTTTTGAGGCCAAAGCGTCGCTGCCCGCTCAAGCATTCCATCAATGGTCGATTCGGTCATGGCAGCAGATCCCGTGACAATTTTTCTTTGCCTTGAAATCGTTGAAACATAATCAATAAAAGCCTTATTTCACGAATACGTCAAATATCGTCATCGCTGATAAAAATATCACGATCTTTTCTGACTTCTTCAACAATGAAATCAATTACCGTCCGAACACGAGCAAGATTGATCATTTCAGGTTGCATGATCATCCAGAATTCTTTCCTGGCGCTCATTTCTTTGGGTAATGGCTTCACCAGCCCATCATCGTTCGTCACGAGAAAATCGGGCAATATCCCGATTCCATAGCCGGCTTTTATGGCTTCCTTTTGCGCCTCGATACTTGTCGATGCAAAACCGATCCGGGGACAATCCGTAAAGGCGGCTTCCAATGTATTTTTGGAATCATTATTCAATTCATCAATATATCCGACAAGCCGATGTTCACTGATATCGCCGATCGCTTCCAGTGGAGGCGCGCCATCCAGATAGGCGGGGGAAGCGTAAATGCTGACCTGATAGTCCATCAATTTGCGCGCGATCTTGCGTTGCTGATGGGGCATCCCGAAGTCGATCGCTATATCCGCCTCACGGTTGGACATGTTCAAGGCCCGCGGAAGGACCATGAGCTTGACATCCAGTTCCGGATTGGCGGCGCAGAAACCCGCCAGGCGGGCCGCGAGAAATCTTGTTCCAAAACCTTCGGGCACACCCACGCGGACCGTTCCGGAAATCGCGAGGTCACGGTCGGCCACTTCCTCGACCGCACGCAAAATCAGGGTTTCCATGGATTCCGCATAGGCAAGGAGGCGCTCTCCCTCCTCGGTCAGTTGCTGCGGGCCGCTTTTGACGGTGAAAAGCCTTGCTCTCAGGCCATCTTCAAGCGCGGATATCCGACGCCGGACCGTTGTATGGTCGACCTTGAGCTTTTTGCCGGCAGCCGAGGGGGAACCGGTTCGCACCAGTTCCAGAAAGAATAACAGATCTCCCCATTCAAAAGGCTTCATCTGGAAGATCTCCTCATCATTCTGCCGTCCATCAGACTTGTTGATTATCGATTCATGATCATGCGGCAAGCTTCCGCGCGGCAGGCTGGCAAAAGAACCCGCCGCCCGCCCCATTCCGGGCCGGGCGGCAGTCATCGCTTCGGTCGATTATTTAGCTTCGGCCCCGGATGTGAAGTCGCGGATGAAGGGGGCCGCATCCTCGCCGCCATAGCTCAGATAATAGACCCCATAGCCCTCGCGCTCGACAACTTGCGCATGCGGCAGATCCTGCTTGGCATGAGCATGCCAATGATAGACCACATCCTCCGTGCCGACGAGCAGCAGGATCGGGCATTTCACCTGGGCGAGAGCGCCGATATTGTCGTGGCTGAAAACGGCCTGATAGCCCCAGTGCCAGTCGGCGCCAGCCCGGAGTGTTTCGATCAGTTCGTTGGTAAAGACCTGCGCGGGGACCGGATTCCATTTCCTGGTCAGGTCGTAGGGCGTTGCCGCCTCGCAATCCTTCGCCACCCGGGTCCATGTGGTCATGACATGGCCGCCATGGATATCGAGCGGATTGTCATAGGCCAATGCCGCCTTGTAGATCTTGTTCTCTTCCTCGGTGGTGTAGGTCACGCCCACAAGGATGATGCCGAGCACCCGATCCGGATAATCGGCCGCGAGTTGCGCCGAGATATTCGAGCCGGTGTGGTGGCCGATGCAGAAGAACTTGTCGATGCCCAGATTATCGATGGCCTCCATCAGCACCTGGCAGATATATTTCATCGACGGCGCGGCCGTCGGCGTGAAGCTCTGCCCGTAATGCGGCGTATCGAGCGCATAAACCGGGCGGCTGCCGTCGAGCGCATTCAACAGATCCTCATAAGCGAGCGAGGAACTGGCGGTCATGTGGAAGCAGACCAGCGGAGCGCCCTCGCCGCCCTCCGTATAGCGATAATGGATCTGGCCGTCGGTCGTGTCGACATAGCCTTTGCGAATAGCCATGGAAGCTCTCCTGTCTTTCGTTGATCGGATGTAAGGATTGAAATGAGAACCGATGGATCATCCCATCAGGGATTTGACGACCTCCTGGATTGACCCGGCACTGGGGACATAGGCCTGTTCCAGCACCTTTGAGAAGGGCACCGCCGAGAAGTTGGAGCCGATCCTGCGGACAGGCGCCTTCAGCTTGCCATGAAGGCGCTCGGAAAGCAGCGCCGCGATTTCCGCGCCGACACCGAATTCCGTCACCGCTTCGTGGATGATAACGGCCCGGCCCGTCTTCGAGACATTGTCGATCAAGGTCTGCGCGTCGAAAGGCGCGATCGTGCGCAGGTCGATCACCTGGGCATCAATGCCTTCCTTCGCGAGCGCCTGACGCGCCTTGAGGACCGTCTTCATGATCGCGCCATAGCTTATCAGCGTGACGTCCTTGCCGTCCGCGATCACTTTCGCTTCCCCCAGACGCGCGACCTTGCCGCGTTCCGGCGCAGGGCCGCTGGTGCCATAATCGGTGATATTTTCGATGAAGAGCACCGGGTCATTATCGAAAATCGCGCCCAGCAGAAGGGAATAGGCATCCGCCGGCGTCGAAAAGGTGACCACCTTCATGCCCGCCACATGCGCGAACCATGCCTCCAGATAATCGGAATGCTGGCCCGCCGTGCCCGCGCCCGCGCCTGTCATCGTCCGGATGGTGAGGGGGACGCCGGTTTGCCCGCCAGACATGTAACGCAGCTTGGCGGCGTGGTTCACGATCATGTCCATGGCCACGGTCGTGAAATTCATGAGCATGATTTCGGTTACAGGGCGGAGACCCGCGAGCGCCGCGCCCACGCCCGCGCCGATGATGGCCTGTTCGGCGATAGGCGTCGAACGGACGCGATTGTCGCCAAAGGTGGTGGAAAGATTCCTGGTGACGCCCATGACGCCGCCGCCTTCGGGATCAGCGACGTCCTCGCCCAGCATGATCACGCTGGAGTCGAACTGCATGGCGTCGTGCAAGGCGAGATTAATGGCCTGGCCTACGGTGATTCTGTCCATGATGGATACTCTTTCAGGCGGAAACGGGAATGGATGAAAGCGGCTCCGACACCGTGTCAAAGACGTCGGTGGACAGTTCATCAAGTTCGGGCCAGGGGCTGGAAAGAGCGAATTCCTCCGCTTCCCTGATCTCCTGCCGCACGGCGTCCTCCAGCGTCTGGAGTGCTGCTTCGTCGATATGCCCTTCGTCCAGCAGCTTCTGGCGCACCTTGTCGACCGGGTCGTTCGCCCGGGCGGCCGCCATTTCATCCGCAGGGATATAATCACCCGGATCGCCCAGCAAATGCCCCTGGAAACGGAAGGTATTGGCCTCGATCAGCGTCGGCCCTTCCCCGGCGCGCGCACGCGCCACAGCGTCCCTTGCGGCGTTCCAGACGGCCTCGGGATCATTGCCGTCGACAGTGACGCCGACCATGCCATATCCTTCGGCGCGTTTGGAAACGCTGCCCCCGCCGGTGAACTTTTCGAATCGCGAATGTTCGGCGAAACGATTATTCTGGCACATGAAAATGACCGGCAGCTTCCACACCGCGGCGAGGTTCATGGATTCGTGGAATGCGCCGATGTTCGACGCGCCATCACCGAAATTCGCCACCGTCACGCGCTGGTTCCCGTTGACCTGCGATGAGAGGCCCAGCCCGACCGCGATCGGCATGCTCGATCCGACGACACCTGTCGTCACCATGACGCCCCCTTCGGGATAGGTGATATGCATCGGGCCGCCCTTGCCCTTGCAACTACCCGTCGCGCGGCCGGCATATTCCGCCCAGATCAGCCTGGCGGGCAAGCCCTTGGCAAGCTGGTCATGGACGCCGCGATAGATGGTGCAGATATAATCTTCATCGTTCAGATGCACGCTCAACGCCGACGGGATCACTTCCTGCCCGCGCGGAGAATAATAGATCAGGTTCAGGCGGCCAGCTTTTGCCGCAGCATGAACCATATCGTCATTATGCTTTATCAGAAACATTCGCCGATAAATTTCGACAAGTGTAGCGCTGTCAAATCGGTTCGTGAACGGCATCGCTATCCTCGATTTTTAATGGAGTGATGACATTATTTGAGAATGAAACTATTGTTTATGTGAATAGTTTTGATTATGGTATATTTTATTGAAATATCCCTATCTGATTTTTGGTCGAATAATTACACCGTGATCAAGCATAAAGCCCCAGCATCCTGTTCGACCGAAGTTCAGCGCCGGACGATATGGCAACTTTGACGCCTGTCGAAACGAGAAACTTGCAAACCCTATTTGCAGATTTGCCTAGGCGTGATTGGCGCACGAAACGCTAAGGAAGCAGCGAAGCCTATCGAACGGAGCACGCACGCAAATCCGGTTGCCCCACCCGCCCTGCGCCTGTTGAGGAACAGGAAGTTTCCAGCGGAGAAACAGATATGGATCCATCGGATGAACTGGCCATCCGCAACCTTATCGCCCGCGTGGCCCGCCTCACCGACCAATGGCGCGTCGAATCCGACCTGACCAGCCAATATGTCGAGGATGCGGTCTGGACGATCGAAGGGACAGAACCCTATCATGGTCACGCCGGGATTATTCGGCGCATGCGGGAAATGCGGGACGCGAAGATTTGCGGCCCGGGTTCCACCATGCGCCATATCCTGTCCACAGCAGAAGTAATCGCCGATCCCACCACCCGAGAGGAAGCCACGGTACACAGCTTCTTCATCATGGGCGACATGACAGCCGGATCAGCAAAGATCGCAGGTTATGGCCAATATACGGATCGCGTGCGCAAACAGGATGGACAATGGCGTATGGCCAGCCGCCATTGCGTTGCCTTTTGGTAAGCCAGTCAGGGCCGCGCATGCGTGCGAAATGGTTTTGCGACCTTGCTGCTCAAACATTCCGGTCCACCGCGCTAGGCGATCGCTATGGCTCCGATCAAAGGCTATGCATCCGATCGGGCAGACGTCAACAACGATGTAATTAGGTGATCTGATGGCAGTCGATATACTACTTCCGAAACTTGGTTTTTCGATGAACGAGGGAACCCTCATCGAATGGTTGGTGGCGGATGGCGGCGCGGTCACGGAGGGTGAGCCTCTGTTCTTGCTGGAAAGCGACAAATCCTCGCAGGAAGTGGATGCACCGGCATCGGGCACATTGCAGATTCTGAAGGAAGTGGGAGAAACCTACGAGGTCGGCACCGTTCTGGGCCAGATCGGCTAGGGCGGATCGGCAGTCAGGAGATGGCGCCGCCGGAGCATTTCATGACCCCGCGATATTGTTATGTCGATGGCCCCTATGGGCAGATACATGTCGCACAGACGGGCGCGGGGCCGCCGCTCGTGCTGTTGGGCGGAGCACCGCGCAGCAGCAGGCAGTTTGCAACATTGACGCCATTCCTGTCCGCCGGTCACCATATCATCATGCCTGATATGCCAGGCTTCGGCAATTCGGCGCCCATGGCGCGGGACGCAGGCATATCGGGCGTGGCGGCTGCCATTGTCGCCGCGCTCGACGGGTTGGGGATCGGGCGCGCCCATCTCTTCGGGCTGCATTCGGGCGCCAAGGTGGCGGCGGCGCTGGCTGCCGAACATCCCGCCCGATGCGCGAGCATCGTCATCGCAGGCAAGAGCCACAGCCTGATCCCGGAAATGGACCACCGCGCGCAGGTCATGCGCGCCATCGTCGATCCGCTCTATTTTTCCCATGGCGCGGACGAAGCGTTCAGCACCGTCCGGGGCTGGGCGGCGGCCAGCCGTAGTCTGACTTCCTGCTGGTGGGACGATGCGCTGTTCCGCGAACAGGAACCGGATGCGGCCCTGCGCGCTGTCGAGGCGAAGGTCGTGGATGACCTGCTCGGCCGCAGACACGCGGCGGCTTTTTATGAAGCCAATTTCGCGTTTGATTTCGCCGACGCCGTGACAAGGATTTCCGCGCCCGCCCTCATCGTCGAGATCGTCAGCGATCGCGAGGATGCGGAATATGGGCGTCAAGGGCTTCGTCTTCGCGCCTGTTTGCCGGCAGCCGACATGCGTACGGTTCCGGATATTGATCCGTCCGGGCTTGGCGTGCATGCCGACCCTGCGGGATTGGCGGTTATCGTGTCGGATTTTGTCGGCAGGCATTCCGCGCCATGCTGACGGCCCGGTTCTCTCATGCAGCTTCAGTGCGAATGGCCTTCGCGAATTTACGCTGCCCCTTCCGCGGAAAACATGCGGCATAAAAGTGATCAGGGCTCCGTTCCGACGGCCCACAATATTCATCAAGCATTCCGCCGGGCGGGAAGCTGTGTTTGATTCAAGCGAGGACATGATGTCGGAGAGTTTTCCAGCCATAGTTGATTCATTTGCCTTTTCCCCGATCGCATCGGCGCTGTGGCGCAGGCGCGCAGGGCTGGAATGTCGGGAACTAGGCCTGACGCGGGCGACAGGCGGCGTCATGACCGCTTATCATTACCGGGCCGATGGCGAGGCGATAAAGACCGATTCACTGGGTTCGCAAACCGCGCCTTTCCTGTTCGTGTTCGTGCTGAGCGGAGAGGTTGAAGTGCGGGAGGGCGACAAGACCTCCGTGCTGCGCGCGCTCGATAGCTGGACGCGCTACGGCGCGGGCGATGGGATCGAATGGGCCTTCTCCCACACCGCCGAAGTGTTCGTGCTCGAAGGCGACGAGGCCGCGGCGAAAGATTATGGCTCACCCGACACCGGGGGCACGGTCATCACCCGCGAAAGCGAGGACGCCTATATCGTCGGAGACGGCCCGCGCGCCTTTTTCGGCTATCGCGATCTGGGGACGGCCGGGCTGACCGACCGGCGCATCCACATTCATCTGGTGCGCGCGGTCAAGATGAGCGAGGGCGGGACGGGCTGGCACTCTCACACGATGGGGCAGATTTTCTATATTCTGCGCGGCCAGGGCAAACTGCTGGTTGAAGATGCCGCAGCGGTGAAGATGGACGCGGGCGACGCCATGTGCATCGCGCCGGGCATGCGTCACAATGTGCCCGGTTTCTCCAAGGATTACTTCCTCCTCGAAATGTGCGTCCCTGCCGATTACGACACCGTGGACGCCCCTCCGCCCGCTATCTGGGCCACAGAGTGATTATCTGGCCATCGCCTCCCGGCGGGAGGCGTGGCAAAAAGAGCGACAGGGAGAGAGGATGTGGGCGGACGGATTGTCGCGGACATAGAGGCGCCGATTGATCGCGTCTGGTCCTTTGTGGGCGATTTCGGCAATGTGCAGCGCTGGCACCCGCTGGTGGAGCGTTGCGAACTGGCAGGCAGCGGCGAAGGGGCCGTCCGCACCGTCCATTTCGCGGACTGGTCGGCGGTCGAACGCCTAGACCGCTTCGATCCGGAGGCGCATCGGCTGATCTACTCCATCCAACAATGCGACCGGGAAAATCTGGTCGGGCTGCGCGGAACGATCCAGCTTGCGCCGAACGGCGCGAACAGCACGCGAATCAGTTGGGAATTCGATCAGGCCCCCGCCCGTCCGGGCCGCGAGGCGTTATTGCAGGCAATGGAATCGACCTATGCGGCCCGCATAGGGCATTTGCGTGATGCGCTGGGTCTGGCTTCATGAAAATCGGCATCTCCGTACCGAACAACTGGGGTGTCTCATCGCCCGAGACCCTGATCGACCTGGCGGTTCTGGCCGAAGAGCTTGGACTGGCTTCCATCTGGACATCGGAACATTTCGTCCATGTCACCTATGTTCGGGACCGGATCGGCGAGCGGCCCTATTATCATTCGCTGGCAATCCTGTCGGCCATCGCGTCGCGCACGACCAAAATCGCGCTCGGCACGTCCGTGCTGGTGCTGCCTTTCCACCATCCGTTTGATCTGGCCAAATATATCGCAACGCTGGATTGCCTCTCTCGCGGCCGGGTCATTCTGGGCGTCGGGTCGGGCAATGTCGAGGAAGAGTTCGATGTGCTCGGGATGCCCTGGGCAAAGCGCGGCGCGATGACCGATGAGATTCTGGCGATCTTGCGAACTCTCTGGGAACAGGAGAGCGCCGCCCATGAAGGGGAGTTCTGGCAGTTCAGCGATGTGCATACCTCGCCCAAGCCCTATCGGGAACGCCGCATTCCGATCTGGATCGGCGGCGCGAGTCCGCCCGCGCTGCGGCGCGTCGCACGGATGGGTGATGGCTGGCAACCCGTTGGCGTCACGCCCGAACAATTTGCCGGGCAGGTGGCCGAGCTGCGCCGCATGACGGAGCAGGCAGGGCGCGATCCTGCGGAGATAGAGGTCTGCGCGCGGTTCAATGTCGCGCTCGACGATACAGAAAGCGCCGGGCATGAGATGCTTTCCCTTGTCGATGGGCGGGACATGGCCCGCATGGTCGATATCGCGACCCGCTTTCAGGCGGCGGGTGCGGATCATTTCATCTACGCCCTGAACGGACGGGATCCGGAAGTTCTGCAATCCATGGTCCGCGCCATCGCGCAGGACGTTCTCCCGCTCGTCTCCTCATGAGCGCATAGTGTGGCCGCCCTGGGGCCAGACAATGCTGACATGAAGCCGCACAAGCCGACCAGGCGCAGTTCATGGGGATGTCGATCCGGCCGAACAGGGCGGCCGCTTCATTGATCGCGCCGCGAACGACTTCCGGATCGCGAACGTCGCAGGCCAACCCAGCCAGAGAAAGCCAGCAGTTCGATCATCATGACGCGCCCCCATCGGCCGGACCAGCGGTGTTGATCCAGACACTCTTGACTTCAGTATATTGGTCGAGGGCGTCGATACCCATTTCCCGGCCGATGCCACTTGCCTTGTAGCCGCCGAACGGCATGGCGTGGCTGCCCATGCGATAGGTGTTCACCCACACCACCCCCGCGCGGATTTTCTCGATCATGCGGTGGGCCCGCGCGAGATCGCGGGTCCATACGCCTGAAGCAAGGCCGTAGGGCGTATCGTTCGCGATCCGCACCGCGTCAGCTTCATCCTCGAACGGGATGACCATCACGACGGGTCCGAAAATCTCTTCCCTGACCAGACGGGAGGTCAGCGGTGGCGAGGCAAAAACGGTGGGAGCGACGAACAGGCCCGGCCGGTTCGGGCACATTCCGCCCGTGGCCGGCTTCATCCCCTCCTGCGTCGCGACCTCGAAATAGCTCGTCACTTTGGCAAGTTGCGCCTTTGACGCCAGCGGACCGATTTCGGTCGCGGGATCGAGCGGATCACCGAAACGCATGCCGGCCGCCTTGTCGACCAGTCCACGGACCACCTCGTCAAACACGCCCTTCTGCACCAACACGCGCGATCCGGCGTTGCAGGACTGGCCCGACGCGGCGAAAATCCCCGCCACGATCCCGCGCAATGCGGCATCCAGATCGGCATCATCGAACACGATATTGGGCGACTTGCCACCCAGTTCCAGCGACACACGGGCGTGGCGTTCGGCCGCGATCTTGCCAATGGCAGCGCCGGTGCCGGTCGATCCGGTGAAAGCGATTTTGTCCACCAGCCGATGCGCGACGAGCGCCTGCCCGACCGGACCCGCGCCGGTCACGATGTTGACGACGCCCTTGGGGAAACCCGCCCGGTCCATCAACTGGCCCAGGATCAGCGTCGAAATGGGCGTCACTTCCGAAGGCTTGATGACGATGGTGTTCCCTGCCGCCAGAGCGGGAAACAGCTTCCAGCCAAGCAGGCCAAGCGGCGTGTTCCACGGCGTGATTGCCGCAATCACGCCCATCGGTTCGCGGCGGGTATAGGCGGTGAAATGGGGCAGGCTGGGCTGCACGGTGTAGCCGTGATGGGTTTCCGCCATGGCGCCGAAGAAATGACAGTCGGATGCCAGGCTGTTCACGCCGCCGCGCATTTCCGCATAGCCCTTGCCATTCTCGCGCACCTGGGTGCAGGCAAGCAGCTCCGCATTCTCCTCAATGAGTTGGCCGAGCTTGCGCAGCAGTGCGAAGCGCGCTGCGGGAGAGGTGCTTCTCCACGGTCCATCAAAGGCGTCATGCGCTGCGCGGACCGCTGCGTCGACATCTTCCGCCGTGGCTTCGGGGACCGACCCCCATGCCTGCTCCGCATAGGGATCGAAACATGGGAAACGGGCGCCGCTCGACGAATCCACCCATTCGCCATTGATGAACATCTGCATCACCGGACCAGGATCACTGGCCCAGGCCGCGCGGATCTCCGCGTGATTGCCGTCGATTTTCATGCTTCTCTCCATCTCTGTGCGGCCTTGCGCCGTCCGTCGCCCGGCCCTTACTGTCCCGCCATGAAGTCGTCGAAGGCGGCCTTGTAATCGGGATGCCAGCGCGACAGCGCGGGACGGTTTTCGGCAATGTCCGCAGCGCTCCAGATCATCCGCGCGACGTCCATCTCCCGCGTGACAGCATTGTCCGGGCAGAGGATATAGAAGTCGTCCGCCAGCAGCCCATCGACCAGCGCGTCCGCCACCTGTTCGGGCAGCCAGGCATCCGCCGGCTTTTCCGGCAGAATGCGGGCGATCATGGTGGTATAGGTAAAACCGGGTATCAGCAGATGCGCGGCAACGCGGCTTCCTTCGATCGACCGCAGGCTGTGCGCCAACCCCTCGGTCAAGGTGCGTATCCCGGCCTTGCTGATATTGTAGACGAGATCGCCAGGCGGATTGGTGATGCCCTGTTTGGACCCGGCATTCACGATCAGGCCAGGCTGGCCGCTGTCCAGCATGGCCTGTGTAAAAGCGTGCACGCCATGGATGATACCCATCAAATTGACGTCCAGCGTACGCTTCCATTGCTCCAGTCCATCGAAAGCCGATCCCCGCTTGCCGCCGATCGCCGCATTATTCATCAGCAGGCCGACCTCGCCGAAAGCCGCGAAAACACGTTCCTTCAGGGCAAGCACGTCCTCGAACCGGCTGACGTCGGTCTTCTGCACCAGAAGCTGAGGCGCGCCCGCCTCCTTCAGCGTCCGCTCGGCTTCGGCAAGGCCCTCCACATCCGCGACGCAGATATTCATGCCTGCCCGTGCGAGCCGCGTGGCGACCGCCAGCCCGATGCCGCCGGCCCCGCCGGTGACGACAGCGGTGCGGCCAGCGGCAAGCGCCGGATGGTCAATGGCTGCTTGCATGGAAACACCTCCCTGAAAAGCGCGATCGAACAACTGCTAAATCGGAAATCGCCCGTCACGCAAATGAGGGCGGCTGAGGCTGAAAGCCGCGGACCAGCTTTCCGGGCAGGGCGCCGGTCGGTTCGCCATCGCGGTATGTCACGACCCCGTTCAAGATGGTGGCGACATAACCGTCCGCCGACTGGAGCACCCGGCGCCCGCCTGCGGGCAGGTCATAGACGATGTGCGGCTTTTCCAGGGCGATGCTGCCATAATCTATGACATTGATGTCGGCCTTAAACCCCGGCGCGATCACGCCGCGATCGCGCAGGCCGACCGCCACCGACGTGTCATGGGTCATCATCCTGATCACCTTGCCGAGCGGCAGCTTGCGCCCGCGCGAGCGGTCCCGCGCCCAGTGCGCGATCATCGTAGTGGGATAGCTGGCGTCGCAGATCAGGCCGAGATGCGCGCCGCCATCACCCAGCCCGACCACGGAATTTTCGCGGGTCATCATCTCCTCCGACGCGCTGAACGTGCCATCGGCATAATTTTGCGCCGCTGCGAAAAGGATTGCCTCTCCGCCATTCTCCAGCAGCAGATCATAGGCAAAAGCCATCGGATGCCTGTCCGCCCCCGCCGCCCTGGCCGCAATGCTCTCCTCCACGGGCGGCTCATAATCCGGCCTTTCGCCAATCTCGAACATACGGTCAAAATCGCCATAGGCGCGCACGGCCTCGGCATAGGGGCCGGTCGCCTCTCGCAGGATGGCCGTGCGAACCTCCGGCCCCCTGAGCCTGGCGATCTTCTCCTCGAAGGGCAGTCGGGCGACTTCCAGAAAAGCGGGGCAGGTCGAGAAAGGCGTCAGCGACAGGCGATGCCCAAGCAAGAGGCCGCTCGGACGCGCGGCGACCTGCGCCTTGATCGGCAGGCCGTCAGCGACCGCCTTGTCAGTGAGACCGAGGAGGTAGCGATAGCCCAGCGGATCGCCATGCTTCTGTTGCAGGCTGAACGACATGGGACGGCCCGAATTTTCGACCACCCTGCAGAGCATGGCGAATTCCGCGTCGACGCTGCGATACTGATCAAAATCGGTCAGGATTTGCAGCACGCCAGTGCCTTCTTCCTTGAGCGCATCGGCAATGCCCTGCAATTCCGCCTCGGCTGTGCGGACTGTCGGGATGGGGACGCCCTTGCTGCTGCGGTGCTGCAGGTTGCGCGATGTCGCGAAACCGATGCTGCCCGCCCTGATCGCTTCACGCGTCAGCCGTGCCATTTCAGCGATGTCTTCGGGCGTCGCCTCCTCGCGGTCCAGCGCGCGCTGACCCATGACATAGACGCGCAAGGCCGAATGCGGCAGGTAGGTGGCGATGTCGACATCATGCGGTCTGGCGGCGACGGCGTCGAGATATTCGGGAAATGTTTCCCAGTCCCAGGAGAGGCCGTCGGCCATCACCACCTCGGGAATATCCTCCACCCCAGCCATCAGTTCCACCAACGCGTCATGATCTTGTGGACGGCAAGGCGCGAAGCCGACGCCGCAATTGCCTGTCACGATCGTCGTCACCCCATGCACGGAAGAGGGCTGAAGCCGTTCGTCCCAGATGACCTGACCATCATAATGCGTATGGACGTCGACAAAGCCGGGAGTCACGATCTTGCCGCTGGCGTCAATCTCTTCCTTTCCGCCCGGAACGACGCCGCCCACCTGTGCAATGACGCCGTCCCTGATGCCGATGTCCATGATGCTGCCTTCGCCGCCCAGCCCATCGAATACGGCGCCATTGCGAATAACCAGATCCATCTCGCCAAACTCCACTTCCTCTATGATGGCACAATAGGGCGGGAGGGATCGGGCGACGTCATACCAATTCGCTATTGGGCCATAGCGCAAATGCGAATGGCCCGGACATCTGCTGGCGCCGGGCCATCGGCTTGCTGCATGCGATCAACTTACCGCGCGACTTTCATCGGCACGCTCCGCAGCGCATTGATGAAGATACCGCGAGCGCGTTTCGGCTCGCCGTCCAGTTCAAGCCGAAGATTGCGCTGGCGCATCTCGTCGAACAATATCTCACCCTCCAGCCGGGCAAGATGGTTGCCAAGGCAAAAATGCGGTCCGCCCGCGCCAAAGGCCGCATGACCGCGCCGCCCGCGCGCAGCCATAAAGCTGTGTGGATCATCGAACATGGCCGGATCGCGATTGGCGGCGGTAAACCACATCATGACGATATCGCCCTTCGCGATCGTCTTGCCATGCAGTTCGACATCTTCCTTCGCGGTCCGCGCCATATGCATCACCGGCGAGACGAAGCGCAGCATTTCCTCGGTGACGTGGCGCATCTCGCCTTCGCCGGCATCCTCTACCTGGCGCCGCACGTCGGCATCCTGCGCGATCAGCGTCAGACCCTGGGCGATCAGCGTGTGGGTCGTCTCGAACCCCGCGAGGATCAGCGACATCACCATGTCGATAAACTCGCCGTCAGTGATGGGGGTCCCGCCATAGGAAGCCGACAGCAGTTCCGTCGTCATGTCGACGCCCGGCTCGCGCTCCTTGATCTGCCGCAGTTCGCGCGAAAAATCCTTCACCGTGTGGACCGCGGCCACCGCCCTTTCCACGCCGATTCCAGGATCGAGCCGACCAAAAATATCGGTGGCCCAGCCGATCAGCTTGTGCCGATGTTCGTGGGGAACGCCCATGATGCTGCAGATCACCTGTCCCGGCAATTCGGCCGCGATCATCGGCACCATGTCGATCCTGTCATGCTTCTCGACCTTGTCGAGAATCTCATGGACCAGTCCGCGAATCCATTCATCGAACTTCGCCACCACCGGGGGCGAGAACGCCTTGGCGGCAAATGACCGCAACCGCGTATGGCGAGGGGGATCGTTAAACATGATATTATCCCGCTGAGCACGGGCATGTTCGGCAGGCGTCGGAAACTGGTGCCCCAGTTCGATGGTAAAGCGCCCCGTATCAGAACCCACGGCACGAATGTCGGCAAAGCGCGTCAGCGACCAGACATGATTGCCACCCAGAGGATTGGCTTGGCGATAAAGGGGTTCATGATCGCGAAGACGATCGAAAATCGCATGGGGCGGGCCATTTTTGAAAGTCTCGGCATTCAGGAGATCCGGCTCCAACAGAGCAGTGGCCATAACAGTCTGTCCTCTTCCCACCAAACCCGATGATCGGCTGGCTTGATCGTCAAATATACCACTCTTAATGAGACTGCAACAATCAGACTTGCCCCCTCCGCCCCTTTGCTCCGATATGGTAAGGATGGCAGACACAAGCCCCCGCGCGACCCCGCAATCGCTCCCCGAACGCCAGAAGCGCGCGGACCAGATCGCCTCCGAACTGGAAGCGCAGATACTGGCCGGCCTCTGGCCCGCGGGCCACCGGATCGGCAATGAATCAGAACTCGCGCGAAATTACACCGTCAGCCGCTGGACGATGCGCGAAGCCATAGCCATCCTCGAACAGGCAGGCTCCGTCGTCGCCCGGCGCGGATCGAATGGCGGCCTTTATGTCGCAGCGCGGGCGCAAGACCTCGTCCGCAATAATCTCGGCGCTTATCTCGAACTGGCGCAAATCCCTTTCAGCGCCATCATGGAGACCCGTCTCGCCCTTTCCATGGCCATGGCCGGGCGCGCGATCGGACGGATGCGCGATCGCGACCGCGTTCAGCTTGCGGGGCTGATTCTCGCCTCCGAAAGCACGGGCCTGCAATCCATCGAAGCCATGTCTCAGGCGCGCATATTGTTGCGCGATCTGGCCGGAAATGGCCCGATGAGTCTTTTTCTGGCAGCGCTTTCAGACGTTGGCATGCATTCCTGCTGGATGTCGTCGCTGGACGACGAAACCTTCATCGGCATGATCGACAAGCTCACCGCCGCCACGCGAAAGCATTGCCTGGCGGTGGTCGCGGAGAATCTCGACGTAGCGCGCGCCGCCGAGATGGAAGTGCTGGAAATTACGCAGGAATTGCACAACGCATCCAGCGCTTCGGGGCGGTTTCGCAGTACGCCCAACGCCATCGAGCGCGCCTATGCGATCTACCCTTCGGCCCGGCCGGCGAAGAAGGCCGAGCGGATCGCCTGGGCCATCCGCCAGAGGATCAATGACGAGCGGTTGCAGCCCGGCGCAATCATCGGCTCCGAAGATTACCTGATGCACGAACATAAGGTCGGGCGTCCGGTTTTGCGTGAGGCGATCCGTATGCTGGAACGGCTTGGCGCGGTGGAAATGCGGCGCGGCGGCGCGAGCGGCCTCACGGTCATTGCTCCCAATCCCTCGCGAATCATTGATCTGGCGCGGGGTCATCTGAGGCGCGATCCACCCTCAGAGGAAGAACTGCTCGCAACCATAGCCACGCTAAAACAACTCGATCCCCATAATCCGGTGGCCCGCCTGATGCTGACGATCATTGAGGGGTGACAAATATACAACTTTTCTCCTTTCAAAGGATAGCGACCGGCATGGGATGTGGGGCCGATTATTGATGGCCCTTCGCGTCTTTCTTATATCGACATAAGCAAGCGCGGCGTTGACGCCAGCAAAGTTCCCGGCGAGCCAGAGACGGGCTTTGACCGGGAAATGCCATGCGGCGCGCACCCCCGTTTGCCCGGCGTCAGAAACGCAGAGAAGCGCGATCACCATGACCCGTCCACGGACCTTATATGCCAAGATCTGGGAAACCCATCTCATCGACGAACGCAGCGATGGGTCCTGCCTGCTATGGATCGACCGTCATGTCCTGAATGAGGGAACGAGCATCCAGGCCTTCGACTCGCTGCGCGAAGCGGGGCTGACGATCGAGCGGCGGGAAATGCATCTGGCGGTGGCCGACCATGCCGTGCCGACGGACGAACGCGGCGGCCCGCTTCCCGCCGGAACGCGAAGCGATCGCATCCTGCAACTGGAACGGAACTGCACGGAATTCGGCATCCCCCACATACCATATCTCAGCACCCGGCAAGGCATCTGCCACGTTATCGCACCGGAACAGGGCTTCGTCCTTCCCGGCATGGTCGCGGTTTGCGGGGACAGTCACACAGCCACGCTGGGCGCCATGGGGGCGCTGGGCTTCGGCATCGGGACGTCGGAGATCGAACAGGTGCTGGCCACCGGCACCCTCATTCAGCAGCCGTCGAAGACGATGGCGGTCGAAATCAATGGCATTCTGGGCGATGGCATCAACGCCAAGGACGTCATCCTGCACCTGATCGGCGTGATCGGTGCGGCCGGAGGAACCGGCTATGCCATCGAGTATCGGGGCAGTGCGATCGAAGCGATGAGCATCGAGGCTCGCATGACCTTGTCCAACATGTCGGTCGAGGCCGGCGCGCGCGTCGGCATGATCGCGCCCGACGAACAACTCATCCAATGGCTGCATGGCCGCGCCCTGACGCCCCGGGGCGCGGAATGGGACGAGGCGGTCGCCTATTGGCGCACGCTGCCGACCGATCCCGGCGCGACATTTGATCGGATCGTCCAGATCAAGGCCGCCGATATCGCTCCACAGGTGACCTGGGGAACCAGCCCGGAACATGTAGTGGCCGTGGGCGCCGCCGTGCCTGATCCGGAAAGCTTTGCCGACCCGACACGGGCCGCGGCTGCTGCCCGGGCTCTGGCCTATCAGGGCCTGCAGCCCGGCACGCCGATTCAAGCCATCGCGATCGACCGGGTGTTCATCGGCTCCTGCACCAATGCGCGCCTGTCGGATTTACGCGCCGCCGCCAATGTCGTGCGCGGGCGCCATCTGGCATCGCATGTCGAAGGCTTCGTAGTGCCTGGCTCCACCCGGATACGCAGGGATGCCGAAGAGGAAGGGCTGGACCGGGTCTTCATCGAAGCCGGTTTCGAATGGCGTCATTCCGGCTGCTCCATGTGCGGCGGCGCCGAAACCGCTCCGCCGGGCACCCGGATCGCGGCTACGTCCAACCGCAACTTTGAACATCGCCAGGGCCGCGATGTCCGCACTCATCTGGTCAGCCCCGCCATGGCCGCGGCAGCCGGCATCGCCGGGCATTTCGTAGACATACGCCAATTCGGCAAGGGCAGGGCATGAGCGAACCGCTGACCATCGTCGAGGGTATCGCAGCCCCCCTCCCCCTCAAGAATGTCGATACCGACATCATCTGGCCGGGGCTGCCGGGTCTCAGCCTGCGCCGTGGCGATCAGGCGCGCAACGCCTTCGCGCGGCTGCGCTTCGATCCGGAGGGTGCGGAACGGCCCGATTTCATCCTCAACCAGTTGCCTTGGCGCGAAGCGAAAATCCTGGTGGCAGGCAGCAATTTCGGCTGCGGCTCGTCGCGCGAGATGGCGGTCTGGGGGCTTGTCGAATGGGGCATGCGCTGCGTGATCGCGCCCAGCTTCGGCGACATCTTCTTCAACAATGCGTGCCTGAACGGGCTGTTGCCGGTGATCCTTCCCGAAAATGCGGTCGAAGCGATACTGGCAACCATTACCGACCCGGAACGCAGCGTGCTGAAGGTCGATCTGGTGGCCATGCGCGTAACCGGGTCAGGGTTTAACCTCCCCTTCATGCTCGACGAGCATCGGCGGCGCTGCCTGTTGCACGGCCTCAACGAAACCGGCGCGACGCTGCAGCAGATCGAAACCGTGCGGAGCTTCGGCAAAAGCTATGCGGATCGCTTTCCCTGGACAAGGATAGAAGGAGAGAAAATTGCTTAAAAAGGAAGACCTGCTCGGCACATGGAGCCTGGCGCGCGCCTTTGAGACGCGCGACGGCCGGGTAGTCGATCCGACGCCATTGGGCCTCAATCCTTCAGGCTTCATCCACTATCTCGACGACGACCGCATGGCGGTGGTGATCGCACAGGATGGCCGCAAACCCCTGTCGGGACCGCGCCGCAGCGCTCCGGTCGAAGAACTCGCCCAGTCCGCCCGCTCACTGGACGCCTATGCCGGCCCTTATACCGTCAAGGGCGAGGAAGACGTGGTGGTGCACCATCTGGAAATCAGTTCGTTCCAGAACGACATGGGCGTCGATTATGTCCGCACGGTCGAATTTATCGACGGCGAACTGTATCTGGGCACACCCGAATTTCGCGTGGCCGATGGCATCCGCGGGATGAAGCTGGTTTGGAAACGACTGGATTGAACTGATTGGGGGGAGCCGGTCCCGACGCGCTCTCCGCCCACAGTCAAGAAATCGAAACATACCACTTTAGTAACGGAGCCGTATTTCACCGCCGGCCGCTCTCACAGAAAAGCTCGCCCACCGCTCCGCCCGCACCGCTCCCAGCGATCTCGACGCTACAAACGCATGTTTCGTTCACCCCCCGCACCGCCAAGCCGCGCGGCTTCCCGCGCTACACCGCGCCGGCCGGGACGGCGCACACCATGTTTTCTCATCCCTTCAAGGATTGACGATATCAAAACATACAACTATTGAATGAGGACCGCCGCAGCCAAAATAGATGACCGGCCGACGGATCGCTCAGGAGAAGGTCCCCGTGCCCGTTACATTGCGCGCTTTCACCTGCGGCTGGTTCCAGTCGCCCCTCACCTTCTTCCTCGGGGGTGAAGACAAGCGAATCGTGCGTTCGCCGATACCGGCCTATCTGATAGAGCATCCGCAGGGACGCGCGCTGTTCGACACCGGGCTCGGCTATCGCTTCCGGCGCCCGATAGAAGAACGGCTGGGACCCGACGCAACCGGCTTCGAATTTGACGAAAGCGCCGACATCGCTGCCCGGCTTCGCGCCATCGACGTCGATCCCGCCAGCATCCGCTGGATCATCAATTCGCATTTCCATGCCGATCATTGCGGCGGCAACGCATCCATCCCCAATGCCACCATCATCGTCCAGACGCGGGAGCGGGCCGCCGCAGCAGCGCAAGCGGGCAGCAAACTCTATGACCGCGCCGATTTTGACCTGGGCCATCCGGTGCTGGAGATTACCGGCGAGCATGATCTGTTCGGTGGCGGATCGGTAACGATCATTCCCACCTATGGCCACACGGTCGGCCACCAGTCCGTCAAGGTGAAGCTGCCCGGCGGTGACGTGGTTCTGGCTGCGGACTGCTGCTATCTCAAGCAATCGCTGGACAATCTGCGCACCTCGCCGAGCGACGCCGATGCGGACGCGGCGCTGGAAACGCTTCGCCGTCTGGCGGCCCTGCGTGAAAAGGGAACACGGATCTTTTACGGCCATGACGAGGCCTTCTGGAAAACGCTGCCGACGAGCGGCGAACCCATCCGCTGAGATAATGGAGAAGCGCATGTTTGAAGGCTTGGTGACGGTCGTTACCGGAGGCGGCAGCGGGATTGGCAAGGCGCTGTGCGAACAACTGGCGCAGCGCGGAGCGAAGGTCGCGGTGGCCGATCTCTTTGCCCAAGCCGCTCAGGCGACAGCCGATGCGATTGGCAATGACGCGCGCGCCTATGCCTGCGATGTGAGCGATCGCGCGCAGGTCGATAGCCTGGCCGCCAATGTCTTGCGCGATTTCGGCACGCTCAACCTGGCTTTCGCCAATGCGGGCGTCGCCATAGGCGGCAAGATCATGGATACCGATCCCCGCGAATTCCAGTGGCTGTTCGACGTCAATGTCGGCGGCGTCTTCAACAGCATCCAGGCCTTCGTGCCGCTGCTCATCGCCGCCGCGGAAAAGGGACAGACGTCCCGCTTCATCTGCACCGGTTCGGAAAATTCGGTGGGCTTGCCGCTGACCGCGCCGAGCAGCGCCTATACCGCCACCAAGCATGCCGTTCTGGGCCTGACCGACGCACTGCGGCGCGATCTGGCCGATACCGGCGTTGGCGTGTCGATTTTCTGTCCGGGCGTGGTCGCCACCCGTGTCTGGGACGCGCGCCGATCGCGGCAGGATCGCTATGGCGGCGCGAGCGCGATGCCGGCCGACTATGCCGCCCATGCCGAAAAGGCGATGGCGCAATTCGGCATGCCCCCCGATCGCACGGCGCAACTGACCATCGAAGGGGTTGAACGCGGCGATTTTCTGATCATCACCGATCCGCGCATTCGTCAGATCACAACACCGCGCGAGCAGGCGATCAATGCCGCGCTCGACGCCTGCGAGACCCGTCTCGCCCAACTGGAGAAACAATGATGCAATATCGTCGTCTGGGCGCCAGCGGCCTCAAGGTCTCGCAGCTCTGCCTTGGCTGCATGAGCTACGGCAAGGGCAAATGGCATAGTGAATGGACGCTGAGCGAAGAGGACAGCCTTCCCTTCTTCCAGCGCGCGCTCGATGCCGGGATCAACTTCTTCGACACCGCCAATGCCTATGGCGAAGGCGCAAGTGAGCAGGTCGTCGGCCGCGTCATCCGCGATCTGGCCCCACGAGACGACCTTGTCATCGCGACCAAATTCTTCGGCCCGACCGGCCGCGGCCCCAATGACCGGGGGGCGTCGCGCAAACATATCATGGCGGCCGTCGACGCCAGCCTGAAGCGGCTCGGCACCGACTATATCGACCTCTATCAGATCCATCGCTGGGATTATGAGACGCCGTTCGAGGAAACCGCGCAGGCGCTTGACGACATCGTGCGTGCGGGCAAGGTCCGCTACATTGGCGCCTCGTCCATGTTCGCCTGGCAGTTCGCCAAAGCGCTTGCAATTCAGGAGCGCAACGGCTGGGCCAGGTTCACGTCGATGCAACCGCAATATAATCTGGTTTATCGCGAGGAAGAGCGCGAGATGCTGCCGCTCTGTCGCGATGCGGGCGTGGGCGTGATCCCGTGGTCGCCGCTGGCGCGCGGCTTTCTGGCTGGCAATCGCAGCCGGGACGGCGGCGGAGATACGGCGCGGGCGAAGGGCGATAAATGGGCGCGGGATCTTTACTTCCGTGACGATGATTTCGTGGTGCAGGAACGGCTCGCCGAAGTGGCGGCCGCGCGCGGCGTGCCGCCGATGCAGGTCGCGCTGGCGTGGATCGCCTCACGCCCCGGCATCACCGCTCCGATCATCGGCGCGACCAAGCTCTACCAGTTGGACGAGGCTATCGCGGCGCTGTCGCTCGAACTGAGCGCAGACGAAGTCGCCCGGCTGGAAGAACCCTATCAGCCGCATCCAGTGCTCGGCTTCAGTTGAGCCAGATCACAGCGGACGGAAGAACAAGAGGATGGAAATTTCGATGATTGATCGCAAGGCCGTGCTGACTGCGTTTCAGGGTGACCGGGAATTGCTGTTCAAACTGCGCGAGTTGACCGCCACGATCCGCTTCGACCTGGATGGCGAAGCCTTCGATCTGCGGATCGAGACGGGGCAGCCCGTTGCGATTGGCGATGCCGCAGGCGATGCGGCGATCATCGTCAAGGCCCCTCGTGCTTTCTGGGAATCCGCTCTCGTCCGCGAGCCGGCACGCGGGTTCGAGACACTGAGCGTGGGCGGGATGCACGGTGCGGTGACGGAAGGACCGTTTCACGAACTGATCGCGCCTTATCAGGGCGCACTGCAAAGGCTGTTCATCGTGATGCGCGAAACCCTGGCCGGGCCGCAGCCGCGCCGCGCCGTCGACCCAGAACCCTATCGCGCGACCGATTGCACCATCGGCCGCTATGCCTATGTCCAATGCGGCCATCAGGAAGCCCGCGTTTATTATGAGGAAGCGGGCACCGGCTCCATTCCCCTCGTGCTGCAACACACCGCCGGCGCCGACGGTCGGCAATATCGCCATCTGCTCGCCAATCCGGAATTGCAGCGCCGTTTCCGCATGATCAGTTGGGATCTGCCCTGGCACGGCAAGTCGCTGCCCCCCATCGGCGAACGTTGGTGGGAGGAAGCCTATCGGCCCGGCAAGCAGGATCTGATGCAGTGGTCGGTCGCGATCTGCGATGCCCTGCGCCTCGACCGGCCCATTTTCCTGGGCACATCGGTCGGCGGGCAACTCGCGCTCGACCTCGCCGCGCATCATGCCGACCGCTTCCGCGCCTTCGTGTCGGTCAATGGCTGGTATGAGATTCGCTCGCGCGGCGGCTATAATAACGACATTCATCGCCATCCGCTGACATCGACCGACTATTTCGCGTCCCGCATCCTGGCGGCGACCGCGCCCTTCGCGCCCGAGGATTCGGCGCAGGAAGTCTATTGGGTCTACCGTTCCAATTTCCCCGGCGTCTATGCGGGCGACAATGAATATTTCATGGAATTGCACGATCTGCGCGAAGACGGTCATCTGATCGACGCCACGAAGAAGCCCGTCTATGTCCTTGCCGGCGAATATGATGCGAGCACCCTCTTCCCGCAAAATGGCGGACAGGCGGTGGCCGACCATGTTCCGGGCGTCGTATACAGGGAGCTGCCCGGTCTTGGCCATTTCGCCCCGGCGGACGACCCGGTCGGCTTTTGCGAGGCGATCATCCCCATTCTCGACGAAATCGCCGCGAAGAGCCGCTGAGGAGGCCCGCATGTTGAAACTCGTCATGTTCGTCAAGCGGCGTCCCGACCTCAGCCATGAAGCGTTTCGCGAGCATTATGAAAATGTGCACGCCCCGCTCGCCAGCGCCAATATGCCGCAGATCATCAAATATGTGCGCAACTATCTTGCCCCCCTCCCCAACCAGCCCGAGCCGCCCTGCGATTGCGTGACGGAGATGTGGTATGAGGATGAGGCGGGCCTCAAGGAAACGATGGCCTGGATGCGCAGCGACGCGAGCCGGGAACTGCATGAGGACGAAGACAGGTTCATGGACCGATCGGC
The DNA here is from genome assembly GCA_900100475.1 of Sphingobium faniae. GTDB lineage: Bacteria > Pseudomonadota > Alphaproteobacteria > Sphingomonadales > Sphingomonadaceae > Sphingobium > Sphingobium faniae. Next base: position 346,820 of record FMTU01000005.1, on the reverse strand, counting down.
CATGAGGGCATTTATCGCCACCGAATGCGAAACAGACAGATAAGGAATGGAGCCGGCGATGAGCGAGCAGAAGGTCATGATCTCCTTCGATCACCACAGTCAGGATTATAAGAAGAACTGGGCGGCGCTGGCCGACGACCGGGCGCGCAATATTCCACTCGCCTGGACAGAAGCGCATGGCGGCTATTGGGTTCTCAGCAGCCATGCCGATTTGGTCGCGGCCGCCAACGATTCCGACCGTTTTTCCTCCGCGCATGGCGATCCGGACAAGCCCTGGGCCAAGGGCATATTGATCCCCGAACTTCCCTATAATCTTTCCCTGTCGGAAAGCGATCCGCCGGTGCATACGGGCCGCCGCCATGTCGAAGCGCCCTATTTCACGCCCAAGTCGATGCGCAACATGCTGCCGATCGTCGAAAAGCATATCGACGAGGCGATGGCCGAGTTCATCGGCAAGGGCGAATGCGATCTGGCGACCGACTTCGCCATGCGGGTCGCGGCGCAAAACACCATCTCGCTGGTCGGCATCGACCCGGCGCACTGGAAGACCTTCATGCTCTCGGCGCATCAGGCGACGCTGCTGCCCTCGACCCACCCCGATTACCCGCTGGAGGAAATCAAGTTCGTCCAGTCGCTGCTGCGCGAACTGCTGGTCGACCGCGCGGAGAACCCCCGCGACGACATATTAAGCGCGCTCGCAACAAAGGCGGTGGGCGGGGAGCGACTGGACCTCGACATCCAGGTCGGGATGGTGTCGGCGGCGATCTTCGGCGGCTTCGGCACCGTCATGTCGACTACGCTCTCGGCCGTGTTGTGGCTGGAGCGGAATCCCCAATGGCATGCACGATTGCTGGTCGAAGATGCGCTGATCGACCGGTTGGTCAACGAGATATTGCGGGTCTATCCGCCCAATCACGGCACCGCTCGCACGATCGGGCGCGATTTCGAGATGCACGGCCAGACACTGCGCCGGGGCGAACGGATCATGCTATCCTGGGCGGCGGGCAACCGCGACCCGAAGGTGTTCGAGAACCCGTCCGAGGTGCGGCTCGACCGGCCGAACGCGGCCGATCATCTGAGCTTCAGCACCGGCCATCACCGTTGCCTCGGCGCGCCGCTGGCCCGGCTGGAGATCCGCCACATGCTGCGCGCCCTGCTGCACCGGATGCCGGATTTCCGCATTGATCATGAGCGGCTGGACTATTATCCGTCCTTTGCGAACAATGCGGGCGTCGTCAATATGCCCGTCACCTTCACGCCGGGGACGCTGCCATGAGTCCGGCAGAGCTGGATGCCGCCATCGCGCGCGTTCGCGCATCGCGTGATCGCGGTGTGCGCTGGCTGCTCGCCCATATGGACCCGGACGGAAAGCCGGTCGGCGCGGATGAACGCAACGGCTGGGCGCGCGCGCCATGGGCGCTGGCAGTCTGCGGAGAAAGTGACGCCGCAACCCGCATGGTCGCCTGGGCCGAGCGCGGTCAACTGTCGCCGGACGGTGGTTTTGCGCCTGGACCAGCCTTTGGCACTGGTCGGTTCGGCGCTTATCCGCTGGCTCATTTGGCAATCGGCGCGTGGCTCACCGAACGCTTCGGCACCGCGCTCAAGGCCATGGACGCGCTTCGGCGGATGCAGGACCCCATGACCGGCGGCTTCCCGATTGCGCCGGTCGAAAACCGGGCCACCGATATCCATGACCTGCTGTCCACCGCACAGGCCGGGCTGGCTGCGCTCATCAGCGGACAGGATGATATCGCCGACCTCGCCTGGCGCTGGATCAGCGATCTCGTCGCGGCGCAACCCGCTGACGCGGGAACGCGCTTTTATACCTTCCGCCAGGGCGAAACGCTGATGATCGAGCCGCCGCAGCAGTTAGAGTGGCTTGCGATCACCGATTTCTCACGGCCTCGCCAGACTTTCTATACTCCAGGCATGGCGGCGGTGTTCCTGGCTGGCTATGCGCAAAGGAAAGCCATTCAGGAACCGCTCGCCATCGCCAGCCGATTGCTGCGCTTCAACATCGAGGGGTGCGACGAGCAGTTCAACGATCCGGGGTCGGTGCAGATCTGCAAGTTCGGCTGGGGCGCGGCCGCCATGTTGGTGGCCGATCCCGCCGGCGACTGGCTGCGCCATGTCGCGCGCATGGGCGACTGGTTCATCGAGCATCAGCAGGCGGACGGTGCATGGGCGCCATCCCTGTTCGTTTCGCCCGAACCCAGCGATGTCGACCGACTCATCAAGACCGCCGAACATGTGATGGAAGTCAATGCCATCCTCGCGGCTCTGGGCACGGCGCGGGGGCAATAGTGGACAAGGGAGGCGACCTTTGCCCTCGACCGCCCTGTCAGCGTATAGCTGTAGGGCGGCCCGGAAGGATCGCCCACTCCATCGGCGGGCGATTCCATAGCGTGGCTCGTTACAGCCGGCCGCTGACGGACAACAGCGCGCCGGTAATGGCGCTCGCATCGTCGGACATAAACAGAATCTGAAGGAAATGGTCATCATGTCTCGACAACTTTTGAAGCAGGCCTGTTATATCGACGGGAACTGGCATCCCGCCGATCAGGGCGGCACCATCGCCGTTACCAATCCGGCGACAGGAGAAATCATCGCGACTGTGCCCGACATGGGCGCGGAAGAGACGCGGCGCGCCATCGACGCAGCCAAGCGGGCCATGAAACCCTGGGCCGCGCGTCCGGCGGGCGAACGGGCGCATATCCTTCGCCGCTTCCATGACCTGATGCTGGAAGAGCAGCAGGCATTGGCGGAGTTGCTGACGCGCGAGCAGGGCAAGGCGCTGCGCGAGGCCAGGGGCGAAATCGCCTATGCCGCCTCCTTCATCGAATGGTTCGCCGAGGAAGGGAAGCGCGCCTCTGGCGAAGTCATCCCCAGCCATGCCGCTGATAAACGCATCGTCGTGCTGAAGCAGCCAATCGGAGTGGTCGGCGCGGTAACGCCGTGGAACTTTCCCAGCGCCATGATCACGCGCAAGATCGGACCGGCGCTGGCGGCTGGTTGCGGCGTGGTGTTGAAGCCCGCGACGCAGACGCCGCTGTCGGCGCTGGCGCTGGCCGTGCTGGCGGAGGAAGCGGGGCTTCCGGCCGGGCTCTTCAACGTCGTGACCGGCAGTGCGCGAGCCATCGGGGGTGAAATGACCGCCAATCCCGACGTGCGGAAGATCAGCTTCACCGGATCGACCGAAGTCGGCCGCACGTTGATGCGGCAGTCGGCCGAAAGCATCAAGAAGCTCAGTCTGGAACTGGGCGGCAACGCGCCCTTCATCGTTTTCGACGACGCCGATGTCGACGCCGCCGTCGAAGGCGCCATCATCTCCAAGTTCCGCAACAGCGGCCAGACCTGCGTCTGCACCAATCGGCTCTATGTGCAGGCGGGCATCCATGATCGTTTCGTCGAACGGTTGACCGAGCGGGTGTGCGCCATGCAACTGGGATCGGGGCTTGAAGAGGAAACGGATCTGGGGCCGCTGATCGACGAAAATGCGGTATCGAAGGTGCAGAGCCATGTCGATGATGCGCTGGCCAAGGGCGGCCGCCTGCTGACGGGCGGCAAGCCCTCCACGCTGGGCGGCACGTTCTTCGAACCGACGGTGATCGCCGATGCCCGAGCCGACATGCTCATCAACAGCGAGGAGACCTTTGGTCCGCTGGCCGCCGTGATCCGGTTCGAAACCGAAGAGGAAGTGCTGACGATGGCGAATGATAGCGAATTCGGCCTCGCGGGCTATTTCTACACCCGCGACCTGTCCCGGACCTGGCGCGTGGCCGAAGCGCTGGAAACGGGCATGATCGGCATCAACACCGGCCTCATTTCCACCGAAGTCGCGCCGTTCGGCGGCATCAAGCAATCGGGGCTGGGCCGCGAAGGCAGCCGTCATGGCCTCGACGAGTATATGGAACTGAAATATCTGTGCATGAACGTGTAAGCGGAATTTCAGGCGGGCGGGCGCGGGAACGCCCTGCCCGCCGATAGCTTGATATTCTGCGAATCCGCGCAGGTTATGAGCGGGTCAGGCCGCGACCGGACGCGGGTCGATGCCCTGGAGACCGGACGGGTTATGCATCACCGTCATCGTCTCAGGCTTGGGGCGCACCGGCTCGCCCTGGAGCCAGAGACGCAATAGCTTGCGTTTTTCCTGCGGCTCCTCACCGTCCTCGAACGCCTCGCGACTATGCAATATTTCGTGATTGTTGATGAACACTGCGTCTCCCAGACTGAGCGTGTTGCACAACTGGAACTCGGGACGATCGCGCACTTCGGTCAGAAAGATCAGCGCCTCTTCCTCCTGCGCGGTCAGGCGGTCGGCAAAGAACAACCGCTGGTGATCAATCGCGGCATTACCGCTGAACAGCACACTGCGCAGGCCCTTTTCCCGGCCGAAGACGGGAACCCGATAGGGTGTGCTTTCCTCGCCGGACAGAGCATTTTCAGTCAGCCGATTCTGATGAAAGCCGCGCTCCAGCATGGGCAACAGATCGGGACGTTCGCGGGCAACCGCATCCCATATGGCGAGGCCGCTGACGAAGATGTTGGCGCCGCCTGAACGCGGCTTGCTCACGCAGAAAAGCGACAGCATATCAATACGATCGGTATGCAGGATCAGCTTGCCCGAATGGCCGTAGGCGCGCCGCGCGACGACATCGGGCCGCACCTTCACCTCGCCGATCATCTCGCCCTGCCCATTTTGCGAAACAGCACGTCCGAAATGCGTCCCGATACCCCAGTAAAGCGTCCGCACATCATATGCGGCCTCATCATAAGGCAGGCCGGAAAGGAACAGGAGACCAGGCCCCGTTTTCAGCGTGTTCAGCAGCGAATCCAGCAGTCCGTCAATGCGGGCGTCGGAAAAATCCGCCCGCGTCATTTCGGTCACGGCGCAGCCCGAATTGTTCCAGCGGTCCACCAGTTCGAGGAGCACCTCCCGCTCCGCATCGGTCACGTGGTGCGTGATCGCCGCCATATCGACGTCGCCAGGCATCCAGCCCGTTTTTTCGGCCGCCGGCCATCCGATGCTCAGGCGTGCTGAACTCGCCACTATGCCTCTCCATTCTGATCCGGGTCCGTCAGACCTGCGCGACAGTGTAAACCGATCTGCCGCTTATTCATCCCGGCTCATCCTTATAGCATCATAAGATAGCCTGCCGCCTTCACCTTTTCGCAACACCGGCATTGACGCCCCCGCCATCCCCGCTGTCCTGCCGGATAATTTCCATCCTCCAGCCCGCTGATCAGTCGCACTTTCGCCCGATACCAACGGTCATGGAACCATCCAGGCTGGTGACGGGACGTGAAACAGAACGGCAGTTTTTTCCTTTCGCTGGTGGCCGCAGCGCCTTGCGTTGCGCCGCGGTCATGCACAGCTGTTGATGCAGCCATTTATCAGCAAACGCTTGTCCATCGACACGAACGCGTCGTCGGTAGCGGGACTGGTATCGGGATTTCTCCTCTGGCGACAGCGACTGGAATGTGCAGCCCCGCGCGCCCGGCGGCGACTGAGCGGCTGCGGGGGAGGACGCCACAGTCAGGAGGCCAGCGGATAAGCCTGCGAGAAGAAGTCCGGCGCGCATGGACAAGGCTTTGACGATATTCATCCTCAAGGGGTCACATAGTCGGCGGAACGTGTCGCATATGCGAGCAAGCGTAACGCCAACTGATCCGCCCGACTGCTTCGGGAAGCGCAAAATGGGCAGATGTCCGTCCGGGATCTTATCAACTTCGTGCCAGACGCCCGATCAAGAACCGCCGGATGTTCGTTCATGACCGCTCAGTTGCCAGTCGCCATATCCGGCTTCCAGCCTATGGCGTCCATCATCACATTGAACAGATGGGTGTTCGGGAAATAGCCCCGGACGCGCTCCGCACCCGCGCCGATCGCCAGCGCCGGCACTTCCTCGGCCGTATGGGTGTCATTGACGAGCACATTCTTGAGGCGGACGATGCCGTCCTTGCTGCCCGACGCCTTCCCTGACGCTTTCCAGGCCTCATAGCCGTCCAGAAGCGCCTCTCCCCGGCGGCCGCCATCCACCTGCAGGCCAAACGAGTGGTCGGCGGTGAACAGCAGCAGCGTATCGGCCAGATCGACGCGGCTTTCCACCTCGGCGATCAGCTTGTCGAAGTTGGCGACATTCTCCAAACCCTCGCGCGGGTCGTCGGTATGCGCGTCCCATTCGACGACAAGAAGGTATCCGGTCGGGGATTTCTGAAGGATATCCAGCGCCTTCAGCGTGGCCGCGCGCACGTCCATGTCATCCCCCACCACGACCGGACGCTGGTTCTTCGCGTCCACTGCTTCCAGCGTGGCATGGATCGGGCGGCGGTGCTGCCTGGCAAGCTTGTCGAAGCCGGTGCCCAGAGCGGTCAGTTGTTCGCCGATCTTGCGGCGGCCCGCGCCGAACATCACGTCCACCCCGTCGCCAAAGCGGGGGGCGAAGGCCTGGGGAAAGATCTCGCCCCATTTGCCGCGGTCGTTGGAGTGAGCATAGGCAGCGGCCGGCGTGGCGTCGGCAATGGACTGCGATGTGATCACGCCGGTCAGTAGGCCGCGTTCTTCGGCATATTCGAGCAGCGTCTTGGTCGGCACGCCATCCTGCTTGCCGCGCACGGCGTCGGCCGACTGGCTGATGACGCCGTTGCGCGTCTTCACGCCGGTCATGATCGAGGACATGCCGTTGGCCGAATCCGAAACGAACTGATCCACCGGCGAGGTTTCGCTGAGGCCCAGATGCGGCCATTGCTGGATGTGCAGCTTGAGCGGCTCGCCATAGGCCATGAGGCTGGCCCCGTTCAGCGTTGCAACGCCCGCCGCATCCGCGAGAAACAGGATGACGTTCTTCGCGCGCGGCGCGGCAGGAGCTTCTGCTTGCACAGCCGGCCGCTGCACCCCGGCGTCCTGGGCGTAAGCCATGGGAACGGCCAGAGTCACAGCCGCGAGCAGCGACGCGCGAAGGCAAATGGCAAGATTTTTCATCGCTTCAGACCTTTTCATCACTGCGATCCCCTTATCGACGCAGCCTTTAGGACTTTCATGCGCAAGAAAAAGGTCAGACCCGTGACAATTGAGTGACTTATGCATAGCGGGTATAGTTGCCAACCGCGCGATACAGCAGCGTGCCGTCGGCGGTCAGCGGGCCGGTGAGGTCGATGGTGTCATAGCTGCCCTCCGTCTCCATCCTCGCCATGATCTGATAGCGCGCCGCCTCCTTGGGGGGGCTTGTAGACATAGTTGATGATGCCGCCGGGCTGCGCCGCGCCCTAATAGAGCGCCGCCGGTCCCCGGAACAGTTCCACCCGTTCCAGATTGTCCGCGTTGCGATTCTGCGAGCCCAGGCTGTAATTGCGCTGACCGTTGATGAGTTGCTGCCCGGAGCTTGCGAGATCGAAGCCGCGAACGTTGATCGAGCGCGAAATGCCCTGGCCGATATCCACGTTGGAACTTACGGTGGACACGCTGGCAAAACTTTCCAGCGTCTCAAAGATATTGATGTCGCCGCGCTCGCGGATCAACTCCTCTGTCGCCTGATTGATCGTGAAGGGCGTCTGGCGGATGGGCAATTCCAGCTTGGTGCCGACCGATGTCGGCGCAGGCGCATAGCTGTCCTCCGCATTGATCGCGCTGGCGGTGACGCGCAGGGCTTAGAAGTTTCCCTTTGCCGCCTCCTGCAGGATCAGCTTGTCCAGCGTCAGATCCGAAATCGCACGCCGCCGCCGCTGGTTCTCCTTCTCCAGATCCTTCATCCGCCGCGCCTGGTCGGTCTTCAGACCACCATATTCCTTGCGCCAGCGATAATAGGTCTGCTCGCTGACCGCGATCCGCCGGCAGGCCTCAGCCGTCGAAGCCCCTTGCGTCAGCACAATCTCAACTTCACGCAGCTTGCCGATGATCTCTTCCGGCTTGTGCTTCTTGATCGGCATTCAATGTCCCTTTCGTGGTCCAGACTATCATAGTCTCTGGGCCACTCAGCGGGGGGCAAAGGTCGTGATTTCTCAGCATCCGGCCCGAGCTAAGAAACTCAAGATCGACGCCGAAATGTACAAATGGCGCCACCTGATCGAGAACTTTTCTGCAAACTCAAAGAGTTCAAACGCATCGCCATGCGCGCCTGCAAAACGGATCAAAGCTTCTCCGCAATGATCTACCTCGCCGCCGCAATCATCAACTCTCGATGAATCCCCACAATCCCTAGCTTTTGGGAAACGGTCGGAACCATCCCTACCGCTTCCCGATTACCTCACCCCGCCGTCAACACGCCGCATGCCACGCGACTGCCCGCATTGCCGGCCGGATCGGTCTTATTGTCATCCGCCTGCGCGTGAATGATGATGGCAGCGCCATCTGTGTCCAGAAGCGGCATCGCACCAGAATTGATCGCGCCGCCGGCGATCACATATTCCATCTCGCCCGATCCATCGGAACCAGCCAGCATATTGGGCATATCGCCCATATGCATGCCTTGAGGGTTATCCTTGCCATGCTGATGGCCTGTCGGGTTCCAATGCCCGCCGGCGCTGGTGAAATCGGGCGCAGTGCAGGTGCCCGTAGTGTGAATATGAACCGCATGAAGGCCAGGCGTCAGCCCTGTCCCTCGCACGAAAACATGAAGACCATCTGCTGCCTGCGTCACCTTCGCCTCTCCCCGCGCCACACCGTCACCGGACAGCAATTTCGCGTGTGCGACAGGCGCCTCGGCAATAGATGCCGGTTCATGGGACGTCGTCGCGCAAGCCGCAACGCTAGTGAGCAAGGGCAAGGCCCAGGCGATCGAAGCTAATTTCATGGAGCAAACTCCCGGATGCAATCAGGTAGGAAGCGAACGCGGCAATCCATGATTTGTTGCACGTTCGAACCAAATTGTCATCGGCTTCTCGACGACAGAAAGGAAATTTCGACCGGCCCGTTGCGATGAGGCGACTTTCTCATCCGCCAGCCATATTTGCCAACCCGCGTCGCGCGATGGCTGTTTCCGGCCATAAGGAGACATGGGCCGCATCAGACCGACACGGGTCGCCGGCAGGTTCAGCCCCTAATCCGGGTGAACTGAGACGGACTTATCCGCTTCCACCCGAACACCACCCTTCGCCACCAGGGCTTTGCACGCTATGCTATTCCTCAACGAAAAAGGGCCAGTCTTGCGACCGGCCCTCTTCCATCTTTCTCCCTGAAAGGGAGAGGAATTACTGACCCGAACCCGGACCGTAGGTGATTTCCACGCGACGGTTCTGCAGCTCGCGAACGCCGTCGGCGGTTTCGACGCGGGGGTTCGATTCACCGAACGCCTGGGTCGTCATCACGCCGTCAGGGATACCCTTCGACGCCATGTAGGACTTGACCGCATCAGCGCGGCGCTGCGACAGGCCGACGTTGTACGAGGCCGAACCCGAGCGGTCCGCATAGCCCGCCAGCATGACCTGGGCGCTGCCGCAGTTGCTGTAGGCCGAAGCCGCGTTGTCCAGAATGGTGGCCGCGTCAGGCGTGACGTCCGACTTGTCCCATTCGAAGAACACGATGTACGGCCCAGGGCTGCATTCCACAACCGGCGGAGGCGGCGGCGGAGGAGGCGGCGGAGGCGGAGGCGGCGGGGGAGGCGGCGGCGGAGCAGCCGGCTCACCGAAGTTGTAGGTCAGGCCAAGCAGCAGGCTGTGCGTACGCAGCTTGGTACGGACATCCGAACCGGCCGGGCCGAACTGGCCGTTATAGTCGTTGATCAGATTGATCTTGTTCTGGTTGAAGAAACGATACTTCAACGAGACATCGACATTGTTGCTCAGCGGATAGCGAACGCCCGCAATCGCCTGCCAGGCGAAGCCGGTGTCCGAATCGTTCACTTCGTCATTGGCCAGCTTGCCGCGCGAAACGCCGACGCCGCCGCCAACGAAGCCCTGAAGGCCATCATCGGGACCGAAGTCGAGCAAGCCGTTCAGCATGAACGAAAGGGCCGAAGCCGCACCACCGAAACCGGTTTCGTCCAGATCGACCTTGGCGCGCTTGTAAGCGGCTTCGGCTTCCAGACGGAAAGCGCCGAAATCGTAGCCGATATTGGCGTCGAAATCATAGCCCTTGTGGTAATCCACACCGTTAGCAGTTCTGACTACGCCAGCCGGCGAGGTGAACCTGATATCCTGATCTTCGACCAGCAGCACGCCGGCATCGACGCCAACATACCAGCTATTGTCACGCGCCAAAGCCGGGGTGGCCAGAGCACTAGTGGCAAGCACAGCCGCGAGGGCAAGCTTCCGCATTTGGATTCCCCTTTCAAAAGTGTCACGAAGGACTGCTGAAACCCTGTATCCACAAGAAAGTTTCATGGCAAGTCCGCAATTGGTGAAACTGTTGCGAAAAAGACGCAGCGGGAAGGGTTTAGCACCATTGCCGATCTAATTGTGTCCATCCTATGGAACATGGAGCCTTATCGGCAAAGTCACGAAGCGATCAAGCCATGCGTCCGCAAGATATCGAGAATCGAGTCTATCGCCGCACGGCCTTGCGCATCGACCACCGCGCCCCCCGAAGGATTGCCGACCGCCCCCATCCGTCCGCCGATTACACGGACATCATCCACATACAGGCCATCGGGACGGTATGCGCTCGCGCGCCACTCCGCGCCATCATGATGCATCGCATGACCTCGATCCGCCACCCAAAGCGTCAGTCCCGCCTTCGCCGGAATAAAGCGCCAGCCGCCCTCTGTCCAACCAGCCACCGCGCTTTCCTGCCCCGCCCACGCGCCGGAGGCCTCTGCGCCAACGATCCAGCACTCGCCGATAGAGGGCGCGGCGGGCGCTTCCGCCAGATCGGCGCTCTCCACCCGTCCATGCAACAGCATGTCGATGCGGACGAGCGCTTCGTTGTGAAACAGTTCCTTCTGCGCCTGCCCCGCGAAAAGCAGCGGCAACCCCCAGTGCGGCGTCATGTCCATCGTCATTGATATTCTCCCCCATGCTGTCTGACGCTAGACCGGAATGGCGACATGGGCCGCCCGCCCCATCGCCCGCGATCCGATCTGCCGTATTTCCACGATGCACTCCCCCGCGCCCGTCCCTGCCATGTCCTGAAAGATCATGGCCGCATCATAGGACCAGCCCGGTTCGACTATTTCGACGCTGCGCTTTACTTCAGCGCCTCGCAGAACCCGCACCTCATAACGCTCGCTCTCTTCTCCCAGGGGCACGTCTCCGCCGCTGCTCCATCGCCAACCGGCCCGACTGCGCCGCGTCCAGCCGATGCGCCAGCCTCCCGCCCCGTCGGGATTTATCCGGACATGCACGGGAGCGGGCGGCTTCAACGCCTCACCCCTGATCGCCAGCGCCGCTTCCACCGGCTCGGCATCGCCGATCCCTATCGCGCTCAGGCGCAGCGTCGCGCCCGCTTCTCCCTCCATGCCAAGGGCAGCCAGAGGTTCGGCCAGCCGATCCTCCTCCAGCAGCAGGAACCCCTCTGCGGCCCCATGACCGGCCATGGCCCATTCCGTCCCCCTCAGCCCGCGCCGCAGGCCGGTAAGGCGGTAGCTGGAAAGCCCCGTCCGCACGGCCCGACTGAACTGGATCAACTCATTCCCGACCAGACACAGGTTGCTCCCCTGCGCCAGAGCCTGTTCATTGGCGTCGGCCAATTCCATGTCCTCGGCCAGCAAGGTGACGGACAGCGCATGATGCTCATCGACCAGCGTAACGCTTCCCGCCGGCAGCGCGGCGTCGGCCTGCCCCATGGTGGCGCGCGGCGCGCTCCTGCCCGCGGGGACGGCTTCGTCCAGTTCATTCATCACGAACAGGGCCGCCCCGCGCCATCCCGCGCCCTCGCCTGCCGCCGCCGCGACAAGGATGGGAGCCGTAGAAGCCCCATCCTTCAGATTGGGCAAATCCGCCAGCATCAGCATGGTCGGCCCATGCGGTGCATCGGCCTCCCGCACGATCGCGCCCGAAGAAGCGCCCGCAGGCATGATCCCGCCCTGCCCCGGCACCCGCCGCAGGGACAGCCGGACCGCCATAGCCTCCCATTCCCGCTCCTCGATCCGCCAAAGTCCCGCCTCGCCTTCCACAGCGACCGCCGCGCCGGGTTGGTGACATAGCGCCTCCCACCCGCATCGCAGCGTCAGGGCAGCCCGCCCGGCCCAGTTCGCGCCCAGCCGCTCCGCCGCCAGCCCCCGCGCCGCGCCACCGCCCAGCACGGCGGGCAATTCCAGACCCTGTTCCAGCCGCCCCGGCCCCGGCCGCGTGACCCGCTGCACCCCCGCCTGATAGTCCCGCGACGCGTCATAGTGACGGACCGACAGCGCCACGGGCACCGCATCGGCCGCCGCGCCGGATCGCTCCAGAGCATCCAGCACCCGCCCGTTCACGCGCCCGCACCAGCTCGACGCAGGAATTTCCCGCGATGCCGTCCGCCCTTGCGGCATAATCGCCAACCCATCCTCTCCCGCCGTCAGCGCCAGCCCATAGGCCTCCACCAACGGCGCCAGGGCATCCTCCAGATCGCTGCCGCCGGCCGCATAGCCATCCACGCTCGCCAGCCCCTCGCCGCCAATCCGCCCTTCGCCCAGCGCCGCGGCGATGGCGGCGACCGGAACCGCGCCCTCGTCCGCCTCCACCTCAAACGTTAGCGACGGGATGCGGTTGCCGTAATCGGCCAGCGACAGATCCTCGAACACGGCATAGGCGATGCCCCGATGCGCGGTGGCCTGCGCCATCCCCTGCTTCGACGCGATCAGCGGATCGACCGCCTGATCCTCATCGCCCTTATGAAGCCGAAAGCCCCCCATTTCCGCCTTGAAGTCGCCCGACGCCCCGCGCAGCAGATTGCCGTCCGCCCATATCCGCTTCACCGACCGCACCGCCCGCGCCGACAGCGCCACCGCGAAACTCGCCGAATAGCTGTAGCTGGTGACGCTCGGCCTGCCCTTCCCGCCGCCGCTTTTCGTCTTCGTCTCGCGCAGGTCGGTGGCCCAGATGACCGTGCCCGCCACCCGCATCGTCCCGAACAGCTTCGGAATCTGCGCGCCATAAGTCGACGTCTGGATATGCAGATCCTGCAACCGAGGCCCCTGCCGCCCCTTTGGCCTGAACAGCACGCCATGGTCAAAGACATTGCCGACCAACCCGCCTATGGCCGCGCCGATGGGACCGCCGAATACCGATCCCACGGCGGTCAGAACAACCGTCGCCATCTCTCAATTCTCCCCCATCGCCCGCCAATGCCCGATAACCGGCCAGGGCGATTCCCCCGGCATCTCCACCACCTGCCGCAGCCCCGCATGGGCATGGACAAAGCCGCCCGGCGTCCGGATCATCAGATGCAGGTGAAGCGGCCCCGGCCGGACCAACGTCAGATCGCCCGCCTCGCCCTTCTCCGCGCCATGCAGCCCCGCCTCGCAAAGCCACGCCTCGATCCGCGCCACATCCCTCGTCCGCAGCGCATAGCCGCGCGGCGCCATCCCCCGATGCCCCGCCCGCCCATAAGCCACCGCCGCCAGCCCCACACAGTCCAGCCCCAACGCCGCGCTGCGCCCATGCAGGCGAAAGGGCACGCCGATCAGCGCCCGCGCCTCCGCGACGACCCGCGCCGCAAAACCATCGCGGCTCATGCGCCGGGATAACGGGTCAGCAGGTCCGTCCCCGGCAGATAAGGCTCACCCCGGAAATGGACGGCATTGCCAAAGCGTCCGGCGCAGGTCGCCAATTGCCGGTCGCACCCTTCCGTCAGCAAGGCCAACGCGCCTGCCTCCACCGCAAATGGGGGCGGATCGGCCAGCGTCACCTGGCCCGCCTCATTATCCATCACCGCCTGAACCAGACCGCCATTGGGCCCCGTCAGCCAGCGCAACGTGCCAAAAGCATAATCGCCCGCCGCCAACCCCTCGACCTGCGCCACCCCGTCCTCCACGCCGGAAACCGCCACCACACGCCTGCGCCCCGCCATGTCCACCCGACACTGCCGGTCTCCCAGCCGCGCCCGGCAATCCGGCGAGGTCGAAGGCGCCACCGCGCTGCGCAGCATGTTCGTCGCGCCGATCAGTTCCGCCGTGAAAGCGCCTCCCTTGCGCCCGACCGCCCCGATCTCTCCCCGCGCCAGCAACAGCCACAGCGCGCCCGGCTCCTCCCATTCGGTCAGCCGCACGTCCAGCGCCGCGCCATCCCAGCGCCCCGCCATCAAATCGGCCTCGCTGATGGCGTCGGAAGTCAGCGCGCCCTCCACATCCATGTCCGCGCCTTCCGCCGTGATGCCGCTGCGAATGGCCGAGGGCATCATCCCCGGCGCGGCGCGATAACGGACATGATCGACCGTCAGGTCGCGGTCATGGCTGGTCAAGCCGATCGTCACCCCGTCCCGCCGCTCCAGCCGCCAGCAGAAAGCCAGCGTGCAGAGCGGCTTGCCCAAAATCTCTTCCGCGCTCATTCCCTTATCTCCACCAGCGGCACCGACGGAGCCTCCCCGGCGGCAAAGGTCGCCCGGTTGATGTCCAGCCGGTCCTCGGCAAAGCGCACCGGCACGTCAAAGCGGAACCCTGCGGTCAGCACCGCGCCATCCTCCGGCGCGACATCGAAAGCGACCATCCCCAACCCCGCATGGCTCCAGCCCGAAAGCTGCTCGGCGCCATCGACGGCGACGCGGATGGAGCCAGCCACCGGCCGGGTGATCGCCCGCGCCTGCGCCTCCTCTCCCGCACCATAGAAACGCATCAACTGGAACTCCGCCTTCACGCCGTCCCCTGTTCCCAATCGCTGGTCAATCGGCCCCGGCGTCCCGCCCAGCGCGCAACTGCGGTCGTCGAACGGATCGGTGAAGCGAAACCCGCGCGCCGCGCCCCGCCGCGCCCGAAAGAAAGCGATCAGCTCCGCCATATCCGCCTCCGACCGCACCCCCGGTCCCGCATCGAAGGACAGCCGTGCATCCGCCCAGTCGCTCGTCCGGCGCTCATGACCGGAAGGGCTCTCTACGATCTGCGTCGAAAAGGCCGGAGACAGGCTCGCCTCCCGCCCCACACTTAAGGGAAACACAATATCATCAAATGCTTGCATATCTTCTTCCCCATCCAGTCTGAAACAGGTGAAGCCATCGCGCGCGACCTGCGGCAGTGCCCAGATAAAGGTCGCCACCGTCCCGCGCCGAAGCGCGGCATCCGCTTCCTCCGCAATCTCCCGCCACTGCGCGGCGTCTTCCGGCGCCAGCACGAAGCCCGAAAAATAATGCTGCCGCTCGACCGGATAGCCCAGCCTCGCTGTCGCTTCCTCGACGCCGCGCGCGGTCTGCCGCCTGCGGCCCTGCGTCACCCAGTCATAATCTTCCAGTTGCAGCACGTCGAAAGCCGGGTCAGCCCACCCCAGCGGCATATTCGCCCGCTTCGCCTCCGGCGCCAGCGGATCGAGTACGGTCGGCAGATAGGCCAACAGATGCGTCACCGCTCCCGGCGCAATCGCCTTCACCGCCACGCAGAGCGAAGCCGTGGACTCCGCCAGAATCGCCCCCGCCGCATCCAGCAGCGCCTTCTGCTCGCCCGAAAGCATCCCCCGCACATCCGGGATCGACACCGGACCGCCGCCCAGCGCCACCCGCGCCGCATCGTCATACAGGCAGATGCGTCCATCGGCGGGCATCACCCACCACCATGGTTCCCCCACCTGAAACTTGACGGCAATATCCTGATTCAAGGCAATGGAAACAAAGGCAGAAGCTACCGCCCGCAAATAACCCATCGCCTCCGTATGAGCCGGGGACAGCAAAGTCGAAGGCGGCGTCCAGCCGGTCAGCGCCGGATCGCCATTTTCCGCCCGCTGCTTCCATTCTTCCGGGCAATGCGCGTCGAACAGTTCATAGGACAGTGACCAGATCACCCCCAGCCCCATCGCCTTCGCCCGCAGCGCGAAATCGCCATGCCACGCAGCGCAAGGCGCATTCAACGCCCCGCCCTCCAGCGTGACGACATGCCTTCCCGCATCCGGCAACAGCCGGAAATAATGGCTCATGCCCACATAATGATTGACGTCCCCCCGATAGCCGAGCGCATGGATCGCCGCGACGATCCGCTCCGGCGTCTGGTTCAGGCAGTCGTCATAGCCCGTCGCCATCGACAGCCCATGTTCGGGCAGCACCACATCGCCCACCGCCAGCACCGACCCGGCTCCATCGCAACGCATGTCGCTGAGTTCCGCCCATCCCTCCGCCGCCGCCGCAAAGACGGTGTCGCCCTCGTCATAATCGGGCGGAGCCAGCGAAACGAACATGCGGTCCACATCGCCCGCCCAGACCGGATCGGCTTCCTCCGGTAGCAGGAACCCGCCTTGCAGATTGGAAAAATCCAGAGTGATCTCAGAATCTTCCGGCCCGCCATGGGCATGGTTCCATAACCGGACATACCATGACCGCGCCTGCCCTGCCGCATCGCGCCCTTCGATGGTCAGCGTCGGCCCATGCGTCTCGTCCAGCCGCCGCAGGCCACTGCTCCGCCACCGGAATCGCAGCACGCAATCGCGAAAATCCCGCGCCGTTTCATAGGCGAGCAAAGGATGGCTCCACCGATCCTCCGCCTCCCAGATCAGCCCCGCCAGATCACCCGATCCATAGAAAACCGCATCCACCCGCAAAGTGTCGGGCGCGATCGTCACCACGCTCGCCATTGCGGGGCGCGGAAAGTTCACCGTCCAGTGCGTCGGCGCGAACCGCTTGATGAAGCGCGTTTCCTGCCCGCCCCGCTCTTTCGCCAGCCAGTATCCGATCCCGCTCATCCGTTCAGCGCCCCCTTGACCGCCCGCGCCACCTGCCGCGCGCTCCTCGCCAGCAGCCGGGGTCCGTCCTGCCCGTCACCCCGTCCCTGCACCGCGATGCTCACCCGCACATCGCGCGCGCCGCCGCCGTTGGCCACGACCTGCCCGCTCGCAGTCGGCACGAAGACCTCCGGCCCCCGCTCGCCCACCACATAGGCCCGCCCCGGAGCCACCGGCCCGCCCGTGGCCCGCCCCGGCAAGCCCAGCGCCGACCCGACCAGCGAAACCCCGGCGCCGAGCAGCCCACCGCCCCCGCCTCCACCGATCGACCCCATCGCCGAGCGCAACGCGCTGCCCGCGATCTCGTCCAGCACCGACAGCGCCATGCGCCGCAGATCCTCGAACCCGAACTTCCCCGTCCGCGCGGCCCTCAGCAGCCCCTGCTCGATCCGCCGCCCCGCCCGCTCAGCCCCTGCGGCGAGCGGCCCTTCCATCCCGGCGCGCATCGCTTCCACATCGCGCGCCAGTCCCTGCGTGTCGGCGCGCACGCGCACGACCAGCGTATCGACTTCCTCTTCCATCGAGATTTCCCCCTGCCCCCTCAACGATCCGGCATCATCGCGACCAGCCGTTCCAGCTCGCGCCCGTCCACGCCCGCCTCCGGCCCATCCTCGCCCCGCGCCGCCTTCAGCACCGCCGCCAGTTCGGCGGGGGTCGCCCGCCAGAACTCGTCCGGCCGCCACCCCAGCAGCCAGCCCGCGATCCCCGCCAGCGACGCGGCCCGCCCGGCGAACCGCGTCCCGGCGCTCATTTGCCCGCCAATATCTGCTGCAACAGAGTCCGCAGCACCGGCGTCACCTTCGCCAGCCCCAGCCCCAATATCGCCTCGCCCAGCGCCTCGCGCGTCAACCCGCCGCGCCGATCCGTCAGGCAGTGCCAGAACAGCGCCGCCAGATCGCCCAGCGACAGCTTCCCGTCCGCCGCCCGCTCCACCAGTGCGAACAGCGGCCCCAGTTCCTCCTCCGCCGCCACCAGCGCGGCAAAGCTCGGCCGCAGCGTCAGCACCTCTCCACCCAGGTCCAGCGCGGCCTCGCCCCGCGCCTCGTTCGCCGCCGCGCTCATTGCGATACCACCGGGCCGGAGCTTTCCAGGCTCAGCGCATAATTGCGCTCGCCATTATAATCGCCCGCATAGTCGAGCCGCGTGACCAGGAACCGTCCCTGCATCCGCTCCCCGCTTTCAAAGCTCAGTTCATAATCCTCGATGGTTCCCGACAACGCATGGTTGCGGATGCGCACCTCCGCCGCCGACCCGGTGAAGATGCCCGCCGCCGACACGCTGACCGACCGTACGCCCGCGCCCGAAAGCAGTTCGCGCCAACCGCCTGAATCCTTGCTGGTGACGTTCACCGCCTCGCCATTTACGGACAATTGCGTAGTGCGCATTCCCGCTACGGTCGCATAGGCTGCCGGGGTGCCGCCATCCCCCACTTTCAACAGAAACGCGCTTCCTTTTTCGACGCCCATGGCGCATTCTCCCTTTGGTTAATCCGTGCCGGAATCAGGTTATGGAGAGGTCCGATGTTTGTTGCAGTTCCTCTGGTGATGATGCTCGCAGCCGCGCAGCCGGCGGACCCTGTGGGCACCGGGCGCAAGGCCTATTCCCAATGTCTTGCGGCCCAGATTCAGCCTTCGCTCGACAAGAAGCTGTCGCTTGGCCAGTTTCAGTCCACGCTGAAGCAGAAATGCTCCGACAAGGAAGCCGCCTTCCGCGCCGCCATCGTGGCGGACGACAAGTCCAGCGGCATGTCCGAGCAGGAAGCCCAGTCCGACGCCAACGATCAGGTGTCCGAATATGTGGACAAGATCACCGCTGAATATGAGGATTATCTCAGCCCGGCCTGATCTGCGTCGCGGAACGATGGCGCGCGCGCCTCACTCCTCCCGCACCACGCGCAACCGATAGTCAGCGACCGCGCGCCAGCCCCGCTCCCGCCCCGCCTGCCGGGCCACGCGCGAACGCAGCGATTGCGCCGACACGACCCGCCAGCCGCCGCCCGTCCCTGTCATCCCCTTCACCCCGGTATCCACGCGCGCCAGCAACGGCGCGATGCGGGCGGGCGTCTCGCCCATGTCATGCAGGCTGATCGACAGCCGCAATTCGCGTCCGTCCACATCCTTCGCGCCCCATTCCGCGCCCAGGCATTCCTCGACGACGGCATAGGGAGCCGTCGCCCGGTCCGGCGCGCCGTCGAACAGGCCGTTCAACCCGTCCATCAACGCCACGTCCCGCTTCAATGCCGCGATCACGGCGGCCCGCACCGCTATTTCCGCGCTCATGCCCTGCCCCTTCCCGCTTCCCGCAGCGCCAGATCGTCCATCCAGCGCGCCAGCAACCCGCGTCCCGACGCCCGGACGCTCTCGCCATCCACCCGCGCCGACGCCGCGCCCGCCGCGCCCATGGCCTCAGCCACCGCCGCCCGCACCTTCGCCGCCCGCGCCTCCGCCAAAGCAGCCATGCGCCTGCGCCAGCCGTCCCTCATGCCAGCCGCATCCGTCGCCATGGCCGCCACAGCGCGCTCACGACCGCGGGCGGCGTCGCCGCCTCTCCGCTCCGCGCTCCATGATGCTCCGCCGCCAGCCGCACGATCCCCTGCCGGATCGCTTCGGGCAGGCCGTTCATATCCTCCGCCATGCCCGCCCGGTAACGCACCGCCAGCCGCCGCCCGTCACCCACGCCCCTCAGCCGCGCCCAGCCTTCGCCCGACGCGTCGATGTCGATGGCATAATGTTCGGGCGGCAATGCTTCCTCCGCGCCCGCCGCATCCACCGCGCGCACGTCCAGGATCGCCGCCACCGGCCGCGCCGACAGGCGTTGCCAGCTCCCATCGCCCGCAACCGTCTCGCGCGCTTCCCGCACGATCAGCCATTGCCCGACAAACCCTTCGCACAGCGCCGCCGCGCTCCGCAGCAGCCCCGCCAGCACCGCGTCCTCATCCCCCGTCGCGATCCTCAGATAGGCCTTGAGTTCCGCCAGCGATGCCGCCAGCGCGCCCGCTTCCCCTTGCGCCGCCATCATCGCTCCTCCACCCGGATCTGGACCGACCGCTCGTCCACCTGTCCGTCGGACAAGGTGACGCGATTGGTCACACAATAGAGCAGCCCCACGGCTCCCCCGCTCAGCCGCACGCTCGTCCGCAGGTCTTCAAAGGCATCGGCTTCCACCACGATGCCGCCCGCCTCGCCGGGACTGACATGCCATGCGCTGGCGGTCACATGCTGCCCGGCCAGATAGGCCGACCAGTCGATTTCATGGTCGATCCGCGCCTGCGGATCTTTCAGATAGAGGTTCATCTTATCCTGCTTCCTCCCGTCGCTTCGGGCCTTGCGGGGCCAGCCCTGCCTTCCATGCGCCGCCTCTGCCCCGGCCGCGCGCCTTCCAGCCAGCTTCCCGTCCAGGCCAGGGGCGCGCGCGCCTCGCCCGGATCGCCAAGGGGCAGCGCGCCCAGCGCCTCACCCTCCATGACCGGAACCTCCGCCCAACTGAGCGAGCGCCGCCTCGATTCCCGCAATCCGCCTGCGCTGCCACGCCGCTTCCAGCGCCAGGCATTCCTCATAGCGCAGCCCCCATCGGTCCCCCGCGTCGCGTCCAGGTCGGACGACATGGCCGTCCTCGTCTCGTTCCTCCGCCTCCGCGCCCCAGCTATCGAAGCACACCAGCCCCAGCCGCACGGCCTCGCCTTCGCCCAGCCGCGCGTCGATCGCATCGCGCACCTGCTGCGCGACCAACCCGACATGCCAGCGGGCGCCTTCTCCCTTCAGCGCGACCGCATCGGCAAAGCGGAACCGCTTCCACGCCACATCGCCCCAGGCGTCCAGCAAAGCGGCGGGGACATCCTCCACATCCTGCTTCTCCCGCGCGTCGGACGTGTTGATCGTCCCGGTCCCCGCATAGACCACCGACCAGCGGCTGGCCGCCGCCCCCAGCGTATAGGCATTGTTGGTCGCGGGCTGGAAACCCGCCTCCCCCACCCGCAACCTGACGATCCGGCCGGTCGCGCCCTTGCTGGTGGTCGCCAGCGCGATCTCCGCGCCATAGCCGGCGCTGGAATAATCCTCCGTCGCATAGGCATAGATGGCCGCGACATTGGGGCTGTGGTTGTTGGTGACGGACTGGAAACCGGCGATATACAGCCCGCCCAATATATCCCCGTCGACGACCGCCGCGGGCGTTTCCTTCGTCCCTCGCGCCCGGCGCAGAAGGAATCCCGCGCCGCTGCCCGTCACGTTGGAAAAGCGGTCGATGGTGGGATCGTTCGCGATCACCACGCCAAGATTGCCGAACACCGCATTGCCGCCGCTGATCGCCACCGCGCCCGCATCCTGCGTCGCCATGCTGCCCAGCCCCAGATTGGTCCGCGCCTGCGCGGCGGTGGACGCCCCCGTCCCGCCATCGGCAATGGCAAGGTCGCTGATGCCGCTGATCGTTCCCCCGCCGATCTGCGCGTTGCCGCTGACGATGGCGGCCGCATGGACCGCCGACCAGCGCCGCGAAGCGCTGCCCAGCGCCCGCGCGTCATCTTCATCCGGCAGCATGTCGCCATTCTGATCCTGCAAGCCCAGCGTCACCCGCGCCGCCGCTGCATCGGCATCGTCCAGCAGCGTCCGTGCAAAGCCCGTGCACGGCGCCGCCGCCACGCTCTGCGCGCCCGTGAAGCAAAGCAGCCGATCCGGCCCCGCCTCGACGCCCGCCAGCGCCTCCAGCATCGCGCTCGCATCCTGCTTGCCCGCCAGCGCCGCCTCGATCCCGCTCAAATCCGGCGGCGCATGGTCATGCTCTTCCACCGCCCGCGCCCAGGCCGAATGCAGCGCCAGCGCGACCCGCTTCTCCCCTGCCGCAAAGTCCACCGCCGCGCCCGCCGCCGACGAAGCATCGACCGTCCGCACCAGCCGCCCCGCTTCATCCAGCATCCCGCTGCCCGCTTCCCACTGGCCCGCATCCGTCACGCCCACGATCACATAGGGAAAGCGCGCGCCCGCCCCGACCGCGTCGGCAAAGGCGCGATAGCCCGCCATCGCACCGCCCAGCGCCAGCGGCCCCGTCCCGACATCGTAACAGACCTCCCGCACCAGATCGGCCATTTCCCAATCCGTGATCGCCACGCCCGTCTCCCCGCAAAAACAAAAAAGGGGGACGCGAACGCCCCCCAAGGTTAACCCGCCGTCACCCCCGCATCAGGAAGCGGCGAACTTCATGAGCTTGATCGCCTCGCTGTTCGCCACCGCGCCGCCGATGCGCTTGACGGCGTAGAAGTGGACGAAGGGCTTGTTGCTGAACGGATCGCGCAGGATGCTCGTCTCGCTGCGCTCGGCGATCACATAGCCCGCATGGAAATTGCCGAAGGCGATGGACAGGCTGTCCGCGCCGATGTCCGGCATATCCTCGGCCTCCACCACCGGATAACCGAGCAGGCTCGCCGGCTGCCCCGCGCTCAGCGAAGGCTGCCACAGGAACGCCCCGTCGCTCGTCTTCATCTTCCGAATGACGGCCAAAGTCGCCGAATTCATCACGAACGACGCTCCCTGACGATAAGGCGCGCGCAGGCTCTGCACCAGGTCGATCAGCCTGTCCTGCGGATTGGCCGCAAAAGCCCCCGCCGCGCCCGACGCCACATATTGCAGCGACCCGAAAGCGCGCGCCCCGTCCGCCTCATCGGTGGCGGTATAGGTCAGGAACCCCTTGGGCTTGTCCGCGCCATTGCCGTTGACGAAGGCTGCGCCCTCGGCCGCGGCGAACTCGCGGGAAATCTCCCCCGCCAGCCAGCCCTCGACATCGAACTGCGCATCGTCCAGCATCGCCTGGGACGCCGCCGGATTGGCGTACAACTCACCCGAAGGCGGCGCGACCTCGTTGAAGCTCGGCGTCCCCGTTTCAGCCCTCGCGCCCGTCTCGCTGGCCCAGCCCGACACGATGCCGCCCGCGCTCACCAGCTTGCGATAGCCCGCGCTGCCCGTCCGCACCACGTTGGCGATGGAACGGATCGGCGAAATGGCCTTCAACGTGCTGTCGATCACCTGATCAATCTCACGCGGCACCGCATAGCCGCCCGAGGCCCCGCTGGCCCCGGAAAAGCTCTTCAGTTCCACGCCCGCCTCAAGGCCCTGTCGCAAATAACGATCCACAAAAGCCGCCCGCGCCGGATCGACCGCGCCGCCCTTCACGCCATCGAGCGCCGGGCGCTGCCCGGAAAGGAAGGCGCCGTCCACCCGGCCTTTCAGCGCGGCGAGATCGCCTTCCAGAACCGCGATCCTTTCCCCCTGAAGCACCGCGTCAAAGCTGTTCTCCAACATATCCGTCATAAACTTCTCCTCGCCACAAAACGAAAAAAGGCGGCCCCAAAGGACCGCCCGCAACCTTCTCCTCATCGGAGAGAAGGATAGGAAGCCTTACCGGCTCAGCCGGTCAGGCGAAGTTGGATGAGGGGGTTTCGCGCTAACCCTCCACCGCGATCACCCGCGCCAAAGGCTGCATCGGATGCGTCACGATGCTCACCTCCACCAGATCCAGTCCCAGCAACTCACGCGGCCCCACGCCCCGCGCTTCCCGCACCCGGTATCCAAAGGAAAGCCCGTCCACCGCCTTCTCCCGCAGCATCCGCGTCGCAGCGCGCCCCGCCGCCGTCCGCCCCGACACGCGCCCGATCACGCGCAGCCCCCGCGCATCCTCCTCCAGCCGCTCGACCGTCCCGATCACATCGCCCGGCCCATGCTGCCACAGCAGCGGCACCCCCGCCGCCCGCGCTCCACCAAAGGCCCCCGCCCGCACCACGTCCCCGCCCCGGTCCACCCGGTCGAACACCGCCGCATAACCGGCAAAGCGCATATCGCCCTGCGCCCCGCTCATCCGCGCATCATCCCCAAAAGGCCCGTCTTCACCGCCAGCCCCAGCAGCAGCAGAGCCATGGCGATCCGCACCGCCCAGCCGACGACAGCACCCCGCGCCGCCTTCTTCGCGTCGCGCCATGCGCAGAGCAGTTCGCGCAGTTCGCGCACATCGCCTTCGGCTCGCCGATCCGACAGCCCCAGCCGTTCCAAGGCCCTCCCCGCGCCCAGTTCGCTTGCCTCCTCGATCAGGGCGCGGATCATCACCATGTCCGCGCCCACGGGCTGAGCCTCCGCCTGCGCGACCAGCCGCGCCAGCATCTCGCCATCATATTTCATCGCCCATCGCTCCCCGCCGCCCTTTTCCCGCCGCATCGCTTCACGAAAAACCGGTTCCCACTTTTTCGCGCGATGCTCTATGTCCCGCACCATGAAACGCATGCACCGCAAATGGCTGATCGTCCTTGTCCTCCTCGCCCTTGGCGCCATCGCCTGGTGGGCGGACCTTTTCACCGTGGGCGATTGCCTGATGCAGGGCGGGCGCTGGAATTGGGACGGCCATTTCTGCCGCCTCGATTCCATTGCCCACACGCCTTAAGCCAGGGCCAGCATCGCCTTCTTCTCTTCCGCCGTCAGGAAATCAGCCGCCGACACCCGCTCCCACAGCGCCGCCCGTTCCTCCGCCAGAACAGACACCGCATCCAGATCGGCCTCCACCCGCACTCCCGGCCACCAATGGCACAGGCCCTGCGAAAGCCCCGCGCACAGCTTGCTCAGCAGCGGCAATATCGTCTGCCGCCACAGCGCCCGGTTCGCCTCCCGGTAATTGGCATAGCTGTTGTCGCCCGGCAGCCCCAACAGCATCGGCGGCACGCCAAAGGCCAGCGCGATCTCCCGCGCCGCCGCCGCCTTCAGCCCCACGAAATCCATCTCGGCGGGCGACAGGCTGAGCGCCTTCCAGTTGAGGCCGCCCTCCAGCAGCATCGGCCGCCCCGCATTGGCCGCGCCCGAAAAAGCCGCCTCCATCTCCTGCCTGACCCGTTCGAACTGTTCGGGCGACATGACCGATCCGTCGCCCGGATCATAGACCATCGCCCCGCTCGGCCGCGCCGCATTGTCGAGCAGTGCCTTGTTCCATACCGTCGCGGCATTGTGGATCGCCACCGCGCCCGCCGCCGCGCCCACGCAGCCCAGCCCATAATGATCGTCCAGCGGATGCAGCGCCTTGAGGTGGATGATGCTCGTGCGCCCTGCGCCATCCTCCGGCGTCAGGCGCGTCACGCTGTCCCCCACGCGATAGAGATAAGCGGCGGGCCAGCCCCGCGCATCCGCCTCCACGCTCACTCGCTCCGGGCGCAGCGCGTAAAGCTCGGTCGGCGTCCCGTCCGCCCCCGCCAATATCTGCACATAGCCATTGCCGTGCAGCAGCAGATGGCAGGCCAGCGTCTCGATCAACCCCTGCCCCGCCGAACAGCGGTTGATGAGCGCCATCGCCCGCGCGCCCGCATCCGCGCCTGACTCGCCGCCGCCCGCTTTCAGCACGGCGCCGCCCGTCGTTTCGCACACCAGCCGCATCGCCCGCTGCGCCACGGGATTGCCGATCACGCCGGCCCGCACCTGCGCCTCATAGGAAGCCGGCCATTCCCCCAAAGCCACCGCGCCCGTCCCCCAGGCGCGTGCCAGCGCTGGCCGCGCGCAATCGCGCGCCGCTTTCGTCCCGAACCATTTCATGCCCAAACCCCGCAAAAATCCCCGCTCCCGCACCGGGAACGAGGATGATGAAAACCGCATGACTTCCCGCCCGCCAAAGACAGGCAGCTCATGAAACTCATCCCTCACCCATAGGGGAGAGGGGTCAGCGACCGCAGCGCCTCAAATCCGCGCCCTCAAGGATTACGCTCCAACACCCGGTCGCATTCCGAATTGGTGCCCTCGCTCTTCCCGATCACCCGCCCGGCGATCGCGCCCGCCGCGCCCGCCAGCAGGGATTCGCCCAGGTCGCCGCCCGCGATCGCGCCCACGCCCGCGCCGCCCGCCGCGCCGATGACGGTGCCCTTGTCCCGGCCCTTCTTGGCCTGCAACAGGCAATAGCGCACATCGTCGCGGTCGGACGGGTGCGCGCGTTCCACCCGCGCCCGTTCCTTGCTGTTGAGCGACGCCGCAAAGACCGGCGACGCCATCAGCGCCACGCCAGCCAAGGCCGCCAGCCCCTTGCCGATAGTCATCACACCTACTCCATATATTCACGATACGCCTGCAAAACGAACCGCCCGGACGAAGGGTTCCTCAACCCACCGCCCTGATCCGCGCCTCGCCGCGCCGCCCCAGCATCAGTTCGGTCAGCGCCCAGACCAGCGCATCGGCCCGGTCGGGCGAGCGTCCCGGCCCCTCATAGCCGCCGCCTGCGATCAGGCCGCACATCTGGTCCTCCAGATCCGGGAAAGCCCCGCGATGCGCCACCCGCCCCGCTTCATAGAGCGCCGCGACAGGTTCCGCCCGCGCCGCCTTCCCCCGGCTCGCATGGACCAGCTTCACCGGCAGCCCGGCCTCCGCCGCGCGCAGCACGCTTTCGACCATCGCGCCGCCATTATTGGCCTCCGCCACCACCCGGTCCGCGCCATGCGCCGCCGCCGCGCCCGCGACGGCCCGCGCCCAGCCTTCAGGCCGCATCTTCTCCACGCTCGCATCGGCCAGCACATAGCCGCGCCCGTCCGCGTCCATGCCCGCCACCACGATCCCGCAGGCATCCCCATGCGCCGAAGCAGGCGGATCGACCGCCACCACGACCCGCGCCAGCGCACCGGGCACATGCCGCGCCCGGCACCGCTCCAGCAGGTCGCGGGTCCACAACGCGCCCTCCACCTCCTCGATCAGCTCCCCGTCCAGTTCCTGCCGCCCCAGCCGCGTGCCGCCATAGCCTTCCACCATCGCGGCGAGGAACCCATTCGCCAGATGCGCCGCATTGTCCGCCGTCCGCCCCCGCGTCACCACCGCGTCCAATCCTTCGCGCGCCACCAGCCGCCGCACCAGCGGCACTGGCCGGGGCGTCGTCGTCGCCAGCACGCGCGGCCATCTGCCCAGCCGCATCCCCAGCATGAGGTTATCCCAAACCGCCTCGCCACGGGGCCATTTGCCGATCTCGTCCGCCCAGCCATGGCTGAACTGCGGCCCGCGCAGTGCCTCCGGGTCCGCGGCGCCGAACAGCGTGGCGATCGCCCCATTGGGCCACATCAGCTTGCGCAAGGCAGGCGCATAGGCAGGCCGGCACCACCAAGGCGCGATCGACAGCAGCCCCGAAGGCCCCTCCACCATCACGCTGCGCGCCTCACCCAGCGTCGCTCCCACCAGCGCGATCCGCGCGCCCGGATCATTCTCCGCGATCTCCCGCACCCATTCCGCCCCGGCCCGCGTCTTGCCAAAGCCGCGCCCCGCCATCATCAGCCACAGCCGCCAGTCCCCCTCCGGCGCGACCTGCCCGGCCCGCGCGGTCCAGCGCCACTCGGCGGCCAGCCGCTCCGCCGCCGCCTCATCCAGATGCGCCAGCAGCTTTTCCCGCACGGCCTGGTCCTGCCCGGCGAGCCATTCCATGTCCGACATCCCCATAGCCCGCCCCCTCTCCCGATCGCTTCACTCGCCCGCCGATTCCCGCCTGCGCCGCACATCCTCCAGCAGCGCGCGCATCTTGGCGACGGCGTCCTCGGCCTGCGGGCCGTCGCGCATTTCCTCGGCGCGCACCTTCTCGACCGCCGCCTGATGGGCGAGCAGCAATCGGACCGCCACCACATGGGGATGCCCGCGCTTCACCTTCCGGCTCTTGAGCGCCCCCTCGCTATCCAGCGTCAGTTCCTCATCCTCCACGCCGAACAGGGATTGCCGCAGCAGCAGCGTCTCCAGTTCCGCGTAACCGACGTTCAGCGCCTGCGCCCATTCCCGCGCGAAGCCCGGATCGCGCCGCCGCAGATAATAGGCGCTCGACAGGTTCCTCCCCGCCGCTCGCGCCGCCTCGCTGACATTGGAGGTCGCCGCCAGCGTCTCCAGGAACGTCTTGCGTCGCGCGGGCGTCCACCCGTCCTTGCGCACTGCCCGCAATTGCGCCCCGCTTCCCGCCGCGCCCCGCTGGCCGCGCTGCACGGCCAGCGTTTCCGCCTTGTCTCCCGCCCGGCCGCCAAAACGCGCCCGTGCCTTTTCCCGCTCCCCCGTCATCGCCCCCGCCTTTCGCCGCCGCCTTTCGCCGCCGCCTTTCGCCGCCGCCGCGCAAAGCAAAAGGGCCGGTCCATCCGGACCAGCCCCCTTACACCGCCACATCGGCGACTCACAATTTTCCAGTGTCGACATCTCTGCCCGAAGAGCGTCACGATGTCAAGAAAAATGTTCCAAATAGGTAAATTATTTTCCCATCATCCGGTTCAGACCCCTGGCCTCGATCGCCAGCGCCTCCGCAAAACTCGGCCGCTCCCGCACCCGCTGCAACCACGCCTTCGCCCTGGGCCAGCGCCCCTGCTCCAGCCCCACGCTGCAATAACCGATATTGATGAGCGGACAGGCGACCGCGATGTCCGCCAGCGTGAAGCGGTCTTCCACCAGCCAGCCACTATCGGGCAACGCCTTTTCCACATAATCGTAAAGCCCCGGCATCTTCTCCGCCTCGGCCCTGTCCGCCGCGGCGAGGTCGCTGGGCAATCCCAGAAAGGGCGCAACCACCCGATTGAAGAAAATCTCCACCCCCGCCGGTTGCAGGATCGTATCGGCGAACTCCTCATACCAGACGGTCCGCGCCCGCGCCTTCGCCTCGGCCGGGATCAGATCGGGCTGCGGATGCAGCGTATCCAGATAGGTTATGATCGCCGTGCTGTCGCTGATCAGGAAATCGCCATCCTGAAAGGCCGGGATCTTGCCGAAGGGCGAAGCCTGCGCGAACATCTCCCCGCCCTGCCCGAAACCACCCGGCTGCACGTCCAGCGCGATGCCCTTTTCGGCGGCGAACACGATGACCTTGCGCACAAAAGGCGAAGGCCGCGCACCATAGAGGATCATGTGCTTCTCCCTGTTCCGTGATTTCCGAGTCGCCAGATGATTCCATCTGGCTCGAAATCACTCTAGGTGGCGGCATGGTGTCATGAAAGTTGCGAAACGCAACCATATGATCGCCGCAGGCTGATTCTTCTGCTCACGGCGGAAAGCCGGGGCGGACCAGCCCGCCCCGCGCATCTCACAGACCGTCCAGGCCCTTGCTCACCAGGATATTCACCGCGACACGGCGGTTCTGGGCCTTGCCCTCCACGGTGTCATTGCTCCCCAGAGGATCGGCTTCGGACATGCCGGTGGGGGTCAACATGCGATAGGGCTTCCAGCCGCAGGCCTGTTGCAGGTAATTGACCACGCGGCCGGCGCGCTTTTCGCTCAGTTCCTGATTGAATTCATCGCCCCCCGTCGAATCGGTGTAACCCACGACCAGCAGCAGGGCGTTGCTCATTCCCTCGGCGGTGGTTGCCGTGGCGCAGAGATCGTTTTTCGCCTGATCCGACAACGCGGCCTTGCCGGTGTCGAAATTCACGTTCGTCGTGCTCTTGACATTATACTGGTCGATTTCGCCCATGCGCCCGCGCAGCGCCTCGGTCGCGGCTGTCTGTTCGTCAAAGCGCTGGGCCGTGCCGTTATGGATCATGGAAGCGGTTTTGAGATCCTTGTTCTGAAGCGTGATCCGGTTCGCCACCAGATCGTTGCCCGACTGCCATGTCTTGATGGTCACCGGCAGGCCGTTGACCAGCGCATCCGCGCCCAGCTTGCTGCGATCAAGGCCGAAAAGCCCCTTGCTTGCGCTGATGCGGGTGGCCTCGTTCACCGCGACGATGGTCCTGGCGCCGTCGGCGGTCGTCACCTGCACCCTGTCTCCGCTGCGCGCGGAGATGATGCCCTTGACCTCGGGGCCTTCGGCCATCTCTTCTTCGGCCGGGGGCGATGTATATATGGTCGCGGTCAGGTCCGGTTGGGACGTCTCCTGCGCTTGTGCGGCGACGCTGCCCGATGCGGCTCCAGTCAGCATCGCCAGCAGTAAAAGCGCCCTGCGGCTTTTGGAAATGATGTGCATTGCGAAAATTCCTTCAAACTTGACCTGCCGGGCCTGCGGGTTCGCAGCTTCTCGTCCGATCGCCGTGCGCCTGATGGCGTCGGCTGTCGGAACCCCTCCACATGGCTTCACGGATGCGCGGCTTGCCGCTTCACCTGATCGCCGTGGCATCCTGCGTGTTCAAATCAACCTTGCGGGCAGATGAACGCCCCGCCCGCGCCAGCGATGGGGCCGGTCATTCGAATGCATCATGCGGCAAACCGCTCGATCTTGCCCGGCAAGGGATCGCGCCGCCTTCGCCGACTCCGCCAAAGCCACGGGCTTTCCAGGCCATGTCGGATCTGCCGGGCCGGATTTGCTGGATCGGGCCTGCCGGGCCGGACTTTCTGGCGCGCCCGTGCTTCAGGCCCCTATTCTGGCGCGGGCGTTGCGCCGGGGACCGGCCTTCCACCGCTGTCCCCTACCGCCCGGTCCCGCCAGCGCCGCTCACCACCTTGCGCGAATAATCAATCCTGATCCGCACCCAGCTTCCGACCATCACCTTACCGTTGACGCGCGGCGGCAGCACCTGAAACTGCCAGGCCGCCAGCCGCACGGCCCGTGCAAAGCCCGACCCCATCGGCGATTCCCCCAGCGCCTGGCAGTTTTCCACCCGATAATTGTCGACCGTCTTGCACGCGACCTCGCCCCAGCCGTCCGGCGGCGCATGGCCCGGCAGATAGGGCGAAAGTTCCGCGTCGCGCGGCCTGCGATACCATTCCGCCGCGAAAAGCTGCACGCCACCTGGCCCTTCGCCCGGACCCTGCATCTGCGCGCTGTCGCCTTGGTCCGCGCCTTGTCCCTGCCCCTTTTTCGGCATCTTCCCGATATCCGCAGCGGCCATCTGGCTGCTGTCGAGCACCAGAAAGGGAAGCGGCGATGGCGGCAGTTCCGGCGACTTTTCCACCGGGCGCGGTGGCCGGACCGCGGCGTCCGCCTGCTTTTGCGGCGCGTTTTCCTTCGATTTTTCGTCGCTTTTCTGCGCCTGCTCCTTGTCCTCCGCCGCCTTGGGACCGGGGGCGAGTTCGAACGTCACCGGGTTGCGCGGATCGACCGGCGGCGGCTGCAACGCCGGCGCCAGCGTCAGCAACGCCAGCAGCAACAGCGCGTTCAGCCCCAGCGCAAAGGCCAGTCCGCCAGCGCGTTCCTTCGGGGATCGGGAAGGGGAAGAAAAAGTCACACGGAAATCGCCTGCTCAGGCCGCATCGCGGCTCTGGCACAGACGGTGCGCGACGGTCAACGCCGTCGCGTCAGCAAATATCCTCTTCGCGCACGACCGGGCGGCTTTCCCGCGTGGCGCGCATCCGGCTCGCCTTGTCGTCGGGATCAGATGTCAGCACGACATGATCGTCATGCACTTCCAGCAGCACCCCGACAAAGGGCATCCCTTCCAGGCCGCCCGTCACGCGATAGCTGACTTCATCCCCGACCTTGAAGGTCGCCGGGTCCGTGTTGAAGGTAAAGGGGCAGGCGCCCTCTCCCATGCCTTGCATCGCTCATCTCCTCTGACTTCCTATTTAGGCGGCCGTTTCCGAACTGCCAAGTCCAGGCGGCATCCCGCCTCGCAACAGGACCATGCTGGCGAAACCGCTGGCGGCCCGCCTTCATCTCGGCTAGGCCCGCCTTCGATGCTTACCCGGCTCTATCAATGGACCCTCGCCAAAGCGGCCCACGCCCACGCCGAACGCTGGCTTTTCGCAATATCTTTTATGGAATCGAGCTTCTTCCCGATTCCCCCGCATCCGCTGCTCGGCCTCATGTGCCTCGCCCGCCCGGAACGCGCGATCCGCTTCGGTATTATCTGCACCCTCGCCTCGGTGCTGGGCGGCCTGTTCGGCTACGCGATCGGCCATTTCGTCTATGAGACGGTGGGCCACCAGATCCTCGCGGCCCTCGGCCTGTCCGCCAAGTTCCCGGTCGCGGCCTGCTACCTGCGTGAATATGGCGCGGAGATCATCCTCATCAAGGGCGCGACGCCCATCCCCTTCAAACTCATCACCATCACCGCAGGGTTCATCGGCCTCCCGCTCTTCACCTTCATTTGGGCGAGCATCCTCAGCCGCGCCTTCCAGTTCATGCTGGTGGGCTTCCTCTTCTGGAAGTTCGGCCGCCCGATCAAAGCCTTCATCGAAAAATATCTGGCCCTCCTCTCTGGCCTGTTCCTCGTACTGGTGGTCGGTGGTTTCATCGCGGCGTCCATGCTGACAGGCGGCGGCGAGAAGAGTGACCAGTGCACCAACGCCACCATGGCGACGGTTCGCTGACCGCCCCGATGCTGGCAGTCCTCGACCGCCGACCAAAGCTCATCGCCCTGACCGCCGGCTTTCTGTCGGCGACGGGTTTCGAGCCATTGCAGCTCTGGCCCGTCACGCTTTCCTGCTTCGCCCTGCTGATCCTGCTGATCGAACGGGCGCCCGACCGCAAAGCCGCCTTCACGCGCGGCTGGCTCTTTGGCCTCAGCCATTTCACGCTGAGCCTCAACTGGATCGCCCATGCCTTCACCTATCAGGACGCGATGCCGCACTGGTTCGGCTATGGCGCGGTGTTTCTGCTCTCGCTCTATCTTGCCATCTATCCCGGCCTGGCGACCTTCAGCGCGTGGTGGCTCGCCCGCCGCTTCGCGCCCGGCAAGCTGCCGTTCCTCCTTTTCCTCGCAGCCTGCTGGATAGCGTCCGAATATCTCCGTGCAGCGGTCTTCACCGGCTTTGCATGGAACCCGCTGGGCGTGATCTGGCTGCCCACCGGCATCGCGATCGCCTCCACCGTCATCGGCACCTATGGACTGGGCGCTCTGGCCATATTGGCGTCGGGCGCACTGGCCATGCTCTCCCGCCGCCAGTTCAGGCCCGCCGCCGCCATAGCCGTCCCGCTTTTCGCCCTCGCGCTCTGGGGCCTGTTCTCGCAGGCGCCCGCCACGCCGGCGGGGGCGCCGCGCATCCGCGTCGTCCAGCCCAATATCGGTCAGGACGAGAAATATTCCGTCGAACTGGAACAGGCCCATTTCCGCACCCTCGCGGCTCTCTCCGGCACGCCGCGCCCGGCCCCGCGTCTCATCTTCTGGCCTGAAGCCGCGATCCCGGCCTATCTCGACATGGAACCGGCCTGGCGCAGCCGTCTCGCCGCCCTGCTCGGTCCCGACGACCTGTTGCTGACCGGAGCGAACAAGGTCTATTACAAGCAGGTCGACAAGGGCGGTTACAACGAGACAGTGCTGGCAGGCGCGAACAACAGCGTCTGGATCGTCACTCCCGACGCCCACCTGCCCGCCCGCTATGACAAGGCGCACCTTGTCCCCTATGGCGAATATCTGCCGATGCGCTCAATCCTTGAGCCGCTCGGCCTCTCACGCCTCGTCCCCGGAGACGCCGATTTCTGGCCCGGCCCCGGCCCGCAGAGCCTTGTCCTGCCCGCCGTCCTTGGCCGCCCGGAAATGAAGATGGGCGTCCAGATCTGCTATGAGATCATCTTTTCCGGACAGGTGATCGACAGCGCCAACCGCCCGGCGTTCCTCTTCAATCCCTCCAACGACGCATGGTTCGGCAGTTGGGGGCCGGTCCAGCATCTCGCGCAAGCCCGCCTCCGCGCCATCGAGGAAGGGTTGCCGATCATCCGCTCCACGCCCACAGGCGTCTCGGCGGTCATCGACGCGCGCGGTCATGTGCTGCACAAGCTGGGGCTGCGCCGCGCCGGCTTTCTCGACACGGCGCTTCCCTCTTCCCTGCCGCCAACGCTCTTCGCACGCCTCGGCAACTGGTCCCCGCTCATCTTCCTGCTGATCCTTGGCGGACTGGCCATTGCCACGCGCAAATCGAACCGCTAATAGCCACATAAACTTTTCTTTATGTCCCCTGCTCAGTCAGCGTGCTAATGGGAGTCCCATGCGTAGCAATTATCTCTTCACCTCGGAATCCGTGTCCGAAGGCCATCCCGACAAGGTCGCGGACCAGATCTCCGACGCCATCGTCGACCTGTTCCTTTCCAAGGATCCCGAAGCCCGCATCGCCTGCGAAACGCTGACGACGACACAACTCGTGGTGCTGGCGGGCGAAATTCGCTGCAAGGGCGTTTTTGAGAACGGCCAGTGGGCCTCCGGCGCACAGGAAGAGATCGAGCAAGCCGTTCGCGAAACCGTAAAGCGCATCGGTTACGAGCAGGATGGCTTCCACTGGAAAAATCTCCGCTTCGAGAATAATCTCCACGCCCAGTCCGCGCATATCGCGCAGGGTGTCGATGCGTCCGGCAACAAGGATGAAGGCGCGGGCGATCAGGGCATCATGTTCGGTTTCGCTTGCGACGAAACACCCGACCTCATGCCCGCGACGCTGGACTACAGCCACAAGATACTCGCGAAGATGGCCGCCGACCGTCATTCGGGCCGCGCGCCTTTCCTGGAACCCGACGCCAAGAGCCAGGTGACGCTCCGCTTCGAAAACGGCAAGCCCGCCGCCGCCACCGCCATCGTCGTCTCGACCCAGCACGCGCCGGGCTTCGACCAGGGCGAGAAGGAAACGGAACTGAAGAATTACGTGAAGGGCGCCATCGCGGAAGTTCTGCCCGCGAACCTGCTCTCGGATGAGACCGTCTATCACATCAATCCGACCGGCAGTTTCGAAATTGGCGGGCCGGACGGCGACGCGGGCCTTACGGGCCGCAAGATCATCGTCGACACCTATGGCGGCGCATCGCCCCATGGCGGCGGCGCGTTCAGCGGCAAGGACCCGACGAAAGTCGACCGATCGGCCGCCTATATCACCCGTTATCTCGCCAAGAACATCGTCGCGGCGGGTCTGGCCACGCGCTGCACCATCCAGCTCGCTTACGCCATCGGCGTGTCGGAGCCGCTGTCGCTTTATGTCGACACGCACGGCACCGGCTCGGTCGACGATGCGAAGATCGAGGACGCGATCAAATCAATCAAGGAACTGGGCGGCCTGACCCCGCGTGGCATCCGCACACATCTGGGCCTCAACAAACCGATTTATCGCCCGACCGCCGCTTATGGCCATTTCGGCCGCAAGCCTGAAGGCGACTTCTTCCCCTGGGAACGCACCGATCTGGTTGAAAAGCTGAAGGCCGCCATCGCCTGATGCCATAAGGAGGATATATGGGACGGAAGCAAAGGCGCAGCACTATCGCCTTCATGGCATGGGGAGCGGCCTTGGCCACTTCCGTCCCTCTCTCTTCCCTTGCCTCCACCAGCCATAGCGCCGCCGACACGACGATCTTCCGCGCCGCCGGTCTAACCCGGCAGGGCGGAATCTGGACCAGCGGATGCGATGAATCCGGCGCCCCACCCTCTCCCGCCACCATAGAGGAGCGCCGCGACCTCAACGGTGACGGCCGCCCGGAAGTCATCATCTCCGAATCAAGCCTCTTCTGTTACGGCAATACAGGGCAGGCATTCTGGCTGCTCGGCCAGCAGGCGGACGGGCACTGGAAATTGATGGCGAAGGAGGTTGGCATCCCCGACTTCCTCAAGACCAAAGGCGCGGCCGGTTGGCCCGACATAGCCGTGGGCGGTCCCGGATTCTGCTTTCCCGTGCTGCGCTGGAATGGCAACCATTATGCGCTCCATCGCCGCGAATATGAAGGAAAGCCCTGCCGCTAACGATAGGGCGCCAGCGCCAACCCCGCCCTGCTCTGCCGCAAAATGACCAAAGTTCATGAGGCTCGACGGCGCCACAGCGCCATAAGCGGGGCGTCGGGTCCACATCCCTGTCGGACCCGGCATCTCACTTGGGCGGATATGGACTGTCACGAATGTTCGCCGCCATTCTCGGCCCATGCGAGTCGCCGCGAGGCACGCGGCGAGCTTCAGGAAATGGGGAACGGATCGTCACAATGCCCGCCATCCTTCGAGGCAGCGGTTTACAATCCTTGCCTCCCGCCTTCTCTCCCCGGTTTCACGCATCCTGATGGCGGGAGGCAAACATTGTCCTTCTCCTGCTTGCTCCCGGCTCCGCCGCCCGCTATCGGCCCGCCATGACCGCGCACAAATCCGGCGACCCCACGACCCTCAACCGCCTGTACGGGCGGCAGTCCGGCCACAAGCTTCGGCCAGGGCAGCAGGAACTGGTGGATCGCCTGCTCCCCGCTCTCTGCGTCCCCGAAGAAGGCGACATCACGGCGGAAAGCCTGTTCGGCCATGACCACCCGCTCCACTTTGAAATCGGTTTCGGCGCGGGCGAGCATATGGCCATTCGCGCCGATATGCTGCCCGACCATGGCTTCATTGGTTGCGAACCTTTCCTGAACGGCGTCGTCGGCGCGCTTGGCCATATCCGCGACAAGAGCCTGCCGAACATCCGCCTCCATATGGGCGATGCACTATCGGTGTTGAACCGCATTCCCGACGGTTCGCTCAGCTTCGTCTATCTGCTGCATCCCGATCCCTGGCCCAAGGCGCGCCATGCCAAGCGGCGCATGATGAACAAGGGTCCGGTCGAACTGATCGCGCGCAAGCTGAAACCCGGCGGCGAGTTCCGTTTCGGCACCGACCATCCCGTTTATTTGCGCTGGGCGCTCATGGTGATGAACGGTCATCCCGCTTTCGAATGGCTGGCGAAGGAGCCGAAGGATTTCCTCACCCGCCCCGGCGGCTGGCCCGAAACCCGCTATGAGGCGAAGGCCCGGCGTCAGGGCCATGAAGTGTGGTATTTCCGATACCGGCGCATCTGATCCTTCCTGCGATCGCGCGAGCGGACATGGAACTGGACCAATCCCGGATGCAGCTATCCAAGATCGGCCGATCGCTCATCATTTCCTTAGCAATGGACAGCTTTGCCGATCCGCCTTGGCCGGATCAGTTCGCCTTGCTCATGTCCACCTTGTCGACCCATTCGGGATAGAAAGTCGGTTCCCGGTTGGACCATCCGATCGCCGTCGCAGCCGCTTCGCTGATCGACTGGAGCAGCGCGCGCCGTTTGTCGGGATGCAGATGCGGCAGACTCGCCGCCGCGCAAAAGGCACCGGGCAACCATGGCCGCGCGCCCGCCCCCAGCAACCGTTCATAGAGAAACCGATAGGCGGAAAACGTTCCCAACCGATCCTGCCCCAGATCAAAGGCCGATACGATCACCAGCGGCGCCATGAACGGTTCCACCTGATCGAGTCCACTGTCGTCGGGCACCCGCGCCTTGATCTCGTCAAGGCGACCATAGATGCGGGCCTGCGCGCGGATGGAGGCTTCCTCCACCATATCGCGTGACCACAGCTTCATCGCGTCGCGGCGATGCAATCCTATATCCAGGGATCGCCTGATGTAACGCTGCGTCGCGCTGGTGAAGCTCGCAAATTCGCGCAGTTCCGCCAAGGTGACCGCGCCGTACGCAGGTCTTGCACTCGTGCCCATGCTCTTGCCCTCCGACTTCCAGTCGTCATGCAGAACATGCGCGCCTTATGGTTACTGGAGGCTTAAGCGCCTGTTCCACCGATATTCATAGGGAATCAGATTTCCTTTTGCGGCGCAACATCCTTTTTCGGAAATAGGCGGGAAGGACATGCAGAAACGGCAGCGGATCAGTCCACCCGGCGCTCCAGCACCGCGCCGATCATGCTGCGCCACACGGTCACATCGCCTGCCTGCGCCATCTGGGCATCCGGTTCGCGGAGCGTATGCAGGATGGCATAGGCGTCGTCGACATGATGGTGCCACGTCTCATCCACGGCGTTCGCCGCGTGCGCCTGGCTGCCTATGCCATTCAGGCTCAACTGGCGTCCGGCAAGAACGCGAGCGATACGTTCAATCGCAGGCGTGGCTGATGTCGGCATAAACGGCTCTCCTGCAAAAGCGGCGGCCCGATGGGATTTTTCGCCTTGGAAAGCCGCCGTCTTCCTGATGTTAGCATGTTTGCGATCGGGGGGCTATTGGTCACGCTCCTTAAATCCCGAAGACGGCCGCGGCTCTCCATCATCGCCCGGCATGGTGGCGGCGGGGGGATCGGATGCGTCCATGGAATCCTTCAACCCTTCATCCAGTTTCTCTTCCGTGGTCACTGCATGGTCCTGCGCGTCGGTCGGTCGCTTGTCTCCTGCCTCTTCGCGGCTGTTGGGGCGAATGTCAGTCTTGTCGGACATGGAACTCTCCTTGCAGTGCCGGGACTTCGGCCGTGGAGGAAAAAACGGATGCACCGGCACCCTGGTTCCGCGCTTCGACCAACGGCCAGCGCCATTCGACCAGCTACGCCACTGATACGCGACATGATCCATCCTTTGGCGTAGACTACAGTTATGGCCTTTCTTCCCGAAGACGGCGAACGCGGCGTGCCGCCCGCCATCGCGCTTTATTCCATCCTTGGCTTCTGGCTTTTCTACGCCGTTCTCGTCACCCTTCGCGCCGCTGTCATGGGGTTCGAGGCGCAGGATGAACTCGCCGTCCGCCGCATGGTCGTGACCGTGATCGGCGTCGTCGCCACCTGGGTTCTCTATCTGGCGCTGCGCCGGTTCGATCACAAACCGCTCAGCGTGCGCATCGTCGCGGCCTTTTCACTCGCAGCCCCCTTCGCGCTGGCGATGGCGGCGGCCAATTTCTACATCTTCAATGTCTATGATGCGGCAGGCATGTTCCCGGATTCCGAGCCAGGGAAATATGCCAAGCCCGGTTATGCGCTCATGTCGATCGCCGAAGATGCGATCAGCCGCTATTTCTTCCTCGCCGCATGGGCGGGCCTCTATCTCGCCCTTTCCTACGCCAGCGAAGCCCATCGCGTCGAACGCCGCGCCGCCCGCCTCGAACGCGCCGCGCAGCAGGCGGAACTCCGTTCGCTGCGCTATCAGGTGAACCCGCATTTCCTGTTCAATACGCTGAACTCCCTCTCCTCCCTCGTCATGAAAAACAGGCGGGACGAAGCGGAGCAGATGATCCTTTCCCTCTCCAACTTCTATCGCACCAGCCTGACCGGAGATCCGCTGGAGGACGTGCCGCTGGAAGAAGAAGTCCACCTCCAGAAGCTCTATCTGGATATTGAAGCCGTGCGCTTCCCTGACCGCCTCATCACCCGCATCGACATTCCCGAAAACCTGCTGGGCGCCTGCGTTCCCGGCCTGATCCTTCAACCGCTGGTGGAAAACGCGATCAAATATGGCGTGTCGCGAACCTCCACGCCCGTCACCATCGCCATCGCCGCGCGCGAGGAGGACGACATGCTGCACATCAATGTCACCGACAATGGCGACCATCCGCCGCGCGTGGCGGATGGCGGCAACGGCATTGGCCTCGCCAATGTGCGGGACAGGCTGGCGGCGCGTTTTGGCGATCGGGGTCGCATCGCCTATGGTCCGCGCGCGGAGGGCGGCTTTGCCGTCGAACTTGTCCTTCCGCTGATCCGAAGGGGCTGCTGAGCCGCATGACATCCATTCGCACCATGATCGTCGACGATGAACCGCTGGCCGTCGAGCGACTTCAGATGCTCTGCGCGCGCGAACCGCGGATCACGCTCGCAGGCACGGCCAATGACGGCGAGGCCGCGCTTCGCATGATAGAAGGTCTGCAACCCGATCTGGTGATGCTGGACATTGCCATGCCCCTGCTCGACGGGATCGGCGTGGCGCGGGCGGTCGGGCGCATGGGACTGCGCCCGGCGGTGATTTTCATCACCGCCTTCGAAGGGTTCGCGGTCGAAGCGTTCGATCTCGCCGCCGTGGACTATCTGCTGAAACCCGTCGCGCATGACCGGCTGGCCCGCGCCATCGACCGTGTCGAACTCGCGCTGCAAAGCCGCGCATTGGCCGAACCTGCCCCGCCGGCCGAGCCGGCGCCCGAATGGGCGGAAGAATTCTGGGTGCCGCATCGGTCCGAACTCGTCCGCATCGTCACCGGGCAGATCGACCGGATCGAGGCGGAGCGAGACTATATGCGCCTGCATGTCGGCACACACAGCTATCTGCTGCACCAGACGATCAGTTCGCTGGAGGAACGGCTTGATCCGCAGCATTTCGTCCGACTCCACCGATCGCACATCGTCCGGCGGGAACATATCGTCCGCCTGCGCCATGACGGCAGCGGCGTCTGGTTCGCCTGCCTGGCCGATGGCGAGGAAATCCGCATCGGCCGCACCTTCCTCGCCAATGCGCGGGCGATGGCGGGGCGCTGATTGTCCGGCCGCCATTGAAAAAAGGCCCGGCAGTGCCGGGCCTTTTTCTGTTTACAGGAGCGGTGATTCAGTGGGCAAGAGCAAGGGGTTCCTTCCCCGCCTCGGCATAACGCGCCTTGCTTTGCGCCTGCGCAATGGCGGTGGCGACCGGCACCTTCACATGCGCGATGGCATTGCTACGGCAGCGATTGGCCTCCGTCAGGTTGGGACTGCTGCACACGCGGCTGGCGGCCCGGCCGATGCGATCCTGCAATTCTTGCTGATCCGCCGTCCGCGACAGGTCCAGATCGTTGAAACGAACCTCAAAGGTACGTCCGTTGGAGATGAAGGTTTCCGCGCTGGCGCTGCCCGCCATCATCGAAGCAGCGGCGAAGGCGGCAATGGAAAAGGTTTTGAAGGGGGCAAACATGGCAAAGTCTCCTCAACTGCTTGTCTTGCCGGACCTCCCCAGGGGATGCGAGAAAGCCGGTATGAGAACGGAGGCTGGACCAAAGCGGGATAGCGTAGCCGCCGTTACCCCTTCCTTTTATGTTGATGTTGGGAGCGATGCCCGCCGCCTTCGATGGGCGGCTCGCTTCATCGTTCAACAGCGGCTGTGTCGACGAAAAGCCGACGACGCCGGACAAAGGACATGACGAACGACATGGGCGCGCCGACAGGCGACATTTCCGTAACGGAAACTGCGAATCGAAACGACAAAAGGCAAAAGAAAACGCCCCCGGCGCAAGGGAAGGCCGGGGGCGTATCCAGGATGCTGTCGGGCACTCCAGGATTTGAAACTGTCATTCCATAGACGACACGTTTGCGCGTTAACCGTCTCTGAACAGAGGGAAACCCTCTCTATCCATGCCATGATAATCGAGAAACCCGATCCAACGGGCGCCATTCGATGATCCGCCGCCTATTTCCGTTCGACAGCGTCCTCAAGGGACGAACGACCTGTCTACAGCCACCAACGGCATCTGGCGGGCGGCACTAATATAGCTACGTTTCCGTAACGTCAATTGACTTTGCGTCTCATTTCGGGATAAAAGGTTAACATCAATTACTTAATTGCCGGCCGCCAATTGAGCGCGCCATTTCACCAGCACAGATTCCGGGACTCGCGATCTTTCCGGCGCTTCCTGACCGCCGCGCAGCTTTTTTCGGTCTTTTTCCGATGGATTAGCCATGCGGACCCGGACCGGCGCCACGCCCTGCAAATGAATGCCAAGCTGCCGGGCAGCCCCCTTGGAAAGGTCAACAATTCTATCCTTTCCGGCAAATGGCCCGCGATCATTTATTCGCACCAAAATCGTGCGCCCGGTATCCAGAGAGGTCACTTCGACGTAGCTTGGCAGCGGCAAAGTCGTGTGGGCGGCCGTCACCGCCTTGGGCCGGAACCGTTCGCCATTGGCCGTCTGGTTACCCGATTCGCTGCCATACCAGCTCGCATAGCCCAAATAATCATATGTGGGATCAGCGGCCGGCACATAAGTCGCGCCCCGCACGCTATAGGGCTTGCCGATCTTCACCGGCACGTCGCTCACCGGCCTGTACCGCACACCTCCGCCGCAGGCCGCCAGCAACACCGTCGCCGCCAG
The DNA here is from genome assembly GCA_900100475.1 of Sphingobium faniae. GTDB lineage: Bacteria > Pseudomonadota > Alphaproteobacteria > Sphingomonadales > Sphingomonadaceae > Sphingobium > Sphingobium faniae. Next base: position 305,452 of record FMTU01000005.1, on the reverse strand, counting down.
CACGCCGCCGCGCATCCCTTTCGTCCATCCACCGCTCATGACGCGAACCCTAATGCCGCGCGACGCAGGATGAAACCCCGCGCCTTTTCCTTTCGCCGCGACGACCCTATCTAGGCCTCCAGATGCGAAACGCGCACTTGCCCCAATAGAACAAATCTGGAACAAGACGGCCCATGAGTCTCACGCATATTTCCGTGCGCGGTGCGCGCGAGCACAACCTCAAGGGCGTGGATGTCGACCTGCCCCGCGACGCACTGGTGGTCATCACCGGCCTGTCGGGTTCGGGCAAGTCTTCCCTCGCCTTCGACACGATCTATGCCGAGGGGCAGCGCCGTTATGTCGAGTCCCTCTCCGCCTATGCGCGCCAGTTTCTGGAGATGATGCAGAAGCCCGATGTCGAGCATATCGACGGCCTTTCCCCCGCCATCTCCATCGAGCAGAAGACGACCTCGCGCAATCCGCGCTCGACGGTCGCGACCGTCACGGAGATTTACGATTATATGCGCCTGCTCTGGGCGCGCGTCGGCATCCCCTATTCGCCCGCGACCGGCCTCCCCATCGCCGCGCAGACCGTCAGCCAGATGGTTGATCGCGTGATGCAACTGCCCGAAGGCACGCGCTTCTATCTGCTCGCCCCGGCCGTGCGCGGCCGCAAGGGCGAATATCGCAAGGAACTGGCGGAATGGCAGAAGGCGGGCTTCACCCGCGTCCGCATCGACGGCGAACTCTATCCGATCGAGGAAGCCCCCGCCCTCGACAAGAAATACAAGCATGACATCGAAGTGGTCGTCGACCGCCTCGCCGTCGCCCCGGACATGTCGACGCGCCTCGCCGACAGCTTCGAAACCGCGCTGAAACTGGCGGACGGCCTTGCCTATATTGATCTGGCGGACGGGATCGTTCCCGGACGCGAGGATGAAGCCCAATCCTCCGGCAAGATGAAGAACAGCGGCATCCCCGCCAATCGCATCGTCTTCTCCGAAAAATTCGCCTGTCCGGTGAGCGGCTTCACGATTCCCGAAATCGAGCCTCGCCTCTTCTCCTTCAACGCTCCGCAAGGCGCCTGCCCCGCCTGCGATGGCCTTGGCGAGCGGCAGGAATTCGATCCCGAACTGGTCGTCCCCAACGAAGCCCTTTCCCTGAAAAAAGGCGCGGTCGTCCCCTGGGCCAAGTCCAACCCGCCCAGCCCCTATTACATGCAAGTGCTGGGCAGCCTCGCCAAGGAATTCGGCTTCTCCCTCGATACGCCCTGGCAGGACCTGCCCGGCGAGGTGAAGCTCATCATCCTCCACGGCACCGGCGGCAAGCCTGTCACCTTGCGCTTCGTCGACGGCAAGAAAAGCTACGAGGTCCGCAAGCCCTTCGAAGGCGTGATCGGTAATCTGAACCGCCGCCTGCTCCAGACCGAATCCGCCTGGATGCGCGAGGAACTGAGCAAATATCAGACCGCCATGCCCTGCGAGACATGCGATGGCGCGCGCCTCAAGCCCGAAGCCCTCGCGGTCAGGATCGCGGGCGAGGACATCTCGCTCTCCACCCGCCGCTCCGTCGTGGACGCGCTCGCTTTCTTTTCCACCCTCCCCGACAGGCTCAACCATCAACAGAACCAGATCGCCCGCGCCATCCTCAAGGAAATCGTCGAGCGCCTCGGCTTCCTCAACAATGTCGGCCTCGACTATCTGAACCTCGATCGCACCAGTGGCACGCTCTCGGGCGGAGAGTCCCAGCGCATCCGTCTCGCCTCCCAGATCGGCAGCGGCCTCTCAGGCGTCCTCTACGTCCTCGACGAACCCAGCATCGGCCTCCATCAGCGCGACAATGACCGCCTTCTCGTCACCCTCAAGCGCCTGCGCGACCTTGGCAACACCGTCATCGTCGTGGAGCATGACGAGGACGCAATCCGCGCCGCCGACTATATCGTCGACATGGGACCAGGAGCGGGCGTCCATGGCGGCAGCATCGTCGCGCAGGGCAGCCTCAACCAGCTCCTCGCTCACAAGGACAGCCTGACCGCCGATTATCTGAACGGCGCCCGCCGCATCGAAGTCCCCGCGAAACGCCGCAAGGGCACAGGCAAGAAACTCACCGTCCACAACGCGCGCGCCAACAATCTGCGCGGCGTCACGGCGAGCATCCCGCTCGGCACCTTCACCTGCATCACGGGAGTGTCGGGATCGGGCAAGTCCAGCTTCACCATCGACACGCTCTACGCGGCGTCGGCGCGCTCGCTCAATGGCGCGCGCATCGTGGCAGGCGCGCATGACAAGGTGACGGGCCTTGAACATTGCGACAAGGTGATCGACATCGACCAGTCGCCCATCGGCCGCACGCCGCGCTCCAACCCCGCCACCTACACCGGCGCTTTCACCAATATCCGCGACTGGTTCGCGGGCCTCCCCGAAGCGCAGGCGCGGGGCTACAAGCCGGGCCGCTTTTCCTTCAACGTCAAGGGCGGCCGTTGCGAAGCCTGCCATGGCGACGGCGTGCTCAAGATCGAGATGCACTTCCTTCCCGACGTCTACGTCACCTGCGACGTCTGCCACGGCGCGCGCTACAATCGCGAAACGCTGGAGGTGAAGTTCAAGGGCAAGTCCATCGCCGACGTGCTCGACATGACGGTCGAGGACGCGGTGGAATTCTTCAAGGCCGTGCCGCCGATCCGCGACAAGATGGCGATGCTCGCGGAAGTGGGCCTGGGTTATGTCAAGGTCGGGCAACAGGCGACGACCCTGTCGGGCGGCGAAGCCCAGCGCGTAAAGCTCGCCAAGGAACTTTCTCGTCGCGCCACCGGCAACACCCTCTACATATTGGACGAGCCGACCACCGGCCTCCATTTCGAGGACGTCCGCAAACTGCTCGAAGTCCTCCACGCCCTTGTCGAGCAAGGCAATAGCGTGGTCGTGATCGAACATAATCTCGACGTCATCAAGACTGCCGACTGGATCATCGACATGGGTCCGGAAGGCGGCATCAAGGGCGGCGAAGTGGTGGCCGAAGGCACACCGGAAAAGGTCGCGAAGAACAGTCGGAGCTTCACCGGACGCTATCTCGCGCCGTTACTGGGCATGGATGCTGTGGCGGCAGAGTAAGGGAGAGGCGGATGGGGCGATTCTCAGGCCGCTCAACCCGGTCCCCCATAACCGCGGGTTTATTGCTACCCCTGCCTCCCATGAAGGCCAGCAAAGTCGCCGTATGAGCCACGTTCCGGGCGGACTCGGTTAAACCAGCCATGCGCTTTCCATCTTTGGCATCCGCGATCCGCCGCCTCTCCTTCTCCGCTCGCCGTGCTCATCTTCCTCGTCTGGAACCGGCTGCCGGATGGCCCGTTGATCGGCCACCCTGTTCCACAAACCGAGGAATTCCTCATGATCCGCACTCTCATTTTTGGCGCCATCGCGGGCTATGTCGGCAAAAAGCTTTATGACGAAGGCAAGCTGACCGCGTTCAGGAACGACCTCGCCACGCGGTACAACGAGGCCAAGGCCCATATCGCAGTCCAACGCGCGGACGAGCGATCTCCCAATCCTGCGTCTTCCACGTCTCCCGCCGCTTCTGTCAGCCCCTTTGCGTCCTGAACGCGCCCTTGCTGGCGGCTTCATTTCGGTAGCATGACGAATCTCGCAACTTTCCGCGCTTCAAAGGGTTGGTGAAAAGCACATAAGGAGGATCATCTATGCGAACCCCGATTTTGGCCGTTGCCCTGATTGCCATGCTGCCATTGGGCGCCTGCGCTTCGGACGGTTATGGCGATCGTTACGGTTACGACCGGCCCGGCAGCTATGACCGTCCGCATCGCGGCGACCGGCGCGATGGCCAGCGCCATCACCGCCGTCAGCTTGGCGATAATGACACGATCTACCGCGACCGCGACGGCCGCTATTATTGCAAGCGCGATGATGGCACGACCGGCACCATCGTCGGCGCAATCGCGGGCGGCGTTCTGGGCAATGTGATCGCCCCCGGAGGTTCCAAGACGCTTGGCACGATCCTGGGCGGTGCGGGCGGCGCGCTGGCGGGTCGCGCGATCGACCGCAACGATATCAACTGCGAATAAGCCAAAGGAAAAGGGCGCGATCCACCGGACCGCGCCCTTTTCTTTATTCATCCCGAACCGATCAGAGTTTTTCGGTCAATTCCGGCACGACCTTGAACAGATCGCCGACAAGGCCAAAGTCCGCCACCTGGAAGATGGGGGCGTCCTCGTCCTTGTTGATGGCGATGATGATCTTGCTGTCCTTCATGCCCGCCAGATGCTGGATCGCGCCGGAAATGCCGACCGCGATATAGACTTCCGGCGCCACGATCTTGCCGGTCTGCCCGACCTGATAGTCATTGGGCACATAGCCGGCATCGACTGCCGCGCGGCTGGCACCGACCGCCGCGCCCAGCTTGTCGGCCAGCGGGAAGATCAGTTGCTCAAACGTCTCGCCATCCTTGAGCGCGCGGCCACCCGACACAATGACCTTCGCGCTGGTCAGTTCGGGACGTTCCGACTTGGCGATTTCCGCGCCGACGAAGCTGGAAATACCCTTGTCGCCGGTCGACGACACCGCTTCCACAGCGCCATTGCCGCCTTCGCGCGCCGCCTTCTCGAACGCGGTGCCGCGCACGGTGATGACCTTCCTGGCATCCTTCGACTTAACCGTCGCGATGGCGTTGCCCGCATAGATCGGGCGCGTGAACGTGTCATCGCTCTCGACCGAGAGAATGTCGCTGATCTGCATCACGTCGAGCAACGCGGCAACACGCGGCGCGATATTCTTGCCGTTGCTGGTGGCGGGCGCGACGAATGCGTCATGACTGCCCATCAGTTCGACGATCAGCGGCGCGACATTCTCAGGCAGCGCATGGCCGAAAGCGGCGTCATCGGCGACATGGACCTTGCCCACGCCCGCGATCTTCGCCGCTTCCTCGGCCACGCCGCCGACGCCTGCGCCCGCGACCAGCAGATGCACCTCGCCCAGCTTGGCGGCGGCGGTGATGGCGGAAAGGGTCGCGTCCTTGACGGCGCCGCCCTCATGTTCAACCCAAACAAGCGTCTTCATGCGGCAACTCCCAGAGCTTTCAGTTTCGCCACCAGTTCATCGACATCGGCTACCTTGACCCCGGCCGAACGCTTGGGCGGTTCGTTGACGGCGGTTGTTTCCAGACGCGCGCTTATGTCCACGCCATAATCGGCGGGCGCCTTGGTCGCGAGCGGCTTGCTCTTCGCCTTCATGATGTTGGGGAGCGAAGCATAGCGCGGCTCGTTAAGGCGCAGGTCGGTGGTGATGATCGCCGGAACGTTGAGCTTCACCGTCTCCAGGCCGCCATCGACTTCGCGGGTCACGCTGACCTTGTCGCCCTCGACCTCGACCTTGCTTGCAAAGGTGCCCTGCGGCAGGTTCAGCAGCGCGGCCAGCATCTGGCCGGTCTGGTTGCTGTCATCGTCGATCGCCTGCTTGCCCAGGATGATGAGGCCGGCACCTTCCTCTTCCTGAACCTTGGCGAGCAGCTTCGCCACGGCCAGCGGCTCCACTTCCGCATCGCTCTCGATCAGGATCGCCCGGTCGGCGCCCATCGCCAGCGCGGTGCGAAGTGTTTCCTGGGACTTGGCGACGCCGATGGAAACCGCCACGACTTCGGTCGCGACGCCTTTTTCCTTCAAGCGGATCGCTTCTTCCACCGCAATCTCGTCGAACGGGTTCATCGACATCTTGACGTTCGCCAGATCGACGCCCGTTCCATCCGCCTTCACACGCGGCTTCACATTATAATCAATCACCCGCTTCACGGGCACAAGGATCTTCATTTCCATATCCTTCCATTATCACGCCATGGACCGCAAATGCAGACAAGGACGCGGGGCGACCGTCCCCGGCCACCCCACGTCCCATGGGTTCCTTCAAAAATGGCCGAGTGGTTCAGGCCGCCTTCCTCACTTCCGCCACGATCTTCTTCGCCGCATCACCCAGATCGTCCGCGGGGACGATGGCCAGGCCCGAATGCGCCAGAATATCCTTGCCCTGCTGGACGTTGGTGCCTTCCAGACGGACGACCAGCGGAACCGACAGGTTCACTTCCTTGGCAGCGGCGACGATGCCATCGGCAATGATGTCGCACTTCATGATGCCGCCGAAGATGTTGACCAATATGCCCTTCACCGCAGGGTCCTTCAGAATGATCTTGAAGGCCGCGGTCACCTTCTCCTTGGAAGCGCCGCCACCGACGTCCAGGAAGTTGGCGGGGAATTCGCCGTTCAGCTTGATGATGTCCATGGTCGCCATGGCCAGGCCCGCGCCGTTCACCATGCAGCCGATATTGCCGTCGAGCTTGATGTAGGCGAGGTCATATTCGGACGCTTCGACTTCCGCCGGATCTTCTTCGGTCAGGTCGCGCAGTTCGGCGATGTCCTTGTGGCGGAACATGGCGTTGCCATCAAAACCGACCTTGGCGTCAAGCACCAGCAGATTGCCCTGCTCGGTCAGCGCCAGCGGGTTGACTTCGATCTGCTCGGCATCTGTGTCGAGGAACGCGGCGTAGAGCGAAGAAGCGACCTTGGCGGCCTGCTTCGCCTGATCGCCGGTCAGGCCCAGCGCGGCAGCGACGGCGCGGCCGTGGTGCGGCTGGAAGCCCGAAGCGGGATCGACCGCGAAGCTGTGGATCTTTTCCGGGGTCGAATGGGCGACCTCTTCAATGTCCATGCCGCCTTCGGTCGACACGACGAAGGCGATGCGGCTGCTGGCGCGGTCGACCAGCAGCGCCAGGTAGAATTCCTTGGCAATGTCGGCGCCATCGGTGATGTAGAGACGGTTGACCTGCTTGCCCGCTTCGCCAGTCTGGATGGTGACCAGCGTATTGCCGAGCATGTCGGTGGCATGGGCCTTCACTTCATCCAGATTGAAGGCCAGACGGACACCGCCCTTCGCATCGGGGCCAAGTTCCTTGAACTTGCCCTTGCCGCGACCACCGGCATGGATCTGCGACTTCACGACATAAAGCGGTCCGGGCAGCTTCCTGGCGGCTTCGACGGCTTCCTCGATCGAAAAAGCGGCATAGCCCGCGGCGACCGGCGCGCCATATTTCGCCAACAGTTCCTTCGCCTGATATTCATGAATGTTCATGGAGCCGGCCCGTCCCTTTCGCTGTAAGATCGTTGGCGGGGCTAAAGCACAGCTATTTCCACATGGCCAGACGATTCCGCAAAATCACTTTGCAAAATTGCAAAGCTGGCAAACCGGAAAGCGCGCCTCCACCCGCGATCAAAGGGAGCAGGAAAGCGCGGCCTTGCTGGTGACGATGAAAATCTCCGGATCTTCCAACGCCCTGACCTTGTGAAGAAAGCGATCAAGCGTGACTTCTCTCATATCGACATTGCGAAGCGAGGCAAGCGATTGCAGCTTGCGAAGTTGAGACATGCTCAACCTGTCCACCATTCGGCCAGCCATGCAGCCCGCCATGCGAGGGGACAGCCCCGCGTCCATCAGACGGTTCCGCAGACGCGACTCAGGCGAAACGGTCGCGCAGGAAGACAGTAGCACGGGGATCAAAAGAACCAGGGAGACGCGGCGGAGGACAGGATTCATCATGGCTGGATTGATGACGACATGATGCTGAACCAGGCCTAAACAAACAGCATGGATCATGGGAGAGACAGGATGGACCGGATTTTCGCCGCCTTTTCGCATCGGATCGCGCGCTGGTCAGGACAGCCGCAGGCTTTCATGGCTTCCCTCGCCATCGTTTTGCTCTGGAGCCTTTCCGGTCCCCTTTTCCATTATTCCGACACCTGGCAGTTGGTTATCAATACGGGCACGACCATCATTACCTTCATGATGGTCTTCCTGATACAAAACGCCCAGAACCGCGACGGGTCCGCCATTCAGGCCAAGCTCGACGAACTCATCCGCGCCGTGGAAGCGGCGCGCAACGATTTCATCGGCATAGAACATCTCACCGAAGCGGAACTGGAGCAGGTAAAGATCGTGCTGGAAAAGGAAAGCGGCGGGGATGAAAGGCACCGCTACGCGCTGGAAAGATTGATCGCGCGGCGCTGACCCCCGCGTTCAATGCGCGAGGGCGACGATCCGGGAGTTTTCCCGTCGATAGGCCTCCACGCGTTCGCTATAGTTGCGAGCGAGATCCTCATAGGCTGTCCGGCCTGCCGCCGACCGGCTCTTTTCCGCATGCATCAAAGATATCTGCTGCCGTTGCAGCAGGTAGTTGACATCCACCTCCATATTCATCGGCCCCTCCTTTCGCATCAAACGCGCATATTGGTCAGGTGGCTCATGGCGGCCGACGAAGGGCCGCGATGAGAGTTTATCCTATCACGCCTCTTTCGCGCGAATCCATCTGTCCCGTAAGGAGCGCGGTCTGGCGCGCCCATGCATCCGTTCACCACGGGACGCTTCGTAAGCCATCCGGACAAAGACGCTTGAAAATTTAGCAAGCATCGCGATCCAAGCTCTTGGAAATCCATCATCATCATGGCATCACCCCCCCATAAAGACAGGGGGTCGATATTTTTGGGGAAGCGCTGGTCGCCTTTGTGGTGATCGCTCATCGCGAAATCCTTCTTTTCGCGGTGGCGGGACTGTTTGTCGGCGGTATCGACGACCTGCTCATAGACCTGCTGTTCCTGTGCCGCCGCTTCTGGCGCAAGTTCACGGTCTATTCGCGCTATCCGCGCATGACGACAGCCACATTGCCCCAGTCTCCCGTGCCGGGGAAGATCGCCGTTTTCGTGCCGGCATGGGACGAATCGGAAGTGATCAGTCCGATGCTCAGAAACGCGCTGCATCGCTGGAAGGATGCCGACTACAGGATTTTCGTGGGCGCTTATCCAAATGATCCCGCGACGATCGAGGCGGTAGGTGACATCGCAGCTCAGGATTCACGGATAACCCTGGCGGTCAATTCCCGTCCTGGTCCTACGACGAAAGCTGATTGCCTCAACCTGCTGTGGCGCGCGATGGAGGCAGAAGAGCGCGAAAGCGGCTCCGCGTTCAAGGCGGTTCTGCTCCATGATGCGGAAGATGTCGTTCATCGTGATGAAATCCGCCTGTTCGACTTCATGACCGACCGCTTCGATCTCGTCCAACTGCCGGTGTTGCCCCTGCCGGGCAAGGGCGGATGGATGGCCCGAGCCATCACCAATCATTATTGCGATGAATTTGCGGAAAGCCACGCCAAACTCCTGACCGTGCGGGAGGCGCTGGGGGCCGCCATTCCTTCCGCAGGCGTGGCTTGCGCCTTCAACAGACGGACATTGGGTCGCCTGACCGATGAACGGCATGAAGGCCCCTTCGATCCCGCGTCCCTGACCGAAGATTATGAAGCCGGCCTGCGCATCGGCGAGATGGGCGGGCGCGGCATATTCGTCCGTATGCGCGACGAGCAAGGTCAACTGGTCGCCACCCGCGAATATTTCCCCGACACGCTGGATGCCGCCATCAGGCAGAAGGCGCGCTGGATCATCGGCATATCCCTTGCGGGATGGGACCGGCTGGGATGGCGCGGCAGCATGACCGAATGGTGGATGCGCTTCCGCGACCGCCGAGCCGCTCTGGCGGCGCTTGTGCTATTGGCGGCCTATCTGTCGTTCCTGTTGTGGGGGGCGATGCTGGCCGTCGGATTTTTCTTTTCCTATCCGCCGCCGCCTTATCCCGACAGCATCCGGACATTGCTGCTTTTGAACGGGGGGATGATGATCTGGCGAGCGCTTCTGCGCGCGCTGTTTGCGGGACATAGCTATGGCTGGCGGCATGGGATCGCCGCGATCCCGCGGATATTCATCGCGAACGTGATCACCATATTGGCAGCTCGTCGCGCCGTCTTTCTCTATGTTCGCTCATTGCTCGGCAGGCCGCTGGCATGGGACAAGACGGAGCACCGCTTTCCCGAATTGCGGGCGCAGGAATGACAGCCAGGACCAGCGGACGTCCCCTTCGCTTCTTCGCATTGTTGATTTTGGGATGGACGGCATCGCGTATCGTCATCCTGCACCTGGACACCCCCGCAACGCAGGCGCCGTTCGTGCCGTACGTGGTTGCGCCAATTCCTTCGTCATTCGCCATGCGGCCCGCTTCGCCCGCCCTATCGCCCAGGGCGACAACGGGAACGAGAAGCGATGCCCTCCCCGCTCATAAGAGGGAAAGCCGCCATCGTCGCCCGGTTCGGACTGGCGGCAACGCTCCGATCCCCTTTACCCCAGTGACGTCCGCCGTAACGCGACCCGCCATTTCATCTGAGCAAGATGTCACCGCTCCTTTGGCAATTCCTCCACCGCAAATCGCCGCCCTTCCCTTTCATCAACCGAAAAACCGCTGGCGCGCGAGCGGATGGCTGTTCTGGAGAGACGGAGGCGCTGTTCCCAACGCCCTCTCGCCCGGCCGACTGGGCGCTTCTCAGGCGGGGATGAGGATCGACTTCCTTCCTGCCGCCTCCCTGCAAAGGCGCATCACGGCCTATGGACGGATAACCGGCGCTCTGGACCGCCCAGCCGCGCCGGAGGCGGCACTGGGCGTTTCCCTGCAACCTGTGGCGGGCATTCCGGTCAGCATCGCCATGGAACGCCGCATAGCCCTGGGAGATGGCGGCAGGAACGCGAATGCAGCCATGGTCGTGGGCGGCTTTGGCCCGACTCTTCTGGCCAAGGGACTGGAAGCGGAGGGTTACACGCAAATGGGCATGGTGGGCCTGCATCGCCGCGATTTGTTTGCAGATGGAAAATTGTCCATCCTTTCGCCTGTGAACCAATCCCCCTTCCGCATAGGAGGCAGCCTGTCCGGCGGCGCTCAACCCCATCTGGAGCGTCTGGACATAGGGCCTGAATTGCAATGGCGATTGGCTCTTCCGGATGCGAATGCCCGCCTTGTCATCGAATGGCGGGAACGCATTGCCGGCCGGGCGCATCCGCCATCCGGACTGTCATTGACGCTTGCCACGGATTTTTAGCCGGTTAGCATCGTACGCCTTTATATCCAGACGCCTTGGCCCTAAGCCGGAGAGACATGGACCTTTACCTGCCCATCGCCAATCTGTCGGTAAATGCCCTCGTCATCATCGGGCTGGGCGGGGTTGTCGGCCTGTTGTCCGGCATGTTCGGCGTCGGCGGAGGCTTTCTGACGACGCCGCTGCTGATCTTCTACGGCATTCCTCCCACGGTCGCGGCGGCTTCGGCTGCATCGCAGGTGACGGGGGCCAGCGTTTCAGGGGTGGTCACCCATATGGAGCGCGGCACGGTCGATTTCCGCATGGGCGGCGTCCTGACCGCAGGCGGCGTGGTCGGTGCGGGGATCGGCGTCCTGCTGTTCAGGCTGCTTCAGTCCCTGGGGCAGATTGATACGGTGATTGCCCTTCTCTATGTGCTGATGCTGGGCGGCATCGGGACATTGATGGCCAAGGAATCGATCCAGACCCTGATAGCGCTCAAGACCGGCAAGCGGATTCAGGCGCGCAAACGCCGCCATCACCCCCTCGTCGCGGCCTTGCCGATGCGCTGGCGCTTCTACCGCTCAGGACTGTATATTTCACCGCTTGCGCCGTTGCTGCTGGGTATGGGCACGGGCATCCTCACCATGCTTCTTGGCGTGGGCGGCGGCTTCATCCTCGTGCCCGCGATGCTTTACCTGCTTGGCATGACGACGCAATCGGTGGTCGGCACGTCCCTTTTCCAGATTCTTTTCGTCACCATGGCGACCACGATGATGCACGCTATGACGACAAAGGCCGTGGATCTGGTCCTTGCCTTGCTGCTCCTGATCGGCAGCGTGACAGGCGCGCAGGTGGGGACGCGGCTCTCCATGACGGTCCGTCCGGAATATCTGCGTATATTGCTGGCAGCCATCGTCCTGCTCGTCGCGGCGCGCATGGCGCTGGGCCTTGGATGGCGGCCGGATGAAATCTATACGATTGAAGTGCGGTGAAGCGCGCTTCCGCTCTTTCCGTGCTGGCGCCCGCTCTGTTGCTTTTACTGGGTGCCGCCGACGAACCTGAACTTGTGCCCGACGTGTCGCAGCGCACCGTCGAAATCCAATATAGCTTCACCGGCGCGGACTTGCTGCTGTTCGGCGCCATCGTCTATCCCGGCGGCCGCCGTCCCAAAAATCCGGCGGATATCGTGGTGGTCCTCAAAGGCCCCGATCAATCCATCATGATGCGTGAAAAGGAGAAGGTGGCGGGCATCTGGGTCAATGCCGATCGTGCAAGATTCCGCTCCGCGCCCAGTTTCTATGCCATGGCGTCGTCCCGGCCGATCGGGAAGATCGTCGATGACAGAACCGCCGCCATATACGAACTGGGCGTCGACAAGTTGCAATTGTCGCCATCGTCGCTGAACGACAGCGCGGAACTGGAGCGGTTTCAGGCGGGTCTGGTGGATCTGCGCAGGCGCGTTGGCCTTTATGTGGAAAAGCCCGGCACGGTCGAGATCACCGATGGCGTGCTCTATCGCGCGCGGCTGCCGCTATCGGCCCGCGTCACGGTGGGCGATTATACGGCGGAAACTTTTCTGGTGCAGGACGGGCGCGTCGTCGCGGCGGCGATCCGCGACATCACGGTCCGCAAATCGGGCTTCGAGCAATTCATGGCGCTGGCGGCGGAACATTGGTCCTTCCTCTACGGCCTGACCGCCATCCTGCTGGCGGTCGGCATGGGCTGGGCCGCCGGAGCGATCGCGCGCCGCATCTGATGAACACGCTTTCCTACACGCGGCTGGGCATCATCGGCGCGGGGCGGGCGGGTCAGGCCTTCGCGATGGGCCTTGCGCCTTTTTCGAAGGCCGCGCCGCTGATCTTCAACCGCTCGTCCGCGCGGCGTGCCGAAGCGCTTGCCCATGTGCCCTATGCCCGGCCCGCAGGGAACGCAGAGGACATATGGCAGAGCTGCGACCTCATTGTCATGGCGGTTTCGGATGACGCTGTGGCGGACATGACAGAGCGGTTATCCCATTGCGACCCCGGCGTCCCCCGCCCCTTCCTCTTCCACCTGAGCGGGCGATGTGGCGCGGGAGTGCTGGACCCGTTGCGGGAAAAGGGCGCTGTAACGGCCGCCATCCATCCCGTGATGACCTTTACCGGCGATCCCGAAAGCGAAGTGCAACGCATGGCGGGAACGCCTTTTGGCGTAACCGGCAGTTCCGCCCAAGCCGTCGAGCGGGCCATGGCGGTCGTGAAGCTGTTGGGAGGCAACGGCTTCATCATCGCCGAGGAGAAACGGTCCCTCTATCATGGCGCGCTCAGCCATGCGGCGAACCATCTGGTGACGCTGATCGAAAGCGCGGCAAGGGCGTTGGAAGCCGCCGGAATGGACGATCCCCATGCGGCGCTGAGGCCACTGGTGCGAGCGGCGATGGAGAACAGCCTGACCAACGGGTTTGCCGCCTTGTCCGGCCCTCTGTTGCGAGGGGACCGCGGGACGATTGGCGGCCATCTGGAGGCCTTTGGCCGATATTGCCCCGATATGCTGCCGGACTATCGGGCCATGGCGCTGGCGACGCTGCGGGAAATGGAACGGCATGACATGGGGAAGGCCGATGCCATGCCGGATCTGCGACAACTGCTGGAGCCTGAGTAGCGCCTATTTCCCTTCCAGCATCTCGATCATGATGGAAAAGTCGCGAGTTGCCTTGCCTTGATTGGCGAGCAGTTGATAGAGCGCCTCGGCCGCATTGCCCATGGGGACGCTGGCGCTGACGGACGCGGCGGCTTCGCTCGCGAGCTTCAGGTCCTTGAGCATCAGGCCGACCGCAAAACCGCCCTGATAATCATTGTCCGAAGGACTTTGCGGACCAACGCCGGGCACCGGGCAATAGCTGGTCATCGACCAGCTCTGGCCGGATGACACGCTGGAAATATCATAGAAGGTCTGGGGATCAAGGCCCAGCTTCTGCGCCATGGAAAATGCCTCGCAGGTCGCGACCATGGTGGCGCCCAGCAGCATATTGTTGCAGATTTTCGCCGCCTGTCCATTGCCCCCGCCGCCTGCATGGATCACGGCCTTGCCCATGGCGGAGAGGATCGGCATGGCTCTGGCGAAAGCCGCATCGGAGCCGCCGACCATGAAGGTCAGCGTGCCGCCATTGGCCGCCCCGATCCCGCCGGAAACAGGAGCGTCGACCATCTCGAACCCCTTGGCCTCCGCTGCTTCAATGACTCGGCGGGCGGTCGCCACATCTATGGTCGAACAGTCGAGGAACAGCGCGCCGGCCTTGGCCGCGCCAAAGACTTCGCCGGCGTAGACGCTTTCCACATGCTTGCCGGCGGGAAGCATGGTGACGACCGCATCCGCGCCAGTCACGGCTTCAACCGCGCTGGCGGCACGGCTGGCGCCTGCCGCCTCGGCCCGGGCGAGCGCATCTTCGGAAAGATCGAAGGCGCGGACGGCATAGCCGTTCTTCAACAGGTTGGCGGCCATGCCTCCGCCCATATTGCCAAGTCCGATGAAGGCGATGGTGAGGCTCATGTCAGGCTCCTTGAAAGTTCGGCTGAATTTCCGGCAACGGCGTCCATTGCCGATCCGGCGGCAGGGGCGCGAAAATCGCGTCGACCATGGCGTCCGTCACGTCCTCCGGAGTCGCCGGATTCCATTGCGGCGCATTGTCCTTGTCAAAGATCACCGCGCGAACCCCTTCGACCAGATCGGGGCGGCGGATCACATGACAGGCGATGTCATATTCCATCCGCATATTGTCGGCGAAATCCGTCTTGGCCGCCCCTTCGACAAGCTGGCGCAGCGCGACCTTGATCGTCTGAGGCGATTTGGCGCCAAGCACGGCGCGCTGCTTCACCGCCCATTCGCCACCATCGCTGCCCAGTGCGGCAAGGATATCCTCCAGCCGGTCGGAAGCGAAGAGACGGTCGATATCCGCGCGCATCGCCGCCAGCTTCGAAGGTGGCGGCGTGTCGGCATTGTCATCGAGAATGGCGGACAGCGCCTTGGGATCGTCAAGGATCGCGGACTTGACGGCGTCCAGCCTGTCGGACGCCATATAGTGCGTGGCGATCCCGATCGCCTTGCAATCCGCCCCATCTATCCGCCCGCCCGTCGCCGCAAGCCATGCCCCGACCCGGCCCGGAAGGCGGGGCAGGAACCAGCCGCCGCCGACATCGGGAAACAGGCCAATGCCGGTTTCGGGCATGGCGAAAACGGTGCGCTCCGTCGCCACGCGATAACGCGCGGGGAGCGATATGCCGACGCCGCCGCCCATGACGATGCCGTCGATGAAAGCGACGATCGGCTTTTCATAGGTGAACAGCAGATGGTTCATCCGATATTCGACGAAGAAGAAATGCTCCGCCTCGGCGCAATCGCCCCTGGCGCTGTTGGCGATCAAGGCGATGTCGCCGCCCGCGCAGAAGCCGCGCCCTTCGGCATGGTCGATCATGACCGCGACCACGGCATCGTCCTTGCGCCAGTCAAGCAGCGTGGCGTTGATCGCCTCGCACATTTCCTGCGTCAGGGCATGAAGCGCCTTGGCCCGGTTGAGCCGAATGCGGCCGACGCCGTTTTCGATGAAGGTGAGGACTTGGTCGGTCATGAGCACCTGTTCGGTTTGAGCTTGTCGGGAAGCGTTGCGCGCCCGGTTCTCGACAAGCTCGAACCGGACGGCTGTTTCAGGTTACTGCCGCAGCATATCGCGCGCGACGATCATCCGCATGACCTGATTGGTGCCTTCCAGAATGGAATGGACCCGCAGGTCGCGCCAGAAACGCTCGATCGGATAGTCCATCAGATAGCCGTAGCCGCCGTGCAACTGCAATGCGCGGTCGACCACGGAGGAACCTGTGTCCGTTGCGAACCGCTTGGCCATGGCGGCAAAGCGCGTCTTGTCCGGCGCGTTCTCCGTCACTTTGACAGCGGCGGCGTACAGCAGCGTGCGAGCCGCCTGCAATTCCGTCTCCATGTCCGCCAGCGTGAACTGCGTGTTCTGGAAATCGGCAATCGCCTGACCGAACTGCTTGCGATCCTTCGTGTAGGCGACGGCTTCATCAATGCAACGCTGCGCTCCGCCCAGCGAGCAGGCCCCGATGTTGAGCCGTCCGCCGTCCAGCCCCATCATCGCGATGCGGAAACCTTCCCCTTCGCCGCCGACCAGATTTTCGACTGGCACGCGCACGCTGTCGAAATTGACCTGCGCGGTGGGCTGGGAATGCCAGCCGAGCTTGCGTTCCTGCGCGCCGAAGCTGACGCCTTCCATGTCCTTTTCGATGACGAGGCAGCTTATGCCCTTGGGGCCGTCATCCCCGGTGCGGACCATGGTGACGTAAATGTCGTTCTCGCCACCGCCCGAAATGAACTGCTTGGAGCCGGTGACGACATAATGGTCGCCGTCGCGCACCGCGCGGGTCTTGAGCGCGGCGGCGTCGGAGCCGGACCCGGCTTCGGTCAGGCAATAGCTGCCCATGCGCTCCATCGGCACCATGGAGGGCAGATATTTGTCCTTGAGCGACTGGCTGCCGAAACGGTCGATCATCCACGAGGCCATATTGTGGATCGACAGGAAGGCGCTGGTGGAGGGACAGCCATAGGCCATCGCCTCCATGATAAGCGCCGCTTCCAGACGACCCAAGCCGATGCCGCCGGATTCTTCGGAGACATAGATGCCGCCAAAGCCCAGTTCCGCCGCCGCCCGGATCGTGTCGCGGGGGAAAATATGCTTTTCGTCCCACTCCGCCGCATGGGGCGTGATCGCATCGGCGGTGAAGCGGCGCGCGAGATCCTGAATCTCGCGCTGGTCGTCGGTCAGGTCGAACTGGCTCATCTCGGATCAGCCCATGGTGGGAATGACGAAGGCGCTGTCGCCGCTGGCGCCGCCATCTGGCCAACGCTGCGTGACGGTCTTCACCTTCGTCCAGAATTTGACGCCTTCCATGCCATGCTGGTTGGTATCGCCAAAGGCCGACCGCTTCCAGCCGCCAAATGTATGATAGGCGACCGGCACCGGGATCGGCACGTTGATGCCGACCATGCCGACATCGACCCGCGCCGCGAACTCACGCGCGGCATGGCCATTGCGGGTGAAGATGGCGACGCCATTGCCATATTGATGCTTGCTGGGCAACGCGAGCGCTTCTTCAAAGCTTTCCGCGCGCACCATCTGGAGAACGGGGCCGAAAATCTCCTCCTTATAGGAGGACATGTCAGGCGTCACATGGTCGAACAGGGTGGGGCCGACGAAGAAGCCCTTTTCATGCCCCTGAAGGCTGAAGCCGCGCCCGTCGACCACCAGTTCCGCGCCTTCATCGACGGCGGTCTGGATCCATTGTTCGACCTTTGCCTTATGCTGGGCGGTGACGACGGGGCCATAATGCGCTTCCGCATCGGTGGAAACGCCGACACGCAGCGCGGCGATGGCCGGGATCAGCTTTTCGCGCAGCGCAACGGCGGTCTTTTCGCCCACCGGCACGACGACCGGCAGCGCCATGCAGCGTTCGCCCGCCGAACCGAAGGCCGCGCCGGTGAGGTCGTTCACCACCTGATCGAGGTCCGCGTCAGGCATGACGATGCCGTGGTTCTTCGCCCCGCCCATGGCCTGCACCCGCTTGCCCGCCGCGACGCCGCGATTGTAAACATAATGGGCGATGTCGGACGATCCGACGAAGCTGACCGCGGCGATGCCGGGATGGTCGAGGATGGCGTCCACCATTTCCTTGTCGCCATGGATGACCTGAAAAATGCCTTCGGGCAGACCGGCTTCCAGAAAGAGTTCGCCCAGCCGCACCGGCACGGACGGGTCGCGTTCGGAAGGCTTCAGGATGAAGGCATTGCCGGTCGCGATGGCGACCGCTGACATCCAGAGCGGGATCATCGCCGGGAAGTTGAACGGCGTGATGCCGACGCCGACGCCGACGGGTTGGCGCATGGAAAAAACGTCGATGCCCGGCCCCGCGCCTTGGGTGAATTCGCCTTTCAGCGCATGGGGGATGCCGCCAGCGAACTCGACCACCTCAAGGCCGCGCTGGATATCGCCCTTCGCATCGGCAATCACCTTGCCATGTTCGGAACTCAGCAGATGGGCAAGTTCGTCCATATTCTGCTCGACCAGGTCCTTGAAGCGGAACATGACGCGGGCGCGGCGCTGAGGGTTGGTTGCCGCCCAGGCAGGCTGCGCCTTGTGCGCGGCTTCGACCGCCCGGTCGAGCAAAGCGGCATCGCCCAGCGCGACGCGGGCCTGAACGACGCCATTATTGGGATCGAAAACGTCGCCATAGCGAACGGGCATGGCGTCATGAACGAAGGCGAGCTTGTGTGAAATTTCACGCATGGCGATCCTTTCCTGAGATTTGCCCCGGCTCTAGCAATTGCGTGTAATTGCAATCAACGGCGAAGTTCTGCATATCCATACTGCAAAAATGCAGCCCAGGGGAAGGCATGTTTGATTGGGATGACTTACGCGTCTTTCTGGCCGTGGCGCGGGCGCGCAAGGTTGCTCCGGCGGCGCGGGCACTGGGGATCGACGCGACCACGATCATGCGGCGGCTGGCGCGGCTGGAAACGGCGCTGGGCGCGGACCTGTTCGAAATGGCGTCGGGTGAGCGGACACTGACGGTGCGCGGACAGGCCCTGCTCCGCCATGCCGAAGCCATCGAAAGCGCAGCCATATCAGCAGTCGAGGATGTGGCGGGAAAAGAGCAGCAACTGGCCGGCCATGTGCGGCTGTCGGTGGCGGAAGGCTTCGGGACATGGGTGCTCGCCCCCAGTCTGGCGGAATTTTCCCGGCGGCATCCCGGCATAAGGCTGGACCTCATCACCGCGTCCGGTTTCCTCAATCCCTCGAAGCGGGAGGCGGACATGGCCCTGATGCTGGCGCGGCCGCAGCGTGGACGGCTATCGGTCAAGCGGCTGGGGGCATATCGGCTGCACCTTTATGCATCGGCAGACTATCTGGCGCGGACGAGTCGCCCCGAACGGCCAGACCAACTGCGCGATCATATGCTGGTCGGCTATGTGCCGGAATTCATCTTCTCGCCCGAACTCGACTATCTGGACGAAGTGGAGGCGGGACTGGAAGCGCATCTGCGCGCCACCAGCATCAACATGCAATATCATATGATCCGCGACGGGAGCGGCATCGGCGTGCTGCCCGACTTTATTGCGCGCCGCGATCCGGGCCTGGTCGGACTGATGACCGACAGGGTGGAGATCGTGCGTCATTTCTGGCTGGTGACACATGAAGACCTGCGCAAGGTCGTCCGCATCGCGGCCGTCGCGGCGTGGCTACAGGAACGGGTGACGCTGGCTTTCCGCTGATGCGCGAATATCTGGCACGCTGCAAAGGAGCTTCAGATGCCGCCCGGCTGACGCGCTTTGACAGGGGGAGAGGCGATCAACATGGGTCTGGAACCCGAACCCCGGGGCTGGATAATGGCGAAAGAACATCGCGCCTTCAGGCAGCGTCGATCCGCAGGACGAATGGAATTTCCACCACGCCCCTGACCCGCGCCGGTTGGCCATCGCGGATGGTCGGTTTCCAGCGCCAGCCGCGCACAGCGTCGCGCGCCGCATCATCCAGCCGCTTGAAACCGCTGCTCTGCGCGATGACGATGCTTTCGACGCTTCCGTCCACGTCCAGCGTCAGGGAGAGAAGGACGGTGCCCTGTTCATGCTTGCGGCGGCTTTCGACGGGATAGCGCGGAGGCTTGCCCGCCACCATCTGAGTGCCCAGATCTCCACCCTGAACGATGCTGAGCGGTGCGCGGGGCGCCGCCGGGGCTGACGGCCCCGGAGGAGACATGACCGGCATGGGAGATGGCACAGGCACCGGATCAGGCGTCGTCGCCACCAGTTGAACCGGAGCCACCGGCATCTGGACAAGCGGCGGAGGCGCGACGATTTCCGGCTGCGCGGGCGGCGGAGGCGGAGTTTCGGCGGCGGGAGGCGGCGGCGGCGGACTGAGGTTGACCACGGTCAGCTTCGCCTCACGCGTTTCAATGACGTGCTGCCGCACCTGCATCAGCGCATAAATCAATATGGCATGGACAAGGACGATGGCCAGGACAACCGGCAGATTGGGCCTGCGCCTCTCACCAAAGCGCCCCATGTCGGCTGGATCATTCTCCTGCGAAGGTGACGCGGCCCAGGCCGGTCGACGGGATTCGAAACCATGCTGGACCGCCGGAGCGTCCAACATATCGTCGATCCTTTCTTCCGCTACCGTGAGCATGATCGTATCTTCCTCCGATCAGGGAACCTGCCATAGCCCATATCGCGGACCCTAATGCGAATCAATTGCATAGTTTTGCATCGCGATCCTTGATCCGGCTCAAAATGTCGGGCGGGCAGCGGTTCGAGGAGAATGGAGCAACCGCCGCCCGCCCTTTCCCCCGGCCGGGACAAGCCGGGGGGACTTTCAGATCAGAACCTGTAGTTCACACTGAACACCGCCGACCGCGTCGGAGCAGGCTGCGCCCAGCTACCGCCAACCTGGTTGCGCACCGTCGTCACATATTTCTTGTTGGTGAAATTCTGGACGTTGACCTGCGCCGTCAGATTCTCCGTGATCGGGTAGGACGCCATGAAGCGGTGGATCGTGTAGCTCGGCACCCGGTAGGGCACATAGCTGCCGCCCTGAAGCTGCACGAGTGTCGGATAATTGAGCAGGAACCGGCCCTGATGGGTCAGGCCATAACCCAGCTCCAGCCCGAAAGGCAGGCGATAGGTCGTGAACAGGCTGCCCGAATGTTTGGGCGTGTTCTGCAACTGGCTGCCTGCGGTCGGATCAGGGAAATTCGCGTCATTGCCGCAGGCCGCGCCCGGATTGGCAAGGCAGTAATTGGACACGCCCCGCCGGATCTTCGACTTCAGATACATATAGTTGGCCGAAACCGTCCAGTTGGACGTGATGTTGCCCGACGCGCCGAGCGACAGGCCTTCCACCCGCTGCTTGCCGTCCAATGTCTGGTCGGGCAGGGCCGGGTCGCCAGAGGTAAGCTTGATCGAATTGCGGTCGTTACGGAACAGCGCGGCAGTCAGCAGCACCTGCTTGTCGAACAGTTCCGCCTTGGCGCCGATTTCATAATTGCGCGTGGTTTCCGGCTTCAGGTTGCAGTTGCCGTTCAGGCCTGTGATCGGATTCGGCAGGGAACATCCGCCATCGACCGAAGCCTTGGAGGGCAGTCTGGAATTACCGAAAGCCGCATAGATGCTCATGTCCGGGATCGGCTTGACGACCGCGCCGACACGATAGGAAAACAAATTGTCGCTCATATGCGTAAAGTTTGGATTATAGCTGGTGCTGACGCCCGGCACATATTCGACCAGTTCGCCAATGTCGGGGCCGGTCGTCTGGTAGCTGAAGCTGCGGTTGTGCCCCTTGACCTTTTCATAGCGAATGCCGCCGTTGATCTCGAACCAGTCCGTGAATTTCATCGCGTCGAACAGATAGGCGGCATAGCTGGTCTGCTCGCCGACATTCTTGCTCGACCGGATGAAGTTGATCGGGCCGTTATATTCATTGTTGCCATAAACGAAGCCCGCCGGTCCCTGAACCACCTCACCTGGGTTGGAAATGTTGACGAGCGGGAAGGACGGCGTCGTCCCATCCGGGTTGCGCGGCAAGTTTCCTTGCGTCTGGCGATATTTCTCCCACAGCGCCGACACGCCGAGCGTCAGGCTATGCTCGATGCCCCCCGTTGAAAACTCGCCGATGATATCGAACTGGTTATAGGCGGTTTCGTTGGAGATCAGGCGCTGCGTGCCCCGCCCCCCGGTCGGCAGATAATAGCCGGCAGGCACGGTGGCGGGACAAGCCGCCTCGCCCCCGTTGATGTCCATGGGCTGCAAGCCCGTCGACGCCAGACAGAAAGTGCCGTTCGGCTGGCTGGTGACCGTATTCTGGCGCACATGTTCATAGCGGGTCAGGTTGCGGATCTTCACCTGATCGCTGAATTCATGGCTGAAGATCGCCTGAAGGGAGTCGGTCTTGCTGTTCTGCTGGTCCAGATTGGCGAAACCATAATAGCCACTGCGATCGAAATCAGGCAGGAAACCGCCATTGTTCGCATAATAGCGGACACCATATTGCGGCATCGCCTTGTCATCCAGATGTTCGGCCTGGATCGTCAGGCTGGTCGGCCCGTCGATGCCGATGGTGATGGCGGGCGCGATGCCCCAGCGCTTGTAATCCTCCACATCGCGGCCCGCCACGTCATTTTCATGATAGACGGCATTGATGCGGACGGCGATCAGGTCGCTTAATCGCTTGTTGGCGTCGATGGTGGCGCGATAATAATTGTCGGTGCCGATGCCCGCGCTGAGCATGGTCTGATCGTCGGCCAGCGGGCGCTTGGTCACGAGATTGATCGTGCCCCCGACCGAACCGCCCCCGCTATAGACCGAATTGGCGCCGTTGGTGACTTCAACCTGTTCGATATTATAGACTTCGTTGCGGTTGAGGAACGCGCCGGAGCGCACGCCATCGACGGTCACGTCATTCTTCGCATCCTGGCCGCGCAGGATGATGCGGTCGCCATAGCCAAAACCGCCCTCGCCCGCGCCAAAGGTGATGCCCGGAACCGTCTGAAGCACGTCACGCAGCGTCAGCAGGTTCTGCTGCTGGATGCTCGCCTTGCTGATGACGGTGATCGTCTGCGGCGTGTCCACCAGCGGGCGGACATATTTGGGAGATTCAGCGCGCTCGACCTTCACTTCGGATTCGTCGATCGCGGTGTCGGTGACGATGACGCCGCCCAGCTTGGGCGTCTGGGCATTGTCCTGCGCGTGGGCGGTGGAAGCCAGTGCGATGACGCCGACGCAGCTCAGCGCCAGAAAAGATGGAACATTTGCGGATTTGGACATGGATCAGAAACCCCCTTTTATTGCCAGGAGGCCTGCTATTGCGAATCGTTCTTATAGTCAATATTATTGAGAATAATTATTATTTGCGTTCGATCATCCCATCGAAAAGCCAGCAGCGGATCGCGCTCGCCAGATTGGGCGGGCGATCCACCGTCATGCGCGCCACGTCGATTCGCGCGATCAGGGCGTTGACGGGAATGGCTTCCCGCGCGGCCTGCGCGCAAAGCGCATCCCAGAAAATCGGTTCAAGGCTGATGGCTGTCTGATGACCGGCGATCGTCACGCTTCGCTTCGCGGGCGGCGCAAAGGGGGAGGCTCCGGCGGGCCGGGCCGAGGGAGCCTCATCCTCTTCCATCAATACATGTGCTGGCCACCGTTGATCGACAAGGTGCTGCCGGTGATGAAGGCCGCTTCCTCGCTGCACAGGAAAGCCACGCCCCGCGCGA
Organism: Sphingobium faniae; assembly: GCA_900100475.1. Lineage (GTDB taxonomy): Bacteria > Pseudomonadota > Alphaproteobacteria > Sphingomonadales > Sphingomonadaceae > Sphingobium > Sphingobium faniae. The sequence goes on along the minus strand of FMTU01000005.1, from coordinate 282,227 downwards.
TTTCATGGGCGTGACCGAGGCGACCCACCGGAATCTTCGCCACGATCTTTTCCAGCACGGCTGCGGGAACGGCGGCGACCATGTCCGTATCAATATAGCCGGGCGCGATGGCATTGACGGTTATGCCATATTTCGCGCCTTCCTGCGCCAGCGCCTTCGTGAAGCCATGGATACCTGATTTGGCGGCGGCATAGTTCACCTGTCCATATTGGCCGGCCTGTCCATTGACCGACCCGATATTGACGATGCGGCCCCAACCCCGCTCCCGCATGTCGCCGAAGGTCGCCTTGGCCATGTTGAAACAGCCGCCCAGATTGATGCGCATCACATCGTTCCAGTCCTCAAAGCTCATCCGCGCCAGCACGCCATCGCGGGTTATGCCCGCATTGTTCACCACCACGTCGATAGGGCCGAGCTTTTCGGCCACTTCCGCGCATCCGTCGAGGCAGGCCTGATGATCTCCGACATCCCATCGGAAGCTGGCGATGCCGGTCCTGTCGGTAAAGGCGCGCGCCTTTTCCTCATTGCCCGCATAATTGGCCGCGATGGTGTAGCCGAGTTCCTTGAGGGCCAGACTGATCGCCTCGCCAATGCCACGCGTTCCACCAGTGACGACAGCAACCTTGCTCATAAGCTCTCCTATGACTTCAGTCGAAAAACATCACTCAAACCACCCAGCCGGCCAATTCGCGACCGATTAGATTCTCATAGAGTTTGATAGCCTCTGGAGAAGCGTTCAAACAAGCCAAATGCGCGAATTTTCGCCCTCCAGAGGCGAGAAAGTCATCCCGGCCCCGGATACCGATTTCCTCAAGGGTTTCCAGGCAATCGGCGGAAAAGCCGGGCGTCAGCACAGCAACCTTCCGAACGCCCTGTCGCGGCAGGTCCTTCAGCACCTCATCGGTCGCAGGTCCGAGCCATTTCGCGCGGCCGAAACGGGACTGGAACGTCACCTGAATCTCCCGCCCCAGAGCCTGTTCCAGCAGGCGCGCCGTTTCCAATGACTGGGCATGGTAAGGATCGCCCAGCGCCCGCGTCCGTTCGGGCATGCCGTGGAAGCTGGCGATCAGAAGGTCCGGCTCAAAATCCAGCGCATCGAGCTGCCTTTGGGCCGATGTTTTCAGCGCTTCGATATAGGCAGGGTCGTTGAAATAGGGCGGCAGGGTGCGGAGCGCGGGCTGAGCGCGCATTTTCGCCAGCGCCGCTGCGGCGCAATCCACCGCCGTGGCCGTCGTCGCGGCGCAATATTGCGGATAGAGAGGAGCCAGCAAAATACGCTCGCACCCGGCCTCTGTCAGTGCCGCCAGCCGGGTCGCGATGGACGGATTGCCGTAGCGCATCGCCCAGTCGACGGTCACGTCAGGACCGAAGCGTCCTTGCAGGGCATGGGCTGCGTCGCGGGTATGGAACGCAAGGGGGGAACCATCCTTCGTCCACACCTGCGCATAGGCATGGGCGGACTTGCGCGGGCGGGTGAGCAGGATCGGTCCGCGCAGGATCGGTTGCCAGAGCCATTGGGGGATCTCCACCACGCGGCGGTCGGACAGAAATTCGGCCAGATAGCGCCGGACGGCCCCGGCGTCCGGCGCATCGGGCGTACCGAGATTGATGAGAAGAACGCCGATGCGAGGCATAGTCAATCCTGAGAGAGAAGCGGCAGGCTGCGGAACCTTTGGCCAGTGACGGTGAACAGGGCATTGGCGATGGCAGGGGCGACCAGCGGCGCGGCGATCTCCGTGGCGCTGGCGGAATCTGCCGTGCTGCGGATCAATTCGACCGTGACTTCCCCAATGTCCGCCAGCCGGGGGAGATTCATGCGGCCCAGTATCGCGCGGGCGGGCATCGCCTTGTCATAAGGGACCGCCGCGCCCATGGCATAGGCAAGGCCGTAGATAAGGCCGCTTTCCACCTGTTGCCGGGCGATGCCGGGATTGATCTGATCGCCGCAATCGACCGCCGCGACGATCCGGCCGACCGACAGCTTGCCGCCCGTGATCCCCGCTTCCACCAGCACCGCGCCAAAGGCGTTGCCGATCCGGTGCGCGGCGATCCCCTGCCCGCTGCCCGCTATGCCGCCCTGCCATCCGCCCATGGCGGCGGCGGTGGAAAGGCAATGGGCGAGGCGCGGATTGCCGCCCAGCATCTGGATGCGGAAGGACATGGCTTCCATTCCCGCCAGATGGGCGAGTTCGTCCATGAAGCTTTCGGTGAAGAAGGTGCTGTGCAGATGGGCGTTGGCGCGCACGAAACCCAAAGGCAAACCCACATCTGATGGATAGTGGTCGACGGCCCAGTTGGCGATCGCATAGGGTAACTCCATACCCGCGATAGCGAGCCGTGATGCCTTTCCCGCCATTTGCGCCGCCGCTTCATGGGGGAGCGCGCCGTCCGCGATGCGCGCCCAGGTCTGGCTCATGGCGCAAGGGGTCGCGACCTTGGCCAGCCAGCCCTCGATCGCGCCGCTGCGGCCGAGCTTCGCCGCCATGCGGGCATGGGCGGGCGGGCTGGGGCGGTCGTGGATCACATCCTCCAGCCGGGACCAGAGCAATTGCACGGGCCGTCCCATGTCGCGCGCGATCAGGGCGGCCTGCACGCCAGCCTCGAAATCCATCTTCCGCCCGAAGGAGCCGCCCGCATGAAGCGGATAGAGCGTCACTAAATCCCGGCCGATCCCCAGCGCGTCGGCGATGGCGGTGCGGGCCAGAGCCGGCGCTTGCGTGGCGAGCCACACCTCCGCCCCGGCATCGGTCACGCGCGCGGTGGCGCACATCGGCTCCAGCGCAAGGTGCAGCCCGGCATCCACCTGATATTCGCTGGCGAGGATCGTCGCGCCCTCGAACACGGGGAGCAGGTCGCCCTGCGCATAAAGGCGGCGGCCATCGGACCCGTCAAAGGCGTTCTCCAGGGCCGCGTCGATGCGATCGTCGCTGACCGGCGGGCCGTCCAGCATGAAGACGGGATCGGCCAGATCCAGCGCCTTGTTCGCCGCCCACCAGTTGCTGCCGACCGCCGCGACCCATCTTTCCGCGCGGACCAGCTTCAGAAAGCCGGTGACGCTTTTCGCCGCCGCCTCGTTCACGCTCTCCAGCCGCGCGTCGCCGATCGGCCCCTGCCGGATCGACGCGAAGGCCATGTCGGGCAGGCGGATGTCGGCGGCGAAATTATGACTGCCGTCGAGCTTGGACGGTGTATCGAGCCGGGGCAGATCCTGCCCCGCGAGCCGCCCTTCCATCCCCTGCCGCAACGGCAGGATTTCGGGCAGGTCGAACCCGGCCGCCTCCTCGACCACATCGCCCAGCCGGAGCGTCCTTTCCCCGCCATCGGAAATCAGGCCGTCGCGAATGTCGCAGCTTTCCCACGGCACGGCCCAGCGCCTGCCCGCCGCCTTGCACAACAGGATGCGCGCGGCGGCGCCCGCATCGCGACAGGTGTCGTGGAACATCGGCACGGACGTACCCCCGCCCGTCAGCATCAGCGCCCTGCGCGTCGCATATTGATCGAGCGCCCAGTCGCCCGCGCTGCCGCCAAGGCGGGTCCAGTCGTTCGCCAGCCATTCGCGGGCAAGCAGGGTGTTGGCGTAAAGCGGGCTTTCCGGCGCGCCCTGCACGGCCACGGTGCGCCAGTCCGCACCCAGTTCGTCGGCCAGGATTTGCGGCAACAGGGTGGTCACCCCCTGCCCCATTTCCAGTTGCGGCACGATGACAATCACCTGCCCCGCCCGGTCGATCTTCAGAAAGGCGTTGAAGACCGCCTCCCCCGGCGCGACGTTGAGATTGGCCTTATAGCTGCGCGGCCAGACGGCCCATGCGAGCAGCAGACCCGCCCCCGCGCCTCCGCCGACGAGGAGGGTGCGGCGGTCGATCCCCGGCCTGCCCCTGCTTTTCTGCCCTAGCGGTGTTCGCCCCATATCCCGACTGATAGAGAGCGGCAAAGGCGCTGCATAGCTTTATATGGCCTTATTCCGCGTGGATGGGGGCAAGGCCGAGGCGCGGGATTTCCTGCGCGGGGCAACGATCCATCACCACCTTGAGGCCAGCGGCTTCCGCCCGTGCGGCCGCTTCCGGGTTGATGACGCCGATCTGCATCCAGACCGACTTCGCCCCGGCGGCGATGGCGTCGTCCACCACATCGCCCACCGCGTCGCTGCGGCGGAAAATATCGACCATGTCGATCGGCACGCCGATGTCCGACAGCCGGTCCCAGACAAATTCGCCATGGACATGCTCCCCCGGAATCTGGGGATTTACGGGCAGGACGCGATAGCCATGATCCTGAAGCACCTTCATGACGCCATAGCTGGGGCGGTCGGGACGGTCGGAAATGCCCACCAGCGCGATGGTGCGGGTTTCATTGAGCAGATCAGCAATGTCCTGCGGCGCGGTCAACGGCATAAGCGGCCTCCTTCGTTCCTGTCCCAGATGGGAGAGACGCGGGGGAACGCAAGACGTTCCGAGAGGGTTTTTCTACGCCGCCAGCAATCGCTGCGCGCAAGCCGAGCTGCTTTGCTTGAGGGAGCGCAGGACAGAATGAACGACATCCATCGGCAACTGTCCCTTTTCGGCAAAGGCCTTGTCCAGAAACATGCGGGCCGAACGCGTGGAGAGCGGCGGCGCCCAATAGGGGCCGTCGCGTTCCAGCATCACATTGCGAACGACATACAGCGCCTCGATGCGCCGCCGCCGATAATGCGCGAGCAGGCGGCCATCCCCCTTGCCGACGCGTTTGATGCGGCGTTCATGCAGCCACTGCAAAACGGTCCGGGACATTCCGGGGCGCATGTTCATGAGGCAGATGTGCACCGACCACAGGACGAAGATAAAGCATTCCCGCTCAGCTTCGGGAGGCATGGGCATGTCGGCATCGTCCAGCGCTTCGCGGAGGCTCGTCCGGAGCGCCCGTGATTGTTCCTCCACCAGCGCAGGCATGGCGCGCCATGTCTTAAGTATCATATATAAACCCGGCCTCCTTCCAGCCAGCGAAGCGCCGCCATCAAGAAAAATTCCATCCTGTCGGCGCACCCCTTTTACGCAGCGATCCGTTCCGCCACCTTTTGCGCGATCAGCCGGAACGCCTCCCCAAAGGCGTCGTCGCCCGCCGCCGGGGGATCGCCCGCGTCGGAGCGGCGGCGGATGTCGATGGCGAGCGGGATGCGGCCCAGAAAAGCCATGCCCATTTCCTTCGCCGCCGCTTCCGCCCCGCCCGCGCCGAAGGGGTCGGAAACCTCTCCGCAATGGGGGCAGGCATAGCCCGCCATATTTTCAACCAGGCCGATCAGCGGCACATGCGCCTGTTCGAACAGGTTGACCGCGCGGGTCGCGTCGATCAGCGCCAGATCCTGCGGCGTGGAGACGATCACCACGCCTGCGGGCTTGTGTTTCTGGATGATCGAAAGCTGGATGTCCCCCGTGCCCGGCGGCAGATCGACGATCAGCGTGTCCACATCGCCCCAATCGGCGTCGATAAGTTGCCCCAGCGCATTGCTGACCATCGGCCCGCGCCATGCCAGCGCGCGGCCCGGTTCCACCAGATGCGCCATCGAGAGCATCGGCACGCCCAGCGGGCTTTGCACGGGGATCAGATGTTTGTCGCGGGCCTGCGGCTTCTGGTCCTCGCTGGCCATCAGGCGCGCCTGCGACGGGCCGTATATGTCCGCGTCGACCAGGCCGATGCGATGGCCAAGGCGCTTCAACGCCACCGCCAGATTGGCCGAGAGCGTGGATTTTCCTACCCCCCCCTTGCCCGACGCAACGGCGATGATCCTCAGCCCCTTGCGTTCCGAGGTCAGGGCGATGCGGACGTCGCTCACGCCCGGCACGGCCAGCGCGCCTTCGCGGATGGCGGCGGAAATGGCGTCGCGCTGATCGGCGGTCAGCCCACCCACTTCCAGAACGAGGGTCATGACGCCGTCCTTGACGCGCGGCGTGCTGGCGCGCCCATCGGTCAGGGTTTTGAGGCGGGCGGAAAAGCTGTCGAGATCGGTCATGGCGCCGTCCTAGAACCTTTGGGTGGGAGGCGGAAAGACCCTTTTGCGCGGTGGTTCCGATTCCTCCGGAAACGCTTTCACACAATATTCCCGACAAAGGGCACTGTTTTTCACGGCCCAGCCTTCCTATAGAGTGGGCATGAAGAGAATTTTCGGGTGGATGCCCGGCATCGCGAGCGGCATGGCTCAGGGGCCGTGGGGCGGGAAAAACGACGGGCCGGATGGCAATGACGGACCGGGCAAGGGTGGCGACGGGGGCGATGGCGGCCCGCGCAATCCATGGACGCAGCCGGGCAGACCGGGAGGGCAGAAAGGCCCCTCCGCGATCGAGGAACTGCTGCGCCGCAGCCGGGAGAGCTTTGGTTCGGGCGGTGGCGGCGGTTTCGGCAACCTGCCCCAGCGGCCCAACGGCAAGGCTCTCTGGCCGCTTGCCATCGGCGTCCTTATTCTCTTGTGGCTGGCGCTGACCTGCTTTCATCGCGTCGGCCCGCAGGAGCGGGGCGTCGTCACGCTGCTGGGCAAATATAGCCGTACGCTTTCACCGGGCATCAGCCTGACGCTGCCCGCTCCGTTCGAGAGCGTGAAGACCGTCGACGTGGAGGAAATCCGCACCATCGACATCGGATCGGCGAGCGCGGAGAGCGAAAATCTGGTGTTGACGGGCGATCAGAACATCATCGACCTCGCTTATTCGGTGCGCTGGAACATCCGCAATCCCGAACTCTATCTGTTCCAGCTTGCCGATCCCGACAACTCCGTCCGGGAGGTCGCGGAAAGCGCGATGCGTTCGGTCGTCGCCAGCGTCAGCCTGGACGATGCGCTGGGCGCGGGCCGATCGGAGATCGAGCAGCAGGTCGAACTGCGGATGCAGGAAATCCTCGACACCTATAAGTCGGGCATCCGGGTGCAGGGCGTCGCGATCAAGCAGGCCGATCCGCCGACCGCCGTCAACGACGCGTTCAAGGCGGTGTCGGCCGCGCAGCAGACCGCGCAGACCTATCTCAACGAAGCCCGCGCCGCCGCGCAGCAGGTGACCGCCAAGGCCCAGGGCGAGGCCGCGGCCTTCGACAAGATGTATGAGCAATACCGGCTCTCGCCCGAAGTGACCCGCCGCCGCATCTATTATGAAACCATGGAGGGCGTTCTGGCCAATGTCGACAAGACGATCGTGGAGGGCGGAAACGTCACCCCCTATCTGCCGCTGCCGGAATTGAGGAAGCGGGCGCAGGCCGCCACGCCGCCACAGGGCAATGCCGCACAGAATAATGCCGCGCAGGCCGAGGGGAATCAGTGATGCCGGCTTTCCACCGCCACCCCATCGCCATCGCGCTGGTCGCCATCGCCCTGTTGCTGTTGATCGGCAGCACCGTCGCCATCGTGCCGGAAACCAAGCAGGGCGTCGTCGTCCGCTTCGGCGATCCCAAGGCGATCATCAACCGTTTCCGGCCCAACGAGACTTTCGGAAAGACCGGCGCGGGCATCATCCTGCGCTGGCCGTTCATCGACCAGATCGTGTGGATCGACAAGCGCGTCCTGTCGGTCGAGATGGAGCGCCAGCAGGTGTTGTCGACCGACCAACTCCGCTTGCAGGTGGACGCTTTCGCCCGCTATCGCATCGTCGATCCGCTCCGCATGTATATCGCGGCGGGGAGCGAGGAGCGCGTGTCCGATTCGCTTCGCCCCATCCTCGGCTCGGCGCTGCGCAACGAACTGGGCAAGCGGCCTTTCGCCGCGCTGCTCAGCCCGGAGCGTGGTCAGGTGATGCAGAATATCGAGGCGGGGCTTGATCGCGTGGCGCGGCAATATGGCGCGGAAATCGTCGATGTCCGCATCAAGCGCGCCGACCTGCCCGACGGCACGCCGCTGGAAAGCGCTTTCACCCGGATGCGGACGGCGCGTGAGCAGGAAGCACTCACCATCCGCGCGCAGGGCGCCAAGCAGGCGCAGATCATCCGCGCGGAAGCGGACGCGAACGCCGCCCGCATCTATTCGGATAGTTTCGGCAAGGACCCGCAATTCTACGATTTCTATCGGGCGATGCAGTCCTACCGCTACACCTTCGCGCCGGACCGGCAGGGGCAGACCAACATGATCCTGTCACGTGACAACGAATTCCTGCGGCAATTCCAGGGTCGATGAGGTCATTACGGAACCAGAGTCATTCAATATGGGTTAAGGCGGGGCGGCGCATCGAGGATTCTCCCTAGAGTCCCGCCCTTCCATTCTCGAAGATCATGAGAGGACCGTCACGAGTGCGTTACGCTTATGCCATTACCGGCGCCCTGCTGCTCGGCGGCACCGCCATCGCTGTCACCTCAAGCTCCCATGTCGGCGCGCAGACCGCGCAGAATGAAGGGATGCAGGCCGCCGCCCCCGCCGGCGCGCCCGCCAGCCTCGCCGACATGGTGGAAAAACTGCAACCGGCCGTCGTCAATATTTCGACCAAGCAGCGCGTGCAGGTGCAAAATCCCTTCGCCGGAACGCCCTTTGGCGACCTGTTCGGCTTTGGCCAGGGCGGCAGCGGCCAGCCGCAGACCCGGCAGGCGCAGTCGCTGGGTTCGGGCTTCATCATCTCGCCTGATGGGTATATCGTCACCAACAACCATGTGGTGTCGGCCGGCGCGGAAGGCGCGACCGTCGATTCGATCACGGTGACGCTCACCAACCGGGAGGAATATCCCGCGAAACTGGTGGGCCGCGACCCCGCGACCGACATCGCCGTGCTGAAGATCGACGCGAAGAAGGCCATGCCTTACGTCAAGTTCGGCGACAGCACCCGCGCCCGCGTGGGCGACTGGGTGGTGGCCATCGGCAACCCCTTCGCCCTTTCGGGCACGGTGACGGCGGGCATCATTTCCGCCCTGCATCGCGGGACCGGCGGCACCTATGACAAGTTCATCCAGACCGACGCGTCGATCAATCAGGGCAATAGCGGCGGCCCGATGTTCGACATGAGCGGCAATGTGATCGGCATCAACAGCCAGATCCTGTCGCCTTCGGGCGGCAATGTCGGCATCGGCTTCGCCATCCCGTCGGAACAGGCCGCCCCCATCGTCGAAACGCTCCGCAAGGGGCAGGCGGTCAAGCGCGGCTATCTGGGCATCCAGATCACCCCGCTGGGCGAGGACATGGCTGATTCCCTCGGCCTCGCAAAGAATCGCGGAGAGTTCGTGCAGGGCGTCGAGCCGGGCAAGGGCGCGGACAAGGCCGGGATCAAAGCGGGCGACGTGATTGTCAGCGTCGCGGGCCAGGAAGTGACGCCGGACCAGAATCTGTCGTCCATCGTCGCCAATCAGGCGATCGGGGCGCGCGTCCCGATCGTCATCATCCGCCACGGCCAGCGGCAGAATGTCACCGCCATCGTCGGCGAACGGCCACCCGAGGACCAGCTCAACAGCTTCGCGCCGCAGGACGACGACGCACTGGGCCAGCAGGGTGACCAGCCCGACAACGGGCAGGCGGCGCAAAAGTCGCTCGGCATTTCCGCCATCCCGCTGACCCCCGGCATCATCCGCCAACTGGGCGTGCCGGCGGACACGCGCGGCATCGCCATCACCGCGGTCGACAGTTCCACCGACGCGGGCGCAAAGGGCTTGCGTCGCGGGGATGTCATCATCAGCGCCAATAATCGCCCGGTCGCCAGTCAGGCCGATCTGGACGCGGCGGTGAAGCAGGTATCCTCTCAGGGCCGCAACGCGATCCTGTTGCAGGTGCTGCGGCGCGGACAACCGCCGATCTTCCTGCCCATAAGGTTGCGCGACAAATAAGGCGGTATAGGATAAGCGGATCATGATGGGCCGCGCTTGTCGGAAGGTCTGTTACGGGCTGATCCGATAAGCGCGGCCCAATGCTTTTGGAGGGAGCATCGGGCAATGAGCGACGGCATTTTCATCGGATTGGGCGCGCCGGAAAAGGATGGCGGCATCGCGCAATGCCTGAACCTGCGGCGCGCCAACCGGCACGGCCTGATCGCCGGGGCGACCGGCACCGGCAAGACGGTGACGTTGCAGGGCATAGCGGAGAGCTTTTCGGCGCTGGGCGTGCCGGTGTTCCTTTCCGATGTGAAGGGCGACCTGTCGGGGATTTCCATGGCCGGATCGCCCACCGCGAAAAATGCCGACAAGCTGGTCGAGCGCGCCAGGGAAATCGGCCTCGAAAATTACAGCTATGCCGACAATCCGGCGATCTTCTGGGATCTTTATGGCGAGCAGGGCCATCCGATCCGCACCACCGTCAGCGAGATGGGGCCGCTGCTGCTGTCCCGCCTGATGGGCCTGAACGACACGCAGGAAGGCGTGCTGTCCATCGCCTTCAAATATGCCGATGAGGAAGGGCTGCTGCTGCTCGACCTGGGCGATCTGCAATCCATGCTCGCCTATTGCGCGGAAAATGCGGACAGCCTGTCGGCTCGCTACGGCAATGTCACCAAGGCCAGCGTGGGGGCGATCCAGCGGCAACTGCTCCAGTTGGAAAGCCAGGGGGGCGCGCATTTCTTCGGCGAACCCGCGCTCGACATCCATGATTTCCTGAAGGTGGATGACAAGGGCCGGGGCTATATCAACATCCTCGCCGCCGACAGGCTGATGCAAAGCCCCAAGCTCTATGCGACCTTCCTGCTGTGGCTGCTGTCCGAACTGTTCGAGACGCTGCCCGAAGTGGGCGACCCGGACAAGCCGGTGCTGGTCTTCTTCTTCGACGAGGCGCATCTGCTGTTCGACGATGTGCCTGCGGCGCTGGAGGACAAGATCGAACAGGTCGTCCGGCTGATCCGGTCGAAGGGCGTGGGCGTCTATTTCGTGACGCAGAACCCCATCGACATTCCCGAAGCGGTGGCGGGACAGCTTGGCAACCGGGTACAACATGCGTTGCGCGCCTTCACGCCCCGCGACCAGAAGGCGATCAAGGCGGCGGCGGACACGTTCCGCATCAATCCCGACCTGAACGTCGAAACGGCCATCACCGAACTGAAGGTCGGCGAGGCTCTAGTGTCCCTGCTTCAGGAGGATGGGTCGCCCGGCATCGTGCAGCGCACATTGATCGCACCGCCCCGCTCGCGGCTGGGTCCGGTGGATGCCAGGGAACGCGCGATCATCCAGTCGATTTCGCCTTGCACCGGCAAATATGACGCGGCCGTCAACCGGGAATCGGCGCAGGAAATCCTCGCCGCGCGCGGGCAAGCCGCCGCCGCCGCCGCGCAAGCGGCCAAGGCGCAGGTGGAAGCCGACAAGGCCGCCGCGACCCAGGCCAAGGTCGAAGCAAAGCAGCGCGAGCAGGAATTGAAGGAACAGGCCCGCCGCGACGCCGCCGCCGCGCGGGAAGCCGCCCGCCCCTCGGCCATCGACAAGGCGGTGCAATCCGCGACCCGTTCCGCCGCATCCTCGGTCGGGCGTCAGGTCGCCAATGAACTGGGCCGCGCCGTCTTCGGCGGAACGAGCCGCCGCTCGTCCGGCGGGATCGCGGGCAAGCTGGTCCGGGGCATATTGGGCGGCCTCTTCAAATAGCGGAGGATGGTCCCTTCCCCCGCGCCGGTGATGACGATATCATGAAGGTTCGGACAGGGAGGACGGCATGACCATGGCAGCACGGCGCGGGATTTTCACGATGACGACCCTGATGGCCGGCCTCATGGCCGCGCCTTCCGCTTTCGCGCAGAGTCATGGCGACCTGCATCGCGCCGTCGGCGCCGCGATCCTGAGCGATGTCGCCAGCGACCGGCAGGCCGAGCGGGAGGCGAAACGCCAGCCCTATGGCTCGCCCGGCGGCTATGGTTCCATCATGACGGCGGCGGCGGCGCGCGACGCCTGCTCGGAAAAAGCCCTCGCGCAGGCGGGCATGGACGCGAAGATCATCGGCACGCCCAGCGCAAGCACCATGTCGACCGGCTGGGAAGTGGAAGGCGTGGTGGCGCCCGAGGCCGATGCTTCCATCCCGTTCGTCTGCTCGGTGCGCAATGGGTCGGTGACCGGCATCCTGTTGCGACGCGAAGAATAAGCGCGGCGGCCCGCGCCATAGTCGGGGCATGGGAGCATCAAGAATAACTGCTTCCCTTTCCATGACCTATGGTTGCCGTTGGCAAGGCAGCCCGGCTAAGGAAGGCGCATGACGCCCCCTTCCCCATCCCGGCATCCGCTCCACTTTCCCGATTTCCGCGCCTATCTGGCGGGGCGCTTCGCGGCGGTGCTGGCCCAATATGGCATGATGATCGTGCTGGGGTGGCAAGCCTATAATGTCGCCCGCGAAACGATGAGCACATCGGGCGCGGCGGCCCAATTGGGCCTGATCGGCCTCGCCCAGTTCGTGCCGCTCTTCTTCCTGACGCCGGTGACGGGATGGGTCGCCGATCATTTCGACCGGCGCATGATCGCGCGGATCACCCTGACGCTGCTGGCGCTGTCCTCCGGCCTGCTGGCCTTCGCGACGTGGGAAGGATGGGTCAGCCTGCCGCTGATCTTCGGCATCGCGGGCATTGTCGGCGTCGCCCGCGCATTCAACGGCCCGGCCTATAGCGCGCTCGCGCCCAATCTGGTGCCGCGCGAAGTGCTGCCCAACGCCATCGCCATTTCGAGCGTGGTCTGGCAGACCGGCATGATCGCGGGACCGGCGCTGGGCGGCTATTCCTATGCCATCGAGCCATGGGGGGCATATGCGATGGCGTCGGCGCTGTTCGTCATCGCGCTTGTCTGCATGATGCTGATCGGGCCGGTGCCGCAACCGCCGCGCGACACCACGCGTCACCCAATCCGGCAGATGGTGGACGGCTTCGCCTATGTCCGCACCAATCGGCTGGTGCTGGCGGCGATCACGCTCGATCTGTTCGCGGTGCTGCTGGCGGGAGCCACCGCGCTGCTGCCGATGTATGCGCGCGACATCCTGCATGTGGGATCGACGGGCCTTGGCCATCTGGCCGCGTCGCCCGGCATTGGCGCGGGGCTGACGGCGCTTTACTTCTCCTTCCGACCGATGAAGAAGGAGGTCGGCCTTAAAATGCTGGGCGCGGTGATCCTCTTTGGCATCGCCACCATCGTCTTTGGCTGCACCGCCTTCATGCCGCGCAGCATCGCGATGGAGGTCGGGATCGCATCGCTGATCGCGCTGGGGAGCGTCGACATGATATCGGTCTATGTCCGGCAGTCGTTGATCCAGCTTCATACGCCCGACGCCATGCGGGGCCGGGTGTCGAGCCTCTCGCAACTCACCATCTCCGCCTCCAACGAACTGGGGGAAGCGGAGTCCGGTTTCCTCGCCGCGCTGGTTGGGCCGATTGCGGCCGTGATCGGCGGAGGAATCGGCGCTATCGTCATCACCCTTGTCTGGGCGCGGCTCTTTCCCGAATTGCGCCTTGCACGCACCTTCGACCCACCCGACATAAGGGAGGCGGACATCAGCCAGGAGAAGTCCTCATGAAAGCTGCCAATATTCTCGAAACCATCGGCAATACGCCGCATATCCGCGTCAACAAGCTGTTCGGCGACGCGGAGGTATGGATCAAGTCGGAACGCTCCAACCCCGCCGGGTCGATCAAGGACCGCATCGCCCTCGCCATGATCGAGGCGGCGGAAGCTTCGGGCGAACTCAAGCCAGGCGGCACCATCGTCGAGCCGACATCGGGCAACACCGGCGTCGGCCTCGCCATGGTCGCGGCGGTCAAGGGGTACAAGCTGATCCTCGTCATGCCCGAAAGCATGTCGGTCGAGCGCCGCCGCCTGATGCTGGCCTATGGCGCCAGCTTCGACCTGACGCCGCGCGAAAAGGGGATGAAAGGCGCCATCGAACGCGCGCTGGAACTGATCGACCAGACGCCGAACTCATGGATGCCCCAGCAGTTCGAGAACCCCGCCAATATCGACGTGCATGTCCGCACCACCGCGCAGGAGATCGCTAACGACTTCGCGCATACGCCGCTGGACGCCGTCATCACGGGCGTGGGCACCGGCGGACACATCACCGGCGTCGCCGACGTGCTCAAGAAATTGTGGCCCAAGCTCAAGGTCTATGCGGTCGAACCCACGCTTTCCCCCGTCATCAGCGGCGGGCAGCCGGGGCCGCATCCCATTCAGGGCATCGGCGCGGGCTTCATTCCGTCCAACCTCCATACGCAGCTTCTGGATGGCGTGATCCAGGTCGATGCCGCCGACGCCAAGGATTATGCGCTGCGCGCTGCGCGGGAGGAAGGGATGCTGGTCGGCATGTCTTCCGGCGCGACGCTGGCGGCCATCGCGCAGAAGATCAAGGAACTGCCAGCCGGAAGCCGCGTTCTGGGCTTCAATTATGACACCGGCGAACGCTATCTCTCCGTCCCCGACTTCCTGCCGGAATAAGAGCAAGCCGGTAGCGGCATGACGGAAAACCTCCATCGAAAGGAGCCGCATCCGGCGATGTGGCTCCTTTGGCTGATGCTGTTCGTCGGCTTGCCGGTGGCCGTCGCGAACTGGGAAGCGCGGGAACGGCCTCTGACGGCTCCGCGCCTTGCCATGGCCGAGGCGAGGAGCATGCCCCGCCCCCATAGCCCTCCTCCACCCGTCGAGCCGGTGGAGGTGTATCAACTGGACCGGGATCAGGCGCGGGCGATCAACGCCGCCATCGCCTTTTCCCACGCGCCCAATCCGGCGGCGCGGCCATTCGCCTTTTCCGGCTCGCAAAGCGATCTGGCGCGCGCGACCGACTGCCTTGCCGCAGCCCAGCTTTACGAGGCGGGCGACGATGCGGTGGGCGAACGGGCGGTTGCGCAGGTGGTGCTCAATCGCGTGCGGCATCCCGCCTTTCCCAAGACAGTGTGCGGCGTCGTCTTTCAGGGGCAGGAACGGGCGACGGGATGCCAGTTCACCTTCACCTGCGACGGCGCGCTCGCGCGCACCTACAGCCAGACCGCCTGGGGACGGGCGCAGGGGATCGCGAAACAGGCGCTGTCAGGCAAGGTGTTCAAGCCTGTGGGCTACGCCACGCACTATCATACCGACTGGGTGGTCCCCTATTGGAGCGGCAGTCTGGACAAGGTGACGGCGGTGGGCAGCCATCTGTTTTTCCGGTGGAAGGGATGGTGGGGAACGCCGCCCGCCTTCCGCAAGCCGGGCGAAACAGGAGAGCCGCTGATCGCACAAATCGCTCGCCTCTCCACGGCGCATCGGAACGCGCCGGGGGCGCAGACGACCGCCCCGCCATTGCTCCTCGCGGGCGGAACGGTGGCGGAACTGGCGGCGCAACCGCAGCAGGCGATCGACGACAAGGGGATACCGGGCATCAGGGTGGTGCTGGTCGCGCCGGGGGCCAGGAGCATATTGGTCGAAATGGCGCGGGACAGCGCACCGGATGGCTGGCCCGCCATGGCGCGGATTTTCTGCGCCGGGCGTCCGGAATGCCGGATCATGGGCTGGCGCGCGGGGACCGGACCGACCGCCCTTCCGCTGACGGGCGACCAGATGGAAAGCATGACCTTCGCCTATATCCACAATGCCGCGACGGGATTGCAACGGGGGCGGTGGAACTGCGCGCAGACGCCGCGAAGCAATCCGGCCGAGTGCATGGTGCAACGCCAGCCGGTCGCCCAGGCAAAGGCGGACGTCGCGGACGGCCTTGATGGGGTACGGCGCAAGGAGCGGTTCGAGACGGTGAAGATCGTCCCTCCCCCGCCCGTAAAGGTCACTCCCACCGTGAATCCCTGAAATCGCTTCTCCGCCCCTTCACAAAACGCCGCGCTGGCCCTATATGGCTTTTTTAGAAATTCGGTCCTCCCGCCATGTCAGGTGAGAGGATCGGCCCACGATCCCACCGGGGTCCGGAACCGGGTAGCGCGCGGTTTACGGCGGAATTGGGTGGGTTCGACGGGTGAACACTACGCTGATAGTGCGGATCGGACAGTCCCGGCCCGCACTTTTTTGCGTGGCGAATCGAGTCGAATTTGGCCCGAAAACTCGTCCCGCCAGGCTGAATTTTCGCTGCGATGCGAAAAAATGCGACGAACAAAAGGCAGGAAACGCATGGCGACCAAAGCTCTCCCCCCCATCAGCAACACCGGCGCGAAGAAGCGCATCCGCAAGGTGTTCGGCGACATCCACGAAGTGGTGCAGATGCCGAACCTGATCGAGGTCCAGAGGGAGAGCTACGAACAGTTCCTGCGGTCCGATCCCAGGATCGGCTATGTTTCGGGGCTTGAGAAGACGCTGCGTTCCGTCTTCCCGATCCGCGATTTCGCGGGCACGGCGGAAATGGACTTCGTTCATTATGAACTTGAAGACCCCAAATATGACGTGGAAGAATGCCGTCAGCGCGGCATCACCTACGCCGCACCGATGCGCGTCACGCTGCGCCTGATCGTGTTCGAAGTGGATCAGGACACCGAAACCCGCTCCGTGCTCGATATCAAGGAGCAGGACGTCTACATGGGCGACATGCCGCTCATGACCCAGAACGGCACTTTCATCGTCAACGGAACCGAGCGCGTCATCGTGTCGCAGATGCACCGTTCGCCGGGTGTGCTGTTCGACCATGACCGGGGCAAGACCCATAGCTCGGGCAAATATCTGTTCGCCGCGCGGGTCATTCCCTATCGCGGGTCGTGGCTGGATTTCGAGTTCGACGCCAAGGACATCGTCAATGTCCGCATCGACCGCAAGCGCAAGCTGCCGGTGACGGCGCTGCTCTATGCGCTGGGCCTGACGGCCGAGGACATGCTCGGCTATTTCTACAACAAGGTCATCTTCGTCCGTGGCGAAGGCGGCTGGCAGATTCCCTATCTGGCCGAAGCATGGCGCGGCCAGAAGCCCGCTTTCGATATCGTCGACGCCAAGTCGGGCGAGGTCGTGTTCGCCGCCGGTCACAAGATCAGCCCCCGCGCCGCCAACAAGGCGGAGAAGGACGGGCTTGAAACCCTGCTGATCCCGACCGAGGAAGTCTATGGCCGCTACAGCGCCTATGACCTCATCAACGAGAGCACCGGCGAAATCTATATCGAGGCGGGCGACGAAGTGTCGCCGGAAAACCTGGAAAAGCTGGACCAGGCGGGCGTCGATCGCCTCGAACTGCTCGACATCGACCATGTGACCACGGGTCCGTGGATCAGGAATACCCTCAAGGCCGACAAGGCCGAGGAGCGCGATCAGGCATTGAGCGACATCTATCGCGTCATGCGCCCCGGCGAGCCGCCGACGAAGGAAACCGCCGAGGCGCTGTTCGCCGGCCTCTTCTTCGATCCGGAGCGCTATGACCTCTCGGCCGTGGGCCGCGTGAAGCTCAACATGCGCCTCGACCTCGACGCGGAGGACACTGTCACCACGCTGCGGACCGAGGATATCCTTGCCGTGGTCAAGGAACTGGTGAACCTCAAGGACGGCAAGGGCGAGATCGACGATATCGACAATCTCGGCAACCGTCGCGTCCGTTCGGTCGGCGAATTGCTGGAGAACCAGTATCGCGTCGGCCTGCTGCGCATGGAACGCGCGGTCAAGGAGCGCATGTCGAGCGTCGACGTGTCGACAGTGATGCCCAACGACCTCATCAACGCCAAGCCCGCCGTGGCCGCGGTGCGCGAGTTCTTCGGTTCCTCGCAGCTTTCGCAGTTCATGGACCAGACCAACCCGCTGTCGGAAGTCACCCACAAGCGCCGCGTGTCGGCGCTTGGGCCGGGCGGCCTGACCCGCGAGCGCGCAGGCTTCGAAGTCCGCGACGTCCACCCGACGCATTATGGCCGTATCTGCCCGATCGAGACGCCGGAAGGCCCGAACATCGGCCTGATCAACAGCCTTGCGACCTTCAGTCGCGTCAACAAATATGGCTTCATCGAGACGCCCTATCGCAAGGTGATCGAGGGCAAGGTGACGGACGAGGTCGTCTACCTCTCCGCCATGGAAGAAGCCAAGCACACCATCGCGCAGGCGAACGCCGAAGTGAACGCCGATGGAACGCTGGCCGAAGACCTGATCTCGGCGCGGGAAGCGGGCGAATTCCTGATGGCGCCCCGCGACCACATCACGTTGATGGACGTCAGCCCCAAGCAGCTTGTGTCGGTCGCGGCCTCGCTCATTCCGTTCCTGGAAAATGACGACGCCAACCGCGCTCTGATGGGATCGAACATGCAGCGTCAGGCGGTGCCGCTGGTCCGCGCCGAAGCGCCGTTCGTCGGCACCGGCATGGAAGGCACGGTCGCGCGTGATTCCGGCGCGGCCATCGCCGCCCGGCGCGCGGGCATCGTCGATCAGGTCGACGCGGCCCGTATCGTCATCCGCGTGACCGGCGACATCGCCGCCGGACAGTCGGGCGTCGACATCTACACGCTGCAAAAGTTCCAGCGTTCGAACCAGGACACCTGCATCAACCAGCGCCCGCTGGTGAAGGTGGGCGACCTGATCGAGGCGGGCGACGTGATCGCCGACGGCCCGTCGACCGAGTTCGGCGAACTGGCGCTGGGCCGCAACACGCTGGTCGCGTTCATGCCGTGGAATGGCTACAACTACGAAGACTCCATCCTCATCAGCGAACGCATCGTGAAGGATGACGTCTTCACCTCGATTCATATCGAGGAGTTCGAGGTCATGGCCCGCGACACCAAGCTGGGGCCGGAAGACATCACCCGCGACATTCCGAACGTCGGCGAGGAGGCCCTGCGCAATCTCGACGAAGCGGGCATCGTCTATATCGGGGCCGAGGTGGAGCCGGGCGACATCCTGGTCGGCAAGATCACGCCCAAGGGCGAAAGCCCGATGACGCCGGAAGAGAAGCTGCTCCGCGCGATCTTCGGCGAAAAGGCGAGCGACGTGCGCGACACCTCGCTGCGCCTGCCGCCGGGCGTCGCTGGCACGGTCGTCGAGGTGCGCGTGTTCAACCGCCACGGCATCGACAAGGACGAGCGCGCCATGGCGATCGAGCGCGAGGAGATCGACCGCCTCGCCAAGGACCGCGAGGACGAACGCGCGATTCTCAACCGCGCCACCTTCAATCGCCTGCGCGAGATGCTGCTGGGCCAGACCGCCGCGGCGGCGCCCAAGGGCATCAAGAAGGGCGTGGCCATCGACGAGGCTCTGCTGAGCGAAGTCGAGCGTCACGAATGGTGGAAGTTCGCGGTCGAGGACGACAAGGTCCAGAGCGATCTGGAAGCGGTCAAGGCGCAATATGACGAAGCCGTCCGTTCCATCGTCGACAAGTTCGAGGATCGCGTCGACAAGCTCCAGCGCGGCGACGAACTGCCGCCGGGCGTGCTCAAGATGGTCAAGGTCTTCGTCGCGGTGAAGCGCAAGCTGCAACCGGGCGACAAGATGGCCGGCCGTCACGGCAACAAGGGCGTCATCAGCCGCATCCTGCCGATCGAGGACATGCCGTTCCTGGAGGACGGCACCCATGTCGATATTGTGCTGAACCCGCTGGGCGTGCCGTCGCGCATGAACGTCGGGCAGATCTTCGAAACGCATCTGGGCTGGGCCGCGCGTGGCCTTGGCCAGCAGCTCAAGCACGCGCTGGAAGATTGGCGTGAAGCCAATCCGAACGCGCTGGGCGGCGAAATGCCCGATGCCGTGAAGACACGCCTGCTCGAAACCTATGGCGAGCAATATGCGGACCAGATCAACGGGCGGAGCGCGGACCAGATCGTCGATCTGGCCCAGCATCTGGAACGCGGCGTGCCGATGGCGACGCCGGTGTTCGACGGTGCGCGTGAAGCCGATGTTTCGGCGATGCTGGAACTGGCGGGGCTGGACTCGTCCGGTCAGAGCGACCTTTATGACGGCCGCACGGGCGACAAGTTCGACCGCAAGGTGACGGTGGGCATCATCTACATGCTCAAGCTCCATCACCTTGTCGACGACAAGATCCACGCCCGTTCCATCGGTCCCTACTCGCTCGTCACCCAGCAGCCGCTGGGCGGCAAGGCGCAGTTCGGCGGCCAGCGCTTCGGGGAAATGGAGGTGTGGGCGCTTCAGGCCTATGGCGCCGCCTATACCTTGCAGGAAATGCTGACGGTGAAGTCAGACGACGTGGTCGGCCGCACCAAGGTCTACGAAGCGATCGTCAAGGGCGACGACACGTTCGAAGCAGGCATCCCCGAAAGCTTCAACGTGCTGGTCAAGGAAATGCGCTCGCTGGGCCTCAATGTCGAACTCGCCGCGATGGACGAGATCGCCGAGGGCGACGACGGCTTCGCGCAGGCGGCGGAATAAAGGAATTATTGACCCTTGCCCTCCGCAGGCAAGGGTCATTCCTGCCCCGCCCCAAAGATTTGCCCTCATGAGGGAATGAAAAGATGAATGAACTGACGAACTTCGCGAACCCCGTCCAGAAGGCGGAAACCTTCGACCAGATCCAGATCGGCCTTGCCTCGCCAGAGCGCATCCGCAGTTGGTCCTTCGGTGAGATCAAGAAGCCCGAGACGATCAACTATCGCACGTTCAAGCCCGAGCGCGACGGCCTGTTCTGCGCGCGCATCTTCGGTCCGATCAAGGACTATGAGTGCCTGTGCGGCAAGTATAAGCGCATGAAGTATAAGGGCATCGTCTGCGAGAAGTGCGGTGTCGAAGTCACGGTGTCGAAGGTCCGCCGCGAGCGGATGGGCCATATCGAACTGGCCGCGCCGGTCGCGCATATCTGGTTCCTCAAGTCGCTGCCCAGCCGCATCGGCCTGCTGCTCGACATGCAGTTGAAGCAGCTTGAGCGCGTCCTCTACTTCGAATCCTACATCGTCACCGAGCCGGGCCTGACGCCGCTCGAAAAGTTCACGCTTCTGACCGAGGATGAACTGCTCGACGCGCAGGACGAATATGGCGAGGACGCCTTCTCGGCCGGGATCGGCGCGGAAGCGGTCAAGCAGATGCTGATCGACCTCGACCTCGAAGGCGAGAAGGTCGCGCTGCTGGAGGAACTGGCCACCACCAAGTCCGAACTCAAGCCCAAGAAGATCATCAAGCGGCTGAAGGTCGTCGAGAGCTTCCTTGAGTCCGGCAACCGCCCGGAATGGATGATCCTGGACGTCGTGCCGGTCATCCCGCCGGAACTGCGCCCGCTGGTTCCGCTGGACGGCGGCCGTTTCGCGACGTCGGACCTCAATGACCTCTATCGCCGCGTCATCAACCGCAACAACCGCCTGAAGCGGCTGATGGAACTGCGCGCGCCGGACATCATCGTCCGCAACGAAAAGCGCATGTTGCAGGAAGCCGTCGACGCCCTGTTCGACAATGGCCGTCGCGGCCGCGTCATCACCGGCGCGAACAAGCGTCCGCTCAAGTCGCTGTCCGACATGCTCAAGGGCAAGCAGGGCCGCTTCCGCCAGAACCTGCTCGGCAAGCGCGTCGACTATTCGGGCCGTTCGGTCATCGTGACCGGCCCGGAACTCAAGCTGCACCAGTGCGGCCTGCCCAAGAAGATGGCGCTCGAACTGTTCAAGCCCTTCATCTATGCCCGCCTCGACGCCAAGGGTCTATCCATGACCCTGAAGCAGGCCAAGAAGTGGGTCGAGAAGGAGCGCAAGGAAGTCTGGGACATCCTCGACGAAGTGATCCGCGAGCACCCGGTCATGCTGAACCGCGCGCCGACGCTCCACCGCCTCGGCATCCAGGCGTTCGAGCCGGTGCTGATCGAAGGCAAGGCGATCCAGCTTCACCCGCTGGTCTGCTCGGCGTTCAACGCGGATTTCGACGGCGACCAGATGGCCGTGCACGTTCCCCTCTCGCTGGAAGCCCAGCTTGAGGCCCGCGTTCTGATGATGTCGACCAACAACATCCTCTCTCCCGCGAACGGCAAGCCGATCATCGTGCCGTCGCAGGACATGGTGCTGGGCATCTATTATCTGTCGATGGAGCGCGAAGGCGAGCCGGGCGAAGGCATGCTGCTGGCCGACATGCAGGAGGTCCATCAGGCTCTCTTCGCCAAGGCTGTCACCCTGCACTCGAAGATCATCAGCCGCGTGCCGCAGACCGATGAAAACGGTCAGCAATATATGAAGCGGTTCGAGACGACACCGGGCCGGATGCTGCTGGGCGAATGCCTCCCCAAAAGCCACAAGGTTCCCTTCGATGTCGTCAATCGCCTTCTCACCAAGAAGGAAATCGGCGACGTCATTGATCAGGTCTATCGTCACACCGGCCAGAAGGACACGGTGCTGTTCGCCGACGCCATCATGGCGCTGGGCTTCCGCCACGCGTTCCAGGCGGGCATCAGCTTCGGCAAGGACGACATGGTGATCCCGGACTCGAAGGAAGGCACCGTCGCTGAAACCAAGGCGCTGGTGGCCGATTATGAGCAACAATATCAGGACGGCCTGATCACCCAGCAGGAAAAGTACAACAAGGTGATCGACGCCTGGTCGCGTTGCGGCGATCAGGTCGCAAACGCGATGATGGATGAGATCCGCGCCCAGCCGAAGGACCCGAACACCGGGCGGATGGCGCCGATCAACTCGATCTACATGATGGCCCATTCCGGCGCCCGTGGCAGCCAGGCGCAGATGAAGCAGCTTGCCGGGATGCGCGGCCTGATGGCCAAGCCTTCGGGCGAGATCATCGAGACGCCGATCATCTCGAACTTCAAGGAAGGCCTGACCGTCCTTGAATATTTCAACTCCACCCACGGCGCCCGCAAGGGTCTGGCCGACACCGCGCTCAAGACGGCGAACTCAGGCTACCTGACCCGCCGTCTGGTCGACGTGTCGCAGGACTGCACCATCGTCGAGGAAGATTGCGGCACCGAAAGGGCGCTGGAGATGAAGGCCATCGTCCAGGGCGGTTCGGTCATCGCTTCGCTCGGCGAGCGCATCCTGGGCCGCACCACGGCGCAGGACATCGTCGACAGCAAGGACGGCACCGTCATCGTTCCGATCGGCACGCTGCTCGACGAAGCGCTGGTGGCGCAGATCGAGGCCATCGGCACGCAGGCCGTGAAGATCCGCAGCCCGCTGATCTGCGAAAGCAAGATGGGCGTATGCGGCAAATGCTACGGCCGCGACCTCGCCCGTGGCACGCCGGTCAATATCGGTGAAGCGGTCGGCGTCATCGCGGCGCAGTCCATCGGCGAACCGGGCACGCAGTTGACCATGCGGACCTTCCACATCGGCGGCGCGGCGAACTTCAACGAAACGTCGAACCTGGAATCCATGGCGGACGGCACGATCGAACTGCGTGACATGCCGACCATCACCGACAAGAACGGTCGGCGCCTCAGCCTCGCCCGTAATGGCGAGATCGCGATCATCGACTCCGAAGGCCGCGAGCGCGAAACCCACCGCCTGCCCTATGGCGCCACCATATTGTTCGCGGATGGCGATGCCGTGAAGAAGGGTGACCGTTTCGCCGAATGGGACCCGTTCACCATGCCGGTGATCACGGAAAAGCCGGGCATCGTGAAATATGTCGACCTGATCGACAACAAGACGCTGACCGAACAGACCGACGAAGCCACCGGCATCGCGCAGCGCGTGGTCACGGAATTCCGTGGCGCCGCCCGAACGAAGGAGGATCTGCGTCCGCGCCTGACCCTGCTGGACGATGAATCCGGCGAGGCCGCCCGCTATATGCTGGCGGTGGGTGCGACGCTGTCGGTCGACGATGGCGCGCAGGTGCAGGCCGGTGACGTGCTGGCGCGTGTCTCTCGCGAAGCGGCGAAGACCCGCGACATCACCGGCGGTCTGCCGCGCGTCGCCGAACTGTTCGAAGCCCGCAAGCCCAAGGACAACGCCATCATCGCCAAGGTGTCGGGCCGCGTCCAGTTCCTCAAGGACTATAAGGCGAAGCGCAAGATCTCCATCAATCCCGAGGATGGCGGCGAGCCGGTCGAATATCTGATCCCCAAGAGCAAGGTGATCGACGTTCAGGAAGGCGACTTCGTGAAGCGCGGCGACAACCTGATCGGCGGCTCGCCCGATCCGCATGACATTCTGGAAGTGCTCGGCATCGAACCGCTGGCCGAATATCTGGTCGCGGAAATCCAGGAAGTCTATCGCCTGCAGGGCGTGAAGATCAACGACAAGCACATCGAGACGATCGTTCGCCAGATGCTGCAAAAGGTCGAGATCATCGAGTCCGGCGACACCACGCTGCTGGTGGGCGAGCAGATCGACCGCGAGGAAATGGACGAGATCAACGCCAAGCTCCAGCCGGGCTTCGCACCCGCCGCGGGCAAGCCGGTTCTGCTGGGCATCACCAAGGCTTCGTTGCAGACCCGTTCGTTCATCTCGGCGGCCTCCTTCCAGGAAACCACCCGCGTCCTCACGGAAGCGGCGGTTCAGGGCAAGAAGGACACGCTGGTCGGCCTGAAGGAAAACGTCATCGTCGGCCGCCTGATCCCGGCGGGCACGGGCGCGGGCATGAACCGGATGCGCGTTGCCGCCTCGTCGCGTGACGCGGCGATGCGGGCCGCGCTGCGCGCTTCGAGCCAGGTCGATCTGATCGCGCCAAAGACCGCGGCGGAGGAACATGCCGCCGAACTGGCGCAGGGTCCGGAAGCCGCGATCGGCGACGATCCGCTGGGCGTCGTGCAGGGTGAAGACTTCACCACCCAGGATCTGGATTGATCGCTTGAAGGAAGGGGCGCTTTCCATGAGGAGGGCGCCCCTTCCCCTCCTCCCGCAAAGGGAGGGATGAAAACCCCGCCGGATGCCCGGTGCATTGCGGCGGAGTAAAAGTCGGCTGGAACGGATCACAATCCGCTTGACCGACTCTGAAACCGCGCTTATCTGCGCCTTTCCGAGCGGGGCAGGCCCTCGCCATGATGCCCGATCGTCTAATGGTAAGACTACGGACTCTGACTCCGTCAATCGAGGTTCGAATCCTCGTCGGGCATCCAACATTTTTCAAACTGCAAAAGCAGATTCGCGGTATTGTCATGCCGCCTCGGATTTCCGCGAATTCCCGGTGAGTCCGTGCAGTCTCCATGCAACAAGCGGACCCGGCTGCGAAACCTTCGTGGCGGGGACAGCCGGGTCCATGTCACGGATGCGGGGGGCACCAGTTATCCGTGATGCCTTCCGCTCCCCGATCGGTTGAAGGCCAGCCCATCATATGACCGGCTCGCGGCGCAGGCATCAGCGCAGTCGGCGGATGGACCATCTATTTATCGCATCGGATCAAGCCCTTTTGGGTGATTGACGAAAAAGCGAGGGGCTTCGGGCGGTCCTTTTCATGGGAAAATGAAATGGATCGGGCAGCACTGCAAACGACGGCTGGCTTCGCTCGGCTATATGTCGCTGAACATCTTGGTAGCCATCAGTTGACTGCTCGAAGGTCGTAATGGCGGTGGCTCCAACAGGGCGCGCAACTTGTGCCGGGGATCTAATCTGCTAGATTAGCGCGCACAGGATGAGGACAGGAGCCGATCGGCAATGATGAAATGGCAGGACGAGCATCTCGGCCAGTATCTCACATCGGGCGGGCGGGAAGGCCATCTGTTCGATTTCGGGCCGGTCAATGGCAGCGGCATCATGCCCAACTGCCTCATCAGGCATGTCGGCCGCAAATCGGGCCACAGGAGAGTGAGCCCGCTGATCTACGGCATGGTCAATGGCGAGATCGTGTTGTGCGCTTCCAAGGGAGGCGCGCCGACTCATCCCGCCTGGTATCTCAACATCGCCGCCGCCGACAGGGTGGACGTTCAGATCGGCACCCAGGCCTATCAGGCGAATCGGCGCGAGCCGGAGGACGCGGAACGCCAGACGGTCTGGGACGTGATGGTCGCCATCTATCCGCCCTATGCCGAATATCAGGAAAAAACCGACCGGCTGATCCCCCTCGTTCTGCTCAAGCCCGTGAAGCCGGTGCCAGTGTTCACGGCGGCCGATATCGACGACTGAGCCTGAATGGCCCTGCCCTCTTCCGGCGGCCTGGAATCAGTCGCGCGCCATGGCGAAGCCGCCCTCATGGGAGATATGAAGGACCTGCGAGCCATCGTCCGGAGAAACAGGATCTTGATGCGGTAGGGCATTATGTCCGCCCCCTATCCGCCGTCCTTATGTGGACATCAGGCCGAAGTCGCCTGTACTGTTCGCCACTTAAGGACTCCGGCGATCCTTCGCCGGGGCCATCGGAACCCTAGACGCAGGGGGGACGCACAAGGCCATGTTGGGATTGACCGCGCTGGAACTGGCCCGAATTCAATTCGGATTCACCATCTCCTTCCACATTATTTTCCCGGCCATCACCATCGGTCTGGCGAGCTATCTCGTGGTGCTCGAAGGCCTTTGGCTGTGGAAGAAGAACCCGGTCTATCGCGAACTCTATCATTTCTGGCTGGGCATCTTCGCCGTCAATTTCGCGATGGGCGTCGTTTCCGGCCTTGTCATGGCCTATCAGTTCGGGACCAACTGGAGCTATTTTTCCACCTTCGCGGGGAGCATAACAGGACCGCTCCTCACCTATGAAGTTCTGACGGCCTTCTTCCTGGAGGCCGGATTTCTGGGCGTGATGCTGTTCGGCTGGAACAGGGTCGGGCCGGGACTGCATTTCTTCGCGACGATCATGGTCGCGCTTGGCACACTGGTTTCCGCCACCTGGATTCTCGCCTCGAACAGTTGGATGCAGACGCCGCAGGGTTATGAGATCATCGACGGGCGAGTCGTGCCGGTCGACTGGATCAAGGTGATCTTCAATCCCTCCTTCCCCTATCGGCTCGCGCACATGACCATGGCCGCCTATCTCGCGACCGCGCTGTTCGTCGGCGCGGGCGGTGCGTGGCATCTGCTGAAGGGACGGGACACCCCCGCCGTCCGCAAGATGCTGTCCATGTCGTTGTGGATGGTGCTGCTGGTGGCCCCCTTGCAGATCGGCCTGGGCGACCTGCACGGTCTCAACACGCTCAAGCATCAGCCCGCGAAGATCGCCGCGATGGAGGGGCATTGGGAGAATGAACCGGGCAAGAGCGTGCCGCTGATTCTGTTCGGCCTGCCCGACATGAAGGCGGAAACGACCCGCTATGCGATAGCGCTGCCCTATCTTGGCAGCCTGATCCTCACCCACGACATCAACGGCCAGGTGCCGGGGTTGAAGGATTTCCCGGCGGCGGACCGGCCCAATTCGACCATCGTCTTCTGGAGTTTCCGGGTCATGGCGGGGTTGGGCTTCCTGATGCTTTTCCTGGGCCTGTGGGGGCTTTGGGCGCGGCGCGGGCAACGGCTGTACCGGTCGAAATATTTGCAGCGTTTCGCCCTGATCATGGGGCCAGGCGGGCTGATCGCGATATTGGCGGGCTGGTTCACCACGGAGATCGGGCGGCAGCCATGGGTGGTCTATGGCGTGATGCGGACCGAAGACGCCGTCTCCGACCATAGCGTGCTGGCGCTCTCCACGACGCTGATCCTGTTCATCGTGATGTATGTCGCGGTCTTCGGAACGGGGATCAGCTATATGCTGCAACTGGTCGCGAGCGGGCCGAAAGCGGAACATGACCCCGCCAGGGACGAGCAGCCCCATGAAACGGGGCAAAGCCTGCGCGCCGCCCGGCCGCTGTCAGCCGCCCCGGACGATATCGACCCGACGCCGGACCAGAGGGAGCGCTGAACGATGGGCATCGACCTTCCCCTCATCTGGGCGATCATCATCGCTTTCGGGCTGATGATGTATGTGATCATGGACGGCTTTGACCTCGGCATCGGCATCCTGTTCCCCTTTGTGCGCGACCGGGAGGACCGGGACACCATGATCAATACGGTCGCGCCCGTATGGGACGGCAACGAGACCTGGCTGGTGCTGGGCGGCGCGGGATTGCTGGCCGCCTTCCCGCTCGCTTATGCCGTGGTGCTCAGCGCGCTCTATCTGCCGCTGGTGCTGATGCTGGCGGGGCTGATCTGGCGCGGCGTCGCGTTCGAATTCCGCTTCAAATCCGATGAGGCGCACAGGCCGTTCTGGGACAAGGCCTTCACCTGGGGCTCCTATATCGCCACCTTCTCGCAGGGCGTGGCGTTGGGCGCGTTCATCAACGGTTTCCGGGTCGAGGACGGCGCCTATGCGGGCGGCCTGCTCGACTGGCTGACCCCGTTCAGCCTGTTCACAGGCGCGGGCCTGCTGATCGCCTATGCGCTGCTCGGCGCGACATGGCTGGT
Organism: Sphingobium faniae; assembly: GCA_900100475.1. Classification (GTDB taxonomy): domain Bacteria; phylum Pseudomonadota; class Alphaproteobacteria; order Sphingomonadales; family Sphingomonadaceae; genus Sphingobium; species Sphingobium faniae. Next base: position 254,244 of record FMTU01000005.1, on the reverse strand, counting down.
GATGAAGACGGAAGGGCCGCTGCAAGAGCGCATGCGCGCGCTGGGTCGCCCCGTCACTCTCGCATTGCTGGCCACCATCGTGATCGTCAGCCTCTGGACGCCGCTGATCCATGCCGACGTCGCGGCGCGCTGGTTTTCGCAGCCCAATCTCTTCTTCTTCGCGCCCGTCCCCGCGCTAGTGCTGCTGGCGTCATGGGCCTTGCTCAAGACGCTGCGCGGCGAGGGCCATGCCGCGCCGTTCCTGCTGACGCTGATCCTGCTGTTCCTGGGCTATACCGGGCTCGCCATCAGCCTGTGGCCTCACATCATCCCGCCGGACGTAACAATCTGGGCCGCAGCCGCGCCGCCGCAAAGCATGGGCTTCACACTGGTCGGGGCGCTCTTCATCATCCCCTTCATCCTCGCCTATACGGCCTGGTCCTATTATGTGTTCCGGGGCAAGGTGAAGGCAGGCGAAGGCTATCATTGATGAAGCCGGGCGGCGCTTCTCGCAGGCTCTGGCTTCGCCGTATCGGCTGGCTGATCTTCATCTGGGCGGCGAGCATCGCCGCGCTGGCGGTTGTCGCCATGGCCGTTCGCGGCCTCATGAACCTGGCCGGGATGACCGCATCGTCATAATCCGGTTATCGGGCACGCCGCGCTTGCGTCAGGGAAAGATGCGCGGTTGACCGATGCAAATGTGGCGGCGGGAAGCGAGCAGCCTCGCCCCCCGCCGTCCGTGCATCAGAAGGCTACAGTCATCGACGCCGCGATGGTCGTGCCGATCTTGTAGCGGTTATAATACACCTTGTTGCCGTCCAGTTGCTGGACTTCCTGATATTTCCGGCCGGTGATGTTGCGCGCTTCGAGCTTGAATTCGCTGTTGATCGCATCGAACAGCTTCACGCCCTGTCGCGCCACGAAGTCGAGCGTCAGGCCCGGCTTTTCCTTGATGTCCGGCTGAAGGTTCGGACCGCGGCTGGTGACGCGCGGGCTGGCATAGGTCAGCATCAGGGTCTGCTGCGACAGCCTGTCCGTATCTTCCAGCCCCAGTTGCAGGTTCACCAGATGGTCCGACTGCCCTGTCATCGGCGCGCCGTCACGGAAATAGTCCGTCGCGGCGGGCAGCGGCCCGGTGCTATAGCTATAGGGGATGGTCGTGTCGCCCGCCCCGACCTTCAACTCGGACTGGGTATAGGTATAGTTGCCGATCAGGACGATGCGGCGGCTCTGGAAGAAGGGCGAATTCCACCCGTCGAGCGGCACATATTTCTGCGCTTCCACCTCAACGCCGTACAGCGTCGCTTCCGGCGCATTGGCGAAGCTGGTCGTGACGTCATATTTGTCGTTGATGGTGGTGTAGGTTTCGATCGGATTGTCGATCTTCTTGTAGAAAGCCGCCGCGGTCAGCCGCTCGTCACGCCCCATATACCATTCGGCGCGAATGTCGGCATTCCACAATTCGCTGTCCTGCAGAAACGGGTTGCCGCGATAGAAGCGGTTGGCGTCCGTATCGACGAAGGGCTGCGCGATCAGTTCGCGGAACTGCGGACGCGCGATGGTCTTGGAGCCGCTGAGGCGGAATTGCAGGCCTTGCGCCGCTTCAAAGGTGATGGTCGCGGCAGGCAGCCAATATTCCTTGTTGATGCGGTTCACAGGCTCGATGCCGGTGCTGTAGACGTCGAGGCCCGTGACGGACTGCTTGCCCTTTTCAAAACGGACACCCCCGTCGATCGACAGGCCCGGCACGATTTCCGCCCGCACCTGACCATAGCCCGCATGGACCGTGAGCGCCGCATCATAGACCGGATAATTGCCCGAGAAGTCCAGCAGCGACATATCGTAAAGCTGGATCGACGCATCCGACAGCAGATAGTCGGGTCGCAGTTGCTGCACCGGAACCGGCAGGTTGATCGCATCGAAATGCAGTTCGTAACGCGAGGAGGTGCGCTTGGTGTCGGTGAAGGCATAGCCCGCCGTCAGCGTCAGCGCGGGCGACACCTTGTAGCTCAGGTCCGCGCCCGCCGACCACAGATCTTCGTTCAGGTCGCTGAAGGTGATCGACGCATCGCCGCGCTGGCGATTGAGCGCGTTGATAAAACGGTCGCCCACCGGATCAATATCCAGTGCGCGATTGCTCCGCACATAGACGAACTCGCGCTCATAGGGCGCCTCACGCTGTGAATTGGCATAGCCGCCGCGCAAGTCCAGGCTGAGGGCATCGCCCAGCTTGAATTCGCCAACCAGTTGCGTGTCGATCAACTGCCGCTCATACCAGGCGGTGTTCTGGTTCATATAATCAGCGCCCGCGATCGCGCCGTCATTCTGACCGACAGAGAGCGCCCCACGCTTCAGCGTGTCGCGGATGTAGAGGTTGGTCCAGCGGATCTTCTGATCGCCCAGTTCCAGCCCGACGCCCAAAAGGCCGTTCAACGTCACCTCATTGTCGGTGGTGACCTGCTGATAGGACTTGCCTGGCGCCTGGGTCAGGTCGATGGACGCCTGTTGCAGCGCAGCGCGCGTCCGCCATTTGTTGCTGTAGGACATCGTGGCGATGACGCCCAGCCGCCCGTCGCTGCCGATATCGGCGGCCGTGCCGCCGTTGATCGAGCCGGAGAAGTTGAACGGCAGGCTGTTCGACCGCTGCAAGACCGAAGTCTTGGAGTTCAGGAACTGCATGGAAATAGCCTGAAGCTCGCCACGTCCCAGATTGTCGAAGGGCACGCCGCTTTTGAACGCCTGCTTCAGCAACGGCGGCACGTCGCGCGAACTGTCGTCGAAGCCGGTCCAGTCGGACTTGGCGCCATAATAGCTATAGCCCATCTGGCCGGAGGTTTCGGTGTTGGCGGAACTGCCGACGCCGAACTCGAGATAGCTTTCGCTCGGGATCGCCTTGGTCGTCAAGTTGATGACGCCGCCGCCGAATTCACCGGGGAAGTTGGGAGAAAAGCTCTTCTGCACCAGGGTCGAGGCGATCACGCTGGTGGGGAAGATGTCGAGCGGCACCACGCGCTTGAGCGGTTCGGGGCTGGGCAGCGGCGAACCGTTGAGCAGCGCCAGCGAATAGCGGTCGCCAAGGCCGCGCACATAGACATAGCCGCCCTCCACGACCGACAGGCCGGTGACGCGCTGGAGCGAACCGGCGATGTCGCCTTCGCCCGTGCGCTTGATGTCGGCGGCGGACAGCACGTTCACCACCTGCGGCGCGGCCTGCGAAATATTGCTGGTGCGGCGGCCGGTGACGATGATGTCCGATCCGGGGATGGAAACATCCACCCGGCCCTCATCGGCATCGGCCTGTTCGCGAGCGGTGGGCGTGCCCGGCCCGGTGCCGGGCGGGGCTGTATCGGTCTGGGCCATCGCCATCGGGGTGGCCAGCGCGGTGGAAATCAGGAGCAGGCGCGCCAGAGTGAGCGGCTTCGACATGCGTTTATCCCCCTTTTGGGAAAATCTCTGCAAAGAAGGCGGGGAAGCGCTGGAACACGCTCCCCCGCCCCTGTTGTTGCGTGGGTCGATCAGGTGGTCGGGATGGCGGTGCAGGCGCCGCTGGACGAACCGAAGTTCGCGCTCACCGAATTACAGGTCCAGCCGACATACCAGTTATCGTTGCTGTCCTTGACCGCACCGATATAATTGGTGGTGGTGAAGGCGTCGTCGATGGTCTTGGGATCGATCGCCGTGATGGCCGTCTCGGTCGCGCCGTTGATGAACAGGCTGGTCAGCGACGGGGTGTAGCTGATCGTGCTGTTCGCGCCGGCGGTGAAGATCGACTGGACCAGCGCATTGTCAACGCCCGTGCCAGTGCCCTTGAACGGCGTCGTGTTGCACTGCATCGCCACGGACAGGTAACGCGGCTTGCCCGCATCCTGCAGGGCGCTGTCGGCATCGCGAACCGCCGCTGCGCCGTTGATCCGCAGGCAGCTCTGGTTGGGGCTGATGATGATGCCATTGATCAGCGCCAGGTCGGCGCCGCCGCGCAGCAGCATCGACGCACCGTCGTCGCCGGTGTTGGACCGCTGGATATGGGTGAAGTTGGCGACCTTCAGATACTGGCGGGGCAGCACGTCCTCGCCGGCGTTACCGGCACGGGCCGGGTCCGACGAACCGTTGGAGTCGGTTTCGAGGAAGGTGTCACCCACATTGGCGTTGGCGCGCTGGGCGGAGATGATGAACTGCGCCGTGCCGCGGAAGCCGATGTCGGTGTCCAGATTGTCGTCTTCGTTGCCGGTCAGGACCAGATGTTTGAGGTGGGCCGAGCCGCCGAAGATTTCGATGCCGTCGTCAGAGCTGTTGTGGACCTGAATGTGGTCGAGCTGCGTGCCGGTGCCGACGCCCGAGGGGGTCAGGCCCTGCAGTTCCTTGCCCGCCGACAGGACGAAGCCGGAATAACGGATCTGGACATAGCTCATCCGGCCCGAATTGTCGGCGTCGTCGGCGCCGCCATAGATGGCGCCGCTGGCGCCTTCGGTATCGCGTTCGCAGGCTACCGTGCCCGGCGCTGCGCCGCCCGCGTCACAATCGGTGATCTTGGCGCGGCCAAGCAGCACGACGCCGCCCCACTGGCCGGAATCCTGATCCGTGGAGGTCCCCAGGACGTTCTGTTCGCTGGTGAAGATGATCGGCTGCGACGCGGTGCCGACGGCATTGATCTGGTTGCCGCGATTGACGGCCAGGAACGCCGCGCCGGTGGACGCATAGACGACGACGCCTTCGTTGATGTTCAGCGTCACGAGCGTGCCGGTGCTCGACGCGCCCTGGTCCGTGCCGACATCGACGCGGCCCGGCAGCGAGTAGATGACGCCCGGCGTCTTGGTAATGGTGGTCGTTTCGGTGAAGCGGGTCGGGAAGCCGCAATTGCGCCAGCTATTGCCGCTCTTGTCGGAAATGGTGCCGCGATTGGTGAGCTGCACCGCGCCGGGGATGGTCGGGCATTCCGCCGCCGCCGTCACCGTGCCGGGGGTGGGCGTCGGGGTGGGGGTCGGCGTGGGAGCCGGGGTCGGCGTGGGCGCCGGGATGACGATCGTGCCTTCGCCGGGCGAGGAAATATCGTCAGCGCCGCAAGCAGCCAGCACCGTGCATGCACAGGTCGCCATCAAAATAGTATGGATACGGTTGATCTTGGCCATGTCGTCTCCGCTCCGGCCTATGCCGGTTTATGTTGCAGTGCGGAGCGCAGGGGATTTTCGAATCGGACAACGCCCCCTGTCGCCCTCGAAGGCGGCAGCTAGGCGCGTCGGATGACAGAGGCATTTTGATTTGATGACCGATCAGAGACTATAAAATGACAGTTTCATGAATGAAGCCCACCCAAAAACAAGGGGAGCCATCCCCGAAGGAACGGCTCCCCTATTCAAGAATGCCGGGTTTGCGCCATTCAGCGCATGGCGTAGTTCATTTCCAGCCTGCCCATGGCCCGGCGCGCGATGTCGCGTGAGGATTCCTCATTGCCGTTCGCCAGAATCAGCAGCGTTTCCGGCGCGAACCGTGCGGCCTTATAAGCGTGGCGCGCATCGGCCATGCGGCCCATGCCGGCATAGGCGTTGCCCAGATTGATGAGACGGGCGGGATCGTTCGCGCCATCAGGCACCGGAGCCTTGAGCTTGTTCGCCGCCTTCTGGAAATCCCCCGCCATCAGGGCATGGGCAGCCAGCCCGCCATCGGGTACACCCACGACCAGCACCTCGCCGGGCGCCGCGAGCGCGATACCCGGCGCCGTGGCAGCCAGCGCGAGTCCGATTATCGCAGCAACCTTCAGCATCTCCATCTCTCCCAAAAAATCTTTCTAACATAGCCATGATTATTTCATCTTCATGACATTCCAGCAATAGCCGGAAAGGCACCGAATTATCATTTTTATCTATTGAAATACAGCAAGTTACACTTTTTTCTTCAAGCTGTCATAAAACTGTAATTGAACGAAATGGCTTTTGATCCCCGATTCGAATCGGGAACCGGCGCGCAAATGGACCGTCCGGGCAAGCGCCCGGCCGAAGCCATGTCGAAGATGGAGAAGAAAATCGGGGATTGGTCCGGAGGGTTCTGTTGCCCGGCCCCTCCGGCAGCCGCTGAATTCCCTTCTGTTGCCCGGTGGGTTCAACCGCGTTCTTTTTGGGTAATGTCAGGCCGCGAGGCCATCAATTACGCAGCAAGAGCAAGAGCCTCGTTATCGTTGGCACTTGTGAGTTTTGAACCTTTTTTCGGCGTACTCAGGCCGGGTAAAGGCACCGCTTTTCAACACACGTCGATCCTAGTTCGGCCCCGTCAGACACCCCGCCCAGCCCCATTTCAAAGACTGCCGGGATATTTGGTGGAGCCGCCGGGTACTGCCCCCGGGTCCGCTGCGCCTATTGCACGATACGATTTATCACCATAGCCGGGCGAACCCGGCACACCCTATATGGAACGCCACGGCGGCTTTATCAAGCGCCCCACGGGCAACGATGCGAGGGAAAGAAGATATGTGCATCATGGCGATGGCATGGCAGGCGCATCCGCGCTGGCAATTGCTGCTGATCGGCAATCGCGACGAATTGCACGCCCGTCCCGCCGCGCCGCTGGCGCGATGGAACGAACCGGATCATCTGATCGCGGGCCGCGACCTGCAATCGGGCGGCACATGGCTGGGCGTGTCGGAACAAGGCCGCTGCGCCATCGTGACCAACCGGCGGGGCCATGGCCTGCCCGATCCCGCCAAAGCATCACGCGGTGCGCTGGTGACGGACCTGCTGAGCGGGCAAGGCCCCTATGCGGCGGCGGATCGCGTGCCGATGGAGGATTTCAACCCCTTCAACCTGATCCTGATCGACCATGACAAGGCCCATTTCCTCACCAACCGCCCCCATCCGCTGCATGGCGCGCTGACGCACGGCCTTTATGGCCTGTCCAATGGCGAACTGGACGATCCCTGGCCCAAGACGCTGGCGCTCAAGGCCGCCCTGCTCGACTGGCTGATGGCGCAGGCCGACGATCCCGCCGCGCTGATGGACGCGCTGCGCCGCGAAACCCTGCCCGATGCCGGGATCGCGCCGGAAACGCCATCCGATGCGCCGGAGGAAGCCGCAGTCTCCCCCATCTTCATCCACAACCCGGTCTATGGCACGCGGTGCAGCACCATCGTCGCGGTCGACAGGGAAGGCCGGGGCGTCATCATGGAACAGCGGTTCGACGCGAACGGCGCGCCGTCAGGGGAAAGCCGTTTCGCTTTCGCCTGGCCATCATCCGCCGAATAATGACCGCTTCAGAAAATCCCGCATAGCCGACGGGCGATCCTTCCCCTCGCGCCCAACCCGCGCTAAAGCCTTGCCCATGATCCTCGTCATCGACAATTATGACAGCTTCACCTGGAACCTCGTCCATTATCTGATGGAACTGGGCGCGGAGGTCGAAGTGGTCCGCAACGACGCCATTTCGGCCGGGCAGGCGCTGTCCAGCGGCGCGCGCGCCTTCCTGCTCTCGCCCGGCCCCTGCACCCCGAACGAGGCCGGAGTGAGCCTGGATCTCGTCGCCGCCTGCGCCGATGCGGGCGCGCCCCTGCTGGGCGTGTGCCTCGGCCATCAGGCGATCGGCCAGCATTTCGGCGGCAAGGTGGTGCGCGGCGGCCTGATGCACGGCAAGACATCGCCTGTCCGCCATGACGGCACCGGCCTGTTCGCGGGCATCCCCTCGCCCTTCACGGCGACGCGCTATCATTCGCTGATCGTGGAGGATGTTCCCGACTGCCTCGCCGTCAACGCCACCAGCGAGGACGGGTCGGTCATGGGCTTCCGCCACGTCGCGCTGCCCATTCATTCGGTGCAGTTCCACCCGGAAAGCATCGCCACCGAATATGGGCATGAGATGCTGGCGAATTTCCTCCGCATCGCAGGCCTGCCCGTCAAGGAACGCGAAGCCGCCTGATTGTCATGGGCATGGCGGGTCTCTCCCCTGCCCTTCGACCATCAGACGCCGCCAGACAATAACACGCCCTCGACTCATGGGGCATCGGGCGACTAAGACGGCACGCGATGCCCAGCTTGCCCAATCCCGCCACGCCCCTGAACGCCGAAGACGCCGCGCGCGCCTTTACCCTGTTGTTCGACGCCGATCTGCCCGAAGCGGAGATCGCCGCCTTCCTTGTCGCCATGGCCGAACGCGGCGAAACGGCGGTGGAGATCGCCGCCGCCGCCCGCGCCATGCGCGCTCGCATGATCCCGGTCGATGCGCCCGCCAGAGCCATCGACGTGTGCGGCACCGGGGGCGACGGGCACCATACGCTCAACGTCTCCACGGCCGTCAGCCTCGTCGTCGCGGCGGCGGGCGTGCCGGTCGCCAAGCATGGCAATCGCGCCGCTTCCTCCAAAGCCGGCGCGGCCGACACGCTCGAAGCCCTCGGCCTCGACCTCGACCGGATCGCTGAGAGCGCCGAAGCCACCCTCGCCGACCTTGGCATCTGCTTTCTCTTCGCGCAGAAGCATCATCCGGCACTCAAGCGCCTCGGTCCTATCCGCAAGTCCATCGGCCGCCGCACCATCTTCAACCTGATGGGCCCGCTGGCCAATCCCGCCAATGTCCGCCGTCAACTGGTCGGCATCGCCCGCCCCGCTTATGTCCCCATCTATGCCGAAGCCCTCGCCCAACTCGGTGTCGAGCGGGCGATGATCGTGTCGGGCGACGAAGGGCTGGACGAACTCTCCCTTGCCGGGGGCAATGACGTGGCCGAAGTCACCGGCAACGGCATCGTCGCCATGCGTCGCCTTTCCGCCGCCGATGCGGGCCTGCCCCATCATCCGGTCGACGCGATCCGGGGCGGCTCGCCCGCCCATAATGCAGCGGCCCTCCGCGCGCTGCTACAGGGCGAATCGGGGCCATATCGCGATGCGGTGCTGCTGAACGCCGCCGCTGCCCTTGTTGTCGCGGGGGCCGTCGACGATGTGAGGGAAGGCGTTGAAGAAGCGGCCGAAACCATCGACCGGGGCCTTGCCCATGCGCTCCTCAATTGCTGGATAGCCTATAAATGACCAACAAACTGATCGAAATCTGCGAGACCAAGCGCGAGGAAGTCGCCGCCCGCAAGGCCGCGACGACCGTTTCCTCGCTCCACGCCCGCGCCGCCGAGCAGACTTCGCCGCGCGGCTTCCGCAGGGCGCTGGACGATGCCGCCCGTTCTGGCTTCGGCCTGATCGCGGAGGTGAAGAAGGCCAGCCCCTCCAAGGGCCTGATCCGCGCCGATTTCGATCCCCCCGCCCATGCCCAGGCCTATGCGGCGGGCGGCGCGGCCTGTCTTTCGGTCCTCACCGACCAGCCCTATTTCCAGGGGCATGACGATTATCTCATGGCCGCCCGGTCGGCCTGCGCGCTGCCCGTCCTGCGCAAGGATTTCATGGTCGATCCGTGGCAGGTGCTGGAAAGCCGCTCCATCGGCGCGGACGCCATCCTCATCATCGTCGCCGCGCTGGAAGACAGCCAGATGGCGGAGATCGAGGACGCCGCGCTCAGCCTCGGCATGGACGCCCTGATCGAAGTCCACGACGCCCATGAACTCGAACGCGCGATGAAACTGCGCTCCCGTCTCATTGGCGTCAACAATCGCGACCTCCGCGACTTCAGCGTCGATTTCGCCCGTACTTATGAACTGGTGGGCAAGGCGCCGGAAGGCTGCACTTTCATCGCGGAAAGCGGCCTTGGCAGCCATGCGGACCTTCGCGCCATGGCGGATCATGGCGTGCGTTGCTTTCTTGTCGGGGAAACGCTGATGCGGCAGGCCGATGTGGAAACCGCTACCCACAATCTGCTGTTTGGAGAATGACAGGCGGCCTCACCCATCTGGATGAAAGCGGCTCGGCCCGCATGGTCGACGTGTCAGGCAAGGCCGTCACCGCCCGCGAAGCCGTCGCCACCGGGCGCATCGCGATGAGCCGCGAAGCCGCCGCCGCCATCGCCGCCGGAACCGTGAAGAAAGGCGATGTGTTCGCCATCGCCCGCGTGGCCGGGATCATGGCGGCCAAGCGGACCGCCGACCTCATCCCGCTTTGCCACCCCCTGCCACTCAGTTCCGTGACAGTCGACCTTGCGCCCGATGCGGAAGGCGTCACCGTCACCGTCGCCGCACGCACTACCGGCCAGACCGGCGTGGAGATGGAAGCGCTGACCGGAGCCTCCGCCGCGCTGCTGACCATCTACGACATGGCGAAGGCGATCGACAAGGCCATGGTCATCGGCGACGTCCGCCTGCTTGCCAAGACGGGCGGCAAGTCGGGCGACTGGCGCGCGCCATGAGCCTGCTGCCCGTATCGGAAGCGCAGGCGCGGCTGTTCGCCCTGGCCCAGCCGCTTGCCGTGGAAGAGGTCTCCGCCGCCTTCTGCGCCGGACGCTGGCTGGCGGAAGACAGGGCGGCGCGGCGGGACCAGCCCTGGGCGGACCTTTCCGCGATGGACGGCTATGCGGTGCGGGCCGCCGAATGGCCCGGCCCCTGGCGCGTGACCGGCATCAGCAGCGCGGGCGGCGATCTGCCCGCCCCGCTCGCGCAGGGCGCCGCCTGCCGCATCTTTACCGGCGCGCCCCTGCCTGACGGGGCCGACGCCATTCTCATTCAGGAAAATGCGGAACGGAACGGCGACAGCCTGCGCGGCGTGGACAAGCCCGTGACGCCCCGCCTGCATGTCCGTGCGGCGGCATCGGATTTTCACGCTGGCGAAGCGTTGCTGGCGGCGGGATCACCCCTGAACGCCGCAAAGGTCGCCCTCGCCGTCCTGGCCGGTTATGCAACCCTGCCGGTCAGGAAGCGCCCGGCCATCGCCATTCTCTCGACCGGCAATGAGCTTGTCGCGCCCGGCGAGCCGGTGCCTCCGGGCAGGCTTCCCTCGTCCAACGCCCCGATGCTCGCAGCGCTTTTAGCCATCCTGCCCTGCGACATCGTCGATCTGGGGATCGTCCCCGACGATCTCGACGCCATGACTGGGGCTTTCGTGAAGGCGGGCAAGGCCGATGTCATCATATCGACGGGCGGCGCATCGGTCGGCGATCACGATCTGGTGCGCCCGGCTTTCACGGCAGCGGGCGGGACGCTGGACTTCTGGAAAATCCGTATGCGGCCCGGCAAGCCGCTCATGGCGGGAAAGCTCGGCCCTTCGGTCTTTCTCGGCCTGCCCGGCAATCCCGTGTCGGCCTTCGTCACCGCCATGCTGTTCCTGTTGCCGCTGGTCCGCCATATGGGAGGGGCCGCTTGCCCCCTTCCCGCCACTACCGACGCCCGCCTTGCCGCTCCCCTGCCCCGCACCGGAGACAGGGACGATTATCTGCGCGCCTTTCAGGCCGAAGAAGGCATCGTTTCCGTGACATCGCAGGACAGCGCGGCCGCCGCCGCCATGGCGCGCGCGGACTGCCTGATATGGCGTCCTGCTCATTCCCAAGCCGCCGAAGCAGGCGATTTCGTCAAGATCCTCCCCTTCCCCCGATAAAAATAGGGGCCGCATCGCGACCCCTTTTTCAGTCATCAGGCCCTGTCAGCGCTGTTGCTTGCCGGGGTTGGGGTCCTTGCGGCGTTCCTCGCCCATCTGGCCCTGCTTGTTCTCCTGCTGCTGCTGGCGGCCGCCTTGCTGGTCGCGGCGCTGCTGCTTGTCCTGATCATTCCGATTGGGCATGGTCACTCTCCTCGCCTCTTCACCTGAGAGGCAGGGCATCAACGGCCCGCCCGGCCCGCCGTTCCGCGCAAATGCGACCAACGGTTAACCGCTTGACTTGCCCCTTTCCGTTTCCTATGCGTTCTCTATCCGTTCCATAGAAGGATCGCAGGCATGTTGACGCCCAAACAGCAACAATTGCTCAGCTTCATCCAGACCCGTCTGGAAGAACGCGGCGTGTCCCCCTCTTTCGAGGAGATGAAGGACGCGCTCGACCTGCGATCCAAATCGGGCATCCATCGCCTGATCAATGCGCTGGAGGAACGCGGCTTCATCCGCCGCCTTCCCAACCGGGCGCGGGCGCTGGAAGTGTTGAAGCTGCCCGAAGCCATGCATCGCCTGCCGACAGAAGTTCCTGCCGCCAGGCCGCAAGCATCCGCCAGCCTGCCCATCGCCGCCAACGACATTCTGGAGATTCCCCTACATGGGCGGATCGCGGCGGGCGCCCCCATCGAAGCGCTGGAGGGACATAATATGCTGTCCGTTCCAGCGGCGCTGCTGGGCGCGGGTGATCATTATGCGCTGGAGGTGGCGGGCGACTCCATGGTCGATGCCGGTATCCTCGACGGCGATTTCGCGCTGATCCAGAAAACGGACGTCGCGCGGGAAGGGCAGATCGTGGTCGCCCTGATCGACGATAGCGAGGCCACGCTCAAATATTTCCGGCGGGACGGCAAGCGGGTGAGACTGGACCCGGCCAACAGCGCCTATGAGCCTCAGCTATACGATCCCCATCAGGTTCACATTCAGGGCAAGCTCGCCGGATTGCTGCGCCGCTATAATTAGAGCATCGCGCCAACCAAGAGATAGAGCGGGCAGCGTGCTTCAGATTTCACGCTACCCGTTTTAAGGCTTCGGAGGAAAGCGGCCCGCGCCGGATTGAACGCGGTCGCGCTGGCCGGCCGCGATGCGGCGCGGCATCCACGGATGAGCGTCATTCGGGCTATGAACGGTCCGGACCGCCCTCTTTTCCAGATTGATGGCGAGGCCGCCCGTCGCCGCCAGCAAGACCCGATCCACCTTCAGCCATTGAGGCTGGCACCAGCGGGGCAGGCGGCGATCGCTGATCACGATGTCAGCCCATCGGCAATCGCGCATGAAGGCTTCTCTTTCGACCAGCATGTTGTTGCGGGTGACGAGCAGCCGCCATTTTCTGCCTCCCCGCTCCAACAGGACCGAACATAGATCGGCGGAGCAACGCGCCTCCGGCAATTCCGCCAGAGACTCCAGCACGCCGTCATATCCCGCACTTTCGGTCAGTGCGCCACGGACATAATCGCCTGCCCGATCCCGCAGCAAAGCCATGCCTCCATCGGAACGCAGGGCGACATGGCGGCCATCCCCGGTGATCAATATGTCAGGCGCGGGATTGAGGAGAATGGCGACAAACCCGACCGTCACCGGGATCAGCCCCAGCCAACGCCATGCGCTTCGCCAGAGCAGGCACCACAGCCCGCCCATCACCATCACCGCAAAGACCCAGACTGGCAGAGCCGGTCCCAAGGCCACGGCCATGGGGCTTGAACCGACGCCATGGGCAATGAACAACAGAAATTCCAGCGCCTTGCCGGTCGCCCACCATGCCGGCGCGCCAAGGCCGGCCAGATCGAGCAGAAGCGCCAGCGCCTCCAGCGGCATCACCACGAATGTCGTCAGCGGGATCGCGATAATATTGGCGAACGCGCCCAACATGCCCGCCTTGTGGAAATGGTAAAAGGCGATCGGCGCCAGCACCAGTTCGACCGCGAAGCCCGTCAGCAGCAAAACCGCAACGGCCCGCGCGATCTTTCGCCAGGGACTTTCGTCGCGCGCCGCCGCGAATGCCCGAAATCGCGGGTGCTCCGACAGGGCGATGATCGCGACCACAGCGCCGAAACTCATCTGAAAACTCGGTCCGACCAACGCTTCGGGCCACAGGCACAGGACGATCAGCGCGCCCGTCGCCACGAGCCGCAACGTGATGGCGTCCCGCCCCAGCGCCAGCCCGCCCAGCACAAGCAGCGCCGCGACGCAGGACCGCACGGTCGGAACCTCCGCCCCGGTCAGCAGCGTATAGCCAATCCCCGCCAGCGCGCCGCCCGCCGCGGCGATCAGCATCAAGGGCCAGTCCAGCGCCGCGCGGCGGCTGAGCGCCATCACGCGCATGAGCAGGAAGATGACCGCGCCGATCAGGGCGGTCACATGCAGCCCGCTGATGGACAGCAGATGCGCGAGGCCACTGCGCCGCATGGCCTCCGCATCCTCCTCCGCGATCGCTCCCTGATCTCCGGTGGCGAGCGCGGCGGCGATCCCCCCCGCCGGCCCTTCCATCCGGTCGAGGATATGGGCGAACAGGCGATTCCTCATATCGGGTCCAGCGGTCGCGGGCTTGACGACGGCGATGGGCGGCAAGGCGCGCCCGGTCGCTCCTATCCCCAGAAAATAAGCCCGCGCGGCAAAATCATAACCACCCGGCAAGCTGGGCGGCGCGGGCGGCATCAACCGCACGCGGAACCGGACGACCGCGCCCCGCCCGATGGCCGGCGACATATCCGATTCCCGGACGTTCACCCGCAGCAGAGAAGGCAATGCCGGCGCATCCACCGGCCGCACCAGCAGCCGGATCATGTCTTTCGCCGGAACGGGATTGACCGCCCGCACTTCACCCGTGACCGTCGCGAAGATGGCGCGCGGCAAGGGCGGCTCCCCCACCAGCGTCGCCTTGCCCCAGACGAGCAGGCACCCCAGACAGGCCAGCATCCCCGCCGAAACGGCGATTCTCCTCCCGCGCCCTCCCACCGGCAGCAGGGCGGCCCCGCAGGCAAGGGCCAGCACGACACAGCAAAAACCAAGCCACGCCCAGCGATGCGGCAGAAGGAACCATGCCGCGATTCCGATCCCCAATCCCACCGGAACCCAGAGCGGAACCTGCTCCCTTTCCTTCTCCAGCCATTGCTCCACGGCCGCAGGGCACGCCTGACGCCACGCCTTCACCTTCTCCCGAACGGAAGTTTGTGGAGACTCAAAAGCCATGCTAGGGGGCGTCGCGTTCATGAATAGGCAATATGCATGTCGAGGAATATGTCGGTGAGTGCAACGGGAATGAACAAGCAGGTGGTGACCCGTTTCGCCCCGTCTCCAACCGGATTCCTGCACATCGGCGGCGCGCGCACCGCGCTCTTCAACTGGCTGTTCGCGCGGCATCATGGCGGCAAATTCCTGCTCCGCATCGAGGATACGGACCGCGTCCGCTCGACCGAAGAAGCGGTCGCCGCGATTTTCGACGGGCTGGAATGGCTGGGCCTTGGCGGGGACGAGCCTGCGGTCTTCCAGTTCGAACGCTCCGCCCGCCATGCCGAAGTCGCCAATCAGATGCTGGCGAGCGGCCATGCCTATCGCTGCTATGCGACGCCCGAAGAACTGGCCGAACTGCGCGAGCAGCAACGCGCCGCCAGGCAGCCGATGCGCTATGACGGCCGCTGGCGGGACCGCGATCCGTCCGAAGCGCCCGAAGGCGCCCCTTTCGTCATCCGCCTGAAAGCCCCCCGCGAAGGGGAAAGCGTGATCGAGGACGCCGTTCAGGGCCGCGTCGTCGTGCAGAATGCGGAACTGGACGACATGATCCTGCTTCGTTCCGACGGCACTCCTACCTATATGCTGGCGGTCGTCGTGGACGATCACGACATGGGCGTCACCCATGTCATCCGCGGCGACGATCATCTGAACAACGCTTTCCGGCAACTGGGCATCATCAACGCGATGGGCTGGGAAGAACCGGTTTACGCCCATATCCCGCTGATCCACGGGTCCGACGGGGCGAAGCTGTCCAAACGTCACGGCGCGCTGGGCGTCGATGCCTATCGCGACGAGATGGGAATGCTGCCCGAAGCGGTGCTCAACTATCTGCTCCGGCTGGGCTGGGGCCATGGCGATGAGGAAATCATCTCCATCGCGCGCGCCATCGAACTGTTCGACATATCCGGCGTGGGCCGATCCCCGTCGCGCTTCGACATCAAGAAGCTGGAGAATCTGAACGGCCATTATCTGCGCGAGGCCGACGACGCCCGGCTGGCCGCCCTGGTCGCGCCCCGCGTGGCGGCGCGTCTGGGCAAGTCCCTCCCTGCCGACGCAGAAACGCTTTTGACGCAGGCCATGGCTTCGTTAAAACTCCGCGCGAAAACGCTTAACGAAATTGCGGAGGGTGCAGAATTCCTGTTCAAAAATTGCCCGCTGGATTTTGACGAAAAGGCATCCGCTCTGCTAGACGACTCCGCGCGCGCGTTGCTGGCAAGCACGGCCGACGCTCTTTCGGCTGTCCCGTTCTGGACGGTCGAAGCGATGGAAGACGTCATACGCCGCGTGGCGGAGGATGCGGGCCTTGGCCTGGGCAAAGTGGCGCAACCCCTGCGGGCGGCGCTCACTGGCCGGACGGTTTCGCCCGGAATTTTTGATGTCCTTTTCCTGCTGGGAAAAGAGGAAAGCTTGGGTCGGTTGACCGATGTAAGGCACGCATCGGTTGGCTGACAGTTAAGGAGAACATGAATGTCCGATAAAAATGCCACTTTGACCATCGGCGGAGAGGCGAAGGATTACGCCATCATGGATGGCACCGTCGGCCCGCAGGTCATCGACGTGCGTAAGCTCTACGCCAACACCGGCATGTTCACCTACGACCCCGGCTTTACTTCGACCGCCAGTTGCGATTCGGGCCTGACCTATATCGACGGCGACGAAGGCGTGCTGCTGCATCGCGGCTACCCCATCGGCCAGCTTGCCGAACAGTCCAGCTTCATGGAAGTGAGCTATCTGCTGCTGAACGGCGAATTGCCGACGCAGGCGCAACTCGATGAATTCTCCAACACCATCACGCGCCACACCATGGTGCATGAGCAACTCACCACCTTCTTCCGCGGTTTCCGCCGCGACGCGCATCCGATGGCGATCATGTGCGGCATCGTCGGCGCGCTGTCGGCCTTCTATCACGATTCGACCGACATCAACGATCCCGCGCAGCGCCGGATCGCCAGCCACCGCCTGATCGCCAAGATGCCCACGATCGCGGCCATGGCCTATAAATTTTCGGCGGGTCAGCCCTTCGTCTATCCGCGCAACAACCTCAGCTATACCGCCAATTTCCTGCACATGACCTTCTCGGTCCCGGCAGAGGAATATATCCCCGATCCGGTGATCGTGGACGCGATGGACAAGATTTTCATCCTCCACGCCGATCATGAGCAGAACGCATCGACCTCGACCGTGCGCCTTGCCGGGTCGTCGGGCGCCAATCCCTTCGCCTGCATCGCGGCGGGCATCGCCTGCCTGTGGGGTCCGGCGCATGGCGGCGCGAACGAAGCCGCGCTCAACATGCTGCGCGAGATCGGCACCGTCGACCGCATCCCCGAATATATCGCCCGCGCCAAGAACAAGGACGACCCGTTCCGCCTGATGGGCTTCGGGCATCGCGTCTACAAGAATTACGATCCGCGCGCGACCGTCATGCAGAAGACCGCGAAGGACGTTCTGGAAAAACTGGGCGTCAACGATCCGATCTTCGACGTGGCGAAGGAACTGGAGCACATCGCCCTCAATGATCCCTATTTCATCGAAAAGAAGCTCTACCCCAATGTGGACTTCTATTCGGGCGTGATCCTGTCGGCGATCGGTTTCCCGACCGAGATGTTTACCGTGCTGTTCGCCCTTGCCCGCACCGTGGGCTGGGTCGCGCAGTGGAACGAAATGATCTCCGACCCCGCGCAGAAGATCGGCCGCCCGCGCCAGCTCTACACCGGCCCGACCGAGCGCGATTACGTCCCGGTCGGCAAGCGCTGATCAAGGTCAGGAATGAAGAAGGACGGCGCCCGGTCTGGGCGCCGTTTTTCTTTGGGGTCCGCCTTCCCCGGCCAGCACCATCGGTTTCCTCAATCCAGGGCCTGCTCGCGCTCCAGGCCGACCCGTCCGCTTTCCTCATCCAAGGGCAATGTCAGAATGAAGCGGGCGCCCTGCCCGGCTTCGCCCTCGATGCGGATGTCTCCCCCCATGGCGCGGGCCAGCCTGCGTGAAATATAGAGGCCAAGGCCGCTCCCGCCCTGGTCGTCGCGACCCAGGCGCTCGAACTTTTCAAAGATGCGTTCGCGGTCGTCCGGCCCGATGCCGGAGCCTTGATCGGTCACGGCGATGCGCGACAGCCCGTCTTCCAGCCCCGTTTCCACCCGGACCTCCGACCCTTCCGGGCCATAGCGAATGGCGTTGCCGATCAGATTGACCAATATCTGCAACACGCGCCGGAACTCGCCCCTTGCGGGTATGATTTCGTCCATCGCTGGGGCCAGAACATGGATCTGCCGGTCGAGCGCCTTCACGCCCAGCAGGCCAGCCGCGCGACGGCCCAGATCGGCCAGATCGACCGCTTCCGAAGCAATGGTGAAATCGGGACGGTCTATCGCCTGCAAATCGGCAAGATCGTCCACCAGCGCCATCAGGTGCCGCCCCGCCGATGCGATGTCCAGCGCATAGCCCGCATAATCGGAGCGCAACGGCCCTTCCAACTGCGCGCTGATCGTATCCGCATTAGCGATAATCCGCCCCAGCGGCTGCCGCAGCGAACGGTCCAGCCGCTTGCCGAAAGCAAGGGAGTCGACGGCGGCAGGCGGCGCGATCTCCGGCACCGGAACCGCCAGATCGAGCGCGAAAGCCTTGCCCCGATACCCCAATAACTGTCCGGTCAGGTCGAACAGCGGAAAACCGGAAAGATGAAATCGCCTTGCCGGATCAGTCATCAGGCAGGCCAGCTGATTGCGAAACGCCCGGCGCTGCGTGAAACCGCGCAGGATGGCCATGTCGCCATCTTCATCGACCTGCAACTGGAAATAGCTGGAAAAGGGGCTGCCCGGTACCGGCGGCTGCGCTGGCAGAGCGCCATCCAGATCACCGCCCTCCAACACCATCTGAAACCGCAACTGCGTATCCACCTGCCAGTTCCAGCCATCCGACACGGCGGCAAGGTCGGCTTCCAGCAGGCCGCTATTGTTGCTCGCGGAGAAAACCGGGCGTTCCTGCCAGTCGATGACGGATAGGTGGACGGCCTGGCTCTCCGGCTTCGCGCGTACCCACATGTCGATATCGTGCCGCGCCGAGGCCGCAGTCACCGGACGCGACACGGCGACGCCCAGCTTCATTGCCAATCGCGCGACGGCGGCCAGTTGAGGAATGGCGAACCGTTCGCCCAAATCCCCGCCCGCCTCGCGCTGAAGCGCCAGCAAAGGCTCATCGGCGCTCAACAAAATGCCGTCGGCCGAAATCGACGCCTGAATGATGGCCGGAAGCGTCGGCATGTTCATCCCGCCGTCACCCGGCGCAGATGATCGAGCTTGGCGCGAAACGCCGCGGGCGTTCGGAGCGCGCTGACGGTCGCATCGGCCTGTATCGCCGGAAGCGACTGATAATGCTCCGCCTGCGCGACGACCGCCGCATCGGTCAGGCCCGCCCGGACCGGACGCAGCGCCAGAAGAAGGTGGACATGATCCGAAGCCGTTCCGCCCAGCGACCGATTCAGGGCCGCGACCTGATCCAGCGGTCCGAACAGCAATATGTCCGCAAGTTGCGCGCTTTCCATCCTCAACCGCCGCGCCGCCAGCGCGGTGAAGAGCAAAAAGCGCCGTTGCGTCAGGGCCACTGCCAGCAATTCCGGCCCATCCGCCCGGTCGCCCAGTTGCCGGACCACCACGTCAGCGATGGATATGGGACTGACCGCCTCATCATGACGCCGCAGCAGCGCCTCTCCGGCCCGCTCGAACGCGGCGATGACGGCATCGTCCGTCCCGGACGCGCGCTGGACGACCGCCGCGAGGCAGGCCGCCGCCGTCCACACCAGTTCGGCAAAAAATTCCGCTGGAACATCCGGGCGCAAAGGCTGATCCTCTCCCCCTGCCATCAACCACCGTCCCTCCGCCAGCGCAAGGGCGGAAAGGGCGTCCCCAACGGCCGGATCGTCTGCGGGCAGCGCGGAATCGGCCTCCTCCACGGTGCGTTCACTGTCGGGACAGCCGGACTGTCGCAGCAACAGGCCGATCCCCGCGCGCATCTGCATATGCGCCAACAAGGAAGGCCCCAGCATCGTGGGTTGCGCGCAAATGGTCGGCCAGCAAAGCGGATCGGGCCATGCGTCCAGAATGACGGCGACAGGCGCTTCATCCTGCAAGGCGGCGCGGAAGGCGATCTCTATGGCGGTCAGGCAGCCGCCCAGATGCCGCCGCGTTTCCGCGGTCAGCGCATCGTTGCGTTCCCGCCCATCCAGAGGAAAAAGAAACGCCAGATCAATGGCATGGCCGACAGGTACGGCGGACAGGCCAGCCATGACCCGCGTCATCGGCCAGCAGTCCGCCTGGGTCGATCCAGCAAGGGTCGGATAGGCGCTCATGCCGGTACCCTAGTCGCACGTCGTTAAAATGCACTAAACCGTGTCGGGAAAATATTTGTCAGCCACGCCGCAACAGGATGACCGCGCCCATCGAACCGATCGCGCAAACCATGGCGATGTCGAGCATCCATGCCACCCCCTCCCCCAGCAGCGCGGCGATCAGAAGCAGCAGGATCGCGCTGCCCGGCGTGAAAACCATCCATGCGCGCGCGCCTCCTGTCCGCCGCCACCTGTCCGCCACCAGCAATATGGCCAGCATCAACGCCAGATATGTCGCCATCATGGCGCCGCCCGCGCGCGCCAGCCCCAACAGGGCCAGGAAAGGCGTGACGAAGGCGATCCAGCCCGAAGGCGGAGAGCGCAAGGCCAGTTCATCCAGGCGGTCGCTGACTTCCGAGAGCAGCAGAGCGAACAGTAGCAGGCAAAAGCCGATGCCCGGCCAATGCAGTTCAACGGGAACCAGCGCAATCGCACCGACCACCATGGACGCGATTCGCACCTGTAGCGCGGGCACCTGACTGCGCATCAGCGCCGGTCCCAGAAAGCGCGCGATCGGGCCGAAGATATAATGTTCGATGCCGCCGCGCGTCCGGCCCGACCGCGACGTCATGGACAGGACGGACTGCGCCACCAGATCGGCCTGCTGTTGCCCTTCGACCAGTGCGACGCGCCCTTCCAGCAAGTCGTCCTGCGGAACGGTGATCCGGCGGGCGCCCTGCTGAACCGCGCCGCGCACGAGGGTGAGCGCCAGATCCCAGTCGCCGATCATGTCCAGCGTGCCGAACAGCAGGTCGGGGCCGATGCGCGCCAGCCCGGCCCAGCGCTGCCCCGCGTCGATCCGCTCGAACGGCGCGCTGGCGCGGCTGTCGTCCATGACCAGCAGCGCATCGCCCTGCGCCCCCGCGAGCGCATCGAAATGCGATTGGGAGATGATCGCGCCATCCGCCACCATCAGGCTGTCCGCGTCGCGCGGCATATCGCGCACCAGCGTCACCATGTCGCGTACCAGCGCCACCGCGATTCCGTCCGCGCCCAGCCGATCGACCGCCTGCGAAATGGCGGGCGTGATGACGTTGACGATGATGAAGATGCGATCGGCCCCGGCGCGCGCCGCCTGACGCGCCTGATATTCGACCAGCGTCTGCCCGGCGAAATGCAAGGTCGCGCGCAGACCCGCGGGCGAATCGCCCGATGCCCGGCTGGCGCTCAAAATGGCGGCGAAAGTCATATGGCGAAAAGCAGACCCGTTCTTGTGCAGCCGTCTTTTCGCAAGGCCGGAGCGATCGCGCAAGCGACGCCTTGGCCTAAAATCGTCAACCTCGTTCGAGGGTCGCGATCGCTGCGCTCAACTGCCTCAGAATCCGGGGATCGCCCGGCGCCGATTGCGCGGCTTCTTCCGCCAGCGCCATCAGGCCGGTCAGCCCGAAACTGGCCGCCAGCCCCTTGAGCCGCCAGGCCGCCAGTTCCCAATTCGCGTCGCACCGCGCCCGCGTCAGCAGATCGACCTGACGCAGCGCGCTTTCCATGAACGCGACATGGAGATCGGCGATCAACGCCGAATCGTCACCAACAGCCGCCGCCAGGGCAGCATTCAGGGCGCCAGGATCATAAGACATGGGCCAGACGCTATCTGGCTTGCGTTAAGTTTTGGTAACAGGGCATTTTCGTCGCTGGAAAAGATGCTACACTGGCGGGCATGACCGGGGGCAGCACAATCGTCGAATTCTGGCGCAACAACGAAAAATCCGCGAGCGACTCTCCGCGCGAGGAAGATGTTGCGCCGGTGGATCAAAGCCTTTTCGAGATGGAAGAGGGTGAAAGCGCGCCGCCGCAGACAGATCGCGCGCTCAGGCGGGCGCGGGTTGCCTTGGCGATTCTGGCGGCGGCATGGCTGGCCTTCGCCATCTGGGCGGGCACATCGTCGGGCCAATGGCAGGCAGGCCCGTCGGTCTGGCCCGCCATGGTCGCCACCGCGCTCATCCCCATCATCCTGCTGGGCGTCTGCTATATCCTGCTCGTCCGCAACAGCCGGACGGAGAGCCGACGCTATCTCGACACGGCGCAGGCCCTTCGCACCGAAGCCGACCTGCTGGAACTGCGGCTGGGCCGCATCGCCGGCCAGTTGGAAACGGCGCGCCAGACCATGCAGGATCAGGCCGAACTGCTCGACAGCTATGGCGCCGCCGCCAGCAGCAATATGGAGGCATCGGCCGAACTGATCGCCAGCCGCGCGCAAAGCACCGTCCGCGATGCCGAATCCGCCGAAAGGGCAAGCGAGGCGCTTGTCGCGCGCATGACCGCGCTGATCGACGCCATGCCGGACCTTGAAGATCGGGCCGGACGCATGGCCGCCCGGATCGTCGATGACGGCCATTCCCTGTCGGAACGGATTGATGCGCTGGAAGCGCGGCTTCAGGCGCTGGGCGAATTGTCCGACGACACGCGCGCCCGCACCTTGTCCGCGACCAAAAGCCTGTCGAGCCAGCTTTTGCAGGTGCAGGAAGCCACCCGCGCGGCCAGCGAGGAGATGACCGGCATCGCGGGCATCGCCTCCGCCCGCCTGGAAGCGACCATGCACAGCGCCCGGGCGGCCACCGACGAGAACCGGCAGTCCATCGAGCAACAGGCTTCGGCCCTGGAGGCGCTCATCCAGAATGTGCGGCAGGGCATCGTCACCATCTCCCAAACCACCCGCGCCTCCTTCGCGGAGGAGATGGAAGCCACGACCGCCCATCTGCAACAGAAGATCGGCCAGACGCTCGGCCATCTCCAGCATGTGATGTCCTCGGCCGGCGAAGGGCTGGACAACCGGAAATCGGATCTCGAAGAACTGCTCGACCGGTCCCGGACCGGCATCGCGGCCACGGGTCAGACGGCGCTGACCACCATGAGCAACAGCATCAACGCCATCGAAGCCGATCTGCGGCAGCGGATGGAAGCGACGCAGGCGCAGGTTCAGGCGACGCTGGCGGAATGCGACGCGCGGCTTTCCGATCAGGCAAGAACGCTGGATGCGCTCGTCACGCAATCGCGCACCCATATCGAAGCGATTGGCGGCGAAACGGTCACCGCCCTTGCCGATAATATGGGCGAGGTCGAAAACCGGCTGCACCAGATCAACGATCTGGTCGAAGGACAGCGCACCTTGATGGCGAACCTGCATGGACAGTTGGGCGATACGCTGGCTGCGGCGGAAGAGCGTTTCGGCGCGCTGGAACAATCCTCCATCGCGCGCACGGAAAGGTTGACCGAAGCCCTGTCCAGCCTGACGACCGAAACGCAGCGGATCGACAGCGCGCTGGCCGACGGCGGGGTGACGGCGGAAAAGCTGATCGCCTGCGCGGAAACCCTGCTTGTGGCGTTGGATTCGAGCGTCCGCGAACTGGACGAAACCTATCCGGCGGCGCTGGGACGGTTCGAGGCGCGCATGGAGCGCAGCCACGCGCTGATGGAAAGCACGACGCCGGAACTCGAACGGCTGGAAGCCATTTCGGAGGCGTTGCTGGGCCGCACGCAGGAAGCGGAAGAACTGCTGCGCGGTCAGGGCAGCCGCCTGACCGAATGGCTGGAAAGCACGCAGGGCGGGCTGGAATCCAATCGCGCCCTGGTCGATCGGCTGCGGCTGGCGCTCGACGGCGCGCATCAGGACGCCACGCGCATCACGGAAGGCGCTGGCCCCTTGCTGGTGACGGCCTTGCTGCGTGTGAAGGACACCGCCGATCAGGCCGCCGAGCGGGCGCGACAAGCGCTGGGCCGGGCCATTCCCGACGCGGCGCAGGCCCTTGCCGACGCCAGCGAGGAGGCCATGGAGCGCGCGATCGGCGACCGCGTCACGGCCCAGATCCAGCAATTGTCGAAGGTGGCCGAGGAAGCGGTCAAGACCGCCCATCAGGCGTCCGAACGGCTGATGCGCCAATTGCTGACGATTGCGGACACCAGCGCCAATGTCGAACAGCGGATCGAACAGGCCGAACGCGCGACCGAGGAACGCGACCGGGATCATTTCGCCCGCCGCTCCGCCCTGCTGATCGAATCGCTGAACAGCACGGCCATCGACGTTACGAAGATCCTGTCCAACGACGTGACCGATTCGGCCTGGTCATCCTATCTGAAGGGCGATCGCGGCGTCTTCACCCGGCGCGCGGTGAAGCTGCTGGATGCCGGGGAGTCGCGGGAAATCGCGCTCCATTATGATGAGGATGCGGAATTTCGCGACCATGTGAACCGCTATATCCATGATTTCGAATCGATGCTGCGGATCATCCTGTCGGCGCGGGACGGCAATGCGCTGGGCGTGGCGATCCTGTCGTCCGACATGGGCAAGCTCTATGTAGCGCTCGCGCAGGCCATCGAAAGGCTGCGGCAATAAGGAGCCGCACCAGCCGGCGGCCCTTCCCTTACCCGATCAGTTCGAGCGGCTGTAACTCGGCAGTTGCTCCAGCGTCAGCCAGCCTTCGACATAATTGGCATAATAAAGCCCGCACAGAACCGCCGAAAGGATGGTCGCCCGCAGGACAACCACGCGCGGCCTGAAATTGCTGGGCGCGCTGTCCGCCTGCCCTTCTCGCAGCACTTCCCCGGTTTCATCGGGCGTGCGGATGCCGAAGGGCAGGACGATGAAAGCGCTGATCACCCAGAACAGCGCATAGATGGCAAAGATCGCATACCAGTTCATAAAGAACCCGTTACGCCCGAATGAGGAGCACGTCCACCACAGGCTTCTTGCCGGTCCAGCGTGTCGCCGTGCGACGCACGGCCAGGCGAACCCGCTCGCGCAAGGCTTCTTCTTCGCGCGATCCCTTGGCGACCGCTTCTGCGGCCTCACTGGCGGCTTCCTGAAGGAAGGCAGCCTTGTCCTCTTCCACGGGCACGCCCTGGGTCCGCAGGGCAGGTTCACCGATCACCTGCCCCTTCCGGTCCAGCGCCACCGCCACGCTGATCTGGCCATGTAGCGCGATCTTGCGCCGCTCGGCCATCGTCGCGCCATCGGCGGGCAGGATCACATCGCCGTCCAGCACCAGCCGCCCGCTGATTTCCTGCCCGATCCTTTCGGGGGCGCCGGGCGCCAGCCGCAACAGATCGCCATTGGACTGCACGACAGCCTGACGGATACCGGACGCCAGCCCGACCCTCGCCTGCTCGGCCATATGCCGCCGCTCGCCATGGACCGGCAGCAATATCTGCGGCCTTATCCAGCGATACATGGCTTCCAGTTCGGGCCGGCCGGGATGGCCCGACACATGCACCTCGGCCTGCCGGTCGGTGACCATCAGCACGCCGCTCGCCGCCAGCGCATTCTGGATGCGGCCGATCGCGATTTCATTGCCCGGAATCTGCTTGGAGGAAAAGACGACCAGATCGCCTGTGTCCAGCTTGATCGGATGGGAATCGAAAGCGATGCGGGACAGCGCCGCGCGCGCCTCTCCCTGCCCGCCGGTCGCGATGATCATCACTTCGTTGCGCGGCAGGGCCATCGCATCGTCCCAGTCGACGGTCGGCGGGAAATCCTTGAGATAGCCCGCATTGCGCGCGGTCAAGATGATGCGGTCCAGCGAACGCCCCGCAACGCACAAACGGCGGCCGGTCGCCTGCGCCACTTCGCCCAGGGTCTGGAGACGCGCGGCATTGGAGGCGAACGTCGTGACCAGCACCCGCCCCTTCGCCCCGGGGATGGTCTGCATCAGCCCTTCGCGCACATCGCCTTCCGACCCGCTGGCTTCGGCATTGAACACATTGGTGCTGTCGCACACCAGCGCCAGCACGCCTTCGTCGCCGATGGCCGCCAGTTCCTCCGGCGTGGAGGGCGCGCCCAACAGGGGCTTCTCATCCAGTTTCCAGTCGCCGGTGTGGAAAACGCGGCCATGGGGCGTGTCGATCAGCACCGCATTGCCTTCCGGGATCGAATGCGCCAGCGGCACATAACGGAAACCGAACGGCCCCAGCGCAAAACTGCCCTCATTGTCGATGACGTTGAGTTCGACCTCGTTCGTCAGCTTCTCTTCTTCCAGCTTCAGCCGGATGAGGCCCGCCGTGAACGGCGTCGCATAGAGCGGCACGCCCAGATCAGCAGCCAGATAAGGGATGGCGCCGATATGATCCTCATGCCCATGGGTCAGGACGATGCCCAGCAGGTCGTCTCGCCGTTTCTCGATAAAAGACAGGTCCGGCAATATCAGTTCCACGCCGGGATAGGCCGGGTCGGCGAAGGTCAGACCCAGGTCCACCATCACCCATTTGCCCTGGCAACCGTAGAGATTGACGTTCATGCCGATCTCTCCCGACCCGCCAAGGGCCAGGAAGAGCAGCTCGTCTTTCGGTGTCATTATATTTTCAAACTCCGTTCGTGCAGCAGCGCCAGCCCCTGAATGGTGAGGTCCGGCGCGATGGCATCGAAAATATCGCTATTCTCATCAAAGAGGACCGCAAGGCCCCCCGTCGAAATCACTTTGGTCGGGCGGCCGATTTCGGCGCGTATCCGGGCGACCAGCCCTTCCATCATCGCCACATAGCCCCAGAAGACGCCGATATGCATTTGCGCTTCGGTGGTGCGCCCGATAACCGATCGATTCTCCGGCGGCGCGATCGCGATCTTGGGCAGCTTCGCCGCCGCCGCCACCAGCGCGTCGAGCGACAGGTTGATGCCCGCCGCGATAATACCACCCTTATAGGCGCCCGTATAATCTATCACGTCGAATGTCGTCGCGGTGCCGAAATCAATGACGATCAGGTCGCCTTCGTACAAATGGTGCGCGGCGATGGCGTTTACAACCCGGTCCGCGCCCACCGAGGAAGGCTGCTCCACGTCCAGTTCTATGCCCCATTCCACCGGCGCATGGCCCACGAGAAGCGGCTGGACGCGGAAATATTTCTCTGCCAGCACCTGAAGGTTATGAAGCGCGCGCGGCACCACGGTGGCGATGATGACGGCATCGACATCGGCGATGGAATAGCCCTCAAGCATCAATAGCTGGTTGAGCCAAACCGCATATTCGTCCGCCGTCCGCCGGGGATCGGTGGCGATACGCCAGCGCGCGCGGATTTCTCCCTCGTTGAGAAGAGCGAAAACGACGTTGGTATTGCCCGCGTCAATCGCAAGAAGCATGGCCGGTCCCCCGGGGATCAGATGAGAAGGATATCGCCCGCATGAATGGCACGGCTATCGCCATTCGCCAAGCGCAGGATCAGCGTGCCGTCGCGGTCCAATGTGTCGAAACGCCCTTCCAGCACGCTGCCGTCAGACTGGGTGACGCGCATCGGCGTGCCGGTTGGATGGGCGTTCAGCAGCCAGTGCGTCCGCACCGGCTCCAGCCCCTGCGCGCGCCAGATGGCCAGCCAATGCGCGAACAAGGCCGCCAGCCTTTCCAGCAAGGCGCTCGCTTCCGCCTCCCCAGCGCCTTGGGCAAGGAGGCTGGTGACGGGGCGGTCCAGATCGCGCGGATGGTCCTTTACATTGATGCCTATGCCGACGACCACCGCGTCCCCCACCCGCTCCAGCAAAATGCCCGCGATCTTGGCTCCATCGACGAGCACGTCATTGGGCCATTTGATCCGCGCCTGCCCCCCGGCCAGGGGAGCGATCAGCGCGTGAACCGCATTGGCGGCCACCAGCGCCAATGTATGCGGCGGCGGATCAAGGTCACGAAGCCGCGCCAGCGTCGAGCAATAGAGATTGCCTCGCGGACTTTCCCACGCGCGGCCCATGCGGCCCCGCCCACCTGTCTGACGCCCGGCGCGAAGCCATGATCCTTCGGGAGCGCCCTGTTCCACCCATGCCATCATGTCGGCATTGGTGGAACCGGTCTCCTCGACGAAGCGGATTTCGGTCAGAACAGCGACGCCGCGGCTGCCGCGCTGGCCTGGTCCAACACCGGGTTGAGCAGATAGCCGAGCACGATCACCACGGCGCAAGCCGTCAGGATCACATTTTCGACCGCCCCGCCCCGCGCTTCATAAGCAGCGGCCGGCTCGTCGAAATAGATCGTCTTGATGATCTTCAGATAATAATAGGCGCCAATCACCGAAGCCGCGATGCCGATGACCGCCAGCGCCGCGAGATTGGCCGCCACGGCCGCATCGAACACCAGGAACTTCGCCCAGAACCCGAAAAGCGGCGGAATGCCAGCCATGGAGAACATGAAGATCGCGAAGGCCGCCGCCAACCCCTTGCGCGATTGGGACAGGCCCGCAAGACTGGCGATGCTCTCGACCGGATTGCCCTGTGCATCGCGCATCTGCAGGATGCAGGCGAAGCTGCCGATGGTCATCAGCACATAGATGGTCATGTAGCTCATCGTCGCGGCCACGCCTGCCGGGGTTCCGGCGGCCAGGCCGATCAGCGCGAAGCCCACATTATTGATCGACGAATAGGCCATCAGGCGCTTGATGTTGGTCTGGCCGATGGCGGCGACCGAACCGAAGAGGATCGAGGCAAGCGCCACGAAGATCACGATCTGCTGCCAGTCAAGCCCCGCCGGTCCCAGCGCCTCAATGGCGACACGAACAGTCAGGGCCACCGCCGCCACCTTGGGCGCGCTGGCGAAGAAGGTCGTGACAGGCGTCGGCGCGCCTTCGTAAACGTCGGGCGTCCACATATGGAAGGGCACCGCGCTGATCTTGAACGCCAGCCCCGCCAGCACGAAGACCAGCCCGAACAGTTCGCCCTTCGACACGCCGTCCGCCAGCGCCAGAGAGATGCCATCGAAGCCGGTCGTGCCGGTGAAACCATATAGCAGCGCCGTACCGTAAAGCAGGATGCCGCTCGCCAGCGAACCCAGCACGAAATATTTAAGGCCCGCTTCGGACGACCGCTCGTCCTGTCGCATGAAGCTCGCCAGCACATAGGAAGCGAGGCTGTTCATCTCCAGCCCGACATAGAGCGTCAACATGTCGCCCGCCGATACCATCATCCCCATGCCGACCGTGGCGAACAGGATAAGGACCGGATATTCCGGGCGGATCGCATGACCCACCGCGAAGAAGCGCGGAGCCAGCAGGATCGCCGCCGCCGCCGCGCTGTAGATCAACGCCTTGGCGAAGACAGAGAAGGCATCCGCGCGCACCAGCCCGTCAAACGCATCCGGCCCATGCTCCAGCGAGCACCACAGCGCCAGACCCGCCGCGATCAGCGTCAGCACCGCAAGCCAGTTCACCACGCGCGCGATACCGTCGCGGCCGAAGGCGGAGGCCATCAGCAACGCCAGTCCGCCGGCCGTCAGGATCAATTCCGGCAGAACCGCCAGAAGGGAAGCCGTCTCAATCATCAGTGCGCCTCCCCATGCGCGGCAGTTTCATGGGCAGCGCCGTCTCCCGCAGGGATAGCCGCGCCCATTTCGATCTTGGAATCGCCCGCCGGAGCGGCGGACGCGAGGCGGGCTTCCAGCGCATGGATGGCAGGACGCATGGGCGCAAGGAAGCTTTCGGGATAGACCCCCATCCACAGCACGACGGCCGCGATCGGCGCCAGCAGCCACATTTCCCGCATCGACAGGTCCGGCATGGCGGCAGCGTCCGCGTTCTTCTGCTCGCCATAGCAGATGCGGCGATAGAGATAGAGCATATAGGCCGCGCCCAGAATGATGCCCGTCGTCCCGACCAGCGCCGCCCAGGTCGAAACCTGATACACGCCCATCAGTGACAGGAACTCGCCGACAAAGTTGCTGGTGCCGGGCAGGCCCACCGCCGCCATGGCGAACAGCAGGAACAGCACCGCATATTTCGGCATGTTGATGGCAAGACCGCCATAGCGCGCGATTTCCCGCGTATGCAGCCGATCGTAGATGACGCCGACGCACAGGAACAGCGCGCCCGACACGAGGCCGTGGCCCAGCATCACCATCATCGCGCCTTCAAGACCCGCCCGATTGAAGGCGAACAGGCCCAGCGTCACGATCGCCATATGCGCGACCGAAGAATAGGCGATCAGCTTCTTCATGTCCGACTGCACCAGCGCGACGAGGCTGGTGTAAACCACCGCCACCATCGACAGGCCCCAGATCAGCGGGGCAAGCTCGGCGGACGCTTCGGGGAACATGGGCAGCGAAAAACGGATGAAGCCATAGCCGCCCATCTTCAGCAGCACGCCCGCCAGGATGACCGACCCTGCGGTCGGCGCCTGCACGTGCGCGTCGGGAAGCCAGGTATGGACCGGCCACATCGGCATCTTGACGGCGAAGCTCGCGAAGAACGCCAGCCACAGCCAGATTTGGATATGCGGATCGAAATTATAGGCCATCAGCACGGGAATCTGCGTCGTCCCGGCTTCGTGCACCATCCACATCATCGCGATCAGCATCAGCACGGAGCCAAGCAATGTGTAGAGGAAGAATTTATAGGATGCGTAAATACGATCCGCGCCGCCCCAGATGCCGATGATCAGATACATCGGAATCAGGCCCGCTTCGAACATGATGTAGAAGAGGAAGAGATCCTGCGCCGCGAAGACGCCGATCATCAGCACCTCCATGAACAGGAACGCGGCCATATATTCGCCGACGCGCTTTTCGATCGCCTGCCAGCTCGCGCCGATGCAGATCGGCATCAGGAACACGGTAAGCGCGATCAGCATCAGGGCGATGCCATCAATCCCCAGCGCCCAGGCGAAGCGGCCGAAGATCGGCAGATATTCCTGGAACTGCCATTGCGGCGCGCTGCCCGACTGGTCGAAATTGATCCAGAGCAGGATGCCCAGCACGAAATCGGCCAGCGTCGCCAGCAAGGCGATCCAGCGCGCCTGCCGGGCGCCCACAAACAGACAGGCGATGGCCCCCGCCATCGGCACTGCCATCATCAGGGAAAGGATGGGGAAGCCGTCCATTATCGTGTCATCGCCCAGGTTGCGGCCGCGGCGAGGCCGATCAGCATCACCAGCGCGTAGGTGTAGAGATAGCCGGACTGAAGCCGACGCGTGATTTTATTGCCCTGCACGACCAGCGCGGCGAAACCATTGGGTCCGAAGCGGTCGATGAAGCCGATGTCCCCGAACTTCCAGAAGAAGCGGCCGATGGCAAAGGCAGGCTTGACGAAGACCAGATCATACAGCTCGTCGAAATACCATTTGTTGAGCAGGAACTGATACAGCACGCCGAACTGCCCGACGAAACGCCGCGGCCAGTCGGTATGGCGGATATAGCTCAGCCAGGCGATCAGCAGGCCGGCCAGCATCACCGCGAAGGGCGAGAATTTGACCCATGTCGGCACTTCATGCGCCGCGTGCATCAGATGGCTGTCGAAGAAGAGCGAATTCTTCCAGAATGCGACGCCGCCTTCGGAACCGATGAACTGATCATGGAACGCGAAACCCGCGAACACCGCGCCAAGAGCCAGTGCGACCAGCGGCAGCAACATGGCCCAGGGGCTTTCATGCGGACGATAGCCGCCCGTGCCGGTCGCCGGAGTGTCATGATGCGCGTCACGGCCTGCCCCCTCGTCCGCGGGATGTTCATGGTGACCGTGGTCGTGCAGCGCGTGCTGAATATGTTCCGAAGCGGCCCAGCGCGGCTTGCCGAAGAAAGTCAGGAACACCAGACGCCAGCTATAGAAGCTGGTGAGCAGCGCCGCGAACACGCCCACATAGAAGGCGCCCACGCCCGCCCCGCCCGAAGCATAGGCCGCCTCAAGGATGCCGTCCTTCGAATAGAAGCCCGCGAAACCGATCCCGGCAAGGGGCAGGCCGACGCCAGTGATGGCCAGCGTGCCCAGCGTCATCGTCCAGAAGGTGATCGGAATCTCCTTCCGCAGCGCGCCATAATAACGCATGTCCTGCTCATGGTGCATCGCATGGATGACCGAGCCTGCGCCCAGGAACAGCAGCGCCTTGAAGAAGGCGTGGGTGAAGAGGTGGAACATGGCCGCGCCATAAGCGCCGACACCCGCCGCGAAGAACATATAGCCCAGTTGCGAGCAGGTCGAATAAGCGATGACGCGCTTGATGTCGTTCTGCACCGTGCCGACGGTCGCCGCGAACAGACAGGTCGCCGCGCCGATGAACGTCACGAAACCCAGCGCCGTCTGGCTGGTCTCGAACATCGGCGAAAGGCGGCACACCATGAACACGCCCGCCGTCACCATGGTCGCCGCGTGGATCAGCGCCGACACCGGGGTCGGGCCTTCCATCGCGTCCGGCAACCAGGTGTGAAGGCCAAGCTGCGCCGACTTGCCCATCGCACCGACGAACAACAGCAGGCAAAGCACGGTCATGGTGTCGAACCGATAGCCCAGGAACCCGATGGTCGAACCGGCCATCGCCGGCGCGGCTTCCAGGATTTCCGGGATCGAGATGGTGTTGAACACCAGATAGGTGCCGAAAATGCCCATCATGAAGCCAAGGTCGCCCACGCGGTTGACGACGAACGCCTTGATCGCGGCGGCATTGGCGCTGGGCTTGCGGAACCAGAAACCGATAAGAAGATAGGACGCCAGGCCGACGCCTTCCCAGCCGAAGAACATCTGCAACAGATTGTTCGCCGTCACGAGCATCAGCATCGCAAAGGTGAAGAGCGACAGGTAGGCGAAGAAGCGCGGCTGATCCTGGTCCTCCTCCATATAGCCCCAGCTATAGAGGTGGACGAGGCTCGACACGCTGGTGACGACCACCAGCATGACGGCGGTCAGCGTATCGACGCGCAGCGCCCACTGGGCGTCGAAACTGCCCGACTGAATCCAGGTGAAGACCGGCGCGACATAGGGTTCGGCATTGCCGGTCAGGAAGCTGATGAAGATCGGCCAGCTCAGCGCGCAGGAAATGAAAAGCGCGCCGGTGGTGATGATCTTCGCGGGCAGCTTGCCCAGAGCCTTGTTGCCAAGGCCGGCGATGGCCGCCGCGATCAGCGGAAGAAGGACGATAAGCTGGATCATGTCGAGGCTTTAGCCCTTCATCCGGTTGACATCGTCGACGGCGATGGTGCCGCGACCACGGAAATAGATGACGAGGATGGCAAGGCCGATGGCCGCTTCGCCCGCCGCGACGGTCAGCACGAACATGCTGAACACCTGACCCACCAGATCGCCGAGAAAAGCGCTGAAGGCGACAAGGTTGATGTTGACGCTGAGGAGGATCAGTTCGATCGCCATCATGATGATGATGACGTTCTTGCGGTTGATGAAAATGCCAAGCACGCCCATCACGAACAGGATCGCGCTGACCACCATATAGTGCTGAAGACCGATCACAGCTCCACCCCCTGCCCGATGGGCTGATTGACGTTGCGGATGGCATCTTCAGGCCTGCGCCGGTTCTGGCGCGCGATGTTCTGACTACGCACACCGCCCCGCGCGCGATGGGTCAGCACGATGGCCCCGATCATCGCGATCAGCAGGATGATGCCCGCCGCTTCGAAGAGGAAGATATAGCGGGTATAGAGCAGCCCGCCGATCGCCTGAATATTGCTGAGTTCCGGGTTCACCGGCGCGGTACGCTGCGCCAGTTCGATCGGCCCGGCGCTCCAGATGCCGATGCCCAGCACGATCTCCGCCAGCAGCACCAGCGCGATCAACATGCCAAAGGGCAGGTAATCGACGAAGCCCGCCCGCAATTCGGCGAAGTCGATGTCCAGCATCATGACCACGAACAGGAACAGCACGGCGACCGCGCCCACATAGACGATGACGAGCAGCATCGCGATGAACTCGGCGCCCAGCAGGACCATCAGGCCCGCCGCGTTGAAGAACGCCAGGATCAGCCACAGCACCGAATGGACGGGATTGCGCGACAATATCGTCAGCGCGCCGCTGCACACCACGATCGCGGCGAACAGATAAAAGGCGAAGACGTGAATCACAGGACCATGTTCCCCTTGAGCGGCTGCGGCTTAACGGTAAGGCGCGTCGGCGGCAAGGTTCGCGGCGATGGCCCGCTCCCACTTGTCCCCGTTTTCAAGGAGCTTGGCCTTGTCATAAATCAGCTCCTCACGCGTTTCGGTCGAAAATTCGAAGTTCGGCCCCTCGACGACGGCGTCCACCGGGCAGGCTTCCTGACAGAAGCCGCAATAGATGCACTTGGTCATGTCGATGTCGTATCGCGTCGTGCGGCGGCTGCCGTCCTCGCGCGGCTGCGCCTCGATGGTGATCGCCTGCGCCGGGCAGATCGCCTCGCACAGCTTGCAGGCGATGCAGCGTTCTTCCCCATTGGGATAGCGGCGCAGCGCATGTTCGCCCCGGAAGCGCGGCGAAATCGGGTTCTTCTCATAGGGATAGTTGATGGTCGCCTTGGGCTTGAAAAAATATTTCAAGGTCAGCCAATGCGCCTTCACGAACTCCCAGAGGGTGAAGGATTTGATGTAATAAGCGAGGCTCATTGTGCGCCTCCATAGCGCGTCAGCATGAGGAAGCCCGACACCAGGAACACGAAGAACAGCGAGAGCGGCAGGAGGATTTTCCAGCCCAGACGCATCAACTGGTCATAGCGGTAGCGGGGCACCGTCGCCTTCACCCAGGAGAAGACGAAGAAGAAGAAGAATATCTTCGCGAACAGCCAGAGGATGCCGGGCACATAGTAAAGCGGCGCCCAGTCGATCGGCGGCAGGAATCCGCCCCAGAACAGGATGGCGTTGAGCGCGCACATCAGGATGACGTTCGCATATTCGCCGAGCCAATAAAGCGCGAAGGCCATGGACGAATATTCTGTCTGATATCCCGCGACCAGCTCGCTTTCCGCCTCAGTGAGGTCGAAGGGCGTACGCGCGGTTTCGGCGAGCGCGGAAATGAAGAAGATGACCGCGACAGGGAACAGCAGCGGGTTGAAGCCGTGGCCGTTCAGCAGCCCATAATAGCCCTTCTGGCTTTCGACGATCTCCGTCAGGTTGAAGCTGCCGGCCCAGAGCACGACGCTGATCAGGGTGAAGCCGATGGACACTTCATAGGAGATCATCTGCGCACTGGCACGGATCGCGGAATAGAAGGGATATTTGGAGTTGGAGGACCAGCCGGCAAGCACCACGCCATAGACGCCGAGCGACGACACGGCGAGAATGTAGAGCAGCCCGACATTGATGTCGGCGAGCACCACGCCGACCTGAAACGGGATCACCGCCCAGGAAATCAGCGCGACGGTGAAGGTGATGATCGGCGCGATCAGGAACAGCGTGCGGTTGGCGGCCGACGGGATGATGGTTTCCTGAAGGAACACCTTGGCCCCGTCCGCAAAGGACTGGAGCAGGCCGAAGGGACCAACGACGTTCGGGCCGCGACGCAGCGCCATGGCGGCCCAGATCTTGCGGTCCGCATAGATGATCATCGCCACCGCCAGCATTAGCGGCAAAGCGATCAGCAGGATGCCGATGACGGTGGAGAGCAGCCATGCGCCGTCATAGGACATGCCGAGATTCTGGAAAAAAGCGGTCATTCCGCGGCCTCCGCGAAGGTCTCGCCATGGATCAGTTCAGCCGAACATTGCTGCATCGTCGGGCTGGCGCGGCAAATGGCGTTGGTCAGGTAGAAATCCTTGATCGGCGAACCGAACTCGCCATTCGCGCCGGTCGGCAGCTTGGGCAAGGACCAGCCATAATCAGCCAGGTCCAACTGCCCGAACGCCGGAACAGCCTTCTCCATCTCCGCGCGCAATTGCCCGAAGCTGTCGAAGGGCAGCGTCGCGCCCATCGCTTCAGAGAGCGCGCGCAGGATCGACCAGTCCTCGCGGGCGTCACCCGGCGCGAACACGGCTTTTTCACCACGCTGCACGCGGCCTTCCAGATTGACATAGGTGCCCGCCTTTTCGGCATAGCTCGCGCCCGGCAGGATCACGTCCGCCGCATGGGCGCCCTTGTCGCCATGATGGCCGATATAGACCTTGAAACTATCCTCGAACGCGGAATAATCGACTTCGTCCGCACCCAGCGAAAAGAGCAGCTTGGGGCTAGCCGCCGCGATCGCCTTGATCCCGCCGTCCACCGCATAGCCGAGCATCAGCCCGCCCATGCGCGCCGCCGCGAAATGCAGGACATTATAGCCGTTCCAGCCTTCCTTCACGAGGCCCAGCGTCTCGACCAGCGCCAGCGTGTCGCCATGCGCGCCGTCCTTCGCCAGCACGCCGCCGCCCACAATCATCGCGGGGCGCTGCGCCTTGCCGAACGCCTCGACCACGGCCTGTGGCAGTTTCGCCAGCAACGAGGCGTCATTGCCCAGCCATTCGACCTTGTAGGTCAGATCGACTTGCGGGCCGATGCCGAAAATCTTCGCGCCCTTCTTGATCGCCTTGCGGATGCGGGTGTTCACCAGCGGCGCTTCCCAGCGCAGATTGGTGCCGACCAGCAGGATCACGTCCGCCGTCTCGATCCCGGCCAGCGTCGTGTTGAAGTTCACCGCCGACAGGCTCGATACGTCATAGGCAAGACCGGTCTGACGCCCTTCCAGCATCGTGCCGCCCAGCCTTTCCACCAGCAGCTTGCCCGCGAACATCGTTTCGCAATCGAGCAGATCGCCCGCGACCGCCGCGACGCTGCCGCCATGCCGGACGGCGGCGATGGCCGCGAACGCCTCGTTCCAGCTTGCCGGGACCAGCTTGCCGTCCTTGCGGACATAGGGCTTGTCGAGGCGCTTGCGAACCAGACCGTCGACATTGTGGCGGGTCTTGTCGCTCGCCCATTCCTCGTTCACGTCATCATTGATGCGCGGCACGGCGCGCAGCACCTGACGGCCCCGGCTGTCGAGACGAATATTGGTCCCGACCGCATCCATCACGTCGATGGCCTGGGTCTTCTTCAATTCCCAGGGCCGCGCCTCGAACGCATAGGGCTTCGACGTCAGCGCGCCGACCGGGCACAGGTCGACCACATTGCCCGACAACTCGCTCTTGGCGGCATGTTCCAGATAGGTGGTGATCTGCATGTTCTCGCCACGCCCGATCGCGCCGATTTCCGGCACGCCCGCGACTTCCTCGGCAAAGCGCACGCAGCGGGTGCACTGGATGCAGCGGGTCATGACCGTCTTGACAATCGGCCCCATATATTTTTCGGTGACGGCGCGCTTGTTCTCTTCGAAACGGCTCTTGCCCCGGCCGTAGGCGACGGACTGGTCCTGCAAATCACATTCGCCGCCCTGATCGCAGATCGGGCAGTCGAGCGGATGGTTGATGAGCAGGAACTCCATCACCCCTTCGCGCGCTTTCTTCACCATTTCGCTGTCGGTGCGGATTTCCTGCCCGTCCGCCGCCGGCAGCGCGCAGCTTGCCTGCGGCTTGGGCGGTCCGGGCTTCACCTCGACCAGGCACATACGGCAATTGCCC
The DNA here is from genome assembly GCA_900100475.1 of Sphingobium faniae. GTDB lineage: Bacteria > Pseudomonadota > Alphaproteobacteria > Sphingomonadales > Sphingomonadaceae > Sphingobium > Sphingobium faniae. Next base: position 216,998 of record FMTU01000005.1, on the reverse strand, counting down.
GCGATGGAAAGGCGCTCATGATAGCAGAAACGGGGGATTTCCTTCCCCGCCAGCTCGCAAGCCTGGAGTACCGTCGCGCCCGCCGGGACTTCGAGTTCTACGCCGTCGACAGTCAATTTGGGCATTATTGATTCTCCCCAACTGATGCCGCTGCAAATGCGTCACGGGAATTGCGGTAAAGGACTTCTGCAATCAGGGCAGCAAGAACGTCCTTGCTGAAATTCACCGTGAGTCCTTGAGGCATACAAGGTCCCATTTTCGGAATAAGCATGGCGAACGCAGACTTCTCTTTTGCCGAGCCAGCCGTCGACATTGTAAGTGTCCGGCTTGCTTCCAGATCAGCACGAACAACACAGTCGGCAAAATCACGCAGAAGAATCTGAGCTACTCCATCAGGGGAATTCGGATCTTCAACCAAGGCCTTGAAATCAAAACCACGCTCAAGAAGCGGAGGCTGGGCCTTGGAAAAATCCCTCAGATACATCGCCCGAAAAATAGAGCCGAGCATCAGTTCTTGCGGCATCTTTAATGCACCTTCCCGAAGACATTCGGGTGTGGCAAGCGATTTCAATGACCGGGTCAACGCCGGTTCCTTTAATCCCAACGCAACAGTGACATCGACCTTCTTTGGAGACGTCATAACGACGCACTGCCCGAACTCATTGGTCGCACGACGAGCAATTTCGCTCTTCGTCAATTTTACGCTGTCAACGATCTCAACCGGCTTGGGGCGATGGATATGCGACCCCGTCGGCGCCTCCGTCTGCGCCATGACCTGTCCCGAGGCCAACGTGATGCCGGCCAACGACCATAATATTCTCTTGGACAGGTTCACTCCGCCGCCTCCATGACGGGGGTGCTACCCTTGCTCTCGTTGATCCGGCGCTCGATTTCCGGGCGGAAATGCCGGATCAAGCCCTGGATCGGCCAGGCGGCCGCGTCGCCCAGCGCGCAGATGGTATGGCCTTCGACTTGCTTCGTCACCTGCTGGAGCATGTCGATTTCCTCGATCTCGGCGTCGCCCGTGCGCAGCCGCTCCATCACGCGCCACATCCAGCCGGTGCCTTCGCGGCAGGGCGTGCACTGGCCGCAGCTTTCATGCTTGTAGAAATAGGAGATGCGCGAAATGGCGCGGACGATATCCGTCGACTTGTCCATGACAATGACGGCGGCGGTGCCAAGGCCCGAACCGACCGCCTTCAGGCCATCGAAGTCCATCGGCGCATCCATGATCTGCGCGGCCGGCACCAGCGGAACCGAGGAGCCGCCGGGGATCACCGCCAGCAGATTGTCCCAACCGCCGCGAATGCCGCCGCAATGCCGGTCGATCAGTTCCCTGAAGCTGATGCCCATCGATTCTTCGACGACGCAGGGCTTGTTCACATGGCCGCTGATCTGGAAGAGCTTGGTGCCCTTGTTGTTTTCCCGTCCGATACTGGCGAACCATTCCGGGGAACGGCGCAGGATGGTGGGACCGACCGCAATCGATTCCACATTGTTCACGGTGGTCGGGCAGCCATAGAGGCCCGCGCCCGCCGGGAAAGGCGGCTTCAGGCGCGGTTGGCCCTTCTTGCCTTCCAGGCTTTCGATCTGCGCGGTTTCCTCGCCGCAGATATAGGCGCCCGCGCCGCGATGGACGAAAACGTCGAAATCATAGCCCGACCCACAGGCGTTCTTGCCGAGGAAGCCTTTTTCATAGGCCTGCTCGACGGCGGCGAAGAGGACCTTCGCCTCATAGATGAACTCGCCGCGAATATAGATATAGGCGGCGCGCGCGCGCATCGCGAAACCGGCGATCAGCGCGCCCTCGATCAGCTTGTGCGGATCGTGGCGGATGATCTCGCGATCCTTGCACGAACCCGGTTCGGATTCGTCGGCGTTGATGACGAGGAAGCTGGGACGGCCATCCTTGCTTTCCTTGGGCATGAAGCTCCATTTCATGCCGGTCGGGAAGCCCGCGCCGCCACGGCCGCGCAATCCGCTGGCCTTCATGCGTTCGATGATTTCGTCCTGGCCGATTTCCAGCAGCTTCCGGGTATTATCCCAGTCGCCGCGCTTCATCGCCGCGTCGATGCCCCAATCCTGGAAGCCATAGACGTTGGTGAAGATGCGATCCTTGTCGCTGAGAGGAGCGATGACGTTGCTCATGCCCGCACTCCCTCATTCCATTGGCCGCGATAGTCGTGATTTTCGGAGACCATGTCCTTAAGGCTGGTCGGCCCGCCTTCTGGGCAACTGGTCTGGCGATCAATCTGCGGGCCGATCTTCGGCTGTTTGCCAGCGGCGAGATCGTCGAGGATCGCGCCCATGCTGTCATAGGTCAGGTCTTCGAAATTATCGTCATTGACCTGAACCATCGGCGCGTTGGCGCAGGCACCGAGGCATTCGACTTCGGTGAGGGTGAACAGGCCATCCGGCGTCGTGCCGCCTTTGACCAGCCCCTTGTTCTTGCAGGCCGCCAGCACATCGTCCGACCCGCGCAACATGCAGGGCGTCGTGCCGCAGACCTGCACATGATAGCGGCCGACGGGCGCCAGATTGTACATGGTGTAGAAGGTCGCGACCTCGTAGACCCGCATATAGGGCATTTCGAGCTGGTCGGCGATATATTCCATCACCGGGACCGGCAGCCAGCCCTGCGTCTGCGTCTCTGCTCCCACCTGCCGCTGGGCAAGGTCGAGCAACGGCATCACCGCCGACTGCTGACGACCAGCGGGATAGCGGGCGATGACCTTCTTCGCCTGCCCGGCATTTTCCGCCGTCCAGGCAAAAGCGCCCCAGCGCGCGCGGGTTTCGGCTTCGTCCGGGATATGAACTGCGTCAGCCATTAGCGGTCACATTCTCCAAACACGATGTCCATGGCGCCGAGGACAGCGGTGGTGTCGGCCAGCATGTGGCCCTTCATCATGAAATCCATCGCCTGCAAATGCGAGAAGGCGGTGGGCCGTATCTTGCAGCGATAGGGCTTGTTGGTGCCGTCCGCGACCAGATAGACGCCAAATTCGCCCTTGGGGCTTTCGGTCGCCACATAGACCTCGCCCGCCGGGACGTGAAAGCCTTCGGTATAGAGCTTGAAGTGATGGATCAGCGCTTCCATCGACTGCTTCATCTCGCCGCGTTTGGGCGGGGAGACCTTGCGGTCGAAGCTCGCGATCGGCCCTTCGGGCATGTCATTGAGGCACTGGCGCATGATGCGCGCGGACTGGCGGACTTCTTCGACGCGAACCATGAAGCGATCGTAGCAGTCGAAATTGGTGCCCACCGGCACGTCGAATTCGATCCGGTCATAGACGTCATAAGGCTGCGACCTGCGGATGTCCCACGGAATGCCGGAGCCACGGATCATCGGGCCGGAGAAGCCCCATTTCAGCGCGTCCTCCTTGGAGACGACCCCGATATCGACATTGCGCTGCTTGAAGATGCGATTGTCGGCTACAAGGCTGATCGCGTCCTCGAACAGGCGCGGCAGGCGCGTATCGAGCCAGTCGCCAATGTCCGTCAGCAGCTTCAGCGGCACATCCTGATGCACGCCGCCCGGCCGGAAATAAGCCGAGTGCATGCGCGCGCCCGAAGCCCGTTCGAAGAAGTTCAGGCAGTCCTCGCGGATTTCGAACAGCCACAGGTTCGGCGTCATCGCGCCCACGTCCATGACATGCGAACCAAGGTTCAGCATATGATTGCAGATGCGCGTGAGTTCCGCGAAGAACACGCGCAGATATTGCGCGCGCAACGGCACTTCGAGGTTCAGCAGCTTCTCGATCGCCAGCACATAGCTGTGCTCCTGCGCCAGCGGCGAGCAATAATCGAGCCGGTCGAAATAGGGCAGCGCCTGAAGATAGGTTTTATATTCGATCAGCTTTTCGGTGCCGCGATGGAGCAGGCCGACATGCGGGTCGCACCGCTCCACGATCTCGCCGTCCAGTTCCATGACGAGGCGCAGCACGCCGTGCGCCGCAGGGTGCTGCGGGCCGAAATTGATGGTGTAGTTCTGAATCCGGGTATCGCCCAGCGTCGGGTCCACCGCGTCGGTGATGTGATTCAGTTCTTCCAGATAGGTGGACATTATGCCTTGTCCTCCGGCTTGGCTGCGCCCTTGCCTTCGTCACTATGCTCTTGCGGCTTCACCGACGCGGCTGGCGACTTTTCGTTCGCCTTGCTGTCGGTGGGTTCGCCCGCGCCGCTTTCGCCTGGCGCACCGGTGGCTTTGGGCGTGTCGCCCTTCGGCTCGCCCTTGGGCGTAGCGGGAGGCGGCGGCGGAGCAGGCGCGGGCGATGGCGCGCCCGGAGCCTGCGGAGCCTTCTCGTCCCCCGGCAGCACATATTGCGCGCCTTCCCACGGACTCATGAAATCGAAGCTGCGGAAATCCTGCGCCAGACGCACCGGCTCATAGACGACGCGCTTGTCCTCTTCGGAATAGCGCAGCTCGACATAGCCGGTCAGCGGGAAGTCCTTGCGCTGCGGATGCCCCTTGAACCCATAGTCGGTCAGGATGCGGCGCAGGTCGGTGTTGCCGGAGAAGATCACGCCATACATATCGAACACTTCGCGCTCCAGCCAGCCCGCGACAGGCCAGATGTGCGTGACTGTGGGGACGGGCGTGTCCTCGTCGGTCGAAACCTTGACGCGGATGCGGTGGTTCCGGTTGACGCTGAGCAGGTGATAGCAGACTTCGAAACGGTCGGGTCGTTCGGGATAATCGACGCCCGCTATTTCCATGAGTTGCTGATAGTGGGCGTGAGCACGCAGCAATTCCATCGCATCGGCCAGCTTTTCGCGGACCACGGTGAAGCTCAGTTCATCGGCATGATCGACGGTTTCGACCAGCATGTCGCCAAGCAGCCCGGCGATCTCTTCGGCGATGCCGGGGATGGTCGCGATCTTTGGAGCGGAATGTCCCATATCAGCGCTCAAAAGTCCCAATGCGGCGGATTTTCCGCTGCAACTGCATCACGCCGTAGAGCAGCGCCTCGGCGGTCGGCGGGCAGCCGGGGACGTAGATATCCACCGGAACGATCCGGTCGCAGCCGCGCACGACGGAATAGCTATAATGATAATAGCCGCCGCCATTGGCGCAGGAGCCCATCGAAATCACATATTTCGGTTCCGACATCTGGTCGTAAACCTTGCGGAGCGCCGGGGCCATCTTGTTGCAGAGCGTGCCCGCGACGATCATCACGTCCGACTGGCGCGGTGATGCGCGCGGGGCGGCGCCGAACCGCTCCATGTCATAGCGCGGCATGTTGACGTGGATCATCTCCACCGCGCAACAGGCAAGGCCGAAGGTCATCCACCAGAGCGATCCGGTGCGCGCCCAGGTGAACAGATCCTCCGCCGACGTGACAAGGAAGCCCTTGTCGCTGACTTCGGCGTTCAGCGCGTTGAAGAAATCCTGGTCGGGCTGCGTTCCCACCGGCGGCATGGTGCCGGGGATGGGACGGTCAAGTTCTACTCCCAATCGAGGGCTCCCTTCTTCCATGCATAGGCCAGGCCGAGCACCAGTTCGCCTATGAACACCATCATCGTCGCCCAGCCGGCCCAACCGATCTGGTCGAGGCTGACCGCCCAGGGAAAGAGAAACGCAGCTTCCAGATCGAAGATGATGAACAGGATCGCGACGAGGTAGAAACGCACGTCGAACTGGCTGCGCGGTTCTTCAAAGGCCGGAAAGCCGCACTCATATTCAGAGAGCTTGGCCGGGTCCGGCTTTTGCGTGCCCGTCAGGCGGCTGACCAGCATCGGCAGAAAGACGAAGGCGCTGGACAGCAGCAAGGCGATCCCCAGAAAAATCAGGATCGGCAGATATTGAGCGAGATCGACCAACGGAATCCCCTGGGCGAAAATGATTACGGGCGCGCTTTAGGACTGCTGCATATGCGAAGCAAGGGGGCAGGCCCTTGAGAATGAATCGCAAGAGGCGTCCGACGCACCGGAAGCGCGGGAAGCCGCCATTTGCAGGCCGCCAGAACTGAAGTCGATCGGTCCTAGCGCAACGCCCCGGCGACAAGCTTATGCAGCTTGCTGTGGATGGCGTCGTTTCCTGCGATGACCTCCTGCCGCTCGATAGGCTGATCGCCGCCGCGGAAGTCGGTGACGAAGCCGCCCGCCTCGCGCACCATCAATATTCCCGCGGCGACGTCCCAGGGCTGCAAACCGCTTTCCCAAAAACCGTCATAGCGGCCGGAAGCGACATGGGCGAGGTCGAGCGAAGCCGCGCCGAACCGGCGGATGCCCGCGACCGACGGAGCCACCGCGCCGAAAATGCGGGTCCACTGGGCGAAATCGCCATGCCCCATGAACGGGATGCCGGTCGCGATCAGGGATTCGCCCATGTCGCGGCGGGCGGACACCCGCAGGCGCTGGTCATGGCGCCATGCGCCCCGGTTCTTTTCCGCCCAATAGCTTTCGTCGGTGATCGGCTGATAGATAAGGCCGCTCGTCACCTCTCGCTTCGTGCCGCCGAACAGAGGCTCTTCCACCGCGATGGCGATGGCGAAGTGCGGAATGCCGTGGATGAAGTTGGTGGTGCCATCCAGCGGGTCGATGATCCAGCGCGGCTTGGTCGGATCGCCGGGGATCTCGCCCCCTTCTTCCAGCAGGAAACCCCAGTCGGGACGAACCTTCTGCAATTCCTCTACCAGCGTCTGCTCGCAGCGCTTGTCGGCCACGGAAACGAAATCCGCCGGCCCCTTGCGGCTGACCTGAAGATGCTCGACCTCGCCAAAGTCGCGACGCAGGCGCGGTCCGGCCTTGCGAGCGGCGCGTTCCATGACGGTGAGGAGACCGGAGTGCGATACCATGTTCTTTCTCCTCCCTCCCCTGACGGAGGGATTGGTGGTGCGGAGCCGCGATTGCCCCGAAAAAGGAAAGGGCGGAAGGCTCGCTTTCGCTTGCCGCCCACCCCTGAACCCCTCCCGCAAGCGAGAGGGGCGATATCATGATCAGTCCGCGCGCTTCACATATTCGCGCTCATAGACATCGACGATGATGCGCGTTCCGGTGACGATATGCGGCGGCACCATGACGCGCACGCCATTGTCGAGGATCGCGGGCTTGTAGCTGGCCGAGGCGGTCTGCCCCTTCACCACGGCGTCGGCTTCCACCACGGTCGCTTCGACGGTTTCGGGGAGTTGCACGGAAATCGGGCGTTCGTCATACATTTCGAGCATGACCATCATGCCGTCCTGAAGGAAGGCCGACGCGTCGCCCACCAGATCCTGCGGCAGATTGATCTGCTCATAGGTTTCTGTGTCCATGAAGACGAGCATGTCGCCTTCGGCATAGAGATACTGGAAATCCTTGGTGTCGAGCCGGATGCGCTCAACCGTTTCGGCGGAGCGGAAACGGACGTTGTTCTTGCGCCCGTCGATCAGGTTCTTGAGTTCCACCTGCATATAGGCCCCGCCCTTGCCGGGCTGGGTGTGCTGGATCTTGACGGCGCGCCACAGGCTTCCGTCATATTCGATATTGTTGCCGGGACGAATCTCGACGCCGCTGATCTTCATGGGAAAAGCCTGCCTATATGTCTGTGGATGGAAAAGAGCCGGCCTTTGAGAGGCTGGTCGCGCCTTTACATCCAGGCGCGCCGGAGGGCAAGAGGGGCCATGAGAGGCGTCATCGCGATCCGGCGAGCAGCGGATAGGGGTTGACGGGCCGTCCGCCGTACCACGGTTCGTCCGGCTCTGCGGCATGCACGGCGAAATGGAGGTGCGGCGCGGCAGGATCGGCATTGCCGGTGCTGCCCACGGTGGCGATGCGATCACCGCGCCGCACCGCCAGTCCTTCGCGCAGGCCGGGCGCATAGCTGTCCAGATGGGCGTAATAATAGATGCGCCTTCCGTCTGGCGAGCGTTCATATATGGTCCGCCCGCCGTCCTCGCTCCAGAACAGCTTTTCAATGTGGCCATCGGCGGCGGCAAGAACCGCCCTGCCCCGCGCCGCCATGATGTCGAGGGCGTCATGGGGACGCGCGCCGCTCGCGCGGGCCTGCGTGAAGCTGTCGGTCAGCGCCGCAGGAGGGACGCCTTCCACGGGGATCAGCAGCGCGCCCTCCGCTGGCGCGGCGGGGGGAACAGCGACCGGCGGAACCGGCGCATCGGCGGGCACGATCCGTACGCAAAAGGAAAGAAACAGCGCGCAGAGCAGGACGGCAAGCCCCATCCCGGCCCAGCCCCGCGCGCCGATCCTCATGGCTGGAAATGCGCCTTCACGCCCGCCTTCACCATCTGCGCGAGGCGGGCTGCATCCCAATTGGTGAGGCGGATGCAGCCATGGCTTTCCGTGCGGCCGATATTCTGCGGCTCGGGCGTACCGTGGATGCCGTAATGCGGCTTGGACAGGTCGATCCACACAACTCCGACCGGGCCGTTGGGACCGGGTTTCAGCAACGCCTTGCCATCCGACTTGTCCGCGTCCCAGAACAGGGCGGGATTATAGTGGAAATCGGGATTGCGGCTAATGCCCTTGATCGTCCAGTCGCCAATGGGCAGCGGATCATGCCCCGATCCCATGGTGGCGGGAAACTGGGCGATCAGCCTGTCGCCGCTATCATAGACCTTGAGCAGCCCTTCGGATTTGTCGACGACGATATGATCGGCCTGCGGCTGGTCGGCGGGGACGGCAAGGCTGGCCAGCGTTTCGCCCCAGCCGTGCTCGTCGCCTTCGATCCGGGCGACCGGCTGATTGGCGATGGCGGGCACGCGGATCACCGCGCCGGGGCCGATCTTTGTATTGGGCGGGTTCAGCGCCACAAGGGCGTCGGGCCGCGTGTGGAAGCGTTCGGCCAGCTTTTCGAGCAGATTGCGATAGCCAAGCGCAGGCAGCTTCGCCTGCTCGTGCAGATCCTTGGGAATGGCGAAGAACGGCCCTTTGGCAAAGCCTTCGGGAATGCGGACGAGCCAGGTTGCGGGCCGGGGATGATCGCCGAGCAGCGCCTTGGCGGTCGCATCGTCATATTCGCCGGTTTCGGGCAGCCCCTTCGCCTGCTGGAAACCGCGCAGCGCGTCGGTGAAGGACATGCCCTCCTTCCCGTCCAGAACGCCGGGCGAAAAGCCTGCCCGGTCGAGCTCGACCTGCGCCTGAAGGATCGAATCGGCGCGCTGCGGCTGGCCCGCCGGTTCGGGCTGGATCGCGAAGGCATAGGGATCGGCCGGGGCGGCTGACGGTTGTTCCCGCCCCCCTTGCTGCGGGGCGGGCGCGGAGGGCTGGCTGTTGCAGGCGGTGGCGCAAAGGACGATGAGGGAGGGAAGAAGAAAAGGACGCATGGCATTCTCCTGATTTTCCAGAAGAAACGCCACAAACCTTCAAAAGATGCGTCGGCTTTTGCCCGGCAGCAGCGAAGAAAAGGCAGCAACGCCCGCGCGCGGCCCTTCGGCATGGTTCCACACTGCCCCGCTCGCCGCGAGGAAATCCGCGCCCGCCGCGATCAACGGAGCCGCATTGGCCGCCGTGATGCCGCCAATGGCAACGCAGGGCAGTTCGAACAGCGTCGTCCACCAGCCCAGGATCGAAGGTTCCGGCCGATGAAGCGTTTCCTTGGTCGTCGTGGGATAAAAGGCCCCGAACGCCACATAATCCGCCCCTGCCTCCCCCGCCTCCATGGCAAGGTGGCGGCTGTCATGGCAGGTGATGCCGATCTGCGTCGAAGGACCAAGGATATGGCGAGCTTCACGCGGGTCGCCATCCGACTGGCCAAGATGCACGCCGTCCGCGCCAAGGCTCTGGGCGAGCACGATGCTGTCGTTGACGATGAAGGCCACGTCGCGGTCCGCGCAAAGCCTTTGCAGCGGTTCGGCGGCGCGGGCGATGGCGTGATCGTCCATCCCCTTGAGACGAAGCTGGAAAGCCGCGACCTTTCCGCCATCAAGTGCGGCCGCAAGGCTGTCGGTGAAGGCCGCGTCAATGACAGGCGGGGAAATCAGATAGAGTTGGCAGGGCGGACGGCGGACGTCACGCTCGAACCGCGTGGCGAAATCGGGGTCGAGGGCCAGTTCTTCTTCGGTGAAGTCAGTCATGTCCCGCCTTTAGCCGCTTTTGGCGCTGCTGGGGAAGAGTGGAGCGTTTCCCGCGACGCCGCCTTGCCGCTCGAGGACAAGGGTCGGCTGCTCATGGCTGTGGCGCGCTGGCCTTGGCGCGCGCGTACAAGGCAGACAGCGGGCCGGGCGCGGAGAAAATTCCTCCCCCGGCCCGCTGTCGATCGGATCAGGCCGCGACCGGGGTCTTGGCGGTCGAGGCGGTGTAGATCTCGTCGATCGCGCCGCCCAGCGAGGCATCGAATTCCGCATCGCTCATCTGGTGGCGCAGGTCTTCCAGCAGCGCGCGCGAAAAGCTGGCGATGATGCCGCGATTTTTCGCGAGTTCGACGCAGGCTTCGGGCCGCTTGAAACCGCCCGACAGCGCCACCACCCGCAACACGCGCGGATGATCGACCAGCGGATCGAACAGCCCGGACCTGGCGGGCAGGGAAAGCTTCAGCATCACCTTGTCATCGCCCGGCAGCGCGTCCAGATTCTTGAGGATTTCCTCCAGCAGGATCTGGTCTGCTTCCGCCCGTTCGGACGACTTGATGTTCACTTCCGGCTCCAGGATTGGCATCAGTCCGGCGGCAAGCACCTGCTGGCCGACTTCGAACTGCTGCTTCACGATGGCGGCGATGCCTTCGCGATTGGCAAGATTGACGACCGAGCGTTCCTTGGTGCCATAAACGCCCAGCGCCCCGGCGCGCTTCAGCAACGCATCCAGTTCGGGCATCGGCTTCATGAGCTGGACGCCGTTGGCTTCGTCCTCAAGTCCCTTGTCGATCTTGATGAAAGGCACCACGCCGCGTTCGATCAGCGCCTGCGGCACGGGCTTGCCGCCCGCCTGGCCGTCCATGGTGCGTTCGAACAGGATCGCGCCCAGCACCTTGTCGCCGGTGAAGACGGGCGAGGTGATGATGCGGGTCCGCATGGCGTGGATCAGGCCGAACATCTCCTCTTCGGTCGACCATGCGCCTTCCTCGACGCCATAGCCCTTGAGCGCTTTGGGCGTGGAGCCGCCGCTCTGGTCCAGCGCGGCGATAAAGCCGTTGCCGTCCGCGATCTTCTTGGTCATTTCCTGATCCAGCATCTGAATATACCTTCTCGATGGGTCGCGCGGCCCCTTCGGCTGCGCGTTAATGGGAATAATGCCGCCCTCTCCAGAGCGGCGTGAATGGCGCGCGGCCTCAGGCCATCAGCGCCTTGACGCCCGGCAGGTCCTTGCCTTCCATCCATTCGAGGAAGGCGCCGCCCGCCGTGGAGACGAAAGTGAAATCGCCCGCCACGCCCGCATGGTTGAGCGCGGCGACAGTATCGCCTCCGCCTGCGACGGACGTCAACTGCCCTTCCTTGGTGAGAGCAGCCGCGGTCCTGGCCAAAGCCACGGTCGCCTTGTCGAAGGGCGCGATCTCGAACGCGCCGAGCGGACCGTTCCACACCAGCGTCCGGCAATTCTTGAGCGCGTCGCCCAGCGCCTCCACGGCGGCGGGACCGACATCGAGGATCATCTCGTCCGCCGCGACCTCATGGACGTTGCAGATGCGGACGGAGGGCGGATTGGCCGCGAACTCCTTCGCCACCACCACGTCATAGGGCAGATGGATGGTGCAGCCGGCCCTGTCGGCGGCGTCGAAAATGGCTTCGGCGGTATCCGCCAGATCCTTTTCGCACAGCGATTTTCCGACATCGACGCCGCGCGCATGAAGGAAGGTGTTCGCCATGCCGCCGCCGATGATGAGGTGATCGACCTTGGCGACGAGGTTGTTGAGCACGTCCAGCTTGGTCGAAACCTTCGCCCCGCCGACGACCGCCGCCACCGGCTTCACCGGCTCGCCCAGCGCGGCCTGAAGCGCGTCCAGTTCCTTCTCCATCGAACGGCCCGCAAACGCAGGCAGCTTATGCGCCAGCCCCTCGGTCGAGGCATGGGCGCGGTGCGCGGCGGAGAAGGCGTCGTTCACATAAAGGTCGCCGATGGCCGCCATCGCTTCCGCCAGCGCCGGATCATTTTTTTCCTCGCCGGGATGGAAGCGCGTATTCTCCAGGATCGCGATGTCGCCGGGGCGCATCACCGCCATGCCGTCGACCGCCGCCTGCCCCGCGCAATCGGGGATGAACTGCACTTCGCGGCCCAGCACCTGGCTGAGGGGGCGCGTGATCTTGCTAAGGGAAAATTCGGGGTTCTTCTGCCCTTTGGGACGGCCGAAATGGGCGAGGATCAGCACCTTCGCGCCCCGGTCCGCCAGTTCGAGGATGGTCGGCATGGCGGCGCGCAGGCGGGTGTCGTCGCTGACCGAACCGCCCTGCATCGGCACGTTCAGATCCTCACGCACCAGCACGGCCTTGCCGTTGATGTCGCCCATGTCGTCAAGCGTCTTGAAGGGCCTCACGCCGCACTCCCTGCTGCAATGGAAACCGCCGCCAGTCGCACGGGACCAGCGGCGGCAATGAAATCAAAGGAACTTCGCGACCACGCCGGTCGTGTCGATCATGCGGTTCGAGAAACCCCATTCATTGTCGTACCAGCTCAACACGCGGACGAGCTTGCCGTCGATGACCGCCGTTTCCAGGCTGTCGACGGTCGAACTGCGCGCATCGCCATTATAGTCGATCGACACCAGCGGTTCGTCCGAATAGCCAAGGACGCCCTTGAGCGGGCCGGATTCCGACGCGGCCTTGAGCAGCTTGTTCACTTCCTCGACGGTCGTATCGCGCCTGGCGATGAACTTGAGGTCCACGACCGAGACGTTCGGGGTCGGCACGCGGATCGACGATCCATCGAGCTTGCCCTTCAGTTCGGGCAGAACCTCACCCACCGCGCGGGCTGCGCCAGTGGTCGTCGGGATCATCGACAGGGCGGCGGCACGGGCGCGGCGCATGTCCTTGTGCAACTGGTCCAGCGTGTTCTGGTCGTTGGTGTAGCTGTGGATCGTCGTCATGAAGCCGCTTTCGATGCCGAGCGCATCGTGCAGCACCTTGGCGAGCGGGGCGAGGCAGTTGGTGGTGCAACTCGCGTTCGAGATGACGACATCCTCGGCGCCCAGCGCGTCATGGTTGACGCCGTACACGATCGTCTTGTCCACGCCCGTCGCGGGAGCGGAGATGACGACGCGCCTGGCGCCGGCGGTCAGGTGCGCGCTCGCCTTTGCCTTGTCGGCGAAGATGCCGGTGCATTCGAGGGCGATGTCCACGCCCTGCGCGGCATGAGGCAGATTGGCGGGATCGCGCTCGGCGGTGACGGCGATGCGCTTGCCGTTGATGATAAGGGCGTCGCCCTCGACAGTCACGTCGCCGGGGAAATTGCCGTGGACGCTGTCACGCTTGAACAGCAGGGCATTGGACTTGGCATCGCCCAGATCGTTGATGCTGACCAGTTCCAGATCATGATCGGTGCGCGCGAGGATGGCGCGCGCGACCAGGCGACCGATGCGTCCGAAACCGTTGATTGCTACCTTCGTTGCCACTGCAATGTTCTCCCGATTTGCGTGTTGGCTGATGATGTTCAGGCGAGCGCGGCCGCGATCTGCGGCGCGATCTTCGCGGCGGTGAGGCCGAAATGATCATAGAGCGCTTCGGCCGGAGCCGATGCGCCAAAGCTGTCGATGCCGAAACGCAGCGAGGCATGGCGTTCCCAGCCGAAAGTCGTGCCCGCCTCGATCGACGCGCGCAGGACGTCCCGCGGCAGGATATCGTCCTTATAGGATTGCGGCTGCGCCTCGAAATGCGCCCAGCTCGGCATGGACACGACATCCGCGCCGATGCCCTGCGCTTCGAGCGCATCGGCCGTAGCGACGGCGATCTCGACCTCGGAACCGGTGGCGACCAGCACGACCTTGCGACCCGCCCTGGCGGCGCGCAGGCGATATGCGCCCCTGGCCGAAAGATTCTCGCCCGCCTTTTCGGTGCGGAGCTGCGGCAGATTCTGGCGGGTGAGCGCCAGCACGGACGGGCCGGCCGCATCCTTGAGCGCCAGTTCCCAGCACTCCGCCGTCTCGACAATGTCCGCAGGGCGGTAGACATCGAGATTGGGGATCATGCGAAGCGACATGACCTGCTCGATCGGCTGGTGCGTCGGGCCGTCTTCGCCCAGGCCGATGGAATCATGCGTCAGAACGTGGATCACTCGCTGCTGCTGAAGCGCGGCGAGGCGGATGCCTCCACGCATATAATCGGAGAAGACGAGGAATGTGCCGCCATAGGGAATGACGCCACCGTGCAGCGCCATGCCGTTCATCGCGCAGGCCATGCCGAATTCACGAATGCCATAATAAATATAGCGGCCCGAATAATCGTCAGGGGTCAGCGGGCCGGTCGACTTGGTCTTGGTGTTGTTGGAGCCGGTAAGATCGGCCGAGCCACCCACTGTTTCGGGCAACAGGTCGTTGATCGCGCCCAGCGCCAGTTCGCTGGCCTTGCGGGTGGCGACCTTCTGCGGCGCGGCGATCAGGCTGTCGATATAGGCATCGAGCGAGAAACCGGCGGGCAGTTCGCCAGCCATGCGGCGCTCGAATTCCGCCTTTTGCCCGCTGCCTGCCAGGCGGCCTTCCCATTCGATGCGGGCAGGAGCGCCCTTCGCGCCGATTGCGCGCCATGCCGCGGCGACGTCTTCGGGAATGACGAAGGGTTCGGCGGTCCAGCCGAGAAAGGCGCGCGCGGCGGCGATCTCGTCATTGCCGAGCGGCGAACCATGAACACCGGACGTGCCCCCCTTGTTCGGAGCGCCATAACCGATCGTCGTGGCGCAGGCGACCAGCGAAGGGCGCGGATCGGCCAGCGCCTCGTCGATGGCGCGGCGCACGTCCGCCATGTCCTGCCCGTCGCAGGACACGACATGCCAGCCCGTCGCGGCATAGCGGGCGCGAACATCTTCGTTCGAGGACAGGTTCACCGCACCGTCGATGGTGATCTTGTTGTCGTCCCACAGCACGATCAGGCGACCAAGGTTCAGATGACCCGCCAGACCGATGGCCTCATGATTGATGCCCTCCATCAGGCAGCCGTCGCCCGCGACCACCCAGGTGCGGTGATCGACCAGATCGTCGCCAAAGGTCGCGTTGAGGTGCCGCTCGGCAATCGCCATGCCCACGGCGGTGGCGAGGCCCGACCCCAGCGGCCCGGTGGTCGCATCAATGCCCGCCAGCTCGAAATTCTCGGGATGCCCGGCGCAGGGGCTGTTCAGTTGCCGGAAGTTGCGGATGTCCTCGATGGTCGGGCGGGCATAGCCGGTCAGGTGCAGCAGCGAGTAGATCAGCATCGACCCATGGCCCGCCGACAGGACGAAGCGGTCGCGATCGGCCCATTTGGGGTTCGCCGGATCGAACTTCAGATAATCGGAAAAGAGGACCGTGGCGACATCGGCCATGCCCATCGGCATCCCCGGATGCCCGCTATTGGCAGCCTGGACCGCATCCATGGAGAGAGCGCGAATGGCGTTGGCGAGCGTCTTTTCGGAAACGGTCATCGGGAGCGGGCATCTTTCCTGTCTGGCGGGGCGCCCGCATCATGCGGGCGAGTCGAAATCGGGCATCCTTTGTCCCCTCAGGCCCCATGCGTCAACCATGGGCGGGTCCGCCTTCGCGCCCGGTCGTGCAATCCCGTCTTTTTCCAGCCGGGAAGTTTCGCTATGGCAGGGGCATGGCAAGCGACCGCATGAAGCAGGCAATTGACGCGCTGGAGCGCGCAATCGACCGTCTGGAACAGACGCTGGACGGACTGGACCTGTCCGCTTCCCCAGCCTCCCCTTCCGGCCCAGCCTCCCCTCCCGGCCCAGCCTCTCCTCCCGGCGTCGACGCGGCGGCGGCCCGCGCGGCGTTGAAGTCGCTCGACACCCTGATCGGCGAGTTGAAGGAAGGCGCCCATGGCTGAAACCACGCTCCATATCGCCGGGCGGCAATATGATCTGCGCTGCCGCGATGGCGAGGAAGCGCATCTCGCGCATCTCGCCGGCCTGATCGAGCGCAAGGCGCGGCTGGCCCAGCAATCGACCCCGGGGCTGACGGAAGTGCGGACATTGCTGTTCGCGGCGCTGTTCCTGGCGGATGAACTCAACGACATGAAGCGCGAGATGGCGGGGCGGCAGGAAGCCCTTCCCCTCGACGGCGGGGAAGGTCCGGCGGTGCTGGCGATCGAAGTGCTGACGGCACGGCTCGAAAAGCTGAGTGACAGACTTGCCGCGCCGCCGCCGGACGCCTAAATAGGGAAGCGACGGGCACTGCCTGGTACGAGCTTTAGCGAACATCCCTGAGGCGATAATCACATCCACGGGGGCTGTCCCTGGGCGGGCCCTGGCCCGATCTACATGGTCCCCACCTGACGTTGAGGCGTCAGAGGATTTTCCAGCAAACGGCCAAGGCGGTCCCGTCACCCCTTCCCTTCGCCGCCGCCCTGACGCAAAGGGCTTTGCCATGAGCGACGATCCCGGCGACATATCGGACAAGGCCGCCCTGCGCATCCTCGCGCGGCAACGGCGGCGCGCCTTCGTGGCGGAACTGGACCCGCTGGCGCACAGGCTGGCGTTCAAGGCCCTCCCCTCTCCGCTGGCAAGGCGGCTGGAGGGGACGCGGACGGTGGCGCTCTACAGGGGGATCGAGGATGAAGCGCCAGCACAACGTCTTGCCACAAAGCTGGTCGAGATGGGCAAGACCATTGCTCTCCCCCGTGTCATCGACCGCATGGGCAGCATGGAATTCCTGCCCTGGCATCCCGATGCGCCGCTGCTCCCCGGCCCTTTTGGCACCAGCCATCCCGAACAGGGCAACGGCCCCGTGACGCCCGACGCCATCATCGCGCCACTGCTGGGCTTTGACCGGGCGATGAACCGGCTGGGTCAGGGCGGCGGCTATTATGACCGGGCCTTTGCGCGCCATCCGCATGCGCTGCGCATCGGTCTGGCATGGTCGGCGCAGGAGCAGGACGCAATTCCCGCAGATCCGTGGGACTTGCCGCTGCACATGGTGCTGACCGAAGTGGAACTGATCGAGGGGAATGAGCCGTGAAGCATTATGAACCAAGCTGGCGCAAACCCGTGGGCATGTTCATCATCCTGGGCCTCATCCTGTTCTGGGCCGTGCTGGTGGGCAGCCTTTCCGGCCTGATCGGGCGGCTGCCGATGATCGCGCAGGTGCCTGTCTATCTCTTCCTTGGCCTCATCTGGATCTGGATATTGCCGCTCAGGCGCCTGCTCGCCTGGATGGAGACGGGCCGCTGGCGGCGTGGATAAGCCGTGACAGCCCTCATTTTTCGGGTTATCCCTCAATCCGTTAAGGGGTCGTAACGGACAACCGTTGGAACGGATGCCGCGCTCCCCTCACATGGGGAGGCGAAGGCATGTCCATCTGCCCGTCAATACCATCGGCTCACGCCCATGACGGCGCGCGCCCTCCTCATGCGTCTTTCTCCCGATTTCGGGCGGAACCACCCCCGCCGCAACAGGTCATGACGGTGGCATAACGCAACAGGAGGACATGATGGTGCCAATGAGCAAAAGATTGTTTGCGGAAACCTTCGGCACGTTCTGGCTTGTTTTCGGCGGATGCGGCAGCGCGGTGCTGGCGGCTGCCTTTCCCGACGTGGGCATCGGCCTGCTGGGCGTCGCCCTCGCCTTCGGGCTGACGGTGCTGACCATGGCCTATTCGATCGGCCATATATCGGGATGTCACCTCAATCCCGCCGTCACCATCGGCCTGTGGGCAGGCGGGCGTTTTCCCGTGCGGGACATCGCGCCCTATATCGTCGCGCAACTGGTGGGCGCGGTAATCGCGGCCGCCTTGCTGCTCTATATCGCGAGCGGCGAACCGGACTTCGTGCTGATGGGCAACGGCCTTGCGGTGAACGGCTATGGCGCCAATTCGCCAGGCGGTTATGTGCTGTCGTCGGCCTTCGCAATCGAAGTGGTGCTGACCTTCGGCTTTCTGGCCGTCATATTGGGATCGACCGACTATCGCGCGCCCGCAGGCTTCGCTCCCATCGCCATCGGCCTTTCGCTGACACTGATCCACCTGATCAGCATTCCCGTCACCAACACCTCGGTCAATCCGGCGCGCAGCACGGGGCCGGCGCTGCTGGTCGGCGGCCTGGCCCTGCAACAACTCTGGCTGTTCTGGGTCGCGCCCATCATCGGTGCATTGATTGCAGGCGGCGTCTATCGCTGGCTGGCAGAAGAAGGCAAAGCACCGGTCGTCGGCGAGAATCTGTAAGGAAACGCACCGGGTCGATGCTTTGGCATCGGCCCATTCGCTCTTTTCGGTGAAGCGGGTTATCCGGTCGAGACCGGCGGCCATCCTTGCATGAAAGATGGCGCGAGTGACGGGACTCGAACCCGCGACCTCCGGCGTGACAGGCCGGCGCTCTAACCAACTGAGCTACACCCGCATCTGGTGTGGGCGGGCATCTATGCGGGTGCGCTTCGCCTGTCAACCGTCCGTAACAGGACTTTCTTCTTTCTCTTCACTTTCTTTGCGCGGGGATACGACCAGCGTCCCGCGCTCGAAGAGGAAACCCGCGATATCCGGGGTGCCCGCCGCCGAAACGACGGTCTGGATGATGATGAGCAACGGCACCGCCAGCAGCGCGCCGGGCGTTCCCCACACCCATCCCCAAAAAGCCAGCGACACCAGAATCAGCAGAGGGTTCATCGTCAACCGCCGGCCCAGGATCATGGGCGTCACGACATTGGCCTCGACCAGATGGAAGCCGACCTGCAACGCGGCGGGCAGCAGCGCCCGCCATGGATCGTCGAACACCATCAGGCCGCCCAGCGCCAGCAGCACCGCCGCCATCATCGGCCCGAAATAAGGAATGAAATTGAGCAGCGCGACAATGCCGCCCCACATCAGCGGCGAAGGCATTCCCACCAGCCACAGCGACAGCGCGACCGCGCCCCCCAGACACAGGTTGATCGTCGCGATGGTCAGCACATAGGCGGAGGTCGCATCCACGACATTCTGGATGACGCGCGCCATCGCCATGGCGCCGTCGAAACTGTCCCGGCTGTTGATCGTGCGCCGCCGCAACCTCGTCCAGCCCGCAAGGAAGAAATAGATGATGAGCAGCGCGAACACCATCTGGATGATGGCCGACGGCGCGGATGTCGCCGCGAATTGCAGCAGCGAGCGAGGCGCTTCCACCGCAGCGGTCTGGGCGGCCGCCACAGGGCCGCTCGCCAGCATCTGAACGGTTTCGTCCACAAAGCGCTGCAATTGGGAATAATAGTCGATCAGCGGCGCGAGATTGGCCTGAATCCGGGGCAGGCGGCGAGGCAGGATGCTGAACCAGTCCGTCGCGGGAACAACGATCAGCACCAGCGCCATGTTCGCCACCAGCAGAAAGGCGATGACGGCGATCAACGCAGCCAGACCCGATGGAATGGCGCGCCGCTCCATCCACTCCAGAAAGGGCACCAGCGCGATGGCGATCACCAGCGCGGCGGCCAGCGGCAGGAAGAACTCCGCCCCCGCGCTCAGCGCAAAGGGCAAGGCCAGCAACAGCCCCAGGCCCGCACTGAGCGCGATGGACGCCAACAAGCGGTCGCGACGTCTGCTGACTTCCTGCTCCTCCGTCGGTAACATCGCGCTAGAATCCATCCCTGACCGTCTTTTGCAAAATGCTCTGCGCCCGCAGATCGAACCCGTCAATTTGGATTCGAAACCGCAGCGGCGACCGGAAGGAAAACGCCGCCTTAACCGAATATTCGCTTCTGCGCGCCACGATCCGCGCCGGAGATGAGGAAATGGGGCTTCACATGACGATCGCACGCTGGCTTTGCGTTCTGGCCGCTCTGGGCGCGCCCTCGCTTGCGGTCGCGCAGCAGGCGATGCGGCTCGACACGCAGATGTTCGTGGAACGTGTGCAGACCGACATCAACGGGCGGGAACGCCGCATCCTTTCCAGCGCGGACCGCATGGCGCCGGGCGATCAACTCATCTTCGTGATCCACTGGCGTCATACAGGGACGAATCCGGCAAAAGGAGCCGCGATCACCAAGGCGGTGCCGCCCGGCGCGCGGATCAACGCCAGCGACCCCAGGATGGAGGTGTCCGTCGATGGTGGCGCGCGTTGGGGCCGGCTGGACCAGCTATGGCTGCCGACGCCTCTGGGCGGTGTGCGGCGCGCCGTCGCCGAAGACGTGACCCATGTGCGCTGGACATTGTCCCAAAGCGCCCTCCCGGGCGAAAGCGGACGCCTGAGTTACCGCGCCGTGGCACGATGACCGGGCGACGATAGGTTGATACCGGCTTTGGGCAGGGAGCGGACATAAGCGCCTCCCCGAAGAAAGGCTCGAGGTCAACCGGCGATCGCAAACCCCCGGCCTCTACTCCACGAACAACAGCGCAGGTGTTTCCAGCCGCTGCTTCAGCGCCTGGACGAAGCTCGCCGCATCCCAGCCATCCACGACGCGGTGATCGCAACTGATCGACAGGTTCATCAGTTTCGCCGCCACCACTTCCCTGCCCCGGAATACCGGACGCTCGATCACGCGGTTGGGGCCGATGATCGCGACTTCCGGCCGGTTGATGACCGGCGTCGTGGCGATGCCGCCCAGCGCGCCCAGCGACGTGATGGTAAGCGTCGAGCCGCTCAATTCCTCCGATTTCGCCTTGCCGGCGCGGGCGGCTTCGGCGAGGCGGCGGATTTCCGACGCCAGTTGCCAGATATTGCGATCCTGCGCGTCACGGATGACAGGCACCATCAGCCCGGCTTCGGTCTGCGTCGCCATCCCCAGATGCACCGCGCCATGACGCGTCACCACGCCCGCCTCATCGTCATAGCGCGCGTTCAGCATCGGAAAGTCCGGCAGCGTGCGGCAGATGCCCGCGATCAGCAGCGGCAGCAGCGTGAGTTTCGGACGCTCGCCCCGGCTGTCATTGAGTTGCCCGCGCAAAGATTCCAGTTCGGTGACGTCGATTTCCTCGACATAGGTGAAATGCGGGATGTGTCGCTTCGACGCGGCCATATTCTCCGCGATGCGGCGGCGCATCCCGATGACCTTGACCGTCTCGTCCGGGCGCTTCGCGGAACGGCTCGCCGGATGATAGCCCTGCCCCGCCCCATAGAGCAGATAGGCGTCCAGATCGGCGTGGCGGATATGATCGCCGATATGCTTCACCTGCGACAGGTCGACGCCCAGTTCCCTGGCCCGCGCGCGAACGGCGGGAGAGGCAAGAACCTTCCGCCCTTCCGCCTCCTGCTCCCTTAAAGGCAAAAGTTCAGGGGGCGTGGCGTTGTCCGTGGGACTTTGAACTCCGGCCTTTGCAGGAACACTGGCCTGCTCAACGGACAAAGCCTCGTCGATCACCGCCTCTCCGGGCGTTTCCGCCGCGATAGTCTCCTCCGACGGCGGCGGAGCCTCTGCCGCAGGAACGCCCTCCCCTTCGCCGTCCGTCTCGATCTCCACCAGCGCGGCGCCGATGGCGACCTGATCGCCCGGCTCGCCCGCCAGACGCACCACGGTGCCCGCGACCGGACTTTCCATCTCCACCGTCGCCTTGTCGGTCATCATGTCGGCGATGGGTTGATCTTCCTCCACCCGGTCGCCGACCTTGACGTGCCAGCCGACGATCTCCGCCTCGGAAATGCCTTCGCCGATGTCGGGCAGCTTGAATGTGAAAAGCGCCATGGCCCCTCAGTCCTTCATGATCTTGTTGATGGCCTCGCGAATCCGCACCGGGCCGGGGAAATAGGCCCATTCCAGACTATGCGGATAAGGCGTGTCGAAGCCGGTGACGCGCTCGACCGGCGCTTCGAGATGATAGAAGCAGCGTTCCTGCACCAGCGCCGAAAGCTCCGAGCCGAAACCGCTGGTGCGCGTCGCTTCATGGATGATCAGGCAGCGGCCGGTCTTCTTCACCGACGCCTCGACAGCCTCGATGTCGAGCGGAACCAGCGTCCGCAGATCCACGATCTCCGCGTCCACGCCCATCGCCGCGACGGTGTTCTCCGCCACATGCACCATCGTGCCATAGCAGAGGATCGTGAGCGCCTCGCCCGCCCGCACCGTCCGCGCCTGCCCCAGGGGCACGCGATAATAGCCGGTCGGCACCTGCGCCTGCGGATGCCCCGCCCAGCTTACCGCCGGCGTGTCATAATGGCCGTCGAAGGGGCCGTTATAGATGCGCTTGGGTTCGAAGAAGAGCGTCGGATCATTATCCTCGATGGCGGCGATCAGCAGCCCCTTGGCGTCATAGGGCGTCGCCGGGATCACCGTCTTGACGCCCGACACATGGGTGAAGATGCCTTCGGGCGACTGGCTGTGCGTCTGGCCACCGAAAATACCCCCGCCAAAGGGCGAGCGCACCGTCATCGGCGCGATGAACTCGCCTGCCGAGCGATAGCGCAGCCGCGCCGCTTCGGACACAAGCTGGTCCAGCGCCGGATAGATATAATCGGCGAACTGGATTTCCGGCACCGGGCGCAGGCCATAGGCCCCCATGCCGACCGCCACGCCGATGATGCCGCATTCGGTGATGGGCGTGTCAAAAACGCGGTTCTTGCCATATTTCTGTT
The DNA here is from genome assembly GCA_900100475.1 of Sphingobium faniae. Classification (GTDB taxonomy): domain Bacteria; phylum Pseudomonadota; class Alphaproteobacteria; order Sphingomonadales; family Sphingomonadaceae; genus Sphingobium; species Sphingobium faniae. The sequence goes on along the minus strand of FMTU01000005.1, from coordinate 194,487 downwards.
GAAGGCCCGCCGTCGCGCGAAAGACGCCGCCGAAATAGCCGACATCCTCGCCCATCACGACCACGTCGGGGTCACGCTCCATCATGATATCCAGCGCGCTGTTGATCGCCTGGATCATGTTCATCTGCGCGACGTCACCCTCGCGCGCGGTTTCGATCGCAAGTTCGTTCACAGCCCGGCCGCCTTCCATTCGTCCAGCATCTGCTGTTCCTGTTCCCTGAGATGCCAGGGCATCTCCTCGAACACGTCCTCGAACATGGATTCCATCGGATGATGGAGGCCATGGCCAAGGATGCCGTTCTTCTCCGCCTCGCGCGCGGCGTCGCGGACCAGTTCGGCCAGTTCCTTGTCCATCGCGGCATGACGATCCTCGTCCCAGATGCCGAGGCGGATGCAATGCTGCTTGAGGCGCGCAATGGGATCGCCCAGCGGCCAGAGGCTGCTTTCCTCCGCCGAACGATAGGCGCCAGGATCGTCGGAGGTGCTGTGCCCCTCCACGCGATAGGTGAAATGCTCGATCAGCGTCGGCCCCGCATTGGATCGCGCCCGGTCGGCGGCCCAGCGGGTCGCGGCATGGACCGCCAGCACGTCATTGCCATCGACGCGCAGTCCGGCGATGCCATAGCCCACGGCGCGCGCGGCGAAGGTCGTCGCCTCGGCTCCCGCAAAACCGGAAAAGCTGCTGATAGCCCATTGGTTATTCACGATATTCATGATCACCGGCGCGCGATAAACACTGGCGAAGGTGCAGGCGGAATGGAAATCGCCTTCCGCCGTGGAGCCTTCGCCGCACCAGGTCGCCGCGATGCGGGTATCGCCCTTGGCCGCGCTCGCCATCGCCCAGCCGACCGCCTGTGGATATTGGGTGGTGAGGTTGCCGGAGATCGAGAAAAACCCCGCTTCCCGCGCCGAATACATGATCGGAAGCTGGCGTCCTTTCAGCCGGTCGCCCTTGTTGGAATAAATCTGGTTCATCATGTCGACGATGGGCCAGCCGCGCGCGATCAATATGCCCTGCTGGCGATAGCTGGGAAAGCACATATCGTCGCGCGCCAGCGCCAGCGCCGCGCCGATCGACACGGCCTCCTCGCCGGTGGACTTCATGTAGAAGCTGGTCTTGCCCTGCCGCTGGGCGCGGAACATGCGCGCGTCGAAAGCGCGGGTCAGCGCCATGGCGCGCAACATCCGCAGCAGCGTTTCCGCAGGCAGGCCGGGGTTCCATGGTCCGACCGCCGCGCCTTCCTCATCCAGAACGCGGATCAGGCCATAGGCCATGTCGCGGATCGCGCCGGGCTGAACAGCCTCATCGGGACGGGGAGTCGCGCCTGCCGCGGGAATATCGAAATCGGAAAAATCGACGCTGTCGCCAGGCCGGAATTTCGGCTCGGGAACATGCAGCTTCAAGGTCGGCAGGTTGCGTCCCGCCATGCCTTCGCCCGCGTCCGGTCCTGCCCGATCACTCATCCCGCCTCCTTTTACGCGTTGCAATAATATTACTTATTACAGTTATTATATTTCAACGCCGAAAAAAGACAAGGGGCTGCTATCCGGATATGTCAGCCCCTCGCCGCCTCACACCGCCACCGGCGCGGCGATAGGGGATTGCGGCGCATAATCCTGCACTTCGAAATCCTCGATCCCATAGTCGAAAATGCTCGAAGGCCGCCGATTGATCCGCAACTTCGGCGCGCCCGACGGAGTCCGGCTCAATTGCTCCTCCACCAGTGCCGCGTGGTTGAGGTAAAGATGCACGTCCCCGCCCTGCCAGACCGCTTCGCCCGGCTCCAGCTCGCATTGCTGAGCCAGCATCCGGGTGATCATCGACAGACCGAAGATATTGAACGCAAAGCCCAGCCCCAGATCGCAACTGCGCTGAAACAGCAGGCCATTGAGCCGCCCGTCCGCCACCTGAAACTGATAGGTCATGTGGCAGGGCGGCAGCGCCATGCGCGGCACTTCCGCCACGTTCCAGCCGGTGAAAAGCAACCGGCGCGACCCCGGCGTCCTGCGCATCGCCTCGACCAGTTCGGCGATCTGGTTCCGCCCCTTTTCCGCCCGGCGGTAGAGGCCATCCCCCGCAGGCTCATAAAGCGGCCAGTTCACCCATTGCGCGCCATAGACCGGCCCCAGATCGCCCCAACGCGCCGCAAAATCGGCATCCTCGATGATCCGCTGCTCGAAGACGTCACGGCCGATCTCTTCCCCCGTCGCCTTGCGATAGGCGTCGAGCGGCCAGTCGGTCCAGATATGCACCCCCTGCCGCACCAGTTCGCGGATATTGGTGTCGCCGGTCAGGAACCACAGCATCTCCCGCGCCGCGACCTTCCAATAGACCCGCTTGGTGGTGAGCAACGGCACATGATCTCCGGCAAGCGAAAAGCGCATCATCGCCCCCAATATGGAACGCGTGCCCACGCCGGTGCGGTCGATCCGCTCATCGCCCTGCGTCCACACGCGGCGCATCAGGTCCAGATATTGCTGCTCATAATGTGGGACGTGATCGGTCAAAGCGGCGGCCTTTCTGACGGATCGGAGAATCCGATATTCCGCCTCTAGCCCAGCAGGCCCAGCGCGCCAACGGAGAAGGATATCTCCAGAATGGAGAGAGCCGAGAGCGGAACGGACGGGATTCCCATAGCCCCGCCCTGCCCGGCGACGGCACTATTCCCCGATGGACAGGGACGTGGAAATCGAACTGGTGATATTGGACGAACAATGGCGTCCTCTACACCGATTGCCTCCAGGAGAAGACTGGCGCGCCACCGCAAGGCAATTGCTGCAATGCAGGAGTCGCTGGCTGGCGCTCCATCAACGGCGCAGGAAGGAAAGAATGGCTCAGTTGCGCCCGTCCGACATCGCGCTCACCCGTGCGCTTTGCCGCCACCTCCGCCCGCTCGACATCATTCTGGCGGATCATGTGATCGACGCGCGAAACGACCGCTTCAGCTTCCGCGCGGCGGGGCTGTTATAGACAGAGCGCGGCGGTCCGGTGTTCGACTGGGGAAGCGGCACAGCGGTGCGGATCAACGTCGAGCTGACGGTGGAGAATGACTGCATCATCAACGCGCCCAACCTCGACTTCGGAAGCGCACCGCTCGCCGGGAGTTTCTCGCCGGTCACACCGACGATCATGCGGTCCGAAACGCCTCGCGACCGGCAATCATCGGGCGGATCAGGGCGTTTCGGTCGGCGCGGCCTTCGGCGCGATCACTTCTTCCTTGGCGCTCAGCACCGTGGCGGGCGGGCCTTTCTCGATCGCGGCGGCAAGCTGGCCCACGCCCGTGCAATCCGCGCGGCACAGCTTTTGCGCCTGCGTCAGATTTTCCTTCGCCTTGGCGATCGCGCCCTTTTCCACCATCGCTTCGCCTTGCCCCACCAGCGCGCCGACATCGGCCGGGTCGAGCAGCAGCGCTTCATTATAAAGGCGGATGGCCTTGCCCTGCAGCCCCTGCGCCCGCGCCACCTGCGCCAGTTCGATATAGGCCGCGCGATTGCGGGGATCGACCGCGAGCGCGCTTTCCAGCGCATCGTTGGCGCCGTCCAGATTGCCCGCCTTGCGCGCCGCTTCGCCCGCATGCTGCCATTCTATCGAGCGCGGGTCGATCTGCGTATCGGGGCGCTGGGTCATGCCCGCGCTGGACACAGTCGTCAGCACGACGGCAAGGGCAATCGAGGCAGGGGTAAAACGCATCAATGTCTCCAGCCATGTTTCAGGCGTTGCTTCGGGCCAAGTCTCGCCATTTTGCGGGCGCTTGTCCATTGTCTCTTTCACGGGCGGCGGCGCAGTCGGGCGAAATAGAAACCGTCCGTCCCGTCATGTCCCGGCGTCAGCAGCCAGCCTGGACCATGCGCGCGGCCGAGCGGCAGGGCGATGGGTTCCGCGATCCAGCCGTCATGCCGTTGCAGGAATGTTTCCACCTGACCCCGCCCCTCCTTGTCCGTCAACGCGCAGGTGGCATAGATCAGAGCGCCGCCAGGCGCCAGCAGCGGCGCGGCGAAATCGAGGATGCGGGCCTGTTCCTGCACCAGCCTGTCGAGCCGCGCCTGCGTCAGCCGCCAGCGCGCTTCCGGGTTGCGCCGCCATGTACCGGTGCCGGAACAGGGGGCGTCGACCAGCACGACATCGACCCGGCCATACAGACTTTCCAGCGCGCGGCCCTCATGCCCCTGATCCAGCAGGAGCGTCTGGATGAACGTCGCCCCGGCCCGTTCGGCGCGAGGAGACAGGCGGGCAAGGCGGGAACGGATGGTGTCGGCGGCGATCAGCAGGCCCTCGCCCTCCATTGCGGCGGCCAGCGCCAGCGTCTTGCCGCCCGCCCCGGCGCACAGGTCGACGATCGTCTGGCCGGGCCTCGCCTCGCAAGCTGCGGCGATCAACTGGCTGCCTGCGTCCTGCACTTCGACGAGACCCTGCTGCCATGACTCGCTCTTTTCGACAGGCGCGCCTTCGGGCAGGCGCAGCGCGCCGGGCACGCCGGGGACGGGCGCGGCATCGGGCAAAAGAGGCGCGACCTGTTCCACCATGGCCTTGAGCCGGTTGACGCGCAGGTCGATCGGGGCGCGGCCCAGCAAGGCATCCTGTTCGACCGGTGCGGCCAGCAAAGGGGCGATCCAGCGGGGAATGACGCCAGCTTCGGCGGCCGCTTCGCCCTCCTCCACGGGGGCGGGGCCGTGGACCGATCCGTCGAACAGGACGGCAATCTCCGGGCGCGCATAAGCCAGGCCCAGCATGGCGGCGCGGCCGTTTTCGGGGCGGTCGGCGGCGCGGCGGATCGCGTCATAGACATGGTCGCGTACGGCCCGGCGGTCACGCGATCCGGCATAGCGCCGTTCCTTGAAATAGCGGGCAATCAGCGTATCCGCCGCCGGGCCGCCATCGCGGGCGGAGGCGATAATGGCGTCCAGCAGTTCGATAGCGGCCTGGACGCGGGCGGACGGCGTCATGCCGCGCAATCCTCAGCGCGTCGGATAATTGGGCGCTTCCCGCGTGATCGTGACATCATGGACATGGCTTTCCGACAGGCCCGCATTGGTGATCTGCACGAAGCGGGCGCGTTGCTGCAAATCCTTGATCGTGCGGCTGCCGGTATAGCCCATCGCGGCCTTCACGCCGCCGACGAGCTGGTGGATCACGTCCTTGGCCGGACCTTTGAATGGCACCTGACCTTCAATGCCTTCAGGGACCAGCTTCATCTGGTCCTTGATGTCGGCCTGAAAATAGCGGTCGGCCGAGCCGCGCGCCATCGCGCCGACGCTGCCCATGCCGCGATAGCTTTTATAGGCGCGGCCCTGATAGAGGAAGGTTTCGCCGGGAGCCTCAGCCGTGCCCGCCAGCAGCGATCCCACCATGACGCAGCCCGCGCCCGCCGCCAGCGCCTTCGCCAGGTCGCCGGAGGTACGCAGGCCGCCATCCGCGATGACCGGCACGCCATGTTTGGCGGCGGCTTCGGCGGCATCCATGATCGCGGTCAACTGCGGCACGCCGACGCCCGCGACGACGCGGGTGGTGCAGATGGAGCCGGGACCGATGCCGACCTTCACGCAGTCCGCGCCCGCGTCGATCAGCGCCCTGGTCGCTTCGGCGGTGGCGACATTCCCCGCGACGACCTGAACATGGTTGGACATCTTCTTGACCGCCTCGACCGCGACCGCGACCTGCCTGCTGTGGCCATGCGCGGTGTCGATGACGATGAGATCGCATTCGGCGTCGATCAGGGCCTGGGTTCGCTCCAGCCCCTTGTCGCCCACCGTGGTCGCCGCGGCGACGCGCAGGCGGCCCGAAGCGTCCTTGGTCGCCTGCGGATAGGTGACGGCTTTCTCGATGTCCTTGACGGTGATGAGACCCACGCAGCGATAGCTGTCGTCCACCACCAGCAGCTTTTCGATGCGGCGCTGGTGGAGCAGGCGCATCGCCTCCTCCTGACCGACGCCGGTCTTCACCGTGGCGAGATTGTCCTTCGTCATCAGTTCGCTGACCGGCTGGGACGGGTTCTCCGCAAAGCGGGTGTCGCGGTGGGTGAGGATGCCGACCAGCTTGCCCGACGCTTCGACCACGGGGATGCCGCTGATCCTGTTGCGCTCCATCAGCATCTGCGCATCGGCCAGCGTGGCGTTGGGGGTGATGGTGATCGGGTTCACCACCATGCCGCTTTCGAATCGCTTGACGGCGCGGACGGCGGCGGCCTGTTCCTCGACCGACAGGTTGCGGTGCAGTACGCCGATGCCGCCAAGCTGCGCCATGACGATCGCCATGTCCGCTTCCGTCACCGTGTCCATCGCGGAAGACAGGACGGGGATGTTCAGCCTTATTTCGCGCGTGACCTGCGTGCTGGTATCGGCCTGGCTCGGCAACACGTCGGATTCGCCGGGCTGAAGAAGCACGTCATCGAAGGTGAGGCCAAGGCGGATATCCATGTGAAGTGCCACTTTCTGCTGCGGGACCGGCGGCTGGTCCCTCGGGGGAATCGTGGCGGCCCATGTAACCATTTCCCCCCGGAACGGCCAGACCCCCAGCCATATTTTATTGCGCGCCGCGGCAAAGCTGGGCGGAAGCTATCGGAGTCCGTTTCTGCCGGAAACCGGCCGCTCAAAAAGAAAGGCGCGGAAATCGCCGCGCCTCTCCTTTCATCATCCGCTGGCCATCACGCCCCGGCGGGGGACGGGTCGCCGAACGGTCCCTTGCGCTTGCGCGTCTTGGGGATGGAGGAACCGGCCACCGGGATTGCCGAAGGCTTGATCGTAGTGCCGTCGTCGCGGGTGATCTCTCCCTTGTCGAGCAGTGTCTTGATCTCTTCGCCCGAAAGCGTCTCATATTCCAGCATCGCATTGGCGAGCAGGTGCAACTGGTCCTCATGCCCTTTCAGCACTTCCTGCGCCCGGGAATAGCCCTGTTCGACCAGACCGCGAATTTCCTTGTCGATCAGCTTGGCCGTCTCGTCCGACATATGGACGCGCTGGCTCTGCGAATAGCCGAGAAAGGTTTCGCCCTGCTGCTCCTCATATTGCAGCGGTCCCAGTTCGTCCGACATGCCCCATTGCGTGACCATGTCACGAGCGAGCTTGGTCGCATATTGGATGTCGCCCGAAGCGCCCGACGACACCTTGTCATAGCCGAAGATGATCTCCTCGGCGACGCGCCCGCCCATGGCGACGGCCATGTTCGCATGCATCTTGTCGCGATGATAGCTGTAGCTGTCCCGCTCCGGCAGGCGCATCACCATGCCCAGCGCACGGCCGCGCGGGATGATCGTCGCCTTGTGGATCGGGTCGGACGCGGGTTCATGGACCGCGACGATGGCGTGGCCCGCCTCATGATAGGCGGTCATCTTCTTCTCGTCCTCAGTCATGACCATGGAGCGGCGCTCGCTGCCCATCATGACCTTGTCCTTGGCCGCCTCGAACTCGTCCATGGCGACGAGGCGCTTGCCCCGGCGCGCGGCCATCAACGCGGCCTCATTGACGAGGTTGGCAAGGTCCGCGCCGGAAAAACCCGGTGTGCCGCGCGCGATGACGCGGGGATTGACGTCGGGGGCCAGCGGCACCTTCTTCATGTGGACGGCAAGGATCTTCTCGCGCCCTTCTATGTCGGGGCGCGGCACCACGACCTGCCGGTCGAACCGGCCCGGACGCAGCAGCGCGGGATCGAGCACGTCGGGGCGGTTGGTGGCCGCGACGATGATGATGCCCTCGTTCGATTCAAAGCCGTCCATCTCGACCAGAAGCTGGTTCAGCGTCTGCTCGCGCTCGTCATTGCCATTGCCAAGGCCCGCGCCGCGATGACGGCCGACCGCGTCGATTTCGTCGATGAAGACGATGCAGGGCGAATTCTTCTTCGCCTGCTCGAACATGTCGCGCACCCGGCTCGCGCCGACGCCGACGAACATTTCGACGAAATCGGAACCGGAAATGGTGAAGAAGGGCACGCCCGCCTCCCCCGCGATGGCGCGGGCGAGCAGGGTCTTGCCGGTGCCGGGCGAACCGACCAGCAGCGCGCCCTTCGGGATCTTGCCGCCCAGGCGCGCGAACTTGGTGGGGTCTTTCAGGAACTCGACGATTTCCTGCAGTTCCTCGCGCGCCTCGTCGATGCCCGCGACGTCATCGAAAGTGACTTTGCCATGTTTTTCGGTGAGCAGCTTGGCCTTCGACTTGCCAAAGCCCATCGCGCCGCCCGCGCCGCCGCCTTTCTGCATCTGGCGCAGCACGAAGAAGGCGATGCCCAGGATCAGCAGGAACGGCAGCGACTGGTAGATCAGGATCATCCAGAAGCTGGGCTGTTCCTCCGGCTGGCCGGAATATTTGACGTTATAGTCATCCAGCAGGCCGGTGAGGCCCGGATCGTTGACCGGAACGGTGCTGAATTTCTGGCCGCTCGACAAAGTGCCGGAAATGCGGTCGGGCGCGATGGCGACATCCTTCACCTGCCCTTCCTGCACCTTGGAACGGAATTCGGAATAGGCGATGCCCGTGCCCGCGCTCGTCGCCGTGCGGCTGTCGAACATGGAGACGAAAAGCAGCAGGGCGATGATCACCCCTGCCCAAATCATGGCGCTCTTGATCCAGGGATTGCCCTGCGGGTCTTTATCGTCGTTCATCAATACTCACTTTCCCCTCGCAAGATAGGGCGCGCGGGCAGAATCGCAAGCGGGTCAGCTTCCCGCGATCAATGTCAGCGCGATATAGGACAGCACCAGCGCGATGCCCGCCGACACGCCGCAGAGCAAATAGCCGACATAAAGCAGCAAGGGCGGATGAGGACGCGCCAGCTTGCGGTTACGCTGCGCCGCCGAAAGGATGACGCTGGCCAGCAAACCGAAGGTCAGCGCTGCAAATTCCATCATGTCCTAATATCCTTGCCGTGAACGAGGGGGCCATAACCATGATGGCGATGAAGAAAAGCTCATTGCGACGCAACAAAGCGACGAAATGTGGAAGAGACAGGCCGACCCGTGGAACCTCCCCGCTTCATTTGCGCGGGGGAGCGGGAATCAGTCTCCATTGCGGTCCGCCGACCAACAGCCAGTCGCCCAGACTGGCTTTCTGGCCCACGGCGGCGGCGGCGATGGCGCGGTCGAGCGAATCGCCGCGCGGAGGCGGCGCATCGGGCGCGGCCTCCTCCAGCATCCGGAGCAAGAGGCGACGCTGGAGTTCGCGGGGAAACGCGGTTTCCTCCAGCCGCCAGCCTTCTCCTTCGCGCCGCAGATGGCGATCCGCCAGCGAATCGACGGTCCAGTTCAGGGCCTGCTCCGCCTCCGCCAGGGCCGCCGCGCTGCGCGCCGCCGCCTGCGGATCGAGCCAGTCCGCCTCCGCCAGCGCGGCCCGCATCCGGGCACGGTCAAAGCGCGGATCGGCATTGGACGGGTCCAGCACATGCGGCAATCCTTCCGCGTCGGCCAGCGCCTGAAGCACGCTTTTCCGCATGTCCAGAAGCGGGCGCAGCACATGGCCCATGCGCGGCCGAACGCCCGCCAGCCCGCCAATGCCCGCGCCCCGGTTCAGCCGCATCAGCATGGTTTCAAGCTGATCGTCGGCATGATGCGCGGTGAAGAGCCAGTCCAGCCCCCTTGCGACGCGCCACGCCTCCAGCAGCGCATAACGCTGGGCGCGGCCCCAATCGTGCAGATTGCCGGTCCTTGGCGCGGCCGGATGCAAGGTGACATGCGTTATTCCCTGCGCCGCGCACCATCCGCGCACCATCGCCGCTTCCCCGGCGGACTCGGGACGCAGGCCGTGATCGACCGTGGCCGCTTCCGTTCGCCCCGGAAAGGCGCGAGCCGACAGGCGCAGCAGGGCCATGCTGTCCGGGCCGCCCGACACGGCGATCCCGAAGCGGGCGTGGTCCACGTCGACGCCCAGCCCCTCGACAGCCTCGCGCACATACGCCTCCAGAGCGGCGGCGTCCATCGCCGGGCCAGCCATCCTAGTCAGCTACATTTGGCTTTGGTCCGGCCTTTTTCCATCATGCCGCGCTGGCTGGACGACAGGGCCGCGCCATAGACCTGCTCCAGTTCCGCATAGACCTTGCAGGCGTCGGCCGGTTTCTTGAGCTGGATCAGCGCCTCGCCCAGATAAGCCAGGCTGTCGGCGGCGCGGTCCCCACGCGGCCGCTTCTGGTAATTTTCGTAGAAAGCGACGGACGCCAAGGCAGGCTTGCCGTCGTCCAGATAGGCGCGCCCCAACAGGTTCTGCGCGCGGCTGGCGACGGAGCTGTCGCCATATTTGTCCACGGCCGACTTCAGTTGCGCCTGCGCCTCCGGATAGAATTTCGCGTCCCACAGGCGGAAGCCATAGGTATAGGCGTCGCCCGCCGCGTCCCCTGTATTGGGCCGCTCGATGGCGGCGACAGCGGTCTTGCGCGCCTCGCTCGCTCCAGCGGGTGCGGAGTTCGTGGGAGGCGATGCGGTTCCGGCGGCGGACGTAGAGGTCGTGGGCCTCACCGCGGGGGCGGAAGCCGGAACGGGGCTGGCCTGTTCGGCCTTATATTTGTTGAACGCCTCCTCAAGCTGCCGGAGCTTGTAGCTGTTCTCCTCCACCTGCCCGGTGATCGAGGCGAGCTGCGATTCCAGCGTTCCCACGCGCGCGGTCAGGTCCGCGATCGGCGCGGAGGACGGGCTGCCGGGCGGCGGCGTGGTGGTCGCGGGCCGGGTGATTTCCGGCTCGACCGGCGTTCCGGCGGGGAACACCTTGCGCTGGACGGCGCGCAGTTCCTTTTCGATGCGGTCGACCCGCGTGTCGAGTGACAGGGTCTGGGCGGCCGCAGGCACGGCCAGAAGCAACGATGCCGTCGCCCCCAAAGCCAATGCGGAGGTCGCAAAAAAGGCGTTACGCATGTCTATCCCCGACTAAATTCTTCCCCTTAACCATAAGGCGATATTCCGCGCCGTAAAGCGGACTTTCATCGTCCGCACCGGCTGTCCCCCTAGGGAACAGCGGGCGTTTCTTCAGGCGACCGCACGGCTGGGGCGGGCGTGGCGGCGGCCCCCTGCGTCGTGGGGACGACGGGCGGCACGGCGCGCGAGAGCAGCGCTTCGGCATTGACGGGCACATCGGAAATCGTACGGTCGGCCGCGCCCAGCGGCGGGACCGGCTTGCCCCCTACCGTCACGTCCAGCGCCTGCGGCCGTCCGGTCAGGATCATCGGGTTGCGGGCATTGGCGGGCAAGGTGAAACTCTCGCCCTTCTTCATGAGGCCGTCCTTCAGACGCTCGCCCGTTTCGTCGTAAATGCGGAGCCAGACATCATCATTGGCCGTGAAAACCACGGTCTGGTCGACGGGCGCGGCCGGCGCGCTGCTCGCCTGATCCCGCGGCGCGGCAGGCGCAGCTTCTTCCTGCTGGGCGATTTCCTCGGTCGTGGGCGGGGTCAGCAACTGGGAACGCCACAGGGCGAAACCGGCCACCAGCACGATGGCGATGACCGCCGCCGTCCATGCCAGCGTCCGAGACGGCACCCGCGCGGGATCGGTCGGCTCGAACATTTCATAACGGTTCGCGCCCAGTTCGGAATTATGGACAGCCTGACGCACTTCGGCGGCGATGACCACTTCGTCCACATTCACCGCGCGCGCATAGGCACGGGCGAAACCCACGGCATAGGGAATGCCGGGCAGCGCGGCATAATCGTCCTTTTCAATGGCTTCCAGTTGCCGCTGCGCGATGCGCGTGCGGGTCGCCACATCCTGTATCGTCAGCCCCTGCGCCTCCCGCGCGGCGCGCAGCTTCACGCCGGGCGTTGCGGTTTGGCTTTCCTGCGCGTCGACCGCGCCGGTTTCGATTTCCGGTTCTTCTGCCATGCTGCTCCGCGACCCCTGGATGGTCGGCCTTGTCTCATTGTGGGACGGGGATTGTCAACGCCGGGACGAAAAGGTTCAACTCAGTTCGACGCCCTTGTCCGCCGCCCATTGGGCAAGGCTGCCGCGAATATCGACCACGCAGCGATCCAGCACATCCCGGACAAAGATCTGCAACTCCGCCACATCGACGGAGCGGATCATCGCCTTCACCGGCCCGACGGAGGCAGGGGTGATCGAAAGACGCCGCACGCCAAGGCCGATCAGCGCCATGGCTTCCAACGTGCGCCCGCCCATTTCGCCGCACACGCCGACCGGCACCTTCTGCGCGTCGCAGGCCCGCACCACCCGATCGAGGAAGCGGATGATGGCGATGCTGAGCCAGTCATAGCGTTCCGCCAGACGGGGATGCGCCCGGTCGGCCGCGAACAGGAATTGCGTCAGATCGTTGGTGCCGATGGACAGGAAGTCGATGCGCGGCAACAATATGTCGAGTACCTCCGCCAGAGCGGGCACCTCCAGCATCGCGCCATATCGGACCGCGATGGGCACCTTCTTGCGCTGCTTCACCAGCCATTGACGCTGATGTTCAACCAGCCCGCGCGCCTGTTCATATTCCCATGGCTCCGACACCATCGGGAACATGATGTGCAGCACCTTGCCCGCCGCCGCCTCCAGCAAGGCGCGAGCCTGCGCCTTCATCAGCCCGTCGCGGTCCAGCGCCAGCCGCAAGGCGCGCCAGCCCATCGCCGGATTATCCTCCAGTTCTTCGCCATCGCGCTGCATATAGGGCAGCGCCTTGTCCCCGCCGATGTCGACGGTACGGAAGATGACGGGGCGGTCGCCCGCCGCGTCCAGCACGTCCTTGTAGAGCCGCTGCTGCTTTTCCCGCTGCGGCAGGGTGGAGGAAACGAGGAACTGGAACTCCGTGCGGAACAGGCCGATGCCGTCCGCCCCCACCATGTCGAGCGCCTGCGCGTCGTCGCGCAGCCCCGCGTTCACCATCAACTCGATCCGCGCGCCGTCCTTCGTGACGGACGGCAGGTCGCGCATGGCGGCGAATTCGGCGCGGCGCTTCTGCGTGACGTGCAGTTTGTTCTCGAACGCCTCGTCCATGTCGGCGGTCGGGCGGATCAGCAGCGCATTGGCCGCCACGTCCATCAGCAGCAGGTCGCCTTCATTCACCTGATGCCGGATGCTCCGCACCCGACCCAGCACCGGCACGCCCATGGCGCGGGCGACGATGGTGACATGGGCGGTCAGCGACCCTTCCTCCAGGATCACGCCTTTCAACCGTCGCCGGTCATATTCCAGCAGTTCGGCCGGTCCCAGATTGCGCGCGATCAGGATCGCGTCCTGCCGCAGGCCAAGCTGCGCCGCGGTGCCCAATTGCCCCGACACGATCCGCAGCAGCCGGTTGGAGAGGTCCTCCAGATCGTGCATCCGATCCTGCAACAACGGATCGTCGATCTGGCGCATCCGCATCCGGGTGCGCTGCTGCACCCGCTCGATGGCGGCTTCGGCGGTCAGGCCGCTGTCGATGGCTTCGTTGATGCGACGGATCCAGCCCTCGTCATAAGCGAACATCTTGTAGGTTTCGAGAACCTCCTGATGCTCGCCCTCCATGCCGAAGTCGATGGAGCCGGTCATGCGGTCGACCTGCTCGCGCATTTTCGCAAAGGCGGAAATGAGGCGCTGTCGTTCCGCCTCCACATCTTCCGCAACGGTATGTTCGATCTGGACGCGCGGCTGGTGGAAAACCGCATGGCCGCGCGCCATGCCCATCACCAGTTGCAGGCCGTGCAGGGCGATCGTGCCGGTTTCCTGTTCACGCTGGTCCACCGGACCGTTATCGGCCAGTTCGGCATTGGCGATCAGTTCGGACAGCACCATGGCGACGGTCTGAAGCGCTTCTATCTCCACCTCTTCATAGCGGCGCGGTTCGACATGCTGGATGCAGAGCACGCCGATGGCCCGCTCGCGCCGGACGATGGGCACGCCTGCAAAGCTGTGGAACAGTTCCTCGCCGGTTTCGGGGCGATAGGCATAGTCGGGATGCGCCGCCGCTTCGTCCAGGTTCAGCGTCTCGACATTCGTGGCGATGAGGCCGACCAGTCCCTCCCCCATGGCCAGGCGAGTGACATGGACCGCGTCCTGATTCAGCCCCCGCGTCGCGAACAGTTCCAGCACGCCGCCGCGCACCAGATAGATAGAGCAGACTTCGCTCGACAAGGACTGGCCGATGATGTCGACCACCTTGTTCAGCTTGGCCTGCGCGCTCGACCGCGCCGCCATGACCTCCTGCAAGCTGGTGAGGATCAGTCGGGCGGCGGCGGCGGGCGTGCTGAGCATGTCTCATCCGCTATCAGATGAACGGCCCGCCTCCAATGCGATTCGTATCGAAACCGAAAGAGGCGATGGCCGCGTCAGGCGCTGGCGGCGGACGTTTCGCACAGCGCCTTGAACTGATCGGCCATCTGGTCCCAGCCGGGATGGAAGCCCATCTCCTCATGCTGCTTGAGCGATTCCGCGTCCCAATGGCGGGCCGTGGCGGTGAAGCGCGTGCCCTCCCCCTCGTCCGCGAAGCTCCAGATCGCGGTCATGAACGGTTTTTGCGGCACCCAGCCGGCGGCATAGGCGTCGGTGGTAACGACGCGCTCCTGCGGCGTCACTTCCAGGAATACGCCCTCCATCGGGCCGGTGTCCTCGCCATCGGGACCGAACATGCGGACGGCGCTGCGGCCGCCGGGGCGCATATCCTCCTCGATCACCTCGGCCCGCCACGGTTTGGGACAGAACCATTCGTCCTTGAGGTCGGTCCACACTTTCCATGCGATGGCGCGCGGCGCGTCGATCTGGCGCGTCACCGACAGTTCCAATTCCGCGCCGCTCATGCCACCTCTCCCTCGAAAGCGGCTTTCAGCGCCGCGATGTCCAGCTTTCCCATCGTCATCAGCGCCGCCATCATGCGGCCGATCGCTTCCTTGTCGCCGCTCTTTTGCAGGGCCAGGATTTCTTCCGGCGCCAATTGCCATGACAGGCCATATTTATCCTTGACCCAGCCGCACGGCCCCGGCTGCCCGCCGTCCGCCGTCAGCGCATCGAACAAGCGGTCGATTTCCGCCTGATCCTGGCAGGCGACGGACAGGGAGACGGCTTCGTCGAAAGTGAATTGCGGCCCGCCGTTCAGCGCTTGATAGCTCTGGCCGAACAGGGTGAACTCCACCAGCAGCACATCCCCCTCCCTGAAGGGGGAAGGCGAGGATGCGCCGGGCGGATAATGGCTGATCCCATCCACCGATCCACCAAAGACGGAAGTGTAGAAACGCGCCGCTTCCTCGGCCTGTCCGTCGAACCACAGGCATGGAGATATCTTCGACATGATCGTCCTCCTTCAGCCTGCGCGCATGCCGACAAGCGCGAACATCGCGCCCTGCGGGTCGGTTGCCTGGATGATCCATGCGCCGCCGGGCACTTCCATCGGGCCGTTGAGCACGGTCCCGCCGCCCGCCTTCACCCTGTCCAGCGCTTCGTCGATATCGCCCACCACGAAGTAGAACAGCCAGAGCGGCTGGGGCATCACCGGCGGTTTCTTCATCATGCCGCCCGACATGCTGTTGAAATCCGTGCCGCCGGACATGGAGAAAAGCTGGTAGCTGCCCATCTCGCCCATATCCATGGCCTCGCCCTTCCCCCATCCGAATTGCGATGTGTAGAAGGCGAGGTCAGCGTCGAAATCGCCGGAATAAAGCTCATGCCAGCCGACATGGCCCATCGCCATCGGCGAAGGCGCGTCCATCCCTTCGGGGCTGGAACCCTTGAGCAACAGGAAGGTCGCGCCGCCCGGATCGGCCATCACCGCAAAGCGCCCCACGCCCGGTATATCCTCCGGCGGGCGCTGCACCTTGCCGCCGGCGTCGGTCAGGCGTTTGGCATCGGCATCGACATCCGCCGACCCGATATAGCCGCCCCACCATGGCGCCATGCCGCAATCCCTGGCCTCCGCCGGGATCGCCATGATCCCGCCCAGCGGTCCCGCGCTGCCCGAAACCACATGATAGCCATGGTCGCCGCCTTCAAAAGCCTGCGCGCTCCACCCGGCCACGCCGCCGTAAAAGGCGATCGCGGCCTGCGGGTCGCTTGTCATCAGTTCATACCAGAAGAATTTACCGTTGAGATCGGTCATCGTCCGTCTCCCGACTCAGGGGTGGTGGATTCAGGCGCGCTCGTCGAGCAACACGGAAAAACCGCCATAGATCATGCGTTGGCCGGAAAAGGGCATGTTCTGCCCTTCCGGCGGCTTCATCCGTTCGTCGTCCATCACCCTGGCCATGCCCGCATCGCGGACTTCCTTCGAAGGCCATTCGATCCAGGAAAAGACGATCTCCTCGCCTTCTTCCGCGATGACGCAGGTGCGGAAGTCGTTGACCTTCCCCACCTTGATGTCATCGCCCCAGCATTCGACCACGCGGACCGCGCCATGTTCGAGGAAGATCGGCGCGGCCGTCGCCGCCATGTCCTTGTAGGCCTGCCTGCTGCCCTTGGGCACGGGGATCACGAAACCATCCATATAGCTCATCGTCTCTCTCCTTTTCGTCCCCCGGTTCGAAGCTGTCAGGCCGTGGCGGATTCGCCCTGCCCGGCGGCCATCGCCGCTTCCATGTCCATCCACGCCACTTCCCAGATATGGCCGTCGAGGTCCGCGAAGCTGCGGCCATACATGAAGCCATGATCCTGTTTCGGATTCGGCTCCGTCCCGCCCGCCGCCAGCGCCTTTTGCGTGGTCGCGTCGACATCGGCGCGGCTCGCTTCGCTCAATGCCAGGAGCACCTGCGCGGTTTCATGGGCGTCTGGAATCTTGCGCGACGTGAAGCTGCTGAACCGCTCATGCGTCAGCAGCATGACGTTAATTGTATCGGAAAAGCGCAGCATCTGCGCGCTGTCATCGGCGAAATCCTTGTCCCGCACCGCACCCACCGCCTCGTAAAAGGCGATCGAGGCTGGCAGGGTCTTCACCGGCAGGTTCACGAAAATCATCTTCGGAGCGGGAACATTCGACATCGCGCGTCTCCTTGAGATTATTGGGTCCGGCGCCGCATCCTTGCCTTGGGCGAATCGCCAGCTTGAACTTTGTGCACCCGATGATTATTTTATTCAACTTATAAGTTATAAAAAATAACTATGGACTCTCAAAAGTGAAGAAACGAGCTTATCAGGACGGATGCGCGGTAGCCCATGCGCTCGACATCATCGGCGACCGCTGGGCCATGCCGATTATGCGGGAATTGATGCTGGGGCCGAAGCGATTCACGGATCTTCGCGCCAGCCTGCCCGGAATCAGCGCCAATGTGCTGACGCAGCGGCTGGAGGGACTGGAAGCGGCCAGCATCCTGATCCGCCGCCGCCTGCCTCCGCCCGCCGCCAGCCAGATTTACGAGCTGACCGACTGGGGTCGCGAGTCGGAAATCCTGTTTCAGGTGCTGGGCCGCTGGGCCAGCCGCTCGCCCACGATGCAGCCGGGCCAGCCGATGAGCCATGTATCGGTGGTCCTCTCGCTGCGGACGATGATCGACCGCAGCCGGATCGGCGACATGGACGCCACCATCGGAATGCGCTTTGGCGAAGAGGAGTTTCGCGCGATCCTGAAAGATGGCGACTTCACCATCGGCCGCGGCGAAGCGGAAAGCGCGGACGTGCTCTTCTCCGGCGATCAAAATGCGCTGGTTGCCGTCATTTATGGCGGGCTGCCATTTGGGGAGGCGGCAGGCGCGCTGACGGTCGCGGGCGACCGGGAACTGGCCGAACGCTTCATCCGGCTGTTTCCCCTGCCGCCCAAGGCGCCCTCCACCGTCACGCCGGAGACGACAGCTTCATGAGCAGCAGGCCGCCCAGGATCAGCGCGGCGGCCAGCAGGCGCATCGCCGATGCGGCCTCCCCCAGAAAGGCGATGCCGACCAGAAAAGCGCCGACCGCGCCGATCCCGGTCCAGATCGTATAGGCCGTGCCCAGCGGCAGGCTTTTCATCGACAACGACAGCAGGGCGAAGCTGCCCGCCATCGTGACAAAGGTGATGATGGTGGGGGTAAGGCGCGAAAAACCCTGCGACTGCTTCATCGCGAACGCCCAGACGATTTCCAGCAGACCGGCGGCAACCAAATAAATCCAGGCCATGACGGCCCTCCTTTCGCAAAGAGAGCCGGGCCGTCCCGGACTTGTGCCCGCGTCAGGCGGGGGAGGACGTGGCCTCGCTCGCCTCCCAGATAGACGAGGCGTCGATGATCGGCAAGGTCAGGGCCGGGCGGGCGGCAGGGTCGGCACGACCGCTACCGGCGGCGTCGCGACAGCGGGCGCGGGTTGCGGCGCGGCGGGCGCGCGCGGCGCGAGGCCCTGCGCCGGGATCTCGCCCGGCGGCACCGGCGGAGGAGGCAAGGGCGTGGGCGACACCACCACCGTCACGCTCGCGCCGAAACGCGCCTGCCATTCCGCCAGCCGGCGCAGATAATCGGCATAGGCTTCGTAGAAATCCTGAAACGGCTTTTCCAGCGCCGCGAGGCCTTCGGGGGCATAGGTCAGCAGGGAAGCGGACGGCATGGACAGCATCTTCGCCCCGACCTCCACCGCCGCCTTGCAGAAGGTCGGCTGCACCGGCGGCAGGGAGAAGAAATTATAGACGACCGTGTTGAGCTGTTCACGCCGGCCAATGCCCGTGGCGCCATATTCGAACTTGTAATTGCGATCGACGGCGGCATTCGCCTCCCCCAGCACCGCCTTATGCACATGCAGCATCTGATTATATTGCAGCCGCGCCAGATCGCCCGCGCCGTGGCAGGATAGCGCCGCGACGTTCAGCGCCATGCGCACATGCCACAAAGCGGTGTTGGACGTGACGCCCCGATTGGGGGTCAGCCGCTTGCCGTCCGGGCCGACATCCGGGATGCTCATGCCTTCCACCGCGCCCATGGGCGGAACCGGCCGGATCGTCTCGATGACCGGAGGCGGCGCGACGGCGGGCTTCTTCGGCGTGGAACAACCAGCGATCAGGGCCAGCGTCGTGATGGACGCTGCCGAGAAGAAGCGACGAAATGCGGTACGCGGCGGCACCAAAATCCCCTTTGTCATTCTTATCCAGCAACAGAAAACTTATGCCAAGAGCAGGGGTTCCCGACGACTGGCGCGGACTCGACTCGTCCAGAAAGGGATTCGGTTCGTCGGGTTTCGGTATGGCGGCGATGGAGGGCGCGATCTCCAGCGGCTGTTCTGCCAGAAACAGATGCATAGCCTCCCTTCTCCCCTTGTGGGAGAAGGATACGATACCTTGCCTCATGAAGGGAGGTTAGGCGCAGTTGGATGAGGGGGGGAAGACGAGGTTCTGCGCTATCTGAAAGACAGGCTTCCCTCACCCTGACTTCAGACCGCCCGCCGCTCCAGCGCGGATGCGGCTTCGTCCATCAATTGCGCGATAATGGCGGCGGCGGGTTCCTCCTTCGTCACCATGCCGACGGACTGGCCCGCCATCAGCGATCCACCCTCGACATCGCCGTCGATCACGGCCCTGCGGAGGGCGCCCGCCCAATAATGTTCGATCTGCAATTGCGCCTCGCCCATGTCGACCACGCCGCTGTCGAGCAGATTGGCCACTTCACGCTGCTTGGCGGTGAAGGCTTCGGTGCCCGCATTTTTAAGCGCGCGAACCGGGATCACCGGCAGGCGCGGGTCGATCTGGACGCTGGCGATGGCGTCGCGGGCCGATGCGCGGAAAAACGCCTTCTTGAACGCGGGATGGGCGATGCTTTCCGTTGCACAGGCGAAGCGGGTGCCAAGCTGCACGCCCGACGCGCCCATCTCCAGATAGGCGGCGATCGCTTCGCCCCGGCCGATTCCCCCGGCGACGAACACGGGCACCTGTTCCGCCATTTCCGGCAGGATTTCCTGCGCCAGCACGCTGGTGGCGACCGGACCGATATGGCCGCCCGCCTCCATGCCTTCGACCACCAGCGCATCGACGCCCGAGCGCACCAGTTTCTTCGCCAGCGCCAGCGCGGGGGCAAAGCAGAGCAGTTTCGCGCCCTTTTCCTTGATCGCTTCGATACTGCCCTTGGGCGGCAGGCCCCCGGCCAGCACCACATGCCCCACGCGATGCTTCGAACAGACCTCGATCAGTTCGAAAAGCTGCGGATGCATGGTGATGAGATTGACGCCGAAGGGCTTGTCCGTCAGCGTCTTTGTCGCCGCGATCTCCTTGTCGAGCAGGTCGGGCGTCATCGCGCCACAGGCGATCACGCCGAAACCGCCTGCGTTGGAAATCGCCGACACCAGATGACGCTCCGACACCCAACTCATCGCCCCGCACAGGATCGCCGTTTCGCAGCCCAGTAATTCCGTGCCGCGAGCCATCAGGGAAGCGAGTTTGGCGTTCGTCATATGCAGTTCCATCGAATCAAAAAGCCCCTCCCGTATCTGGGAGGGGTCAGGACAGCGGCGACCCAAAGGCCGCCGCTCGCTCATCTTTTGTGAAGCCGGGCAATCGCGCGGTCAAGCCGCCGGCGCGTCCAGCCCATAAGCCGTGTGCAGTACGCGCACCGCCAGTTCCGTCTCATCCTCGTCGATCAGCACGCTGACCTTGATCTCGCTGGTGGAGATGGCGAGGATGTTGATGCCGCGATCGGCCAGCGCCTGGAACATCGCGCTGGCGACGCCCGCATGACTCTTCATGCCGACGCCGACGACGCTGATCTTCGCGACCTTCGTGTCGGGGATGATGCGGTTGAATCCGATGACTTCCTTCTGGCTCTCCAGCACGTCCAGCGCCCGCGCCAGATCCGCGCCCGGCACGGTGAAGGTCACGTCCGTCTCGCCCTTGTCGCGGCCGACATTCTGGATGATCATGTCGACATTGATCGCGGCTTGCGCCAGCGGCCCGAAGATGTGTGCGACGGCGCCGGGACGATCCGGCACGCGGGTGACGGTGATCTTCGCCTCATTCTTGTCATGGGCGATGCCGGTGATGAGCTGACGTTCCATCTTGTTTTCCTTGAGCTTGGCTTCCAGTTCCTCCTCGCTGACGATCAGCGTGCCGGGGAGGTCGGTCTGGGTAGGATCATCGAAGGAGGAAAGCACCTGCACGACCACGCCTTCCTTCATGGCGAGGCCGACCGAGCGGGTCTGGAGCACCTTGGCCCCGACAGAAGCCAGCTCCAGCATCTCCTCATAGGTGACGAGGTCGAGCTTGCGCGCACGGGCCACGATGCGCGGGTCGGTCGTGTAGACGCCGTTCACGTCGGTATAGATGTCGCAGCGATCCGCCTTCACCGCCGCCGCCACCGCGACCGCCGAGGTATCCGATCCGCCACGGCCCAGGGTCGAGACGCGCCCGTCCGCCATCATCCCCTGAAAACCGGGGATCACCGCAACCGTGCCCGATTGCATCGACGCCGACAGGTCGCTGGTGTCGATCTCGCCGACCCGCGCCTTGGTGTGGGCCTCATTGGTGCGGATCGGAAGTTGCCAGCCGAGCCAGCTCCGCGCATCCACGCCCATGGCTTTGAGCGTCATGGCCAGCAGGCCGCTCGTCACCTGCTCCCCGCTGGCGACGACCACGTCATATTCCGCCGGATCGTATAGCGCCGAGGCTTCCTTGCAGAAACCGACCAGCCGATCCGTCTCGCCCGCCATGGCGGAAACGACGACGGCGACCTCATTTCCCTGCTCGGCCACATGTTTGACGCGCGCGGCCACATTGCGAATCCGCTCCATCCCCGCCATGGAGGTGCCGCCGAATTTCATCACGATGCGCGCCATTTGCTTGTCGAGCCTGCCTGCTGGTAAGAAAGAAAATGTCCCAAAAGGGCGAAAACGGCGCTTCTCTTAGCAGCGGATACGGATATGGCAAGCAATGCAAGCGTAACAATGGGCGCAACCGTCGATCCGAAGGAGGCCGCGCATTTCGGCGCGATGGCGGCGGACTGGTGGAATCCCAAGGGCAGCAGCGCCATGCTGCACAAGCTCAACCCGGTACGCCTGCGCTATATCCGCGAGGCGATCGACCGGCATTGGCCGGGCAAGGACCGCTCTTTTCGGCCTCTTGACGGCAAACGCGCCCTGGACGTGGGCTGCGGCGCGGGGCTGCTGGCCGAACCGCTGGCGCGTATGGGCGCGGCGGTGACGGCGCTCGACGCGGCGGAGGAAAATATCGCGGCGGCCAAAGCCCATACCGAACCGCAGGGACTCACTATCGACTATCGCGCGACTCCGGTGGAACAGATGGTGGAGCGCGGATTCGATCTCGTCACGTCGATGGAGGTGATCGAACATGTCGCTGACCCCGCCGCCTTCGTGACGGCGCTTGCGGACAAGCTGGCGCCCGACGGCCTGATGATCCTTTCGACGCCCAACCGCACCCCCCTCTCCCGCCTCGCCATGATCACCGTCGGCGAAAGCGTCGGCGGCATCCCCAGGGGGACGCATGACTGGAGCCGGTTCCTCACGCCGGGGGAATTGACGGCCTTGCTGAAGAAGGCGGAACTGGAAGTGATTGATTCGAGCGGCCTCAGCTTCGATCCGCGCAAGGGCTTCGCGCTGTCGGACAACAAGGCGATCAACTATCTGCTGACCGTGCGGCGTCGATAGGAACAGTCGCCGCGTCCCGGCCTTCGCCCTACATCCCCACGGCTTCCGCCCGGGCGATCAACGCCCTGGCTTCCTCTACATGCATGGATTCGATCATGCGCCCTTCAAAGCGTTCCGCGCCGCCCGTCGCGGCTTCGATGAGGCGGCGGGCGTCCGCCACGGCCTGCGCGTCGGGGCCGAACACCTGATTGGCGACCGGCACCTGACTGGGATGGATCAACGTCTTGCCATCGAAGCCCAGCACATGCCCGGCGACGCATTCCGCTTCGAACCCCGCTTCATCGTCCAGCCGGTTGAACACCCCGTCAAACGCCGCGATCCCGGCGGCGCGCGCGGCAAGGATCACCGCCTGCAATGACAGCACCAGCCCCTCGCGGCCTGCCGAAGCAGGGATGCCGATGTCCTGCCGCAGATCGTTGGTGCCCATGAACAGCGCCGCCGTGCCTTCGCCCGCCGCGATCTCGCTGGCGGCCAGCACGCCTTTGGCGCTTTCGATCATGGCGATGACCGGCTTTTGCGTGACGCTGAACACATCCTTCACCTGCTGAGCGTTTTCCACCTTGGGCAACACGACATAATCGGCGGAGGACTGTTTGGCGGCCACCATCTCCGCGCCATGCCAGGGCGTGCCTTCGACATTGATCCGCAACGCCGTCAGGCGATGCCCGAACCCGTCCGCCAATGCCTCCAGAGCGCCCGCGCGCGCCTCCTCCTTCCGGTCGTCGGGCACCGCATCCTCCAGGTCGAGGATCACAAGATCGCAAGGCAAGGTGCGAACCTTGGCGATGGCGCGGGCGTTGGATGCCGGCAGAAACAGCAGCGAGCGGGCGTGGCGAAGCAGCATGACGGCGATCGACTCCTTGGAAAAACGGTTCTCATGACGGGTTTAGCCGGATTGGCTTTCCCCGTTAATCTTTTCGCGCCATAGTCCGACCCGGTTCGGTTTTGGGGGAGGGCCTCATGGTGACGACATTCGCGCTGACGGTGACCTTGCTGGTGCTGCTCTATCTGGCGGCCAGTATCAAGGTGGTGCGGCAGGGCTATCAATATACGATCGAACGCTTCGGCCGCTTCACCGAAGTCGCCCGCCCCGGCCTCAATTTCTACCCCGCCTTCTTCTACGCGGTCGGCCGCAAGATCAATATGATGGAGCAGGTCGTCGACATTCCGGGGCAGGAGATCATCACCAAGGACAACGCCATGGTGTCGGTCGACGGCGTGGTGTTCTTTCAGGTGCTGGACGCAGCCAAGGCGGCCTATGAAGTGTCCGAACTCTATGTCGCCATCATGCAGCTAGCGACGACCAATCTGCGCACCGTCATGGGGTCGATGGACCTCGACGAAACCCTTTCCAAACGCGACGAGATCAATGCGCGGCTTCTGTCCGTGGTCGATCATGCGACCAATGCCTGGGGCATCAAGATCACCCGCGTGGAATTGAAGGACATCCGCCCGCCCGCCGATATCGTCAACGCCATGGGCCGGCAGATGAAGGCCGAGCGCGAGAAGCGCGCCCTGATCCTCGAATCGGAAGGTCTGCGCGCCTCCGAAATCCTGAAGGCCGAGGGGCAGAAGCAAAGCCAGATCCTGGAAGCGGAAGGCCGCCGCGAAGCCGCTTTCCGCGACGCCGAGGCCCGCGAGCGCGAAGCGGAGGCAGAGGCCAAGGCGACGCAGATGGTGTCCGAAGCCATCGCGTCCGGCAACGCACAGGCGATCAACTATTTCATCGCCCAGAAATATGTGGAGGCCGTCAGCCAGTTCGCGACCTCGCCCAACGCCAAGACCATTTTGTTTCCGGTGGAGGCGACCCAGCTCATCGGCACGCTGGGCGGCATCGGCGAACTGGCGCGGGACGCATTGGGCGGCGACAGAGGCTCTCCGCCGCCCCCGCCGCCCGCCGCGCGCCGCCGTGGGCCGTTCGAATAAGGAGCAGGCCGATGGACATGCTGGCCATGCTGGAGGATCATTGGTGGTGGCTGATCTTCGCCGCGCTGCTGGGCATTGGCGAAGTGCTTCTGCCCGGCGTGTTCCTGATCTGGATCGCGATCGCGGCGGCGCTCACGGGGCTGGCGGCGCTGGCGCTGCCGCTTGGCGTGCCGTTGCAGTTCCTGATCTTCGCCCTGCTCTGCCTGATCGCCGTATGGGGTGGGCGGCGTTGGTATGCGGCCAATCCGGTGTCATCCGAAGACCCGCTGCTGAACGATCGCACCGCGCGCCTGATCGGGGAAGTGGTGACCGTGGTCGAGGCCATCGACAATGGACGCGGGCGCGTGAAGGTGGGGGACGGCGCATGGTCCTGCCATGGTCCCGACGCCCCGGTCGGGACGCGGGTGCGGATCGTCGGCGCTGAGGCTTCGGTATTGCGGGTGGAGCCGGTCTAACGATGCTTCGCGGGAGCCTCCCGGGGCTTCACGATGCAGCAGGATGGCAGTCGCGGATCGAAGCGCGATATGCTATTTTCCCGCCATTGTCGTCCGTCCACGGAGTCGGGCGTCTGGCGAGAGGAGCGCGTCATGTCCGCACCGATCGACGAAGAAAGACTGCATGGTTTCATAGGAAAGATGCTCGGCGATCTGGGCGGCGCGATGAGCGTGCCCACGGTGCGGCTGGGCGTGCGGCTGGGGATGTTCGACGCGCTGGCGGAAGGGCCTGCCACCGCCGCCGAACTGGCGCGGCGAACAGGTGGCCTGCATGAACGCTATGTGCGCGAATGGGCGCTGGCGCAGGCCGCGAACGGCTATATAGATTATGATCCGGCGGCGGACCGATTCAGCCTGTCGCCCGAACAGGCAATGGTGTTCCACGACCCCGACAGCCCGGTCTATCTGGTGGCGGCATTCGAAATGGTGGCCGCGATGATCGAAGCGGAACCCAAGGTGGAGGAATGTTTCCGCCACGGCACCGGCGTGCGCTGGGGCGATCATGCCGCCTGCCTGTTCTGCGCGACGGGCGCTTTCTTTCGTCCCGGCTATGTCAACAATATCGTGCAGACATGGCTTCCCGCGCTGGACGGCGTGGAAGCGAAGCTGCGGGCGGGCGCGAAGGTCGCCGACATCGGATGCGGCGTCGGCTTTTCCACGCTGCTGATGGCGCAGGCTTATCCGCAAAGCCAGTTCATCGGCTATGATTTCCATGAACCCTCGATCGAGGAAGCCCGGCGCCATGCACAGGCGCATGGACTGAGCGAGCGGGTGCGGTTCGACATATCGACGGCCAAGGACGTGCCGGAACGGGATTTCGACCTCGTCACCATGTATGACTGTTTGCACGACATGGGCGATCCGCGCGGCTGCGCGGCGCATATTCGGCGGATATTGACGCCAGGCGGAAGCTGGATGATCGTCGAGCCGATTGCCGCGGACAGGCCGGAAGATAATCTCAATCCCGTCGGACGCTTGTATTACAACGCCTCCACGATGATCTGCGTGCCGACATCGCTCGATCAGGAGGTGGGCGAAGGACTGGGCGCGCAGGCCGGAGAAGCGCGATTGTCCCGCATCGTCCGCGAAGGCGGCTTCGAAAACGTCCGCCGCGCCGCCGAAGGGCCGTTCAACATGGTGCTGGAAGCGCGCTAGAACCCCCGTATCGGTCGGCTCAATCGTCGATCAGGTCCAGATAGGCGACCACATCATTGTCGGTGGCGAGGAACAGGCCGTCCTGCACATCGGCCGATTGCCCTGCGGCGATGCGAAGAGCTTCGTTCAGGGAGCCGTAAAACAGGGTCGTGGCCGCCCCGCCCTCCTGCGCGTCGCTCAGATGATAGAGGCGGACGGTAGCCGAGTCATAGGTCGTTCGCATGGGATGGCTTATCTGCCCATCACCACCCGCTGGCAAGGCGTCAGCGGCGGTCCGAAACTTTGATGCCGCTCGCCAGCCTGTTCGCGCCGATCTTCACCGCATCATCGGTAAAATTGGCGACGAAGCTGCTGCTGCGTTGCAGGCCCGGCACGAAGGACGCGCTGTTGTCCGCGATGGACAGGCCCGAACTGTCATGCTCGCGGCCTTCCGGGGCGACGGTGATGAAGGCGCTGTAATTTTCCTTGTCCTTGCCCTGCACCATCTCATTACCGCTGATCGTGCCGCTAGCGCCGTTGGAAAGGTCGATCATATAGTTGGTCAGGTGTCCCGCGCTGTCGTCGAAGCTGTTGGTCGTGATCGTGACGCGCGGCGTGCGGGTCTTGAGATAATGGCCGCCATTGCCCTGGTCGAAGCGCGACCGGGTGACGGTGAGGCTGCCATAATGGCCGATATAGACGCCATGCGCGCAGTCCAGATCGCGGTCGCAGCGGCCCAGATGGCGGAAGGTCGATTTGTCGATGGTGACGCTGTTGCCCGGCGCGTCGCCGGACAGGATTCCTTGCTCGCTGTTGCGGAACAGGCTGTTGGTGACGGTCAGGTCGCCGCTTTCCAGCCGGATGCCCGCGCCATTGCCGTCCGGCACGCGCAGATTCTGGAAGACGATGCCGTCCACCTTGCTCGCGCTGCCGCGCAGGACGAGCGCCGCCTTGCCCTCACAGGTCACGCCGTCAAGGATGACCGTCCCCGGCGTCGCGGCGGTGAAGGTCACCTGCCCCCCCTGCTGCACCGCGCACTGGCGGTAGGTGCCGGGCGCGATCACCACCGTGCCTCTGCCGTTGCCGATCGCGTTCAATGCCTGCGCGAGCGAGGCGAAGGCTTGCCCGGTTTCCGCAACGGTGAAGGGCGCGGGCGACACCTGCGCGAAAGCGGTGGCTGCGATGGCGGTGGACACGAGGGCGGCGGTGGAGGTTATACGCATGGGCACACGGTAGGCGTTGCCCTGCGCGCGGCCAATGCCCGGACGTGGTTAACGAAACCCTGCCCCGTTATGGGACGCTTGCGCCACCGCGGCGTTCAATCGAGATTGGGCCGCAACCATCTTTCCGCCGTCTCCACATCGACGCCCCGGCGCTCCGCATAATCTTCCAACTGATCGCGGCCGACGCGGGCGACGCCGAAATATTCGGCCTGCGCGTGGCCGAAATAAAAGCCGCTGACCGCCGCCGTCGGCAGCATGGCAAAGCTTTCCGTCAGGGTGACGCCCGTCGCATGATGCGCGTCGAGCATGTCGAACAGCAGCGGCTTCAGGCTATGTTCCGGGCAGGCCGGATAGCCGGGCGCGGGGCGGATGCCGCGATATTGCTCCTTGATCAGCGCTTCATTGGTGAGTTGCTCGCCTTCCGCATAGCCCCAGAGCGCGGTGCGGACATAATGGTGGAGCCGCTCGGCAAAGGCTTCGGCGAGCCGATCGGCAAGCGCCTTCAGCAAGATGTCGGAATAATCGTCGACGGCGGCCTTGAAGCGCGCCAGATGCGGCTCGATGCCGTGGATCGACACAGCAAAGCCGCCGATCCAGTCGCCGTTCGGGCTGATGAAGTCGGCAAGGCACATATTGGCCCGCCCTTCCCGCTTCGCGATCTGCTGGCGGAGCATGGGCAGGCGGACATGTTTTTCATCCTCGACATGGACAACAATGTCATCGCCCTCGCGCGCGCAGGGCCACAGACCCACGACACCACGCGCGGTCAGCCATTTTTCCTCGATGATGCGCTCCAGCATCTTCTGCGCGTCGCCGAACAGGCTGATGGCGCTTTCGCCGACGATCTTGTCCTCCAGGATCGCCGGATAGACGCCCGCCAGTTCCCAGGCGCGGAAGAAGGGCGTCCAGTCGATATAGTCGCGCAGATCCTTCAGATCCCAGTCCGGGAAGCTGTGGACGCCCGGCAGGCGCGGCCGGGGCGGCTTCAGATTCTCGTCGATCTCGAAAGCGTTGGCGCGCGCATCCTCCAGCGGCAGCAGGGCGCTTTGCCCCTTGTTCGCGCGGGCGACGCGGACATGTTCATAATCATCCCTGGTCCGCTGGACGAAATCCGTCTTCTGCGTCTGGGAAACGAGCGCGGTCGCCACGCCCACCGCGCGGCTGGCGTCGAGCACATGGATGACCGGCCCTTCAAAAGCCGGGTCGATGCGAAGCGCGGTATGCACACGCGAGGTGGTAGCCCCGCCGATCAGCAACGGCATGGTCATCTGCGCGCGCTGCATTTCGATGGCGACCGTCACCATCTCGTCCAGCGAAGGGGTGATGAGGCCGGACAGGCCGATCATGTCGGCGTCATTTTCATTGGCAGCTTTCAAGATATCCTGCCACGGCACCATGACGCCAAGGTCGATCACCTCGAAGCCGTTGCATTGCAACACCACGCCCACGATGTTCTTGCCGATGTCGTGCACGTCGCCCTTGACGGTCGCCATGACTACCCTGCCCTTGCCCTTGGCGCCCGGTTCCTTCTCCGCCTCGATGAAGGGGAGCAGATGGGCGACGGCCTTCTTCATCACGCGAGCGGATTTGACGACCTGCGGCAGGAACATCTTGCCCGCGCCGAACAGGTCGCCGACCACGTTCATGCCGTCCATCAACGGACCTTCGATCACCTCGATGGGCTTGACGGCGACAAGGCGGGCTTCCTCCGTATCCTCAACCACATACATGTCGATGCCCTTGACCAGCGCATGTTCGAGGCGTTTGGTCACGGGCCAGGCGCGCCATTCCTCGGCGGTCTTGTCGGCTTCCCCGCCCTTGCCCCGGTATTTTTCGGCGAGGTCGACCAGCCGCTCGGTCGGCGTGACTTCGGGATCACGCTGGGGCCGGTTGAGGATCACATCCTCGCAGGCTTCACGCAGCTCCGGGTCGATGGCGTCGTAAACGTCGAGCTGGCCCGCATTGACGATGCCCATGTCCATGCCCGCCGGAATGGCGTGGTAAAGGAAGATGGAGTGCATCGCCCTTCGCACCGGCTCATTGCCACGGAAGGAAAAGCTGAGGTTGGAGAGGCCGCCGGAAATATGGACATGCGGGCAGCGCGCCTTGATCTCGCGACATGCCTCGATGAAGTCGACGCCGTAATTATTATGCTCCTCGATCCCCGTGGCCACCGCGAAGACATTGGGGTCGAAGATGATATCCTCCGGCGGGAAGCCGACGGTCATCAGCAGCTTGTAGGCGCGTTCGCAGATTTCGACCTTGCGTTCCTTCGTATCCGCCTGCCCCGTTTCGTCGAAGGCCATGACGACCACCGCCGCGCCATAAGCCATAACCTTTCGCGCATGATCGAGGAACGCTTCTTCCCCTTCCTTCATGCTGATCGAATTGACGATGGGCTTGCCGGACACGCATTTGAGGCCTGCCTCGATCACCTCCCATTTGGAGCTGTCGATCATCACCGGCACGCGGCTGATGTCCGGCTCCGATGTCATGAGCTTGAGGAAGGTCGTCATCGCCTCCACGGAGTCGAGCAGGCCTTCGTCCATGTTGACATCCACCACCTGCGCGCCATTTTCCACCTGATCGCGCGCGATGTCGATGGCGGCCGCATAATCGCCCGCCATGATGAGCTTCTTGAACTTGGCCGATCCGGTGATGTTGGTGCGCTCGCCGATGTTGACGAAGTTGGTGGCGGTGGGTTTCTCAGTCATTTTTCAAAGTCCGATCGCTTCGAGCGAAGTCGAGAAGCGTTATATGCCCGTGTCTCGACTTCGCTCGACACGAACGGAAATGATATCAGGCCGCGATGTGCATCGGCTCCAGCCCCGCAAGGCGGGTCACGACGGGAAGCTTGGGCAGGACACGTGGCTTGAAGCCCGCAAGCGCCTTCGCGACCGCCCCGATATGCGCAGGCGTGGTGCCGCAGCAGCCGCCAACCATGTTCACCAGCCCCTCATCGACCCATTGGCGGATGAGCGACGCGGTGGTTTCAGGCAGTTCGTCATACTGTCCCAGTTCATTGGGCAGCCCCGCATTGGGATAGGCGAGTATCAGCGTATCCGCATTCTTCGCCAACTCGCTCAGATAAGGCCGCAGCAAATCCGCTCCGAACGCGCAGTTCACGCCGATGGTGAGCGGCTTCAGATGCCGCAGCGAATACCAGAAGGCGTTGATCGTATGCCCCGACAGGTTGCGGCCCGACATGTCGGTGATGGTGAAGCTCAGCATCAGCGGCACCGGACGGCCCGCCGCCGCCTCCGCCTCCCGCGCGGCCATGCCCGCCGCCTTGGCGTTGAGCGTGTCGAAGCAGGTTTCAACCAGCAGGAAATCGACGCCCCCTTCGATCAGCGCGGCGCATTGCTCGCGATAATCTGCCTTGAGCGTGTCATAATCCACCTCGCGATAGGCCGGGTCGTTGACGTCGGGCGAAATCGACAGCGTCTTGTTCGTCGGTCCGATGGCGCCGGCGACGAAACGCGGCCGGCCGTCCTTCGCGGCCGCCGCGTCACACGCCTTGCGCGCCAGCTTCGCGGCCGCGATGTTGATGTCCCGCACCAGATGTTCGCAGCCATAATCGGCCATGGCGATCTTCGTGGAAGAAAAGGTGTTGGTTTCGACCATGTCCGCCCCGGCCTCCAGATAGGCGGCGTGGATGCCCTCCACGATGTCGGGGCGGGTCAGGCAGAGCAGGTCGTTATTGCCCTTCTGATCCTTGGCCAGATCCAGATCGCCGCGATAATCCGCTTCGACCAGTCCATGTTTCTGGATCGACGTGCCATAGCCCCCGTCGAAAACCATGATCTTTTCCGCCGCGATGGCGCGGAATTGTTCCTCGGCGGTCATGCACTTTTCTCCGGTCGCAGGCCCAGCAGGTGGCAGATGGCATAGCTCAACTCGGCCCGGTTGAGCGTGTAGAAGTGGAAATCGCGCACCCCGCCCGCATAGAGCTTGCGGCACAGTTCGGCCGCCAGCGTCGCAGACACGAGTTGCCGCGCGGCGGGAAGGGTATCCAGCCCCTCGAACAACCGGCCCATCCAGTTGGGGACGTTGGTGTTGCACATCGCCGACATGCGCTGGACCGCCGCGAAATTGCTGACGGGCATGATGCCGGGGATGATGTCCGCGTCGATCCCCGCCGCCGCGACGGTATCGCGGAAACGGAAGAAGCTATCCGGCTCAAAGAAGAATTGGGTGATGGCACGGGTCGCGCCCGCGTCCAGCTTGCGCTTCAAATTGTCGATGTCGCTCTGCGCGCTCGCCGCTTCGGGATGGGTTTCGGGATAGGCGGCGACGGAAATTTCAAAGGGATGGCGTTGCACCAGCCCTTCGACCAGTTCGGCCGCGCCCTGATAACCCTGCGGATGCGGTTCGAACCGCTTGCCGGCCTCCGGCGGATCGCCCCGCAGAGCGACGATGTGACGTACCCCCGCTTCCCAATAAGCGTCCGCGACTTCCGCGATCTCATCCTTGCAGGCCGCGACGCAGGTCAGGTGCGCGGCGGCGGCAAGCGGCGTTTCCTTCGCGATGCGGGCGACGGTGTTGTGCGTGCGCTCCCGCGTCGACCCACCCGCGCCATAGGTGACGGACACGAATTTCGGCCCCAGCGGCGTCAGCGTCTCGATCGCGGACCAGAGTTGCTCATCCATCTTCTCCGTTCTGGGCGGGAAGAATTCGAAGCTGACGTTCAGGTCGCCCGCCAGATCGGCATAAAGCGGCGCATCCAGCGCGCGCCGCGCCTCTTCGACGGAAGGAAAGTGGAGGGTCATGCGGAAATGCGTCCTTCGATGGGCAGGACGCGCGCGCCATGGCGGCGGCCCAGCCAGAGTTGCACGGTGAGTTCCTGTCCAGGCAGGCTTTCCACCCTTTCGAGGTTAAGGCCCGCTTGCGTGAACCAGGTTTCGATCTGCTCGTCCGAAAAGCCGAGGCGCGCGTGCTGGTCGCGCAGGCGCAACTCCTCGCGTCCATGGGCGGCGAAGTCAGCGATCAGCATGCGTCCCTGCGCGGTTATGACGCGGGCGGCTTCGGCGATCACGGCTTCGGGCGCCTGCGCATAATGCAGCACCTGATGCAGCACGACCGTATCGACGCTGCCGCGCTCTATCGGCAGGTCGCCGAAATCGCCCAGCACCAGCGCATATTTGTCGCCCGCATCCTCCGGCAGCTTGGCGCGGGCGAGGCGGAGCATGTCCGGACTGCGGTCGAGCGCCGTCACCTGCTCGGCATCGGAGCCGAAGAGTTCGATCATGCGGCCGGTGCCGGTGCCGATGTCGAGCAGATGGCCGATCGGCTCCTGCTCCAGCAGCACCGTCATCGCCGCCTCCACATCCACTTCGGCGACATGGAGCGAGCGGATCGCGTCCCATTCCTCCGCATGTTCGGCGAAATAGGCTTCAGCGGCGCGCGAACGATCCGCGCGCACGGCGGCGAGGCGGGCAAGGTCCGCCTGTTGCCACAACATTTCGGCTTGCGACGGCACGATCTGGTCGAACAGCGTCCAGTAAGGGGCCAGTTCTGCATCCTTGCCAAGCCGCAGGAACACCCAGTTCCCCTCCTTGCGCCGCTCCACCAGACCCGCTTCGGCCAGGATGCGGACATGGCGCGACACGCGCGGCTGGCTCTGCCCCACGACCTGCGCGATTTCGCCCACCGCCAGCTCCATGGCGCGCAGCAGATGAATGATCCGCAGGCGCGTCGGATCGCCAAGGGCACGGAAAATGTCGAGTGCGGCGCTCATGACAAGGTTATATAAAGAAAACTTTATATACGTCAATCATGCTCTTTCGCGGCGAATTCTGGATAAAATCGCTGAAATACCGCTCTTAACCCACATGAAGAGGATTGCCTTGCAACGGTCAAGGCATTACGAATCGCCGCGCAGACGCGATGGGGGGTGAGCTTTTCTCCGAGATGGTCTGCACGTTTTTTTGTTCTCAGAGAGGGGTTTAGCCCATGACCAAGTCGATTGCTCTTTCGCTCGTTCTCGCCGCTTCGCTCGGCCTCGCCGCCTGTTCGGGCGGTGCGGAAAATGCCGCGAACGCCGCCGCGAACGCTGCGGATAACGCATCGAACGCTGCCGACGACGCGATGAACGCTGCGCTGAACGCCGCCGACAATGCGTCGAACGCCGCAGCCAACGCTGCGAATGCTGCCGACAACGCAGCTTCGAACGCGCTCTGATCCGTTTCGGGCAAGTTTCGGAAAAGGGCCGCGCCGGAAACGGGGCGGCCCTTTTCTTATGCGCGTTTCTTAACCACCGGGGAGGATGGAGATGATCCGCATTCTTGCCAGTATCGCGACGCTGACCTGCCTGACCGCCTGCGGATCGGCGTCCGGCGACGGCGTAGGCGGCGTCAGCGCGAGCGAGGCCAGCGCGCTCAACGACGCCGCGGCGATGCTGGACGCACGGGCAGGACAGGCGCGCAACGAAGATGCGGGCCTCAATCCGGCGGCGATGACCGCCTTGCGCGCGGACCGGGATCGGCTAGCCCCCGCCGACGACAACATGACTGGCGCAAAAATCCCCTGAGCAAAACTCCCTGAACGACAAGGGCCGCCCCCCTGCGGAGCGGCCCTGCCTCAAACAAACCCGATGGGGGTTATTTTAGCAATCACGGTCGATGGCGCGACCCGCAAGAGCTCCGACGCCCGCGCCGATGATGGCGCCCGTGGTGCCGTCGCCCCGACCATAGCGGCTGCTGCCCTTGCCCACTTCGTTGCCGAGCAGACCGCCCGCGATCGCACCGATGATCGTGCCGCCGGTGCCGCTGTCGCGGCAGCGATAGCCGCCCCGGTAACCGCGATACGAGTTGTTGCGATAATAGCGATCGCCCCGGTAGCCGCGATAATAGTCACCGCGATAGCCACGGTAGCCACGATCGCCCCGGTAGGAATGGCCGCGATCATGATGGCGGCTCCAACCGTCGCGCGCCATGGCCGGGGTCGCGGTTACCGCAAGCGAGGCAACGCCCATGGCCAGCGCAGCACCCATATTGACAAGAAACTTCATCTTCATGGCGTTGCTCCTCCAAAAGCCATCTTCAAAAGGCGTTTCCGAAGACGGATTGGCCTTGATGATTTCCTTCTATCCGAGTCGCATTGAGCCAAGCCTGAATGAGCGTGACAGACGCCGTTCAGCTATGGACGATCCATCACGCGAATGCTGCATACCAGCCCATATTGTCCTATGGCAGGCACGATGCGTCGAATCCTGATCATCCTGGCTCTTGCCATCCTGCTGCTGCCGGCGGCCCACAAGAACAAGCCGAAGCTGATGCAACCCGGCGCCCTGCCCGTGGCGGCGCGCGCCTTGGCGCTGAGCGCCAGCGATCCCGCGCTGCGACGCGTGGGCAGGCTGGATTATGTCGCGGGGTGGGAATTGACGAGCCGGAACGCCAATTTCGGCGGCATATCGTCGTTGCTGGTGGAACCGCCCGGACAGATTCTGGGGCTGAGCGACGCGGGGGTTTTGATGGGTTTTCATGTCGGCAGCGGCGAAGCCCGGCGCCGTTCCTTCATCGCGCCCTTGCCCGTCCGCCCCCAGGACAGGGGAAGGCCCTGGTGGGCATGGGATTCGGAATCCATGACGCATGACGCCGCGACGGACCGCTATTGGGTTGGCTTCGAATTGCAGCAGATGATATGCCGCTATTCACCCGGCTTCGCACGGGTCGAAGCGTGCCGGACATGGCCGGAGATCGAGGCATGGCCGAAAACAGGTTCCATCGAATCCCTCGCCCGGTTGCCCGATGGGCGCTTCATCGCCATCGCCGAGATGGGGATGGCGGCGGACGGCAATCACGACGCCCTGCTCTTTTCCGGCGACCCGGCGGACCCCGACACGCCCTCCCCGATCCACCTGCGCTATACCCCGCCGCAGGGCTATCGCCCTACCGACGCGGTGGCGCTGGATGAACGGCATTTGCTGGTGCTGAACCGGCGGCTGACCTTGCAAGAACTGTTCACGGGCGTTGTCGCCATCGTCGAACTGCCCGAAAAGCTGGACCCGGACACGCGGCTGCAGGCGGAAACGCTGGCGCGGCTTGCGCCGCCGCTATTGGCCGACAATTTCGAAGGACTGGCCATCACGGAGGAAGACGGGCAGACAATGATCTGGATCGTCTCCGACGACAATCACGAATTCTTCCAGCGCACCCTGCTGCTCAAATTCGCGCTTCATTGACGCCATGCATCGGGCGGAATGCCGCCCGGCGCCATCTTCGCCATTTCCTCTCATATCATCGCCACAAATAAAAAGGGCGCCATCGCGGGCGCCCTTCTCATTCATCCTCGCGGACAAGATTATTTCTTCAGCGTCAGACCGCCGAAACGCTTGTTGAAGCGCGCCACCTGGCCGCCCTGATCCAACTGACGCTGGCCGCCGATCCATGCCGGATGCGACTTGGGGTCGATGTCGAGCGCCATCGTGTCGCCTTCCTTGCCCCAGGTGGAGCGTGTGCGGAAGGTCGAACCGTCGGTCATCTGGACGGTGATGAAGTGATAATCGGGATGCGTATCGGCTTTCATGATCTGCTCCGTATATGGCCGGTTTCCGACCGGCCGTGGATGCCAAAAACTTGCGCCCGCAACGGACGCCAGAACTGATGAAGGCGCGCGGTTACATGTCTTTCCGCTTAAAGGCAAGGGGAAAGGCGGAACCCCTCCCCACCGTCCTCAGCCCGCTCCTTAGCTCTCTGGCGGGTCAGAGATCATGGCGACGAAATTCGCTTCGGCCACCAGCTTGCCTTCGATCATCGCCTTGCCCGAAAACTTGCAGATCGCGCCGCGTGACTGCGTGATCTCGACATGCAGGTCGAGCAGGCAGCCCGGCTCCACCGGCGATCGGAACTTCGCTCCGTCGATGCTCATGAAATAGACCAGCTTGCCCGAATTGGCGAGTTGCATGGTTTCGACCGCCAGCACGCCCGCCGCCTGCGCCATCGCTTCCACGATCAGCACGCCCGGCATGATCGGCCGCGTCGGGAAATGGCCCTGAAAGAAGGGCTCGTTGACCGAAACCGCCTTGATGGCGTGAATCGCGCTGCCCGGCACGAGCGAAACCACGCGGTCGATGAGCAGCATGGGGTAGCGGTGCGGCAAGGCCGCCATGACCCCACGGACATCCATGGGGCCAAGGGCGGTCGAAGCCGCTTCAGGCTGATCCGTCATCGCAGATCAGCGCGAGGTCGGCTGCTGCGAGGGATTGGCGGGAGCGGCCGCGGCGGGCGCCTGGCCCTGCTGCTGGCCGCCCGGACGCCAGCCCGCGGGCGGCGTGATGCTGACGGAAGGCACCAGCGCATTCAGTTCCGTGACGACCGCCTGCGTGATATCCACGCCCGGCTGATAGGAAACGGTGGCGTCGGGGCCAAGCACCAGATCGACCTTCGACTTGGTCATCGCGGCCTTGAGCGCGTCGGACAGCTTCGCCGTGATCTGCTCTTCGACATAGGCGTTAGCGAGCGCGATCGGCTCACCCAGACGCTGCAATTCGGCCTGACCGTCCTGCTGGGCCTTCTGCGCCGCTTCATATTGGGTCTGGATCGCCGGGGTCGGCTTGCCGCCAGCCGCCTTGATCGCGGCGTCGAGCGCCGTGCTCTTGGCGCGCAGGTCGGCGTCGATAGCGTTCTTGCGCGCGGTGAAGCTGTCGATCTGCGCCTTGTAGGTCGTCTGGATCTGGGTGCGGGCCGTGGTGTAGGCGTTGCTGGTCGCAACGGCGCGCTGGATGTCGGCCACGGCGATGCCCTGCTTGGACTGGGCGATGGCGGGCGCGGTGGAAAGCGCGATGAGGGAAACGGGCGCGAGCGCGACCGCGGCGGCCTTGAAAATCATTTTCATCAGAATTGTGTCCCTACGTTGAAGGTGATGAGTTTGGTGTCGTCCCCCGACTCCTTGAGCAGGGCCTTGGCGATGTCGATGCGGAACGGTCCGAACGGCGAGTTCCAGTTCACGCCGAAGCCGACGGACACACGCGGTTTCAGCGTATCGCCCAGATATACTTCCTCGAATCCTGTGCCGTCTATGTAGGTCGCGGTCGAACCTGTCCCCACACTTCCGCAAGTGCCCAGTCCAGCGGCAGGCTGGGTCGTTGTCGTCGCATTGTCTCCGCTGCCGCTGGTGACGTTGCAATAGCCGTTGAAGCGGCCATTCCCGTTGACGAGAGCCGGATCTTTCAGGCCAGCGACCGCACCGGCATCAACAAAGATTGACGGCCGCAATCCCATTTCGCGCGCGCCGGAACCGAGGGGAATTTCCACCTCCGCCCGCGCCATATAATAAACCTTACCGCCCAGAGCGTCGTCGCTTACATTGCGGTTGCCCGAGTTGCGGATATAATTCCCGTCCTCATCCTGCGTCAGATAATAACGCTTCACGCGCGGACCGATGCCGCGAATGTCGAAGCCGCGAATCTGCGGTTCGCCCAGGAAGAAACGGTCGGTCAGGCGCACCTTGTCCACCAGATTGCCTGCCGAGTCGCGGCGTTCGCCTTCCAGCGAATGGATATAGCCGCCCTCTCCCGAGATCGAAAAGATGAAGCCGCCGCCCAGCGGCCAATATTTCGAACCGTTGATACGGGTACGGACATAACGGACGCTGCCGCCCAGTCCCGCGAAATCCTGATTCAGGACGACATTATGGCCACGCGTGGGACGAATGCGATTGTCGCGTGTATCGTAGATCAGCGAATAGCCGACCGAGGACGTTGTCCGCTTACCGATGGCGTCGCAGAGATAACGGCCAGCCTTGATCGGATCGCAGACGCCGTCAGTATAGAAGGTATCCTCATCCAGCGACACATCGTCGAAGTTCAGGCTGTAGCGCAGCGCCAGCGACATATATTCCGTGATCGGCACGCCCGCGCGGATCTGGAAGCCGGTCGTGGTCTGCTCATAGGTCGTGTCGCGGTCATTATTGTTCAGATAACGGAAGCTGTTCAAATCGCGGCGATAGATATCGCCGCCCAGCGCGATATTCTTGTCCATGAAATAGGGTTCGGTGAAGCCCACTTCGACCGATTTGGAATAGTTGGACCAGTTGACGCTGGTGCGAAGTTCCTGCCCCTTGCCGCGGAAGTTGCGCTGGGTGATCGACGCCGCGAGGATGAAGCGTTCGAGCGACGAGAAACCGGCCGACAGCGAGAGTTCGCCGGTCGATTTTTCCTGCACATTGGTTTCCAGCACGATGCGGTCGGGCGCGGAACCCGGCTTCTGCTCCACATCCAGCTTTTCCTGGAAGAAACCGAGCGAGTTGATGCGGTCCTTCGAACGTTTGACGAGGAAGCTGTTGAAGGCGTCGCCTTCGGCCAGGCGGAATTCGCGGCGGACGACCTTGTCCTGCGTCAGCGTGTTGCCGTTGATGTCCACCCGTTCGACATAGACGCGCGGCGCGTTGGCGATGCGGAAATCAATCCCCATCGTCAGCGTGTCCTTGTCACGCTGGAAATCCGGCTGGACGTCCGCGAAGGCATAGCCGAACAGGCCCGCCGTCTCGCTCAACGTGTCGACCGTATCCTCGACCTGCTTGGCGTTATACCACTGCCCCTTCTTCATCGGCAGCATCTTGGTCAACGAGTCGCCCGACAGGTCGCGAATATCGCTTTCGACCTTCACATCGCCGAATTTGTAGCGATCGCCTTCCTCCACCACATAGGTGATGATGAAATCCTGCTTGTCGGGCGTCAGTTCGGCCACCGCGGACGTCACACGGAAATCGGCATAGCCTTCCGTCAGGTAGAATTGCCGCAGCTTCTGCTGGTCGTAAGCCAGACGATCCGGGTCGTAGCTGGTGCCCGACGAAAAGATGCGGAACCAGCGCGACTGCTTCGTCACCATCTGGCCGCGCAGTTCGCCATCGCTGAACTTCTGGTTGCCGAGGATATTGATCTGGCGGACCTTGGACTTGGGGCCTTCGGTAATCTCGAACACGATATCGACCCGATTCTGGTCGAGTTGCACCATCTTGGGTTCGACCGTGGCGGCGAAGCGGCCCTGACGGCGATAAAGTTCGATGATGCGGGCGACGTCGGCGCGCACCTTCGAGCGGGTGTAGATCTGACGCGGGGCGAGGCGGATTTCCGGGCGGATCTTGTCTTCCTTCAGCCGCTTGTTGCCTTCCAGCACGATGCGGTTGATGACCGGATTTTCCTTCACCTCAACGGTAAGGGCGCCATTATCGTTGCGGATCTGCACATCGGCGAACAATTCCGTCTCATAGAGATCGCGCAGCGCCTGATCGAGCGATTCCTGCGTGAAAGGCTCGCCCAGACGCAGCTTGGTGTAGGACAGGACCGTAGTCGGCTCCAGACGCTGCTGCCCCGTCACGGTCAGGCTGCGGATGGTTCCGGCAGGAGCCATGGCAGGCGGCGCGGTTGGCGCGGCGGCTGGTGCTGGTGCGTTCTGCTGGGCATGGGCGGGCACGGCGGACAGCCCCGCGATCATCGTTGTCGCCAGCAAGGCCGCGACGACCGGACGCTGCCTGCTGCTGCTCATCATCGCTGTCACCCGCTCCACCCTCAAAAATAAAGTTCCCTGCCGCCCATAAGACGATGCGAAATCGCGCCTCCCTGCCCGATGCGGATCAACCGATCAAGTCAGACAGGCGGTCCCAGAGCCCGAAAGAAGACAAATCGTTGAAAGTCACCAGCATCATCACCGTCAGCAACAGCGCGAGGCCGGACCGGTAGGCCCATTCCTGCACCTGCGGGCTGACCGGCCGCCGCTGTATCGCCTCCACGCCGTAAAACAGCAGATGGCCGCCATCCAGCATGGGAATTGGCAAGAGATTGATGAACCCCAAATTAATTGAAATCAGCGCCATGAAGAAGACGAAGCTTTCCACGCCCAGCGTCGCGGCCTGGCCCGATACTTCGGCGATCTTGAGCGGCCCGCCCAATTCCTTGACCGACCGGCCGCCGCCGATGATCTGGCCCAGCGTTTCCACCATCGTCCGCACGATGTCGCCCGTCCGGTCGATGGCGACGAGGGGCGCGCGCCACAGGCTCACCGGCTCGATCACCGGATCGCCGGGCGCGACGCCCAGCCGCCCTATGCGGAAGCTGTTGCCAAAGCCGTCCTTTTCCTCGACCACGCCGATCTGGCCCTGTCGCGTGAATTGCGCGCCGTTCCGCTCCACCACGATCGCGACCGGCTCGCCGGGACGGATCTGGGCA
The DNA here is from genome assembly GCA_900100475.1 of Sphingobium faniae. Classification (GTDB taxonomy): domain Bacteria; phylum Pseudomonadota; class Alphaproteobacteria; order Sphingomonadales; family Sphingomonadaceae; genus Sphingobium; species Sphingobium faniae. Next base: position 154,134 of record FMTU01000005.1, on the reverse strand, counting down.
TAGAGGCGGATGTCGTCGAATGTCCCCATGTCCCGCCCGTTGAGCGAGACGATGCGGTCCCCCGCCTCGATCCCCGCGGCCGCGGCGGCGCTGCCCGGCTGGACCTGCCCGGCGATGGCGGGAGTCCGGCTTTCGCCGTGCGCGAAGGCGAAGGCGGCCAGAATCAGGATCGCGAACAGGAAATTGATCGCGGGGCCTGCCGCGACGATCGCCGCGCGCTGCCACAGCGGCTTGGCGGGAAAACTTTCGGAGCGTTCGGTCGCGGACAATTCCAGCCATTTGGGATCGGCCTGGCTGGCGGCGTTCATGTCGCCCTTGAACTTCACATAGCCGCCCAGCGGAAAGGCGGCGATGCGCCAGCGCGTTCCCCGGCGATCCACCCATGCGGCCAGTTCCGGCCCGAAGCCGATGGAAAAGGCGTCCGCCTTCACCCCGCACCAGCGGCCGACCAGATAATGCCCCATCTCATGCACGAAGACGAGGGGTCCGATTACCGCGACGAAAGCGAGAGCGGTCAAGAGGAAACCCGGATTCTGGATCAAGCCGTCAATCTTTCCATCACCTGCCTTGCCATGGCGCGCGCTTCGGTATCGGCAGCCAGCACATCGTCGATCTGACGGGGCACAGCCGCGCTATAGCGGTTCACAACCTCCTCCACAATCGTGGCGATATCAAGGAAGCCGATGGCGCGTTCCAGAAAAGCGGCGACGGCGACTTCGTTCGCGGCGTTCAGGATCGCCGGGGCGGCTCCGTCCGCCTGCGCCGCCTGCCGCGCGAGACGCAGGGCGGGAAAGCGATCCTCATCGGGCGCCTCGAAGTCCAGACGGCCGATGCGCGCCAGATCAAGCGGCTGGCAGGGCGTCGCGATCCGCTTCGGCCAGGCGAGCGCATGGCCGATGGGAATCCGCATGTCCGGCGCGCCCAGTTGTGCCAGCGTCGAACGGTCGCGATATTCGACCATGGAATGAATGACCGATTGCGGGTGGACGAGAATCTCGATCCGGTCCGTGCCGATGGGAAAGAGGTGCGCGGCCTCGATCAGTTCCAGCCCCTTGTTCATCATCGTCGCGCTATCGACGCTGATCTTCGCGCCCATCGACCAGTTGGGGTGGACCACGGCCTGCGCCGGGGTGATGGCGCGCATCTCCTCGCGGGAAAAAGTGCGGAACGGCCCGCCGCTCGCCGTCAGCGTGATGCGGGCGACTTCGTCCAGACTGCTCCCCGCGAGGCACTGGAAGATCGCATTATGCTCGCTGTCCACCGGCAGCAGCGTCGCGCCGGAGGCTTTGGCCGCGTCCATCATCAGCAGGCCCGCCGACACCAGCGACTCCTTGTTCGCCAGCGCCACCGTGCCGCCCGCCTGCAACGCCGCCATGGTCGGCCGCAGGCCCGCGCAGCCGACGATCGCCGCCATGCTCCAGTCCGCCCCCGCCTGCGCGGCTTCGACCAGGGCGGCTTCGCCCGCCATCGCCCGGATGCCCGAACCGGCCAGCGCCTCGCTGAGCGCGCCATAGAGATCGCCCCGCCCGATCACCGCCATGGCCGCGCCGCATTCCCGCGCCAGCCGCGCCAGACCCTGAACATCATTATGCGCGGTCAGCGCCACGACCTGATAAGCGTCGCGCTCACGCTGGATGAGGTCCAGCGTCGACAGGCCGACCGATCCGGTCGCGCCGAAAATCGAAACCGTCCGCATCAGGCCGCGCCGGCCAGCAGGAACAGCGCGGCGGCCAGCGGCGCCGCGGCCACGACGCCGTCCAGACGATCCATGACGCCGCCATGGCCGGGCAACAGATTGCTGCTGTCCTTGACGCCCGCGCGGCGCTTCATCCAGCTTTCGAGCAGGTCGCCAAGCTGCGCCGCCACGGCCAGCAGACCGCTCGCCGCCGCAAGCTGGATCGGCAGGCAGGCAAAGCGATGAAGAAGAAACCCGATCACCAGCGCCGCCAGCACGCCCCCCGCGAGGCCCGCCCATGTTTTCGACGGACTGACGCGCGGCGCCAGCTTCGGCCCGCCAATGGACCGCCCCGCGAAATAAGCGCCGATATCCGTCGCCCAAACCAGCGCCAAAGCCCAGAAAGCCAGCAACAGTCCCTGCCCGTCCGGCTGTCCGCGCAGCAGCAGCAAGGCCATGACCGGCACGCAGACATAGATCACGCCCAGCGCCAGCGCGAAAGAGCGCGCCGCCAGCAGCACGAAGAAAAACGCCGCCGCCGCAAAAGCGAATGCGAGCCATGAAACACCCGCCGCCCATGGGCACAGGATCGCCAGCGGGAAGGACACGGCGTACATCGCCAACTTCCTTTGCTGTTCGGATGCGCCGACCAGATTGCCCCATTCGCCCTGCATCAGCACGCCCGCCACGACCAGCAGCAACCAGAAGGGAAAGCCGCCGATCCACAGCGCGCCGACCGCGACGGCAACAAGGATCAGGCCCACGACGGTCCGGGTCCGCAATTCGTTCGTCATGCGATCACAATCCGCCGAAACGCCGGTCCCGCAATCGGAACGCGTCTAGCGCCTGCGCGAGCATGGCTTTATCGAAATCGGGCCAAAGCGTTTCCGTGAAATACAGTTCGGCATAGGCGGCCTGCCACAGCATGAAATTGCTGAGGCGCTGCTCACCCGATGTGCGGATCAGCAGGTCGAGCGGCGGCAGATCGGCGGTGTAGAGCGCGCCCTCTATATCCTCCAGACCGATCCGGCCCGGCTCGACGCCGCCGTCCACGGCTTTTTGCGCCAGCGCCTGCGCGACGCGGACCAGTTCGTCCTGCGCGCCGTAATTGAGGGCGATCGCGATGATCGGCCCGGCATTGCCAGCCGTGCGGGCCACCGCTCCTTCGATCAGCGCCACCAGCGACGGGTCCAGCGCCTGATAATTGCCGATCACCCTCAGCCGCACGTCATTGGCATGAAACTCATCGAGATCGGACTGGATGAAATGCCGCAGCAGCGCCATGAGGTCGGCGACTTCAGGAGCGGGCCGCTTCCAGTTTTCCGACGAAAAAGCGTAAAGGGTCAGGCATTCCAGCCCCAGTTCCCGCGCCGCGCGGGCCACGCGGCGCACCGCCTGCACCCCCGCCCGATGCCCCGCGATCCGGGGCAGCAGCCGCTTCTTCGCCCAGCGCCCGTTGCCGTCCATGATGATCGCCACATGGCGTGCGCCATGGGCGGGACCGGACGGACAGGGATCGGGCTGGGCCTGGCTTGCCATCAGGGAAGAATGCTCGCGGAGGTCACGCAGGACAAGGCCCCCGGCTCAACGGCCGAGGATTTCCTTCTCCTTGGACGCCGCGGCCGCGTCGATGTCCGCGATGGTGGCGTCGGTCAGCTTCTGGACTTCGGTTTCCAGCCGCTTGCGATCGTCCTCGCTGATCTCGCCCTTCTTCTCGTCGGCCTTCAGATTATCCATGCCATCGCGGCGGACGTTGCGGGCAGCGACGCGCGCGCCTTCGGCATATTTGCTGGCAAGCTTGGCCAGTTCCTTGCGGCGTTCCTCGGTCAGGTCCGGGATCGGCAGGCGCAGCGTCTGACCGTCGACAATGGGGTTGAGGCCAAGACCCGCCGAGCGAATCGCCTTGTCCACCGGCCCGACATTGCTCTTGTCCCACACCTGCACCGACAACATGCGCGGTTCGGGCGCGGAGACGGTCGCCATCTGATTGAGCGGCATATGCGCGCCATAGGCCTCGACCGTCACCGGATCAAGCAGCTGGATATTGGCGCGCCCGGTGCGAAGGCCGGAAAGGTCGCCTTTCAACGATTCGACGGCGCCCGCCATGCGGCGTTCAAGGTCCGCTTTGTCATATTGAGCCATGGTTTTCAGCGCTCCTGATTTTGCACGATCGTGGCGACCCCGTCACCTGCCAGAACCTTGGCCAGATTTCCGGTTTCGCGGATATTGAACACGACGATGGGAATATTGTTTTCGCGGCAAAGCGCAATGGCGCTCGCATCCATGACCTTGAGGTTGTCGCTCAGCACCTTGCCGAAGCTGATTTCCTCATAGCGCGCAGCGCCCGGCACCTGTTTGGGATCGGCATTATAGATGCCGTCGACGCTGGTGCCCTTGAACAGCGCGTCGCAATTCATCTCCGCCGCACGCAGCGCCGCCGTGGTGTCGGTGGTGAAGAAGGGGCTGCCCGTGCCCGCCGCGAAGATGACGATGCGGCCCTTTTCCATGTGCCGCACCGCCTTGCGCCGGATATAGGGTTCGCAGACCGACGCCATCGGGATCGCCGACTGGACGCGCGTGTCATAGCCGATCTTTTCCAGCGCATTCTGCACCGCCAGCGCATTCATGACGGTGGCGAGCATTCCCATATAGTCAGCGCTCGTCCGGTCGAAACCCTTGGCCGCCCCCGCCAACCCGCGAAAGATATTGCCGCCGCCAACCACGACGCAAAGCTCGAAACCCGCATCCTTGGCCGCCGCGATCTCGCCCGCGACGCGATCGACCGTTTCCGGGTCGATACCGAACTGCCCCTGCCCCATCAGCACTTCGCCCGAGAGTTTCAGCAGGATGCGCTTGAAGGCCGGGCGTGACATGCGGGGCAATATTCCATTTATGAACGGGTAAGGAAATGGCGCGCACCTTAGGCAGTGCGCGCCATATTGTGAAGCAGGGTTTTGAAGCCCCGGCCTTCCTTAGCGTCCGTTCCGAACTTGTCGAGAAGCGCGACCTCCCGACATCGTCCGAACCGAACGCCCTGTCAGATCAGGCGCCAGCGGCGGCGGCGACTTCGGCGGCGAAGTCGCTGACCTCCTTATCGATGCCTTCGCCAAGCTGGAAGCGCACATAATTTTTGAGCGCGATCGACTTGCCCGCGTCCTTCGCCGCCTTGGCGACGACGTCGGCGACGGGGGTCTTGTTGTCCATCACGAAGAGCTGCGACAGGAGGGCATTCTCCTTGGCGAACTTGGCGACTGCGCCGTCAACCATCTTGGCGACGATTTCGGCGGGCTTGCCTGATTCGGCGGCCTTTTCGGCGGCGATGGAACGCTCACGCTCCAGCAGGGCCGGGTCGATGTCGTCAGCCGACAGCGCCAACGGGAAAGCCGCCGCGATGTGCATCGCGATCTGCTTGCCGAGCGGCTCCAGGACACCGGCGGGCGCATCGCCTTCCAGCGCCACCAGCACGCCGATCTTGCCGAGGCCCGGCGCGGCGGCGTTGTGGACATAGGAAACGACGACGCCCTGGCTCACTTCCAACTGGGCGACGCGGCGCAGCGTCTGGTTCTCGCCGATGGTGGCGATATTCGACACCAGCTTTTCAGCGACGGTGCCGCCAGCCGGGTGGGTTTCAGCCGACAGGGCTTCCGCATCGGCCGCGCCGCTCTTCAGCGCGACTTCGGCGGCGGTGCGGACGAAATCCTGGAACTGCTCGTTCTTGGCAACGAAATCGGTTTCGCTGTTCACTTCGACGGCCACGCCCTTGGCGCCCGCGACGGCGACGCCCACCAGGCCTTCAGCGGCGGTGCGGCTCGACTTCTTCTGCGCGGCGGCAAGCCCCTTGGCGCGCAGCCAGTCGACGGCGGCTTCCATGTCGCCATTGGCTTCGGCAAGCGCCTTCTTGCAATCCATCATGCCCGCGCCCGAACGGTCGCGCAGTTCCTTGACGGCGGCAGCGGTAATTTCGGCCATGTTTCGGCTCCTAAAAGTTTAATGGTTCAAATAGGCGCTAGGGCGCGTTCCGGTGGAGCGCGCCCTAGCCTGTCAATCTTGCAGTTCGAAGACCGCGAATCAGACCTGAGCGGCGACCTCTTCGGCTGCCGGCTCGTCCAGAGCGCCAAGGTCGACGCCCGCGGCCTGCTGCGCGCCACGGCTGCCCTTGGTGGCGGCGGCGGCGATGGCTTCGCAATAAAGGCGGATCGCGCGGCTGGCGTCGTCATTCGCCGGAACCGGGAAAGCGATGCCGTCGGGCGAGACGTTCGAATCGAGGATCGCCACGACCGGAATACCCAGCGTGTTGGCTTCCTTGATCGCCAGCTCTTCCTTGTTGGCGTCGATCACGAACATGACATCGGGAATGCCATTCATGTCACGGATACCGCCCAGCGACATTTCAAGCTTTTCGCGCTCGCGGGTCATCTGAAGCACTTCCTTCTTGGTGAAGCCGTGGGTGTCGCCCGACAGCTTCTCTTCAAGGGTCTTCAGACGCTTGATCGAACCTGAAATGGTCTTCCAGTTGGTGAGCATCCCGCCCAGCCAGCGATGGTTGACGAAATGCTGGCCCGACTTGCGCGCGGCTTCGGCGATAGGGTCCTGCGCCTGCCGCTTGGTGCCCACGAACAGCACCTTGCCGCCCGCGGCGACCGTGCCCGACACGAAGTCCAGAGCGCGCGCGAAAAGCGGTACGGTCTGCGACAGGTCAAGGATGTGGATGCCGTTGCGATCGCCGAAGATATACGGCTTCATGCGCGGGTTCCAGCGGTGGGTCTGGTGGCCGAAATGCGCGCCGGCTTCAATCAACTGATTCATGGTGACGATGGGAGCCGCCATAATTTTTCTCCTTCCGGTTGATGCCTCTGGGAATCAGGAACCGAAGAAAGCCCTCCGGCACCGGATATGTGCGATTCCCATGTGGAATGGGCGGCCCTTTACCGGCCCGCGCGCGCAGACGCAAGAGGGCTTGACGTGCCGCGCAAATTAGAACATATAGTGAACATACGGAACAAAAGGCCGTTTCGGGTCATTTGTCGCCGTCATGATGGAACAAGCCATGCAAATGGCAAGATAGAAAGTGAGCGGCTTATGTTCACCCTTATCGCGGCGATTATTTTCTGCGCTTCCTTCCTGTTGGCTATTGCCACCATCATCGGGATGTTCGCGCTCTATCGCGACAAGATGGTCGCGGCCCTGCTGTTCGAACCCATCCCGCAGGAAGCGCCGGTCTACCGCCTGCGGATCAGCCGCCGCCGCGCTCCGGCAAAGCGCCAGCCGTCCGCTTCCTTCCTTGCCATCCCCGCCTTGACGGCGTGAGGATCAGGAAGCCGCGCCCGATGGCTGCCGCCTGATACGGGCATAGGACATGATGCCGAAGGGAATGGTCAGGAGATAACCGATGCTCAGGACCAGCAGCGTCAGCCATGGGTCGGTGATCAGCAGGGCGGCGAGCAGGCCGGCAAGGGCGATGGCTTCCAGCCTGATCCGCTTCCGCAGGCGCAGCGCCGACCAGCTATAGGTCGCGACGCTGGAGATCATCAGGAACGCGGTAAAGGCCGCCCAGGGCGCAACCACATACCATGCCTGAAAGATCGGCTCCCCGGTCACCAGCCATAAATACATGGGAATGAAGGCGATGCCTGCCCCTGCGGGCGCCGGAACGCCGGTCAGGAAGCCGGCCGACTTATGCGGTTGTTCATCCGCGTCGATATTGGCGTTGAAACGCGCAAGGCGCAGCGCGCAGGACAGCGCATGGGCAAGCGCGAAAATCCAGCCGAATTTCGGCATGGCATGCAGGGACCAGAGATAAAGAATAAGAGCGGGCGCGACACCGAAGGCAATGGAATCGGACAGCGAATCCAGTTCCGCGCCGAAACGGCTCTCGCCCCGCAGCAGCCGTGCGATCCGCCCGTCAAGCCCATCGAGCACGCCCGCGAACAGGATGGAGAGCACCGCCCTCTCCCACTCGCCCGAAATGCCGTAGCGCACGCCGGTCAGGCCGAAGCACAGCGCCATGGCCGTGACGGCGTTGGGCGCGACCATCCGCAGGGTGATCCCCCGCCGCAATCCGCGCGGAATGGCGCGTCGCCGCCTCACTGCCGCCCCCTCATTGCTGGATACCCTTGATGACACGCATGTCGCCGATCTGGCCAAGGATCGTCTCGCCCGCCACCGTCCGCTGGCCCAGCGCCACGCGCGGCGCCGTCCCGGCGGGCAGGTAGACATCGACCCGGCTGCCAAAGCGGATGAGGCCGATGCGCTGCCCCGCCGCGACCATGTCGCCCGGCTTCACGAAGGGCACGATCCGCCGCGCCACCAGCCCGGCGATCTGGGTGAAGCCGACGCGCAGCCCGTCATGCCGCTCGACCAGGATGTGCTGGCGTTCATTATCCTCGCTCGCCTTGTCGAGGTCCGCGTTCAGGAACTTGCCGGAGATATAGACGACCGACTTCACCGTGCCCCCGATGGGGGTGCGGTTGATATGCACGTCGAACACGCTCATGAAGATCGACACGCGGATCATCGGCTGGTCGCCCAGCCCTTCCGCTCCCGCCATCTCGCGCGGCGGCGGCACCCGCTGGATCAGCGTGACGAGACCGTCGGCGGGCGCGACGATGGCATTCTCATCCTGCGGCACCGCGCGCACCGGATCGCGGAAAAAGGCGAACACCCAGATGCTCACCATCACCATCAGCCAGCCCGCGACCTGCCAGCCCAGCAGGAACAGCGCAACCGTGATCGCCACCGCGATCAGGCCGAATTTCATCCCCTCCGGATGCACCGAAGGGAAGCGCCATTTCACATTGCCGCCCAGCGCGACCGTCAGTTCGTCATTTTCCATAGAGCGTCTTTAGGGAGAGAGTGACGCGCAGGCAATCCGACGCGCGCATGATCCCGCCTGCCAAAGGCGATGGCGCGGGTTGAACATTGCCGCCGCTTTGCTTAGGGCGGGTCCCAATTCCACCCCAAGAAGAAAGCGAAACAGCGCATGGCGAAGATCAAGGTCAAGAACCCGGTCGTGGAGATCGACGGCGATGAGATGACGCGGATCATCTGGCAGTGGATTCGCGAGCGCCTGATCCTCCCCTATCTGGACATCGACCTGAAATATTACGACCTCTCCGTCGAGAAGCGCGACGAGACCAACGACCAGATCACCGTCGATTGCGCCAATGCGATCAAGGAACATGGCGTCGGCGTGAAGTGCGCCACCATCACCCCCGACGAAGCGCGCGTCGAGGAATTCAACCTCAAGCAGATGTGGAAGTCGCCCAACGGCACGATCCGCAACATCCTGGGCGGCGTCGTCTTCCGCGAACCCATCGTGATCCGCAACGTGCCCCGTCTGGTGCCGGGCTGGACCGACCCCATCGTGATCGGCCGCCATGCGTTCGGCGACCAGTATCGCGCCACCGACTTCCTCGTCCCCGGCCCGGGCAAGCTGCGCATGGTGTGGGACGGCGAAAATGGCGAAAAGATCGAGAAGGAGGTGTTCGACTTCCCGAGTTCCGGCGTCGCGATGGGCATGTACAATCTCGACGATTCGATCCGCGATTTCGCCCGCGCCAGCATGAACTATGCGCTGGGCCGGGGCTGGCCGCTTTACCTTTCGACCAAGAACACCATCCTCAAGGCCTATGACGGTCGCTTCAAGGATCTGTTCCAGGAAGTGTTCGACAAGGAATTCGCCGACCGGTTCAAGGCGGCGGGCCTTGTCTACGAACACCGCCTGATCGACGACATGGTCGCCTCCGCGCTCAAGTGGAGCGGCAAGTTCGTCTGGGCCTGCAAGAACTATGACGGCGACGTGCAGTCGGACACCGTGGCGCAGGGCTTCGGCTCGCTCGGCCTCATGACCTCCGTGCTGCTCTCGCCCGACGGCAAGACCGTGGAGGCCGAAGCCGCGCACGGCACCGTCACCCGCCACTATCGCCAGCATCAGCAGGGCAAGGCGACCTCCACCAACCCGATCGCCTCGATCTTCGCCTGGACCCAGGGCCTGGCCTATCGCGGCAAGTTCGACGACACGCCGGACGTCACCCGCTTCGCCGAGACGCTGGAGAAGGTCTGCATCAAGACCGTCGAGGACGGCGCCATGACCAAGGATCTGGCGCTCCTCATCGGCCCGGAACAGGCATGGATGACGACGGAGCAGTTCTTCGAACAGATCCGCGTCAACCTCGAAACCGAAATGGGCAAGTGGAACTGATCGCCTTTTCAGGCTTTCAATACGGAACCGGAACAAGGGGCGGCGCTGGGCATCAGCGCCGCCCTTTCCATGACCGCCAAACCGAAGGAGCGACGACATGACCAAGACAGCCCGCAAGCGCCTTGAAGTCCGCTCCGCCGTCCCCGGCGACGTGCGCGGCATCCAGCGGCTGATCGCCCGCGTCTATCCCGGCCTTCCCAACTATTCGCTGGCGACGCTGCGGGGGCAAATCAACAACTTCCCCAATGGCTGCTTCGTCGCGCTCTATGACGGGAAGATCGTGGGCTATTGCGCGACCATGCGGGTCAGCAAGGGCATGGCCTTCGCCCGCCATGACTGGGAAGAGATCACCGCCAACGGCTTTGGCACGCGGCACAGCGCGGCGGGCGAGTGGCTCTATGGCTATGAGATGGCGGTAGACCCCAAGCTGCGCGGGCTGCGCATCGGCCAGCGCCTGTATGACGAGCGCAAGGAGCTGGCCGAGGAACTGGACCTGCATGGCATCGTCATCGCAGGCAGGATGCCCGGCTATGCCCGCGCGCGACGGCGGGTGGAGGGACCAGCGGACTATCTGGAAAAGGTCGTCAGCGGCAAGCTGCGCGATCAGGTCGTCAGTTTCCAGCTCAAGAACCAGTTCGAGCCGCTGGGCGTCCTTGAAAATTATCTGCCGGAGGACAAGCAATCGGCGGGGCACGCCGCGCATCTGGTCTGGCGCAATCCCTATGTCGATCCGGACGAAGCGCCTGAAATGCGGGTGCCGCGCGGGGTGGAGGGCGTCCGCCTCGCCACCTGCCAGCTTCAGGCGCGCGCGGTGAAGGATTTCGACGAATTCATCCGCAATATCGAATATTTCGTGGACGTGGCGGCGGATTACCGGTCCGATTTCATCGTCTTCCCCGAACTCTTCACCCTGCCGCTGCTTTCCTATGAGACGAAGAAACTGACGCCGATCGAGGCGATCGACCGGCTGACCGGCTACACCCCGCGCCTGACGAAGGAACTGGAGCGGATGGCGCTGGAATATAATATCAACATCATTGGCGGCTCCCATCCCACGCGCGCGGAGGATGGGGATATCCAGAACATCGCCTATGTCGCCCTGCGCGACGGGTCGCTGCACCGGCAGGAAAAGATCCACCCGACCCCCAACGAAGCCTTCTGGTGGAACATCAAGGGCGGGGATTCGCTGGATGTGATCCAGACCGATTGCGGTCCCATCGGCGTCCTCATCTGTTACGACAGCGAGTTTCCCGAACTGGCGCGGCGGCTGGTGGATCAAGGCGCGCGGATCATCTTCGTGCCCTTCTGTACCGACAGCCGCCTGGGCTATATGCGGGTGCGCTATTGCGCGCAGGCCCGCGCCATCGAGAACCAGTGCTATGTCGTGATGTCAGGCAATGTCGGGAACCTGCCCAATGTCGACAATATGGACATCCAATATGCCCAGAGCGCGATCCTGACGCCCTGCGACCTGCCCTTCGCGCGCGACGGGATCGCGGCGGAATCGACCGAGAATGTCGAGACGCTGACGATGGCGGACGTGAACCTCGCCGACCTCAGTTGGGCGCGGGCGGAAGGCACGGTCAGGAACCTGCGCGACCGGCGGTTCGATCTCTACCATATCGACTGGGACAGCAATCCCGACCACGCCCACGCGCCCAGCGGCGGGCCGGTTCCGGCGGGCGGGCACAACGCGCCGGGCGGCGGCTGAAAGGAACCCGCCGGCGGACAATCGGTTGACGGTTCATGCCGTCGACCGTCATCCGCCGCTTCGATTATGATGCCAGCGCCCATATGCTCGACATCCAGTTCGTCAGCGGGCGGCGCTATCGCTATTTCGACGTGCCGGAGAAGGTCATGGAGCGGATGCGGGCCGCGCCGTCAAAAGGCCGTTTCTTCAACGCCCGCGTGCGCGGCCGCTATCGCTTCGCGCAGCTCCGCTGATCCTCACTCTACCGTGACGGACTTGGCGAGGTTCCTCGGCTGGTCGACATCCGTGCCCTTCGCCACCGCCACATGATAGGCAAGCAACTGCACCGGCACGGCATAGACCATCGGCGCGATCAGCGGATGGACCTTGGGCATGGTGATCGTCGCGATGCAGCCTTCGCCCGCCGCCGCCACGCCGTCGTAGTCGGAGATCAGCACCACCTTGCCGCCGCGCGCCTGCACTTCCTGCATGTTGCTGACGGTCTTTTCGAACAGCGGTCCGCTGGGCGCCAGGACGATCACCGGCACCTGATCGTCGATCAGGGCGATGGGTCCATGCTTCATCTCGCCCGCCGCATAGCCTTCGGCGTGAATGTAGCTGATTTCCTTGAGCTTCAGCGCGCCTTCCAGCGCCAGCGGATAATCCGGCCCGCGCCCCAGATAGAGCACATCGCGCGCGCCCGCGATCAGATGCGCCATCGCCTCGATCGACTCGTCATAGGCCAGCGCGGCGTTCAAGGCGGCGGGCGCTTCGGCGAGATGGCGGACAAGCTCCTTCTCCGCCTTCGCGTCCAGTCGCCCCTTGGCGCGGGCCAGGTTGGCGGCGAAAGCGGCCAGCACCGCCAACTGGCAGGTGAAAGCCTTGGTCGAAGCGACGCCGATCTCCGGCCCGGCATGGGTGGGGAGCAGCAGGTCCGTCTCCCGCGCCATGGAACTGGTGGGGACATTGACGACGGCGGCGATCTTCTGCCCCTCGCCACGGGCGTGGCGCAGGGCGGCCAGCGTGTCCGCCGTCTCGCCCGACTGGCTGATGACGATCATCAATCCCCCATCCTCCAGCACCGGCGCGCGGTAACGGAACTCGCTCGCCACGTCGATGTCGACGGGGACGCGGGCAAATTGCTCGAACCAGTATTTCGCGACCATCCCGGCATAATAGCTGGTGCCGCAGGCGACGATGGTGACGCGGCGGATGGCGCTCAAGTCGAAATCGGGCACCGGCAGCGACACCTGATCCTCCATGCGGCGGAGGTAGGAGCGCAATGTCTGGGCGACGACCACCGGCTGCTCGTAAATCTCCTTGAGCATGTAATGGCGATGGTTGCCCTTGGAGATGAGTTCGCCGGTCACGCCGGAAATGGTCACGGGGCGTTCGACCGGGTTGTTGTCCCGGTCGAAGATTTCCGCGCCGTCCTTCGTCACGATGACCCAGTCGCCTTCCTCCAGATAGGCGATGCGCTGGGTCAGCGGCGCGAGCGCGAGGGCATCGGAACCAAGATAGGTTTCGCCATCGCCATAACCCACGACCAGCGGCGATCCCAACCGCGCGCCGATCAGCATGTCGGGATGGCTGCGGAACAGGATCGCCAGCGCGAAGGCGCCATGCAGGCGGGGCAGCACCTGCTCCACCGCTTCGCGAGGGGAAGCGCCCTGCTCGACCAGTTCGCTCACCAGATGGGCGACGACTTCCGTGTCGGTCTGGCTGTCGAAGGTGCGGCCCCGCGCCATCAACTCTTCGCGCAGCGGCTTGAAATTCTCGATGATGCCGTTGTGGACAAGGGCCACGTCCTGCGTCGCATGGGGGTGCGCGTTATTGGTCGTCGGCGCGCCATGGGTCGCCCAGCGGGTATGCGCGATGCCGGTGGTGCCGGGAAGCGGCGCTTCCGCCATTTCCCGGACCAGATTGGCCAGCTTCCCTTCGGCCCGGCGGCGGTCGATCAGGCCGTCATGGACGGTGGCGACGCCCGCGCTGTCATAGCCGCGATATTCGAGCCGTTTGAGGCCGTCCGTCAGCCGCTGCGCCACGTCGTCCCTGCCGATGATCCCGATAATGCCGCACATGGATGTGAAAGCCCCGTGAAAAAATGATGCGCCTCTCCCCCTGCCCTATAACGGCGCCGTTTCGACAAGACATTAACGAAGGCGGGGGATGGCGAAGATTTGATGGGCTAGTCAGGAAGGCGCGCCCCGCAAGGACGAGAGCGCCCATCCCGAACCGCCGTTTATTGCGCGGTCCAGCCGCCGTCGATGCTCATGTTCGCGCCGGTGATGTTGGCGGCGGCGTCGCTGCACAGGAAGAGCGCCATGGCGGCGACCTGATCCACCGTCACGAACTGCTTGGTCGGCTGTCCTGCGAGCAGCACGTCGTTCATCACCTGCTCGCGGGTCATGTTGCGCGCCTTCATCGTGTCGGGAATCTGGTTCTCGACCAGCGGCGTCCAGACATAGCCCGGCGAAATGCAGTTGGCGGTGATGCCGAAGGTCGCCGTTTCCAGCGCGACCGTCTTGGTGAAGCCCGCAAGGCCGTGCTTGGCCGTCACATAGGCGCTCTTATAGGGCGAAGCGGTCAGCGAATGGGCGCTCGCCGTCTGGATGATGCGGCCCCACTTCTTCGATTTCATAGTGGGAATGGCGAGCCGCGTCGTATGGAAGGCGCTGTTGAGGTTCAGCGCGATGATAAGATCCCATTTGTCGACCGGAAATTCCTCGACCGGGGCGACATGCTGCGTCCCGGCATTGTTGATGAGGATATCGACGCCGCCAAAGGCCTCCGCCGCATCCTTCATCATCGCCTCGATCTGATCCACCCTGGTCAGATCATGGCCGGAATAGAGCGCCTTCGCGCCGGAAAGCGCCTCCAGCCCATGCCGCTCTTTCTCGATCGCATCGGCGTCGCCGAAACCGTTGATGACGACATTCGCGCCCTCTCCCGCCAGCGCCCTGGCATAGGCGAGCCCGATGCCCGAAGTGGACCCGGTGATCAGGGCGGTCTTGCCGGAAAGGGACTTGCTCATGCCTTTTTCTCCTTGAGGTGATCGGGGGCGTCGAGATCGAAGGTCGAACTTTTGCCGTCGAGGATATTGCGGGCGATGAGGTCGCCCTTATGCATCATTTCCTCCACCGCGTCGCGTCCCTGGCTCCAGTGATCGAGCAGGGTCGAGCGGGAGAATTCGAAGTCCTTCGCCCCGCTTTCCCAGTTGCGGCTGCGGTAGATCAGGTGGACGATGTTGACCGGCCCGCGATCCATCATGCTGCGAAGGCGCTGGGCTTCCGGCTCGTCCTGCAAATCAGGCGGCAGCTTGTCGAGCAGCGCGCGGATCACGCCATGCTCCCGGCGCAGGCGCAGATACTGGTCCGTCACCTGCCGGGTGCGGCTGGAATATTGGATGTCCTTGGTGCGGGAATAAACGTCCGTCATCTGCCGGGGCATCGGCCCTTCGGCCGGGAACAGATCAACCTGAAACACCAGCATGTCGTCGGTCTGGTGATCGAGCACATGGGCAAGCGGCGTGTTGGTCACGAGGCCGCCGTCCCAATACCAGTGCCCGTCAATCTCGACCGGCGGCAGGCCGGGGGGCAGAGCGCCCGACGCCATGATGTGCCTCGCGTCGATGCGGGTCGAATTGCCACCTGGGCCGCGCGTGTCCCAATAAGCGAAATTGCCGCTTTCCACGTCCACCGCGCCGACCGACAGGCGCACCGGTCCGTCGTTCAGCAGATCCCAGTCGACGCAGGCATCCAGCATGTCCTTGAGCGGCGCGCTGTCATAAAAGCTGATCGCGCCTTCCGTCCCTTCGGGCATCAGCGGCGCAGGCCACAGGCGTGGGCGGAACATGCCCGGCACGCCGAAGGTCGCGACCGTGGCCGCTGCCGTCAAATGCGCGAATTCGCGGATATGGTCGATTTCCGGCAGGATGACATTGGGCATGCCCCCCGACACGGTGCGCCAGAATTTCTTGAGTCGGCCCACGCGCCGATGCGGCGGATTGCCTGCGATGATCGCGGCGTTGACTGCGCCGATGGAGATGCCCGCGACCCATGTCGCGTCGATTCCCAACTCATCGAGCCGTTCATAGACTCCCGCCTGAAAGGAGCCGAGCGCCCCGCCGCCTTGCAGCAGCAGCGCGACCTGTCGGGGAAGCGGCAGGGGCGCGGCGCGGCGCCTGGGCCGCGAGGGTGCGGATTCTGGTTCGATATCGGCCATGTCGCGGTGCAATATAGTCTTTGCGATCTCCAATCCAACTTAATCTCCGGTAAGAATCAGGCGGAATTCCTCCCTCCACGTTTTCATGACAGTTCCCACATTCCCGCGAATCGACTAGGCGTAAGGGTGCTTGGGCAAGAAACAAGCGCACAGGGGACGAGGACGCGATGCGGCTGGACGACGAACGGGAAAGCTCCAATTTCGAGGTGCAGGGCGGCCGCTCAGGCGGTTTCGGAGGTCTTGGCGGCGGCGGGCTGGGCGGCGGCCTTGGCATGTTGCTGCCGCTGATCGGCAGCCGCTTCGGATGCGGCGGGATCGTCGTGGTGCTGATCATCCTGGCGGTGATGGGGGTCAATCCGCTCAACCTGCTGGGCGGCGGCGATGTTGTCTCCCCCCAACAGCAAAGTGCGCCCGCCAGCAGCGATCCCCGGCAACTGACCGAAATCCAGCACTGGTCCCTGAAAGTCCTGGGATCGACCGAGCGGGTCTGGGATCAGGTTTTCCAGGAAGCCGGTCAGACCTACCAGCCGACCATCCTCTCCTTTTACAGCCAGAGCGGCACGTCAGGCTGCGGCGCCGCGCAAAGCGCGATGGGGCCATTTTACTGCCCCAACGACCAAAAGGTCTATCTGGACACGGATTTCTTCACCGAGCTGCGCAATCGCTTCGGCGCGCCGGGCGATTTCGCGCAGGCCTATGTCATCGCGCATGAAGTCGGCCATCATGTGCAGGATCTGGAAGGCACGCTGGGCCAGGTGAACAAGCGCCAGCGTGCCGTCAGCGAGGCGGAAGGCAATGCGTTGCAGGTTCGCGTCGAATTGCAGGCGGATTGCTATGCGGGCGTATGGGCCAAGCGCACCGGCCTTATGGAAGCGGGCGATCTGGAAGAAGGCATGAAGGCGGCCCAGTCCATCGGCGACGACACGTTGCAAAAAGCGGCCGGACGGCGGCCGGTGCCGGAAAGCTTCACCCATGGCAGCAGCGCGGAACGGATGGAATGGCTGCGGCGGGGCCTCGACAGCGGCGATCCGGCCCAGTGCGACACCTTCGGGCGAGCCGCTTCTTAACCGGCGCTTTCGGTTTCCATATCTTCATCCACACTCTCGATGGATGAGACGGGCGCTTCGGGCAGGCCGTTTCCGGGGCTGAGGCTGGGTGTGTCCGCTCCGGGCATGGGCTGGCCGAAAGCGGGCATTTCGGTCGGCATGTCCTGCAAAGCCGCGGACTCCTCTTCGAAAGACGCGATATCAGATTGGGGGCGCGCAATATCGGAGGGGGCCTCTGCCTCCACCGCCAGCGCGGACGCTGGCGCGGCCGAACTTTCCGGCGCACGGACAGGCGTGAGCCGATCCGCCATCAACCCCACCAGAAGCGCCAAAGCCAATGTGGCGGCGGCGAATGCCTTATAGATCATGCGACCATCTTTCCCGCCAAAGGTACGGCGCATGATCCTGGGGAAAAATGATGAACAAAATGCTGAGAGATGAAATGAACGCGCTTCAAAAGCTCTCCGTTTTCCTGCGAAGGATCACCAAACCAACCTAATGCCGATCCAGTTTGGACAGCAGCGCCAACATGTCGTCCGGCACAGCCTCTCGCACGATAGCGCGATAGGCGCAATGCAATGCCCTGCCGATCCCTTCGCCCGGAGACGGCAGATCGACAGTTACGGCCCGGCCGCACCTTGCCTCAAAATCCTTGCCTGATCGACCAGTCGTTTTGCGATGCATGTCCATGAGCATTAGAACGGACAGGACAGGCAAAAGTTTCTGGATTTCGTCGCAAGCCGACGCGATAGGCTGGAACCATGGGAGACGGAATGGTGAGAGACTGGGCGGACACGCAGGCACGCATAAGGGCGCATTCACCCTTTCTGGCGCGGCTGCTGGATCGCTTTCCGGCGGTGACGGATGTGCTGGCAGGCGGCGATTATGACGCGGCCATGGAAGCGGCGCGGGCCGTGGCGAAAGGCGACGACAATATCGCCCGGTCGCTGCGGCGGCGGCGTGGCGCGCTGGCGCTGGTGACGGCGGCAGCGGACCTTTCAGGCGCATGGGACCTTGACCGGGTGACGCGCACCTTGTCCGACTTCGCCGACGAGGCGCTGGAGGAAGCGCTCAACGCCGCCTTCGCGGAACGCTATCCCGATGCGGAACCGCGCGGCTTCGTCGTGCTGGCGCTGGGCAAGCATGGCAGCCGGGAACTGAATTACTCGTCGGACATCGACCCGATCCTGCTCTACAATCCCGACACCCTGCCCCATGGCGAGCGGGAGGATGTGGCCGACGCCGCAGTCCGCATCGGGCGGCGGATGAGCGAATTACTGACGGCGCGGGACGGGGATGGCTATGTATTCCGCGTCGACCTGCGCCTGCGCCCCTCCCCCGAAGCCACGCCCATCGCGCTGCCGATAGAGGCGGCGATCGGCTATTATGAATCGACCGCGCTCGGCTGGGAACAGGCCGCCTTCATCCGCGCCCGTCCGGCGGCAGGCGATCTGGCGCTGGGCGATTATTTCATGCGGGCGATCCGGCCCTTCGTCTGGCGGCGGAGCCTCGATTTCGGGGCGATCGACGCGATCACCGACATATCGCGCCGCATCCGCGACCATTATGCGCAGGGGCAGGCCTTCGGGCGGGGCTATGACCTCAAGCGCGGGCGCGGCGGCATCCGCGAGGTGGAATTTTTCGCGCAGGTGCATCAGTTGATCCATGGCGGCCGCAATCCGGCGCTGCGGTCCGGCAACACGCGGGAGGCGCTGGCGGCGCTGGCGCAGGAGGGCGTCTTCGAACCGGATGTGTCGGCGCGGCTCGATCAGGCCTATGTCCTCTTCCGCACCATCGAGCATCGGCTGCAAATGGTGGAGGACCGCCAAACCCATGAACTGCCCAAACAGGCCGAGGCGCTCGACAATGTGGCGCGGCTGCACGGCCTGGAAGACGGCGCGGCGCTGCTGGACCTGCTGCGCCCCGATGTGGAGTGGGTCGGACGCAATTACGACCGGCTGACCCCGGAACAGGAGGACGCCGGCCTGTCCCATGACGAGGACAGGCTGAAAGCGCAGCTTGGCGAGATGGGATTCGCCGATGTGGAGACGCCCTTCGCCCGCATCACGCGCTGGCGCAACGGCACCGTGCGGGCGCTCCGCAGCGCCCCGGCGCGCGACGCGCTGGAAGAACTGCTCCCCGGCCTGATGCGCGCGCTGGGACAGGCGCCGGACCCGGATCGGGCGCTCAACCGGCTGGACGACATGATCGGGCGGTTGCCGAGCGCGATCAACTTCTTCAAGCTGCTGGCCGCGCGCCCCGCCCTCGTTGATTTGCTGGCGCAGATATTGAGCCATGCACCCACGCTGGCCGACGCGCTGGGGCGGCGGGCGGAATTGCTGGACGGCCTCATCGACGCGACCGCCTTCGACCCTCCGCCATCGGTGGACGTGCTCGCGCAGCAATTCGCGCATCTGGAAGCCGGCGAGGATTACCAGACCCTGCTCGACCGCGTACGGCAGCGCGTGAACGACCGGCGTTTTGCCCTCGGCGTGCAGATCGTCCGGGGCAGCGATCCGCTGGAAGTCGGGCGCGGCTATGCGCGGGTGGCCGAGGCGGCCATTCAAGCGCTGGGCGCGGCCACCGTCGCGGAGTTCGAAGCGCAGCATGGGCGCGTGCCGGGCGGCGAACTGGTCATCCTCGCGCTGGGCCGCATGGGCGGGGGCGTGCTGACCCACGCATCGGACCTTGATCTCGTCTACCTCTTCACCGGCGATTTCATGGCGGAATCGGACGGCCCCAAGCCGCTGGGCGCAACGCAATATTTCAATCGCCTCGGCCAGCGGATCACCAACGCCCTTTCCGTCGCGACGGCCGTCGGCCCCCTATACGAGGTGGACACGCGGCTGCGGCCTTCTGGCGCGCAGGGGTTGCTCGCGGTCAGCCTCGACAGTTTCGCCAGATATCAGCGCGAGGAAGCGTGGGACTGGGAGCATCTCGCGCTCACCCGCGCGCGGCCGGTCTTTGGATCGCCGCAGGGCCGCGCGGCGCTGGACGCCATCCTGTCAGAGACGTTGGAACGTCCCCGCGACTTCGACGATCTGGCGCGCCATGCGGTGAAAATGCGCGCCGACATCGCGAAGCATAAGCCGCCCGCCAGCGACCTGGACGTGAAGCTGGTGCCAGGCGGGCTCGTCGACCTCGAATTCCTGATCCATATCTCGCAGTTCCGCTATGGCATGGCGTTCGACCCGAACCTCGGCCAGGCGCTGGCCGAGTTGGTGGAGGCCGGGCATCTGCCCCGCGACCTGATCGACGCGCATGACCTCATCACCCGCTATCTGGTCGTGTCCCGCCTCGTTTCGCCCAAATCGACCGAACCGCGCGAGGCGAGCCGGCCGCTGGTCGCGCGGGCCTGCGGCATGGAAAGCTGGGACGCGCTGCTGGACAGCTACGCCCATGCGCGGCAAAGCGTTCGCGACGCATGGGACGCGCTGGCCGCGCCATTCGAGGAGAAGCCATGATGCTGGAACAAGGCGACAGCGCGCCCGACGTGGCGCTCAAGGATGCGGACGACGCGGATTTCACGCTGGCGCGCTATCGGGGCAAGCCGGTGGTCGTCTATTTCTATCCCAAGGCGGACACGCCCGGCTGCACCAATGAGGCGAAGGATTTCACTGGACTTGGCGGCGATTTCGCTCAACTCGGCGTGCCCGTGGTGGCGATTTCGAAGGACAAGCCCGCGAAACTGAAGAAATTCGCGGACAAATATGGCCTGACCGTCACCCTCGCCTCCGACGAGCCGGGCGCGGCCTGCGAAGCCTTTGGCACATGGGTCGAAAAGTCGCTCTATGGCCGCAAATATATGGGGATCGAGCGGTCGACCTTCCTGATCGACGCGGATGGCAAGATCGCGCGCGTGTGGCCGAAGGTGAAGGTCAAGGGCCATGCTGCCGACGTGTTGGAGGCCGTGAAGGCGCTTTGACCCTGCCGCTCGCTATCGACAGCGTGGGCGCGGCCTGCGCGCATGTGCTGCTGACGCCCGATCCACGCGACAAGCTGATGGCCGCGCGGTCCGTGGCGCGCGCATGGCGGCTCGGCGGGCTGGCGCATCGCTTCGACACGCCCATGCCGGAACGGCCCGCGCGGCCGGACGCGCCGGAACTGCTGCCGCCCAATAAAATGCCCCGGCGCGGGAAGATCGGGTCGGAACGGGCGCGGATCGCCATGCTTCATGCGCTCGCCCATATCGAATTCGTCGCCATCGACCTCGCCTTCGACCTGATCGGGCGGTTCGGCGCGCAGTTTCCGGCGGAGTTCGCCAGCGACTGGATGCAGGTCGGCGCGGAAGAAGCCATGCACTTCGCCCTGCTCGACCGGCGGCTGCGGCAGATGGGTAGTTTCTATGGCGCGCTCCCCGCGCATGACGGCCTGTGGCAGGCGGCGATCGAGACGGCGGGCGACGCCCTCGCCCGGCTGGCCATCGTGCCCATGGTGCTGGAGGCCCGCGCGCTCGACATCACGCCCGCCACCATCGAACGGTTCGAAGGCGCGGGCGATGCCGCTACGGCGCGCATGCTGGGGCGGATCATGACAGATGAGATTCGCCACGTCGCCGCAGGGACGAAATGGTTTTGCACCGCGACAGAACGAATGGGGGTCATCCCCGCCAATCATTACCAAATCCTTGTGAAAACGCATTTTCGCGGCCCGGTTAAGCCTCCGTTCAACGACTCGGCGCGGCGACAAGCCGGTTTAACGCGCGATTTCTATGACGCGCTTGCAACATGAGCCGGGATTTGCACTCTGCACAGATCGCGGGGTGATTGAGTTCGCTTGAAATCAACGGAGAGGGCCGAGAGGCAAATAAGCCTCCGGAAAAAAGTCGGGGTCGGCATGTCAATTCGTTCGATTAATGCTCATAGAGCGCGTTTGTTCCTGTCTGTCGTAAAGACAATGAAGTTTCTGGGTGGGGCAGGCATTGCAGGCGCGTTGTGCGCCGCCGTTCCGGCTCACGCTTCGAACGACGACGATCCCTATGGCGATGCGTCGGAAATCAACACCAGCCCGCTGGGTCCGGCAGATGTCGGTTTCTCCAACCTCTTCGCCAGCCTGGAGCGGATGGACGGCAACGCCAAGTCGACCGCTTATATCCCTTCGGGCCGTCCTGTCGAAAAGCTGTCGCTGACCTCCAATTTCGGCGTTCGTTCTGATCCGTTCAACAGCCGCGCGCGGATGCACAAGGGCATTGATATTCCCGGTCCGGTCGGCACTCCGATCTACGCGACCGCCGACGGCATTGTCAGCCGTTCGGGCTGGGCCAGCGGTTATGGCAATCTCGTCCAGATCTCGCACGGTCAAGGCATGGAAACGCGCTACGGCCATATGTCGAAGCTGATAGTCGCCGCGAACAGCTATGTGCGGCGCGGCCAGGTCATCGGCCTGATGGGCTCGACCGGCCGTTCGACCGGCAGCCATTTGCATTATGAAGTCCGCGTGGACGGACAGGCCATCAACCCCATCCCCTTCGTCGCCGGTCCCGATTATCTGATCGCGATGAACACCAAGCCCCCGGTCGCCATGGGCGGCCCGACCAAGGCTCAGGAAAAGGCGGCCGACTGATCCCGCTTTACAGGCAGCTTTTCAAAGGCCCGGCGTCCCCCGACTTGCCCGACCTTTGGCTTGATCCTATCTAGGCTCCATGGCCGACATTGATCTCACCCCCTCCGCCGCCGCCCGTGTGGCTGTCATCGCCTCGAAACAGGGTAAGCCCGCCATATTGCGCCTTGCGGTGGAAGGCGGCGGCTGTTCCGGCTTCCAATATCGTTTCGGTCTGGCCGATACGGTGGAAACGGGCGACGTGACGACCGAGCGGGACGGTGTGACGCTGGTCGTCGATGATGTCAGCATCGACCTTGTGCGCGGCGCGGCGGTCGATTTCGTTTCCGACCTTGGCGGCGCGGCGTTCAAGGTGACAAACCCCAACGCGACGGCCGGTTGCGGCTGCGGCACCAGCTTTTCGATCTAATAGCCAAGCGCGCATCTTCCCTTTAGGGAGGCTGGCGAGGAGTCACGCCATGCGCATCGCCACTTTCAACATCAACGGGATCAAGGCGCGCCTGCCGCGCCTGCTGGAGTGGCTGGACGAAACGCGGCCTGACATCGCCTGCCTTCAGGAGATCAAGACTTCCGACGAAACCTTCCCGGTGAAGGACATCGAGGAGGCTGGCTATGGCGCGATCTGGCACGGGCAAAAGGGATTTAACGGCGTGGCCATCCTCGCGCGCGGGGAAAAGCCGGTGGAGGTCCAGCGCGGCCTGGAAGGCGAGCCGGAGGACGAGCACAGCCGCTATATCGAAGCCGATGTGAAGGGTGTGCGGGTCGCCAGCATCTACCTGCCCAACGGCAATCCTCAGCCCGGTCCGAAATTCGACTATAAGCTGCGCTGGATGAAGCGGCTGCGGGATCGCGCCGCGCACATCTGGGCGGAGGAAGTGCCCGCCATCCTCGCAGGCGACTATAACGTCATCCCCCGCGACCGCGATGTCTATTCGGTGAAGGCCATGGCTAATGACGCCCTGATGCAACCGGAAAGCCGCGCCGCCTGGCGTCGCCTGCTGGGCGATGGATGGACCGACGCGGTTCTCAGCCGCCATCCAGCCGGAGGGGTGTGGACCTTCTGGGACTATCAGATGAACGCCTGGCCCCGCGATGCTGGTTTCCGCATCGACCATCTGCTGCTCAGCCCCGCCGCCGCCGACCGCCTGATCGACGCACAGGTGGACAGGGATTTCCGGGGCCGGGAAAAGGCCAGCGACCATGCGCCGACATGGGCAGAATTGCGCGGCTAATTTTTACCCGGATTATATTGACTCAATATAACCCGGGTAATAAACAGGATGCCGAAGGAGATTTCGGCATGACACGCACATTCACGGCCTTTGCGGGCGAAATATGGATCGCCACCGGCGATGAGGATGAAGTGCGCGCCGCGCTCAAGGCGATGGGCGCGGATGCGCAGAATATCCTGCTGTTCGACGACGCCACCGGGCGGCAGGTGGATATCGACCTGCGCGGGTCCGCCACCGAAGCGCCAAGGGGACGCGGCCGCCCGAAACTGGGTGTGCAGCCACGGGAAGTAACGCTGCTTCCGCGCCATTGGGATTGGCTGGCGGCACAGCCGGGGGGCGCTTCCGCTACCTTGCGCCGGCTGGTCGAAACGGCGCGCAAGAACAGCGCCGAAAAGCCCTCGCCCCGCGCCGCGATGGATGCGGCCTATCATTTCCTGACCGTGATGGCGGGCGACCGGCCGGGCTATGAAGCGGCGATGCGGGCGCTCTATGCGAAGGACAGGCAAGCGTTCGAAACGGAGTCCGCGTCATGGCCGTCCGCGATCCGGGACCATGGCGCTGCGCTGGCGGACGCCGCGTTCGACGCCTGACGGGCGTCCCGTTTCAGGACCAGTAACGCGCCAGAGCCTCGGCCGTCGCGTCAATCGCGCCCGGCTCTTGTTCCCCGGTCAGGGCATAGGACATGTCGCCGCGCCGCCAATAGGCCACGGACTGTTCGCCTTCCCGGATGGCGTCAGGTCTTTCCGGCGCGCCGGTCTTTTCCCGCACCGCGAAGATGGAGAGCTTCTGCCCTTCCTCCGTCCTCACCGCGACCAGCAGCGCGGGGCCTTTGTTCGTGGGAAAAAGCTGCACGTCGGTCACGCGCCAGTCCTGCGGGAATTTCGGTATCGCGATCCGGGTGCGCAGCGCGATTTCCTGCGAATCGAAATGCGGGGTTTCGTTTTGCGAATCCATGACCGCTCGCATCATGGCGATCCGGTGAGAGGTAACCGCATAATCCACATAGCCCGGCGGCCCCTCGCTCAGGGCGATAAAGCCTGCCGCCGCCACGGCAACCCCCACGATGGAAGCGCCCAGCGGCGCGGCACGGCGCCACAACGGCTTGCGGCGCGGCGTCCGTCGCACTTCCCCGCCCTGCACGGGGCTGACATCGCCTGTCAGCAGGGCCAGCGCGCTGCGAACGCTGAGGTCGTCCATCACCTGCGCCGCGCGCGACGGATGCCGGGACAAGTGCGTCTCGACCGCGAAACGACGGACGGGATCGAGCTGGTCATCGACATAGGCGTTGATCTCCAGATCGGTGGGATCGTCAGTCATCCTGTCCTCCAACAAGCCGCAGGCCGGGCTTGCGATTCTGCTTTCCCCTGCCCTGCCGCAGCGCTCCCCGCGCGCGCCAGAGTCGCGACATGACTGTGCCCAAAGGCACCTCCAGCGCGTCCGCCGCTTCCTGATAGCTCAACCCCTCCACCGCAATCAGGTGCAGCACCGCGCGATGCGCCTCCGGCAGGGCAGCGAAATCGCGCCCGATTTCGGCCAGCCGCGCATATTCCTCCTGCGCCGGGTCGATCCGGTCCACCATCGTTTCGGCAAAGCGGCTGTCCCGCCGCGCCTCTGCCGCCTCGCGCCGCCGCGCCGACAGAAAGACATTGTGAACGATGGCGAGCAACCAGGGACGACGGCGGCGTTCGGGTTTGTAGGTCGCGCTCCGCTCGATGGCGCGGACCAGCGCGTCCTGCACCACATCGTCGGCATCCTGATCGTCGCGGGTCAGCGAACGCGCATAGCGGCGCATGGCCCGCAGATCGTCGGCCATTTCGGAATGATCCTGCGTCCTGTCGCTCATCGGTCCATCATGCCGCCCGTTCCATCTGCGCGGCAAGCGGGATCTGAAGGATATGGCAATAGGCGCCCGCGACATCCTCCAGCACGTCCTCCCAGCGATGGCGCGACGCCTCTGCCGCCGCCGCCGCGCCGATGGCGAGCCGCCTGCCCCGGTCCATCATCAGGCCGATGGCGGCATCCACATATCCGTTCACCTGAGCGGCCGGGACCAGCAATCCGGTCCGGCCGTGGCTGATCAGCGCCGATGCGCTGGACACATCGGCGGAAATGACCGCGAGGCCGGACGCCATCGCCTCCAGATTGACGTTGCCAAAGGCTTCGGTGACGCTGGGATTGATGAGCAGGTCCGCGCTCGCTACCGCGCGGCCCAACACCTCGCCGGCCAGATGCCCCATGAAAGTGGCGTTGGGCATCCGCTCCGCCAGCCAGCCTCGTGCCGGGCCTTCCCCGACGATCAGCGGGCGCACCGCATGGCCCCGCGCGCGGATTTCCGCGACGGCCTCGACAAAAACGCCCAGCCCCTTTTCCAGCACCAGCCGCCCGAAGAACAGCGGCACGACATCCTCCGCCGCATAGCCATGGGCCGATCGGAAGCCGTCGTCGCGCAGGCCGGGCCGGAACGAAGCGGGATCGACGCCCCTGCCCCAGATCCCCACCTTCTCGCCGCCGATACGCGCGGCCATGTCCCGCGCGATCGGCGGAGTCGGCGCCAATATGCGGTCGCTCTCGCCATAGAAGCGATCGAGATAGCGCATGATCATGGGCCGCAGCACACTGAGGCGGTAATAATCGAGATAGGTTTCGAACCGCGTGTGCAGGCTGGCGACCACCGGAATGCCCTGACGCCGCGCATGTTTCTGCGCCTGCCGCCCCAGCAGGTCGGGCGCGGAAAGATGGATCACGTCCGGGGCGAATGCTTCCAGATCGCATCGCGCCGCGCGGGTCAGTCCCAGAGCCAGCCGATATTCCGGCCTGCCCGGAATGCTGAGCGAACGCACCGAATGGATGTCGCCCACCGATTCGAACGCCTTGCGCGGCGCAGTCGGGGAATAGATGCGGACCTGCGCCCCCACCCGATTCAGCAGATAGGCGACGAGCCGATTGAGCGCCTGATTGGCGCCATCACGCACGCAATCATAATTGCCCGAAAACAGCGCCACCCGCAGCGGCCGCCCCAACGCGCCGCGAAGGGCGACGGCGCAACCCGACTGATGAAAAGCAGATGCGCGCATGTCGGCGAAACAGGTCGTCATGCCATGCATATGGCTGGCGCGCGGCATTTATTCCCGCCCATGTTTTTTTATGAAGCTTGCAAGTCCGCATGGGCTGGCGACCGAGGATGGGCAGCAGTAGCGGGCGAAGGGGAGTGGCGCAGAACCTTGCTCATCCCGCAGCGCCCGACCTCACTTCGTGAGGCAAGGCTTTCTATTGTCCTGCCAGGGGGAGAAGCAAAAACAAGCGCCCCCCCTGCTGGTCGAAAATAGCCGTCACAGCTCCTTTTCGTAGATCTGATAGACCTTGTTCACCCGGCTCTCGATGGCATCGGCAATGGCGTTCATGCCTTGATTGTCGTCCAGCACCCAGCCGATCTCGCCCCGGCTGGCGCCATAATGGGCGATCGCGTTGCGCCGGATATATTCGATCATCATGAAGGCAAGCTGGCTGGCAAGGCGCGACGCCTGCAACCGCTGCACCACGCCCATCAGCGGCACGCGCATGGTGCGGACTTTCGGATTGCGAAGCCACCAGAGCAGCTTTGCCCAGCCGAAGGGAAAAAGCGCGCCGTTCAACGGCCGGATCGCTTCATTAAGATCGGGGAGGGTGATCATGAAGGCCACCGGCTCCCCTTCCAGCTCGGCGATCATGATCAGGTCTTCGCGCACGATCGGCTTCAACTGCTTGCCGAAATGCTCGACCTCATGGTCGGTGATCGGCACAAAGCCCCAGTTATTGCCCCAGGCATCATTCAATATGCGCAGGATGATCGCAGCTTCCTCGTCGAATTTCGACTTGTCGACCTTCCGGATACGGATGCGCGCATTCTTCTCGCCCGAAGTCACGATCCGCTGGATCAGCGGCGGGAATTCCTGCGTGATGTCGAGTTCATAGGTCTTGAGCTGTTTGGCCGGACTGTAGCCCGCGCCTTCGATCATCCCCTGATAGGCGGGGCTGTTATGGCCCATCATCACCGTCGGCGCATGATCGAAACCCTCGATCAGCAGGCCCGGCTCTTCCCAGATCGACAGCGAAAGCGGCCCCACGACGCGGGTCATGCCCTTCGCCTTCAGCCAGCCTTCAGCCGCGCGGATCAACGCCGCGCCGACCTCCGCATCCTCCGCCTCGAACAGGCCGAAATTGCCCGTTCCCGGTCCCATGCCCTGTTCCGCCGGCATGGATTGCGCCAGCCGGTCGAAATGGGCGGAAATGCGGCCGACCACCTTATGCCCACGCCGGGCGAGGAAATATTGCGCCTCGGCATGGTCGAAAAAGGGGTTCTTGCCGGGGGTGATGATCCCGTAAACCTCACTCTTGAGCGGCGGCACCCAATGCGGGTCATTGGCGTAAAGCCGCCAGGGCAGGTCGACAAAGGCTTTCAGCTCGCTCCTGGAAGAAACGGGGGAAATCACCAGATCATGAGACGCCACGGCCGACCGCTTTCGCTGAGAGGAAGGCAGCAGTTCGGCGCTTGGACGACGATTGTCAATCCGCACATCGCGCGGTAGTCGCGACAGGGCGAATATGTCACGTTGCTGCCACGATATCAGCGCAATTGCCCTTTAGGAATATCTGCATGACTGTGCATGATCCTGTTCTTGCCGCCGCCCACCGCACCGCGGAGGCGCAGGGGCGCAAGCCGATTCCGGATGACGCGGCGATGTTGCGCGCCGCCGCCGAGCTGACGCGATCCCTTTCGACCGCCAGACCCGCCATCTACTGGCCCGATTTCCTCGCCTCCGCGCTGCTGGGCTATGCCGCGCTGGCGGGCGCGATGCTGCTCGACCATGTGGCGCTGGCGGTGATTTCGGGGCTGGTGGCGATGCTGGCGCTCTATCGCGCCGCGAGCTTCATCCATGAACTGACGCATATTCGCGAAGGGGCGCTCCCCGGATTTTATGTCGCATGGAATCTGCTGGTCGGCATTCCGCTGATGATCCCTTCCTTCATGTATGAGGAAGTGCATACCCAGCATCATGCCCGCACCCGCTACGGCACGGCGAACGACCCGGAATATCTGCCGCTCGCGCTGATGAAGCCATGGTCGCTGCCGCTGTTCATCCTTGTGGCCGCGCTCGCGCCGGTCGGCCTCATCCTGCGCTTTGGCCTGCTGACGCCGCTGTCGCTGCTGATCCCGCCGCTGCGCCGGGTGGTGCGGGAGCAATATTCCGCCCTGTCGATCAACCCCGCCTATCGCCGTCGCGCGCCCGAAGGCGACTTCGCGCGCTGCTGGGCGTGGCAGGAAGCGGGCACCTGCGCCTTTGCACTGGGCCTGGTGGGGAGCGTGTTCCTGCTGGGGTGGAAACCACTGCTGGTCTATATGGCCGTCCATGCAGGCATGACCGTCATCAACCAGCTTCGCACGCTGGTCGCTCATCTCTGGGAGAATGAAGGCGACGCGATGACCGTGACGGCGCAATATCTGGATTCGGTGAATGTGCCGCCGCCCTCGCCCCTGGCCGCGATCTGGGCGCCGGTGGGCCTGCGCTACCATGCGCTGCACCACCTTCTGCCAAGCGTGCCCTATCATGCGCTAGGCGAAGCGCATCGCCGCCTGATTGCGACGCTGGATGGAGACTCCCCCTATCATCGTGGCAATTACAAGGGGATGCTCCCGCTGGTCGGCAAGATCGCGCGAAGCACCATGGCGCGCTGAGCCAGCCTCAGCATAGGGAAAAGGCCGGTCACCACACCGGCCTTTTTTGTCGAGCGGGAGGCAGTCCGCCGCCAGCCGAAACCACTCAGGTCCGGGGCCGCGCCTGCCGGTAGCTGCCCAACATCCGCACCCATTTGCTGTGGAACTCCAGTTCCGCCAGCGCCCGGTCGATGGCCGGGTCGCCCGGCATCCCTTCGATGTCGCAGAAAAATTCCGTCGCCGCAAAGCTCGCGCCCCGCTGATAGCTTTCCAGCTTCGTCATGTTGACGCCGTTGGTCGCAAAGCCACCCATCGCCTTGTAGAGCGCGGCGGGAACATTCTTCACCTCGAACAGGAATGTCGTCATGACCGGCCCGACGCCCGGCTGGGGGATTTTCGCCTCGCGCGCCAACACCAGGAAGCGCGTCATATTGTCATCGCTATCCTCGATATTCTCCGCCACCAGCCGCAGGCCGTATAGCTCCGCCGCCAGATAGGGTGCGATTGCTCCCTCGCCCGGCGCGCGCGTTTCCGCGACCAGAGCCGCTGCGGCCGCCGTGTCGGCATAAGCGACCGGCTGGATGCCCCGCTCGCGCAGATAATGGCGGCACTGACCCAGCGCCTGCGGATGGCTGATCGCGCTTTTGACCGGCGTGGTGTCGGGCGCCATCAGGCAATGGCGGATGCGCAGGAAATATTCATCGACAATGCGCAGCCCCGATTCGGGCAGCAGGAAATGCATGTCGGCGACGCGGCCATGCAGGCTGTTCTCGATCGGGATGATGGCGCGCGCGGCCTGGCCGTTGCGCACCGCGTCGATCGCATCCTCGAACGCGAAGCAGGGCAGCGGCACACAATCGGGCGCATAGCCCAGCGCGGCAAGGTGCGAATTGGCGCCCGGCGCGCCTTGATAGGCGACGACCTTCGCCGGATCGGCGGCGGCCTTTTCGTTGAGCTGGGCGACAAGCACGCGGGCGGGGGCGGGATAGTTTTCCATCGGCGATTGCGCGCTTAGTCCCTCCCCTGCGCGCGCGCAAGCGCCGAGCAACGCTGAAGGAACGCCACAAAGGGTCGCTTTTGCCCTCAACCATGCTTGCACGTTCGCGATTGCGCCATTATGGCAGCCCCGGATGAAGGGGCGCGGGTAGCCGCCAGAACAGAAATTCAAGGGATAGCGAGCGAATGGGCGATCGTTTCAACACCGTTGCAGGCTGGGCGCTGTTTGCAGGAATCATCGCGCTAGGCGGAGCTATCGTCAGCTCCCAATATTTCCACAGCGAACGCCCGGAAAAGATGGGCTATGCGATCGAAGGCGTCGAAGCGGAAGGCGAAGGCGCCGCCGCCGGCCCCAGCCTCAATACCTTGCTGGCGCAGGCCGACGTCGCGGCCGGTGAGAAGGTTTTCGCCAAGTGCGCGGCCTGCCACACCATAAATCAAGGCGGAGCCAACGGCATCGGCCCCAATCTTTATGCCGTCGTAGGTGATGAAATTGGCCACGGCAGGGCGGGCTTCGCCTTCTCCGAAGTGCTCAAGGGCAAGGGCGGCACCTGGACCTTCGACGCCATGGATCACTGGCTGAAGAGTCCGCGTGAATTCGCGCCGGGCACCAAGATGACCTTTGCGGGCCTCGGCAATCCGGCCGACCGCGCCAACCTGATCGCGTGGATGAACACGCAGGGTTCGAACCTGCCGCTTCCGGCGGCCGACGCGGCTCCGGCGGCGGAAGGCGACAACGCCGCTGCTCCGGCCGAAGGCGCGAACGCGGCCAATGCCGCCGAAGCCCCGGCCGCGAACGCCGCCGAATAAGGCACGGCCTGACCTCAGGACAAAAAGGGGAGCGTGGCATTGCCGCGCTCCTTTTCTTTTGGCGGTTGCGTATCTTGCAAATCCGCAGTCTCATGATGGCTGGTTATCGGCCAATTCTAGACGCTTGCCCTCCCTCTCTCCCATCGGCCGAGGGGTCCCCCTAACCGTCCCTCCCCGATTTTCGCGCTGACGTTACCGGCGCGAATGAACGGCCAGCACCGCCCGGTCTGATCCCAGATCAATGGTGAGGTCGGCCCTGCCCGGCATTTCAATGAGAATATGGCGGGTCAGCCGCTCATAATATTGGATGAAGCGCGCGATCCCGGCATCCGTCATCACGCCCGCGCCATGCGATCCGGCCCGCGCGCGCAACTGCGCCTCCTGTTGCGCCCGCCAGCGCCGCACCACTTCGAAACCGGGCGCGGCCAGCAGCACCAGCCGATCGGCCCGCGCGAACAGATGCTGATAGAGTCCCGCCAGCGCCTCATTCACGAACCGCCGCCAGACGCCGTCCGCATCCTCATCACGCTCCAGCGCATTGACCGGCTCCGCCAGCGCTGCCTCTGCCTGCGGCCGCGCACCGACGCACCAGCCTTCCAGAATGAGCAGCCGTGTCCCCGCTCCCGCCAGCGGCCAGGCAGATTCCTCCGCCCGATCGTCCACCGCTTTGTCGAAACGCGGCAAGGCCACCGCCTCGCCCCGCTCCAGCCCGGCGATCACCGCCAGTCCCAAAGCCACGTCATGCGTCCCCGGCGCCCCTCGCGTCCGCAGCAGCGGATGGACGGCGCGGGCCAGTTCCTCCCGCTCCGTCCGGCGCAGGTAAAGATCGTCGATGGACAGGATCGCGCTCGCCACGCCCCGCCGCTCCATCCGGTCCCGGAGCGCACCGGCCAGCGTGGATTTTCCGCTTCCCTGCGCGCCGCAAAGGCCCAGCACGAACAAACGCGCCGGCGTATCCCCGGTCAGATCGCGCTCCACCATCTCCGCCACGGCATCCAGCGCGGGATAGCCGGGGGGCGGCGTCATTGCGCCGCCACGAGCAGCTTGTCGATCTTGCGCCCGTCCATGTCGACGATCTCGAAACGCCAGCCCTGATCGTCGACATGATCGCCCACTTCGGGCAACCGCTTGAGCAGCCACAGCGCATGGCCCGCGACCGTCGCGTAATCACGGTCCTCCGGCAGGTCGATGCCAATCCGCTCGGCAAGCTGGTCGACCGGCATCTGTCCCGATACCAGCAGACTGCCGTCCTCGCGCTCGACCAGATCGGGTTCCTCGTCCGTATCGCGGTCCGATGCGAAATGCCCGGCAATGGCCGACAGCAGATCGGCGGGCGTCACGATCCCTTCGAAATGCCCATATTCGTCATGCACCATCACCATCGGCACGTCGGACCGCCGCAGCACCTCCAGCGCATCCATCGCATCGACCTGATCGGGCACCACCTCCGCCTTGCGGATCAGCGCATCCAGATCCAGCATCTCGCCCCGGAACAGCGCCGCCATGATGTCGCGCGCCTGCACGACGCCGACCAGATCCTCCACCGACCCGCGCCCCACCGGCAGGCGGGTATGCGGCGTTTTCAACAGGCGCGCGCGAATCGTCGCCTCATCCGCGCCGATGTCGATCCAGTCGACATCCATGCGCTGCGTCATCACCTCTCGCACCGGCCGGTCGGCCAGCCGCACCACGCCAGAGATGATCGCCCGCTCGCTTTCCTCGATCACGCCCGACCGGCTGGCCTCCGCGACGATCAGATGCAGTTCCTCCGCCGTCACATGGTCTTCCGATTCGCGGGTCATGCCCAGCAGGCGGAAGATCAGCGCGCTCGATCCGTCCAGCACCCACACCAGCGGCGCGGTCAGCTTCGCCAGCCACTGCATCGGCTTGGCGACGAGCACGGCGATGGCTTCGGGCCGGCGCAGCGCGAACTGCTTGGGCACCAGTTCCCCGATGATGAGCGAGGCATAGGTGGTCACGCCGATCACCAGCGCGAAGCCCAGGCTTTGCGCCCCATTGGGTGACAGGTGCAGCAGCAGCCCCAGCCGCTCGCCCACCGGCCCGCCAAGGCTTGCGCCCGAATAGGCGCCCGCGACGATGCCGATCAGCGTGATGCCGATCTGAACGGTGGAAAGGAACTTGCCCGGATCAGACGCCAGCGCCAGCGCCGAGCGCGCGCCGCGCCGTCCCGTTTTCTCCATCGCCTGCAGGCGCGGCTTGCGCGCCGACACGATGGCCAGTTCCGACATGGCGAACACGCCATTGAGCGCCACCAGTCCGAGGATGATGAAAAGATCGACCCAGGGAAAGGGCGACAGCGAATGAGGGGGAAGCATGGCCATGGCGGTCGATATTCCCCCTATAACGCCTATTCTTTCAATTTCACAACAGTCCCCTCATCGCTCATTCAGTTCGCTAGTGGAACAAAATAGATCTATCGACATTTGTACGTCAGCGTCGCCGAAGGACGCATCAAGACAAGGGATCAGGACCGATGAAGACTTCCTACGGTATCATGAGCGCCATGGGCCTTGCCGCAATGTTGGCGACAACGGCCTGCACCACCGATCCGCAAACCGGGAATCGTCAGGTTTCGAAGGCCGCGATCGGCGGCATTGGCGGCGCGCTGGGCGGCTATTTGTTGGGCGATCTGGTCGGCGGGCGGCACGACCGTACCGAAAAGATTCTGGGCGCGGGCATCGGCGCCATCGCGGGCGCGGGCATCGGCAGCTATATGGACGCGCAAGAACGCAAGCTGCGCGAAGAAACGGCTGGAACCGGCGTAGACGTGATCCGCGACGGCGACAATCTGCTGCTGCGGATGCCGTCGGGCATCACCTTCGGCTTCGACAGCGCCACCGTGCAGCCGCAGTTCCAGCCGACGCTGAACGATGTGGCGTCGGTTCTGGCGCAATATCCCAAGACCTATATCGACGTGTACGGCCACACCGACAGCGACGGCAGCGACAGCTATAATCAGGGCCTGTCCGAACGGCGTGCCCAGTCGGTCGCCGATTATCTCACCATCCATGGGGTCCAGTCCGCCCGCATCGCGACGCGCGGCTTCGGCGAAACGCAACCCCTCGCCTCGAACACCACGGAGGAAGGCAAAGCCTCCAACCGCCGCGTCGAAATCAAGGTCGCGCCCGTCACCGAAGCCGACATGCGGTCCTGATCCAGACCGAAACCTGTCCCGTTCAGCCGGAGCGGGACAGGTTCCGCATATCCTGCCTATTTCAGAAGCTCGATTTCAGTCCGTCGATCACGAACTGCGCCGCCAGCGCGGCGAGCAACACGCCCAGCAGGCGGGTGATGACCGCCTCGATCTTCTGCCCCAGCAGCGCCATGATCGGTCCCGCCGCCAGCAGCGATCCCAGCATCAGCGCCAGCGTCAACCCGACCGCGCCCAGCACCACCAGCCTGTCCGCCATGCCATCGGCCCGCGACATCATCAGCATGACGGTGGCGATGGAGCCTGGCCCCGCGATCATCGGCATCGCCATGGGAAAGACGGAGACATCCTCCACCTGCGGCGTTTCGGCGATCTTCTGCGCGCGGTTTTCGCGGCGCTCGGTCCGTTTTTCAAACACCATGTCCATCGCGATCATGAACAGCATGATCCCGCCCGCGATGCGGAAGCTGTCCAGTTCGATGCCCAGGATATGGAGCAACTGCTTGCCCCACAGCGCGAAGATCAACAGGATCGCCGCCGCGATCGCCACCGCGCGGATCGCCATGCTCCGCCGCTGCGCCGCGCTCGCGCCAGTGGTGAGGCTGGCATAGATCGGCGCGCAACCCGGCGGGTCGATCACCACGAACAGGGTGACGAAGGCGGAAAGGAAAAGCTCGCTCATGATTCCGGAGCTTCTACCCGGTCGTCGATCACCGTCTCATAATCCGTGCCGTTCCACATCCGCACGGTGACATGGCGGCTGCCGTCCGTCGCCGCGTCAGCCGACCAGAGCAGGCTTTCGTCCGCTGGCGGCAGCGCGCGCCTGTCCCGCGCCCCAGACGCAGGCGCCGATCCGTGGGGAGCCATATCCTGCCCCCCATCCGGCCCGCGCCGCTTGCAGGTGGCGACCTTGCCGCTCAGATATTCCGGTGCTTCGCGTGGACTGGTCAATTTGTCGCCATGGTCCATGATCCACTTCCACGCGCCCTTCTTGTCGCGCCGCCACATGGTCGTGAAATAGCCGGTCGATCCGTCCAGCCGCTTCCAGTTGCCGGTGCTGGCGGCCAGATTGCCGTTGCAGGACACATAGACGATGGAGGGCGACCATTGCACCGAAGCGGGCGGATCGACCTGTTTCCTGAGCCAATCCTTCGCCAGCACCCGCTGCGGCACGAACATCACCGCGTCTTCAGCAGATGTCTCGCGAAAGGCTGTCCACTGGCCTTTTTCCTGCGCCAGCCGGTTGAAGGCCATTTCCGCCGCGATCACCGAACTGGGATCGGGCTGGAACCGCATCGGCGGCCGCGCACCGACCAGCGCGAACGCGCCCGCCAGCAGGAGCGCGGCGCGTACCTTCACAGCCCCTCCGGCTTCGGCAATCCCGCGCGCGCATGGGCAGCGACCAGCGTGTTGCGCAGCAGCACCGCGATCGTCATCGGCCCGACGCCGCCCGGCACCGGCGTGATCGCGCGGACATGGGCCAACGCTTCGGCGGTGGCAACATCGCCCACGATCCGGCTCTTGCCGTCCTCCGTATCGGTCACGCGATTGATGCCCACGTCGATAACGGTCGCGCCCGGCTTGATCCATTCGCCCTTCACCATCTCGGCGCGCCCCACGGCGGCCACCACGATGTCGGCGCGATGCACCACGCTGGCGATGTCGCGGGTGCGGCTGTGCGCGACGGTGACGGTGCAATTTTCCGCCAGCAGCAACTGCGCCATCGGCTTGCCCACGATATTGGAGCGCCCCACTACCACGGCCTCCAGACCGCCAAGGTCGCCCAGTTCATCCTTGAGCAGCATGATGCAACCCAGCGGCGTGCAGGGCACCAGCGCGTCCTGCCCCGTCGCGAGCCGCCCGGAATTGACGACATGGAAGCCGTCCACATCCTTGGCCGGATCAACGGCGGCGATCACCGACGCTTCGTCGATATGCCCCGGCAGCGGCAACTGGCAGAGGATGCCGTCGATCCGCTCATCCGCGTTCAGTTCCTCGATCAGGTCGAGCAGTTCTTCCTCGCCGATGGACGCGGGCAGCTTGAATTCGAAGCTTTCCATGCCCGTCTCGACCGTCATCTTGCCCTTGTTGCGGACATAGACAGAACTGGCCGGGTCTTCGCCCACCAGCACCACCGCCAGCCCCGGCTTGCGCCCCGTCTGCGCGGCAAAGGCCGCCACGCCCTCGGCCACCTGCGCCCGCAGCGTCGCCGCGAACGCCTTGCCGTCGATGATCTTGCCAATGGTCATGCCCGTCCCTGCTCCTCGATCATGGCGCAAAGCCGCTGGAGCGCATCCGCCTCTCCGCCGCCCTTCATCCGCAGCCGCTTTAGCCGGTTGCTGTCACCCGATTCCAGCAAAATCGCGCTTTTGGGCCAATCCAGCCGCTTCGCCAGCAAAGCGATCAGCGCCGCATTGGCCTTGCCCTTTTCCGCCACGGCCCGCACGCGGGCGCGGAGCCACAGCGCGCCCTTCTCATCCGCCCAGATGCCGCCCGCTTCTTCCCGCGCCGCGCCGGGCGTCAGCCTGACGCGCAGCAGCAGGTCGTCGCCGTCGCAACTCCAGACCGTCACACCAGCCCGAACAGCGGCGGCAAGATCGCCTGCCGGATGATGAGGATCGCCAACAGCACCACCATCGGCGACAGGTCGAGCGCGCCAAGGTCCGGCATCACCCTTCGGATCGGGTTATAGATGGGCGCGGTGATCCGGTCGAGCACCGTGATGATGGTGCGGACCACGTCGCTATAGGTGTTGATGACGTTGAAAGCGATCAGCCAGCTCATGATGGCCTGAATGATGATGATCCACCACAACACATCGAGCAGGATAACGATGATCTGATAGAGCGCGTAGGCCATGAAGTCTCCGATATGCTGGACGTTTCCTCTAGCCGAGGCAGGCGCCGCGCGACAAGCCGCCAACGCGGCTTATTCCACCAACAACGGCCCGGACTCGCTGAACCGACCGATCAGCGCCGAACCAAAGTGCCCGCGCCCCGGTCGGTGAAGATTTCCAGCAGCATGGCATGGGGCACCCGCCCGTCGAGGATGACGGCTGCGTCAACGCCGCCTTCCACCGCCTTCACGCAGGTTTCGAGCTTAGGGATCATGCCGCCGCTGATCGTGCCGTCCTCCTGCAATCCCCTGATCGCGGCGGGATCGAGGTCGGTGAGGAGCCGCCCCTGCTTGTCCAGCACGCCCGCCACGTCGGTCAGCAGGAAAAAGCGCGAGGCACCCAGTTCGGCCGCGATCGCGCCCGCCATGGTGTCGGCGTTGACATTATAGGTATGGCCGTCCGCGCCGATGCCGACCGGAGCCACCACCGGGATGATGCCGTCCTGCGACAGCGTGTCGAGGATGCGCCGGTCCACCTTCACCGGATCGCCGACGAAGCCCAGGTCCACATGCCGCTCAATCCCGCTATTGGGATCGGGCGCGCGGTTGCCGCCGACCTTCTCGCACAGGACCAGCCCGCCATCCTTGCCCGAAATGCCGACCGCCCGGCCGCCCGCGCCGGAAATCCAGCCGACGATTTCCTTGTTGATCGACCCGGCCAGCACCATTTCAGCGATATGCGCCGTCTCCGCATCGGTGACGCGCAGACCGTTGATGAAATGCGATTCGACGCCCAGTTTCTTGAGCATCGCGCCGATCTGCGGCCCGCCGCCATGGACGACCACGACATTGATGCCCACCGCCTTCATCAGCACGACATCCTCGGCGAAATCACGCGCCGCTTCGGGGTCGCCCATGGCATGACCGCCATATTTGACGACGAAGGTCTCGCCCGCATATCGCTGCATATAGGGCAGCGCCTCGACAAGGGTTTCGGCCTTCGCGAGGAGCGCGGGTTCAGGGGCATGCTTATCGTTCATGCGCGCGCGCATTAAAGCCAATGCCCCTCCACCGCAAGTTCATGCGGCTTTTCCGGCCGCCCAAGGGGATCAGGGCCAGAGGATCAGGGGCGCAGACGATATTGGACATTCATCGCCTGCGCCAGTTGGCGAAGCCGTCTCTCGACCGCTTCGCCCAGCAGGTCGCCGTCTTCCTCGCGCAGCGTCAGTTCCAGCACATCGCCGTCCCGATCCAGACGGGACACGATCAACGGCCCTTCGATACCGCCCGACAGCCTTTGGCCCAGACGGATCGCCAATCCCCATAGCATGGCGCGCTTCAGCGCCGCCGGCGAAGCCAGCCGGTCCAGTCCGGCGGGAACCTGCGTCCCGCCGCCAAAATTACTGTAAAGCGCCTGCGCCAGCATGGCTCGCTCCGGCACGGTGATGCCCACCCAGTTGCTGTGCAAGGCAATCTCCATGCCGCGTTCCGCGCGAAAATCGGGATTGGCGCGCCAACTGACATCGGCCAGCAGACAGGCCGCGCGGCGAATCCGACGCGCGACGGCATCGTCATCCCGGAACAGCGGCGCGATCCAGCGTTCGATCATGTCGCCATGGCCGCGAAATCGCGCCTGCGCCTCGCCTTCCGCTTCCGCCGCGACCAGCAGCGGATCATGCGCGCGCAAAGGAGCGGGCAGATCGTCGAACAGCAGTCCTTCGCGCAGCCCGTAAGCCGACACGATCAGCTTGCCCGCCTTCAACTGGCGCACGACGACCGACAGCAACGCCGCCGCATCCGGCAGGGTCGGTACGCGCGATCCGGTGATGGCCGGGATCGCCTTGAGCCGCGACTTGCCGACATGGGACACGATCCGGGTCAGTTGCTCGGCCCGTTTCGCGGGCATTTCATATTGATGGACCACCGGCAGCGGGAAATTCGTCCTCTGCATGTCGAATCGCGCCAGCGCGCGCCACGATCCGCCCACCATATAGAGGGGCAGGCCCGGCTCGATCGGCCAGCCCGCCTTGTCCAGCATCCTGGCCAGCATCCGCTCCAGCGCCTTTGGCCCCTTGGCGCGAATCTGCGGCAGGCGCAGGACGCCCAGCGGCAAGGACACGGTCTGATGCACCGCTCCGTCGCGCACCCGCGCCAATTCCAGACTGCCACCGCCCAGATCGCCGACGATGCCGTCCGCGCCGGGGATGCCCGACAGCACGCCATGGGCCGCGCCCATCGCTTCCTGCCCGCCGGTCAGCAATTCGACCTTCAGCCCCAGGGCCTGCGTCCGCGCGATGAAGGTCGACCCGTTGGTCGCATCGCGCACCGCCGCCGTGGCGACGCAGCGGACCTGGGCGACCTTCATCTCCCGGCACAAATGGGCGAAGCGCGCCACCGCCCGCAATCCGCGCTCCATTGCATCCGGTTCGATCTGTCCGGTCCTGGCGAGCGACGCGCCCAGCCCCGCCATCACCTTTTCATTGAACAGGATGAAAGGGATGCGGCGCGGCCCGTCATAGACGACCAGACGCACGCTGTTCGATCCAATGTCGATGATCGCTGTCCGCGCGGTGGCAGGCTCCGGGGACGTCGCCATGGTTTCGGCAACTTCCCTCACGCGGCGCAGCATGGAATTCATCCGCGTCAGCTCGCCCGTGCGCGCAGGCGCAGCGTCGGCACCGCCCCGCTGTCGAGCGCCGCGCCGCGTCCCGACAGCGATGGGTTGGTCATGAAATAACGGTGCAGATTGAATGGCTTGTTGCCCGGATCGACCCGCTGATAATGGCCGTCGCTCGCCAGTTCCCAGCTTTGTTCGGTATCGATCAGATTCGCGACCATCACCTGGTCGAGAATCTGGTCGTGCACCGTCGGATTTTCGATGGGGGCGAGGAACTCCACCCGCCGGTCGAAATTGCGCGGCATCCAGTCGGCCGAGCTGATGAACACCCGCGCGCCATTATTGGGCAACGCCTTGCCGTTGCCGAACACGGTGATGCGGCTATGTTCCAGAAAGCGGCCGACCACGGATTTGACCCGGATATTCTCCGACATGCCCGGAACGCCGGGGCGCAGGCAGCATATGCCGCGCACGATCAGGTCGATCTCGACCCCCGCATTGCTGGCGGCATAAAGCTTTTCGATGATCGCCGGATCGACCAGCGAGTTCATCTTGGCCCAGATCGTGCCGGGTCGTCCGGCGCGGACATGCTCGATCTCCGCCTCGATCAGTTCGCACAGGCGATTGCGCAGATCGCGCGGCGACATGACCAGCTTTTCCAGGCTCTGCGGCTCGACATAGCCGGTGATATAGTTGAACAGCGCCGCGGCGTCGCGCCCATAGGCCGGTGTCGCGGTGAAGAAGCTCAGATCCGTATAGATGCGCGCGGTGATCGGGTGATAATTGCCCGTCCCGAAATGACAGTAGGTGCGGAACTGCCCGCCCTCGCGCCGGACGACCATCGAAACCTTGGCGTGGGTCTTCCAGTCGATGAAGCCATAGACCACCTGCACCCCCGCGCGTTCCAGCGCGTCGGCCCACATCAGATTCTGCTCCTCGTCGAAGCGGGCCTTCAATTCCACCACG
This sequence comes from Sphingobium faniae, assembly GCA_900100475.1. Lineage (GTDB taxonomy): Bacteria > Pseudomonadota > Alphaproteobacteria > Sphingomonadales > Sphingomonadaceae > Sphingobium > Sphingobium faniae. Next base: position 113,420 of record FMTU01000005.1, on the reverse strand, counting down.
GCGGTGACCGACTTGCCCGCCTCCGCCGCGTCGATCAGCGCGCGGATGATCGCCGACTGCTTGCCCGCGCGATAAAGCGTCTGCTTGATCGCCACGACATCGGGGTCGGAAGCCGCTTGTTTCAAGAACGAAACGACCACGTCGAACGCTTCATAGGGGTGATGGACAAGGATATCCTTCGCCCGAATCGCCGCAAAACAATCCCCGCCATATTCCCGGATCCGTTCCGGGAATCGCGGCGCATAAGGTTCGAACTTCAGATCGGGCCGGTCCTCGTCCACGATGTTCGACAGGTCGCCGATGCCGACGAAACCTTCGACCTCGGCGACGATCGCCTCATGCCCCTGAAGCATGTCCTGCAACATCTCTTCCACAGGTTCGGGGATGCGTTCCTCGATCTCCATGCGGATCACCCGGCCCCGGCGACGGCGCTTGATGGCGCTGCGGAAATAGCGGACCAGATCCTCCGCCTCTTCCTCTATCTCGATGTCGCTGTCGCGGATGATGCGGAACACGCCGCTGTTGCGGACGCGATAGCCGGGGAAGAGATTGGCGGAATGGCGCCGGATCACAGCCTCCAGCGCCATGAAACGCGCAGGTTCGCCCGGCATGCGGACAAAGCGGGCCAGCGAGGAGGGAAGCATCACCAGTTCGCGGATCGGCTGCTTGTCCGACAGGCGCTCCAGATCGAAGACGATCGACAGGCCCTGATTGGGAATGAAGGGAAAGGGATGCGCCGGGTCCAGCGCTTGGGGCGTCAGAATCGGGAAAATCTGTGTCAGGAAATGCTCCCGTAGCCAAGCTTCGGCCGCCGCGTCGATCTCGCTGGAGGGGCCGATCACCTCTATCCCGACCTGCGCCAGTTCACCGTGCAACGCGCCCCACACCTTCTGCTGCGCCGCCATCAGGCGTACCGTTTCCTCGGTGATCGCGGCCAGTTGCTGCACCGGGGTCAGCCCGTCGGCGGAGCGCATGTCCACGTCCTGCAATTGCTGGCCCTTGAGGCCCGCGACGCGCACGCTGAAAAACTCGTCCAGATTCGCGCCCGAGATGGAAAGGAAGCGGAGCCGTTCCAGCAGAGGATGCGCGCGGTTCATCGCTTCTTCCAGCACGCGCTGATTGAAGGTCAGCCAGCTCAGCTCCCGGTTGAAATAGCGTTCGCCCGATATGTTCAGGCTGGCGGAGGGATCAGCTTCGGCCACAAAAGTCTCGCATGGGATCAGTGAGCAGGGTCGGGTGGCAATATAGGCAGAAATCCAGCTCCGTGCAGAGCCTCTTTCGCCATTGCGACGGAAATCTTACGCCCGGATGACAGGGCCGCCTCATCCAGCAGACGAGTCGCTGCGGCGATCGTGGCATAGCTCCGTTCGATCCGCCGTATCAGCCAGTCGGGCAGATCGGCGGCATAGTTGGCCCCGGCAGCCGCCAGCCCCCGCTCGATCAAAGCGCGGGCCAGCGCTTCGTCCGGTTCCGCGATGGCGACATGCGGCACGGCGGCAAGGCGGGATCGCAGGTCCGGCAGAGCCACCGTCCATTGCGCGGGCGGGGCCTGTCCGATCATCAGCAAGGGTCGTCGTTGCGTCTGCGCCTCGTTCCAGGCATGGAACAGTTTGTGTTCGTCCTGCCCCTGCGCGTCGTCGATGATCGTGCCGCCGCTCATGCGGGCGAACTGCCGCGCCAGCGTGGAGCGGCCCGACAGGCGCGGCCCGGTCAGCGCACTGACCGACAGGGGCCAACCGCGCCAGTTTTCCAGATGACGGACCGCGATGCGATTGGCGTCGCTGACCAGGAAATCCTCGCCTTTCCCCTGGCCCGTCCAATCGAACGGCAGGCTGATCTGACTCATGGGGCGCTGGCGGCTCCGGCGGGCGCGGCTACGGCGGCGCGGCGGATGCGGAGCGTCGAGCCGGACGCCGCCACCGTATAGCCGCGCGCCTGCAAAGCGGACCGCAGGGCATCGGCGGCGCCCACGAAGCTTACCTGCATCACGGACGTGCCCCCCAGTGCGAGGCTGCTGGTGGACGCCGAACGCACACCGGCGATGGAGCGCATCAGCGATTCGCCCTGTGCCACGGAGGCGACATCGGGCGTGTCGAACTGGACGGCGAAGGTGGTCGCGCCGGTTTCCACCGGCACGTCCAGGGTTTCGACCGGCAGGTCGGCGGCGTTTTCAATCGCCAGAGCTTCGGGATCGACCGGCTCTTCGATGATGAGCGACGGGTCGGGCCGCAAACGACCGTCATTCAGCGCGGCGATATAAAGTCCGTCGATCCGCCGCGCGGCTTCATCCAGCATTTGGGGGATCGCGCTGTCATTGGAAGCCCGCAGCGAGAAGCTGCCGATCAGGTTGTCATCCGGCCCATAGCGCGCCGTGAAAGTGCCCAGCACCGGCCCGCCCGGCCATTGCCGTTCCAGCCGCGCAATGGGAATCACCACGTCCGCGGCGCCATATTGATCGAGTAACACCCGCCACCACAGACGCCCACGCCGTCCGATCTGCCCCGCATTGAGCAGAATCGGATCGGCCACCGATCCCGCGACGCGCACATAGTCGATGGCGCTGTCCCCGGTGCGATAACGCGCCCATGCTTCCTGCCACGGATTGATCCGTTCATAGGAAACCGCCGAACCGCCGTCCCATAGCACCGGGATCACCAGCAATGGCGGGGAACGCATGACATTGCCGCTCACCCCCAGAAGTTGCCCGGTGCGCGCCCGGTCGAACAGCACGCCCAGAGTCGCCACATAGCGTGTCGGGCCGATCTGCTCATATTCGATCTCGATGCCAGAGATCATGCCCTCAAGCTGCGAATCGGGCAGGCCTGGCGCGCCCGCGCCGCCATGCGTGCGCGCCCACAGCATCTTCCACGCCTGCCGCTGCGCCAGCCGCCATCCGGCCTTGCGGGCGCTGTCGGCATCCTTGGCGAAGACGTCCACCTTGACGTCCCGCACTTCATAATCGCCGCCGCTCGCGATAGGCGGGACGCCGCGTTCCCCCTCCATCTGCGCGAAGAGCGCCGCTGCGGCGAGACCAAGCATGATGGCCCCCACGATCTGCGTGGGGCGCGACAGGAATGAAAGCAGGCGCTGGGGCGACAGGGTCCAACGACGAAGGGCAAGGTTAAGGCTCACGCGCGCCCTTTTGGCGGGATTTGCCCGATATGCCAAGCGGCAACCCATTTCCCGTTCCGTTTTCCCGCGCTTTGCTCTAGTCGCGCGGATATGAGCGACAACGAATCCTACAGCTACGCCAAGGCTGGCGTCGATATCGCCGCGGGCAATGCGCTGGTGCGCGCCATCGCCCCCCTTGCCAAGTCCACCCGCCGCCCCGGCGCAAACGCGGAACTGGGCGGTTTCGGCGGCTTCTTCGACCTCAAGGCGGCGGGCTATGACGATCCACTGCTGGTTGCGGCCAATGACGGCGTGGGCACGAAGCTCAAGCTCGCCATCGACCATGACCGGCATGACGGCGTAGGCATCGACCTTGTCGCCATGTGCGCCAACGACCTGATCGTGCAAGGGGCGGAGCCGCTTTTCTTCCTCGATTATTACGCCACCGGCAAGCTGGAGAGCGGCGTTGCCGAGCGCGTCATCGCCGGGATCGCCGAAGGCTGCCGCCAGGCGGGCTGCGCCCTCATCGGCGGCGAGACGGCGGAAATGCCGGGCATGTATGCCGATGGCGACTATGACCTTGCCGGTTTCTGCGTCGGCGCGGTGGAACGGAGCAAGGCGCTCACCGGCAATCGGGTGAAAGCGGGCGACCTGCTGCTGGGCCTTGCCTCTTCGGGGGTGCATTCGAACGGCTATTCGCTGGTCCGCCGCCTTGCCGCCGACAAGGGGTGGAAGCTCAACCGCCCGGCGCTGTTCGACAATGAGGTGCTGCTGATCGACGCGCTGATGGCGCCGACGCGCATCTATGTGAAATCGCTGCTGCCACTGGTGCGCGACGGGAAGATCAACGCCCTCGCCCACATCACCGGCGGCGGCCTGCTGGAGAATATCCCCCGCGTCCTGCCGGAAGGCTGTCATGCGGTCGTCCATGCCGACGCATGGGAACAGCCCCGCTTGATGGCTTTCCTGCAGGCGCAGGGCCATATCGAACCGGGCGAGATGGCGCGCACCTTCAACTGCGGCGTCGGCATGGTGCTGGCCGTGGACGAAGGCGAAGCGGCTGCCGTCACCGCCGCGCTCACAGCAGCAGGCGAAACCGTCTTCCATATCGGCGCGATCGAGGCGGGCGAGAAGGGTTGCACGGTCAGGGGTTCGGTCGAAACATGGAGCGCCAGGGCCGACTGGAAAGCGACGCATCTGGGGTAAACACGCACTCTCCGTTCGTTTCGAGTGAAGTCGGGAAACGGGCGCGAGGATTCTCGACAGGCTCGAACCGAACGGGTTTTGGACATGCACAAGGCAAGGATCGCCGTCCTCATCTCCGGGCGCGGATCGAATATGGCGGCGCTGCTCTACGCAACCAGGACGCCGAATTGCCCCTATGAGATCGTGCTGGTCGCTTCCAACAATCCCGAAGCGCCCGGCCTTATGCTGGCAGCGGCCGAGGGCGTGCCCACCTTCGCCCATAACCATAAGGGGATGAAGCGCGTCGAGTTCGACGCCCTTATCGACCGCGAATTACGCAAGGCCGGGGCGGACTATGTCGCGCTGGCGGGTTATATGCGCCTGCTCTCGCCGGAATTCGTCGCGGGCTGGGAAAACCGGATGCTCAACGTCCACCCCAGCCTGCTCCCCAAATATAAGGGCCTCGACACACATCAGCGGGCGATTGAAGCGGGCGACAGTCATGGCGGCTGTTCGATCCATATCGTCACCGCCGATCTGGATGACGGCCCGGTCCTTGGTCAGGTCGAGGTCGCGATCCTGCCGGGCGACACGGCGGACAGCCTTGCCGACCGAACGCTCTTTGCCGAACATCAGCTTTATCCCCGCCTCCTCGCCGATTTCGTCACGCGCGAGCGCGATCCCGACTGGCTGCTGGATCAGGTGCGCCAGCGCGCCCTCGCCCTCCTCCAGTCCGACGAGGGAATGTCCCATGGGATGCCCAGCTTCGGCATCGAAAAGGGCAAGAAATTCGCCTATTTCACGCGCGACCATCATGGCGATGGCGTCATTGCCCTGCTCGTCAAGACCAGCGCGCCGGAGGAACAGGCCATGCTGATCGAAAGCGACCCGGACCTTTATTATCGTCCCGCCTATCTCGGCCCGGCGGGTTGGGTGGGCATCCGCCTCGACCGTGGCGATGTGGACTGGGATCTGGTGGAGGATCGCCTGCATCGGAGCTGGCGCACCGTTGCGCCCAGAAAGCTCACCGCCCTGCTGGACGCCGCCGACCAATTCTGAACCCTTTGCGTCGCGCCGCCCGATCCCCCATATGGAGCGCCATGACCGACCTTTCTTCCCAGCCCGCCATAGAGATCACCGATCTTTCCAAAGTCTATGCGGGCGGCAAGCGCGCGCTCGATAATATCTCGCTCACTATTCCGCGTGGGCAGATCTACGGGCTGCTTGGCCCCAATGGCGCGGGCAAGTCGACCACGATCAACATCCTCGCCGGCCTCGTCAACAAGACCAGCGGCGCAGCGAAGATCTGGGGTTTCGACATCGACCAGAATCCCCGCAACGCCAAGAACAGCATCGGCATCGTCCCGCAGGAGATCGTGTTCGATCCCTTCTTCACCCCCTTTGAAACGCTGGAAAATCAGGCGGGCTATTATGGCGTGCCCAAGGAACGCCGCCGCTCCATGGAATTGCTCCGCGCGGTCCATCTGGACGACAAGGCGGATGCCTATGCCCGCACCTTGTCGGGCGGCATGAAACGCCGCCTGCTGGTCGCCAAGGCCATGGTCCATTCCCCGCCGATCCTGGTTCTGGACGAACCGACTGCAGGCGTCGACGTGCAGCTTCGCCAGCAACTCTGGGCCTATGTCCGCGAATTGAACGCGCAGGGCGTCACCATCGTGCTAACGACGCACTATCTGGAAGAGGCCGAGGAGCTTTGCGACCGGATTGGCATCATCGATCATGGCCGCCTCATCACCGACAAGCCGACCCGTGAACTGATCGCCATGGCGCAGGAAAAGGTGGTGCAGGTGACGGTGGACCGCGACATCACCGCCGCGCCTACCGCACCTTGTTTCGAGAAAGTCGAACAGTCGGGCGAACGCACCCTGACGATCACCTATATGAAAGATCGCGCCAACGCCGGACAGGTTCTTTCCGCCGTGCAGGCAAGCGGACTTGCCATCGTCGACGTGGTGACGCGCGATCCCGATCTGGAAGACGTGTTCCTCCATCTGACAGCGGCGGCATGATGATTTGAAATATCCGCTCGCCCTGAGCTTGCCGAAGGCCAAGTCTTCCTTTCATAAGAAAGCCAGGGCTTCGATAAGCCCGGCCCGAATAGATAAAAGCCAGGACGAAGATGCCCACAACCACCCATGACGTCGTTATCATTGGCTCCGGCGCGGCAGGCCTGACCGCGGCGATCAACCTCGCCCAGGACCGGAAGGTCATCGTATTGGCCAAAGGCGCGCTCGACGGCGGTTCGACCAACTGGGCGCAGGGCGGCATCGCGGCGGTGCTCGATGCAGGCGACAGTTTCGATGCGCATGTCGAAGATACAATGATCGCGGGCGCGGGTCTCAACAATCGGGAGACGGTGGAGTTCGTCGTCTCCGAAGCGCCAGCCGTTATCGAGCGCCTCGCCGCGCTGGGCGTCCCCTTCAACGCGGGGGAGGATTTCGGCGAACGCTGGCACCTGACGCGCGAAGGCGGGCACAGCCATCGCCGCATCGTCCATGTCGATGACGCCACGGGCCATGCCGTGCAGGTCGCGCTGTTGAAAGCGGCTCGCGCCAATCCCAATATCACGCTGGTCGAGGATCTGATCGCCATCGACCTCATCACCTCCCGCCATGGCGAGAAATATTCGGGCGACGGCCATGTCTGGGGCGTCTATGCCTTCAACAAGCGGACGAAGCATGTCGACGCCCTGCTCGGCAAGGCGACGATCCTGTGCACCGGCGGCGCGGGGCGCACCTATCTCTTTTCCACCGCCCCGCGCGGCGCGACGGGGGACGGCATCGCGATGGCATGGCGCGCGGGTTGCCGGGTCTCCAATATGGAGATGAACCAGTTCCATCCGACCTGCCTCTATAATCTGGAGGTCAAGAATTTCCTCATCACCGAAGCGGTGCGGGGGGAAGGCGGCCATCTGAAGCTCCCCCCCGGCGTGCCGGGCGGCGGCGAGCGGTTCATGCCCCGCTTCGATCCCCGCGCCGAACTCGCGCCGCGCGACATCGTGGCGCGCGCCATCGACCATGAGATCAAGCGGCTCGGCCTGGATTATGTCCATCTCGACATCAGTCACAAGCCGCCGGAATTTGTGAGGCATCACTTCCCGACCATCCATGCGCGTCTTCTGGACCTCGACATCGACATCACGAAGGAGCCGATCCCCGTCGTCCCGGCGCAGCATTACACTTGCGGCGGCGTCGTCATCGACCTTGACGGGCGCACCGACCTGCCCGGCCTCTATGCGGCGGGCGAAGTCACCGAAAGCGGCCTGCATGGCGCGAACCGCCTCGCGTCCAATTCGCTGCTCGAATGTTTCGTCTTTGGGGAAGCGGCGGCGAAGCATATTCGCGCCCGCTGGGATGAACTGCCTTCCCCCCCGCCGATCCGCCCATGGGACGAAAGCCGCGTCACCAACAGCGACGAGGAAGTCATCGTCCAGCACAACTGGAAGGAAATTCGGCGTTTCATGTGGGACTATGTCGGCATTGTCCGCACCACCAAGCGGCTGGAGCGCGCCCAGCACCGCGTCGCCCTGCTGGCGCAGGAGGTGGACGATTATTACGGCAATTTCCGCGTCACGCCCGACCTGATCGAACTGCGCAACCTGCTGGAAGTGGCGCGGCTCGTCGTCCGCTCCGCCTTGCATCGGAAGGAAAGCCGGGGCCTGCACTATACGCTCGATTATCCCGACATGCTGCCGCAAGCGGTCGATACCGTCCTGGCGCCATAAAAAAAGAGCGCGGCAGATAGCCAGCTACCGCGCCTGAGGTGGAGGAGGGGAGCGCCTGAAAGGCGCCACCGGGACTTAACTGATGCGGCGGCGGACGGACCTTTTCCTTGATCCCGGTCAAAATCGGTTAGCGTGTCAGAAAATTGCGAAGCGCCGCCTGAAAATGCGCGGGCTGGTCCGCCATCACCACATGGCCGCTCGGCCCGATCGGCACCAGCCGCGCATCCTTTTTCGGAGCATAAGCGGCACGGAACTGCGCGCTCGTCTCCTTTGCCGACGCGCCATCGCCGCCCACGGCATAGACCACCTCCAGCGGCACCGAAAGGCGGGGCAGTTGCGGCCCCAGATCGACATTGGCCAGATCGCGCAGGGCGTTGGCGATCACGTCCGGATCGCTGCCTTTCGCTCCCGGCGTCTGCGCCACGATCTGCGCCAGATAGGCGCGCCCTGCCTTGGTGCCCGTGAAATATTGGCCCAGTTGATCGGCCAGAAAGCCCATGCCCCCCGCCGTACCGCCGACCATCGCCGCGCCGGCGGGCAACATGTCCACCACCATCACCCGGCCGCCGACGCCTGCCAGGCCCTGCATCATCGCCAGCGTGCCGCCCATGCTGTGCCCGACCACCGCAAGCCGCATCAGCCCCTGCGTCCGCACATAGCGCGTGATCTCATCCGCCAGCGGCTGAAGCAGCGGTCCGCTGGCATTGGCGTCGGCCGCCAGCCCCGCAAAGCCCCGCACATGGACCAGATGCCAGCGATAACCCGGCAGCGCGCTCACTACGCTGTTCCAGATGCCGGGGCCGCTTGCCAGGCCGGGAATCAACAGCACATCGCGTCCATTGCCTCGGACGGTGACGGCGATGCGTCGCGACACGAACGCAGCCGCCCGCGCCGGGCCTCCCCATGCCGCCCATCCGGCCAACAGCGCGCCGCTGCCCAATATCCATGTCCGCCTGTCGATCATGCCGCCCCTCTATCGCGACATGGGTCTGAACCGCAAATGAGCGAGCCGAACGGGCCGGTTTCCGTCGTTCAGACTCGTTACATCGCGAATGTGGAATCATTCGTCGCATGATTCTTGCAGCCCAGGAGAAGGGCGGTGACTAAATAATGCGCTGGAGAGCGGGGACATTCATGATTTTCAAGGGTAAAGGGCCGGGCGGGCGCCCTGAAGGCGGCATTGTTTCCGCCAAGCTGATTCTGTTGATTACAGCATTGTCGGCCTGCGTAAGCGCCCCTCAGCCCCCTACCGCACAGGCGCGCGCCAGCAAACCCCAACCGACCACCGCGACCTTCCCGATCCGTCCGGTCGCCAATCCCCCGCGTCATCAGGACGTCGATCAACGCCAGACGCCGCCGCCCGCCCTCGTCAGCGTCATTCGCAATCTGGGTCAGAGCTTCAACGGCCATGTCGGCATCGCCGTCCGCCGAATCGGCGCGGACTGGACCGTGGCCCATAACGGCAATCAGCTTTTCCCACAGCAAAGCGTGTCAAAACTCTGGGTATCCATGGCCTTCCTCGATGCGGTCGACCGGGGCAAGCTGCGCCTGTCGGATACAACCACCATCACGAAGAAGGACCTGACCCTTTTCCACCAGCCCAGCGCCATGCTGGTGGACAATAGCGGCTGGACCACGACCTATTCCAACCTCATGGACCGCGCGATGAAGCAGAGCGACAACACCTGCAACGACGCCCTGTTGCGGGCGGTCGGCGGGCCTGACGCAGTGCGCGGCTTTCTCGCCCGGCGCTTCATCAGCAATATCCGTTTCGGTCCCGGCGAGCGGCTGTTGCAATCGACGACGGCGGGCCTCGACTGGCGGCAGGATTATTCGATCGGCCGCAATTTCTACGCCGCCCGGGCCAAGCTGCCCATGACGATCCGCAAAAAGGCGCTGGACAATTATCTCGCCAATCCGCCGGATGGCGCCGCGCCTTCCTCCATCGTGCGGGCGCTGGCAAAGCTCAAGGAAGGGGACATGCTCTCTCCCACTTCCACCCGCACACTGCTGTCCATCATGGGTGAGGCCAGGACCGGCCCGCAGCGGATCAAGGGTGGCGTCCCGGCCGGATGGAGCTATCTCCACAAGACCGGCACGGGGCAGGATCTGGCGCCGCGTTCGACTGGTTATAACGATATCGGCATCATGACCGCGCCGGACGGCACCAGCTATGCCGTGGCGGTCATGATCGGCAGCACGACCGAGCCAATTCCCGTCCGCTGGCAGTTGATGCAGGCGGTGGCAAAGGCCGTCGCGGCGAATCACGAAAGACGGTAGCGGCTTTTCGGCGACAGAAACCCTGCCTGTCGTCCTGGATGATGCTCAGCCCTTCAGGCCGGGTGACGCATGACCATGAACAACGCATCACTGGTCAATGTGCGTTCCTTCTCGCTTCGCCAATGGGTTTCCAGCCAATATCTGTCGGTTCCTTCGAAAAGATCCGGGTCGGCGCCCAGGGGCTTGTCGAAATGAATCCAGTTCATCTGGTTGAATATCCCGTATCGCTGGTAGCCATGGGCCTCCAGACGCGCCTCCGGCATGGCCCTCAACGCAGTGGATTTCAGCGTTTCCGGCGAAAAATAGGAGATATGCTCCTGCATGAACCACCTGTTCCTGAATCCATCGGACAGGGAAATGGTATCATCGTCCAGGTTGGGGACTTCGATGCATAGAACGCCTGACGGCTTCACGATTTTCATGGCAAGACGCAACAAACCCACCGGGTCCGGCACATGTTCGAGGACATGCCAGAGCGTCACGATATCGAATGCGGCCTCATGCTCCGCCGCGAACCGCTCATCCAACAGGCCCACTTGCGATTGGGGAGGAACAATCCCCTCGGCTCGCATCCGTTCCGCGCCCATTGCGACCCGCTTCGCGCTGGGTTCGAGCAGCGTTACCGACGACCGCGGCAGCGAGGTCGCCAATTCCCCGCCAAAGAAACCATAGCCCCCGCCTATGTCGAGAATGTTCAGCCCATCGGCATGGATGTCTATTCCAACGGCGGCAAATCTGTCCTTCCGTCGCCGCGCCTCTATGAAACTATGATGGAACAGCGTTTCGGGCAGCGTCCCATATTGTTTGACGACATTATTGATCTGATCGTCATTGTCATAATAGGCCATGTCATATTGAGGCGGAAAAAGTTGAACATGCCGGCAATCGGGACATGAAATGGCAACCATTTCTCCGATCGCGTCGCCATTTATTTTTTCCTGAACAATATCGCCATCATTTGCACTGCCGCACAGAACACAGGTGAAGGAATATGGTGTTTCCCGCATGTTTTTCCTCGCCATTTCCATTCATGGCCTGCCTGTAGGGCCTATCTTGCCAGCGCCGCACTAAGCGCAAAATTCCATGCCTATCAAGCGCTAAGTCGCGGGATGGAAATTCGCAAATCCAGCCTCCTTCTCCAAAGGCAGGAAGGGTTGGTCGGGGGCCGGCAGGCACTGGAGACAGAGCCGATAACCCGCTATTCCCTCCGCCATGTCTCAGAATCACCTCTATCTGGTCGACGGCAGCGGCTATATATTCCGCGCCTATCATCAGCTTCCACCGCTCACCAACCAGCATGGCCAACCGGTCGGCGCGGTCTATGGCTATACGACGATGCTCTGGAAGCTGGCGACGGAACTCGGCAATGCGGACGGCCCCACGCACCTCGCCGTGGTGCTGGACAAGGGCAGCCACACCTTCCGCAACGACATGTATGACCAGTATAAGGCGAACCGCCCGCCCGCGCCGGAGGACCTGGTCCCCCAGTTCCCGATGATCCGCGACGCCACCCGCGCCTTCTCCCTCCCCTGCATCGAGGAAGCCGGGTTCGAAGCGGACGACATCATCGCCAGCTATACCAGAGCGGCGGTCGCGCAGGGCTGGCAAGTCACCATCGTCAGTTCCGACAAGGATCTGATGCAACTCATCCAGCCCGGCGTCGACATGTACGACACGATGAAGAATGAACGGCGCGGCGCGGATTATGTGATGACCAAGTTCGGCGTCCAGCCGGAACAACTGGGCGACGTGCTCGCGCTGATGGGCGACAGCGTGGACAATGTGCCCGGCATCCCCGGCATCGGTCCCAAGACGGCGGCGAAGCTCATCACCGAATATGGTTCGCTCGAAGCGGCGCTGGAAGCCGCGCCTGCGATGAAGAAGTCGAAGATGCAGGAAAACCTCATCGCCCATGCCGATATGGCCCGCCTGTCGCGGAGGCTGGTGGCGCTGCACGACGCGATGGACCTGCCCGAACCGCTGGACGACCTGACGCTCAAGGGCATTCCGCCCGAACCCTTGCAGGCGTTCCTCTCGCACCATGGCTTCAAGTCGCTGCTCGCCCGCCTCGGCGCGCCGGCCGCCGCCGTGGCGGTCGCCGCGACCGCCGCCGCAGTCAGCGAAAACACGCCGCCCCCCGCGCCCAGGGCGGAAGAAGAGCCGCCTATCGACCGCAGCCTCTACGAAACCGTGGTGACGGAAGAGGCGCTCGACCGCTGGATCGCCGAGGCGAGAGCGGAAGGCGTGGTCGCGGTGGACACCGAAACCGACATGCTCGACTGCATATCCTGCGCGCTGGTGGGCGTCAGCCTCGCCATCGGCCCTTCCAAAGCCTGCTACATCCCGGTCGGCCATCAGGGCCAGGACATGTTCGCCGAGCGCCCGGAGCAGTTGCCGAAGGAACTCGTCCTTGCAAGGCTCAAGCCGCTGCTGGAGGACGACAGCGTTCTCAAGGTCGGCCAGAACCTCAAATATGACATCACCGTGCTGCGCCGCCACGGCATCGAGATCGCGCCCTATGACGACACGATCGTCATGAGCTTCGACCTCGATGCCGGGCAGAGCCTTGCCGGGCACGGCATGGACGAGGCGGCGCGGGTCCACCTCAACCACATCTGCATCAGCTTCAAGGACGTGGCGGGCACCGGCAAGAAGCAGATCAGCTTCGCCGAAGTGCCGCTCGACAAGGCGACCGAATATGCCGCCGAGGACGCGGACGTCACGCTGCGCCTGTGGAAGCTGTTCAAGACCCGCATCGCCAATGAAGGCGCGACCCGCATCTATGAACTGGTCGACCGCCCGCTCGTCTCCGTGATCGCGCGGATGGAGCATGACGGGATCAAGGTCGATCGCGAGGCGCTGTCCCGCCTTTCCGCCGAATTCACCGCCGGGATCGCGGCGCTGGAGGTGGATATCCACGAACTGGCGGGCCAGCCATTCGCTATCGGGTCGACGCAGCAACTGGGTGCGATCCTGTTTGACAAGCTGGGGTACAAGGGCGGGCGCAAGGGCAAGTCGGGGGCCTATTCCACCGACGTGAATATCCTTGAACAATTGAAGGCGCAGGGCGCGGAGATCGCGGGCAAGGTGCTGGACTGGCGGCAGCTTTCCAAGCTCAAATCCACCTATACCGATGCGCTTCAGGCCCAGATCAACAGGGATTCGGCCCGCGTCCACACCAGCTATTCGCTGTCGGGCGCGCAGACCGGCCGCCTGTCCTCGACCGACCCGAACCTTCAGAACATCCCGATCCGCACCGAGGTAGGCCGTCAGATCCGCCACGCCTTCGTCGCCGAGCCGGGCAATGTCATCCTCGCGGCGGACTATAGCCAGATCGAACTGCGTCTCGCCGCGCATATGGCGGACGTGCCCGCGCTCAAGGACGCCTTCGCGCGCGGCGAGGATATTCACGCCGCCACCGCCAAGGAACTGTTCGGAGAGGTCAACCGCGACACCCGCGCGCGCGCCAAGACGATCAATTTCGCGATCCTCTACGGCATCTCGCGCTGGGGCCTCGCCTCGCGGCTGGAAATCACCGCGGATGAAGCGCAGGACATGATCTCCCGCTATTATGAACGCTTCCCCGGCATCAGCGTCTACATCAACGAGACGATCGAGAAGGCGCGCGAGCGCGGCTATACCGAAACGCTCTTCGGCCGGAAGACATGGTTTCCGCGCATCCGGGCCTCCGTCCAGCATGAACGACAGGGTGCGGAACGGGCGGCGATCAACGCCCCGATCCAGGGCACCAGCGCCGACATCATCAAACGCGCCATGGCGCGGATGGGCCCGGCGCTCGCCGCCGAAGGGCTGGATCAGGTGAAGATGCTGCTACAGGTCCACGACGAACTGGTGTTCGAACTGCCCGAAAGTGATGTGGAGCGCGCCAGCCCCATCATCCGCCGCGTCATGGAATGTGCCGCGGAACCGCTGGTGAAGCTCTCCGTGCCGCTGGGCGTCGAGATCGGCCACGGCCCAAGCTGGGGCGCGGCGCATTGAAAAAGGCCGGTCGCGACGACCGGCCTTTTCATCAATCGAACAGCTCTTCCAGAAAGCTCTTTCGCCGCTTCTTCTGGTAAGATCGCCCGTCGTCCCGATAATCGCGATCCGGCCGATAGCTGGGTTGGCTCGCAGGAGCGGCAGGCGCGGATTCCCGTGCCGACCGCTCGATGATCTTGTCCAGTTCGCCCCGGTCCAGCCAGACGCCCCGGCATTGTGGGCAATAGTCTACCTCCACCCCCTGCCGGTCTGTCATCGCCAATCCAACATGACAGATCGGGCAGAGCATGGCCGACACCGCTTGAGCATCGCGCACTTGCTATTCCCGCTCGCCGGTAAGGTGCAGGAGCATCTGGAACAGGTTGACGAAGTTCAGGTAGAGCGACAACGCGCCCATCACCTGCATCTTTTCCGCGACCTCATGGCCCGCATAATGGAAATATTCCGACTTGATGCGCTGCGTATCCCAAGCGGTGAGGCCGGTGAAGATCACCACGCCCAGAATCGAAACCACCATCGCCATCGCCGACGACCCGATGAACAGGTTGATGAGGCTGGCGACGATGATGCCGATCAGGCCCATGATGAGGAACGAGCCCATTTTCGTGAGGTCACGCTGCGTCGTGTAACCCCACAAGGCCATGGCAAGGAACATCACCGAAGCCGAGAAAAAGGCCTGCGCGATGCTGCCGCCCGTAAAGATCAGGAAGATGCTGGCCAACGAAACGCCCATCACGGCGGAGAAGGCCCAGAAAGCCATGCGAGCGCCCGCCGTCGTCATCTTGTCGATACGGAAGCTGAAGAAGAACACAAAAGCCAGTGGCGCGAAAATCGCCACCCATTTGAGCGGCGTGCCAAAGATCGCCGCCGCCAGCACGGGCGTGTTGCCGATGAAAGCGGCGACCAGTCCGGTGATGACCAGACCGATGCCCATATTGCGGAAAACGCCCAGCATATGCGCGCGCAGACCGGCATCGACCTGCGCCGTCTGGCTGGCACCATAGCCCGGCATGCGAGCGGGATTGTTCACTACGTCTACTCCATCCTTCAAAAACGGTCAGGATCGAGCGGCCCGGCGTGGCTGCGGAGGGATTGGAGGGGGCCAGTCATCCCCCGAACCTGCACCGAGCACACTCGATGCGGTCCGACATCACGGTGGACATATCCAACCGCCAGAGGGGCCCGGCCCGCATAAGCTATATCGAGAGTGAAAGGCTCCGGCGCAAGAGAAGGGTGTTTCAGCAATAATTTGTTACAATTGACGGTGGCCGGATCACCCGTTGGCGACGCATTCCGGCCAAAGGCGGACATGCCCTGTGCCCGCGCCCGCCCGTCTTTCACCCGAAATGCTCCCCTCCCCATATCTCCGTTGACGCCCGCCGCGCTTGGACGCATGGCTTTGCGCCATGTCCCAAGACCAGCACATCGCCGCGCCGCTGCGCCTGTTCAACAGCATCACCCGCTCGATCGAGCCTTTCACGCCGATCGAATCCGGCCATGCGCGCGTCTATAGCTGCGGTCCGACGGTGTATAATTATGCCCATCTCGGCAATCTGCGCGCTTATGTCTTTACCGACACGCTGCGTCGCACGCTGCTATGGAAGGGCCTTTCCGTCACCCATATCATCAACATCACCGATGTCGGTCATCTCACCAGCGATGCCGATGCCGGCGATGACAAGATGGAGGCCGCCGCCCGCGCGCAGGCGAAAAGCATCTGGGACATCGCGGCGCATTATACCGACGCCTTCAAGTCCAACATCGGCGCGCTCAACATCATCGAGCCGACCGAATGGACGGTCGCGACCGATTATGTCCCGCAAATGATCGCCTTTGCAGAGAAGATCGCGCCGCATCATTGCTACGAACTGGAAACCGGCCTCTATTTCGATAGCAGCACCGTGCCCGATTACGGAGCATTGGCGGGCGGCCGCGACGATGCCGCCCATGCCCGCATCGACCCCGTCGCGGGCAAGCGCAACCCCAGCGATTTCGCCATCTGGCGCAAGTCGCCACCGGGCGAACAGCGCCAGATGGAATGGGATTCCCCCTGGGGCAAGGGCGCGCCGGGTTGGCACCTCGAATGTTCGGTGATGAGCGAGGCGCGCCTTGGCCATCCGTTCGACATCCACACCGGCGGCATCGACCATCGCGAAATCCATCACCCGAACGAGATTGCGCAGAATCAGGCGTTCCGCGAGACCTGCTGCGGGGAACCGGATTCGACGACAGCAGGCTTCACCGGCGCGCGCTGGTGGATGCACAATAATTTCCTCGTCGACCGCCAGGGGAAGATGAGCAAGTCCAAGGGCGGCTTCACCACGCTCTTTTCCCTGATCGACGCGGGGGTGCATCCGCTCGCTTATCGCCTGCTTTGCCTTGGCGCGCATTATCGCAGCGAACTGGAGTTCAGCGCGGAAGGGGTCGGCGCGGCGCTCACCCGCCTCAAGCGCCTCGTCATGGGCATCGAAAGCCTCAAGGCGCGGGCCGAGGGCGTCACCTGGCAATCCCCGCGCCTCGATGATCTGCGCGCCGACCTGCATCCGAAGCTGACGCCGCTGCTCGAACAGTTCGACGCCGCGATCAGCGACGACCTGATGACGCCCCGCGCCCTCCCGCTGCTGGAGGAGGCCATTGCCGTCAGGAAAGTGCCGGTGGACGAAAAGCTCTGCCTCATCGCCGCCTTCGATCAGGCGCTGGGCCTGAACCTGCGCGACCTGACCCGCGCCGACCTGAGGCTCCAGCCCAGGGACGCGCCCATTACGCCCGAAGAGATCGAAGCCGAACTCGACCGCCGCCAGAGCGCGCGCGCCGACAAGGACTTCGCCCTGTCCGACGAAATCCGCGACGCGCTCATCACGCGCGGGGTAGAGGTGATGGACGGCGATCCGCTCCGGTGGGACTGGCGACTATCCTTCAATTAAATCAATATGTTATCAGATATTTGCAAAAGATATTCATGCGATGAACCGTTGCCGTCCGGCGTCCATGCCGCTGGACAGCAACGGGCAATAGTCTATCTTTCGTCATATGTTACGAAGGGGGATAATGATCATGGCCGCGCTGTGCGGCACGGCGGCGGCGCCTGCCTTCGCTGCTCCGGATTCTCCGCCCGCGCAGGAACAGGTCTTCATGTTCGAAACCGGCGCGACCCTGCTCGCCAAATGCCGGAACAAGGCGCCTGAATATGCGCTCGCCTGCACCGCCTATATCGTCGGCGTGGTGGACGGCATCAAGAAGGATGTGTTCATCGGCCGCGCCCGCCCCAATTGCTGGCCCGCGCAGATGAAGGCGCAGGAGGTCCGCGGCGTCGTCATCGCCTATCTGGAACGCTATGCCGATCAGCGAAAGGCCCCGGCCTCGGTGCTCGTCAGCGTGGCGCTCAACGAACGCTATTCTTGCGACAAATGATGCCGATCAGTCTGATCGAGCCAATCCATTAGCGAAATCCCGCCGAAAACCGCTATAAACTTGCCTTGGCGGTTGCATCGGCGTAGGTGCGGCCCCTATTTTCACATCTTCAAGGAGACTCGTCGTGGCGGCGAAGTGGACGCCGGAAAGCTGGCGCAAGCATGAGGGCATCCAGATGCCCGAATATCGGGACACGGCGGCGCTTGCCGCGACGGAGGCTCAGCTTGGCCAGTTTCCCCCGCTCGTCTTTGCCGGCGAGGCCCGCAATCTGAAAGCGGAATTGGCCAAGGTCACGACCGGCGACGCCTTCCTGTTGCAGGGCGGCGACTGCGCCGAAAGCTTCGCGGAGTTCCACCCGGACAATATCCGCGACACTTTCCGCGTGCTGCTCCAGATGGCCGTGGTGCTGACCTTCGCGTCGAAGCTGCCGGTGGTGAAGGTCGGCCGCATGGCGGGCCAGTTCGCCAAGCCCCGCTCGGCCCCGACCGAGGTGATCGACGGCGTGGAGCTGCCCAGCTATCGCGGCGACAATGTGAACGACATCGCCTTCACGCCGGAATCGCGCGAACCCGATCCGCAGCGCATGGTCCGCGCCTATAACCAGTCGGCCGCGACGCTCAACCTGCTGCGCGCCTTCTCGACCGGCGGCTATGCCAGCCTGGATCGGGTCCATGGCTGGATGCTCGATTTCATGGGCCGCAGCCCGCTCGCGACGAAATTCGACGCTGTCGCCGACCGGATCGGCGAGGCGCTCGACTTCATGCGCGCCTGCGGCCTGTCGCCCGATACCGTGCCACAGCTTGGCGGGACCAGCTTCTATACCAGCCATGAGGCGTTGCTCCTTCCCTTCGAGCAGGCGCTGACCCGGCAGGATTCGCTGACCGGCGACTGGTATGACACCTCCGCGCACATGCTGTGGATCGGCGATCGCACCCGCTTCGAGGGGTCGGCGCATGTCGAATATCTGCGCGGCATCGGCAACCCGATCGGCATGAAATGCGGCCCCAGCCTGGAGCCGGATGCGCTGATCCGCCTGCTCGACATCCTCAACCCGTCGCGCGAGGCGGGGCGGATCACGCTCATCACCCGCTATGGCCATGAAAAGATCGAAGCGGGTCTGCCCAAGCTGGTTCGCGCGGTCATGCGCGAAGGGCATCCGGTCGTCTGGTCCTGCGATCCGATGCACGGCAATGTCATCAAGGCGGCCAATGGCTACAAGACGCGCCCCTTTGACCGTATCCTTGCCGAAGTGCGCGGCTTCTTCGCGGTCCACCGGGCGGAAGGCAGCTTCGGCGGCGGCATCCATTGCGAGATGACCGGGCAGAATGTGACGGAATGCACCGGCGGCGCGGTGGCGATCACCGACGAAGGCCTGGCGGACCGTTACCACACCCATTGCGACCCGCGCCTCAATGCGGCGCAGAGTCTGGAACTGGCCTTCCTCCTCGCCGAAATGCTGAACGAGGAACTGAAGGAACGTCGCGCCGCGGCTTGAAGGCCGGATATGGCTAATGGAAAAGCGGCCTTCGTCCCTGACGAGGGCCGCTTTATTTTTCCATGGATATGCGACTGCCCCGCCTCCCGGCCAGCCGCCGCATCAGCCCCGCAGCACGGGGTGCCGCAGCCGTAATTCGTCCGCCAGCGATTCCACCGCCTCGATCTCGCCGAAACTGCCGGTGGGGCTGATCGACCAGTTGCAATGGACGTGGGTTTCACGCGGATAGAGCTTCACCGCGCCGATCCGCTGCCGCCAGCGGTGCCTGGTTCCGTCCCGCTCCCGCACCAGCCGCGCGACCATCAGGTCGATCATCTGGTCAGCCGTCATCCTGCGGCTCCGTCTTGCCGGACCAGCAACCCGGCTCATCCAGATAGGCTTCCAGTTCGCGCCAGTGCCGGTCCCAGCCAGGGCCGCGCCGATTGGCGGGCACCTGCGCCTCCACCACGCGCCGGGCGCGGCGCACGGGGTTGTCTTCCGGCGCGCGAAGGCGGTGGAGGATCGTTTTCACATCCGGATCCTTGCTGTCGTCCATCGCATGCCTTCCTTGCCGATGCGCCGCTATAGCATCGGAGCGACGAGGGGAACCGCTTTCGGCTCTTATTCCGCCGCCATCGCGAAGCCGGCGCGGGGCAGTTCATTGCCCAGAGCCTGCGCCAGGGCGCTCACCAAAGCCTGCATCCGGCCCAGGCCCGGCCCCGGCCGCTCCAGCGTCATGTCGAGGTAAAAGGCCCGGTCCACCTCCACCTGCAAGGCGTGGATCGCCTGTGCCGGGCGGCCATGCCGTTCGATCATATGATCCCCGGCATAAGGATGGTTCTGCGCCGTCAGGAAGCCATGCCCCGCGGCGACATCGCCCGCAAGCGTCATCAGCCGTCCCGACGACGCCTGTCCGAAGCGGTCGCCCAGCACCAGCGACGGCGCCATCCCGCCCGTTCCCGGCGGCGGCAGCGGCGGCATGGAGTGAAGGTCGATCAATATCGCATGGCCATGCGCGTCACGCGCGGCATGCAGCAACTGGCTGAGCGCGGCGTGATAGGGCCGGTGAACCGCTTCGATCCGTCGCTCCACCTCCGCCCAGGGAAGCGGCCCGCCCCATAATTCGGCCGCGCCGGGCAAGCGCCGCGGGATCAGGCCCAGCCCCCCTCGCAGTTTCTGGCTGGTCCGCAACGCCATGTCGCGCGGCAGGTCCGCCACCATGCCGGGGTCGATCTCCCTCTCGTGCCGGTTGAGGTCGATCATCGCGCGTGGCGCGCGCGCCACGATCACGCTATAGCCGCATTCGATCAGCGGCAGTGCCAGCAGATCAACCCAGCGATCCTCCAGCCGCCGCAACACCTCCAGCCGCACCCGCGCCCGAGCCAGCAGGTCGGAATCGTAATTCCGGCCGGCATGAGGGATGGAGAGGACGACCGGATGCGCCGGCACGTCCGGTCCGTAACGGTCGAAGGCGGGGTGACTTTCCGCCGGGCGCGGCGGCGCGAATGGGTCCACTGGGTTCCTTTCGACGCCCTGCGCCAAAAATGGTTAGCTCGCTGGATAATATTTACGACTTGTCGCATATATGTCCGCTTCATGCCACCCCGGCTGGCGGGGCGGCATAGTGGTGGCTTATCGGGGAAAAGTGGCGATCATGATCCGGATCCTGCTGGCGGAAGACGATGACAGCATGCGCGCCTATCTGGCGCGCGCGCTGGAAAAATCGGGCTATGAGGTGGTCGCCGTCGCCAATGGCGCGCAGGCGGTGCCGCTGATCGACGCGGACAGATTCGACCTGCTGCTGACGGACATCGTCATGCCGGAAATGGACGGCATCGAACTCGCCCAGCATGCCGCGTCGGCCGCGCCGGACATGCGCGTCATGTTCATCACCGGATTTGCCGCCGTCACCCTGCGCGCGGGGCAGGCGATGCCGCAAGCCAAGGTTCTGTCCAAGCCTTTCCATCTGCGCGATCTGGTGCTGGAGGTCGAACGCATGTTCGGCACCGAAAGCCTGAGCGGCGGCCTGAACTGAACGGCCTTGGCCGGGTGCAACCGTGAGCACGGCCAGCCAGCCCCGCCCCCATATGCCCCTCATTCGCGCTGTCCCGATGTTTAAGACAAGAAACGCAAATTCCCGCTTGCGCCGCCGGTCGGTCGCCGCTATTGGCCCAACTCCCGTGGGCGTGTAGCTCAGTGGTAGAGCACTGTGTTGACATCGCAGGGGTCGCAAGTTCAATCCTTGCCACGCCCACCATCGAAAACCCCGGAAGGCGATTGCCTCCCGGGGTTTTTGTTTTGTGACTATTCAGCGGTCGTTCGGCGCGCCCCAAATCCACGGGGATCGGCTCAAGCGATGCGGGCACCCATGCCTAGAGCCTGTTCTGATTAACTGGAATCAGAACAGGCTCTGTTTTCTTTTGTTTTCCGTGATTTCCGATCCGCCAGATGTTCCATCTGACTTGAAATCACTCTAGAACTTTACAGTTCCGGTGAAGCCATAGGTGCGCGGGTCCGCCCGTACCACGAGCGTACCGAGTCCGGACGGTTGCCCCGACCGATAATAATTCGCGTTGGTCAGATTGGCGCCCCAGAGCCGCAGGCTATACTTCTCCCCCCGTGATCGCCACTGTAGCGATGCAGACAGAAGGTTATATTCATGCTGCGGCGACAGGCCGTCGGGCGCAAAATGAAAGCCATTATTATAGTAGTAGTTCGACGCTACATTGAAACTTCCGATATCGCCTGCTGGAATTTCGTAGTCGAAACCCACATTCCCTGTGAATTTCGGCGTATAGACAGTTCGATTGCCGGATGCGTCGAGCGTGGGATTATGCGGCGTGAGCGGCGACGGAGGAAGGAGCGGCGCATCTTCATAGTTGAGATATCGGCCATCAAGATATGCCGCATTCGCGGTCAATGTCAGCGCGCGAGTCGGCCGCGCCTGAAGCTCGGCCTCGAACCCTTTGATGCGCGCCTTTGCGGCGTTGAGTGTTTGCGAGGTTCCACTACGCACGACCTGAACCTGAATGTCCTTGAAATCATATCGGAACGCGGCGAGGTTCAGGCGCAGCTTGTGGTTCAGGAACTCGCTCTTGAAGCCGACTTCATAGGCATCGAGCACCTCGGGCCTGAAACCGGGTGTATCGGGAGAAAGCAGGTTGAAGCCCCCTGCCTTCACCCCGCGATTATAAGATGCATAAACGTGGACGTCGGGTACGAATTCATAGTCGGCCGCCAACCGCCAAGTCAGTTTATTGAAACCCTGCCGCTGCGGCGCGGCTACGACCGTGCCGAAAATTGTTCGTGTCGTCCCGGTAAAGCGCTGCTTTTCATCGGTGTAGCGCAGGCCCGCCGTGACCTTGAGATGATCCACGACCTCCAGCGTCGACTGGCCGAAAACGGCGAACGAGCGCGCGCGCTGTCGCGTATCATATTCGACATAGGGCAAACCGATGATATCGCCTGCCAGGGTGCCCGGCGTGTAGCCGACCTTGCTGCTGTAATAATAGCCGCCGACCATCCATTCGATCCGTCCCGGCGTAGCCGACGCGATCTGGAACTCCTGGCTGAAATTATGCTGACGCTGCGGAAGACTGGCGGTGATCAGATTCTGCGCGGTCGCATCGGAGTCGAAATGATAGCTGCCCCTGGTCTTGCGATAGGCCGTGATACTCGTCAGGTGCACCGCGCCGGCATCGTGATCGACACGCAGGGACGCGCCGCCGGTCTTGGTCAACGCGGATTGCGGGACGTTGTCGACCGTATCGAAGTTCGACGGCGTTGGCAGTCCGTTCAAGCCCAGCGCGTCTTCGTACAACTGGAAATCTGAACGCGTCGAAAAAACCCTGGCATAGTCAATCGAAAATGTCGCCTGCGTATCGTCGGCCAGCGAAAACAGCGTTTTTGACCTGATATTCAAGCTGTTTTCTCGGTTTATTTCCCGATCCAGCAGGATATTTCGTCCATATCCTTCCAATTGATTCTTGTACATCACCGCGATGTCGCTGCGGACCTTGTCGCTCCACGGGTTTGAGGCATAAAGACTGCCCGAAACGGTGTCGTAATTCGCATAGCCGGCGCTGATTTCCGCCGTTGGGGAAGTACCGGGATCGCGCGTGATGATCTGGATAACGCCCCCGGTGGCGTTGCGTCCGAACAGCGTGCCCTGGGGGCCTTTCAGGACTTCGACCCGTTCGACATTGTTCAGTTGGCCGGTGAGCGCCGCCGGATTGGCGATATACACGCCGTCGACATAGAGCGCGACCGAAGATTCATTATTGGGATCGGCCAGGTTGGACCCCACGCCGCGCAGGAACGGAATGCCGCTCGTGCTCGCCGTGTTGAATTGCAGACCAGCCACCGCCGTGCCAAGGGATGGCAAGTTCTGGATGCCCTGGTTCGCCAGCGCATCCGCCGACACTGCGGTGATCGAAATCGGCACGTCCTGCAAGCGTTCGGACCGCCGCTGTGCAGTCACGACGATCTCCTCCAGCCGGGTATCCGAACTCTGCGGCCCAGCCACATTCTGCGCGGTGGCCGGTGTAGCGATCAGTACCGCCACGACGACGGCACCTGTGTGATAAAGAAAATAGTTCATAGCCCCTCCCTTTTTCCATCGTATTTTTCTGGTTTGTCTTTCAGCTATCGGCGCCATGCGCATGATGAAGGTCGGTCCATTGCGCCTCCTGCGCCTCGCCCCACCCTGTTCGTCCGTCATAATGCCACCGGGCCATGCCGATCTGTGCGATCATGTTCGGCCAGAAGTGGAACGGCGCAGAAGCCTCGATGAAGCCCTTGATGCTGTGGCGCTGATCCCACTCGTCAATAAGATCGAGCGTCACTTCTCTTGGCTGCAACGTCGCACCATCGCGCTTGATCCGGCAGGCCGCCTGCTTGAAACGCCGGAACTGGCCGTCCTTGAACAGCCAGCCGCCTTTCAGTCCACCGGCGCGCGACATGCCGTCATACGCCCCGTACCACTCCGTCGCGGGCGAACCGCTCTCCGAGCACAAGCAGTTGAACGCCAGATCTTTTCCAAAAGTACCGGTCAGCCAGTTTACCGGCTGATGATCGACGGGCGCTTCGGCGCGACGCTCCGCCCAGCTGCGATCACGGATGCCGAAACATTCGACCGCATATTCTCGCCCTCGAAGCCTGACCGTGCCCTCGACCTTCATAATCTGTTCGAAATGCTTGCGGTTCTCAAGCATCGCGGGCGGCGCTACCGCCGAGTAGACCAAGTCGATGGCGTTTCCCCGATGCTCATCGACGTAGGACGTCCTGATGCGCTCCAGTGGCCGCTCCACCTTCACGGCATATCCATTGTCGAGCCGGAAGTCGGAGATGCCGTGACGGATCGGATCGTCGCGCATGAATGAGCGCATATCGAACAACTCGGCAGCGATGGCGTTCCGCTTGTGGCCGATCCACGCCGCTGCCCCGCCGGTTATCAGCCCCAGATTCGGGTGATGCCACAGATAGGTGACGCCATGAAGGCGGTGTTCGGGCACGCTGAAGCTGAAATACTGGGTCTCGGTCAGATCATAGTCCCGTATCGCCGCGTTCATCGCTGGGTGAAGGTCATCGTCCTCCGGCCCGAACGCGCCGAAGCCGGACGTGGCCTCGCCGAGAATGAAGGTGTCGTGATCAGACATGTCGCCTCCCGAAATCGCGCTGGATATGCTCCGCAGCCGCCTCTCCGCTCCGCACTGCGGCTTCCATCGAGCCGGCCGCCCAAAAATCGCCGGCAAGCCTGATCCGCGGCACCTGCTCCAGGCGTCGGGCAACCTCATCCACCAGCCGGTAGTAGCCTGGGCGCGCATAGGGTCCGGCATAAGGCCAGCGCTGGACATGGGTGAAACGGTGCGAACCCTTCAGTTCGGGCATGACGCTTTCGACATAGGATCGAACATCGGCGCCGATGGTATCGTCGTCGACATTCTCAAGCGCCATCATCGCGGCATCATCCAGATATGTGGTGATCAGGCTCGATCCCCGAGGCGCCCGATCGTCCGCCTTGTTATGCTGCAAGAGGAGCGCAAGTTCGCTTCGCCCCTCGACGGATGGAAGATTGACGAGATAGGCTTGCGTGCGTGTCGGCCGTGCATAGGCCATCGACACGGTGATCAGGCCGACCGTCGGCAATTCCCCCAGCAACTCTCCCACCGCATCGTGAAGCGCCGGAGAGATTCTGGCGGCGACGTGAATTGGCGTTGCGATGATGGCGACGTCGGCGATGCCGTCCTCCGGACCGCTTGGCGTTTCCAGCCGGAATTGCAAACCTCCCGCTGATCGGTCTTCCTCGATCGAGACCACACGGCTATCGAACTCGACAGGCAGCGTTGCGGCCAGACTCGTCGGCAATATATCGAGTCCTCCCTGCAAGGTGACCATTTTGGCCGACCCCGAAGAAAGCGCAGCGGGCAGGATAAGCGACGTGATCGTATCGGATCTGGCGCCCGCAACCAGTTGAAGAATGGGGTCCAGAAGATATTTGGTGACTTCTTCGCCAAAGACGTCCTGCGATCGCTGCCGGGCGTCGAGCATCGGATCGTCCAAAGCGGCATGCGCTCTCAGGCCGAAGGCGCTGGTTGCGCCGATCTGTTTCCTGATGGCGAACAGGCCGCGAGCGAAGCGAAGCTTCCCCCCGGTCGACAGAATAGGCGAGCACAGAGCCTTGATCGGGTGCGCGGGATCAATTTCTATCAGCCTGTTATTTTTGATGACCCCCAGAATATTGCTGCTCATCGCAAGTTGGTCACCAAGCCCTGCTTCCTTCACCAGCGCAAGGAAGCGTGAATAGGCTTCGGTCATGGCGTCCGCGCCCGTGTCGATCAGAAAGCCGTCGCGTCGAAACGTCTTCACACTGCCGCCCGCGACGGATTCCGCCTCCACGAAACGGACCCGCCAGCCGCGTTCAAGCAATCGCCGCGCAGCGACCAATCCGGATAATCCCGCACCGACAACCAGAGCCGTGGGATGATCGGGCGCCATCATTGACGCTCCAGGGGTGCGTGGTCGAGACATTCGAGCAAATGCCGGGCAATGCATTGCAGAAGCAGCGGAACCGAAGCGCCAACCGTCACCGTGATTTCATGATCGCGAATCCGGCCGTCGGCGATCGCAGCCGCAGACCGCACGACAAGACGATAGACCCTGACCATCGTCCACAGGCTGAAAAAGCGCACTGCATCCCCGCTCACGGCCGGTCCGCCGGCAGCCCCGTAGGCCGCCAGAAAGTCGGCCCATGGAATCATCTTCTCCACGAACGCCCGGCAATAGCCAAGATCGGCCGCCGGATCACCGATCGAGGCCAGTTCCCAATCCAATATCCCCGTAATCCGCCCGTCTTCGAAGAGGAAATTGTGGAAGCCGAGATCATTGTGCAGCAGGCTGCTGCCCACCGATGACGAGGCGTTGCGCCGTAGCCAGATGAGCGCGCAGTCGACCACGCGCGACGGGGGCGCAAGCGCCTGCAACTCTTCGCCGACCGCCTCGATTTCGGCGCGCAGTTCAGCCGCGGAGCCATGCTCGCGACGGAGCGGGCAGGCAGCGAAGGCTTCGACCGGAATGGCATGAAGGGCAGCGAGGTGCGCCGCAAAGTCCAGCGCGAGATCGGCCCGCAGCGGAGGGGAGAACATATCGCCTGCACTCTGGCCTCTCATCCACTCGACCGCGATGAACGGACTTGCGAGAATGTCCGAGGGTTCGTGCAGAAGCGGCTCTGGTGACGGCACGGCCGTGTCCGCGAGGGCCGCCAGCAGCGGATATTCATCCGTGACGGTCGTCGCGGTGACGCCGGCCGCCCAGTCCTGGCGGATGATGAAACGCAGCGGGAGGGCGCGAGCGCCCGTCTGCTCGATCAGGACCGTTTGCTTGGTTCTCCCGCCCGGCACCTGCGCCGCCGAGCGTACGCAGGTTTCCGGTCCGCCGAGTGGATGCTCGCGCAGATAGGCTTCCAGACGGCGGGCATCGAATGCCCGGGCCGAAGCGGACTCCCGCATCGCCAGCTGACTTTGCCACGCCATGAAAACGGCCTCCGCAGCGGCAATCGCCTCCGCCTCCTGGATCGCAGCCTGCGTCAAGCCCGCCAGATCGCCGCCCTGGGCAGGGATCGCACGATCCTCAAGGAGATTGAACGAGATTTGATCGAGCAGCCTGACCGTTCCGGCAAGTTCGCGCGCGCCGGTCTGGCTCTCACGGGATAGTTGAGCCAGCGTCGCCGAGGCGTTCTTCAGGCAGATCGCGAGCGTGCGCGAATCCAGAATCGGAACCGGCGTTCCGCCATGAGGCGCCGGGATGGCGGCGCGCTCCCGCGACTCACTTTCCACTGCCGTTGCGCACCCGGAATCACGCTGTGCCAACCCTATTCCCCCTCATATCGTATACCGATTTGGTATTCTCTTTTTGTTATCCAGTCAAGCTCGAGGCAAGGACCGACCTGCCATGGCGCTGTTTGACGCCGTTCGCTGAACTGATGTATCCTCGGCGGGATCACCCATCCGTCAGAGAAAAATTGAGAAGTTGAATGACGAGCGTTGCCGAGCAAATCCGGTTGATGATTAATTCCGGCGAATTGAGACCTGGTCAGCGTTTGGTCGAAAAGGATCTATCCGATATATTCGGCGTTTCGAAAGTACCTGTACGAGAGGCTCTTCGCACGCTTGCCGGCGACGGCCTGGTGGAACTTGTCCCCCATAGCAGCGCGCGGGTTCGCCGCATAAGTCCGCGCGAAATTATTGGGTTGCAGAAAGTGCTGCTGGCACTCTTCAAGGTTGCGATCGACGATTTGCTGGAATGCGAGGATCGCGCCGCAACGATCAGCCTCCTGGAAAAAAGGGTCGCTTGCATTAATCAAGCGCGACACAATAAGGATACCCTTGCCATCATCAGGGAATTGCATGCGTTCCAAACCGAGATGACCATGGGGTCCCATAATAATTTCCTGATAGATACTCTCAAAAGGGCAAGATATTCGGTCTATCATAGCCATTTGACGGCCACGGTGGGCACGATCGAGTGGGTGAACGCATCATCGAAATATGATGAACTGGTGGCGCGGCTCGCCAATTCGGACGCGAAGGGCGCGAAGAAGATTATCGATTGGAAGTACCAGCAGGTATTACGGGCACTGGCGAACAAAACCGGCTGAATATTCAGTCCCGGCGCATGGATGGACATCCGCCAGCCTCTATCACCGCGATCTTGCCCCCACCCTTCTCCACGCCACCATGGGGAAAGCCTCCGGCGTCGTATGGCGCTCGTCCGGGTCCATGCGCGATGCCCCATCGCGATCGCCGCCGCTTCATGCCGACCTCACGACTACCGCTCTCACTTCATCTCAAAAGTTTCATCGTTGAGTTGATATATTATATCATCATGCTAAGAGGCCGCACCTCCGCCACTTTCAAGGACACCAGACGCATGTTCCTTTCCACGTCGCTGCGCGCTGGTTGCGCGTTGTCCGCGATTTGCCTCACCCTTCCGGCCCTCGCCCAATCCGCTCCCGATTCCAGCGGCGATGGCCGGGCCTATCATGACCTGCGCGCCGACATCGTCGTGACGGCCCTTATTCCCCGGCGGCAGGGCGATATATTGTCGGGCACGTCAGTCGTGACCGGGCAAGCCCTGACGCGGGCGCTGCGCCCGACCATCGGTGAAACTCTGGCGCGTCAGCCGGGCGTTTCCGCCACGTCCTTCGGTCCCAATGCGTCGCGCCCCATCCTGCGTGGCATGCAGGGAGAGCGCGTCCGCATCCTGACCGACGGCATCGGCAGTTTCGACGTGTCGAACACCTCGGTCGACCATGCCGTCGCCATCAACCCGCTGACCGCCGATCGGATCGAGGTGCTGCGCGGCCCCGCCGCCCTGCTCTACGGATCTTCGGCCATTGGCGGCGTGGTCAATGTCATCGACAGCCGCATTCCACGCCGTGTGCCCGATGAACCGATCCATGTGGACGGGATCGCCACCTATGGCAGCGCCGCGAACGAACGCACGGCGTCGGGCGAGATCGAAGCGCCTATCGGGGAAAAGCTGGTCGTCCATTTCGACGGCAGCTATTCCAGATCCGGAAATCTCGACACCGGCAGCTATATCCTGCCCCCTGCCCTGCGCGCGCATGCTGCCGCGAGCGGCGATCCGGAAATCGAGAAACTAGCCGGCTTGCGCGGCAAACTGCCCAACAGCGCGGCGAAGACGTGGGAAGTGTCGGGCGGCGCGGCGCTCATCACCGATGGCGGCAATCTGGGCTTTTCGGTCACGCACACCGACAATTTCTATGGCGTGCCGGTGCGCTATGCGCTCGAACCGGGCGAAGAGGCCGAGCAGGTTCGCCTCCACATGAAGCAGGACCGCGCCGACCTGCGCGCCGAAGTGCCGGTGAATGGCGGCTTCCTGGAGACCATCCGGCTGCGCGCGGGCTTCGCCGACTATCGGCATCAGGAAATCGAGGAATCGGGCGAGGTCGGGACAACTTTCTACAACCAGTCGATCGAATCCCGGCTGGAACTGGTGCAGGCCAGGCGTGGCGGCTGGGACGGCGCGATAGGCGCGCAATTCTTCGCTCGCGATTTCCATATAGAGGGCGAGGAAAAATTCCTGCCCAGGAACCGGACCGAGCAATTCGGCCTCTTCACCCTGCAATCGCTGGACTTCGGGTCGACCCGCGCCGAACTGGGCGGGCGCTATGAACATACCGACGTCAGCGCGGTGGCGGATGCGACACTGTTCAATCCAGCCTATAAGCGCAACTTCAACGCCTTCTCGGGATCGGCGGGCATCAGTCAGGAAGTCGCGACCGGGTGGCGCGTGGGCGTGAACCTGTCCCGCACCGAGCGCGCGCCGTCCGCCGAAGAACTGTTCGCACGCGGCAATCATGCGGGCACACAGGCGTTCGAACTGGGCAATCCCGGCTTTAGCAAGGAAAAGAGCTGGGGCGTCGAAGGCACGCTGCGCGGGGAAGGAACGGGCTACACCTTCTCCCTGTCGGCCTATCACAACTGGTTCGACGGCTATATCTATGACGCGCTGGTCGATGACGCGGCCTGCATGGCGGTGAATGGCGGCGAGGAACTGGAATTCCCCTGCTATCAATATTCACAGGCCGATGCCCGCTATTGGGGCTTCGAGGCGGAAGGGTCCGTCACACTGGGCGAGGTTGGCGGCTACAAGGTCCATCTGGACGGCGTCGCCGACTATGTCCGCGCGACGATCAAGGAAAGCGGCCCCGCGCCGCGCATTCCGCCGCTGCGCCTGCTGGGCGGCCTGGAGTTCCAGGGCGACCGCCTCAGCCTGCGCGGCGAGGTGGAGCATAGTTTCAAGCAGGACCGCATCGCGCAAACCGAAACGCCGACCAAGGGCTTCACCCTGATCAACGCGTCCCTGTCCTGGAAACCGCTCAAGGATAATGACCGCACGACGCTTACCCTGTCGGCGAACAACATCTTCAACGTAGAAGCACGGCGCCATGCCAGCTTCCTCAAGGATTATGCCCCGCTTGCCGGGCGCGACATCCGCCTGACGGCGCGCCTGTCGATCTGATCGAGAGCCAATTGCGCTATGTGACAATTTCGTTACAAGGCGCCCCATGGCGAACATGAGCACAGGGACTGACAAGGGACGTATCTGGTAATGCGCCAGATCGCCGCGCTTCCCTATGCCACCGATTCCGACGGGTCGATGCGGATTTTGCTCATCACCTCGCGCGATACAGGGCGCTGGGTGATCCCCAAGGGCAACCGGATCAAGGGGTTGGCCGGCCACCGCGCCGCCGAGGTCGAAGCCTATGAGGAAGCGGGCATCCACGGCATCGCCTGCCCCGCGCCGATCGGCCGTTATCGCTATGACAAGCGGCGGCGCAGGGGCGACACGCGCGAAGCGGTCGTCGAAGTCTTTCCGCTGGCCGTCACCGATCATCTGAGCCACTGGCCGGAAAAGGGACAGCGCGAATTGCGCTGGTTCCCCGTGGCGGACGCGGCGAAAGCCGTCGACGAACCCGATCTTCAATCCATCATAGCCACTTTCCGCGAACCGCCCAGGAACCCCGGCTGGTTCGCGCGGATACTTTTGTGGCTCAGGGACAAGCGAACCGAAAGGATAGCAATGCTGCGCTGGTTTCACGCGCTCATGCCCAAACAGGGTCGATTCTTCGAACAGTTCGAAGATCATGCCGCGACCCTCGTCGCCGGAGCCGATGCGCTCGCCCGGCTGCTGAAGGGCGGCCCGGACATGGATGTCCATATCAAGGAAATTGCCGAGCGCGAGCATGAAGCGGACGACATCATCCGCGAGGTGTTGCTGGATGTGCGCCGTATCTTCGTCACGCCCTTCGACCGCAGCGCCATCACCGATCTGATCGGCGTCATGGACGACGCCATCGACCAGATGAACCAGACGGCCAAGGCGGTCGCGCTGTTCGAGGTCCGGGAATTCACCTCCCAGATGCAGGATATGAGCGCCCTGATCGTCGAATGCGCGCGCATCACGGAGGAAGCGATACCGCTACTGCGCTCGCTGAACCTGAATGCGGCACGGCTGCATGAACTGACCGAGCGGCTGGTGACGCTGGAAGGCCATGCGGACACGCTGCATGAAGCGGGCCTCAAGATACTCTATAATCAGGCGCGGCAGGGCAATCCGATGGACTTCATCGTCGGCAATGAAATCTACGCCCATCTGGAAAAGGTGACAGACCGCTTCGAGGACGTCGCCAACGAGATTTCCGGCCTGGTCATCGACCACGCCTGACCGGACAGCGGACGAAAGCCCATTATATGGAAGCGCATATCGCCTTTCCGTTGCTGATCGCGCTGATCGGCATCGCGCTGGCCTTCGATTTTCTCAACGGCCTGCATGACGCGGCCAACTCCATCGCCACTGTCGTTTCGACACGGGTGCTGAAGCCGCAATATGCGGTGGCGTGGGCGGCCTTCTTCAATTTCATCGCCTTCCTCTTCTTCGGGCTGCATGTCGCGGAAACGGTGGGCAAGGGGATCGTGGAGGCGAACATCATTGATCCGCAGGTGATCTTCGGCGCGCTGATGGGCGCGATTGCGTGGAACCTTATCACCTGGGCATTGGGCATCCCGTCTTCCTCCAGCCATGCGTTGATCGGCGGGCTTCTGGGCGCGGGCACGGCCAAGGCGGGGCTGTCCGCCGTGGTGTGGAGCGGCGTGTTCAAGACCAGCGCCGCCATCGTCATGTCACCCGCCATCGGACTGGTGCTCGCGCTGTTTCTGGTGCTTCTCATCAGTTGGGTGTTCCGGCGCTTCTCGCCGCAGGGCGCGGATCGGGTATTCCGCAAGCTGCAACTGGTTTCCGCCTCGCTCTATTCATTGGGGCATGGCGGCAATGACGCGCAGAAAACCATGGGCGTCATCACCGTGCTGCTCTATTCGCAGGGGATGCTGGAGGGCGGTTTCCATGTGCCCTTCTGGGTCGTGATCTCCTGTCAGGCGGCGATGGCCATCGGCACGCTGCTGGGCGGGTGGAAGATCGTGCACACCATGGGATCGAAGATCACGCGGCTCTCTCCGGCGCAGGGCTTCTGCGCGGAGACGGGCGGGGCGATCACGCTGTTCATGGCGACGCATCTGGGCGTGCCGGTTTCGACGACCCACACCATCACCGGCGCCATCGTGGGCGTGGGGGCTTCGCGGCGGCTGTCGGCGGTGCGATGGAATGTGGCGTCAAGCATCGTCGTCGCCTGGATCATCACCCTGCCCGCCGCAGCGCTGATCGGCGGGGCCTTTTACGAACTGACCCGTTTGTTCTGACAAGCGAAAAGGCGCGGCTGGTCGTCCGCCGCGCCTTCCTCCTCCCGAACCGAGCCGTCAGGCCACGCGGCCGAGGCGGTGATAGAGATTGGCGTATTTGACCGACTCCGGCTTGTCCTGAACCTCGCGCAGATAATGGGCGATGGCGGTGCGGATCAGGCTGAAATCTTCCTGCGAGAAAACCGCGCGCGAACGGGCGGGCTGGGGCTGGGATTCGGGCTGGGGCGTGTCGGTCATCGTCGTTCCTTTCCTGGGATGGGTTGAGAAACCACGAACGAGAGGGAGAGGGAAGAGCGATTAGAGACGGCGTGTCATGAGAAGACTTGTTCATATTGTCATTATTTGACATTATGTCGGTATGGCGGATGTTTCGGATCGCAAGCTCTACCTGGGCCCCAAGCTGCGCGTGTTGCGGCGGGAACTGGGGTTGAACCAGACGCGGATGGCGGAGGAACTGGGGGTTTCGCCCAGCTATCTCAACCATCTGGAGCGCAACCAGCGGCCGCTGACGGCGCAGATGCTGCTGCGGCTCGCCAACACATATGACATCGACATTCGCGATTTCGTCGCCAGCACGCAGGAAGGCGCGGCGAACGCGCTGGGCGAGATCCTGTCCGATGCGCTGGTGCGCGACATCGGCATCGCGAAGGACGAGGTGCTGGAGGTCGCGGAAAATTATCCGGGCGTCGGCGAGGCCATCGCCCGCTTCTATCGCGCGCTGAGCGACCTGCGCCGCCTGCCGGATCAGATGGAAGCGGGCGCCGCCCCTGCCCCGCTGCTGGCGCCGATCGACTGGCTGCGCGAAACGATCGCGCGGGCAGGCAATCATTTCGCGGAGATCGACGCCACCGCCGAGGCCCTTGCCGTCGAGATGAGCGACGACCCGGCCGTGATGCAGGCGGACCTGCGCGCGCGCCTGAGGACGCTGCACAATATGGGCGCGCAGGTGGTCCGCGCCGATGTGCTGGCGGGCACGCTGCGCCATTATGACATGCACCGCCGCCGCCTGCTGTTGAACGAGCGGCTGCCCGCGTCGGGGCGGCTGTTCGCGCTCGCTTATCATCTTTGCTCGCAGGAAATGGCGGAAACCATCGCCGCGCAGGTGAAGCGCGCCGCCCCGCCGGACGAGGACAGCCGCCGCCTCGCCACCATCGCGTTCACCAACTATGCCGCCGCCGCGCTCATCATGCCCTATGACAGGTTTCGGCAGGCGGCGGAGCAGAGCCGCTACGACCTGCCGCTGCTGCGGGCGCGCTTCGGCGTGTCGGGCGAGCAACTGGCGCACCGGCTGACCAGCCTCAACCGGACCGGGGCGCGAGGCGTTCCCTTCTTCATGGCGAAGCTCAACCGGGCGGGGATCGTCTCCAAACGTTTCGATGGAGAGGCATGGCCGTTCGCGCGGCTGACCGGCACCTGCCCGCGCTGGGACGCGCATGGGGCCGGCCCGTCCGATCAATGGGGACGGCAAATGATCGAGACGGTGGACGGGCGGCGATTCCTGACCTTTTTCCAGACATTGACCGTCGAGGGCGCGCCCGATGCGCGGGCGCGGCCGGTGATCGCGCTGGGCTGCGAAACGAAACATGCCGGCCGCCTGGTCCATGCGGACGGGATCGACGTGGAGAAGGAGGCGGCGACCGAGGTCGGCCCGGCCTGCCATTTGTGCGAGCGGCGCGGATGCCCGGACCGCGCCTTGCCGCCAGTGACGCGCGCGCTCGACCTGCATGGTTATGAGCGGACGGTAAGTCCGTTTCCGTTCCGCCGGGTTTAGAGCGGCTTTCGATCTGATGGGGTCAGATCGCCGCTCTAAATCCCTTTGTTTGCCGCGATTTCTTGACCAGCGATCGCTTGCAAATCGCTCCAGGGTGCGCGGACAGGAGCATCATAGCAAAGCTGTTCCAGTCGCAAGATTTTATCTCTATTAATAAAGTAGACTTTAATTCCATCGCCCGCCATGATCATCCATGCGCCCTCGCCCCGGTGCCGGGGAATGGCAGGACCGGACATGACAGGCATATGAGCGAAGAAGATATCTCCCTCCCCTCCCCCCGCGACGACGGGCATTATTGGGACATTGACGGGCTGGTCCGCGATCTGGCGGCGGCGCGGGCGCACTGGCGTCAGGAGCAGCGGCACCATAGCGAATATGGCGGCGTCGGCTTCCCCTCGCGCGGCGACATATCGAAGATCATGATGTCGCTGTGCGGGGCGCTGTTCCCGTTGCGGCTGGGGCCGAGCTTCGTGCGGATCGACAATGAGGACGCGTTCGTCGCGGAAACGCTCCAGACCTCGCTCAGCAGGCTTTACGGGCAAATCCGGCTGGAATTGCACTACGCCTTCCCGGACGGGTCGGCGCAGCAACTGGATGCGGAGGCTGCGCGGATCATCGCTGCTTTCGCGGCGGGCCTGCCGGAATTGCGCGTGCTGCTCGACACCGATGTCAAAGCGGCCTTCGCCGGCGACCCGGCGGCGCGCAGCGTGGACGAGGTGCTGATCTGTTACCCTTCCATCCTTGCGATCATCCATCATCGGCTGGCCCATGCGCTATATGGACTGGGCGCGCCTCTGGTGGCGCGGATCATTTCGGAGGTCGCCCATTCCAGGACCGGGATCGACATCCATCCGGGCGCGAGCATCGGACATCATTTCTTCATCGACCATGGCACCGGCGTGGTGGTCGGCGAAACGGCGATCATCGGCAACCATGTGCGGCTGTATCAAGGCGTGACGCTGGGCGCGCGGAGTTTTTCGGCGGGCGAGGCAAGGTCGCTGGAAAAGGCGCGGCCGCGCCATCCGGTGATCGAGGATGCAGTGGTGATCTATGCCGGGGCCACGATTTTGGGCCGGGTGATCGTGGGCAGCCGATCGGTGATCGGCGGCAATGTCTGGCTGACCCAGAGCGTGCCCGCCGGCAGCAACGTACGGCAGGCCAAGGCGGAAAATGAGATTACGAGCCGGATCGACGACATGCCGTCCCATCGCGTGCGGCGGCTCGATGATGCAGTGTTCAGACAGGCGTGATGCCGGGGAAGGAAGCGCGGTTCAGGTCGCGTCATTTTCGGCGGACCGGATCAAGGTCTGATATGGATGGCGCGGCCCAGCAAAAGGTTGCCGGTGACGTGCTCCCCTGAAATGCGGCCGATTTTGAATCGAGTCCGACGCAAAGGAGGCGGACGGAATGAAGCGGAACAGGTTCAGCGAAGGGCAGATCATCGCGATCTTGAAGGAGCACGAGGCGGGTATATCGACGGCGGTGCTGTCAGACTGCCGCGAAATCGTCTCCACCGGATGCATTTCGGGTATCAGCGTGCGGTCCACGCTGCCACGCTGCCCTGATCATACCCTCCTGCTGCTTCTCTAGAGTCGTTCCGGTTCTGATTGAACCGAAACGCCTCTAAATTATCCTTTGATTACCGTGATTTCCGAGTCGCCAGATGATTCCATCTGGCTCGAAATCACTCTAAAGACCAGACTCTACACGCTCGATCAATAAGCGAACCTGGCTGTCGAGGAGAGCGACCGCAGCTTCTGATTTGCCGCCAAGGAGGAGATCTGTGGCCCCTTGGTAACTATTCACTATATCGGCGCGATGGCTCGGTCCCATCATATCGCCGAGCTTACGTTCATAAAGCGATACACCAAGGCGGGAGACGAGCGTGTTGAGTCGCAGATTGCCGGACAGGTGATTGATGAGAACATGATATTCGATCGTCGCCCGATGAAGTGGTGCGCCTGCCATATGTTGAGCGCGCTGGATTCGCGCCATCGCCGCCAGAACGGCATTGGCAACCGGCTGCTCTGGCAGCCTGTGCCGCACGCCGAATATCTCCATTCCCTTTAGGACGACGGCCGCAAGCGCCTCTATAACGGACACGATGTCGCCTCGGGGCATCTCGGCAACCCGTGCCCCGCGTTGCGGGATGAGTTCTATCAGACCGCTGCCCGCCAGGATTCGAAGCGCCTCCCGCACGCGCCCGCGCGCGACATTCAGATTGTTCGAAAGATCCGGTTCTATAAGGCGTTGGCCCGGCGCCAACTCGCCGCTGAAGATCATTTGCTCGATATGGCCGGCGCTCAATATGACCTGATCGGAAGAGCCGATGGCGGCAGGGCGATATAGCCGCCGAATTTCGTCCTCGTCAGGAATGTCGATTGCTGGCTCTGGAACAATGCTCATATCAATCAACAACCGCAATTCTATCAAGGTTCATGGTCTTGCACGGCCGCTGGATCGCCGATCTTTCCAAAACCTTCAATCCTTTTCGGTGCCGAATGCATGGCATGGGCGAACTGTGCCCCGCTCACCCCACAGGTTCGACGATCGAACGAAGATCGGGCGCGAAATGCCCGAACACATCGGCATAGACCAGACCCGGCGGCGCCGCGCAAACGCGCGGGATGGCCTGCAGGATAGGAACGCCCGTTGCGTAGAAGGTCAGCATGGTGGGATCGCCTTCGATTTCCTCGCTCTGGCGCCTGGCCGACGCAAAGGCATCCAGCCGCAGCCGCAGCGAACAAGGCTCTCCCTCCACCTCTATATCCCAGTAATGCGGGGACGTCGCCTCTGGCACGGGGCTGTGCCGCTGATACCAATATTGCCCCAGCACGATCTTCGCTTCACCATCCAGATAACCTGTAAACTCATAGATGATGTTGGAAATCCGGCCCTTGGGGATAGTCATGCAGAGGATTTCAATATCCTCCTGCGCCACTTCGGGTCGGCTGATCTTCTCGATGCGGTCGAGTGGGCGGCCCCAGAGCCTGCGCCCGACAAATTCGATCGCCTCATGGAAATAGCGGTCGGTCAACTGGGAGACCGGGCCGTCGGGGTCGAACGCTGCGGGATCGGCGCCAAAGCCGAACGCCTCCATGAAAGGCCTGCTCTGTATACGCGAACAGTCGGTCACTTCGCGGATCGCGATCGTCTCGACCCGGTTGCTCAGGCCCGTCGCGGTGATCGCCAGGCGTTCCATCAGGAAACCGGGATGCACCCCGGTGCCATGGAGAGAAACGCCGCCTTTGACGCAGCCCTGCTCCAGGCGCTGGGCATAATCGTCGCCATGGATCGGCGGGAAATGGTAGCAAGCGCCCGACACGACATTCTTGCCGCTTTCCAGCAGGCGGATGACGTCGGCATCATAGTCATGGAAGTCCGGCAACGCGCGCGGCGTATGGATCACGCAATCGGCATCGAGCGCGAAGATGGCCTCCTTGTCGGTGGTGACGCGGACGCCGGTCTTTGGCCCAGCGATCAAGTCGCCCGCGTCCATGCCGTCCTTCGCCGGATCGAAGGCGAGAACGCCGACAAGTTCATATTCCGGCAGTTTCATCACCTCGCGCAGACAGGCGCCTCCCAGACTGCCGGGGCCCCAGACGATCACCTTGATGGGCTTTGAAATATTGACAGCCATTATTGACCTCCTGAAATGGTAAGTACTTCGCCCGTGATCCACGCGGCGGCGGGGGAGCATAGAAATTGCGCGGCGTAGGCAATTTCTTCCGGCTTTCCAAAGCGGTTCATCGGCATTTTCAGAAAGCCCAGAAACGCGTTCAAATCCTCCTTGCTGGTCGCGCCGGAGGCATGTTTGAACAGTTCGGTGGGGATCGGCCCCGGCGCAATGCCGTTGACGCGGATGTCGGGGGCGAATTCAATCGCCATGGTGCGGGTCAGGTTGTCCATAGCGCCCTTCGATGCTGCATAGGCGCCCATATTCGCCATTCCGCGCTGGCGGGATGTCGATGACGAAACGTTGATGATGCTGCCGCGCTTCATCCGTTTCGCCGCCGATGCGGCAAAGCGCCAGCAGGACACGACATTATATTCGAAGTTGCTTCGGAACTCTTCCTCGCTGATCTCGGTCAGCAACGGTCCATGACGGCCGGTCCCGGCATTATTGACCAATATGGTGAGATCGCCGAAGGCGCTGAAAGCAAGGTCTATGATCGCGTCGGGCAAATCCTCGCTCAACGCGTCACCGGCAAGACCCGCGGCGCGTCCCCCCGCGCTCCTGATTTCGGCGACGACCGTTTCGACAGCCTCTGCGCTTCGGCCGTTGACGACCACCGCAGCCCCCACTTCGGCAAAGCGGTGCGCGATCGCCCGGCCTATGCCGCGCGTGGAAGCCGTGACCAGGGCGACTTCATCCTTCAACGAAAAGGGGTCCAAGGGCCATCTCCTGTCAGTTTCGGCGATCCGCCGATTTGAACTATTGGGACGGCGAAGGCCGACAGGTGGAAAAACCTGTCGGGCTTCGCCACTCGCCTTACATTTTCATGCCAAGGGTCAATCCATATGTTCTTGGCGCGCCATAGATCAGCAGATCCCCGGCGGTACTCTCTACGCCCGACGTGACATATTGCTTCTTGGTCAGATTCTTGCCCCAGATGCGGGCAGAAAACCGTTCCGACCGCGACGTCCATTGCAGGGTGGCATTGAGCAGCCCATAGTCCTGCTGGGCCAGTCGGTTGTCCGGCGTCCAGAAGAATTTCCCGGTGAAGGACATGTTGGCGTTCGCGCTGAATTCGCCAATATCGGTGGGGACGGTGTAGTTGATGCTGGTGCTGCCGGTGAATTTGGGCGTGCGGATCGTCCGGTTGCCGGACGCATCAATCACGCTCAGCGTTCCCCCGGCAGTATAAGCGGGCGCATCCGGGAAATCGGTATATTGGCCGTCGGTATAGCCCCCGGTGAAGCTGAGTTGAAGCCCGCCGCCGGTGGCGATCTGCAACTCTCCTTCGATACCCCGAATACGCGCCTTGGCCGCGTTGCTGGTAATGCTGGTGCCGTTGACCTGGTGCGACAATTGCAGATTCTTATATTTGTACCAGAACCCGGCGGCATTGAACCGGACATGGCGATCGAACAACTCGGTCTTCAGACCGACTTCGTACGCGTCCAGCGTTTCAGGCTTGAAGCCTGGAATGCCCGGTGACGCGACCGTGTCATAACCGCCGCTCTTGATGCCGCGGTTGTAGCTCGCATAGGCCATGACATCGGACGTGAACTTGTGATCCAGCGCGAGCCGCCATGTCGGCTTGCCGAACGACTGCCGCGCCTCGGTGCGCGGGACGATGATCGGCCCGGCCCCGCTGACGAATTCCTGCACCAGGCGCTGCTTTTCCCAGGTATATCTCAAACCGCCGGTCAGGTGCGTTTCCGGCAGGATTTCGACCGTTGCCTGTCCGAAAATCGAGTAGGAACGGGTGTGCATCTTGCCAAAGATGTTCACCGACGGCGGACCGCCGATAAAGATGCTGATCGGCGCGTATCCACCCTGACCGTTATAATAATATCCGCCCAGCAACCAGTCGATCGTCGATGATGTCGGCGAAAGGAGATGAATTTCCTGAGAAAAATTCTTCTGCCTCAAGTTCAGCCGGGCCTCGACGATATTCAATGTCGTCATGTCGTTGTCAAAGAAGTCGACGCCGGTGGACTTCCGATATGCCGTGATGCTGTTGACGCGCAGGGGACCGAAATCATGATAGACGGTCGCCGATACGCCATAGTTTTTGATGTCGATGACTTCGTCTGTCCCGCTGCGGGTGTCGTAGACCGGCAGCGTGTTGACGACGCCATCCAGGAAGGTCGCGCCGCGTGGCGGGCTGAAACCCAGGCCAGCCGATTTGAAGCTGGCGTAATCGGCAGCCAGCTTGATCGTTGTCGCGTCGTCCGGCTCGAACAGGAGCTTGCCGCGGATCGAACGTTCGTCCTTTTTATACGTTTCACGGCCGGTCAGCACGTCATGGCCGTACCCCTTGCCCTGTGAATCGATCTGCGCCGCGACGTTGAAGGCCAGCGTGTCGGTGAGTGGCGTGTTCGCATAAACCGATCCGGAGACGGTATCGTAATTTGCATAGCCGACCGTCATCGCGAGTTCCGGCGTCCGGCTCGGATCGCGCGTGATGATCTGGATCACGCCGCCGGTCGCATTGCGGCCGAATAGCGTGCCTTGCGGTCCTTTCAGCACCTCGATGCGTTCGATATTGGCGAACTGCGAATAATTGGAAAGCGGCGATGCGATATAGACGCCGTCGACATAGGTGGCGACCGATGGTTCGTCGTTCGGATTGCCCAGCACGCCGCCAACGCCGCGAATGAATGGCGTGCCGGAAGGACCGAGCGATCCGAACTGAAGGCCAGGAACCACCGACGCCAGTTCTTGCGGGCTGGTAAGCCCGCGCGAAACCAGGCTGTTCGCCGTCAGGGCATTGATCGCGATCGGGACATCTTGCAGCTTTTCAGAGCGGCGTTGCGCGGTGACGACGATTTCCTCGATCTGCGCCTTGCTCGGCGATGCTGCTGAAACCGGATTTTCGTCGACCTGAGCCTGCGCGTTCGCGCCCAGACAAAGAAGGCATCCTGCCGACGCGACGGCGGCTTTCCTGACGTAGTTCATTTCCCTCTCCCAGGCGCTGTTGGTACACGGAGCGCTTCCCGCATCGTTATTGCCGAGCATCATGCAGGCCCGGCATCGGCCTCTGATAAACGTGCACGTTTTCGTGCACAATAGTCTTAATGCTTTTTTGTGACGGCCGCCATTCGGTCGCTCAGATAGATTGCATACTAATATAACTCATGCATATCATATGCAAGCTTGCTATTGACAAACAATATTGTACACAATCGTGATGGCCGAAGATTCGGCTCATAAAAAGGCATAAAGGGGAGGTGGGATGCATCGACGTTCCTATGCGGCTGTCATGTCGGCTGTTTCGCTGACGGCCATGTCCGGCGCCGCGTTGGCGCAGGCAAATACCGTCGAGCCTCAGGCAAATAATGAGGGCAGGCTTCAGGAAATCGTCGTGACCGCACAGCACCGAAGCGAATCCATGCAATCGGTGCCTGTGGCGATAACGGCGATAACGGGGGACGCGTTGATCCGTTCAGGGGTGGATTCCCAGCGTACCCTTGCGCTGGTCACGCCCAACCTCACGATGAATTCCAGTTCACAATTTGTCGCGCCCTATTTGCGCGGCGTCGGCACGCAATATGCCAATCCCGGACTG
This sequence comes from Sphingobium faniae, assembly GCA_900100475.1. Taxonomy (GTDB): domain Bacteria; phylum Pseudomonadota; class Alphaproteobacteria; order Sphingomonadales; family Sphingomonadaceae; genus Sphingobium; species Sphingobium faniae. The sequence continues at coordinate 71,428 of FMTU01000005.1, read as the reverse complement.
GAATCCTCGGTCGCGACATATTTCGACGATGTCTATCAGGCGCGGCCGTCCGCCAGCCAGTATAATTTCAACGATGTCGAGCGCGTCGAGGTGCTTCGCGGGCCTCAGGGCATCCTCTATGGCCGCAACTCTTCGGGCGGCGCGATCCGGGTCATTCCCAAACAGCCGGTATATCGGTTTGAAGGCAATGTGAACGCGGGCGTCGGCTCCTATCGGCGTTACATGGCCGATGGCGTGCTGAACGTGCCGGTGGGAGAGGAAGCGGCGTTCCGCGTCACCGGACTGTTCGACACGAACAACGGCTTCATCCGCAATCAGTCGGGCGGACCGCGTCTTGGCGACCGGAATGTCTGGATGATCACTGGCCAGTTCAAGGCGCAGTTGAACGATAATCTGACCGTCCGCATAGCGGCGGATTACAACCAGAAGCATGATCGCGAGTCGCAGGCTTTCTTTCCCGCCTTTCGCACCGCGCCCAATCAGGTCGGCCTGGCCCAGGGTGGCCAAATCGGCACGGGCTTTTACGATTATGCGGGCAATTATCCGGGCGATGGCGCCCAGAAACAGCAGTTCGAACAGGGTGGCGTCGCATTACATCTGACTTACGAAGCGGATCCATTCACGATAAAATCCATCACTGCCTTTCGCTACAACCGCTTCGATGGCGCCGGAGATCTTGACGGGACGAGCGCCAATTTGCTGGTCGGCGGTGAATCCAAGGAATTGACCCGCCAATATAGCCAGGAATTTCAACTCACCTCCAGCAGCACGGGCATATTCAAATATCAGTTGGGCGCTTTTGCCTATCGCGAAGTCTCGTCCGCCGAATTCGGCCTTTCGGGCGCCCAACTGGATGCAGCGCTGTTTCCCGGGGCTCGGCTGGGCGGGGACGGCTCGGTCCTGGTCGAATCGCTCGCTCCCTATGGGCAAGCCAGCCTGGAACCGATCGAAGGCCTGGAGATAACAGCCGGTGCGCGCTTCACGGCGGAAACCAAGACGCTGCGCGGCAACGAATATTATATCACGGCGACCGACCGGAGCGGCTTTGCCGATAACAGCCTATTCGTCCCGCTCGGAATGGCGGCGCGGCGCAAAATGTCCTTCGACGAACTGACGCCGAAATTTGGAATATCCTATGAAGCGTTTCGCGGCGGCATGATTTACGCAAGCTACAGCAAGGGTTTCAAGAGTGGCGGCTATAACTTGCCTGATCCCGATCCCGCCACCCCGCCAGACGAAGTGGGGCTGGAAAAGAACACCGCTTATGAGGCGGGCTGGAAGTTTCAGCAGAGCAATATCCGCATTAACGGGTCCCTTTTCCATTATACGATCAAGGGTCTTCAACTGGGCCAGTTCGATCAGAGCGCGGGCGTCACCACGGTCCGCAACGCGGCGTCCGCCAAGATCAAGGGCATTGATCTGGACGCGACCTGGGTGATCAGTGACCGGCTCCAGATCGACGCGAGCGGCGGCTATCTCCATGCGAAGTTCCATAATTACATGAACGGGCCGGTGACGATCCCCTGTGCCGATGCGCCCGCCGCACCATCCTGCGTTTCCCAGGGGGGGCTGGGTCTATTGGTGCTGACTGGCGATCTTTCCGGCCACCGCCTGCCGTTCGCCCCGAAATATACTGCCTCCGCGCGGATCAATTACCGGCAACCCCTGCCGGGTAATGCAGGTCAGCTTCGCGCAAACGCCGTCTACAGCTATTCATCGCGCTATTCCTTCGAATCGGACGGTTTCCTCGGTCGACCGGCGTTGTCGCTGGTCAATGCATCGCTCGACTGGGAATCGCAGGATGAAGCATTGACCGCATCGCTTGGCGTTTCGAACCTGTTTGACAAAAAATACACCGTCGCAGGCACATCTATCGCCAGTACCGGCGGTTTTCTCATGATCGGTCGCCCGCGCGAAGTCAGTTTTCGCATCGGGCATCGCTTCTAGAGCATCATGCAAAAAGTGGGAGAATGACGGTGAGTGATACCGGTACTTTTGTTCTGGCGGCGGCCCCCAAAGGTTTTGGCGAGTTCGGCCCGGAGGATGACGCTCTTCATCCAGAGCGCAATCGCGAGATCGAATCCTACGCCTTGACGGAAACGCAATATTTCGGTTTTTCCGTTCCAGAGCATCGCATTCATGGCATCGGCTATTTCTGGCATCATGAAAGGCTGAGCACTGTGACCGGCGGCATCGCGGCCTGGCAGGGGGTAAAGCGCTTTCAGGCGGCTGCCGAGATTTTCGATATGCGCAGCTATATGAGCGACCAGATCGTGCGGGATGGATTGTCAAATTATCGCATGGATAGCGGATATGGCGTCGAAGTCATCGAACCGATGCGAAAATTTCGCATCCATTATGAAGATCCCGCGCGCGGAAATGCCGTCGACATTCTTTATACTGCGGTGTCCGACCCCATGATGCTGCCCAACCGCAAGCATTTCGAGCAAGTGATGAAGACGGATGGGACCATCGCTTTGCGCGGCAAGTCCTACAAGGTGGACGGCTATAATGTTCGCGACCGTAGCTGGGCCGAGGCGCGCAGCGAAATGCAAGTGAATTCCCCGCCGGTGGCGTGGATGACGGGTGTCTTTGGTGACAACTTCGCCTTCAACTGCCTGTGCAGCGAAGACCCGGCCCGCGACGTCGAATGGAAGGATGTCTATCCCGAAACCGCCGCTAATCCCTTCAAGGGTGGATGGCTGATGCGCAATGGCCGACGCCAGCGCATCGTCGCCGCATCGAGCGTGGTGAAGCGCGATCCGGTCAGCCTGCATCCGCTGGAAATCCATGTCCAGTTGGTCGATGAGGACGGTTCCACCCATGATGTGGCTGGATTCGTCCGTGCGTCCTCTCCAGTCAGCTTGTGGCCGAACGTGCATGTGCCGGTCTGCCTGACCGAATGGCACTGGGATGGCCGGGTGGGCCATGGAGATACGCAGGAATGTCAGTGGACCGACTTTCTCCACGCGCGCGGGGGTGAATAAAGCGGCGGCGGCGCCAGATGCGTCGCTGCACCTGTCCGCGCAATGGAGGTGATCATGCGGAGCGCGCGCTGTTCTTCGGGACCCTTTCTGGAAAAATTGCAGCGGGCCACAAAAAGGATGAATAAAATGTCAAAACCGATCAGGGTTGTGCAGTGGGGACTGGGATATATCGGTACGCCCGCGATACGCTATATATTGGATAACCCGTCACTCGAACTGGTCGGCATGAAATGCTTCACGCCCGAAAAGGCGGGCCGGACCGCCGGCGAGATCGCCGGACGCGCGCCCGGCGGCGTACGCGCCACACAAAGCGTGGAAGAGATTCTTGCCCTGGAAGCGGATTGCGTCCTCTACATGCCGCGTGACGCAATGAGCGATCCGTCCATCGCCGACAGCCCGTCCGCTGCCTGGGTGCCCGATCTTCTGGCCCTTCTGGAGAGCGGCAAGAACGTCATTTCGCCCATCCCTTCCTGCACGCACTGGCGTCATCTGCAAAATGGCGAAGAACTCCGCGATCGCTTCGACGCGGCCTGCGCGCGCGGAAACAGCACGCTTTTCTTCACTGGCATGGATCCAGGCTTCAACACCGATGTCCTGCCCTTCATCCTGTCCAGCGCGGTCGGATCGGTCAACGCGATCAGAACCTTCGAGATCATCGACTATGGCGCATATACCGTGGAACCGGTTCTGCGCCAGCTCGGCTTCGGCGGCGAACTCGATCACATTCAATATGCCAAACCGCATTTTCATGCCGTATGGGGCGGCGCCATCCATGTGCTGGCCGAGGCGCTGGGCGTGACGATTGATCGGATAGAGGTCCATTGCGAGGGCCTGGTCGCGGACGAAACCTATGTTTCCCAAGGCGGGATGCGGATCGAGGCAGGCAAGATCGCAGCCTATCGTTTCTGGGTTACAGGATATGTAGGCGATCGGGCCTTTATTGATATTCAACATGTTACGCGAATGGGGCATCACCTTGCGCCCCACTGGCCGACAATGGGCCACGATGGGGGCTATCGCATAGAGATTGACGGCTTTCCGCCCTTTCAGGTCGATCTCCTGATGGGGCTGCGCGGTGGAACCGGCACATCACTGGACGACGCCATGACGATGACGTCGGCGCGGTGCGTGCACGCGATTCCGGCGGTCATGAGGGCTTCCCCCGGCTACAAAACCTTCCTGGACCTCGGCATCATCGGTGGTCGGGCCGCGGGAGTTGCCGGGGACGAATGAAACCCGTCGCATGGCCGGCCGGCCAACCTGCGAATTCCGATTGAAGCCGGCCGGATAAGCTGACGGCATATGGATGACGCGCATGAAGAATGATGAAGCGGAGAGCCAGCTCCGCTTCGCCAGATCGGCGTCCGGAATGCGCGTCTGTCATCTGCCCTTCCATCAGGCGCAGCACTGGCGCGGGCGAACTCCTCGCAGTGCCTGGCCCAGGACATCTGCTGCCCCGGTTCGATCCCTTGACGCCACGATCTTTGCATAGCACATCGAATTGACTTATAGATTTTGCCCGATGGCACAGGAATATTTCCCCGCATGAGATCCTTTTACAGGGAGACGCCCCCCGTCACCAAAAAAGGGTCACCGTCGATCCGCAGCAATCTGGCGGGGCAGATCGCCCAGATGATCGACAATCTGATCGCAGACGGTCACCTCATGCCGGGACAACGCCTGATCGAGCAGGAACTGGCCGATCAGCTTGGCGTGTCTCGTCTGCCTGTGCGCGAAGCGCTGCGCGTCCTCGCGGGCGATGGGATTGTAGAGATCATTCCTAACGCCGGCGCACGGGTGCGAGTCTTGCACGCCCGGCATATCAACGAAACGTCGAAAGTGCTGATCGCATTGATGGGGGTCGCGCTCGACGAGTTGGAGACGCTTGTTGATCGGGACGCGATCATCGCGGAACTGGAAACCATCGTTACGCGAATGTCGGCGGCGGCAAAGGCGAAAGATGCCGCAGAGGTAGCTCATGGTTCTGTTCAGTTTCAGCTAAAGCTGTTCGATCGTATCGAGAATGAATGTTTAAAAGAAGTCTTTCGAAAGATACGGATAGGAAATTATCAGGGTCAAGTTCGAAATCTGTTTCAAGACAGCACGATCCTGCAATTTGCGACCCATTACCCTGATGTTGTAAAGAATTTGAAGGCCGGGAATTATAGCAAGGCCAAAAAAGCCTTTGTTAAGGGGTTGAACCTTTTGACGTTGCTGGAAAAGGACCCGAATCCGCCCGTCGGACCGCTGCCCCGCGATGCCCGCCTGCGCAGGAACAGCGGCGGCTAGAGCGGTTTTCGATCTGATGGGATCAGGTCACCGCTCTAAATTCCCTTGTTTGCCGCGATTTCTGAACCAGCGATCGTTTCCGATCGCTTGGAAATCGCTCTAACGATCCCTGCAAGCGTGATGCGGGCCGCCGGGGCCTCTGTCAGGCCAGTCTCGCAAGGTGGGCGTCGGCCACATCAATGTCATTCTGCAATCTCGCCAGTCCGTACCGCGCAGTGAACAGGCCGATATTGCACCATTCAATATCCGCTTCGGGATCATGTTCGTAAAGCGCGGAAGCAAAGGCGCTGCCAAGCAGCAGCTTGATGTTGTTGTAGACGTCGAAATATTGCAGTCGCGTTGGAGAAATCTTCCATCCGGCCGCATCTTCATACCATTTCACGATATTGGCGCGATCCGCGCGATCCCCCAGACATTGCAGCAGGTAGGAAAGATCCTCCGCCGGATCGCCGATCCGTGCATTCTCCCAATCCAGCACGGCGGATATGCGTTCATCGTGAATAAGGAAGTTGTGCGGGCCGTAATCGGTGTGCAGCAGGCAGACCGGCGCATTTTCCAGCGGAATATTCGTCTCGAGCCAATCGACGAGCCGCGCCCGTGCCGGTGACGCGTTGACCGCGCCGAACCAGGGTTGCCGCCTCCAGAAATCCATCAGCGCGCCCGTGTTTTCCTGCGCCTTGTTCCACTGCATCCATGGCGCCAGGCAACTGCGCGCGAATGGGTCGATCGGCAGGCGGTGCACCTGTGCAAGCGTCTCCGCCATCGAACGCGCTGTTTCGTCGGAAAAGTCACGCGAAACGAGTGAACTGCCCAGCGTCTCGCCGATCATCTTCTCGCTCACCATGAAACGGCAGCCGAGTTGGCTCTCATCGGGTTCTATCCACATGGGCCGCGCCGACGGTACGCCACCATCATGAAGAATCTGCACGACTTCATACTCCGCCGTCACCGCGCTCGCATCCAGTTGCACGAAGCGGTCCGGCTTCTCGGCGCGCAGTACGAGCGATTGCGCCGTGCCATCGGCAAAGGCGATATCGAACATGAATGTCTTTTTCTGAAAGCCGCCGACCAGTTCGATAAAGCTTCCCAACTCAGGCTGCCGCTCAGGAAATTTGCTCAAAAGATATGCGGCGAATCTTTCCCGGCTTATCGTGCTTTCCCTCGGTAACGCGGGCGGCTTGCCTGATGGGGCGGTCAGGGTGCGATGACTATAATATTCCAGTTCGATCGCCACGACGGCGCGGAGGAAGTCCGCCGCCGCCGCACTTTCCTGCCCATGGTTCGCTTTCACCAGATCGGCAAGAACCGCGAAAGCCGCCTCGATGGCTTCGCTGATGACATCGTGCGCCGCCTCTGGCCCGAACGGTGGAGGAAGCGGCGCGGCCTCGCTGCGTTTCGCCAATACCATACCCCTTGTCGCCAGCGCATGCGCCTTGGCGTAGAAATCGCGATAGAAGCTGCAATCCTGCCGCAAGCGGATTTCATTCAGCACGAAATCAATCGAGGCCAGCCGGGCGAGGCTGGCCTTGCTGAGCTGCTCTGACGCGACGATGCTGCCAAGTGCGGATTGCACGCCCGCCAGGAGGCGGGATGTCGTCGGAAGCATCGCGGTGGCGTTGGTCATCTGATCACCTTCGATTCAAATATCATGTGCAGCCATGCCCAGGCTTGCAGTGCGGTTTCCCATTGATGGGGAGAGGCGATCGCCCGCCAGCGGCTAGAATTTAAAGCCGCCGGTTATGCCGTAAGTTGCAGGATCGGCCTGGGTGACCAGATCGCCGAACTGGGTTTCAAGAAGCTGGGCCAGATATTTCTTCCCCGTCAGGTTCTTCGCCCATAGGGAGATGTTGAAACGCTCGTCCGCCGTCGTCCAGCGGAACGTCGCATTGTACACGGTATAGGCATCCTGCGCGGGGCGGTTGTCCGCTGCCCAATAGAATTTGCCTGTGTACAGAGCCGTTCCCGACAGATTGAACGTGCCGCTGTCCGTCGGGAAAGCCAGGTCGGCTGTGAAGCTGCCGCTGAATTCGGGCGTCTTGATCGTGCGATTGCCCGACGCGTCGACCGTCGAAAGCCCTCCGGCGCTCTGGCCATAGGAGGCCGCTTCACCATAATTTTTATAGCGGCCGTCAACATAGGCAAGGCCGCCGCTGAAGGTCAGATTACGCATCGGCCGCGCTTCGAAATCGACATCGAAGCCGCGTGTCCGTGCTGCGGCGGCGTTTTGGGTTACGCCCGTGGGGCCGGTTTCACCATTGAAGATCTGGACCTGAAGATCCTTCTGTTCGTACCAGAAGGCGGACATGTTCAGGCGAAGATGGCGATCGAAAAGCTGGGTCTTCAACCCTGCTTCATAGGCATCGACCTGCTCGGGCCTGAACGATTCGGTGACCGGCGCCTGCGGCGGATAGCCGCCACTCTTGATGCCACGATTATAGGAGACATAGCCGAGCATGTCCTCGCCGAATTTATGGTCGAGCGACACGCGCCAGGTCGGCTTGTTGAAAATCTGATGGGCGCGAGCCAATGGCGAGAGCAAGCCCACCGACGAGTCGGTTTCGGTTCGATAATCCTGCCGCTCGCGCGTAAAGCGCAGTCCGCCGGTCAATTTGGTATTCGGCAGCACCTCGGCGGTCGCCTGCGCGAAAGCAGATAATGAACGCGTCCTGATCAAACCAAGAATATCAATGACGATTCCGCCCACGACCGAACCGGACAGGGTCGATGGTTTGTAGCCAGCGGTAGAATCATAATAAAAGCCACCCACCAGCCACTGGATTTTAGAGTCGTCCGCCGACAGCAGGTGTACTTCCTGCGAGAAATTATGCTGGTAAAGATTGATGCCAAGGTTGAGCTGCGCATCCGGCGCGCCCTCGACGTCAGCATATTCCCTGCCCGTGTTGCGGCGCAGGGACGTGATGCTCTTGACGCTGAAGTTCGAGAAATCATGCGTGACCGTCAGGCCCAGGCCGCGTGTGCGGGTGTTGATCTTTTCAGCGCGCGAATCCTCCTCACCCGCTCGCGTGTCGAAGCGATCCAGATTCTGGATGACGCCATCGGGGGCCACGACGCCATTGGGCACCTGAAGATACCCGCCGCCCGTCCTGATCCGCGCATAGTCGCCCTGCAGGATTGCCTGGGTGTCTTCGCCCAGATTGAACAACAGCTTCGCGCGGATGGACGCATTGTGGCGATAATAGGTTTCATGACCGCTAAAGATGTTGCGGCCATAGCCCCTGCCCTGATCGCGGACCTGACCCGCGACATTGAAAGCGATATTGTCGGTGATGCCCGATGTCAGATAGGCTGATCCAGTTATGGTATCGTAGTTGGCATAGCCGATCCGGCCTTCGACGCTGGGCTCGAAACTGGGATTGCGCGTCGTAACCAGGATAACGCCGCCCGTGGCATTGCGCCCGAACAACGTACCTTGCGGGCCCTTCAGCACTTCGATGTTTTCGACGCTGTTGAACTCGAACACATTGGCGTTCGGCGTGGCGATATAGACCCCATCCACATAAGTCGCGACGGATGGTTCCGAACTTGTATCACCGGCATTCGATCCCACGCCGCGGATGAAGGGCGTCCCCGACGCGCCGACGGTGGTGAAAGTCAGGCCGGGCACCGCTCCGGCGAGCTGCTGCGTATCGGTCAATCCTTTCCTGGACAAGGCTTCGCCTGAAATCGCGGTGACGGCGATCGGAACATCCTGTAGCCGTTCGCTCCGCCTTTGCGCCGTTACGACGATATCGCTGAGCGCGCTGTCGGCGCCGGTTTGGGAAGCGGGCATGGTCTGGGCCTGCGCGACGGGAAGCGAAAAAGCGAGGCCAAGGCCCGACAGGCCCTTTGCGAATGTGCGGTTCATGACAATCTTTCCCCTATGGATTATTTTTATTTAAGAGCCGCGTGTGGCGGCCATCCGACCGGCCGGTAACCGCATATGGAGCGGATACTTCCAAATGGTCCCGGCCGGGATATTCGCTTAGGGCTTAGGCAAGAGGTTCAGGCGCAAAGCCAAGTTCAGACCAGCCATATCCAGGCTCGCCGTCTATTTCGATCCGTACCAGGCCATCGACGATCGCTGCCGATGGCTGGCCCGCGCGCCCGCCGACTACCGTGTCGTAGGGCGCGATCATGCCGGTCACCACGTTGGCAATCCGCTCCGACGCCACAATGGTGGTGTCGCCCAGCTCGCTGCGCAGCACCACGCGGAGCAATTGCTGCACGCCATCCAGATTGTCAGGCACGGTGACGGAAATCACCTGCGCCGGATATAGCCGGTCGCCCTTCACCACTACGCCGTTGGACATATTGACGCCGTCGCGATCGCGCAGGCTCATCGCGTAGACATGATACCCCGTCCGGCTGCCCGCGCAATAACCCGACGCCCAGCAACTGCCCAGATAGGCAGAGGGCTGGCGCGGGCCGCGGCTATGGTCGCGGATCGAATAGCCATCGACTAAGGCGTGGGTTTGCCCGTCAAACTCGAACGAGCCATTCACCGCGCCGATCTGTTCGACGTGCAGCGCGCCCGCTATGTCCGCCGCCGCCGCGGAATCGCCATTCATGTTCCAGACCGGCGCCACGCCGCGAAAGGAAAGGTCGAGCCGTCCGCGCCTGGTCGCGCCGTCGCGAAAGCCGTGCGCAAGCAATTCGGCGTTCGTACTCTGCCACATCGGCCCGTCATAGGTAAGGCGGAACAGGGCGCCGTCCTCCAGCACGTCCAGCTTGGCAAAGGCGCCGCCCGGCCCCTTGTCATCTCCCCGGCGGCCAAAGCCCTTGGCGAAGACCGTTCGCCCGTCGGGCAGATTGACAGCGACGATTTCGCGCCAGACCGAAAGGTCGCCGTGCCAGCGGCCGCTGCCATAAAAGACGGAGATACGGCTGTTGGGATCGCCCGACATGAGCGCGTAATTTTCGCACCACCACGGAATGTCTAGAAATGTTTCGGCCGGATACTCGCTCATATCCTCACAGGATGCGCCCATCATCGTCCCCTTTTACAAACTGCCTGACCCATGAAACAAAAGCCGGCTTGTTAGCGATTATATACATTTACAATATACATTCGCAATAATTTTTTGGGACATGATCTCCCCGCCAACGATATGGGGAGCGTGTGGCCGACGAAATTGGAGGCGCACGGCCGGATCAGAGCCAGCGCTGACATGCCGCGCATGGGGCAGTTAGGTGGCAAAAGACTGGACTTGCTGCCGCTGTCAGACTGACGCGAACCCGTCTCCACAGGATGCATTCCTCCATGACGGGGTAGCGCTTCAGTTCATGAGCGACCGCCACTCGGCCAGGACCGCCGAGCGACGGATTTTGTATGTCTGACGATCGACGAGGTGGCGTTCCTGGTTGAAGTGGTTGGGGCACCTGCGTGGACCAAGGCGAATTTTTGCAACGCCTTCATCCGCCGAAGCCGCGGCTTTCATGATGGTGCTGAACGCCGCGCGCCAGCCGTGCGGAACGTGCCGCCCACGGTTTCAGGGCGGCCTTGGTGACAATCGCGGCGGGATCATTGGCCCCGATCCCTTCCGATAGGACGTAGCAGAAGACGGCGGAAATCCGCTGACGCAGGCGGCGGGCCGTCTCGATCGCCCCCTGCCCTCCACCGCCCGCAAGGTGACCAGCACCATCGGCGCGTCCATCTCATCCAGAGCGTGGCCGCCAAGATCGGGGAACACAGCGCGCGCTGACGCCGAGTGGTCGCCGCTCGTTGCCCCGAACGGATGACTAACTGCCGCCTAACAATATCAAATGATCGCATCTCGATAGGGGGTAATTGAGTTCGGGCGAGAAGCCGAGTTATCGCAGTTCCATTACGCTGCCTGGAGAAACGCATCCGTTTCGCAGAGCATCCGGGTGACGAATGTCGCGATCCAGTTGCCGTCGCGTTCGAAGTCGAAAAGGGCCTCGCGCAAGCATATTATACGCGCCTTGTCGAATTGGTTGAGATCCGGGCAGATCATTCGAATCTGTCTCAAATGCGCGATTTCCCTTCATCCCACACTTATCGCGCTCCTGCTGCGATTGCTCACGAACATGAAAACCAGAAATGCGACGAGGAAAAGGGAGGCGCTGACCCAAAATAGCGACCTAATACCAAGGAGTTGTGCTGTAATCGCGGCCAACGCCGGGCCAGCGGAAGCACCAATGATCTGACCGGTTCCCATCTGCATGGCTGCCCGCCGTTGCGGGTCTACGGCCATCAACAGGGGCATATGAAATGGCGCAGCCAGCGTCCAAGACATTGAAATTAGTACAAGGCCCATGATGAGCGGTATAAATCCTCCCATCGTCATCAGCGCGATTCCTGCAAGGCTGGCAGCGATGCAGCCGAGCACGACAAGCGGCGCGGCCAGCCTGGGCGCAAGCCAAGCTGCCGTGAACCCTCCGGCGATCTGAAAGCCGATCGCAACGGAAATCGCCAAGCCGGCCTCTTCCACAGAAGTTCCCGCCGACCGAGCCAGCGGCAGCGCATAGACCCACAGGCCGATGATCGCCGCAATGTGAATGAAAACGCCGATAAGCGCCACAAGGCCAAGACCACGCGGCGGGCCGGGAGAACGATCGGTTTCGACAGCCACGAAACGCGTCGGCATGAGGGGCACCAAAAAAAGCAGCCCCAGATTTGTCATTGCCAGCGCGACATAACCCGCTCCTCCGCCAAAATGTGGCAACAAGAATGTCGTCATCACAAACGCAATAAGCAGCGCACAGCAAGCCTGGACCGTGGAATATATGGCAACGAGCCGCGCCGGCAGGGATAGGCGCGTGAGAAGGCCGACAAATATCCAGATCGTCAGGCCGCACGCCATGCCATTAAAGAAGCGCGCTACGGCAATCATGATGCCTGTGGCGCCAGCGGTAGCGATATTTGCCAGCAGCGCCACGCACAACGCACCCGCCGTAATAAGGCGCAGATGTCGTGGGGGCAAAAAGGCCGCAGCCAGGCCAACTGCCAAGGCCATGGCACCTCCTTCCACCATGGCGGCAATGCCTATCTGCCCCGCGTCCAGCCGGCCGGCTTCGGCCATTGCACCCAGCAGCAATGGCTGAAGCACCGGCACGATACCGGTCAGGATCGCAATCATCGTGATGCTCGCAATATGGACCATCTGCAAGGACGACGATTGGCCGCCATCAGGCGTAGCGGTCAGGTCCGACATACTCACCCTCTCATGAAGCCCACATTCATGATGCGGGGCGATCCTGCCGCTGTCGGCTCGATATTGCTTTTGGGCAACGGCTCGCGGAGCTGTCATTGCCCTGTCAAAACCCTACTTCGTCGCCTCCCTTGAGCGACAGAATCTGCCTCGCCTGCGCAGGTGTAGCCACTTCCAGCCCAAGACCCTCGATAATCTTTCGAGCCCGCAAGACTTGTTCAGCATTGGATTGGGCGAGCACACCTTTGTCGAGCCACAGCGAATCCTCCAATCCTACGCGCACATGCCCCCCCATGGAGGCCGCCTGTGCCGCGACCGCCATCTGGTTGCGGCCAGCCGCCAGCACCGACCAGCGATAATTGTCTCCAAACAGCCGGTCCGCCGTCCGCTTCATATGCAGCACTTCCTCAGGATGAGCACCAATGCCGCCCAGCAGACCGAAACAGGTCTGGATGAACAACGGCGCCTTCACCAATCCCTCGGTCCAGAAGTAATGGAGGTTATAGAGGTGGCTAGTATCATAGCATTCAAATTCATAGCGCGTACCGGTCGAATTCAGCGTTTCCAGCGCGAATCGTATATCCTTGAAGCTATTTCGAAAAACGAGGTCATAAGAGCCTTCAAGCATGGCCGGCTCCCATTCATGCTTGAAATCCTTGTATCGCTTCAACATCGGGAACAGGCCGAAATTCATTGATCCCATGTTCAGGCTGGCCACCTCCGGTTTCCATGTCGCGGCCGGCCGGACACGCTCTTCGACCGGCATATAGGGCGAACCACCCGTCGTGAGGTTGATAACCACATCGGACGCCTGCTTGATCACCTTCAGAAATGGTTCAAATGCTTCAGGCGTCTGATCCGGCCTGCCATCTTCCGGATTGCGGGCATGAAGGTGCACAATCGCCGCGCCCGCCTCTGCAGCGCCGATCGCGGATTCCGCGATCTCGGCCGCCGTGACCGGCAGATGAGGAGACATGGAGGGGGTATGAATCGACCCCGTAATGGCACAACTGATGATAACCTGAGTCATATTTTTTCCTGCATGAAAGCGCGATAATGGCTGGTGAGAGGCCCCCGCTACCAGTGGGTGATGATCGCCCGCGAGCCGGCCTTTTCAACGCTGGCCACGATATCGAGGAAACCGTCGATAGCAGGTGATGCCTCCAACAGTTCGATCATGCCCGTCTGGCCGTCCGGGCGTTGCAGATAGGCGCCGCGCCCACCACTGGCGATCGTGATTTCCATCATGACTTCACACCCGTCCGCGCGATAGCGTTCCACTTGGGCATCCATGTCGTCAACGATGATACCAATATGATGAAACCCCTCCCGCAGGCGACCGTCACCGGCGCGATACACCGATGGAACATCGTCCAGCGGCTGGATGAATTCCCACATCATGTCGCCCTGAAACGCGACCGCGGCCCGAACATTCACAGTTGCGGGCTTCCCACGATAAAATACGCTGACGGCGTCAAGCTTGTCGATAACGCCCCATCCGGCAACGCCATAGTCGCGTGCGAAATCAGCGATGGACCGTTCGATGTCAGAAGTGACGAAAGCCGTCTGCATGATGCGTCCGGCCGCGATAGTCTTCACGGGCATAAAGCGCCTTTCCGATTATTGACGGATCCTTCGCCAGGAGAGTGACCGATCCGTCAATTATTTATTGTCCACACGGACAATACCTGTCAAGCCTCATGCTGCATTTTTACGGCTCTCCAATGCATCATGTCAGACTGCGCTTACCGAGCCGCGATGGAAAATATTGCTGTCGTCGTCCATGCGTCACGCTTGACCAAATTGTCCGATTGGACAATAATTATTTTATCGAGAGGAGCAATATCATGACTACCGCACTGGCCAACAAGAGAAAAAGCGCCGATTCCCTTAATGGCCCGGTCCCATCCAAGCTCGCGCATGTCGTGTTGCGCAGCCCACGCTTCAAGGAAATGGTGGACTGGTACAAGTTCGTCCTGGCAGCCAGCGCATCCTATGAAAATGACGGCCTGGCCTTCTTGACCTATGATGAGGAACATCATCGCATTGCGGTAATGAACATGCCGCATCTTGCCGGACGGACCACAGGCACGGCGGGCATGGACCATATGGCCTTTTCCTACGATAGCCTGGCCGATCTGGTCGCGCATTATCGGCGGTTAAAGGCTGCGGGGATTATGCCATTCTGGGCGATCAACCATGGCCCGACGACATCGCTTTATTATCGCGACCCGGACGAAAACCAACTGGAATTCCAGGTGGAGAATTTTGAGACGCTGGCAGAATCCAACGCTTTTTTCAGTTCGGCAGAATTCGCTCAGAACCCCATCGGTACCGAATATGATATAGAGGATATTGGACGGCGTCTGGCCGCCGGAGAATCTGAAGCCGACCTCAAGCGCCGACCAAGCATTGGCCCCCGTGGATTGGAAGGCATCCCCCTCCGCTGATCTGAAAAGATCGGGTTCACCCTTTACATGCCCCCAGCGACCGATCGCCGGGGGCATTTTCATGACCGCCTAGGCAAAGCCGATGGCATGCATCAGCAATGGCAATGCAGTCTCATCCGCCGCACCGCGCCACGCAACATAATTGTCCGGTCGAACGAGCAATATATCTGCTTCATACAATGCCCGCGTTTCCGGCAGATCCGGAATGGCTACAATCCGAAGATCGACACCGGCCTGTTTTGCGGCATCCGTCCACGCCGGAAAAGTCCCGCGCTCACCAAGCACCAGAAGAGTGAACTCCTGCCCCAATCGATCGAATAGTGACGCGCCATCGGCCATCCACATATGCGGCAGGCGCCCGCCCGGCAAAGCGCTGGGAACATATTGCGTTGCAGAATCGACGGGCGGCTCCCCCGCTTCGGTCACAATCACCGGGGAACCATCATAGCGACCGCCCAACTGGATGCCCGGCGTGTCGAATTCCCACCGCGCAAAACGGGCCAGATAGCGCGATGTCTCAGCGCGGGTGGCCTCTCCCTCCGGACCGTCGGCATCGAGTTCCGGCGACACGGGACAGGCACCATTTCCCGACGCAAGTTCCAGCGCATAACGGGTATTGCGGATCGCCACGGGACGCCGTTCGGCGGTGTAGCTGTCAAGCAAGGCGGGGCCAGCGGCGCCCCTGCTGGCCAATGCAAGCTTCCAGCCCAGATTGAAGGCATCCTCAATCCCTGTATTCACGCCAAAGCCGCCCGTCGGTGTGAACAGATGCGCCGCGTCACCGGCCAGAAGCACCCTGCCCCGTCCATATTGCTCGGCAACCACACCAATGCCAGCACGCCATTCCGCGCCGGAGATGATTTCAAACTCCATCGGCTCGCCAGCCATAGCGGCAAGGCGAGCGCCAAAATCAGGCGTCGGCTGATCGGAGGGAAGCTGATAATGTAGCAGGAATTCGTGTCGCGCCGGGTCGATCAGGACCAGAATGGAGCGCCCCTGCGGATGCATGATCCAATGCATCCAGGTGTCGGCATGCGGAAAGCGCTCCAGCAGTTTTGGCGCCCGGAAATAGGTGGCCTGCATGCGACCACCCAGAAACTCCATCTTCAGCCCTTCATCCCCTATAAAAGGAATGGCCAACTCCCGCCGTGTCCAGCTTCTGCCGCCATCGCAGCCCACTACATAACCCGCCTCGATTCTGACATTTTCCTCGTCGCCGCGCGTTATAGTGACACTAACACCATCTTCCTTCGCCACCATCGCGCTTGCACGCCAGCCGAAGCGGATGTCGACGCTGGCGAAGGAAGAGGCCCGGTTGAACAGCAAGGGTTCCAGCACCATCTGGGACGCACGCAACTGAGGTTCGGCGCTGGGCCAGCGCGTTCCCGGTTCGCGGAGTTCCTCCATTGCAGCACGCGGTGAAGGCAAGGAAACACGATGCAGTTCATGCCCGAAAAGGCGCGAAAAATATGCGACGTCCGTCGCTCGATCCATCGGCAATCCCGTATCGCGCAGATCCAAGGCGATGCCATGCTGGCGATAGATTTCCATTGAACGCGCATTATGCGTGTTCGCCTTTGGGTGAGGGACCAGTCCGGCGCGTTCTTCGACAACTATGGTTGAAACACCCCGACTCCCAAGTTCGCAAGCCAGAAACAGGCCGACCGGCCCGGCACCGATTATAAGGACGTCGCACTGCGAGTTCTGCTCTATGTCCATGACTTTCCTACACCCTTGTCCTGCTATTTTTCATTCGCCTCAAACGGCATGATTTTTGTCCGCCTGGGTTATTTCATTTTCACGATTCGCCTGACAGGACAGCTTTGAGCTTCGCCTGCCAGCCCTAGCCTTTCGCCCAACATGGCATGCGGCATATTAGCTTCGCGTGAGGCCTCCGCCCTACATGTTGCCGCCCCACGCCAATTTTCTCTTTGACATATACTGTCCATGCGGACAATAGTTGTTGTGCACATGTCGCTTGATACGATCAAAGGTCCTCAAGCCACGCACGACGCCATCGGCGATAGCCGCAGCAAAGATCGACGGATAAATTGATCTGAAGGATAAGAGGGGCCTGAATGTTCGAGATTGACGAGAAGAAACGGATTGCGTCAGAATTTCTCGATGCAATCGGCCATGGCAGAATCGATGAAGCCATGGCTTTGTTGAACGACGACGTTCAATATTGGATTGCGGGCGACCTGCCAATGTCCGGCACGCATCGCAAGGAAGCGATGCATCACCTGATCGGCGCCCTTCGCCAGATGTTTGACGGACCATTAGTTATCCGCCCCACTTCGATGGTTGGCGAAGCCAATAGCGTAGCGGTGGAGGCCGTGGGCGCCGGTAAGACACTGGGTGGAAAACCCTATAACAACCATTTTCATTTTCTGTTCGAATTTGACCAGGGCAACCGCATCCTTGCGCTGCGCGAATATATGGACACAGCGCTGGCCCGCGCCACTTTCCAGCCATGACACGCATGATCGCACGCGAACGCATCACCGGAAAAGCCACGGAATTGAGAGGATCAGCCCATGTGCACTTTGCATAGCCATTCCGACGATCTGCCGGAAACCATCCCCGCAAAGTCAGCGTTCGCCCGCGATACGATGCTTGCCTTTCAACACAAGCATGGCCTGCCCGGCACGCCGGAAGAATTCGACGACGAAATGCTGCGCTTCAACGAAGTCGTGATGGTCGTCACCAGCGAGGCCGAACTGGAAAGCTGGGTTCGCGCGACCCGCCCCTTCCAGATTGATGTTCTTGAGGGCGTGCATGAACATGGCGCCGCGCCCGGCATCGCCGATCACATTCGCTATGTCGTGATCCGCGCCAATGGAGCCGATGGCGTCATCGGCGGCGCGGCGGAAGGCGAAACATCGCCCGCTGCGGAGGGCTGGAGCCTGTGGGTGCGCTTCTATCCCAACGGGCGCACCATTTTTGAGCGCCCTTCTGGCGACAAGGACCTGTTCCCCGGCCGCGAGAATAATCTGCTGCTGCCCATGCGCCGGGGCATGGTTCCCCGCACGGGATCGACGCTGCCGCATCAGCAACTGACCCAATTGGCTCCGGCTGCCCTGCGCGCGCAGATGCGCGAATGGATGGACAATGCGTTCGCGCATGTCCGCACCGGGCCAAGCCTCGTTTCCGATCATGTAACCTGGGCGATGCATCTCGACAGCCTGCCACTGGCGCCAAAGGCCCGCACATTGGCGCCAATTCCCGGCGCGGCAGAGTTCGCGCACATGCATGCCGACGGTAGCTGGCACCTGTCCCTGCCAGCCGAGGATCGCTGGGAAGTGCTGGTCAAGGGATGGGCGACCATCCACCCTGTCGCGCGGTTCGGCATCAATGCCATATTATTCTATTCCCCCCGTACGGAGGAAGAGTTCCGCCTGCTGAAGGAGGCTGTGACCGTCTCCTATCGCTATGCTGTTGGCGAATTATCGTGATCCGGTTCGTGCGAATGTCGCTTGTCGATTTGTCCATGTGGACTATAATCGGGTAGCGACAGCGTTCGCCGTGACTCGATTGGAGCGCCGACCGGCCCAAATCTTTACAACCAGAATCCATATTTGAGAGAGGAAGCCGCCATGATCAAGACCATTACCTTTCTGAAACGCCGTGCCGACATGACGCGCGAGGAATTCGTCGCCGCCTATGAAAGCGGCCATGCCAAGCTTGGAGAACAGACACTGACCGGCAATGCAACACGCTATGTCCGTCGCTACCTGATCCCGATCGATCATCCGCTGAACGAAGAAGGCAAGGATGGCCCGGCGGCGATCTTCGACGCCGTCATGGAGATGTGGTTCAAGGATCGCGAACAGTTCAACACCACGATGGACCTGATCGGATCGCCCGAACTGGCCAAGGAAATCATCGCGTCCGGTCATGACATCTTCGACCGCTCGGTCCATTATGTGTATGAGATCGACGAACGGGAATCCGACATAACCCCTGCTTCCGAAGCGGCCTGACAACCAGGTTCGGGACGGCCTCGGGTCAGCATGGCCAACATCATGTCCTGTGCCCAAGCCGTTCCAGCCCTTTTCGAACTTTACGCAGAGGATATTTCCGATGGCAAAGTCGATGATGCTTGCATTGTCCAATCCCGTATCAAAAGAGCGCGAGCAGGAATTTAACGACTGGTATGATAATGTTCATGCCGTGCAGTTGCTCGCCCTGCCCGGCATCAATCGCGTGCGCCGGTACAAGGCCGTACGACAGATGCTGCCTCCATCGGATGATGGCACGCCGACCTATCGCTACCTGGCGGTTTATGACGTGGATGATGCAGATGCCGCGATCACAACGATCCTGGAAAATGATCCAACGTTCGACATGTCGGATTCGATGAATTTCGAAGGCGCGTTCGGCGTGGCGTTCGAGCAGATTTTCGAGAGCGGCGGAACGGAATAAGCGACGACCGCAGGCGTGATCGCCCATGGCGATGCGCTCCCCTTGCATCCCGGTTCGACTAGCAGGAGGTCAACAGTGCAGATCGAAGATGCGGCGTTCGAGCCGCAAAACCAGAACGCCATCGTAAAGCCCTATGCGCTGACCCATGGCACCTGCGAATGCGTCAGCCTGAAGCAGACGCGCAAATTCTATGAAGAATTTCTGGGCATGGAATGTGTCCGCCACGCCCCGCCGGGCATGGTGATGCGATGCGGCATGAAATTTCATATCGTCTGCCTGGAAGTGGGCGATCAGGTCCGCCCCTGTACGATCGCCAACCATTGGGGACTCGACGTCCGCACGAAGGAAGAGGTGGACGAAGCCCATCGCAAGCTGACCGAGTTGAAGGATTATTATGGCGTCAAGACGATCATGCCGGTCCAGATGCAGCATGGTGTCTATTCCTTCTATTTCGAGGATATGAACCATAGCTGGTGGGAGATCGAATATTATGACGGTTTCCTGCACGACGATTTCTTCGACTTCGGCGATCGCTACACCGACAGCGTGCTGGAATCCTCCGGCCAATGATCAGACCCGAAATGCCCGTTTGGAGAGCATGCGATGTCCTATAAACTGCTGACCTACGCGGCGCCGGAAGGCCCCAGAGCGGGCGTGCTGCTGAATAACCGCGTCCATGATGCACAGGCCCTCGCGCGCAAGGCGAGCTATGCGACCATGCACGGCATTCTGGCCGATTGGGACGAGGCCGACGCTTTGTTCGCATCGCTCGACCCGGCGACACTGGGTGACGGCAAAGCTCTTGCCGATACGACATTGCTGCCCCCCCTCCTCTACCCCGGACAGATATGGGCCGCGGGCGCCAATTATCAGGATCATATCGGCGAGATGGCCGATCATGAATATAAGGCCGTGAACGCCAAGACGATCAGCGGGGGCAGGCCCTGGCATTTTTCAAAAAGCGTCCGGTCCGTGGCCGCACCGGGCAGCGCCATCCCGCTGCCGCATTATTCCAGCAAGGTCGATTGGGAAATCGAACTGGCGGTCGTCATCGGTCGCCAGGCGTCGCGCGTCGCGGCCAGGGATGCGCTGGACTATGTCGCGGGCTACACCATTGCCAATGACCTTTCCGCACGCGACTTCGTGGCGCGCGAAGGCATAGAGCCGTCCTCCCCCTTCCGCTATGACTGGCTGTCTCACAAGGGCTTTGACGGCGCCTGTCCAATGGGCCCATGGATTGTTCCGGCCCGGGATATTCGCGATCCTGGCAAGCTCGATATGAAATTATGGCTTGATGGCGAGATCATGCAGGATTCCAGCACACGCCACATGATTTTCGATATCGGCGAACAGATAGAGGAAATATCCGCGCGCATCACCATGTATCCGGGCGACGTCATCCTGACCGGAACACCATCGGGCGTTGGCATGGGTCGCGGGTTCTTCCTTAAATCCGGCCAGAATCTGCGCCTCTGGATCGAGGGTATCGGCGAACTGGAACATAGCGTCGTCTGATGAAGGCGATAGGCCGTTCGCCTCCGATAGCAGCCATGAAGGAGGTAGACCTTTGCGGATCGGGATAATAGGCGCCGGCAATATCGGCGCGACGCTGGCAGGCAAGCTTGTGGCACTGGGTCATGACGTGGTCATGGCCAATTCGCGTGGCCCGGAAAGCCTGATGGCGATCGCCGCTGAAACCGGCGCCACGGCAGCGCCGGTCAGCCGCGCCGCCGACAAGGCCGACATCGTCATCATCGCCATTCCGCAAAAGGCAGTCCTCGACCTTCCCCGCGACCTGTTCGCTGCCACCGCCAAGGATTGCATCGTGATCGACACGGGCAATTATTATCCCGAATGGCGCGATGGGCGAATTGAAGCGATCGAAAATGGCATGGTTGAAAGCCGGTGGGTCTCGCAGCAGATCGGTCGGCCGGTGATAAAGATTTTCAACAGTATCCTTGCCAACAGCCTGGCCAATGAAGGATGCCAACCGGGTGCGCCAGGCCGAATTGCTCTGCCAGTTGCGGGGGACGATGCACAGGCCAAAGCCATCGTCATCGCTCTGGTGGACAAGCTTGGTTTCGATGGCATCGATGCAGGATGTCTGGATGAATCCTGGCGCCAGCAACCGGGGACAGCGAGCTATTGCACCGACCTTGGGAGCGATGACCTGCGCGAGGCCCTGAAACGGGCCGACCGATCACAGGCACCTGCATTGCGCGACCGTGGTTTTCAACAGATGCTGCAACTGCCCAAAGGTTTTTCTCCACCTATATTGGTCGAAACCCTGCGCGCGCTGTTCCGCTAGGTGTTTAGTCCCATCATGTGATGGTGTAAGATTATCGTCATCGCAGCGGGAGGGATTATGGGCCAACTTCTACATGGCAGCGTCGAGATCGCGCACTCGTTCGAGCGGAGCTACAGCGATCGCAAGCTCCGATCGCGAGCCTCGCGAGGCGGTACGGGGGATCAACGAGAAGACGGTAATCAAGTGGCGTGGCCGGCAGTCGGCTGGGTGCAGAAGCGGTCAGTGGGACCAGAACAGGAGGTATTTGCAGGGGCGCTCGGCATCGACGCGATCCGCGTTGCCGAAGATGACCGGCCTTCCTGCGCCCTTCCGAAGTCATTTCGACGAAGCGAGCCTTGCTGACTGGATCGAAGACCGAGCGAGGACGGGCAGGCAGAGTCGTTGGTCAACACGCCATGATCGGTGTTGACCAATGGCTAAACTGACCATCGCCGCCAAGATGGCGACTGCATAATTACTCGATTTTCTCAAGAAAACTGGAGCGGGCGAAGGGATTCGAACCCTCGACCCCAACCTTGGCAAGGTTGTGCTCTACCCCTGAGCTACGCCCGCTCTGGCGGCCGGAGGGATGTCCCTCTCGGCGGGTGAGGCGGGCAACTAGCAGCGGTTTGCCGGATCGGCAAGGAGAGAATTCGCTTTCTCGCAAAATTCATGGCCTTCCCTCTCAAAATCCTCGCAACTCATAGGATTTCCCATCGCGCACGGGCTCCAGCCGACCTCATCCGCCCAAGCCTATGTTGCTTGACACGCATCTGGCCATCGCCTTACGTCCCCGCAAATCCAGACGAGAACGGATCGAGCCCTGTTCGGCTCACGCCAATCAAGTGGGCAAAAGGGAAATCTGCAATGAGATATCTACCGCTTTCGATCGCCCTGGCGGCGGCGCCTGGCATGGCGTTCGCACAGCCGCAAGCGGAGCCTCAGACGAATATCACCGTGACAGGAGCGGGTCTACCTCTCCCCCCCGGCACCCCGGCCTATGGATCGGCGATGATCGACCATGACCGCCTGACCAACAGCGCGTCAGGACGAATCGAAAATGTGCTGGGCGATGTCGCCGGTTTTCAGCAGTTCCGCCGTTCCGACAGCCGTTCGGCCAACCCTTCCGCGCAGGGCGCCACGTTGCGGGCGCTGGGCGGCAACGCTTCCAGCCGTACCCTGCTGTTGCTGGACGGGGTGCCGATGGCCGACCCCTTTTTCGGCTATATCCCCTTCAGCGCATTGGTGCCGGACCGGCTATCGGTGGTGCGGGTCACGCGCGGCGGCGGCGTGGGCGCCTTTGGCGCGGGAGCAGTCGCGGGCACCATAGAATTGGCCAGCGCCACCCGCGATCAACTTCCCACTTTCGCCGCCAGCGCCTTTTACGGGAGCAAGGACGCGACCGAACTGGCCGCCACGCTTACCCCCGATCTGGGCGGCGGTTATGTTTCGCTGTCGGGACGCTGGGACCGGGGAGACGGGTTCCAGACCACCCCGCGCGACCAGCGCGTCGCGGCCACCGTACCCGCCGCCTATGACGGCTGGTCGGCCAATCTGCGGGCGGTCGCTCCGTTGTCAGCCACGTCCGAGCTGCAATTCCGTGCCACCGTCTTTCATGACGACCGCACATTGCGTTTTCGCGGCGCGGACAGCATGAGCGAAGGGCAGGACGCCTCGATCCGCTATATCTCGCGCGGGGCGTGGCAGGTGGATGCGCTGGCCTATATCCAATCGCGCAATTTCTCCAATATCGTGATCTCGTCCAACGCGCCTTTTCGCAAGTCGCTGGACCAGCGGAACACGCCCTCCACCGGCATCGGCGGCAAGATCGAATTGCGGCCGCCGGTCGGCCCCGACCATGTGCTGCGGATCGGCGCGGATACACGCTTTGCCACCGGCGATATGTTCGAGACCGCCTATAATGCGGGTGATCCCGCCAATCCGGTGACCGCCCGCCGCCGTGCGGGCGGCGAACAGATCACGACCGGCTTCTTCGCGGAGGATGACTGGACGATCGGAAGCCTGATCCTGACCGGCGGCGTACGGGCCGATCATTGGCGGATCAGCGACGGATTTTACCGGCAGGTCGGGGCCGACGGCATCGTCACGGTGAACGAGGACTTCGGCAACCGTTCCGACTGGCAGTTTTCCGGGCGTGCGGGCGCGCTGTTCCAGATCAGCGAGGCGCTGGCGCTGCGGGCGGCGGGCTATACAGGCTTCCGCCTGCCGACGCTCAACGAACTCTATCGGCCGTTCGTGGTGTTCCCGATCAGGACCGAGGCCAATGCCGCGCTTTCCCCCGAAAAGCTGAAAGGCGTGGAAGCCGGCGTCGATTTCACACCCCTGCCCGGCCTGATGCTGGCGGCGACGGCCTTTTACAACAAGCTGGATAACGCCATCGCCAATGTGACGACCGGGCTGAACCTGCGTCAGCGCCAGAATGTCGACGCCGTGATCGCCAAGGGCGTGGAACTGACCGCGTCGGGCCGGATCAGCGATTTCCTGCTGTCGGCTTCCTACGCCTACAGCCATAGCAAGGTACGGGCGCCCGGCGAAGCGTTCAACGGCCTGACACCCGCGCAAAGCCCGCGCCATGCGGCCAGCGCGACACTGGCGTGGCGGCCGGAGCAGGGACCGGCGCTTTCCGCCACGCTCCGTTATGTGTCGAAGCAATATGAGGACGACCTCCAGAGCGATGTGCTGCCCGATGCGCTGACCGTGGATGCCGTCGCCAGCCTGCCGCTGGGCCATGGCGTCACGCTTGTCGCGCGCGGCGAAAATCTCTTCGATGAGGAGGTCGTGACGCGCAACGCGCGCGGGTCGATGGATCTGGGTACGCCGCGCACGATCTGGATCGGTTTCAGGTTCGCGCGATAATTGCGGCCTCGTTAACCGTCGGCAGGGCGATTGGGGCGGATTTTCACATCCGGATGGCGGCGGCGGACCGCAGCGCCATCGGTCCATAGACCAGCAGGAACAACAGGAAAGCCGCTCCCCAAAACCCTCCCGCAGCCGCGATGGACAGCATATAGTCGAACGGGAGCAGCGGCGCGACGACACGCAGCAGCGCGCCCAAATGCACCAGCATATAAATGCCGACGGTCGCCCGGTCGGCTTCCAGCGGCCGGCCGGTATGGCCGCGGGTCGCGCGCGTCATCACCGCCAGCGTCATAGCGCCCATCGCTCCGGCGGAAAGCGCGTGCATCGCGCTCGACACGGGAATAAACGGATGGATCAGCGCGCATCCGAGCATGATCAGACCGACCGGCAGCCAGGCGTAGGAAAGGTGCAGGACCAACAGCAGCGGATCGCGCAGCGTCCTTTGCCCTGCCCAGCGGGCGAGGCGGAAGGCCTGCATGACACCCGCAACGATCAGCGCCCCCGCCGCGACGAGACCGGCAGGATCGACAGCCCATGCCGCGAGCGCAAGCGCGGTGATCCCGATCGCCGCCATGTCGAACCGCCCCGGCATCACCGGCAGTCCCTCGGCGCGTCCCTGCCGCATCAGCCAGTTGCGGGTGAAGGCCGGGATGATGCGGCCGCCAATGACCGAGATCAGCAGCAACACCAGCGCAAAACCGATCCGCATCCCCAGCGCCGGATCGGCGATCGCTCCCATCGCCCCGGCATGATCCAGCCCGCAGGCGGCGGCGAACAGGAAGAGGATGAGCAGGATCGGCTTATTGCGATTGCCGGAGGCGAAAATCTCCCGCGCCGCATAGGCTGAAAGGAGCAGCAGATAACCGACATCGAGCGCCGCGCCGGCCAAGGGCGGCACGGTCGCGGAAAAGAGGATCGCCAGCCGCGCCGCCAGCCACAGGCCGATGGCGGCGGCAACGGGCCACCCCGTCACCATTGGCCTGCCGGTCCAATTGGGTATGGCGGCGCTGAGAAAGCCGCCGATGACCGCGCCCAGATAGCCGAACAGCATTTCATGCTGATGCCAGGCGAGCGGCTCCATCGCGGTCGGCAGCGTCCAGCGCCCGCCGAATGCGCCGACCCACAGGACCACCACGACAGCGGCCCAGAACGCGCCGCCTGCGAACAACAGCCGATAGCCGCCCCGGAGCCAGATGGGGGAAGTGGCTCCCCCGCCCGGTCCCCTGGCGGCTATCGTCCTGGTCATGCCCGCGCGCCCTTGCGCCACAGGCCGAGGATCACGACCTGCCACGCGACCGCGATCGCCCCGACGAGAAACACCACGTCGCCAAAGGTACGTATCCAGCGCAGCGTTTCAAGGAAGCCCTGTTGCAGGAACTCGTCGCTGCGGGCGTACCACATGCCGGTTGTCACGCTTGCTTCGAACTGGAACAGGCCGACCGGCAGCAGGCTGGTGAAGATCATCAGCACCAGCCCCGCGTTCAACCCCCAGAAGCCGGTCTTCATCAGCCCTTCGTTGAACGCGATGCCGGGCCGGATGTAGCGCAGCACCAGCAGGGTGAAGCCCAGCGCGAGGAAGCCATAGACCCCGAACAGCGCCGCATGGGCATGGACCGCCGTGGTGTTCAGCCCCTGAAGGTAGAAGAGCGCGACCGGCGTATTGATCATGAAGCCGAAGACGCCCGCGCCCAGCATGTTCCAGAACGCCACCGCGACGAAACACATCAGCGGCCAGCGCAGCGGGCGCATCCACGGCGCGCGGTTGCGAAGGCTCCAATGTTCCCACGCCTCATAACCCAGCACGATCAGCGGCACGACCTCCAGCGCGCTGAACGCCGCGCCGACCGCGAGGATCGGCGTCGTCGTGCCCGAATAATAGAGGTGGTGGAACGTCCCCGGCACGCCGCCCACCATGAACAGCGAGGCGGAGGCAAGGCTGGCAGCGGTCGCGATCCGCTTCGACACCAGCCCCATGGACGCGAAGATGAAGGCGATGGCGACGGTCGCGAACACCTCGAAAACACCCTCCACCCAAAGGTGGACGACCCACCAGCGCCAATATTCCATGATCGTGATGTGCGTGCGCTCACCATAGAAAAGGCCCGATCCGTAGAAGAGGCCGATGGCGACGGTCGACACGGTGAGCAGCGCGAGCAGGCTCTTGTCCCCTTCCCCCCTCCGCAGCGCCGGGAGCATCCCGCGCAGCATCAGCACCAGCCAGAACAGCAACCCGCCGAACAGCGCGATCTGCCACAGCCGGCCAAGGTCGAGGAACTCATAGCCCTGATGCCCGAGCCAGAAGCCCAGCCCGTCCGGCATCACCTGCGCGATGGAAAGATAATTGCCGATGAACGACCCGGCGACCACCAGGATCAACGCCCAGAAGAGGATGTCGACGCCCAGCTTCTGATACCGGGGATCGCCCCCGTTGATGACGGGCGCAAGGAACAGGCCCGCCGCAAGAAATGCCGTCGCGATCCACAGCACCGCGCTCTGCACATGCCAGGTGCGGGTCAATGCGTAGGGGAACCATTGCGATACATCGACGCCGTAGAAGCTCTGCCCCTCGATCGTATAATGCGCGGTGAAGGCGCCGATGAACACCTGAAAGATGAACAGGGCGACGACGACGAACAGATATTTGCCGAGCGCCCGCTGCGACGGCGTCAGCGCCGCGAGCGTCAGCGGATCGCGCTCCGCCGGGATCAGTGGCGTATCGTCATGGCGGCGCAGGAACGCCCAGCCCCAGATCAGCGAACCGACGCCCGCGATCAGAATGACGACGCAGGCCAGCGACCAGAGGATATTCTCGGGCGTAGGCTGGTTGCCGATCAACGGTTCGGGCGGCCAGTTGTTGGTATAGCTGGCAACCGTTCCCGGCCGCTCGGTCGATGCGGCCCAGGCGGTCCAGAAAAAGAAATCCGCCAGATTTCGCCGCTTTCCGGCGCTGGGCAGGGTCGCTTCCTTCATCGCATAATTGTCGCGCATCGTCCGCAGCGCCGGGTCGTCGCCATAAAGCCGGTCATAATGGTCCGCGACGAGCGCGATGGCGCGGGCGCGTCGGTCCGACACGGTGACGACGCCGGTGGCGGGGTCGAGGCTGTTGTGGCGATATTCCCGCTTCAACCGATAGGTGAGCGCCGCCTTCTGTTCGACTTCGAGCGTGTCGAACGCCTTGCCATAAGTTTCCTGCGCCCCCAGGTCGAGCCATGCGACCAGTTCACGATGCAGCCAGTCGGCGGACCAGTCGGGCGCCTGATAAGCGCCATGGCCCCAGATCGAGCCGAGCTGCATTCCGCCCGTGCTCTGCCATGCCGCCTGACCCGCCATGATGTCGTCATGGGTCATCAGCACTTCGCCGGAGGTGGTGACCACCTGGGCCGGGATCGGCGGCGCCTTGCGATAAATCTCAACGCCCGACACGCCCAATATGGCGAAGGTCACGGCCAGGACCGCAATCAATATCCACCAAAGCCTGCGATGTTCGCCCACTACAGCCC
This sequence comes from Sphingobium faniae, assembly GCA_900100475.1. GTDB lineage: Bacteria > Pseudomonadota > Alphaproteobacteria > Sphingomonadales > Sphingomonadaceae > Sphingobium > Sphingobium faniae. Next base: position 43,438 of record FMTU01000005.1, on the reverse strand, counting down.
CCCTTGTTTCAAAAGCCCCGTTCCCGGAAATATGGCGTCAGGCGGCCAGCGGGGCCACCTGTGTCTCATCGGATTTGTCGAACAGAATGGTCAGCAGCAAAGAGCTGTCAGCGACCGCCTCCACCGCATGGGGCGTCCCCGGATCGAGGAACAGCCACTCCCCTGCACGAAGTTCGGGCGACGATCCGCCCTCGAACCGCACATGGCCCGCGATGCAATAGAGCGTCAGCGAACCCGCGACCCGATGCGGCGGGATCGCTTCCCCGGCGCGCACGACCAGATGGATGGCTTCAAAGGACGCGGTGCGCGCCAGCGCCACCGTCCGCGTCATCGCGTCGTCGATGGACCCGAGGCGCGATATGTCTCCGGACCGGCAATGAGGGATCGCCATGCCTAGCCTTCCCTCACGCGCCGGGCTCGCCGCGTCCCTGGACCGCCCGGATCGCCGAACATCGCGCCGAACCACCGGCGGATTCTCCCGCCCGCGCCGCGCCGCCCGGCCCGCCGGGGATCGAGCGGCCCCGGTCCCATCACTTCTCCACATTCCGGACAGAACATCACACCGTCCCCCATCCGCTCACAGCTTCGATAATGCGAGAATAACCTATAATTGTTCCACATGATTTGCGCTGGAACAAATCGCTGCCTAGAATCGGGGCATGGCGACCGTGCCCCCTCCCGATGCAGCCGCGATCGCCGGCATCGCCCTGATGGCGGGGCTGCATCCCGACGTGCAGCGCGAAGCCGCAGCGGCGGCGCGCATCCGGCACATAAGCAGGGACGTGCGGATTTTCGATCAGGGCGAAATAGCTGGCCGCGCCCATGCGCTCCTGTCGGGATGCGTCCGCATCACGCAATCGGGCAGCGACGGCGAGGAGATATTGATCCGCCTCATCGGTCCGGGCGAGATATTCGGCTGCGTTCCTTTGGTGACGGACGGGCTTTATCCCGCCGACGCGACCACGATGGCCGCTTCCATCGAGATCAGTTGGGACCCGGCGGAACTTCTCGCGCTGATGCAGCGGCATTCAGGCGTCGCGATCAATATGGTCGCCATTCTTGGCCAGCGCCTGGGTGAAGCGCAGGAAAGGCTGCGCGAACTGGCGACGCAGAGCGCAGAGCGCCGCATCGCGCGCGCGCTGTTGCGGCTGCTCGGTCAGGCCGGGCGCGCTATCGGCACGGGCATCCGGATCGAGTTTCCGCTCCGCCGCAAGGACATTGCCGACATCGCGGGCACCACGCTGCACACCGCCAGCCGGATCGTCGCGGGATGGGAGCGCCAGGGCGTGCTGGCCAGCGGGAACCAGCATCTGGTCATATTGCGTCCCGAAGAACTTCGGCGGATCGCCGAGGGGACAGCATAGCGACCCTGTTTCCAGTCCCATGCCCGTCGCGGCCGCTATTGCCCCATCAGGTCGGCAAGCGCCATTGATCCGATCCCATCGGCTGGTTGCCCAATACCGTGATCCGCACCGGAATCGCGCTCATCGCCGGCATGGCGTTGATCTTTTCCACCCGGATATCGGTACGCACCATGAGATTGGTGCAGACGCCCTCGCGCGGATCGGCATTTTGCCCCGGCAGTTTCCCCCAACCGTGACTCATCGCCACGACGCCCTGCCTCATGCTTTCATCCGCTTCGACGATCACATCGAACCCGGCATAGTCGGACTGCATATGAGCAATATCGCCACTCGCCACGCCGAGCTTTTCCAGTTCGGCCGGATGCAGATAGGCTGCGTTATAGGGTTTGCGACGTTTGACATTGGGCAGATCATGACCGGTCGTATTGACGACCTCCCGAAGCCGGCGCACGGTTAGACGATAGGGAAAGTCCTGAATATCCTCGCTGGCGACAGCTTCGCCGGCGACCTCCTCCAGTTCCGCCGCGACATCGGAGGGCAGGAGCTGGAAACGGCCGCTTGCGCCGTCCTGCGCAGGCTCGACCACTTCGCCGGTTTCTTCAGGAAGGATGCCATCGGGACTTTGCCGGAGTTCCTCGAACGAAATCCGTGCACCCCTGAGCTGGCGCGCCATGATGTCCTCCGTCCGGGGCGGAACGTCCCTGTCCAGCGGCTCCCCATTGATGGACAGGCTCTTCCCCAGCCGCTTCGCCAACGACCAGTAGATATACCAGTCGTCCACGACTTCGCTTCCCTCCGGCGGCGATATCAACGGCACGGCAAGCTGCGCGAAGGGACGGTGATAAAGGGCGCGCTCATAATAGCCCGTCGGCGGCAGATCGAAGCGTTCATGCAACAGCTTTGTCGGCAGGATGTAGTGCGCCAACTGCGCGGTCGTCGACATGAACGGTTCGACCGCGACCAGCAGTTCCAGTTCCTCAAGCGCCGCCACCGCGTTGCGCTGATCCGGCAGAGCCGAGGCCGGGTTGCCGCCGGCCGAAATCAGCGCCCTGATCTTGTCAGGCCCGCTTGTCAGTATATCGCCGGCCAGAACGCCGCTCATCCGTTCGCCATACAGGGTGCCGACATCGCGAGCCTTGCTCCGGGGTCCCTGCTCCCACGGCCTGGTGGGCGCGATGACCTGCGCGTAGACTGGCGTCGGAGCGGAGAGCGCTCCCCAATTCGCGACGGGGTCCCCTGCCCGCGCGTAACGGCCGCAGACAACATTGAGCGTTTCGATCAGATGCTCTGCGAGATTGGACCGATAGGCCATGTTGGGACCGGTGCCGGACCCCGCCGCGCCCGTGCGGGATTCAAGGGCGAAGACGCGCGCGGCCTCTTCAAGATCGCCCACCGCGATCCCCGCTCGCCGTGCGACATAATCGGGCGTAAAGGCATCAACCGCCGCTTTCAGTTCATCCAGCCCTTCCCCATAAGCGGCGCAAAATTCCGCATCGTGCCAGCCATTGGTCAGGATCAAGCGGATCATGCCCGCGGCAATCGTGACATCCTCGCCCGGATAGGGCTGGAGGAAGACGTCGGCATGAGCGGCCGTTTCCGTCCGGCGCGGATCAATGACGATCAGCTTCATCCCCCGCGCCCTGGCGTCACGGATGCGTTTGACCGGGTTCAGGGGCGCGAAATTGTTAAGCCCGCCCAGCAGGGATACGAGCGGATTGGACCCGAACAGCATCAGCACATCGGAATGGTCCATATGCTGCCGCCCCGCCCCCCAGGCCCCCAGCCGTCCCGCAGTGACCCATTTCGCGGACTGGTCGATCGTCATCGACGAATAATTCTGCGTGCTGCCGATCGCCTGAAGAAACGCCATGCTGGATGCGGTGGCCGTTGTATTAAGGCCATTGGCGGTGCCCCGATACATGGCGATGGCGTCTACCGACGAACTGTCGATAATGTCCTGCAACTTTCCGGCGATTTCGTCGAGTGCCTCTTCCAGGCCAATCCGCTCGAACGTGCCGTCGTCCTTCCGGCGCAAGGGGTGAAGCAGCCGGCTTTCGCCATGGTGCATGTCAATCGCAAGGTTCGCCTTGCTGCAAATATAACCGGCCGTGATGGGATGGCTCTTGTCGCCATGAACGGCGACGATCCGGTCATCATCCAGCGTGACTCGAATGCCGCAAAAGCCGGGACATATGCGGCAGAAGCTTTTCATCTCACGCACGCCCATTCCTTCCTCTCCACGAAGTTGAGCCGCCAGTGGCGAAGGCGGGACGTGTTGCCCGTTCCTGCCTTCGCCGGAAAATCACCCCATCCATTCCTTCCCGGCGGAAAGCATCTGACTCATCACCCCCGCCGCTCTGCACGGATGATGTCCGCCGCCTTCTCGGCAATCATGGTGGTCGGCGCGTGAGTATTGGCCGAAACCAGCCGCGGCATCACCGAAGCGTCCACCACACGCAGCCCGTCAATGCCGTGAACCCTGAGCTTTGCATCGACGACGCTCGTGGCGGGGTCGATGCCCATCCGACAGGTGCCGACCGGATGATAGGCCGACGCACCCGCCGCCCTGACATAGGCTTCCAGCGCCTTGTCATCCTGCAGCGCTGCGCCGGGGGCGGTTTCTTCCGTCCGAATATGATCGAAGGGCGATTGGGCCAGCACCTCGCGGCACAAACGCAGCCCACCGATGGTCGCGCGCAAATCCTCCTGATCGGAAAGGAAGTTGCAGACGATCTCCGGCTTGTCGCCGATCGAAGCGCTACGCGCATGAACATGGCCGCGGCTGTTGGGCCGGCAGACGTTCATGCCCAGCATGACGGCCGGACCGGGATGACGAATGACCGTCTTGCGCTTGGGATCATGAGCGAAGCTGAGCGGCATCCCCATGAACTGGACGCCCACCGCCTTGCCGTCGACATCGACATCGCCATGGCCGCAAACCTGCGTAGGCGTGCCGTTGAGGTAGCCGCGCCTGAACAGCAGATAAAGCGCGCCATTGAGGATGGAACGCCAGCCGGAAAGCTCGGCGCCCAGACTCCGCACGTCCTTGAGCGCCTGCACCACGAAAACGAGATAATGGTCCTGCAAATGCTCGCCGACGGCGGGCAGATCATGAACGGGGTCAATGCCGACCGATCGAAGCCGTTCGGCCTGACCGATTCCCGACAGTTCCAGCAGGTGCGGCGTTCCGACCGCCCCGGCGCTGATGATCACTTGGCGCGCATGTGCCTGGCAGGCTGTTCCGTTCTGCCGCCAGGCCACGCCCACCGCCTTGCGGCCTTCCATCAGGATGCGCTCCGCAACCGCGCCGGTTTCGATCCGCAGATTGGGCCGCTTGCGCGCCGCGCGCAGATAGGCCGCATCGCCGCCGCTGCGCCGTCCGTCCCGGTAAAAGAGCTGCGCCTTGCCGATGCCCGAAGGCTCTTCCCCATTATAGTCCTCGGTCATGCCGACGCTCGACAGGCCGGCGGCCTCGATCATCCGCGCGCTCAGCGGATGATAGTTGGTCGAAGGCGAAACCCGCATCGGGCCGCCATGGCCACGCTCGTTCGGCGTGGGATAAGGATAATCCTCCATCTTGCGAAGATAGGGTTCCACATCATCCCAACCCCAGCCGGTCAGCCCTTCGTCGGCCCAGGCGTCATAATCCCGGCGAAGGCCGCGAACATAGAGCATCGCATTGATGGAACTGGAGCCGCCCAGGATCTTGCCACGGGGATAGGGCATGAGCTTGCCGCCCAACCCCTCCTCCGGTCCCAGTTCAAAGCGCCAGTCATAACGCGGATTGTTCAGCATGAACGCAAAGCCGAACGCCAGTTGCACATAAGGGGTGGATGCCGATCCCCCCGCTTCCAGCAACAGGACGCGGCAGTCCCGGTCCTCCGTCAGCCGGTTGGCAAGGACGCACCCCGCCGAACCGCCTCCGACGATGATATAATCATATTGATCCATCGCGCCCTCAAGGAACCGGCTTTAGCGAAGGCGGAACCGCGTTCATGAACACGACCTTGGTTTCCTGAAACAATGCCAGCCCTTCCGGCCCGCCGTCACGGCCGATGCCGGACTGCTTGAAGCCGCCAAAGGGGAAGTGGAGGTCGTTGACCCAATCATTATGCGTCATGTTGCCCGCCCGCACACGCCGGCACGCCTGATACGCACGGTCGGGATCACTGCTGTAGACGGCACCGTTCAGGCCATATTCGGTGTCATTGGCGATACGCAGGGCATCCTCGTCACCCTTGTGCCTGATCATCACGGCGACCGGACCGAAGATTTCCTCCCGCGCGATCACCATGTCGTTCGTGCCGGAAAACAGGGTAGGCTCGACATAATAGCCGATGTTCAGATCCTTGGGACGCCCGCCGCCCGTGATCAGGGCAGCGCCTTCCTGCTTGCCGGTTTCGAGATAACCCATGACCTTGTCATATTGACGCTTCATGGCGATCGGGCCGCAGGCGACCTCCGGATCGAACGGATCGCCGACCTTGATCGCCTGCAGACCGGCGGCGATCGCGTCGGCGAACTCGTCATGCCGATGTTCGGGCACGATGATGCGGGTCAGCCCCGCGCACATCTGCCCCGCATTCATGGTGAAGTGCGGAATCAGTTTCGGAACGACGACTTCCGGATCTATATCGTCCAGAATGACGGCGGGCGACTTGCCGCCCAGCTCGAAACTGGAGCGCGCGAGACGCGAACCGCAGAGCGAGGCGATGTGGCGTCCCGCGGCGGCCGAGCCGATGAAGGCGATCTTGTCGACATCCGGGTTGGTGACGAGGCGTTCCGCCACCTCGCGCCCGGCAGGGACGAAGTTGAATACGCCGGGCGGCAGGCCCGCTTCTTCGAAGCATTCGGCGAGCATCCAGGCGAAGAGCGGCGTTTCCGGCGAAGGTTTGAGGATCACCGGGCAACCGGCCGCCAATGCCGGAGCGATGCACTTGCAGCTCAGCGATACCGGCGCATTCCACGGCGTGATCGCCCCCACGACGCCGACCGGCTCCTTGACGACGATGCCGACGCCATCGCTGCGGCTCTGCGGACGAACATCCTCGAAAGTCCGATTGAGGACCATCTGGCCGTAATAGGAAAAAATGCCAAAGGGCGAAAAACCGCCCGGCCCCGACAGGCTGATCGCGCAGCCCATTTCGGCGCTCCAGCTTTTGGAGAAATCATCGGCCCGGCGCTTGAGGATTTCCGCGATCTCCAGCAGCTTCTGCCCACGATCGGTGAAGCTCATCCGTGCCCATGGCCCATTGTCAAAGGCCTCGCGCGCGGCGGCGACGGCGCGATCGACGTCTTCGACCGAGGCTTCGGGCGGAGTCGCGATCACCTTTTCGGTTGCGGGATAGATGACTTCGAGTCGCTTGCTGCCCTTGGGAGCCACCCAATCGCCGCCGATATAAAATTCTTCGGGGTGTTTCAGCGAAAACAAGTCGGAATAGGACTCAAACATCTGCTCTCCCATCGACATCTAGATTAACCTGGATAACTTCGTATCTGTGTTGAGGATGGACGCCAAGCGAAAATGGAGCCTGCAAAAACATGGCTTCCATCGAAAGCGCGCCTGCCTCATAAAAAAGGTATACGCGTTAACATCGAGAAGGTAAATGATCGCCAGCGAAGTTGATCATTTTATTGAACCTTGAAAATCCGGCGCAAGCCGGCACGCAAGAACGATAGCCCGTAGGAGATGAGGATGATGCCCAAGCCCAGTCGAGAGGAAGCGTCCGTCGACGCCATCAGTTTCACCGACCCGTCGGTTCAGTTGTGCCCGTTCAGCGCCTATCGGCAGGTACAGGATGATCGCCGCATCCATCGCGATCCCGTTACCGGATGGTGGGAGGTGATGCGCTATGACGACCAGATGGCGGTGGTTCGCGATCCCGCGCTCTATTCGAGCGAACATATGCTTTATGGCGAGAAGACCCACTCGCCCGCCTATGCCGAAACGAAAAAAATGCTGGAGGAAGAGGGCTATCCGTCCGTCCCCTCACTGATCAACGCGGACGAGCCGATTCATCGCCGTAACCGCGACATGGTGGAACCGGCTTTCCGCGCCGGTCGCGTAAAGCGGCTGGAACCCTATATTCGCGAACTGGTCGTCAAGCTCATCGACGATTGGGGAGACTCTGGCGAAGTCGAATTCATGGCGCAGTTCGCCGTGCTGCTGCCGCTCTATGTGATCGCCGACTCGCTGGGCGTCAGCCGCGACCGCGCGATCGACTTCAAACGCTGGTCGGATGCGATGATGGACGTGAACGATCCGCGCATCACGGCGGAGCGGCAGATCGCCCTGACACGAGAGATCATCGAACTACAGCAATTCTTCGCCGCCGAATATGAGAAGGCGAAGGCGAATCCCGGCGAAAATATTCTGGGCGACATCGCGCGGGCGACGATTGATGGCGGGCCGGTGCCGACGCAATTGGCCGTCCACATTCTGAGCGGGCTGCTCGTCGCAGGAAATGAAACGACGACGTCGATGCTGGGCAGCACAATGAAACGCCTGATCGCTCAACCAGGCATGGAAGAACGGCTGCGCGCCGAACCGGGCCGCATCCCCGATTTCATCGAGGAAGTGCTGCGGCTGGAATCGCCTCTGTCCTGCCAGTTCCGCACGAACCGCGAGGCGGTGGAATATGGCGACCACATACTGCCCAAGGATGCACTGGTCGTGCTGCGCTTCGCTGCGGGCAATCGCGACCCGCGCCGCTTCCCCGACCCGGAGAAGATCGACATCGACCGGACCGGCCTGAAGCAGCATCTCGCCTTCGGCGGCGGCATCCACATGTGCATCGGCCATCTGCTGGCGCGCGCGGAACTGAAGATCGCTTATGAAGAATTGCTCCAGCGCTTTCGCAATTTCCGCCTGACCGCAGAGCCGACCGCTCTCCCCAGCTTCATCGCCTATGGCCCGCGCACGGTTCCGATCGCGTTCGACCGGATTTAGCGGCGACCCCGGCAGGGGCGTTGAGCCAGCGCCAGTCGGGATCGGATGTCAATGACATGGATGGTCATGCGGAGCCGGGCTGCCGGATCGCATGGCGGATAGAGAGGTTGCCACGCTTATGCGCCATGACGCAACGCAGAGCAGCGCCATTGCCCGTCGCATGGACGCCCTGCCCTTCAACCGGCTCCACATGTTGCTGTGCGTCATACTCGGGCTGGGGCTGATGTTCGATCAGATGGAAGCGTCAATGACCTCCGTGCTGATGGCGCTCTTTTCCGAGCCGGACACGCATGTGAGCCGCCAGGCGCTCTCCCGGATGCTGGTCGCTTATTATGCCGTGGCTGCCATCGGCGCGCCCGTGATGGGCATGGTCGCCGACCGGTTTGGCCGCCGGATCGCGCTCGTGGGGACATTGTTCGGCTTTGGTCTGTTGACCTTCGCTTCTGTGCTGATGCCCGACTTTACTGGTTTCGCTCTTTGCAGGATCGCCAGCAGCTTCGCCCTTTCGGCCGTGCCGCCGCTGGTGTTCAGCTATATTGCCGATACGCTGCCGCCCACGATCCGGGGCGTCGTGATGATGCTGATCAGCCTGTTAGCCGGCCTTGGCGCGGCGCTCGCGCCCCTTGCCACCCATTGGGGCAATGACATGCGGCCCGGAGGCTTTGAAGGATGGCAAACCGCCATGCTTGTCGGCAGTTTCGCGGGAATCGCGCTTGGCGCCGCAATGTTCCTGCTGCCCGAATCGCCCCGTTGGCTCAGCGCGCGCGCCCGGCGCGAGCGCGCCGAACAGGCGATGCAGCGGTTCGAAGCCAGCGCTCCGCTCCGCCAGCGGCCATCGCCGCCACCAGCGACCCACCGGAACGAAAGCCCCGCTTCGATCGTCCAGCCGCCACCCCAACAGGCCACCATCGGCGCCTATCGCGGCCGCCTGCTGCTCGTCACCATCATCCTGTTCCTCCAGTCCAGCGGCCTCACCGGCTTTGCCCTGCTGCTCACCAAGGCGCTGATCATGAAGGGGATGTCGATGCAGACAGCGCTGGCTTACAGTTCGCTCATCCTGCTGGCGATGCCGGTGGGCGTGATTGCATCCGCCTTCGTGACTGACCGAATGGCGCGTCGGACGCTGTTCATGACGCTGGCCGTCGTCCTGGCGATCAGCGCGACCGCGTTCGGCATAGTGCAGAGCGAATTCTGGTTGATCACGGCTGGCCTTGTCTTCAGCTTCTTCATGACGGCGCATGCTTCGGTAGGGCAGATCTATTGCGCCGAGATGTTTCCCACCGCCATCCGCGGCACGACGATGGGCTTTGGCTATGCGGCGGTCCGGATTGGCAGCGCCTGCGTGCCGGTGCTGATCCTGCCGTTGCTGCTGGATAAGGGGCCAGCCACCGCTTTCATGGTGATCGGCGCGTTCCTGCTCAGCGCCGGACTGATCGCGAGGCTGTTTGGCCCGGCCATCATGCCGCGCGCAAGCCTGGACTGAACGGCCCAGACAGGAGCAGGGACGGACGGAACGCGGACTGAAAGTCCAGCTTTGGCGACCGAACGTCCAACCCCGGCCCCAGGCCGTTGTGGCGCCGACGCGCGAGCGCATAGGTTTGGGAAAAGAGAGGATGATGTCATCATGGCCTATGATCTTGTGATTCGGAATGGAACCATCGTCGATGGTTCCGGCGCGCCAGCCTTTGCCGGCGACGTCGCCATCAGCGGCGACCGGATCGTCGCGGTCGGCACGATCGACGGCGAAGGGCGCGAGGAGATCGACGCAACGGGCAAGCTGGTGACGCCCGGCTTCGTCGACGTGCACACCCATTATGACGGGCAGGCGACCTGGGAAAATCGGCTCGCTCCTTCGAGCGGCCATGGCGTCACCACGGTGGTGGCCGGCAATTGCGGCGTCGGCTTCGCGCCGGTGCGCGACGGCGACCAGGAGATGCTGATCAAGGTCATGGAGGGGGTGGAGGACATCCCCGAAATCGTCATGACCGAAGGCATTCCATGGAACTGGGAAACCTTCCCGGATTATATGGACGCGCTGGAGGCACGGCATTTCGACATCGACGTGGGCACGCAACTGCCGCATTCGCCGCTGCGTGTCTATGTGATGGGCAGGCGGGGCGCCGAGCACGAAGCCTCATCACCCGAAGACAGGGCCAAAATGACCCGCATCGTGACCGAGGCAATACAGGCTGGAGCACTGGGCGTCAGCACGTCACGCTCGACCGGCCATCGGCTGAAAAATGGCGAACTGGCCCCGAGCGTCACCACGGCGGACGAGGAACTGCTGTCGCTGGCTGACGGCCTGCGCGCGGCGGACGAAGGCGTATTCCAGATCATCACCGACGCAGGCGCAGATGCGGAAGAGGAGATCATTGTGGTGCGTCAGTTGGCTGAACGATCGGGTCGGCCCGTGTCCTTCACGCTGCTGCAAGCCCCGCGCGCGCCAGATGCCTGGCGCACGCTCCTCGCCGGGGTGGAAAGCGCCAACGCCGCCGGGCACAAACTGCGCGGGCAGGTCTTTCCGCGCCCGGTCGGCGTGCTGCTCGGTCTCGACCTGTCGCTGCATCCCTTCGTGACGCGGCCGTCCTACAAGGCGATCGCCCATCTGCCGCTGACCGAACGGATCGCCCGCATGGCCGACCCGGCGATGAAGGCGCGGATATTGGCTGAAGAGGCGATTCCCGATCCGCAGCCGATGAACAACATGCTGATCGCGCAAGCTGGCGACATGTATGTGCTGACCGACCCCGTCGACTATGCTCCGCCCGCCGAAATGAAGCTGAGCGCGCGGGCGGAGGCGGCGGGCGAAACCCTGGATTCCTTCGTCTACGATCTGCTGATCGACAATGACGGCGCCAATATCCTCTACCTGCCCGGCGCCAATTTCGTCAGCGGCACGCTGTCGGTCGCGCGCGAGATGATGGCGCATCCCGACACCATCCTTGGTCTGGGCGACGGCGGCGCGCATTATGGCTTCATTTGCGACGCCAGCTTCACCACCTATATGCTGACCTATTGGGTCCGCGACGTGGCCGAGAGCCAGCGCTTCCCGCTGGAATGGGCGGTCGCGGAACTGTCCCGCCGCCCGGCTGAAGCGGTCGGCCTCATTGATCGCGGGCTGGTGAAGCCGGGGATGAAGGCCGATCTCAATGTCATCGACCATGACAGGCTGACGCTCTACGCGCCGCACACCATCTACGACCTGCCGACCGGCGGCCGCCGACTGCGGCAGAAGGCGGATGGTTATGTCGCGACCGTCGTCAGTGGCGTCATCACCTACCGCGAGGGCGAAGCGACTGGCGCCTTGCCCGGCCGGCTTGTCCGGGGCAGCGGCTATCGGCCACTCGCCCAAGCGGCATGATGGCAGAGGCGGCGCCGGCTGTTTCCCGGCCGGCCCCCATCGGACATATCATCGAAAAACCGTCATGCCTGCGGCCACTTCGCCGTCGCCACCGCTTCCGATCCGTCAAACCGGGGTGTCCGCTTTTCCACAAAAGCCCGGATCGCTTCGGCATGATCGCGATGCATCTGGCAACGGGCGAAATTCTCAGCCTCGACCGCTAACGCATCTTCGGGAGAGAGCGCGAGTGCCGCGGCGATATTCTGCTTGATCGCGGCGACCGCCTGCGGGGCGATTTCGCCAAGCCGCCGGGCAAGAATGAACGCCTCCCCTTCCAGATCGGCATCCCCGACCAGCCTGTCCACCAGTCCGGCCGCGCTGGCCGCTTCTGCATCCAGGACAGGCGACAGCAAAGCGAATTGCCGGATGCGGCCCGGTCCCAATAAACGTGTCAGAGCCAGGATCGCGCCGACGTCGCCCGACAGGCCGATGCGCGAATAGGCGAAACTCAACCGCAATGTCGGCGAGGCGATACGCATGTCGCAAGCTGCCGCGATGGCAAGCCCTCCCCCCGCGACGGCGCCGCGGAGCATCGCGACGCTCGGCTTTGCGCCCTCCGATAACAGCGTGGCGATGCGAGACACCGACCGCGCCCTGTCACACCGTTCCTCCAGCGTTCGGGGAAAGTCCGCACTGGCCGAAAGAGACTGCATGCTCCCGCCCGCACAGAAATGCTCGCCGGACCCGGTCAACAGAATAGTTCCCACCGACGGATCGTGCTGCGCATCCTCCAGCCAGCTCAGCAACCTGTCGAGCATCCCCGGGATGATGCAGTTGCGGTCCTCTGGGCGATCGAGCGCAATGCACAGCACACGGCCGTCGCAAAGGCGCTTTCGAAGCCCGTTGTCTATCGTTTCATGGTCATGCGACATCGTGATGCGCCCGCCTTGCCATCATGGATATCCTTCTGTCCGCAGACGACAGGTCAGATCAGGAAGGTCATATTGCTCATATAACCATCATTATTGACCAGATAGACCGTCTTCCGCACGATCTCGAACCTGTTCTCGACCGGCCGCAGCACATGAATCTGCCGTCCGGCGAAAATCTCGAAACGGTCACGGCGAAATGCGGTCAGGTTGAAGACGGAGCGAACCTCCACCAGTCCCTCTTCCAATTCGCCGCAGCGTATGTGCGAGATCACGCGGCTGATCCGCGAGCGGGGCTGCTGCGTATGGGCAAAGCCGCTGGAAAGACGCCGGATACGATCCTCCAGCCCCATCCGGTCCTCATGAATGAGGGCAACATGCATGTCGGGATCAATATCGTCATCATTGCAGGGCATCCAGTAGAAGGCGTCCTGCCCCCATAACCCCAGCCAGTCCTCATAGCGGTGTGCGTCCGCTATTTCGGCCTCATCGAAAAGAAAGTCCGCCACCCGCTCCCGCAGGGATGCGTGCGGGCGTTCCAGCATGATCGTCATGCCATTGCTCCTTCGCCCATCATCTGTTTCCATTTGGCCCAGATGGTCCGGTTCGACAGTTCGTCGGTGATCTGGTTGGAAACAGAACCGTCCGCCTCCTGCTGTTCCAAGTGGACGCCACGCGTCAGCAGCGACCATGGATCGAGCGAAGCGCCGAGACCCACCTGATTGCGCTCGAAGATTTCGAGGTCATCCGACTGGCCGCCTCCGGCCGGGCCAAAGAAAGTCTCATGAACGCGCAGCCGCTTCCGGTTGACCTCGCGCGGCGCGCCTTTGAGCAGGAAAGGAAACAGGGTGACTCGCGTCTCGTCCGGGGCGACCGGCTGGAACAGGCGGAAATGCGCGCCCGTATAGCTGAAATTGGGAAAGATATAGAGATGCGATCCCTGCTTGGAGAGAAGATAATCCGTCCTCTCCTTCCCATGCGCCGCGATCATGGCATCAAGATAGATCTCCCATGCCCCAGGGTCCGGCGTCTTGCCGGGAAAGGCGCGCGTGCCGGATTTGTTGAGGCTGCTCGAATCCCACCTGCAATGGCCGTTGCCCAAGGCATGAATGCGCGCGGGCGCTGCGCTGCTGGTCAGCGGCGCAGGATCAAAACCCGTGCGAAAGCGCACATTGTCCATATGGGTGCGGTGCGTGAAATTGGCGTGATAGCCATCAATCGCATTTTCAACCTGCAGCTTCCAATTGCCCGCATAGCGCAAGCGGTGATAGCCCGCCGTCACGTCGATCCCGCCCTCCGGCGACAGGTCGGCGATGTCGTCGAGTTCCTGCATCACCAATGGCCCCAGATGGTCCTTGAGCGGACAGACATCCGGATTGAGCGAGGCGAACACGAAGCCTCGATGGGCTTCGACGCGCGGCACAGATCGCAGGCCCAATGCGGATCGGTCGAAATCCTCCGGAAAGCGCTCCGCAAACGGTACGACCGCCAGTTCGCCGTCCAGCTTGAACCGCCAGCCATGATAGGGGCAGGTGAAGGCGGGCTGGTTGCCGCGCTCCAGATGGCATACCGCATTGGCGCGGTGCGTGCAGCGGTTCATCAGCAGTTGCACCCCGCCATGCTGGTCGCGCACGAAGATGACCGGCTGGCGAGCCATCGTCCGCTGCCGGAAATCGCCGGGCACGGGAATTTCCCCTTCATGGCCCACGAAAATCCAGCCTTGGGTGAAAATCCGTTCGATCTCCTCCTCAAAGATGGTCAGGTCAGTATAGACATGGCTGTGAACGCGATCCGGCTGGACCAGCCGGTCAACGTCGATGCCTCTCATAGGGTTCATGATATTCCTCGAAATCCAGACGTTTTCAGGTGAGGACCGATGCATCGGCAAGAACTTCACGCCTGATCATTGCGTGGTAAAAGCGGTTGCCGGACCGGCCCGCGCGGATTGACGCGACCAGGGAATCGACCGCCTTGTCCTGCATCGGGAGTCCCTTGTCGTGACCAAGCGCCTTGACATGCCAGGCAACACGCGCGCGCTCTTCCAGCGAGACGCACATGGTGTGGGCTTCCTTGATGCTGCCCGCGACGACGAAGACGCCGTGATTCGCCAGGATCGCCGCCTTCCGATCGCCCATGGCCAGCACGTTCCGCTCCGCCGCTTCGGCATGGGTCACGTCGGACTCATATTCATTGTAGAGCGCGATATCCCGGCCCAGTTGCGCGCCGTTCTGATGATAGACATCAGGCAATTCGCCCAACGCTCCCCAGACGGTGCCCCAGCGGCTGTGATGATGGATCGCGACCTTCGCGTCCTTGCGCAGGCGATGGGCGGCAAGGTGCAGCGCGATGGCCGGCGTGACGGTCCAGCGCCCGGACAGGAGATGACCCTGATCGTCGATGCGCAGCACGTCGGAGGCGCGCATTTCATCCCAAGGCACTTCCCAGGGGTTGAGCAGGATCGTGCCATCATCCTGCAAATAGCTGATATGCCCCCAATTATGATCGTTATAGCCTTCGCGGTATAGCATTCGGGCCAGCACCGCGAGTTCCGCCTCCGGGGAAAGGGTGAAATAGAGTGTCTTCTGCTCGCCATCGGCCAGCGAGCCAAAATTGCGGCTCTGTTCGTTCACGATAGCCTCTCCCTCGTCCATCCTGCCGCCACAGTCCGCCCGTTCGCGGCGCATGTCACGCCTTTCCCGCGCGCCCGGCGGATCGGCAAGGTTTTAGAGATGGGAAGTCGTCGAAACGTGCGGGGCCTGCTCGACCGTCCCGTTCTGGCAACCGATCGTCCAGCCTGTCGGCATCCCGATTGCGCGAGGGACAATGGTGGGGACAGATAAGCCGACAGGAAGAGGATCAGCGCATGTTCAACGTCAGGCCTTTGGATGGCGGCATGGGCGCCCAGGTGACGGAGATGGATTTCAGCCAGCCGATCGCCAAGGCGGACGCAGAGCGCCTGCGGCAGCTCTGGATCGACAGGGGCGTGCTGGTCTTCCCCCAGGCGCATATCGACAGCGCGCGACATGTGGCGTTAAGCCGGGTTTTCGGCGAACCCGAAGTGCACCCGGCGCGGGAAGGCCATGTCGATGGGCAACCTGCCCTGACGCGCATCCAATATGATCCCGCCAATAGCGAAAGCGCGTCAATCTATGATGTGGGGGGCAGGATGTTGGCAAACTGGCTGCCATGGCACATCGACCTCATCTACATGCCGCAGATCGCCCGCGCCGGATGCCTTCGCGGCATCGTCATTCCACCCGAAAGCGCCGACACCGGCTTCATCGACCGGATCGCGCTGCATGCATCCCTGCCCGCCGCGCTCAAGAAACAGATCGCGGGCCAGCGCATCCTCTACCAGCTACAGCCCATGGCGGACCGCCATCGCCATTTCCCCTGCCCCGACGTGCGGATGACGCATATCCCTGACCGCATCCAGGCGCTGGCCGACCGGGTGGCGAGCGATTTCCCGGTCGTATCGCATCCGCTGGAATTCAGGCAGACCGAGACAGGACGCATGGTGCTGAACTTTTGCCCGCTGTTCGTCCATGGTATCGAGGGGATGGGCGACGGGGAAGCCGCCGACCTGATCGGGCAGTTGCGCGAACATGTGCTCGGCACGTCCCATCGCTACATGCATCGCTGGCGGGAAGGCGATGTCGTGCTGTGGGACAATTGGCGGATGCTGCACTCGGCGGAGGGCACTCCTGTCGCCCATCCCCGCCTGCTTCACCGGACAACTCTGGCCGGTGATTATGGCCTTGGCCGCGTATATCAGGAAGAACCGCGCACCCGGGCAAGCGCCGCCTGACATCAGGATCAGACGGCGCTCAATCCCCTTATATATGGCTGCTCGCCTCCTCGGCGATCCATGTACGCATAGACGCGCGGTCCATGAAATTTTCCTCGTCCCTCGCCAGCACCTGCCCTTCCTCGCTACGCGTCCAGGCGAAGCAGGCGTTCTGCGCGGCGTGATCGGGAAACCAGAATTCGGTCACGCAGTCATAAGGCGGCTCGGGCTGGCCGGGCAGCGGCGTCAGGAAATTGCGCGTGTAGCGAATGAGGTGCGGTTGAAGCACCGACCACGCCAGCGGGGCATGGGTGTTTTCATAATGGGCGCGGAACTGCTCGTGCGTCAGCCCCGCCTTGCGCTTCACCAACAGAATCAGCTTCACCATGGCATTCTCTCCCTTTATCTCTTTTGGCATCTCCGACGCAGCACTCGCGTTCAGTCGAGCTTCCCGCCTTTACCGATCACATACATCGCCCGCCAGAAGAACAGCGCCGCGAACAGGCTGAAGATGCTGGTCAAAGCCATGCCGATGGCAATCGACCTGCCCCCGAATTCCGGCCGCAGGACGTCACTAAGGGTGCCGACCAGCATCGCGCCCATATTGTGCGAGATGAGGTTGAAGGCGATCAGCAGGACCGCCATCGTCGCGCCGCGCATCCGTACCGGCGTGTAGGACGTCGCGGCGGCATAACCCGCACCGATATAGAACTGACCGAAAAATGCCGCCGGTCCCAGCAGGATGAGCGCCAGAATCCCGTCATCCACAAAGCAGGCCCCAAGGATGAACAGCATGGAGACAAGCGGGCCGAAGATCGGCATCGCCATGCGCAGCGTTTCCTTGCGCGCACCCAGACGGTCTGAAATGATCCCACCGATCGCCGCGCCCAAAGCGCCGCACAGGCCGACCACAAGGGCAGCCCCCAATCCCGCTTGTCGCACATCGAAGTCGTGGACGCGGATGAGCAGGCTCGGCGTCCACACGGAGATGGCCGCCAGCATGATGGCGCCGCAAGTCATGCCCCATCCGACGTGGAAGACGACGGCGTTCCGCCAAAAATGCGAGAGCGCTGCGCTTAACCTGGCCGGCTCCGGCCGCTCGGACAAATCGTCGAACCGGCCGCGCGCCGGCTCCCGGATCGTCAGCGCGATGACCAGCGCCAGGATCAATCCCGGGCCGCCGGCCACCCACATGGCCGCTCGCCAGCCATGCGAGGCCGCGACCAGGCCGCCGACAGCCAAACCCAGAAATACGCCGAGGGGCGCGCCAAGGCTGAAGATGCCCATGGCGGTCGCCCGTTGCCGACGCGGGAAACTGTCGCTGAGCATGGACATGCTGACAGGCGCATAACCGGCTTCGAAACCGCCGACGCCCGCTCGCGCCGCGAACAGGTGCCAGCTATGAACGGCAAAACCGCCAAGCGCGGTCATGCTGCTCCAGCCCGCGATGAGAAGGGCAAGAAGCCGTTTGCGATTGCGCCGGTCGGCCAACATGCCCACGGGCAGGCAAGCGAGCGCGAAGGGCAATGAGGTCGCGATGCCGGTCAACGCGCCGATTTGCCCATCGCTCAATGCGAATTCGGCCTTCAGCGGCTCGATGAGGATCGAAACGATGCTCTTGTCCAGATTGTAGATCGCATAGCCGATCACGATGATCGCCAGAACATACCATCGCCGGTCACCCCCGGCTTCCTGTTCCGTCTGTGCCGTGCCGGAGCCAACGTCCATCTTCATCGTCCCTCTCCGAACGTCTTGCGGCCCAGAAGCCCGCTTGCCAATATGATAGGGTTACCCAGCATCGTCGATCGCCGCCGCCCGGTCCAGATCCGCCCTGAGCGTCCAGGCGGCCGCGAGGAAGCAGGTGACGGCGGCCGCGAAAACGCAGACCAGCGCCATCAACGCATAGCGGAGCGATTCCTCGCCCCCGATCCCGTCGCTGAGCATGCCCACGAGGAGAGGCCCCGATCCTGCGCCAACGGCATTGTTCAGGATGGACATCACCGCCAGGGTCGAACCGCGCAGCCGCGAGGTGGTCAGGTTGGCGACCAGCGCGACGGTCACCGACGTATAGGCAGCCCCCAGAACAAGGAAAACCGGCAACAGGATGAAGGCCAGGAGGCTGGATTCGGTCATCAGCGCAGCAAGTCCGACGGGAACGCACGTCAGGCTCGCGAACGCGATCAGATAGAGCTTGCGGCGCGGATCGCGCGCGCCGACACGATCCGCCAGCACGCCCCCCAGCAAGCTGCCCGTCATGCCCGCCAAGCCCGCGCCGATGGCAAGGCCAAAGCCGACCTCAGCGATGGAAAGGTCGTGCAATCGTGCCATGAAGGAGATCGCCCAGGCCCAAAAACCGGCGAGGACCGCGGAAGCCGCCGTCGCGCCGATCATGCACAGCGTCATGGAGCGCTGGGACAGGATGAAGCGGAATAGTTCGCCAAGCGCCGCCTGACGCGGCTTGCCGGAAGCCTTGTCACCGCGAGGAGGCTCCCGCACGCACCAAAGGAGAAGCAGGGCCAGCAGAACACCGGGCACCCCCGCCGTCAAAAATCCGGCTTGCCAGCCATGCGCCTCCACCAATATTCCGCCGACCAACAGCGTCAGGACAATGCCGCCCGAAGAACCCATGCCCAATATGCCCATGGCGGTTCCATGCTGGCGGCGCGGGAATATGTCGGCTGTCAGAGAGAAAAGGGCGGGATACCCGCCGGATTCCGCCGCGCCCACCATCATGCGGCACAACAGCAAGGTCACGAAACCCGTCGCAAAGGCGCCCAGAGCCGTGGTCGCGCTCCAGATGATCAACATGGCCGCGAGCAGATTGCGCCGGTTGAAACGGTCGAGCAGCATTCCCATCGGCAGGCCGACCAGCGCATACATGCCCCCATGGGCCAGCCCGCCCAGAACGCCGATCTGCGTGTCGCTCAGGTCGAAGGCGTGCTTAACCGGCTCCTGAACCACCGCCATGATGGCGCGATCATATTGCTGGCAGACATAGACCGCCGTGAAGATCGCAAGGCTCCGCCAGCGGTGGGACGACGCCACGTCCCCTCCCCCGGTCCGGTCCATGGTGGAATGCATCCTCGTTCCTCTCGGCACGGGGCGGCCCCGCTTATTGGTTCATTATGTTCATTCTCCTAGTTATCTATGTTGAGTCAATACGCGCCGGACATAATAAGTCGTGCCGTCGACGAATCGGTGCAACCACGGCACGACCTTTCGAGCGCGATCCGCGCGATTATGGATTGTCGATGCAGCAATGGAAGTCGACGCTCGCCCCCGCTTTGCTGGCTAGTATACACGTACATATCGCGGTAGATATGCTTTTTGCCATGATGTTCCAGCCATGCGAACTTGCGATCTTCGCCATGCGCGTCCAAAATCGGTTTTCGGGGAGGAAAGCATGCAGGAGACGAAGAGGCGCAAACCGCTTGACTGGCGCACGGTTGCCGATGCCGCCATAGCGCTGGCGGACGAGGTGGGCCTTGAACGGCTGAGCCTTCGGGCCGTGGCGGAGCGGCTGCATGTCACCCCCATGGCCCTGTACAAGCATATCAGCGATAAGACCGAACTGGACGCCATCGTCGCGGCAGAGGTGCTCGATCGGTCCATGAACGAACTGCAATTCGCGCCGGGCGCCCCCTGGCGCGAAGTCCTGCGCGAAAGCGCTGTCGAAATGCACCGGGCATTTCAATTACGGCCCAGGCTGCTGCCGATCTTCATCCAATATCCCTATCACCCCAAGAGTCAGCGATTGGGCGGTCAGATGATAGCCGCGCTCATGAGGACCGGCGTCCATGCAAAACGCGCAGAACAGCTTTTCTCGATGCTGTCCATATTGGTCGTGGGCGAGATACTGACTCGCCATCATTTCGCGACGGGACGCACAAGCTCAGGATTTGATCGCGCCCAGAGGGAAGCATTGCCCAATCCGCCGGTCGCCGATTCCATGATCGTCCATCGGATGATGGATTTTGAGGACATGCTGGACCTTCAACTCGACCTGTTCGCAATCGAGATCGCCAGAAGCACGTCCGCAGATGCCACAGAGAGCGCAACGCAACGCTGAGGCTTTGCCAAAATCAGTCTGGCGCAATCCTTCCCTCATCCCCATGGATGGCCCGCCTATAGCTGCCGGGACTGATGTCGAATTCCCGCTTGAAGGCGCGCGCAAAGGCGGCTTCGGAATCATATCCCGTCTGGTGGGCGATTTCGGGCAGGGAGTGCGTGCCTTCCTTCAGCAGATTTTGCGCGCGCGTCATCCGCACGCCGGTCAGGAAGCGCATCGGCGTCTCTTTCACGAGACGCGAAAAGGCGGCGGCGAAGGCGGAGCGCGACATGCCGACCTCACGCGCCAGCATGGCGATCGACCAGCGGCGGGCGGGGTCCTGATAGATGATGCGCAGGGCGGCCCCGATCTGCGGCATGTCGGGAACGCCAGCGTCGAAGGCCGGGCTGAGATCGCGCGTCAGGCTGACCCGGGTCGCGTCCACCAATAACAGTTCCGCCAGTTTCAGCAAAATGGCCGAGGAACCGGCCCCGTCCATGGAGGACGCCAGCCCTCCCACGCTCAGCAAGGGATGTGCCGAATAGAGCGTCGGGCCGTTACGCGCGCGATAACTACGCAATTCGGGCAGCAATCGCACCAGCGTTTCGTGCCGCGCCTGGTCGATATAAAGAGCGCCGCTGAGCACACGCATATGAGGCGGCCCTTGCCCGATCTTCAGCCGTGGCGGCGTATCGGCGGCGTGCGCGTCTTCGAAATAGCCGATCGCCATCGGCCGATCGTCTGCGCGCTCCCCAATGATATGGTCGGTTCCGGGGGGCGCGAACAGATATTGGCCCGGCTCCAGCGCCACGACATGATCGCGGGCCGGAAAGCGAAAAACGGGATGGCCCGAAAGGGCAAGGTGCAACTGAACGGCCCGATGCGTCTGCAATCGAGCCGCCGACCCGGCGCCGATCTCCAGCAGCGCGCAATCGGCGCGCAGCAGGCGGATCGAATGCAGCAGATCGGAAAGCGATGCGATCATGCCAACCAGCCGTCCTGTTCATCCATGTTCGCGTTGAAGCGCGCGCGCAAAAGCAGGCCGTGTCATCAACCTGTCGAGATAGGCGGCCAACACCGGCGACAGGCTATCCGAAAGCCCGTTGAGCGTCGTCAGATAGAGCGCATATCCTACAGCAATATCGGCGATCGTGAACCTGTTCGCGCAAAGATAGTCGCGCCCCTCCAACCGTTCCCCGACCTTCGTCAACCGCGCCTGGAACCAGCGCATATAAGCATAGCCAGCCTCTTCCAGACCGCGCTCCTTTTCCATCATCACAAAGCGCATATAGACGGTCTGAGGCACCGTCAGCGTGGCATCGGCATGATAGAGGAAGTCCAGGAAGCACCCATATTCCGGGTCGGTCCTGTCCAGCATCAACGCGCCCCCGCCCGCCGTTTCAGCAAGATAGTGAAGGATCGCGGTCGATTCCGTCATCACCATGTCGCCTTCGACATAGGCGGGCACGGTTCCCAGCGGATTGATCTCCAGAAATTCGGGTGCGGCGGCGCGTGGCGGGAATGGCAGCAGGACGAGATCCATATCCAGCCCCATTTCCTCGGCTGCCCAGGTGACCCTCATCCCGCGCGAACGGCCACAGCTATATAATGTCCCCATGTCTCGCATCTTCCTTATGTCGCCAAAGTCGCGCGCGGCCCTTACAGGCCCAATCCGTGAAACCAGTCCATCACGCGCGACGCCAACTGCGCCGAATTATCGTCCATCATCAGCATGTGGCCATTGCCGACGACGCCATGCTCTGGCAGCAGGTCCAATGAGACCTTCGGTCGCAAAGCCATGATTTCGCGCGCGCTGGCGATGTCCCGGAGCGTCAGCGTGCCGCCCTCTTCGGGCAGATTGTCCCCCCACATCAGCCGAACCGTAATGTCGGGAAAGTCCGGATGGTCAAGCCCCGGCGACGTCTGCGCCGGCTCCACCGACACAATCGCCTTCACCCCTTCGGGCCGGGCTTTTGCGAGTTCCCAGCCGACATGGCCCCCTTGCGAATGCGTGACAAGCACGACCGGTCCCAGACGATCCACAAGCTGGGCGAGAGGGGCGATCGTGCGGGGATCGGATTGGCCGGGCCGGTTTGCGGCGAAGGCGGCGGGGATACCGAAATCCGGCCAGAGTTGCGCGCCATAATGCTCAAGCTGCCGCATCGGGAAACGGTCGCCCCCGCGCGCGAATTGTCTGGCGATATTGGTGCCGCAGGTGAATGCCGCCAGTTCAGGTTCGCCGGAATCGACGAACGGATTGAGCGCCGTCAGATCCGGCGGCGAGCGGCCGCGCCAGGCCTGATCCACCACCAAAGTGTCAAATCCGCCCCGGACGAACAGCGTTTGCCATCCCTCCCGTCCATCCGGGGTGGTTTCCCACGTCACCCCGCTATGCATCCCGCCATGGATGAAGAGGACGGGATAGGGGAAGCGGCGCTCCACCGGCGCCATGCGCTGCACATAAAGGGCGCCGGAAATCTGCGTATCGAGACCGAATATACCGGATTCGACCTGGCGTTGAACGCCGCCGACATAGAAGCTTTCCAACACACCCAGCGTCAAGGGTTCCATTGCCTGTTCCTCGCAATCCCTGTTCAGTCAACCTTCTGATCGGCGGTCACGGCCCGCTGCCGCAACAGCGGCCGCTGTATCTTTCCCAGATGATCGCGGGGGATTCTGTCGATAAACTCGACATAGCGGGGCCTTTTATATCCCGCGATATGCTGGCGGCACCAGGCAACGGCATCGGCGGCGGCAAGCGTGCCGTCCGGGGCCACGACGATGCACGCCTTCACCGCTTCGCCCCAGCGGTCATCGGGAACGCCCACGATGGCGACGTCCGCAATGGCCGGATGGGTCAGCAGCACCTGTTCGACCTCGCGCGGATAGACATTCTCGCCGCCGGTCTTCACCAGTTCCTTACTGCGTCCTTCGAAATGGAACCGGCCTTCCGCATCGCGCTGCACCAGATCGCCGGTACGCAGCCATCCCGTGCCCATCGCCTCCCGCGAAGCGTCCTCGTCCC
The DNA here is from genome assembly GCA_900100475.1 of Sphingobium faniae. Taxonomy (GTDB): domain Bacteria; phylum Pseudomonadota; class Alphaproteobacteria; order Sphingomonadales; family Sphingomonadaceae; genus Sphingobium; species Sphingobium faniae. Next base: position 19,996 of record FMTU01000005.1, on the reverse strand, counting down.
GCCAATAGCCAAGCATGACCGATGGACTGCGCAAGCCCAGTTCGCCCACGGATTCACCCACAACCGGACGCCCGGCATCGTCGAGCACCGCCGCTTCCACATGAGCGAGCGGCCAGCCAAGCGCGGTCGGATGGTCGCGCATCGCATCGCCGTCCAGCATCAGGACGAAGCCCAGCGACTCTGTCTGGCCGTAACCACCAATCGCACACGCGCCTAGGCTGTCGCGGATGCGGTGGATCTGGCTTGCGGGCGTCATGCTTGCGCCGCGCGTCACGCTGCGCAGCTTGAGCGGCAGGCGCAGCCGGTCCTGGAGGTCGCACAGCCCCAGCAACAGCGCATCGTTCATCGACCCGAAACTGCAGCCTTCATCCGACATCAGGCGTAAAATCTGTTCATGCGATGCGCCGCGCGGCACGATGACGATCCCTCCGCCAGCGGCAAGGGCGGCGAAGACATGGCCAAGGCCGCCGACATGGAACAGCGGCGAGGTGCATAACAGCCTGTCCGCCGGGGTGAGCGCAAGACGCAGGGCAAAGGCCGTTCCGAGCGCCACGGCGCCTTCATGGCTCTGCAGGCAGGATTTGGGCCGGCCGGTGGTGCCACTCGTAAACAGCATGAACAAGGGGTCGTGGCCCGCAACAACCGGCAGGACGGCGGCGTCCGCTTCAGCGATCAGCTTCTCATAATCGCTGTCGACGGCCGCCTGATCCGGCAAGGCGAAAACCGGGACGCCCGCATCCTCCCCTGTCAGATCGGCAAAGCAATCCGAACGGAACAGCATGCGCGGCTCCGCGGCTTCCAGAATGAACCGGATCTCCGCCGGGGCCAGCCGCCAGTTGATCGGCAAGGTGATCGCTCCAATCTTGCCACAGGCGATCAGCAGTTCGATCCCCGCGATCCCGTCGAGCAGGAGAAGCGCGACGCGATCGCCCCGTCCAATCCCCCGCGCCGCCAGCGCGGCGGCCAGCTTGTCCGTCCGCCGGTGCAGGTCGGCATGGCTGATCCGCATGACGCCATCGGCTATGGCCAGCCGCGCGCCCTGCTCCAGAGCGCGGCCCGCCACCAGTCCCGGCAGCGTGATCGAACGGGCAGTGCTGATCGACGCAACTTCAGTCATATCCTTATTTCCTGATCCCATCTCACGGCCTTTCAGGGCAGCGTCATCCCGACCACATGTTCGCTGATCGTCCACAGCCGCTCCGCAGCCACCGGATCGCGGGCGTGATCGGCCACGCCGATCCGGGCGCCGACATCGGGCGTCCAGCGCGGCGCGATGGCGCAATCCTCCAGATAGAGACCGCCCTGCCCCTCCAGCCGCGCTTCCGTCGCCGCCCAGAGCGTCGTCGCCGCGCCCTGTTCGACAGATTTGGGCGGGCGCGCCTTGGGGCCGGGCGCCATGCCCTTCAGATCGTCCTGCGTGATATGACGCGCCAGTCCGGTCTGGATGCGCCCTGGCATCACCGACCATGCCGAAATGCCATGCGGGGACATCCGCCGGTCATATTCCATGGCGAACAGCGCATTGGCCGTTTTGGACTGGGCGTAGGCGATCCACTTGTCATAGGACCGGCGATCGAAATGCAGATCGTCGCAATCCACGCCCGCCAGAACATGCGCGGCGGAGGAAAGCATGATCACCCGCGCAGGGCCTTCCGCCAGAAGATTGGGCGTCAAGGCCAGCGTCAGCGCGAAATGGCCGAAATGATTGATGCCGATCTGGCGTTCGAGTCCATCCTCCGTTCGTCCCTGTGGACAGGCCATGATGCCGGCATTCGCGATCAGAAGATGGAGAGGCGCGCCACCCAGCCGCTCCGCCAGCGCACGCACCGACTGGAGCGAGCCGAGATCCAGTGCCTCCACCTGTGGACAGGAGCCTGTCGTCCGCGCGATATCCTGCGCCACCGTCTTCCCGGCCGTCACGTCGCGCACCGCCAGGACCAGTTCCGCGCCATGGGCGGCGAGGGCACGGGCCGTCTCTACCCCGATACCGGACGAAGCGCCGGTGACGAGCGCGCGAATGCCCTTCAGATCCTTGCCGCGCAGAACCTCGCCGGATGTCGATTCATGGTCGAAGCCGAAGCCGCCGTCATTGCTCATACAGCACCACCGATCGTACTGCCTCGCCGCTTTTCATCATGGTGAAGCCACGATTGACGTCTTCCAGCGACAGGCGATGGGAAACCAGATCGTCGAGCGCATATTCGCCTGCGACATACATGTCGACGAAGCGGGCCACGTCCTGCCGCTTCGCTCCGCCCATCAGCGACCCTGTCCAGCGGCGTCCCGTCATCAACAGGAAGGGCGCCGTGCTCAACTCCCTGCCCGCAGGCATCACGCCGACGCAGACCGCCATTCCCCAGGCGGGATTGACCGCCTCCAGCGCCTGCCGCGCCAGTTCGGGAATGCCGACGCATTCGAACGCGAAGTCCGCGCCCAGGCCCGTCAGCTTCTGCACTTCGGCCACGATATTGTCCGATGCGCTGGCGTCGATGAAATCCGTCGCGCCGAGCCTGGCCGCGATTTCCTTTTTCGCGGCATTGGTGTCGATCGCAATGATGCGCGAGGCCCCCGCCAGCTTTGCGCCCTGCACGACGCTGAGGCCGACCCCGCCGACGCCGAACACGGCGACGGAAGAACCCGGCGTCACCTTGGCCGTGATCAGCGCCGCTCCCAGCCCGGTGGTGACGCCGCAAGCGATGCAGCAGGCATGATCGGGACGCGCGGCCCTATCCACCTTGACCAGCATATCGACCGGAATAACCGACATTTCGGCAAAACTGCCGATCGCCATGAAGCAGGCGACCGGCTCGCCATCAAGACTAAACGGCGTCCATCCGGCCATGCGGCGGGCCTGCATTTCCACGCATAAATTGGTCCGCCCCGACAGACAGAAGGCACATTTACCGCAATCCGGCACGAGATAGGGAATGACGCGGTCACCCAAGGCGAATTCGGTCACGCCTTCGCCCAGCGCCACCACTTCGGCGATGCCTTCATGGCCGAGGATCACGGGAAATTGCTGCGCCGCCTTCTCTTCCAGCACATGCAGGTCCGAATGACAAAGGCCGCTGGCGAGGAAGCGCACCATGACCTGTCCGGCCTGCGGATCGGCGAGCGTCACTTCCCGGATTTCCAAGTCGCGATTGGGACCGAAGGCCACGGCCGCGCGTGTCTTGACAGGCATGTCTGCTCCTCTCCTCATGGCTGCTGCCGCCGGACGCCGAGCAACTGAGCCAAAGGCAAAGCTTCGTTCACATCCGGCGATGGTATTTATCCAAGTTATCTATCTCTATCCTTGATGCGATGGCAAGTTGGAAATAAGACTCGATCAAATGCGATGCCGGCCGTTTGCTCCAAACCAATCGGCGCGCCGCCAATATCGGAGAGAAAGTCATGCCCGCCGCGCCCCCCCTCGTGCTCCTGAACATCAGCCTTCCGGGCCTGCGCGAAACGCTTCGCCTGCCGGTGGAACAGATGATCGATGGCGACATCGCCCTTGACGATGACCAGCGCGCCCGTGTCCGCGTCCTTGTCACCGGCGGGGTGGACCCTTTGCCCCGCGCCCTGGTGGAAAACCTGCCTGCCCTGCGACTCATCGTGGCGGTCGCCGCCGGGCATGACGGCATCGACGTCGATCACGCCCGCGCGCGGGGCATCGCCGTCACCAGTTCCATCGGCGTCAATGCGCCGGACGTCGCCGACCTCGCCGTGGGATCCATGATTGCGCTGGTGCGTGGCATAATCACCGGCGACCGGCTGGTCCGCGATGGCGGCTGGTATCCCCGCCGGATCGTGCCCAGTCGCTCCATCAGCGCGCTGAAGGTGGGCATTGTCGGCATGGGTTCCATCGGTCAGGAAATCTCCCGACGCGTCGCGGCGTTCGGCTGCGCCGTCGCCTGGCACGGTCCCAGGCCCAAAAATGTGCCCTGGGAGAGGGCAGAATCCCTTCATGCGCTCGCCGAGGCGTCCGACTGCCTGTTCCTCGCCGCCCATCTGTCGGCGGACACGCGGGGCATGATCAATTCAACCATATTGTCGGCGCTGGGACCGGACGCTTATCTCGTCAATGTCGGTCGCGGCGGGCTGGTGGACGAGGATGCGCTGCTCGATGCCCTGCGCGCGGGGCGGATCGGCGGAGCGGCGCTGGATGTCTTTCAGGAAGAACCAACACCGCCCGAACGCTGGCGGGACGTGCCGAACACGATATTGACGCCGCATTTGGGCGGCATCACCCGCGACGCCATGCAAAGGGTGCTGGAACGCGCGCGTCAGAGTGTCGAGCGCGGCCTTGCTGGCGAAATGCCGGAAACCGTGATCGCCTGACAGGCCCTCACGCAACGCTGATGCCGCCCCGCAGAGGCATTTCGATCCGGCGCCGTATCTGCATGCCAGGAACAGGGCCGTGCAGGCTATCTGCGCCATGGCCTCACCTCATTAAATTTCGCTAGCCGCGCCCCGCAATCATAGATAACTAAGTTTGAAATGTTACATACCCTCGGCAAGAGGGAAATGGCGCGAGATCGGGTGTAAAGGAGAGTAGCGTGTCGGAAAGAAACAAGGCGCTGATCGGGCGCACCGCCATTGTGACCGGCGGTAATAGTGGTATTGGCCGGGCCATCGCCGTGACTCTGGCAGCCGCCGGCGCGAAGGTCGCCATCGCAGGCCGCAATCAGGAGACAAGCGGCGAGGTTGTGGCAGAGATCGAGGCCGCCGGCGGACAGGCCGTGGCTTTCCCCTATGACGCGCAGATCGAGGATGATGCCAACGACCTGGTGAGCAGCGTCGTCGCTCGTCTGGGCGATCCGGTCATCTGTGTCGCCAATGCCGGGGGCACCGTCGATGGCACTGCCCCCTTGGCGGAGATGACGACCGAGATGTGGCGACGCACGGTGGCGCTCAATCTCGATGCCCCCTTCTTCCTCTATCGCGCGGTCGTGCGGCATCTGATCGCCGTCGGCAAGCCGGGGTCGCTGATCGGCATATCCAGCGTGGCTTCGATCCGAGGCGTCCCTTCTTTGCACTATGCCGCGGCCAAGGGCGGCCTCAATGCCATGACGATGAATCTGTCCGTGCAACTGGGGTCGCATGGCATTCGGGCGAACGCCATCCTGCCCGGCCTGATCGAAACCCCTGCCCTGCAAGCCGGCCTGCCGGAAGCGGCGCGCACCAAGATGGTGCGGCGCGTGCCCCTCGGCCGCATCGGCGCGCCGGACGACATCGCCAGCCTCGCGCTCTATCTGGCGAGCGACGCCTCCGGCTTCATGACTGGCCAGTTGATCACCGTCGACGGCGGCATGGTCCAGACGTGACAGCCTTTGCGCCATTTTATCGACCCGGTGGGAATGTCTGCTTCCCCCATCCAAGGACCTGACCATGCTCGATCCTCAGAATATTCCCGTCATCGTCGGCATCGGCGAAATTACCGACCGGGACAATGGCAAAGAACCCCGCGCGCTGATCGTGGAGGCGGCGCGCCTTGCCGGCGCCGATGCCCCCGGCCTTCTTGAAAAGCTGGATTCCATTGATGTCGTTTCGATCGTCAGTTGGGTCTACAAGGATATCGCTCAGGTCGTCGCGGACGATCTGGGCGTCAGGGTGAGCCATGCGGCCGAAAGCGTCGCGGGCGGTGAAAAGCCGATCCGCCTGCTGGGCGAAATCGCCGAGCGCATCGCGCGGGGCGAAACGCAGGTTGCGCTGCTCTGCGGCGGCGAAGCAACCCGGACGCGGGTGAAGGCCGCGCAAGCCGGGCAGACGCTTGAATGGGGGCCGACCAACAAGGACGCAAAGCCAATCAGCGCGCTCGACTTCGTGACGCCCCATGCGGCGCGTTACGGCCTGTTGCAGCCGCCCACGGTCTATCCTCTCTACGAAAACCGGACACGCCATGTCTGGAACCAGTCCGCCGCCGAGGCGGACAGGGAGAGCGCAACATTGTGGAGCCGCTATTCCGCCGCCGCCGCCCGCAACCCCTTCGCGTGGATCACCCGGCCCCATAATGCCGAGCAGATCGCGCAGGACAGCGCCGACAACCGCATGATCTCCTATCCCTATCGCAAGTTGATGGTTGCCAATCCGTCCGTCAATCAGGGCGCGGCCATCCTTGTCACATCGCTCGCCAAGGCTCGCGAAGCCGGCGTGCCGGAGGACAGGATCGTCTATATCTGGAGCGGCGCCCGCGCCAAGGAGCCAGACGATTTCCTGCAACGCGACCGCTATGACCGCTCGACCGCGCAGAACAGCGTTCTGGACACTACCGTCGCGATGGCGAACAGGAAGCCGCAGGATTTCGATCTCATCGAATTCTATAGCTGCTTTCCGACCGTTCCCAAGATGGCCCGGCGCACCCTGGGCCTGGGCGAGGATGTTCAACCCAGCATCACCGGCGGCCTCACCTTTTTCGGCGGCCCGGCGAACAATTTCATGTCCCACGCCATCGCGGCGGCCGTGCGGCATATCCGGGCGGGCGAAGGGCACAACGCGCTGCTCTATGGCCAGGGCGAATTCGTGACCAAACACGCCGCCATCGTCCTGGCCGACAGCGCGCCGGCCGCCACTCCGGAAATGCGGGATGTGCAGGAACAGGCCGACAGCGCGGCCGAAGCCGTGCCGCCGCTGCTGGAAAATTATGAAGGACCGGCGGAAGTCGAAAGCTTCACCGTCGTCTACGACCGGACCGGAAATCCTGCCAAGGCGCCCATCATCACGCGGACGCCCGCCGGTGAACGCGTCGTGGCGCTCGTCGATCCGGCCGATGCGGAAGGCATCGCGATCCTGACCGAAGGCGATCGTCACCCGATTGGCCGCACCGGCGCTATCTCGCAGGGCAAGGACGGCCTGCTGCAATTCCGGTTCGGCTGACCGGACAGGCGTTCCCTATTGTCGGCGGCGCAGGAATGGCGCCGCCAATTTCTATCCCGCGCTGAAAATGGCGCGGATCGCATCATAGGTTGCCGCATCCAGCGGTTCGCTCGCGGCGGCGGCCAACAGGTCGACTTCTTCCGGCGTCTGCATGCCGACGGTCGCCGCGATGACGGCCGGATGCTGCAACACCGCCGCCAGCGCCAGCCCAGTCTGATCCTTGCCAAGATCCTGCGCCAGCTTGCCGAAACGATCCAGCCGCTCCAGATTCGCCGGGGCCAGATAGCGCTGCTGATAGGCGGGCCGCTGCGCCATGACGCTGTTGGGCTTGATCCCCGCGTCATGCGCGCCCGACAGCGCGCCACCAGCCAGCGTGGAATAGGCAATGACGCCCACCCCGGCATGCGCGCAGGCGGGGAACAGATCGGCCTCCGGCTCGCGCGCCATCATCGAATAGGGTGCCTGCATGGTTTCAAAGCGGGGCAACCCCTTCACGTCGCTTGTCCACAAACTCTCATACAACTGCCAAGACCGCGCATTGGAACAGCCGATATAGCGCACCTTGCCGGACCGAATCAGATCCTCCAGCGCGCGCAATGTTTCCTCGACCGGCACCAATGGGTCCCAGCGGTGCATCTGATAGAGGTCGATATAATCCGTGCCCAGCCGACGCAGGCTATCCTCCACGGCGCTCACGATGTGGTGGCGCGACAGTCCCTGATCGTGCGGCGCGATGCCGCGGGTCCAGCGTTCCGCATGGTCCAGCGTTCCCATGACGGCGCGCGCATGGTCCTCCGGCTTGTCTCCCACCCGGAAACCCACCTTCGTGCACAGCACGACCCGGTCCCGGCGGCCCGCAATCAGGCGGCCGATCATCTCCTCCGATCGGCTCCCGGCGTAGATGTCGCCGGTATCAATGCTGTGCGCGCCAAGATCCCAGGCGCGATGCAGAACCGCCTTCGCCTCATCTTCGCGCATCAGTTCGCCGAACATGGTCGATCCCACGATCAGCCGGGAAAGAAGCAGGCCGGAACGCCCCGCCGCGCGATATATCATGATGCTTTTCCTTTCCTTTTCAGATCGGGCCAGCGGGTGCCGCCCTCCTCTGGCGCGCCTCTCCCAGCGCAGTTCTGGCGGCGACAAGGCCCGCCGTCGACGCCATCGCAAGACCGCCCGCATAGGCGCGATAATAGGTGCCGCCCACATCCGCTCCGGCGGCAAGCAGGCCCTCTATCACCTGTCCCTGCCTGTCCAGCACCTGGGCCTTTTCATCGGTGCGGATGCCCCCATGGGTGAAGGTGATGGCAGGCTGCACCTCGATCGCGAACAATTCGCCCTCCAATGGTCGCCGGTTCGCGTTCCGGGGTGGATCGAGCGGCGAATCATGCTGAAGCGCGGCATTGTAGCCCGCAATGGCGTCCGCGACATTCGCATAGCCCCAGGACGCGACCGCCAGCTTCAACGCGCCGGCCGTGGACGCGCTCGCGACATGCGCGCCGCGCCGCCGGGCGAAATCAAACCGGTCGACGCCGAACCGCTCCGTATCATCCTCGCGCAGGGTTTGATCAAAGATCAGCAGCGCGCGGCCGCGAGGCAGTTCCAGCACTTCCTGCGCATTCAGATAATAGCCGCGCGATTCATCAGTGAACCGCCGCCCCTTTTCGTCCAGCAGGATCGCGCGCGGACTGAGATAGAATTGGGCGAACGGGATATAGTCCTGATGTTCCATCGGCAGGTCGATCGGATAGGGAATGGTGTGGCCGTAAAAGCCGCCCATGCGTTCGCTGGTCGACGCTCCCGCTTCCAGCGCAAGCCGCAGGCCCTGTCCGTCGCTCGCCGGATTGGAACGCACGGCGGCGTGGCGCGCCGCCGGTGTAATATGCGCCGCGCGCAATTCCGGATCGTTCTGGAAGCCGCCCGTCGCCAGCAGCGTATATCGGGCGCGCACATCGACATCGCCATCGGGTCCGGATACCCGGCCACCCGTCACGCGGCCGCCTTCGCGGAACAGGCTGGCGATCGTGGACTGCGTCACCACGAAACCGCCGGCGGCCTGTATGCTGGACCGGGCACGCTTCATGAAATCCGCGACGTCGAGCCGCCGCACGATGCCGTCGAAGCTTTGCGTACCGATATAGGGCGCGCGTTCCTCGATCATCGTGCCCAGGCTGGCGATGAAATCACCCACGGCATCGAAATTGTCGAGGACAATATGGGCCTTCGCGTCCTCGCCCAGCGGATTGACCCGGCGCATGGTCTCATAGTCCGCCGCGGTCCACAAACCGCCACCGGAAATCAGTGCTGAACCGCCGATCCCGGCCTGTTTTTCGACGACCAGCACGACCTGGCCTCTTTCCGCAGCATAAGCCGCCGCCACCATGCCCGCCATGCCGCCGCCGGCAATCAGCAGGTCGACCTCAAGAACATCGTCTCCCACGATCAGTACCCTTTTTTAATGGCCGTGAAAAAGGGAGAGGCGCATCGCGCCCCTCCCCTTCACTGCATCCCGGAATCAAGCGTCTTCCAGCGCGACCTTGGGATGCTTCACTTCGACCTTCTGCAAGGCGTCAACCAGCTTGCGGTGGTTTTCAGCGGCCGCCGGAGCGATGTCGTGATCGACCCACAAACCATAGTCGACGATGCCGATGTAATCGAGGCCAGCCTCCACCCAGGCCGACAGTTCGTCGATGATCTGCTGGACCGATCCCGCGTGGAAACCGATCTGCGTGACCGCTTCGGCCGGAACCTTCTCGATCGCGGCGTTGATGACTTCGGGATCGGCATCTTCCGGACGCTGCTTGCGGGCATAGCCGAACTCGTCGCCCAACGGATGCTCGAAACCATAGTCCTTCCACATATAACCGCGCTCCTTGCCGGTCATCATGGTGACGAACTTCAGCTCGCGGCTGTTCGCCAGTTCCTGCACCTTCGCAGGATCGTCATGCATGATGATCTGCGGGCAAGCCGACACGATCAGGTCGTCGGGGTTGCGGCCAGCCTTGGCGGCGGATTCGCGCATGATCGCCACGTCGCGCCGGAAGCCTTCGAGGCCGCCGGGGTGGCGCTTGGTGTTGGTGAGCATGCCGTCGGAATAACGGCCCATGATCTCGTTGGAGACGCCCGGCGCGCAGATGATCTTCGGCGGCTTGTCGCCATAAGGACGGATCGGCATGGAACCGCCCTTCATCTTCCAATGTTCGCCCTGGAAGTGCACGGGACCGCCCTCGGCCTCCAGCAGCAGACGGATGATCTGGATCGCTTCCTCCAGCTTCTTGGCCGACCCGATGCGGCTGAAGCCATAAGGCGTGAGCTGCTTGATCTCCGAACCGCCCAGCGCATAAATGCCGCGGCCCTTGGTGATGTGATCGAGCGTCAGGAACGACTGGAGCAGCTTCTGCGGCGCGTGACGCACGCAATCAATCGCGCCCAGCAGCATCTCCATCGTGCTGGTCTGCGCGCCGACGGCCCCCATCACCAGCAGCGGATCGGTGACGCCCATCAATTCGGGACCATAGGGCACGGCCTGGACACCATTTGACAGGATGCCGGGGAAGGGGCTGGGAGCCAGCTTTTCCTTGCCGAAAATCTTCTCGCCCGTTTCCTTGAACAGGTAACGTACCATCAGGTCGGTGAAGAACTGGACCTTGTCGCCACCCTTTTCGGCTTCCACGCCGAGAGCGACGGCTTCGTCCCAGTTGCTCCAGCCCATATTATAGACACCGGCTTTCGCTAATCTTACCATTCCAAGCTCCTTTTACACTGATTATTATTAAAAAAGGGGGATACATGACTTAGAAGATGGGAACGACTTCCCGTTCCCGTTCTTCCCTGCCAAAATTGTCGAAGCGGCCATAAAGCGTGGTACGCCGGACCGGCACTCGTCCCAGGCTCTTCGCCATGTCCTTGAGGTCGTCCGCAGTCCATTCCTGACCGTGCGTGGCGCCAGCGGCCCGGGTGATGCTTTCGTTCATCAAGGTTCCGCCCATGTCGTTGGCGCCGGCGCGCAACGCTTCGCGCATCCCCTCGCGGCCCATCTTCACCCAACTGGCCTGGACATTTTCGAAATAGGGATAGAGCGCCAGGCGGCCGACAGCGTGCATCAGCACCGCTTCCCGCAGCGTCGGGCCGGGCCGGGCCTGGCCGCGCTTGTAAACCGGCGCTTCATGCGCGACGAATGCGAGCGGCACGAACTCGGTGAAACCGCCCGTGCGCTTCTGCAAATCGCGCAGCCTGCGCAGATGTATCGCCCAATCGCGATAACGGTCGACATGGCCGAACATGATGGTCGCCGTCGTCCGCAAACCGACTTCATGCGCCGCTTCAATCACCTCCAGCCACTGATGGCTGTTGAGTTTGTCGGGACAGATGATGTCGCGAATCGGATCATGCAGGATTTCCGCCGCCGTTCCCGGCAGGCTGCCCAATCCCTCGTCGCGCAGCAGCGACAGATAATCGACCAGGTTCATGCCCAGCGTGCTGGCGCCGTGAAAGACTTCGAGCGGCGAAAAGGCATGAACATGCATGGCCGGATCGACCGACTTCACCGCGCGCAATATGTCGATATAGGTTTGCCCGGTGAATTTGGGATGGATGCCGCCCTGCAGGCAGACTTCGGTGCCGCCCCGCTCACGCGCTTCACGCGCGCGGCCGGCGATTTCCTCCACATCGAGAAGATAGGGCTTCTCTGCCCCTTCATGTTTGCGCGTCCCCTTGGAGAAAGCGCAGAAATTGCACCGATAATTGCAGATATTGGTGTAGTTGATGTTGCGGTTGACGACATAGGTCGCGACATCGCCATTCACTTCCGCGCGCACATAATCGGCCGCTTCGCAAACGCGGTGAAAGTCGGCTCCACGGGCTTCGAACAGGCTTGCGATTTCCGCTTCGCCCAGTTGCTCGGCGCCATGGTCGAGAATATCTTCCACCAGTTGCGCGATCCGCGTCTTTCCGGGCAAGTCCCGGTGCGTCAGGGCAAAGCCCTGCGGCAATTCGGCCGTGCGCCCGGCGCGCCAGTGATCCTCGCGGCCCAGCCCCGACGTGTCGCTCAGTTCCTGCACCGGCCGTCGCATGGCGGGATCTATCCAGCGGCCGGCTTCCACGGAATAGGCCGGATAGATGGTCAACCGTTCCGCCAGCGTCTTGCCAGCCGCCTCTGTCTGGTCGCGCAATCGGTCGATCTGCGGCCATGGGCATTCGGGATTGACGAAATCGGGCGTCAGCGGCGACACGCCGCCCCAATCGTTGATCCCGGCATCCACCACGTTCCGCAGCGAAGCCATGTTGAGGTTGGGGGGAGCCTGGATACTCATATCCGCGCCCAGCAAAATGCGGGCCATGGCGATGGTCCAGACCAGTTCTTCCGCGTCCGCCGCCGGCACATGCGCCATGCGCGTGTCGCCCTTGGGGACGAAATTCTGGACGATCACTTCCTGAATATGGCCGTAACGCTCATGCAGCGCCTTGATGGCGAGCAGGGCGTCGACGCGCTCCTGCCGCGTTTCGCCGATGCCGATCAGGATGCCGGTGGTGAAGGGGACATTGTGCCGCCCCGCCTCCGCGATCGATTCAAGACGCATGGCCGGCGCCTTGTCGGGCGATCCGTAATGCGGTCCGCCTTTCTGGCACAGCCGTTCCGAAATGCTTTCCAGCATCAACCCCATGGAGGCGGATACCGGCCGCAACATCGCCACTTCGTCGGCCGTCATGCAACCGGCGTTGATATGCGGCAACAGGCCCGTTTCATCGCGAACGAGCGCGGCGACATGGGCGACATAATGCAGCGTGCTTTCAAAGCCGGCCGCATCCAGCCACTCCCGCGCGACGCGGTAACGCAGTTCGGGACGTTCGCCCAAAGTGAAGAGCGCTTCCTTGCAGCCCAGTTCCGCGCCCTCCCGCACGACCTTCAGGACCTCTTCCACGCTCATGAACGGATGGGCGATGCGGCGCGGTGCCTTGGCGAAGGTGCAATAATGGCATGTATCGCGGCAAAGCTGCGTAAGCGGCAGGAACACCTTGCGCGAATAGGTGATGATCTGCCCGAAACCCTGATCGCGCAGCGCGGTCGCACGGGCGACCAGTTCCTTGATCGGGGCATCCATCAAGCTCGTTTGCTCGTCAGGCTGCATGGTCGACCGCACCGTCACGCTCATCGTTCAACTCCAAATAGGTCCAGATTTCGGTATCGGCGGTTTGGTGCAGGCGCAGGTCCGGCATGATCCCCGCAAGCAGGTCCAGATCGGCGGGCGTATCAACGTCGAACGCCGCCGCCTGCGACGCAATCTCGAAAGGATGCACGGACGGCAGCGCCATGTGCCGTTCAAAACTGTTCGCGCCAAAACTGGGGGTGAAACCGGCGTCCGAACCGAAAATCGCGATCGTCGTGCCGCTTCCTTCCTTGCAACGCACCAGCCCCGCGACCGGAGCGGCGACGGCGGCCTGCCGCGTTTCGAAAGCGGAAACCACATCCGCCAGGCTTTGCTGGTCGAGCAGCGCGAGATCGGCATGAACCAGCATGCAGGCTTCCGCGCCCGCGGCCCGCGCATGTTCAATCCCTGCCAGGCAGGCATCGTTCAGATCGGCGGCCCAATCGAACGTCGTGCTCGCTCCTGCGGCGCGGGCGTCCGCCGCGACCGCGGCGTCCGACGTGACGACAAGGACACCCGCGAACAGGCCAGACCCGGTGAGCAGGCTCACCGTCCTGCGCGCCAGAAGCCGCATGAAGGGCGCGCGCGCCTCGCCGAGTACGGGAGCCAGTCGCGACTTGGCGACAGAAAGGTGCTTCACGGGCACGATCGCCCATATTCCACCCTTTCCTTTCCCTGCCATGACATCCGCTCCTTGCTTCAATCATCATACTACTATCATCTGGATTGCAGAGACGCAATCGGGCATGAAGCAAAAATGACTCAGGCTAAAATGATCCAGATCGTGCCCCTTGAAGGCATCCCCGAAATATCGCCAGGCGCGGATATCGTCGCGCTGATTCTGGCGGCGGCGCAGCAGACCCAATGGGCGCTGAAACCGCTCGACACAGTCGTGATCGCCCAGAAAATCATCTCAAAGGCGGAGGGGCGCATCGTCTCCCTGTCCAGCGTGACCCCTTCTCCCCGAGCGCTTGAACTGGCGGCGCAGTGCCGGAAGGACGCGCGGCTGGTGGAACTGGTGCTCGGCGAATCGACGGAGGTCGTCCGCTGCGCTCCGGATATTCTGATCGTGCGCCACCGTCTGGGCTTCATTGTGGCCAACGCCGCCATAGACCAGTCCAATGTCGAATCGGGCGACGACCATGCCCTGCTGTTGCCCATGGAACCGGACGAATCGGCCCGGCGCATCAGCGAAGCACTAAGCGCGGTCGTGGGGGGAACCGTCAGCGTGATCATCAACGACAGTTTTGGCCGGCCATGGCGTCGGGGCACATGCGGCGTTGCGATCGGATGCGCGGGCGTGGAATCGGTGGCCGACCTGCGTGGCCGGCCCGACCGTTTCGGCCGCAAGCTGCTGACCAGCGAACTGGCGGTCGCCGACGAGATCGCGGCGGCGGCGTCCCTGGCGATGGGGCAGGCCAATGAAGGCTATCCCTGCGTGGTCATCCGGGGCCTGACGCCTTCGGGGAAGTCCCTGCCCGCCTCGGCGCTGCTGCGGCCGGCGCACACCAATCTTTTCACCTGACGGACACCAGGAGAGACGCCATGCCCGAAATACAGGAATATCGTTTTCCCGATGCAACCACCGCCGCGGACGCCCTGGCCGAATCGATTGCCCGCCGACTCGCCCAGGCCGTGGCGGAACGCGGAACCGCCACGATCGCCGTGTCGGGAGGCCGATCCCCCGCCGCCGTTTTCGACGCGTTGAGCCAGGTCGATTTGCCATGGGACAAGGTGATCGTCGCTCAGGTGGACGAACGCTGGGTGCCGATGGATCATGCCGACAGCAACAGCCAGCTCATTCGTGGCCACCTGTTGAAAGGCCCGGCGGCGGCGGCCCGTTTCGTGCCGATGAAAAATGACGCGGCGACCGCGCGCGAGGGACAGGCCGCGTGCGAGGCGGCGATCGGCGCTCTCCCCCTGCCTTTCGATATCCTGTTGCTGGGCATGGGCGAGGACGGACATACCGCGTCGCTGTTCCCGGACGCGAAGGAGTTGCAGGAAGGGCTGACAACCGACGCGCTGACCCTGTCCGTGACGCCGCCCGCCGCGCCGCATGAGCGCATGTCGCTCAGCGCGAAGGGGCTACTGGAAAGCCGGGTTCTGATCCTCCAGATCGGCGGCGCGGCCAAGGAGGCGGTTTATCGCCATGCGCTGGCGGAAGGGCCGGTCGAAGACATGCCGATCCGCGTCGCGTTGCGGCAGGACAAAGTCCCGGTCGAACTCTGGATCAGCGAGTAAAGGGGCTTGCCGGGCGGCGTCATGCCGCCCGGCAGCGGTCGCTCAGAGAGCGGGCGCGACGATCTTTTCGTCTGTCTTTGCCGGAGTGGGCGCGACATGCCCGCCGAACTTGAACCGCATGGCAGACAGCACGCGATCGCCAAAGGCATCGACCTGACGGGACCGGAAACGCGCGAACAGCGCGGCGGTCAGGACATGCGCGGGCACGGCCTGCTCGATGGCCGCCTCCACGGTCCAGCGCCCTTCGCCTGAATCCTGAACCTGCGAGGAGAAACCATCCAGAGTCGGATTTTCCGCCAGCGCATCCGCCGTCAGGTCGAGCAGCCACGAGGATACGACACTGCCGCGCCGCCATAATTCGGCGATGGCGGCGCAATCGAGATCGAAGCGACGATTTTCCGGCAAGCCTGGATCACCGGCGCTCTCGAACAGGGCGAAACCCTCCGCGAACGCCTGCATCATGCCATATTCGATGCCGTTATGGACCATCTTCACATAATGGCCCGAGCCGGAACGGCCGCAATGCAGCCAGCCATCCTCGCAACTGCCTTCCGCGGCTCCCTTCGCCAGACGAGCCGGAGTCCGCTCGACATCGCCGCTACCGGGCGCGAGCGTATCGAAGATCGGCGCATGACGCGCGGCGACCTCGTCAGTCCCGCCGATCATCAGGCAATAGCCGCGATCCAGCCCGAACACGCCGCCACTGGTGCCGACGTCAAGCATGGCGACGCCATATTCGGCCAGCTTCTCCGAACGGGCGATCGTGTTCTTGTAATGGCTGTTGCCCCCGTCGATGACAGTGTCGCCGGGCGAGAGGATCGAGGTCAGGCTGGCAATCGTATTTTCCGTGACATCGCCCGCCGGAACCATCACCCAGACGCTGCGCGGCGGCACCAGCGCTTCGGCCAGCGCCTCCAGCGTTTCGACCGCGACCGCGCCTTCTGCGACGAGCCGCGCGCGCGCCGCCGCGTCCACATCATAGACCACGACGTCATGCCCGCCGCGCATCAGGCGCCTGGCCATATTGCTGCCCATCCGGCCAAGGCCGATCATTGCAATCTGCATGGGTTGTTCCTTTCTCAACCGAATTTAGCCCGAAGCTTTGGCGCCACCTGTTCCGCAAACAGCTTCAGGAAGCGCGCCTGATCCGGCCCCGGAGCATGGAACACCAGATGATTGAAGCCCAGTTTCACATAAGCGCCGATCTTTTCGACCATCTCGTCCGCATCGTCGGTCACGATCCAGCGCGAAGCGGCGCGTTCGACCGGGAGAGCGTCGGCCAGCTTTTCCATCTCCAGCGGGTCTTCGACGTTCATCTTCTCATCGGGCGTCAGGGCCAGCGCACCCCAGAAGCGGGTATCTTCCAGCGCACGATCCCTGTCGGTGTCGAAGGATACCTTCATCTCGATCATGCGGTCAAAGCCGGCCGCATCCGCACGCCCGGAATTTTCAAGGCCGGTCTGGACGTTGGGCAGCAGGGTTTCGGTATAAAGCTCCCACTTCTTGCCGCTGGTGCAGATAAAACCGTCGCCCTCGGTTCCGGCGAGCTTGGCCATGAAGGGGCCTGCGCCCGCGATGAAGATCGGCACCGGCTTTTCGGGCTTGTCGTAGATGGTGGCGACTTCGGTCTTGTAGAACTGACCTTCGAAGCTGACGCGGTCCTCGGTCCACAGCGTCTTGATGAGCTTGACCGCCTCGCGGAAGCGCGCGGTGCGTTCCTTCTGCTCAGGCCAGTGGATGCCCGAAGACGGCACTTCGTTGAGCGATTCGCCCGTGCCGATGCCCAGCACGACACGTTCGGGAAACAGGCAGCCAAGGGTGCCAAAGGCATGGGCGACAATGGACGGGTGATAGCGGAAAGTCGGCGTCAGCACGCTCGTCCCCATCACGATCCGCTGCGTGCGCGCGCCCAGCGCCCCCATCCAGCTCAGCGAAAAGGGCGCATGTCCGCCCGTGTGCCGCCAGGGTTGGAAATGGTCGCTGATCCAGACGGAATCCATCCCCACCTCCTCCGCGAGGATGCCATATTCCAGCAATTCCGTCGGAGCGAATTGTTCAGCCGACGCCTTATATCCCAATTTCAACATATTCATCCTCTTCACGCCAAGGCGGATTTAAAATATCATACTGCTAAGAAGCACGACCCAGTTTTGCCTTGATGGCTGGCGCGATCTTGTCAGCGGTCAGGCCGAAATGATCATAAAGGGCTTCTGCCGGTGCGGATGCGCCAAAACTGTCAATGCCAAAACGCAATCCCTTAAGGCCGGTATAGCGTTCCCACCCCAAAGTGACACCCGCCTCGACCGACACGAGAAGCGCCTCGTCGGGCAGCAGGCCGGCTCGATAATCCGCGTCCTGCTGGTCAAAGCGCGCCGTCGAAGGCATCGAGACAACGTCCGCGCCAATGCCTTCGGCCTCCAGCCGTTCAGCGACATCCACAGCAATATGCACTTCCGATCCGGTCGCGATCAGGACAACCCGGCGCGACGCCCCGGCCTGTCTGATCCGATAGGCGCCTCGCGCGCTGAAATTCTCGCCTGCATCATGCCGGAGTTGAGGCAAATTCTGACGGCTGAGCGCCAAGAGCGACGGCCCGTCCTTGCGCCGCAGCGCCAGTTCCCAGCATTCCGCGGTTTCGATCGCATCGGCCGGACGCAGAACGTCCAGATTGGGAATGGCGCGAAGGGCCAATAAATGCTCGACCGGCTGATGCGTCGGGCCATCCTCGCCCAGACCGATGGAATCATGGGTCATCACGAAAATGACTCGTGCCTGCTGCAAGGCCGCCAGACGGATCGCCGCTCGCGCATAATCGGCGAAGACCAGGAAGGTGCCGCCATAGGGGATCACGCCCCCATGCAAGGCCATGCCGTTCATGGCGGCCGACATGCCGAATTCGCGGATGCCGTAATGGATATAGCGTCCGCCCGGATTTTCCGGCCCGAACGTCTCCAGCCCCTTGGTCAGCGTGTTGTTCGAAGGCGTGAGATCGGCCGAGCCGCCCATCGTCTCGGGAAGCGCGGCATTGATGACGGAAAGCGCAAGCTCCGATGCCTTGCGCGTCGCCACCGCCTGGGGCGCTTCCATCAGCGACTGGACATGATCGGCCAGCGAGAAGCCTTCGGGCAGATCGCCCGCCATCCGCCGTTCGAATTCCGCACCGTCCGATGCGACGGCAAGGCGATCCGCCCAGGCGCGATGCTCGGCCTGTCCGCGTCGGCCGACCTCACGCCAGGCGGCCAGTATATCCTCGGGAACGTCGAAAGGCGGCGCCGTCCATCCAAGCGCTTTACGGGTCGCCGCGACTTCTTCCACGCCAAGGGGCGAACCATGGACGGCAGGAGAGCCGGCCTTGTTCGGAGCGCCCTGACCGATCACGGTGCGGCACGCGATCAGCGAGGGACGCGGATCGGCCAGCGCCGCCTCCATCGCGGCGGAAATATTCGCCATATCATGCCCATCGCAGGCCACCACATGCCAGCCCATGGCGCGATAGCGGGCCTGCACGTCCTCGCTGGTCGACAGGTTGGTCGGCCCGTCGATGGTGATATGATTGTCGTCCCACAATATATTGAGGCGTCCGAGTTGCAGATGCCCCGCAAGACCGGCCGCCTCATGATTGATCCCTTCCATCAGGCAGCCGTCGCCCGCGACCACCCAGGTGCGGTGATCGACCAGCCCATCACCGAAGGTCGCGTTCAGGTGACGCTCGGCCATCGCCATGCCCACCGCCGTCGCCAGCCCCGAACCCAGAGGGCCGGTGGTCGCTTCGATGCCCGCCAGCTCAAAATTCTCAGGATGCCCGGCGCACGGGCTGCCCAATTGCCGGAAGCGGGCGATTTCCTGGATCGTCGGACGAGCATAGCCAGTCAGGTAGAGCAGCGCGTAGATCAGCATCGAGCCATGACCGGCCGACAGGACGAAGCGGTCGCGGTCGGGCCAGCGCGGATCAGCGGCATCGAACTTCAGATAATGGCTGAACAGCACCGTCGCGACATCGGCCATGCCCATCGGCATTCCCGGATGGCCCGAATTGGCCGCCTGCACGGCATCCATGGCCAAGGCGCGAATCGCATTGGCCATTTGCGAAGGAGCAACACTCATAGGATCTTCTGTCCGGTCTTTTCCCAATCGGCCAGGAAGCCGGCGATGCCCTTGTCGGTCAGGACATGGTTGAACAACGCCTTGATGACGGCGGGGGGAGCGGTCATCACGTCCGCGCCGATCTTCGCGGCTTCCAGGACATGGATCGGGTGGCGGACAGAGGCCACCAGGATTTCGGTGTCGAACTGGTAATTGTCGTAGATCAGGCGGATATCCTCGATCAGCTTCATGCCGTCAAAGCCATTGTCGTCATGCCGCCCGACGAAGGGCGAGATGAAGCTCGCGCCCGCCTTGGCCGCCAGCAGCGCCTGATTGGCCGAGAAGCAGAGCGTCACATTGACCATGCAGCCATCGTCGGCCAGCGCCTTGCAGCTCTTGAGGCCGTCGATGGTGAGCGGCACCTTGATGCAAACATTGTCGGCGATCTTCCGCAGGACGGCGGCTTCCTTCATCATCGTCTCATGGTCGAGCGCGACCACTTCGGCGGAGACCGGGCCATCCACGATGCCGCAGATTTCCCCGACCACTTCGGTGAACTTGCGGCCAGACTTGGCTACCAGCGAGGGATTGGTGGTGACGCCGTCCAGCAGGCCCGTGGCGGCCAGTTCGCGGATTTCGGCGGTGTCGGCGGTGTCGACGAAGAATTTCAT
>FMTU01000052.1 GCA_900100475.1 Sphingobium faniae | reverse complement strand
TAGCCAAAAGTGTATCAAATGGCAATGCCCTTCGGCATGGGCATGATTGTTAATTTTTCGAAAAGGTGACTTTTTGACCGAAAAGTTCTGTATGAATTCGCTACATAACGCCAAAATAAGCTCCGAGAGATCCGATTTATCGGTGCAGTGAAAATTCCGGTCTTCTTTGTTTTCTCGCACACCCGCATCACTTTCGTAGCCATATTCATCGTTTTCTGTATTCTCACGATTATCTGAGAAGCCCTCATCCCACATGCGCGAAGCGATCTGTCTTTCTTCGGGGCCCATAGCGCTGGTATATATTGACGTAGTTTTGATATCGGCATGCCCCAACCAGCGCTGCACGAGATTCAACGGCACGTTCGATTGGATCGCGCATATCCCGAAGCTGTGGCGCAAGCCCTTTGGTGTGGCTTGAGCGCCTTTCACACCGGCCTGCTCCATGACCTCCCGAATCCGCCGATAGCCTGTCATGCGCGACCACGGCCACAAACGATCCCCCGAGCGCTGGACTTTGCCTACAAGCAACTTCAGGCTCTGGAGTAACTCATCCGGCAACGGAATGGCGCGAAAGACCTGCTTTCCTCGCTTCTTCAGGCATTCGATGATGGCTTGTCCTGCTTCGAAATCGAGGTTCCTGTCAGTCAGCGCCAAGGCTTCGGAGATGCGGCAACCTGTGGCCGCAATAAAACAGCAGAAGGTTCTGACCCGTTCGGACCGGCTTTTTGTAGCAGCAAGGAAAGCTGCCCTCTCCGACTGCGTAAGATATTTTCTCTGACCCTCGCGGTTATACATCGTCCAGAGCATCTGCTGACATTCCTCCGTTTTTTTCGTGGAGGTGGTCCTAGCGCCAGAATGGCCGTTAAGCTCCTGATTTCGCTGGATTGATACACTTTTGGCTAAAGCGTATCGCGCATGATTTGGCATTGAATTTCTCCTGTTCGATAAAATCACCTTCCTGCCGTGACACAATGCCTGGATCGCCCTAAACGAGGCACTCTTTGCGTTGCGTCGGGCGGCTTGCCCGGTGGTCCGCCTGAAGGACGGAGCGAGATGTTACTATGCCCGGAGACGCATCATTTTGCTGCTGGCGAAAGGTTCGTCAGTCGTAAACGCTTCTCGGTTGATCGCCCGGTTTAGCTAGAGCCCTCGCCAATCATAGATTGCCCCGCCCCCATTAGGTTCAAGCCTGTCGTCTCCGCGCGGGACGCGAA
Organism: Sphingobium faniae; assembly: GCA_900100475.1. Classification (GTDB taxonomy): domain Bacteria; phylum Pseudomonadota; class Alphaproteobacteria; order Sphingomonadales; family Sphingomonadaceae; genus Sphingobium; species Sphingobium faniae. The sequence continues at coordinate 4,618 of FMTU01000052.1, read as the reverse complement.
GCGCTTGAGCGGCAGCTTTCAGGGAGCGGCTTCGAAACCTCCAACGACCGCTCTGTCGGCGAGCATCGACGATTAAACCAGCATGTGTTGCTTCAACAGCGTCTCGAGCCAGTCTGTAAACGCCTGTAGTCGAGGCGTGAGATGTTCCCTGTGCGGATAGAGCAGCGTCATCGGCATGGGCTCCGCGCGGTAACCGGGCATGACCTCGATCAGTTCGCCGGCTGCAAGGTGGATCCGCACATCATACGCCGGAATCTGGATCAGCCCCAGACCGGCAAGGCAGCAGGCGATATAGGCCTCCGCGCTGTTCACCGTCACGCGCCCGCGCAGGGGCATGGTACGCAGAATTCCATGTTCGACCCACTCCCAATCCTCAACCCGCCCGCTGGAAGGGGAAGCGTAATTGACGGCCCAGTGGTTTTCGAGCTCGCCCGGCAGGCGGGGCATTCCATGACGTTCCAGATAGTCAGGGCTGGCGACGTTGATGAGCGGCAGTTTGCCGATCGACCGCGCGATCAGACCGGAATCGCTGAGGGGGCCCACACGCACAACACAATCGACGCTGTCCTCCACCAGATTCACTGCGCGATCGGTGACACCCAGATCAATGTCGATCTGCGGATAGAGATCGAGAAAGGCGGGCAATGCCGGGGCGACAATCAGCCGTCCGATCCGTCCCGGAACATCGACACGCAACCTGCCCGACGGCTGCGCTGCGGCATGCCGGAACAGGTTTTCCGTGCTCTCGACCTCCGCGATCACGCTCTGGCAACGCTCGTAGAAGGCGGCGCCATCCTGTGTCGGCGCGACCTTGCGCGTCGTCCGATGGAGCAGTCGCGCGCCTACGCGCCGTTCCAGCTCCTGCACCGCCGCCGACACGGAGGAACGCGGCATGCCAAGCGTATCGGCCGCGCGCGTGAAGTTCGAACATTCGACGACGCGCGTAAAAATGCGGAACAGGTCGATGCGATCCATCCAGGAGTCCTCAATTGTGCGTAATTTCTGACAGGTGATGTCAGAATGGTCGTCTTTATCGTGCAATAGCAGGCGTTATGATCTTTGACGACAGCGACCGACGCGGTGGTCGCACTCCGGCAAAGGAACCCGTTTCATGACCGATCACAGCATTCAGGGAAAAACCGTCATCATCGCCGGCGGGGGCAAGAATCTTGGCGGATTGATTGCCCGCGATCTCGCCGCCCATGGCGCGAAGGCGATCGCCATCCACTTTAACAGCCCCGCATCGAAGGCAGAGGCCGACGAGACGGTGGCAGCGGTCAGGGCCGCGGGCGCCGAAGCTGTCGCGCTTCAGGGCGATCTGACCAGTGCGGGTGCTGTCGAGAAGCTGTTCGCCGATGCGGTCGCCGCCATCGGACGGCCGGATATCGCGATCAACACCGTGGGCAGGGTGCTGAAGAAGCCGATCCTTGAAATCACCGAAGCCGAATATGACGAGATGAGCGCGGTCAACGCCAAGAGCGCCTTCTTCTTCATCAAGGAAGCAGGCCGGCATCTGAACGACAACGGCAAGCTGGTGACACTCGTCACCTCGCTGCTCGGCGCCTATACGCCCTTCTATGCAAGCTATGCCGGGACCAAGGCCCCGGTCGAGCATTTCACGCGCGCCGCCTCGAAGGAGTTCGGCGAACGTGGGATCTCGGTGACGGCGATCGGGCCGGGTCCGATGGACACGCCGTTCTTCTATCCGGCCGAGGGCGAAGATGCGGTCGCCTATCACAAGACCGCCGCCGCTCTGTCGGCGTTCTCAAAAACCGGCCTGACAGACATTGAAGATATCGTACCCTATATCCGCTTCATGGTGTCGGACGGCTGGTGGATGACCGGGCAGACCATTCTCGTGAACGGCGGTTACACCACCAAGTAAGGGCTGAGAGGGCGGTCCGCTACCACGGCAGGCCGCCCTGCTTTTATCGGGCACTCAACCGCAGCCTATTGAACACAAGGCTCATACACCATGCCCGCATCTGACCTGAAGGTCGAAACCCGCATCGGCGTGCGCCGCAAGCCGCGCCGCATCCTCTCCATCATGTCGAACACGGCCGAGTTGAAGGGTTGCCCGGTCGGCTTCTTCGCCGAGGAGATGGTGCGGGCCTTCCTGATGTTCACGGAAGCCGGGCAACGCGTGGATCTCGCTTCTCCCCAAGGCGGCGAGGTGATGTTCGATACCCACAGCGATCCGCGCACGCCGGACGGCGCCCATGCCGACGATCTCATCAGCCTTGGCTCGCCCATCACGCCAAGTTCGGTGCGATGCTGAAGGACACGCTGCCGATCAGCGCGGTGAATGTGGATGATTATGACGCGGTCTGGGTCGCCGGTGGTGGCGGTCCGCTTCTCACCTTCAAGGATGACACCGCGCTGCATGCGTTGATCGCAGCTTTCTATGAGAAAAGCAAGATCGTGACTCTGATCTGCTACGGCTCATCGCTGCTTTTTGTGGACCCGCCTCCATTGTTGCTACGAATCGCCGAAATGTCGGCGGGGAGTTGTCCATCAAGAGAGCATCCTTGACGAGCATCTACCCATGCAGCAGTTTTCAAATCTTACAGTGAGGCTGCGACCTGAATTTAAGTCATAGCGCCCTGAGGTATTCAACGGCGGCAATAGGTGGATCGATGCGGAGAAATGCGGCCCTATCGTAGTAGAAGCGGCGATTCATATTCATCGCTTTCGTCCGCATTGGGGCACCATTTTTCCGTCCGGCGCTAGTCGCCGACGGTTGAAAAACCATCGAAAATCCGCCAATAATTGCCCGTTTACCGTTCGGGCGTATTCGCCAATATTCGTGCCCAATCGGCCCAATTTGGGGGCATGGCTGGGGGAATATCGGGAAAATGCCCCTAGATCGCGAAAAGGCATGCCCCCAAATGGCTCTGAAAGACGCAGAAATCCGAGCGTTTCAGCCGGTCGACACCTCATACAGAAAGGCCGATTCCGGCGGGCTGTATCTCGAAATTTTCCCCAATGGTTCCAAGCTGTGGCGTTGGAAATTCCGGGCTGGCGGCAAAGAAAAACGGCTGGCGCTGGGGGCATATCCGCAGGTGACGCTGAAAGATGCCAGGCAGAAGCGCGATGCGGCGCGGACGAAACTGGAAACTGGCGTGGACCCTGCGCTTGACCGCAAGCGGAGCAAGGCGGCGGCAAAGTTGAGCGCAGCCAATACTTTTGCGGCCATCGCCCGTGAGCGAGAGCTGTTCTTGAATCGGAAGCTGTCATTGCCGGTCTCGAGAATGTGGCAGTGATGGGTGAGCCGATCGAGGAGCGCGGTGGTCATCTGGGCGTCACCGAACACGCTGGCCCACTCGCTGAAGCTGAGGTTGGTGGTAAGGATGACACTGGTGCGCTCGTAGAGTTTGTTCAACAGATGGAACAGCAAAGCGCCGCCTGAAGCGCTGAAGGGCAGATAGCCAAGTTCGTCGAGGATCACGAGGTCGGAGTGACCAAGCCTTCCGGCGATCTGCCCGGCTTTGCCCTGAGCCTTCTCCTGCTCCAGCGCGTTGACCAGCTCGACCGTGGAAGAACCGCACGCGCTTGCGATAATACTCGACGGCCTGGACGCCGAGCGCCGTGGGTCTTGCCAGTGCCCGGGCCGCCAACCAGCACAATATTGTCGGCCGCGCCCATGAACTCGCAGCGATAAAGTTGGCGGACCAGCGCCTCATTGATCTCGCTGCTGGCGAAGTCGAGCCAAGGATCACCAGGTCTGCGTGCAGCTGTTTGATGGTCCGCTTCTGCTTGCGCGATCGTCCCAGCTTGCGCCTGAGCCAGGCCGACAGCCGTTCCGCGAACGGGTCAAGCTTACTCGGACGTTCGGGCACATTGAACTGCGGTTCGACCGTGTCTGATCGCAGATATTTACGGATGGTATTGCGGGAGAGACCGGTACGCTTGGCTATCTCACGGATCGATAGGTGATCGCGGAAATGCCAGCGCCGGATAACGCTCAGTAACGCCATGTCCAACACTCCATGACCCCTCGCTCGTCAAAGCCAGGGGTGAGTTCAACATGGGTCAATTCTCAGTGGAAATTTATGCCGCTCCCGGGTCACTTCTCAGCGGTAATCAACATACGCCACGTCTCACCATGTAGAGTCCGTTGAATGTGCGCTGAAAGACAGCGTCTTCGCGCACATCGCTTTTCCAAATTTGACCCATCAGAAATTGATATCGGACCATGTCCGTACCGCGAGACGCGAGGCGCTGAAGGATCAGTTCGAGATTGGCCGACAGATGGTCGAATAGGCTGTCTGTCGCCGACGCTGGCCTCTTGTTTGAGGATCAGCGTGCAATAGGCACCCCCTTCGTGGGGTGATCGGCGTGCAAAAAGGACCCCTTCATCCCGGGGATTTAGTCGGCCGACTGGTTTTGATCAGTTGGCGAGAACGGGATGTTGATCGTGGAGACAGTGGTTCGGATTCGGCGTGAGCATGCAGCGGGTAAGGCGATCAAGGCGATCGCTCGTGACCTTCGTTTGTCGCGGAAGGTCGTCCGCAAAGCGATCCGGTCGCCGGAGGCGGCGTTCAACTATCAGCGCAAAGTCCAGCCGCTGCCGCGGATCGGTCCTTATCAGGATCGTCTCGATGCGCTGCTTGAGGAG
>FMTU01000041.1 GCA_900100475.1 Sphingobium faniae | reverse complement strand
GGCCACTGCGCGCCATCAGTTCGTTGCTCGCCGCGTAACGTTCACCATACGTTCGCGCTTAGCGTGCGGATGCGTCACTTTCGTGTAGTCACCCCTAGCTGTCCCCGCGGATGGTGATCACGGTGGAGTGGTGGAGCAGGCGATCCAGGATCGCGGTTGCGACGACCGGATCGCCAAACACGCTGCCCCATTCCCCGACCGAACGGTTTGAGGTGATCAGGATCGATCCCTTCTCGTAACGGCGCGATACCAGCTGGAAGAACAGGTGAGCCGCATCGGCTTCGAACGGCAAGTAGCCGAGTTCATCAATGATCAGCAGTTTCGGCCGGCTCAGCAACGTGAGTTGCTTATCGAGATTCCCGTCCATGTGGGCTTTGGCCAGAAGGGCCACGAGCGTTGCTGCCGTGACGAACTGGACCGAGTAGTTCTGCCGGATCGCCTCACGCCCCAGCGCCACCGCCAAGTGCGTTTTCCCCGTCCCGGGCGGCCCCAGGAACAGCGTCGTGTCACCGTGCGCGATCCAGCGGCACGTCGCCAGTTCCCGGATTTGCCCTGGATCCAGCGAGGGCTGCGCATCGAACTCGAAGCCGTCGAGTTCGCGCACGAAGGGGAACTGGGCGATCTTGCTCGCCATGGAGATCCGGCGTTCGTCGCGCCGAGCGATTTCGCGTCCTACCAGGAACGCGAGCGCTTCGCGCAAGGTCATGTCCGAGCGTGCGGCCTCGTCGAGCAGCGTATCCAGCTGATCGCGGATTGCCGTCAGCTTCAGCCGGTCCAGCATGGCGATGAGGGTCTCGTGATCGAGTGCCATCACCATGCCCCTCCCACGACAGCCTCGTATTCGGCGAGCGGTCGCAACAGCGCCGGCGGCGCGACCGGCGGCATTGTGGCGCGCGCAGGCGCGGCCCCGACGAGCCCAGCCAGATGCGCCCGCTCGATGACCCGCTGACGGCGACCCTCGCATTGGGCATGATCAGCTACAACCTCGCCAGCGTGGCGGACGATGACGCGACCACCCAAAACCACGACCTGGACCGTCTCGCCGACGAGACGCCACGGGACCGAGTAGCTGTTGGTATCGAGGTCGATCGCGCAGTCAGAGCGCACCTTGCGGGCCAGGTCGCGCAGCTGGCCGAACGGTGCGCGTCCGCTGAGCGGACGCAGGGCATTCGCCTCATCGGCAAAGCGCACGATTGGCAGTTCACCAGTGGTGCCGTGAACGCGCACGTCGGCAACCTCCCGGTTCCATTGATCGAGGTGGGCAAGAAAGGCGCCCCAGCTCGCGAAGCGGCGGCCCGCGATGGCATTGCGCTTTACGTAGCCGACGCCGCGCTCATCCTTCCCCTTCGTTCGCGCCCGATATGGCGCGCACGCCCTCGGGTTGAAGCCCCAGTAGCGCGCGAAGGCATGGAGCCGGGCATTGAACCGAACCTCGCGGGTCGCCGCATCATGGTGGTCGACCAGTGCCCGCGCGTTGTCGAACAGGACCTCGGTCGGCACGCCGCCGAACCGCAGGAAAGTGCCCTCCATCCCTTCGAACCAGTCCGTCTGCCGCTCCCGAAGCGAAGGCCGGATATGCATCCGCCGCGAGTAACCCAACGTCGCCACGAACAGGTGGATCTTGATCCGCTCTTCGCCGATCCAGACCTTGGTATCGCCGAAGTCGATCTGAAGCTGATGCCCTGGCCGCGTCTCGAAGCGCACCGTCGCCTTCTTGTGCGCCCTCAGTTCGCGCCGCCAGGGCTGGACCCGCAGCTCGACAGAACGCAGCCCAATCACGATCCCGTGCTCGCTCGCCAGCTCCTGGCGGATAACATCGGCATTCCCGTTGTGCCGGAAGAACCGTTCGCGAAGCCAGTCATCCAAGCCGTCAAAGGCCGACTTGCGCGGTGCCTTGGCAAACGGCACGACACCGCCGGCGCGAAGGTAGCGGCGCACCGTGTTGCGCGCGCAGCCAAATTCCTTCGACAGCCGCTTGGCTCCCCAGCCAAGTTCATGCAGCCGCACCATCGCGGCCACCTCGTCCGGTTGAAGCATCTCTTCTCCCTGCACAGCAATCGCCTGTGCCGGGATTTCTGATGGACCTGTCGTCATCTGTCCCTCCTCTTGTCAAACCCAGAGGGGGTCAGTTCTCAGATTCGGAAGGGGGTCAGTTTCTCACTTCGCTTGACAACAGGTTCTATCCTACCTCACGCCTGGAACAAAGTGCCATCGCGCAGCATGGCATGCATGATGACCGCGAGCCGACGGGCGAGTGCGACACGGGCTTTCTTCAAGCCGCGACGCTTGGCGATCTTCATGGCCCATGTTTTCAGGTTGAAGGTCTCACGGCTCCGGGTGAGGATCGAGTTGGCAGCTTCGTAGAGCAGCTTGCGCACGGTCCCATCTCCCTGTTTGGTGATCCTGCCTGTCCAGTCGAGCTCACCCGACTGATGACGTCGGGGCACAAGGCCGAAGTAGGCGCCGGCATTGCGCGATTGTCGGAAACGCCCCGCTTCATCCACTGCAGCGGCGAAGGCGGCTGAGGTCTGAACGCCGACGCCTGGGATGGTCATCAGGATCTCGCAAGCCTGTGACTGGCTGGCGATGACACGCAGGCGGCGGTCCATTTCCTTGATTTGCTCGACCAGTTCTGCGCGCACGGACAGCAAGGATGCGATGGCGTCGCCAAGGCCCGGGATGTGGGCGGCCTGCATGATCCGTTCGAGGAAGGCCTTCCCTTGACCTGCGCCGGGCCGATAGCCGAACGTGGCGCAGAGACCGCGGATCGTGTTGTCGAGCCGGACGCGCGCTTCAACCAGATGGCTGCGTGCGGTGATGACGCTGCGAACGCCATGCGCTGCCGGAGATTTGACATGCACCTCCTTGTAGAAGCCGGTGCGTGCCAACTGTGCGAGGCCGGCGGCATCGTGAGGGTCGGTCTTGTTCGCCTTCATTGCCTTGAGGCTCTGGTGGGCCTGGCGGGCATCAATGCACACTACCGGGACACCCAGTTCACGCAGGCCAAGGCAGATCGCCGGCGACATGCGGCCCGTTTCGATCACCGCCCGCTCGATTGGACCGTATCGCTCCAGCATCATGGCGATCGCCTCCGGAGAGCTTTCCACTTTCTCCGACACGACCTTCCGACCATTGTCATCAACGATGCAGACCTGCGTGGATTCCATCGACAAGTCCAATCCGGCATAGTGCTTCATGGCTGCTTCCTTCCTTCAGGATTCGACAACCAGAAGTGTGCGCCCCAACCGAGCTCCGAGGGAAGCAGCCGCAATTACACGATGACTCGTTGATCATAGCCAGAAGAGCACGGTGGCTGCGAGAGCGAGGGCGGAGAAGAAGACGGTTGGGCAGCGGTCGTAGCGGGTTGCCACTCGGCGCCAGTCTTTCAGGCGGCCAAACATGATCTCGATGCGGTTTCGGCGTTTGTATCGGCGCTTGTCGTATTTGACGGGAAAAGAACGGGATTTTCGACCCGGAATGCAAGGCGTGATGCCCTTTTGCTCGAGCGCGTCCCTGAACCATTCGGCGTCATAGCCCCGGTCAGCCAGCATCCACTGCGCCTTGGGTAGATCATCGAGCAGGGCTGCCGCGCCGGTGTAATCGCTGATTTGTCCTGCCGTGATGAAGAAGCTCAAGGGTCGGCCGTTGGCATCGGTGACGGCGTGAAGCTTGGTATTCATGCCGCCCTTGGTCCGCCCGATCAGGCGGCCGAGGCCCCCTTTTTTAGCCCAAGGCTGGAAGCCGTGCGGTGGGCCTTGAGATAGGTAGCATCGATCATGACGGTCTGGGGTTCGGCTCTCTGGGCAGACAGCCCCTCCATCATCCGGCCAAACACGCCCATCTCACCCCACCGTTTCCAGCGGTTGTAGAGCGTCTTGTGCGGACCGTATTCCCGGGGCGCATCACGCCAGCGCAGCCCATTACGGTTGACGAAGATGATCCCGCTCAGCACGCGCCGGTCATCCACCCGGGGCTTGCCGTGGCTCTTGGGAAAATAGGGTGAAAGACGCGCCATCTGCTCGTCCGTCAGCCAATAAAGGTCACTCATGCTCAGTCTCCTCGCGGAGCCTGAATCACATCACCCTCAACCAATCAATGGGTCCTGAGCCTAGGACCGCGGTGCTTAAATAACTTGTGTCGCCCGTGCGTATGGCGTTGGGTGCGAGCTGAAGGAACGGTCCTTTGGCGAGCCAGAAGGCATTGATCTCCCCGCGCAGGAAGCCAGGCACGATCCAGTAGCGCATTCGGCCTTCCACTTGGTGACCGGCGAAGGAGCCTGCCTTGCCGCTCGCATCGCGCACGCCGGTCGTGGCGAAGCTGTCGGTCTTTTCGGCGAGCCAAAGCGGATGGTAGGTGACGAACGCGTCGAAGCCTTTGCCGGGTGCAACTTCGGCGCGGACGCCGGGGCTTTCTATGTTGGTGCGGCTGATGGCGGCGAGCACGCCTGCGGGGCTGAAGTCGGCGCGACGCATGCCGAACAGGGTGTCGAAGCGGCCGTAGGTGCCGCCCGGACCGTCGCCGCTGGCGTAATCGTATTCGACTGACACCCGCAACCGCGCCGGGCCGGGGAACATGTAACCCGCATCCGCATGGATGAACCAAGCATCGACATCGAGCTTGCGGGCACCGGGCCGCGTCGTCTCGCTGACGTCGCCGAACTGCCATGCACCCTCGATCTCGAAATCGGGCTTGCCAGCCTTCGGCTCGCGGATCAGGCGTGCGGCAACGGTGTGGAGGTTGCGGTCCCGCGTGGCGCGTGACGGGCTGTCGCGCTCCTGCAGGCGAAAGTAGGATGCTTCTGCCATGGCACCTACGACGGTCCTGGGATGCCAGACCAGACCACCCCAGAGCCGGAGGTCGAAACTCTCCTGGTCCAACCCATGGCGGTTGGACAACACCGATGCCTGATCATCGGGCTTGCGGATCTGCGGCAGGGTGTAAATCAAGATAGCAGCGGTGCCATCACTTGCCTGGAGGTCCGCGCGCAGGCCGGTGTAGCCGTTGGTGGTGTTGCGATAGTCGTCTGCCGCGATCAGTCGTCGCGAGCCGAGGTTAAGAACGAAACGCCCGGCTTCGAGCGTGAGCCTGGTGCCCTGTGCGGGCGCAAGATCGACGGCCACATAGCCTTGCACGATTTCGAGCGTGTTGACGTCGTTGGCGCTGACCGAACTGCCGGGCTTGCCGAGCCAGGCCCGACTGTCGAACATCTCCGCGCCGATGCGGATGTTCGGCGCGGCCTTGTATTCGATGGCCAGTGTCGTGCGAAGCGCGAGCTGCTCGTCGGCGGGCGGCAGGTTTACGCGCGGCTGTCCGGTCAGGGTCTCGTAGCGCAGACGGACCGAGCCGCTGACCGCGATATTCGGCGGCGCGCCGAGCATGGATTGGAGCCGGGGCGTGTCGGCGAGTGCGCTGCCGGACGGTAGATAAACTGCGGTGACAGCAACTGGCAAAAGGAACGCGAACGACTTCAAGGCAGGCTCCATCGCGGCCAAGCGGCCGTCCAATGAAGCAACACTTGAGCGCGCGCTGCGCTTGACCGGGAGGTTGCGCTGACCCGGTTGGACGGCTGATGCAATGTTTCTGCTTTCAAGACAAGTGTTTCCCAGCAATGCCAAATGTTGCCGGCTGCCGGAGGCTTGTCAGAGTTCGGGGTTGAAGTGATCCGCTAGTTCGCCAGGCCCGAAACCGTGGGTGTAGGACTGCGCATCCAGCGGCAGCATTCGGGCGTTCCAGTCCTCCCACGCCTTCTTGAGCGAGGTGAAGGCTTCGGGCTGCCGGTCTTTCAGGTTGGCCCGCTCGAGAGGGTCGGCAAAGACGTCGAACAGGAACTCGTTCCCGCCGATCTTCAGGTATTTGAGGTTGCCGCGACGGGCAGCGCGCTGGGCGTGGTTCTTGTAGCGCCAGAACAGCGTGCGTTCGGGCAAAACACGGCCCGACAAGGCGGCGGCGATGTCTGCGCCGTCGCTGGGGAATGCAGGATCTGGCGCTGCACCGGCGGCGGCAAGGAATGTCGGCAGCCAGTCCATCGAGATGATCTGCGCATCGCTGGTCGTCGCGGCCGTGGTGACACCCGGCCAGCGGACGATGGCGGGGATGCGCAGGCCGCCTTCGAGCAGTTCGGTCTTGCGGCCGCTGAAGGGCCAGGTGTCGGAGAAGCGTTCGCCGCCGTTGTCGCTGGTGAAGACGACGATGGTGTCCTGCTCGGCGCCGTTTGCCTTGAGGGCTTCGAGTACGCGCCCGATCTGGTAATCGAGACGGCGGACCATGGCGGCGTAGATCGCCGCACTGCCGCCGTCGAAGTGGAACAGGGCCTTGGGGTCCTTCAGTCCGGCAATCCGAGTGGATTCGCTGGCGTCATCAGGCCCTTCCCACGGCCAGTGCGGCGCAGTGAAGTGGAGCGACATGAACCACGGCGCCTTAACTGACGACGCCTGGCGGATTTCCGCGATCGCGCGGTCGGCAAGCAGGTCGGTCAGGTAACCCGCCTTGTCGACGGGCGTGGGACCATCCCACAGGTCGGGCTGACCGTTGCTGGTGGCGTGGGTGTAATAGTCGACGCCCCCGCTGCGGATGCCCCAGAAAGACTGGTAGCCGCTCTTGATCGGGTCGAAGTCCGGGAGGCTGCCAAGATGCCACTTGCCGATCAGCGAGGTGCGATAGCCAGCCTTGGCGAGAAGTGACGGCAGCGTCGGATGCGAAGGCGGCAGGCCGATGTTGGGCCGGTAGGCCAGCGGCTCCTCGAGGCCAACGGGCAGGCGATACTGATAGCGGCCTGTGATCAGGCCGACGCGCGTGGCCGTGCAGACGGCGCTGTTGGCGTAGGCATTGGTGAAACGCAGGCCCTGCGCCGCCAGCTTGTCGAGCACCGGCGTCTCGAAATCGCGGCGACCATAGCAGGACAGATCGGCGTAACCGAGGTCATCGGCCATGATGTAGAGGATGTTGGGCTGCCGCACGCGCTTGCGGGCATTCGCGGGCACAGAGCCGACGGCCAGAGTGGCGGCGGCGCCTGCAAGGGTCGCGCGGCGGGTAAGACTGTAGGTCGAGGTCATGGTGCGGTCCGTGATTGCAGTTGCAGGTGGACCCGCGCGTGGTCGCGTAAGGCAATATGAACTTATCGCCAGCCCCATCAATGTCTATTACATCGATAGACAATTCATCTTGTCCGTCGGGAAGTTTTCCTTTTGCGCCGAACGGGTGAGGCCCGGGTTGACCGAGAAGACTCAACCGGATAAGTAGAGATTAACCCCCAGGACATCCGACGATCAGGTCGGCCTGCACATCCAGGGTCCTGATCCGCGGCATTTGATGGGAAGCAGCTTGCTCCGCGTGAACAACCGCTAAAGCGCGCGATGCTGGGGCGACGGCGCCAGGCATCGTGTTCCCCTCCAATCAAGAGGTGATACGATGCACAAGCCCATGACGCGCGCCTAGAGCGCGCAAACCACCGGACACGATTGACGGACCTGCCGCCCCGACCGGGCGCGGTCCGCTCTCGCCCGCCTCTCTCACCATAACGCCAGTTCGGCGCGGCCCTTGCGGTCGCCGCCCGGAGGAATGCGTCATGCGACCGCTAACCAGCTCCGACCTTGCGGAACTGGCCCGGTATCCCGCGTCCCTGCAACAGTCGATCGTTGCCCTTTGCGGCGTCGCCCCCGGCGACCCCGTGCGCGAAGCCGTGCCCGTTCCCGCTGCCTTCAATCGCCGCCCCGACGCGGCAAGCCACTTGGGTTCAGGGAAGTAATGGAATGAACAGGGTTTTTCTCTTCAAGCAGCGCCAGCTTATCCTTGCAGGCGTGGCTTTGGGCTCGCTCATCGGCGCGGCTCCGGCTTTCGCCGCCGAGCAGCCTGCCGATGTCGAGGTTCCGGCAGTTGCTGCCGAAGACGCCGGCGAGGCCGGTGAAGCCATCGTCGTCACCGCCTCGCGCCGCCGCGACGAGGATGTCCAGGACGTGCCGGTCGCCATCAGCGTGATCAGCGCCGACGCGTTGGAAAGGCGTGGCGACTTCACCCTCGGCCAGATCCAGCAGCAGGTACCGAGCCTGCAGGTGTTCAGCTTCAATCCGCGCAATACCAACATCAACATCCGTGGCCTGGGCTCGAACGTCGCGCTGACCAACGACGGACTCGAGAACGGCGTCGGCTTCTATATCGACAACGTCTACTACGGCCGCGTCGGGCTTTCGCAGTTCGACCTCGTCGACCTGCAGAGCATCGAAGTGCTGCGCGGTCCGCAGGGCACGCTGTTCGGAAAGAACACCACCTCGGGCGTCATCAACATCACCTCGCGCAAGCCGAGCTTCGATCCCGAGCTTTCGGGCGAGGCGAGCATCGGCAATTACGGCTTCCGGCAAATCCGGGCTTCGGCCTCGGCAGGTATCCTGCCCGATCTGCTCGCCGTGCGCATCTCCGGCGCGATCAGCGGGAACGACGGCTTCCTGTTCAACAAGACCACCAATACCCGCGCCCAGAACTACCGCAACGAGAGCATTCGCGGCCAGTTGCTGTTGACGCCCGACCCGGACTTCGAGGTGCGCATCATCGGCGACTACGCAAAGCAGGAGCAGGATCATGTGCTCTCGGTCTTCGCCGACCTGCACACGACCTATGCCAATGGCGCGACGATACCCAACAACTTTGCCCTGCGAGCTGCCCGGTTCCCTGGCTACACCCTCCCCGCCTTCAGGCCGTTCGACCGCATCGGCGAGGCCGATAGCCACTACCAGTCGAACATGGCGGGCTATGGCGTTTCGGGCGAGGCCAACTGGGACTTCGGCAGCGCGGCCCTGACCTCCATCACCGCCTATCGCTGGTGGGACTGGAACCCGGCCAACGATGGCGACAGCACCTCGCTGCCCATCACCACCAAGGCCCAGCAAGCCAACCGCCAGCGCCAGTTCAGCCAGGAGCTGCGGCTTGCCTCGAAGGGCAACCGCACCGTCGACTACGTGATCGGCGCGTACTACTTCTGGCAGGTCGTCAAGGGCTATGGCGCCACCCGCTATGGCTCGGCTGCCGCGCAGTGGAACCTGCCTGCGGCCGACCAGACCCTCGCCAATGCGGCGCTGAACGGGTTCGAGGCAAATTCGACCTCGACGCCGGAAACGCGCACATTCGCGCTGTTCGGGCAGACCGACTGGCACCTGTCCGATGCCCTGACGCTGACCACCGGCCTGCGTTGGACGCACGAGAAGAAGGCGGGCGCGTTCAGCCAGTTCTGGGTGCATGGTGCCGATCTTTCCGGCTTCACCCCGGCGCAGGTCACCGCGATCAACGCGATCCGCACCCAGTTCAACCCGGTGACAAGCTTCGCGACGAAATTCAGCGACAACAGCCTGTCAGGGCTGGTCACGCTGAACTGGAAGGTTGCGCCGGACGCGAGCGTCTATGGCAGCTATTCGCGCGGCAACAAGTCGGGCGGACTGAACCTGACGGCGCTGCCCGCCGGCATTGCGCCCGAAGTCGCCCCGGAAAAGGTTGATGCGTTCGAGCTGGGCTTCAAATCCCAGTTCCTCGATCGGCGCGCCACCTTCAATGCTGCTGCGTTCTGGACCGAGATCCGCGACTATCAGACGGCAATCACCGAACAGGTGCCCAACACCGTCAACGTGCGCCAATACATCGCGAACATCCCCAAGGTGCGTTCGCGCGGAGTTGAGGGCGACCTTGCCTTCCAGGCCAGCGACAGTCTCTCGTTCACCGCATCGGCAAGCTACACCGACGCCAAATACGTCGAGTACGACAACGCACCGCAGGCGGTGGAGAACCTCAACCTCGGCGGTATCCAGGACCTGTCAGGCAAACCGCTTTCGGGCGTTCCGAAGTTCGCATGGTCAGTCGGTGTCGACGGCAACACGCCGCTGGGTGAGCTCGGCGGGCGCGAACTGAGCCTTTACGCCCACGCCGACTACGCGCACCGCTCGAGTTTCAATACATCGGCAACCAACTCCGCATGGGCGCAGGTTCCGGGCTTCGGCATCGCCAATGCGCGCATCGGGCTGAAGACCGACGACGGGTTGTGGGACCTGTCGGTCTGGGCGCGCAACCTGCTCAACGAAGACTATTTCCTCAACCTCTCCGCCGCCAACACCGGCGTGGTCACTGCCCAGGTGGGCGAGCCACGCACTTATGGTGTGACGTTGCGGACGCGACTGTGAGGCTGGCCGCATGACAACAGGATCCCCCGTCAGTTCGCCTTCTGGTAGCTACCACCGCCTTGCTGCGATCTACGTGCCGGTCACCGCTGCTGCTCAGCCAGTTGCTGCCTGGCTCCCCGCCATTCTTGCGCGAGACTATGGCGTGCCACTCACGCTGGTAGGGACGCTGTATCTGGCGGGTCAGTTGCTCAACTGCGCGCTCGACCCGATAGTCGGCGCATTGAGCGACCGCACGCAGAGCCGCTTCGGCAGGCGGCGACCGTGGGTAGCGGGCGGGGGATCCTTGTTCGTCGCTGGCAGCGCGATGCTGTTCTTCCCGCCTGCGAACCTCGGCGTTGGCTGGCTGATTGCTGCACTGGCCGCCTATTACATCGGCCTTGCGCTTCTCTCCACGCCGCTGCTGGCGTGGAGCGGCGAGATCGCCACCGGCTATCACGACCGGACCCGCGCGGCATCAACCTTTACACTGTGGCAGTCGATTGCGCTGGTAGGTGCCCTTGCGCTGGCGGCACTCGCCCAGCATCTGCGACCCGGTGACGGTCAGTTGCAACTGACGCTGTTCGGTTCGCTTGTCCTCGCTGCCGCTATCCCGGCGCTGTGGCTGACGCTGTCCAATCGCGATGACAGCGCGCCTGCTGCTCTGGCACTCCCGCTGTCGCCACTGGCCGCCGCGCGCGCGGTGCTCGGCAACCCGCTGCTGCTGCGCGTCCTCGCTTCGGACGCCGCAGTCCGGGCAGGACAGGGCATCCGCACGACGCTTTTGCTGTTCTACGTGACCTTCTATCTCGGAAGGCCTGAATGGGGTGCAGGACTGTTCCTGTTCCAATACGCCTTCGGCATGCTCGCCGCGCCGATCTGGCAGCGCATCGGTGTATCCCTGGGCAAGCGCCGGGCTGCCATTCTCGCCGAAGTGCTGCAGGCACTGATCAACCTCGCGCTGGTGCTGACCACGCCCGACCGGTTCTGGCTGGTCCTTGCGCTCGCCTTTGCTCAGGGGATCACACAGGGCTCAGGCAACATCATGCTGCGCTCGATGGTCGCCGACGTTGCCGACAAGCACCGCGCCGAGACCGGCGAGGAGCGCGCCGGCCTTTACTATTCAGTCTTTGCCCTGGCCGACAAGATCGGCGGTGCGCTTGCCGCAGGCATCGCCCTGCCGCTGATCGCGTGGCTGGGCTTCGATCCGAAGTCCGCCGCAAACTCTCCTGAGGCGTTGAACGGCCTGTTGCTTGTCTTCGCGACCGGACCTGCCCTCGCCCATGCCATCTCCGCTGCCGTCATATCGGGCTTCGCGCTCGATGCCGAACAGCACAACGCCATTCGCCGCCAGTTGGACACCGCCGCCGACCCCGCGCTCCAGCCCGCCGAATAACACCCCAAATCCTTACCCCAAGCAGGAGTAACCCACATGAATGCCATCACCACCTATGCCAATGCCAAGGACCCGAACTCCCCGCTCGACATCGTTCCGATCACCGGGACGATCGGTGCCGAAATCCGCGGGGTGACCCTTTCCGGCGATCTCGGCGCGGAGACCGTGCAGGCGATCAAGGACGCGGTCGTGCGCCACAAGGTCGTCTTCTTCCGTGGCCAGAAGGAACTGGACGACGCACGCCACGAAGGCTTCGCCTCGCTTTTCGGCGATCCGGTGGCACATCCCACCGTGCCGGTGGCCGAGGGTTCGCGCTACCTGCTCGAACTCGACAGCAAGGAAGGCTACGCCGCCTCGAGCTGGCATACCGACGTGACGTTCGTAGATGCCTATCCCAAGGGCTCGATCCTGCGCGCGATCACCATTCCCGAAGCCGGCGGCGATACCGTCTGGGCGAACGGCGAAACGGCCTACGAAAGCTTGCCCGAAACCCTGCGGCAGCTGGCTCTGTTGCAAACTCTGACACGGTTTCCAAGATTGGGCTCATGTACTGTCAAGGTCAGTTGCGATGAACGATTTCAAAGGACGGCATTTT
>FMTU01000044.1 GCA_900100475.1 Sphingobium faniae | reverse complement strand
CACCCTGGAAATGGCGCCACTTGAAATCCGTCATCGTTCCGTCCGTCCAATCTCCGCCAAGCATGCTCAAGCTTCACGATTTTTGCAACAGAGCCTTCCAGCGCAAAGCATACCATTGAAGCTTTTCGGTCGCCTCCTCCAGCGACGTAATGGGCAGGTCAGTGATAAGCTTCCAGTCGATAGGAGAGCGGTTCTCCGGGACTTCCTGTTCCTGAGCGTGGACTATGGTAAGATCGAGCGCAGGGTAGCGTTTCTGCTTTCCAATCGGCGGCAATATGAACCGTGCCGGGTCTGCCGGAGGCATTGGGTTGTGAGTCACGCTGCCATATCGATGTTGTTCGCGGCAGCATAATATTGATCTTCGGCTTCGGCAGGCGGGATGTTGCCGATAGGCTCCAGCAGACGGCGATGGTTAAACCAGTCGACCCATTCGAGGGTCGCGTATTCCACGGCTTCGAAGGATCGCCAGGGTCCACGGCGGTGGATGACCTCGGCCTTGTAAAGGCCGTTGATCGTCTCGGCCAAAGCGTTGTCGTAGCTGTCACCGACGCTGCCGACCGACGGCTCGATCCCGGCTTCGGCGAGGCGCTCGGTGTACTTGATGGACACGTATTGGGAGCCACGATCGCTATGATGGATGAGGCCGCCTCGATGGGCCGGCCGGCGATCGTGAAGCGCCTGTTCCAAAGCATCGAGGACAAAGCTGGCGTGCGCCGTCCTGCTGGCCCGCCAGCCTACGATCCGCCGAGCATAGGTATCGATGACGAAGGCGACGTAGACGAACCCTGCCCAGGTCGCGACGTAGGTGAAGTCCGACACCCACAGCATGTTCGGCGCTGACGCGTAAAACTGGCGGTTCACGTGGTCCAGCGGGCAAAGTGCCGCTTTGTCACTAATCGTGGTGCGCACTGGCTTGCCACGGATCACTCCTGCCAAGCCCATCTCGCGCATCAGCCGAGCGACCGTACAACGGGCGATCGGAAAGCCCTCCCGCATCATCTGCCGCCATACCTTGCGCACGCCGTAGACCGCGAAGTTCTCGGCGAACACGCGCGCGATCTCCGGCTTGAGGGCTACATCCTGCCGAGCCCGCGCCGACAGGCGTGCCGGGTCCTGTCGCTGCGCGACGCGCTCGTGGTAAGTGGATGGGGCGATCGGCAGGACGCGGCAGATCGGCTCGACCCCATAGGCATCGCGGTGATCGTCGATGAACGCGATCATCGCCGGAACGGGCGGTCGAGCTCCGCCTGCGCAAAATATGCCGACGCCTTGCGCAGAATCTCGTTGGCCTGCCGCAGCTCACGGACCTCGCGTTCCAGCGCCTTCACCTTGTCGGCAACCTCGGTCGGGACACCGGCACGCTTGCCACTGTTGACCTCAGCCTTCTTCACCCACTCATGAAGCGTCTGCGGAACGCAGCCGATCTTCCCCGCGATCGATACCACCGCCGCCCATCTGGACGGGTGATCCCGCTCGTGATCGAAAACCATCCGCACCGCACGCTCGCGGACTTCCGGCGCAAACTTGTTCGTTGTCTTGCTCATACAGGCTCCACCTTCTCAGGAGTTAGAGCCTCCGGCAAACCCGGCGCGGTTCAATACCCGAATCTGCTTATATTTCAGTGCCAGGCTGGCGGTCACGCCCTCGGCAATTTCGACCATGTGGCAACCTGCAATGGGTGCGTCCGCCATTTCAGCAGCAATGGTGTGTTTGCCATCGCCCGCCAATCGATCAACGCATGTCCGTACCAAGAAATGGGTGCCAGCTTCGCGCGCAGCGCAGAAGAACTCATAGATGTCGTTTTCGCGATCGCCGATGTGGATCAGGCGCTGGCCTTCCCCCAGCAGAGCCGTGGAGGCGCGCATATTCTCCAACCAGCGGATACTTTCCTTGGCTTCGATCGGCACCCTCGTCGGATTTATATGACGCTTAAGTGCCGAGGTACCTTTGAATTTGCTGCGGGACCAAAATTTGATCGCCGCCAAGCCGAGCGGCAGCCCCTCTGTCGTTACCACCAGGCTGCTATGCATCAACAGCCCGCAAATGGTGTGTCGCCGAGCAATCCCCACAGTCTCGCGCTTGCTCGGGGCATAGCCGATGATTCCAACCTGTTCGGGCTTTTTGCGTTCATATGAAAATTCGGTGGTATCTTGCAGAACCAGAATGGGTCCATCAACGGCTGCGACACGCGATGCCGTGGATTGGAAATGGCCTTGCAGAATTTTACCTTCGCAAACATCTGAATTTGAGAGAAAGCGGTAGGCAGCTTTGGTGTTGGCCCAGTCCTGGCAGGCGAGTGGAATTGGACCGCCCACCGCACCTGCCATCTGCGTCACCAACTGGCGCAGACGACGCCCAAGACGCACATCGCTAAATCGCGACGCAGCAAATTCATCATCGATCCAAGCCTGAGATTCCGAGCCATCGTCGACCATCGTGCACTCCGCAAAAGCGAGCCTGTGCGGGAACATGAATCATAACTGATTCCATCGTAGCAATACCGCTGCGATCAGTGGAATCTGGCGTCAGACCACTTGTGGGTAATTGAAAGCTTCCGTCGGCGCTTACGCCGAACACGCGCTTCGGCGATATCATTCGACGGGTTGGAGAACGGCGCCCGTCAAATCAGTTGATCGAGCAGCGGATCGTTCAATTCCCGCCACCATGGCGTCAGTTGCGGCGTGGAGGGGCACCGGGACCTGATACGTCAGCACAAAGGATACCGATCGAGGCGGGGCTGCTCCTCTGTAATTCGGCCCCATCAAACATCCGCGGAGCGTACGCCTCGCGAAGGCTCGGTCATCATGGCCCCGCCATGGCTCCTCCCCAGCCGCCGCCGAGCGCAAGGAACAGCCGAACGCGATCCGAGGCGATGGACGCATCCGAGGCCGCCAGCGCTGCTTCGGCCGTGGCAAGGCTTCGCTGCGCGTCGAGCAGTTCAAGGCCTGTTCCAAGACCGCCCCCGGTTATCCGGGCCTGGAGCCCGGAAGCCCTCCGGCTCTCATCGCGCGCGCGCCTGAGCTTTGCATTCTGGTCCAGATTACGGGCATAGGTGCTGAGGACCGTCTCGGTTTCGCGGAGAGCTGCGAGGACGCTGCCGTCAAATGCCGCCAGCGTCGCGCGCGCCGCTGCATCGCTTTCCGCGATCCGCGCCCTGGCGACGCGTCGGTTCGGGAAGGACCACGAGATGAGCGGGCCGAAGCTGAACCGCAACGCCGAATCGTCGACCAGCCCGCCCACGCTCCGCGAGGTCGTGCCGAGCGATGCGCCGAGGCTGACGCTCGGATAGAGGTCCGCCGTCGCCACTCCGATGCGCGCCGTCGCAGCCGCGAGCCGGCGTTCAGCTTCGCGGATGTCAGGCCGGCGCCGGATCAGCGCCATACCGTCGCCAATCGGCAGGGGGCGGTCGACGGAAGGGATGATCCGGCAGGTCGCGAGATTGGGCGGATAATCTTCGGGCGTCCGGCCGAGCAGCACGGCAAGACTGAATAGTGCAGCTTTGCGGCCTGCCTCGATCGGCGGCAGCGCTGCCTCGAGCTGAGCCAGAAGCGCGCGCGAGCGGGTAGCGTCGAGCGACGTGTAGAGGCCGGCGCGCACGCCTCTTTCGGTGAGGGCGAGGCTTTGCCGCTGCAGTTCGACCGAATGGCGGGCAACGGTCATCCGCGCGCCGGCCGCGCAGGCATCTCCATAGGCGCCGACCACTCCGGCCACGACCGTCGTGCGCGCAAGGTCATAGGCGGCGGCCTGCGCTTCCGCATCGGCCTGCGCGGCTTCGATCGTGCGCCGAATCCGGCCCACGACGTCGAGTTCATAGGATATGCCGACGCCGGCGTCGAATGTCGCATGGGTCCCGTTGGGCGAGCCGAGACCGAGATTGGACGGCTCGCCCACCGATACGCCGCCCGCCGTGGAAGTCTGGACGCCCGCGCCGGCCTCGACCTCCTGGACAATCGCGCGCGCGCGTTCGAGATTGGCCGCCGCGACCCTGAGGTCGGTGTTGGCCTCGATCGCTTCCTGGACGAGCGCATCGAACTGGGGAATAGCGTAGAGGCGCCACCAGCGCTGGGGCAAGGGTTCAGCCGAATAGGCGGGCGATTTTCCTTCGGCAAAGCTTGCGGGCCGATCCGAGATGCCTGCGGGCAAGGGCGGCGCCCGATAGCTGGGGCCGACCGTGCCACAGCCAGCGAGCATCAGCGCGCCCATCAGTCCGAGCAGCCTTTTCGTTCCGACGCGCCCCATCGTCATTCGCTCCGGCCGGGGCCGAGCGCATTTTCCGCGCCATTGAGCGTCACGGTGACCGTCCGGCCCGCGATCAGATCGATGCCGGGCGGCACCTTGTCGATGGCGATCCGCACGGGGATGCGCTGGGCAAGACGGACCCAGCTGAAGGTGGGATTGACATTCGCGAGTAGCGTTCCGGACGCGGTCGTCCGTTCGCGATCGTCAATGCCCGCCGATCGGCCTTCAACATGGCCAGAAAGCGGCCTATCCTCGCCCATTACCCGGATCGTGACGCGGACGCCGGGGCGGATGTGCGAAAGCTTCGTCTCCTCGAAATAGCCGGCAACATAGTAGCTGTCGGAATCGACCAGCGTCATCACGGGCTGCCCGGTGGCCGCGTAGGCGCCGGGACGGAGCGAGAAATTGGTGACGATGCCGTTGACCGGCGCACGCACCTCGGCGCGCGCCAGATTGATGCGGGCGAGATCGCGATCAGCGATCGCCTGGGCATAGCGTGCGCGGGCCTCCTCGGCGGTGGAGCGGCGGTCGTCACGTTGCTGTCCCGAGACGATATCAGAGAGGGCCTGATAGCGGCGGTTCTCCCGTTCGGCGGCGTTCAACGTTGCCCGTGCCGTGGCGACAGCGGCCTCGGCCTGCTCAACGGCATTGCGCAGCCGAACATGGTCGATGGTAAACAGGATGTCGCCGCGCCTGACCACCTGGTTGTCGCGAACGTGGACCTGCTCGACCCGGCCCGACACGTCTGCCGCGAGCGGGACCACATCCGCCCTGATCTTCCCGTCGCGCGTCTGTGGCGCGTAGGTGTAGTAATTATAGAGGTGCCAGAAGACGAACACGCCCGCACCCACCACCAGCAGGGTGAGCAGGGGCTTGAGCAGGCGGAGGAGGGTATCGCGATCTAGGGTCATGGCGGGCACTTCAGGATGCGGTGACAAGGCGTAGAGCCAGAAAGGCGGTGCCGGTCAGGATGAGGAACAGGGCGGTGTCGAACAGCGGGCGCTGCCAGACGAGGCGGTAGAAGCTGATGGACTCGAGCACCCGCGACAGCAGCAGGCGCATCGCGAAGCCGAGGATCGCGCAGAGGAGCAGCGGCGAAACGAACACGCCCGCGATGTCGATTTCGCCGATCATGTCGCCGGTACCCAGGCCGGCGCGCGCTCGAACAGGGCGATGCGCAGACCCGCTAAGGCATGAATGGCGCGGTCGGGGCGAGCGCCGGGCGAACCATCTCCCGGCCAGAGCGCATCAAGTGCTTCGTCGATGAGCGCGAGCAGACGGGACGACGGCTGCGGCTTGTCGAACTCGCTGCGGAGTTGATCGAGAACCCGATCCGTCGCCTGCCGCCCATCGGCGGGAAGCGCGTTGCCCATCGAGCGCAGGTCGGCGACGTTCGCGCCGACCCGCAGCCGGATGAGCAGGCCGGCGCTCCGCTCGATTTGCCCAGCTGCGGCAAGGCGCGCCGTCACCACCGAAATGCGGTCGAGCGCCCGCTGGACATAGCTGTCCCGCAACCGTCGGCTGGGCGACCGGCTCAGCCGCGCGATCTCGCGCGCTTCGATGCGGAGGACGCGCTGAAGCTGATGCTGCACGCCCCAGGTACGGAACAGGCCGGCGCCGAGAATGGCCGTGAATATGCCCAGCATGCTGGCGACGCTCGCCTCGACGAAGGTTCCGAAATCGGGCGGCGAATAATGGCCCTGGAGATTGATGTTGCTGAGCCCGAAGGCGAGGATTAGCGTCGCCATCGGATTGACGGCTGCCCAGACGCCCAGCGGCAGCATGAACAGGCCCATCATCAACGCAAAGGTCGAGAAATCGGCGGCGAGCGGGAGCAGGCCATAGCACAGGATCCCCGCCAGCAGGGTCGCTAGCAGGGCGAAACGCGCGAACATTCCGATCGCTCGGCCCGGCTCGTCGCCGCCACCGAAAAAGGCCAGCGTTACGGTGCCCAGCAGAACCGCGTTCGCGCCCTGATGCCAGCCCGTCGCATACCAGAGCCCGCAGAGGAGGGCGTAGGTTACGAGGATTCCCGCCGCGATCCGGGCAGCGTGATCAATGTCGGGGTTGAGCGGAAACGCCCGCGTCTCGCTGACTGTTCGCGCGAGCGCGGGCGCAAGCTTCGCCTTTCCGCTCAACGCCGCCTCGATCCGCGAAACTTCGCTCCAGAGCGTCAGCATTTCGGCCAGCATGTCGGCCAGCGCATCATGAATGAGCTGCTGCCACGCGCGCGCGTCACTGGCATCGAGCGGAAGCGCGCGCACGGCATCGGCCAGATCGGGTGGCGGTTCCGTACCGGCATCAAGATGGGCCCTGGCCGTGGCGAGAGAGGGTCGGAGGGCCAAGCGCTCCGCTTCGCCAAGGCCCGCGATGCGGCTGCCGATTGCGGAAAGGAGCGGGACCATGCGCAGCAGGCGTTGCTGGATCGCGAGCGCGTGCCGCAGGTCATCGCGATGGATCGTCGGATCGTAGCGCAGCGCTCCGGTCAGCTGTGACAGGGATGTGATGTCGGCCAGCGTCTTTAGCCGGTCATGCTCTCCTTGGGCGTCCGCCTCATGGCCATCAAGGACATCCTTCGCCCAGGTCTCGATGCTGGGCAGCCAGCGATGCAGGCGCGCGCGTAGCGCACCTTCAAGAGAACGCGGAGCGATCACGCCGTCAACGAGGGTCGTCGCGAGGATGCCGAGGGTGATTTCGCTGACCCGCGCCACAACGGTATCGAACATGATCTCCGGATGATCCACGCCGGCGACGGCCACCAGCATGAGCGTGATCGCGAAAAGCTGGAAGCCGTAGCTGCGCGGCGTGCGGTCGAGGAAAGAAATACCGAACGCCAGGGTTGCCACGATTCCCGACGCCGCGATCAGCAGCAGCGGCGCGCTCGCAAACAGCGCGACCATGGCAAGCGTGACGAAGCCGGCGCAGAAAGTTCCAGTGAACCGATAGACGGCCTTCGACCGGATCGCCCCGCTCATGGGGTTCATGCAGACGCAGCAGGTGACAAGTGCCCAGTAAGGATTGGGCAGGCCGATCCGCACCGCTATCGCGAATGCGATCATGCCCGCGACGAACAGCTTAACAGAGAAGATCAGCTGATCGGCGCTGACTTTCATCGGCCCGTCCGCGCCTGCTGCAGGAACTGACCGATCCGTTCCTCGAACAAACGCAGCGTGCGCGTCGTCGTTTCGATGTCCTGCGAAGGAAGATCACCAAGGAGGTCGTCGCGGAGCCGCGTGACCGCCTTTTCCATCTTCTTCGCAAGGTCACGACCTTTCGGCATGACATGGATCGTCTTGATGCGCCGGTCCTCGGGAGAATCGCGCCGCTCAAGCAGGTTGGCGGCTTCGGCCTGGTCGAGAATGCGCACCATGCCGCCCGGATTGACCCCGACTTCCTCGGCCAGCGCGTTCTGCCTGACACCCTTGTCTCCATGACGGGACGCCAGAATGAGCGCCGAAATGAGCGATGCGGGAAGTCCGAAGTCGGCGAGTGCGAAACTGACTGCCTGAACCCAGACACGCCGGATCGGCTGCAAAGCGTTCGTGAGTTCAAAAAGCGTGACGGGGCTGGTTCTGGATCGGTCGCGGGGCATGCGCGGCTACCTAGTCCATCATCCGATTACGTTCAATATGCAATCATTGCCTTAACAATTAAATTGGGCAGACTGAACACGCCAGTGAGCCATGTGGTGCGCAAGATCAGCGGTTACCGGTCTTCTGACAAGAACGGCGAATGGCTCACGATGTCGGACGCGGCCGCCAAACTCGGAGTCCCGCAAGTCAAGATCCAACGCTTCCTCAGGAATGGCATATCGCCGCCGAGCAGGTCATGCGCTACGCGCCCTATCAAATCCGCTCCAGCGACCTCGAAGACGAGTGGATCAAGGCCAAACTGGCGCGCCCAATCCCGTGTCGCGCCGAAGACGACAACCAGGAATCGCTATTTTCCGACATGGCCCAGTCGGCCCCAAGCTGCGATTTTGGCCAAGTCGGAGAACGTTTTTGGAACGTGGCATTCGGTATTGACGATGGAAATTATAGAAGAGGACAGTTCGCTCCATCATAGTGAGTGGGTTGATGGATCGGAGTATTTCGGGCGGGGATTTGATCGGACGATGGAGCCTGAGCTTTGCCGATATTGATTTTGTAAATTCGAAGCCGGCCCTGACGCGCCTCGGCCTCGCCGCGCAGCTGAAATTTTTCGCTTCCCTGGGGTTTTCGCGACCGATCCTGGCTCAATCCCTACCGATACGCACGAGCCGCTCGTCAGCGGACGCGCGCGCATTCGCCTCATTCCTGGCCGGCCCGGAAGCGGCACGGATCTTTCGGGGCCACGGGTGGCGCGTGCCCGCAACCCTCAAGCGATGAAAGCCCTATAGCCATGTTGAAACGGTTGCTTCTTCTCTCGGCCATGAGTCTGCTGGTGCCCGGTTCCGTAATGACTCAGGATGCCCGTTTTCCGGCCGTTCCGAGCCAAGGTCCCATCGTGCCAGCGCCGGATGCCGCCAACCAGCCGGATCCAACGATCCGATACCGTGTCGTGTTCAATATCACCAAGGCGTCCGCCGATCCCACGCAGCCCAATCCGAGTATCGTGAAAGTGGCGCGCTTCCTCAATCTGCTTGCGGCGCGGAGTATCCGCCCGGCGGCGGGCGATATCGTCGCCATCGTCCACGGTTCCGCCACACCGCTGGTGATGAATGACGCAGCCTATCGAGCGAAGTTCAAGGTCGCGAACCCCAACCTGCCGCTGATTGCGGCGCTTAAAGGCGCCGGCGCTCAGGTGCATGTCTGCAGTCAGGCGCTGCATGGCAACAACATCGCGGTCGATACGACTGCGAAGGACGTGCAGGTCGATCTGGCCGCACTGACCACGCTGGCGACGCTGCAACTCCAGGGCTTCGCACTGATACCGGACTGAAGCCTTAAGGCTGGCTTAAGGCCGCAATGGTCGATCAGCCAATCAATCTGAGGAGAGGATAGGATGCGCCATATCATAGCTGCGCTGACGGTATTTTTCGCGACGCCGGCGATGGCGCAGGAAGGAGAGGACCTATGACTGTCACTCGCGAGCGGCTCGATCGCAGCGCCATCCAGACGCGAGCTGGACGCGTACGAAGGCTGGCACACCTCATGATGCGCTCGGGGTTGTTGATGTCGGTCTGTGGGTCTTTCTCGTCGCAGGCAAATGCCCAACAGGTGCCCGTGCATCCCAATGGCCCTTTCGCGACCGTGGCAGTCAAGGAAAACTTGCCAGCGCCTGAGGACAGGGTCGGTTTTCCGGATCATTGGTCCACAATCTATCAG
>FMTU01000036.1 GCA_900100475.1 Sphingobium faniae | reverse complement strand
CATGGGCATGCTCAACCACCATTTCGCAGCAGCCGCCTGATCGGCGCAGAGCGACAGCCTACCTCTGACTGCCGCCAATCTTTGCAACAGAGCCGGAGAAACCGCCGCGCGGCTGATGCTGGCGGGCGGCGGTACGCGATTCGCCTATGCCGGTGCGGACAGCATCGCCTCCCGCGCACGCCGGGACGGATTTTGTGCCGCGCTGGCAGAGGCAGGACTTGCGCCTCCGCGCTGCCTGATCGGCACGCTAGACCATGATGGCGGCTACGCGATTGGCCGCGAACTCCTCGTTTCCAGCGAACGCCCTGATGCCATCTTCTGCGTGAACGACCTGACCGCCATTGGCATCGTCGAGGCATTCAGGATCGAAGGCGGGTTGAACTGCCCAGATGACTTCCAGATTATCGGGTTCGACGACATTCCCGCCGCACGTTGGCCTTCATACGACCTTACGACGTTCAACCAAAACGTAGACGAAATGGCTTCACGCGCCGCCGAATTTCTGGAAGCCGGGGCCATTCGCTTTCGTCCCGCTACCAAGGTAGATTTCACGCTGGTTGAACGGAAAAGTACGAATAGAGCGTAAGCGAGGCAAGCGCTTGAAAGTGGTGAGATAGCTCGCCACTCGAAGGGTACCGATGAGGAGGGGATTAGCGGAAGGACCGCCACGCGCCGATGCGAAACCTCCAATGCGGAGACCCGAGTGCATAATGACCGGCGGCAATGGCGCTAGCCTAGCGCCATTGCCGCCGGTCATCTGTATTTAGAAGCTAGAGCTGAAGGATCGGCTTGATCGTCTTGCCGCTTTCGGAATCGGCAATGGCCTCGTTGATCTGGTCGAAGGCGTAGAAGCCCACCAGCTTGTCGAACGGGAAACGGCCCTGCACGTAGAGGTCGACCAGTTGCGGGATGAACAGTTGCGGCACGCTGTCCCCCTCGACGATACCCATGATCCGCTTGCCGGGCACCATCACGTCGTTGACATCGAACGCGGCTTCGGTCCCTAGCTTGGGCGCGCCGACGATGCCGCATGTGCCGCGAATGGACAGCGCGTCGATGGCCTGGCGCAGCACTTCGGGGCGGCCGCTGCTTTCCAGCGTGAAGTTCACGCCGCCGCCGGTGATCTCATTGATCGCGGCCACCGCGTCGGTCTCCCGGCTGTTGACCACATGCGTCGCCCCCAGTTCCTTTGCCAGTTCCAGCCGGCTGGGGGTAACGTCCACCGCGATGATCGTAGTCGCCCCGGCCACGCGCGCGGCCATCACCGCACTGAGGCCGACCGCGCCCGAACCGAAGGCGGCAAAGCTAGATCCCGCCTTGACCTGAAGCGCGTTGAGTACGGCCCCCGCGCCGGTCTGGATGCCGCAACCGAGTGGGCCCAGCAGTTCGAGCGGCGCGTCCTTGGAGACCTTCACGACATTGCGCTCATGCGCGATCGCAAGCGTTCCGAACGAGGACTGGCCGAAGAAGTGATCGTGCAGGACATGGCCGTGCGCGTCGCAAGTCGCCGTGCTGCCATCGCCCCGGCCGCCGCCGAAATTGAGGCCGAAGAAGTTCTCGCAATGCGCCGGATGCCCCTGCTCGCACTGCACGCAATAGCCGCAGGACATGAAGGTCATCACCACGTGATCGCCCGGTTCGACCCCGCGCACACCCGCGCCCACCGCCTCGACCACGCCGGAGCCCTCGTGCCCGAGAACAGCCGGCAGCGGCGAAGGGTAGTACTGGTCGCGAATGATCATGTCAGTGTGGCAGACGCCGGTGGCGACCACCCGCACCAGCACCTCGCGCGGGCCCGGTGCGCCGATGGTACCGTCCTCGATCAGGAACTCGCCGCCTTTCTCGCGGACGACGGCGGCCTTGATCGGGCGGCGTTCGGTGGTGTCAATCGTGCTCATAATCAGCTCTCCCGTGAGCATTGGTTGTGAGGGGGATTTTTCAGGGTCAGAACGGGTAGGCGGGAGCCTCGCTCTTGATCGTCACCCACTGCCACTCGGTGAATTCCTCCCAGTTGGCCGGGCCGCCAATGGAAGTGCCGTTGCCCGAAGCACCGACACCGCCGAACGGATTGACGACATCGTCGTTGACCGTCTGGTCGTTGATGTGGAGCAGGCCGGTGCGAAGCTGGTCGCCGATGGCCACGGCCCGCGCGACATTGTGCGAAACGATGGCGGCGGAGAGGCCATATTCGGTCTGGTTGGCCAGTTCGATCGCTTCCGCATCGGTCTTGAACGTCGTCACCACGGCGACCGGGCCGAAGATTTCCTGCTCGAACGCCGGCATGCCGGCAGTGACACCCGACAGCACGGTGGGCTGGAAGAACAGGTTGTCGGCCTTGCCGCCTGCTTCGAGCCTTGCCCCTGCCGCGACGCTGTCCGCCACGACCTTGGCGACATGATCGAGCTGACGCTGATTGATCAGCGGGCCGATGGCGATACCGTCATCCGCCGGGTTGCCGACCGGCAAGGCGCCCGCCTTTTGCGCCAGAGCCGCAATGAACTGCGGGGCGATACTCTCGTGAACGAGAATGCGGCCAGACGACATGCATATCTGCCCCTGATGGAGCCAGGCACCCCAGGCGGCATTGCGCACGGCCAGATCAAGATCAGCATCGTCGAGAATGATGATCGAATTCTTGCCGCCGAGTTCAAGCGAGACTTTCTTGAGATTACGGCTGGCGTTCTGGCCAACCATGCGCCCGGCCCCGGTCGATCCGGTGAATTGGATCATGCCGATATTGGGATCGCTGCACAGCGCCTCGCCCGCCTCGGTGCCGCCAGGCATGACGTGGAGCACGCCGCTCGGCAGGCCCGCCAGTTCGAACAGACGCGCAATGACAAGGCCGCCGCAGATCGCCGTGCGCGGATCGGGCTTTAGTACCACTGCGTTGCCGACCGCCAATGCGGGCGCCACCGCGCGCATCGCTAGATAGAGCGGGAAGTTGAACGGCGCGATCACGCCGATGACGCCGATCGGACGGCGACGGGCAAGGCTGATCCGGCCCGGCGTCGAGGGCAGCACCAGGCCTTGCGCTTGATGCGGCATCGCGGCGGCAAGCTGGATCGCCTTGAGCGCGATCTTCAGTTCGAACCCGGCCTTGGCGCGGGCCGAACCGCTTTCGCGCACGATCCAGTCGACGATCTCGTTTTCGAATGCGCTGCCGACCTGAAGCGCCTTCAGGAACACTGCTGCACGCTCGTCCGGCGTCAGCGCCGCCCATGCCTGCTGGTTCTTTCGCGCCGTGGCGGCAGCGGCGGAAATGTCCTTCCCGTCGGTCAGCGCGATCTTGCCAAGGGACTTGCCGGTGGCCGGTTCCGCAGCGTCGGCCAGATTGGCACCGGCCTGCCAGCCATCACTCAGATACATACCAGAAAGATACTGATCTTCCACTAGCGCGGGGTTGGTTTCCTGCTGCGGCTTGTTCATTACCATCTCCAACTTCACCCACATTTTCGCGAGTTTCTCTGTTCTAGGCGGGAAGCTAGGACTGGCGGATGGGGAAGAGAAACACCATGTTGATCCCCACCCATACCGTTTTGGTATTCCGCGTGATCTTCGGGAGGCCCGATTGGATATCAAGAGACTGCGCTATTTCGTGGCCGTTGCCAGCGAGCGCAGCTTCACGCGCGCGGCAGCCCGGCTCAACATGGCACAGCCACCGCTCAGCCGCCGAATCCAGGAAATCGAAGAGGAAGTGGGCGTTCGCCTGATCGAACGCGACGTGCGGCCACTGAACCTCACTCCGGCTGGACGGCTGTTCTACGATCAGGCGCTTCAGGTGCTGAGCCGCATGGACCAGATGTCGGAAACGATGACCCGCTTCATCGGCTCCGAACGTCCGCGTTTCGTACTGGGGCTGATCCCTTCGGGCTTCCACGACCGCCTGCCGCAAGTGATCCGCCGCTATCGCATTCTGGCGCCCGATGTCGATCTCGTGCTCAGCGAAATGAGCAGCGTCGAACAGGCAGTCGCCCTCAAGGAAGGCCGCATCGACGCTGGCCTCGGCCGCGTACGGATCAACGACAGCGCCATCCGGCGCGAAGTGCTGCGCCAGGAGCCGGTGCTTGCCGCCCTGCCGCCCGGCTCGATGCGCAAGCTGTCGAACGAACCGGTAGACCTCGCCAGGGTAAGCCGGTTTCCGGTGATCCTCTATCCGCGCGACGAGCGGCCCAGCTTCGCGGACCAGATTCTTTCGTTTTTTCAGGACGCCGGCATTCAGCCCGACAACACGATCGAAGTGCGCGAATTGCAGACCGCACTGATCATGGTCGCCGCCGGAGCGGGCGCCTGCCTCGTTCCTGCCTCATCCCAGGGACTGGCGCATCCCGATGTCGTGTTCAGACCTCTGTACCCGGCAATCACCTCCCCCATCGTGCTCAGCCACCGGGCAGGCGACGATTCCCGCCAGCTCAGGGTACTGTTTCGGACCTTTTGCTCGCTCTATGAAGAATGGGGTTATGTACCGCCCCCTTCGCTGCACCGGGAACGATAGGTGGCAACGCACCCTTGCACGAACCCGCTTCGCGGGAGTGCGCATGGTGCACTGTAACGTGTTATATGTAGGCCTTTAGCGGGGCGAGACTGGCAGTTCCTTCAACGGAGAGGAACTTGCCATGACTGTCTCGATCAATACCGCCCCGATCAGCCCGCTGCGCCAGCGGATGCAGCACGACATGATGATGCGAGGCCTCGGTCCCCATACCCAGCAGGATTACGTGCGCCATGTGAAGCGCCTTGCAGCCTTCCTGGGGCGCCCTCCCGATACGGCAACGGAAGAGGACCTTCGCCGCTTTCAGCTCATGCAGCATCAGAGCGGGGTCAGGCCGAGCACCATCAACGGCACCGTGTCGGCCTTGCGCTTCCTGTATAACGTCACGCTCAGGCGACGCGATCTGGCGCGTGCCCTGGTCGTCACCCGCATCGTGCCCCGGCTGCCCGAAGTGCTGAGCGTCGAGGAGGCAGCGCGACTGCTGCAGTCCGCGCCCGGCATGAAGTACAAGGCGGCGCTGGGTGTGGCCTATGGCGCGGGCCTGCGCGTGTCGGAGGTGGCCCACCTCAAGGTCGACGACATCGACAGCACGCGCATGCTGATCCGGGTCGAACAGGGCAAGGGAGGCAAGGATCGCAATGCGATGCTCTCGCCCCAGCTGCTCGAGCTGCTGCGGATGTGGTGGCGTGAGGGGCACAAGCGCGGGGTGCTGATTGCGCATGGCTGGTTGTTCCCCGGCCAGAACGTCACCGACCCCATCTCGACCCGGCAGCTGCACCGCGCGGTTCAGGAGGCGGCTGAGGTCGCGGGCATCCGCAAGCGCGTCAGCCCGCACACCCTGCGCCATTCCTTCGCCACGCACCTGCTCGAACAGGATGTCGATATCCGTGTGATCCAGGTCCTGCTGGGCCACAGCAAGCTGGAGACCACCGCGCTCTACACCAAGGTCTCCACCCGCACGATCCACGCCGTGTCGAGCCCGCTCGACCAGCTGATGGCGCTGATGGAGGGCAAGCCGCCCACAGGACCAGACGACGCCGGTTGAACCGGTGCGCGCCGACCTCGAGGTCGCGGACATCTTCCGTTCTGCAGGGCCAGCCTACCGGGCGGCCCATGCCGGGCACCTGAGCCTTACCCAGCTCAAGGTGATGTCCGCGATCGAGACCTGCCGCACCGCGGCCCTGGGCGGGCACGTCGAGGCCTGCGAGGACTGCGGGCACTGGCGGGTCGCCTACAACAGCTGTCGCAACCGGCATTGCCCAAAATGCCAGGGCGCCGCCGCGCGCACCTGGCTGGCCGAACGGGAGGCCGACCTGCTTCCCGTCGGCTACTTCCACGTCGTCTTCACGCTACCCGCCGAGGTTGCCGACATCGCGTGGCAGAACAAGGCGCTGGTCTATGACCTGTTGTTCAAGGCGGCCGCGCAGACGATGCTGACCATCGCCGCCGATCCCCGCCATCTGGGCGCCCGGATCGGGATCACCGCCGTCCTCCACACCTGGGGGTCGGCAATGACCCACCATCCGCATGTCCACATGATCGTGCCGGGCGGCGGTATCGCGCCCGATGCAAGTCGCTGGATATCCTCGCGTCCGGCCTTCCTCCTGCCCGTGCGCGTGCTGGGAGCGCTGTTCCGGCGGCTGTTCCTCACCTGGCTGAACGCGCTGCACGGTGCCGGCAAGCTCGCCTTCTTCGGCTCCCTGACCGATCTGACAGAGCGGCGGGCCTTCCAGCGTCACCTTGCCCCGGCGCGCAAGAAGCGCTGGGTGGTCTATGCCAAGCCGCCCTTTGCCGGGCCGGAAGCGGTGCTCGCCTACCTCTCGCGCTATACCCACCGCGTCGCCATCTCGAACCGGCGCCTGATCGCCTTCGACGAGAACGGCGTGACCTTGCGTTATAAGGACTATCGCCGCGATGGGCCCGAACGCCAGCGTGCCATGACGCTCACCGCCGACGAGTTCATCCGCCGCTTCCTGCTCCACGTCCTGCCACGCGGCTTCCACCGCATCCGCCATTACGGCCTGCTCGCCAGCGCCGCACGCCACGACAATCTCGCGCTCGTCCGCCGCCTGCTTGCGGTCACCCCGGAGACGGAGGCGCCAGAGCCCGAAGCCGAGCCCGACACCTGTGCGCCATGCCCGTGCTGTGGCGGGCGCATGATCGTCATAGAAACCTTCCCACGCTGGAGCCAGCCCCGCGCGCCGCCCAGGCCCAACCCGCCAATCCGGGAGCGCATCGCATGACCCGGCATGATCCGCCTGCCGGTATGGCCCCGCATAACGCGCGACGGTCAAAGGGCCGACTTGCCCCCGGCACGCGCCGCGCCCACGTCCGCTCCTGGGATCAACGTCGACAGCCCGGCGCACACATCTCGAGCGCATCCAGACACCGACCGCTGTGCTGCTGTCGTGCCTCCATCAAAGCGCGCACTTCACCCCGCCACACCACACGAAAACGCAAATCCCCATAGCCCAGCCTACCGGGCCCGCGGGTTCCTGCATGGGAGGCTTTCGTACGCATGCGCCCGAAACCCTTCACCATCCAGCCGTTCAGACGGGAATTTAGGACTCCCAGCCGTTCAGACGGGAATTTAGGACTCCCAAGAGCGGCCAATCTGCTTATGGCCGAGGGAGGGACGTCAGCCCGCCGACTGCTCGACTTGCCGCGTCTTGCCGAACACCGGGAAGGCACTGGCCTCACCATAGTCGGTACCGCCCTGCACCGCCTTAAGCGTCTCCATGTCAGCGCCGGAAATCTCGAAATCGAGCGCGATATTGCTGCGCATATGATCTGGATTGGCTGTCTTGGGTAACGGCAACAGACCAAGCTGAAGGCAGTAACGGATGCTCAGCTGGGCAATCCCGACGCCATATTTGTCGGCAATCCCAGCCAGGTTGGCATTTTTGAGCACGGCGCCGTGACCGACCGGCGAATAGGCTTCGACGACGATGCCTTCTGACTGGCAGTAGTCGATGAGGTCAAACGGTGTACTGCCGATATGCGCCAGTATCTGATTCACCATCGGAGCAACGCTACCGTTCGTGATCAGGTTCTCGATGTCGGCTCGCTCGAAATTCGAGACGCCGATAGCGCGGATTTTGCCGACCTTGTGCGCGTCTTCAAGGGCACGCCAGGCTTCAAGATTGCCTTCGTCGAAGCTCTGACCGGCCCGGAAGTCCGCCCAAGGCTGTGGGCTATGGATAAGCATCATGTCGACATGATCGAGCCCCATCTGCCTCAGCGACACGTCAACGCTCGCAAGCGCAGACTTATAGTCCTTGAGTTCGGCAGCGAGCTTCGTCGTGACGAAGATGGCGTCACGGGCAAGGCCACTCGTCCTCACGCCTTCGCCAACGCCACGTTCGTTCGCATAGGCCTGCGCGGTATCTATATGCCGATAGCCCGCCTCTACCCCATCGCGGACAACTTTGGCGACCGCCTCATCGGAGATCATCCATGTACCGAGGCCGACCCGCGGAATCCGGATGCCGCTGGAGAGGGTGCAATGTTCGTCGACAAGCATTCTGCCGTCCTTTCAATTTTCACGATTCAGTAGCGAGCAGCGCTGCCGTCCGAACATCACGGCTGCCGCGCATTTATCAGGGCGAAACATAGCCTGGTTGTTTGGCGAGAGTGTCCCACTTGCCAAGGATATCCGGCCCGACCACCTTGTCAGTCCAATCAGCGGCGCCAATCTCATCGAAGCCCACCGACACAGACTTGTCGCCATAGCCGAGAATGGAAGTGACACTATCGGTGATGGCCCGGGAAAGCCGACGCTTCTGGTCGTCGCTCTTACCCGGCCATAGCTTCACGATAACATGGGGCACGGCGTCAGTCCTTTGCGACCGGCGCGAGATATTCCTCGTCGGTCACCTTCTCCATCCACGTCACTGGCGTTCCGTTCATCGACTCCTGAATGGCGATGTGCGTCATCGCGTCGTGTGCCGTCGCCCCGTGCCAGTGCTTCTTGTCCTTGGGGCACCACAGAATGTCGCCGGCGTAAAACTCATATTTGGGGCCGCCCTCGATCTGGGTCCAGCCAATGCCCTCGGTCACGATCAGGGTCTGACCTGCCGGGTGCCTGTGCCATGCGGTCCGGGCTCCAGGCTCGAAATGCACGATAGCGCCTGAGACGCGCGAGGGATCCTCACGCTGAAACTGGCCGGTGATCGTCGCTTTGCCCGTGAAAAACTGCTCGGGGCCATCAACGGTCTTGAGGTCGGCCTTGCGGGTAATGCTCATGGGTTTTGTCCTTTCCTGTGCCTGCCCGGCTTCGGTCGATGCCAGGATGGCAGTCAAGAGCAGTGCGGTTCGGCTCATGACGACCTCCTTGCTTTGCGAAACACGGGGGGAAGCGATCCGGTCTGCCAATGATATACTGGCTCGTATCTCACATTATTAGACCAGCCCCAGGCAATGAGTTGATGAGCAGTGCTCCACAATGTGTTAAGGCCATCCGATGCAGCTCAGCCGTGCCGATCTCGCCGATTTCGCCTATTTCATTGCGATCGCAAAGCATCGCAGTTTCCGGCGAGCCGCGCAGGAGATGGGCGTCACCACCTCAGCGTTGAGCCATTCGATGAGCGCGCTTGAAACTCGACGTGGCGTGAGATTATTGAATAGAACGACGCGCAGCGTGACTTTGACAGCTGCCGGCGAAGAGTTGCTGGACCGGATTGAGGGTCCGCTCAACGCGATCAACGACGCATCGGAAAATCTCGACCGATATCGCGACACACCCGCCGGCCGCGTGCGTATCAGCGTTCCGGAGGACGCCGTCACCCTGCTCCTGAATCCGGTGATGCCGACATTCATCGAACGCTACCCGCATGTGGAGGTCGATATCAGCGTCAGCAACCGCTTGATCGATGTAATTGGAAGCGGTTTCGATGCAGGAATTCGTTATGGAGGAACTGTTCCCGAAGACATGATCGCGCAGCGCCTTTCGCCTGACATCGGATGGATGGCAGCGGCTGCCCCCTCTTACATAGAGCAGTTTGGCCTGCCGGAGCATCCGAGCCAGTTGGTTGACCATCGCTGCGTCCGGATAAGGCTCGGGAATGATCAGATTTATCAGTGGGAGTTTGACCGAGGTGAAGAATCTGTCGTGGTCACAGCGCCAGGCCCGTTAACAGTGGATGCGACCCATGCCGCCTTGGGGCTGGGTTTGGGCGGATGCGGGATCATCTACGGAAGCGAGCCTATTTTCAGGCCGTATTTCAAGGATGGCCGACTGCTGCCGGTGATGGCAGACTGGATGTCATTGGGGAGCGGGTTCCACATCTATTATTCTGGACGCCGACATGTGCCGACTGGTGTGCGGCTACTCGTCGAGCTTATCCGGAACATACGTCCTCTCTGAACTCACTTAGAGTGTTTTCTAATCAGGTGGAATCACCTGATGCCTCGGAAAACGCGGAAAACCAAAATCTTAGAGCAGTTGATCCGATGCAATCGGATCAACTGCTCTAGAGTGCCTGCCCCCCTGTCCACCAAGCCAGTCGGCAAGCCGTTCGGTCCAACGCGCAGCGAAGCAGGCCGGTGTCGCAAAATTCGCGCTTTCGCGAATTTCCAAACAGCCTATCGCCGTTTGATTGCGAGAGCGGGAAACGGCTCCCGACATAGAGATTGCATAGGATCGACGGCTGCCATCTTCCCCGCGTCTCACTCATATTCGGGAAGGCGTAGACGGTAGCCGATCCCAACATCATTGCTGATGAACCGGGGGCGTTGGGGATCACTTTCGAGCTTCTGCCGCAATGTACGCACCAGAACGCGCAGATACTCTACATGACGCTCGGATTCGTTCGGCCAGACCTGAAGCATGATCTGGTCGTGCGTGATGACCCGCCCAGGATACTTCGCAAGCTGGGCCAGTACCGCGTATTCCTTGGGCGTCAGATGCACTTCCTTACCCGCCTTCGTAATCTTGCGTTCGAGCAGGTTGATCGACAGGTCTCCGACTTCGATCGCAGGAACGCCGCCATCGCGGGTCATGCGATTGCGCAGCGCAACGCGTACCCGGGCGAGCAATTCGGCTGTGTCGAAAGGCTTCGTCAGATAATCGTCAGCGCCCAGATCCAGCGCCGCGACCTTCTCCTCGGTCGCGTCGCGCGCAGAGATGATGATCAACGTGGTGTCCGCATTCTGCTTGATGATCGGAACCAGTTCCAGCCCATCCCGATCGGGCAGGCCGAGATCGAGCAGCACGATCTCCGGTCGTTCCTGCCTCAGCCGTTCCAGCGCCTGGCGTGCATTCTCGGCCTCCAGCGTCGCATAATCGGCGCGGGTCAGCGCTGTCTGGATCAGGCGCCGGATATGCGGCTCATCATCGACGATGAGAACCTTGTGGCGGATCTTCATAGAACTTCCTTGCCGTCGAGGTGCGGAACGATGAGCGCCTCGGGAATGCGAATGGTAAAACAGGCTCCAAATGGATCGTCGTTGTTGCCGGCCTCCACCGTGAGCCCCATGGCCTCGGCGAAACCCTTGACGATGGCCAGGCCGAGCCCGGTGCCATGACGAACCCGGTCGGACCCCTCAAGCCGGGTGAATGTCTCAAAGACGCGTTTTTCCTGACCGGGAGGAATTCCCGGCCCCTGGTCGATAACCGAAAGCGCAAGCGCGTCCGACAGGCGCCGACAACGGATAAGGATGGGCGTACCTGCATCGGCATAGCGGCCGGCATTGTCGAGCAGGTTGATCAGGCAATGGTGCAGCAACACCGGGTCGACCCGGACCAGCGGGATATCGGGAACGATGTCAATGTTGACGCCGTGATCCTGCAGCGATGCGCGGGTATCGTGAACGGCGCCTGCCACCGCATCGAACAGGTCCGTCGCCTCCACTTTCAAAGGCAGCGCTCCTGCCTCGACGCGCGCCATGTCGAGCAGATTGGCAACAAACCGGTTGAGCCGCTGCGCTTCCGTCTCGATCGCGTCTGCCAGAACCGCCGAAGGATGGCGCTTCATTTCCTGGGCCGCAGTGATGATCGTGGTGAGCGGCGTGCGCAGGTCGTGGCTCACCGAGGAAAGTAGCGCCGAGCGCAAGCGGTCCCGCTCGTCGATCTGCCGGGCACGCATGTTCTCTTCTTCCAACGCCATCCTGTCGAATGCGATAGAGGCCTGATCGAGCAGGCTCATCAGCAGGGGCACCTGATCGGAGCGAAGCGGATCGCGCGCGTCGCTGCGGGCAATGCCGAGCACGCCCAGAACGCCGCGCCCCGATGAAAATGAACTGCCGAGCGGATGGAACAGCCAGTCGGAAGCCGTCAACGTTGCCGAACCGCGTCCTGCCGGCTGCTCGTTGTCGATCACCCACTGGGCCGCGGCCATCTCGATCTGGTCCAGCTTGTCTTCAGGCGGATAGGCGGCGCGAAGGTCCGGTCCATTGGCTGAGGGCAGCAGCAGCACCGCGCGAACATCCAGCAGGCGAGCCACCTCGGCGCAGATCGCCTGCATCAATTCGTCGCGCGTGGGGGCGGCCGTGAGCTGGCGCGAGAAGCTGGCCAGTGCGGCATTCTGCCTAGCGCTCGCCCCCGCCAGATCCGCCTGCGCCCGCACGCGTGCCGCAAACTGGCTGGTGACGATCGCAACCCCCAGCAGCACCAGGATCGAGATGACGTTCTCGGGATTATTGACGGTCAGCGTGCCAGTGGGAGGCAGGAAGAAGAAGTTGTAGGCAAGGCTGGCGACAAGTCCCGCGAACAGTCCTGCCCGCAATCCGAAAGTCGCCGCCGCAAACATGACCGGGATCAGGAACAGCAGCGCGATATTGCCGAGCGCAATCGCTTCGATAAGCAATCGTCCGATCACGGTGATCCCTGCCACCATAAGCAGGGACCAGATATAGTCGCTGGGTCGGCCCCAATGTCCGCGCGATGGCTCGTGCCGCTGGGCTGTTGCAGGGTCTCCGCCCCCTGAAGGCAGGACATGGATGGCGACATCGCCGATCGTGCGTATCAATCGGTCCACCACTGACCCGTGACGCTTCTCGAACCACCAGGAGCGGTTGGATTTCCCGATGATGATCTGGGTCGCGCGCGCATCTCCTGCAAAACTGCACAGTCCATCGACAACACTGGAGCCCGGAATACTGGCGGTTGAAGCGCCCAGGCGCGAAGCCAGCGCCAGCGTATCGGCCAGCTGTCGTCTTTCCCCCTCGCTGAAATGCTGATCGCGCTGGGTCTCGATATGCACCACGGTCCATTGTGCTTTCAGGGCGTCGGCCATGCGCTTGCCCGCTCGGACCAGCCCGGCGGCATGGGGATATTCGCTGATGGCGACTACGATGCGCTCTCCCGCCGCGAAGTTGCCCGCCAGCGCATTGGCGCGGACATGCTCCAGCATCTGCGCATCGACCGCCTGCGCCGCGCGGCGCAGCGCCAGTTCGCGCAGCGCCGTGAGGTTGGACTTGGAAAAGAAGTGGCCCAGCGCCCGCGTCGCTTCATGCGGGATATAGACCTTGCCGTCCTTCAGCCGCTCGATCAGCTCGTCTGGCGGAATGTCGACAACTTCGATCTCCGCCTGTTCGAGAATGGAATCGGGCACCGTCTCGCGCACCCGTACCCGAGTGAACGAGGCGACAACGTCGTTCAGGCTCTCCACATGCTGGATATTGATCGTGGAATAGACGTCGATCCCGGCATCGAGCAGTTCCTCGACATCCTGGTAGCGCTTGGGATGGCGACTTCCCGGCGCATTGGTGTGCGCCAGTTCGTCCACAAGCACCAGCGCGGGCGCCCGCGCGAGGATGGCGTCGATGTCCATCTCGCCAAGGCTGTGGCCCTTGTGATCGATATCGCGACGGGGGATCACTTCGTGTCCCTGCACCAGCGCCTCGGTTTCGCGGCGGCCATGCGTCTCGACAACGCCCACCACCACGTCCACCCCGGCATCACTCCGCTGATGGCCCTCGGTGAGCATTTCCCAGGTCTTGCCGACACCGGGCGCCGCGCCGAGGAATACCTTCAGGCGGCCACGGCCCTCCTGCGCGGCTGCGCGCAGGAGGGCTTCCGGAGAGGGTCTGTCGTTTTGAGTCACGGGGTCTGCTTAGCGCCGATACCGTCCAGTCGTCGATTGAGTTCGAACACATTGACGCGCGGTTCGCCGATGAAGCCCAGCAGCGGCTGTTCCACGCTCTCGTCCACCAGATGGCGCACGGCGGCAGGGTCGAGGCTGCGCACCCGTGCCAGACGATCGACTTGATAATAGGCCGCCTCGGGTGTGATATCGGGGTCGAGGCCCGAGCCTGACGTGGTCACGAGGTCCGCCGGGATCGGCTTGCCGGGCTCTGCCGCCTGCATCGCGCCGGTCATCGCCAGCGGGTAAGCGATGCCGAGCAGCACCGCGAACAGCCCGGTCATGACGATCGCGGGGCGCAGAGATGAAGTGATGTCGTTGGTCATGTCGCCGCCTCCTCAGGCGAGACCCAGGCCGCCCACGGCCAGGTCGCAGCAGACCCACTAGGAGATCACACCGTAGAGATTCGAGACGAACAACACCCCCTTCGCATTGTATTTCCATATGAATCGGCCGCGTATTTGCAACTGAGCGCAAAATCGCCGGGGGTTGCCGTGCGATCACCTGCCTGCACGGAGCCAATCATCACCGTTCGTCGCGGCCATGCAATCGCGTTCTCAGAGACAGTTACGCCGCAGCTTCATCAGGCAGCAGGAGAAGCGTAATACAACGCGCTCACTGCAATGCCAGAGCAGCTGTTTGCATCCCCTGCGGAAGGCTGGGCTATCCCTGAGATTAGACAGCCATTATCAGGTACCCTGTAGAAAACGAGGTAACAGCGCAATGCGGCTGACAAGCACGGCACCCGAAGACGATCGCAGGATCGCCCAATCCTATCCCCATCCTTTTCAGGGAGCGGGCCACACGGAAGCACGCCAGGTTCCAGTGTTGCTTCATCGTGCACGCGACGCCATGGCCACGCAAATGCGCTCGATCTTCGACCCTTACGAATTGACTGATCCTCAATGGCGCGTCCTGCGCTTGCTGAGCATCGTCGACGAAATCGACGCGGCAGACCTTGCTGCGCGCGCCTTTCTGCTCGGCCCAAGCCTTTCGCGCATCATCCGCGACCTGTCGGAACGCGGCCTGCTCGCGCGCCGCGCAAGCGAGGAGGATGCGCGCCGCTTTCTCCACTCGATCACGCCGGCAGGCATGAAACTGGTGCGTGAAATCGTGCCGCAGTTCGATCCGCTTTACGAACGGATCGAACGCGAATTAGGTATCAAGAACCTCCAGCACCTCAACGCGACGATGGAGCGACTGGCGGAAATCCTTTCCGGAACACCCTGAGGTTTCAGGGCTGGATGGCACCCGCATAAAAACCGTCGAGATCGTGCTTCATCGCCGACAGGGCGCTGGCATCGACATAGGCCATGTGGCCGGTCTCATAGTAACCGAAACGCACGTTGTCGCGCAGGCCGGCGGCCAGTTGCATATGCGCGAAGTCGTATTCGGTGCCGAAAAACGGCGTCGCCAGATCGAAGAGGCCGTTCATTACGAAGACCTTCATCGTCGGATTTGCGCGCATCGCCGAGGCAAGATCGAGCGCGGTGTTCGGCGAACTCAACGGATAGCCATAGCCGGGCGCGCGGTGATGCATGTCCCAAGCCGGCTCGATCACGGAATTGTAGAGCGCACGATATTGCAGATCGCTGCGGAAACCGACCTTGTGCGAGAGGTAATCACGATACGTCGTCAGTAAGGCGCTGCTGACGCCCGCCGTGGCCGGGTCGTTGGTGGCCGGATCGACCGCCACACTCTCATCGATGCGCGAGGCCGCGCCAATGAAGCGGCCGTCGAAACGCCCGGTGATAAGCCCCTTGTCGCGCAGGAGTTCGCTGCGGAAGCGCTCCATGTCGATCCGCAGGTGGCTCTGCACGAGATAGGCGACCGGCAGTCCGGTATAGCGCGAAAGCTGCGCGGCGACGGCCTGCTCCTCGTCCGGCGCAATCCGGTCTCCCTTGGCCAGCGCGCGGGCATAGGGTCCGATAGCAAAGGTGCGAACTTCGTCGAGAAACGCCGATAGCTGCTCCGGCCGGTCAGCCACGCGGCCATGATACCAGGAGATCGCGGCGCATGTCGGCAGGAGGCCGATCGGCCCTTCGTCACGCCCGGAAAGTCCGTCGGAGAAGTTCAGGATGGTCGAGAGCAGGACCACGCCGTTGAGGTCGATGCGCTGATTGTGCAATCGTAGCGCCAATGCAGCGGCGCGGGTGGTGCCGTAGGATTCGCCGAACAGGAACTTGGGCGCGTTCCAGCGCTCGTTCACGGCAATGTAGCGGGTGATGGCGCGGGCGAAAGAATCGACATCCTGATCGACGCCCCAGAAGCTCTTCGCCGGATCGATCCCCGGCATGGCACGCGAATAGCCGGTGCCGACCGCATCGATGAACACGAGGTCGGTCTTGTCGAGGATGCTGGCTCTGTTGCAAAGATTGGCGGCAGTCAGAGGTAGGCTGTCGCTCTGCGCCGATCAGGCGGCTGCTGCGAAATGGTGGTTGAGCATGCCCATG
>FMTU01000008.1:5983-253773 GCA_900100475.1 Sphingobium faniae | reverse complement strand
CTAGGCGGCGTGGACAAATTTGAGCCAGTATTTTGCTGACGCGATATGGACCATGGACAGGAAGCTGTCTGCGAGTTGGTCATAGCGGGTGGCAATGGCGCGATTGATTTTGAGGCGTCCGAAGAAGCGCTCGATCTGGTTGCGCTGCCTGTAGAGTTCGCGGTCGTGGTGGATCTTCACGCGGCGGTTGGATCGTCCCGGGATGACGGCCTGTATGTCGCGTTTTGCAAGGTCGACGCGGATAGCATCTGCATCATAGCCCTTATCGGCCAGAAGCGCCTTGGGTGCCTGTTCCGGCAAGGCGATCAGGGTGTCATAAGCCTTGCAGTCAGCAGCTTCGCCGACAGTCAGGTGGAACGCGAGCGGTCGTCCTCGTCCATCAGCCAGACAGTGAAGTTTACTGGTGAACCCGCCCCGCGAGCGGCCAAGAGCTCGTCGACAAGCCCCCCTTTTCCGCCCGCTGCCGAGACATGGGCGCGAACCGTTGTGCTATCGATGCTGTAGTGGCCGCTGTCGGCCATGATCTCGGCCAGCGTCACTGAGACGGCCTCCCAGACCCCGGCCTCACTCCAGCGCCGGAACCGCCGGTAGATCGTGTTCCAGTTGCCGTATTTGGGCGGAACATCACGCCACGGAGTTCCGCAGCGAAGCCGCCAGAGTATGCCGTTGATGATCGCGCGGCTCTCTTCAGGACGGCGTCCGCGCCCTCGGTTCGCTGGCTCAATAGGCAGCAAACCCTTCAAAACACGCCATTCCGCTTCAGTCAGATCGCCCCGGCTCAAGCCTGCCTCCAAAAGGCAGCCTTGAATCAATGGCCCGGCGCAACGTCAACCAATTTGTCCACGCCGCCTAGTAGCGCAGATTGGCAGTCAGGAGCGCCGACCGGCCTGGCGCGACATTGGCGAAGATGCCGACGTGCGACGCATCATAATAAAGCTTGTTGGTGAGATTCTGCACATTGACGCGCAGATCCAGATTCTCGCTCACCCTATATCCAATCGTCGCGTCCACGCGGGCATAGGGCTTGAATTTCTGCGTGTTCGCATCATTCACATAGCGCGTTCCCGTATAATTGACGCCACCGCCCATATTGAACTGCGGCGTGATGTTATAAGTGGTCCAGAGGCTGAAGCTGTGCGGCGCCACGAATTTGATTTTGTTGCCGTCATTGTTGCCCGCGCCGTCATCAAGGAGCTTGGCGTCGAGATAGGTATAGCCGCCGAAGATGTTCCATTCGGACGTAATATTGCCCGACACGCCGAACTCGAAGCCACGAACGCGATTGTTGCCGAGCAGTTGGACTGTGCCCGTGATGGGGTCCGTCGCCCGCGCATTGTTCTTCTTCGTCTGGAACACCGCCGCCGTCAGCGAAAGCTGCTCGCCGAGCAGGTCCCACTTGGTGCCCAGTTCCCAACTCTTCGCGCGCTCGGGCTTGAGGTTGACATTATTGTTGTTGAGCGTGCAGGCGCCAGCCCCTTCAGCGCCGCCGGCCATGCCGGCGCATTCCCCCGACGGGTTGGACGAGGTGCCATAGGAAATATAGATGCTGCCATTGGGCATTGGCTTGTAGACGATGCCGGCCTGATAATTCCAGAAGTCGTTCTTCGCCGTCCGCGTTCCATCCGACACTTCATAGTCGTCATAGCGAAGACCCAGGTTGATCTGGAGTTGTTCGCTGAGTGACACCGTGTCGAACAGGAAAGCCGCCTTGGTCTCATGCTCGATGGGCACCGCCGGCGTCGCGAACGGCGTTTTCACGAGGGGATTGAAGGCAGCGTAGGGATCGGGATTGTTGAGCGACTGGAACAAGGGAGCGGAACCCGGCGCCTGCGTCCAGGATGGCCGGCTTTTCTGCTTTTCCTTGCTGTATTCGATGCCGCCGATGAAGCTGTGCTCAATGCCGCCTGTCTCGAACGTGCCGCGCAGATCCGTCTGGTTGAGGAAGCCTTCGCTCAGGATGTTGGCCGAGCGGAAGTCGATGGCGACAAGTCCGGTCGCTGGCGTGGCCGTGGTCGTGTTGAAGCTTGGGCGGCTGAAGATATATTCGTTGGTCATGCGCGCAAGCCGCGTGGAGTTGCGCAGCGTGATGCCGCCGGCCACATCATATTCCAGCACCGCCGAACCGAAATGCCCTTCGGTCTCGCGGAAATCCCGGTTCGCGAACCCGTAGAAATTGTCGCGGTCGAGCTTGAGCGGGCTGACCGTGCCAGAGTTCTGGAAAGGGTGGCCAACGTCCGGAATGTCATCGGTCTTGAGGTAGGAATAGCTCAGCGTCGCGCGCAAAGGTCCACCCAGGCCAAAGGCGATCGACGGCGAGAAGCCCCAGCGGCTCACTTTGAGCGCGTCGCGCCCGGCGACATCGGCATCATGGCCCATCGCATTGAGGCGCACGGCAA
Organism: Sphingobium faniae; assembly: GCA_900100475.1. GTDB lineage: Bacteria > Pseudomonadota > Alphaproteobacteria > Sphingomonadales > Sphingomonadaceae > Sphingobium > Sphingobium faniae. Next base: position 251,377 of record FMTU01000008.1, on the reverse strand, counting down.
TGCCATCGGCAAGCTGGTGGTTGATATCGACGGTGGCCCGCTTGGTCTCGTCGGTGCCGACCGTGCCGCGGATCGCCACGAAATCGCCTTCCTGCGGCTTCTTGGTGACGAGGTTGATGGCGCCGCCGGTCGATCCGCGCCCATTGAGGGCGCCGCCCGGTCCCTTGACGACTTCGACGGATTCGAGATTATAGACCTCATGACTGAACCGGCCGACGCTGCGGAGGCCATCAATCTGCATGTCGGTGGCCGATTCATAACCGCGCACGAGCGGCCGATCCCCCATCGGAGTCCCTCCTTCGCCCGACCCCATCGTGATGCCTGGCGTCGTGCGGAGAATGTCGGTCAGCGATGTGAAGCCGCGATCCTCGATCACCTCGCGCGGGATGACGGTCACGCTCCTGGGGGTGTCGAGCAGGGGCTGCGTGAACTTGACGGAGTCCGCTTCCTTGCGATCGTAGCTGTCGTCGATGGCCGTGTCCGTGACCGTTACTCCGCCCAGGCGCGGATGGGATTCGTTGGAAGCGCGGTCCTGCGCGAGCGCCGGCGAGGCGAAAAGCCCCACGCAACTCAGCGCCAGAAAAGCGCGCGAGCGGTTCCGCCCGCCCTCCCGATCAACTTCGGTCTGGGAATCGCGATTGGATTCATGCATCATTCTTGCCCCTTTAATATTGATAACCAGTTGCAATAGCGCATGGCGATCAAATGAGTGGACTGTCAACGATGAACCTGTTGAAAAATCGTGAGAAAAAATTTGATACTGAGACGCAACAAATAAGCAATGTTGTGGGAGCTTCGCTGGCGGCTGCTCCGTCCATTCTGGTCGTGGACGATGATCCGGGAATGCGTGTTCTTCTCTCCAACCTTCTTCTCCGAAACGGGTTTCGCGTAACGACTGCCGCCGACTATGATCAGATGGTAGGAGAACTTGAGGCCCGGCACGTCGACTTGATGTTGCTCGACGTCATGCTTCCCGGCGTGAACGGCTTCGAGATATGCAGGGATGTCCGTGACGGCGGATGGGGCGATGTTCCCATCATCATGATAAGCGCGCGAGGCGAGCAGGCGGATCGTGTCGCGGGGCTTGAACTGGGTGCCGATGACTATATCGCCAAGCCCTTTGGCGACAGCGAAGTGCTGGCGCGTGTCCGGGCCGTTTTGCGCCGACCTCCACTGGCGGGCAGTGCGCGCGAGGCGAGAACCCATATCCTGAGTTTCGCCGGCTGGACCATGGACCTGCGCCGAAGGGAAGTGTGCGCGCCATCAGGGGCCGCCGTGACGCTTTCTTCCGCCGAATTCGATCTGCTCACCAATCTGGCCGAACATCCGCAGCAGGTCATCGGCCGTGAGCGGCTGCTGGAACTGGCGCGCTTTCGCCTGCCCGGATCGTCCGATCGCAGCATCGACGTGCTGATCAGCCGGCTTCGTAGCAAGCTGGGCGGCGACCGCGATCCAGAGATCATCAGGACCGTGCGCGGCTTTGGCTATATGTTCGCAGCAGATGTGGAACGGTCTTGAGACGGCTGCGCTTCTGGCCGGACCGGCTCGGCGGCCAGATTGCGCTGTTGTTGTTCGGCGCGCTGTTGTTCGAATTCCTGGGCAGCGAATGGCTGTTCAATCGGACCGAAACGGGCGTTCTTGCCAGTGAGCGAGCCAGTCAACTCGCCCAGCAAATGGGTGTCGCCGACCGATTGATGGCGCAGGTTCCGGCTACGGAACGCGCCGCCGCCGCCGCCCGCATCTGGCGGGAGCCGCTTGTTCTTGCCTGGCAGGCCGATATGTCCGTCAAAGCTGGCGCCGATCGGAAACTCGCCACGATCGAACGGACCCTTCGGGCTGCCCAGCCTGTTTTCGAAGGCAGGGCCATCAGGCTCGCAACGGCCGGCACATCGCTTGTGGGCGCATGGCAGCTAGGCGACGGCTCGTGGATGACTTTTCGCGCCACGGGCTATCTCGACACGTCCCGGTCTCTCCATGGTCATATCGGCGCGGTGCTAATGCTCCTTATCTGCGTCACGATATTGGCGCTGGTGTTGGCGCAACTGCTCGGCCGGCCGCTTCGCAAGCTGGCGGACGCGGCCGACCGGGTGGGCCGCGAGGATGTCACGCCGGTTGCCGAGGAAGGCCCGCGCGAGGTTCGTCGCGTTGCCGCCGCGTTCAACGCGATGCAGGCGCGCTTGCTCGAACAGGTCAACGAACGCATAGAATCGCTGGCGGCTGTCTCGCACGATTTGCGTACGCCGATTGCCCGCCTGAGACTGCGCGCGGCTCATGTCGATAATCGGGAGCATCGCGCCGCCATCGAGCATGACCTCCAGGAGATGGAAGCCTTCATACGCTCGCTCCTCGATTTTCTGCGCGGCGCCGATCCCGAGGAAGAACGGCTGATCGACCTTGCCTCTCTTATCGTCACGATCGTCCATGATGCGCAGGATATGGGAAGCGACGTACAATATGACGGACCCGCCAGCCTCGAATTGATGACCCGGCCGCTCAAGCTGCACCGTGTGATCGACAATCTCGTCCAGAACGCCGTTCGCCATGCCGGAAAAGCCGAGGTCCGCCTTTCTCCGGGCAAGGACGCTGTCCGCATCGTCATCGAAGATCGGGGGCCGGGCATTCCGGACGATCAGATCGACCTGGTATTTGAGCCATTTCGGCGGCTCGAAGGCTCGCGCAATCGCAACACCGGCGGCGCCGGTCTCGGTCTGGCGATCGTCCGCCGCTCCGTGACTCGGCTTGGCGGGAATATCCGTCTGGAGAATCGGCGGGGCGGCGGTTTGCGGGCAACTCTCACCCTTTAATTGCTCCGGCAAGAAGGGGTGACGCGGCGGTAAGCTGGCAACGGGTGATGGCGCAAAGTCGAACTTGGCGCCTGCTCGAATTTCATGCTTCTTCATGCCTGCGGGGCGCGGTTCTTGCTTGCTGGCGTCCCCCCGGATCGTGGCAGCAGAAACGCGCACAACACCGCACAAAAAGCCACGGCGCAGATGATCGCAAAGCTCAGGAGAAAGGCGTGCGCCGACGGATAGACCTTGCCCGCCGGGCTGGATATTTGCGACAATGACAGAATGGTGGCGGCGATTTGCGCACCGGCGGCGACGCCCAGCGTGCGCGTGACCTGCAGCAGTCCGGCGGCCTCGCTCGACCGTTCATGTGGAACGATGGCCAGCACCAGATTCGGCACCGCGCTCAGGGTGATCGCCATGCCTGCGCCGACCGCGACGGTCAGGGCCAGCACGCCGATCAACTCATCATGCCACAGGATGAGCGCTGCCCATGAAACGCAGCAAAGGGTGGTGCCGGTCAGCACGGCCGCGCGCGGCCCGAAGCGGACGAAGAGCCAGCCGCCCAGTGGTCCCGCGCCCAGCGAGATGATGTTGGAGGGCAGTTTGTAGACGCCGGTCAGCGCCGCCCCGACGCCCAGGCCAATGCCCGTCCAGGCGGGTTGCTGGATCATCGTCATCACCACGAGCGGCAACTGCATGGAACTGAGGCCGAGGAACAGAAAGACGAGATTGGCTCCCGCGATCGACCTGTCGGCCAGCAGGCGGACATCAATCAAGGGCGTCGGGCAGCGCCATTCATGCCGCGCCCAGAGGATGAGGACGGCCAGTGATCCCAGTGCGGTGCCGAGCGTGGCGGGCGCGGTCCAGCCCCATTGACCGCCATAGGTGATGGCCAGCAGCAGCCCGCCGATCGCCGGGGCCATCGCCAGCGCGCCGGGCCAGTCGATTCCGCCTGCATGGTGTCGGCGGGCGTCTGCGGGCAGGATCATCAGCACCGGCGGTATCAGCAGCGCGGACAATATGGCCGTCAGGGTGAAGATGCCGTGCCAGCCGAACACCGATTCCGTCAGCACCCCGCCCAGCAGAAAGCCCAGCGCCCCGCTGGCCGAATAGGCGCCCGCGAGCAGGCCGATCCAGTAAGGCAGGCGTTCCTGCGGCACGACGCTGCGCGCAATGCCGAAGGCGAGCGGCAGGATCGCGCCGGACATGCCCTGTATCGCCCGGCCTGCGATGATCCAGTGGAGGTCGCTGCTGAGCGCGCTGAGCGTCGATCCCAGCGTGCAGAGAAGGAGCACGCCCGCCAGCATCGTCCGTCGCCCCAGCAGATCGCCCAGTCGCCCGGCGATCGCGGCGGTTGCGCATTGCACCAGCACGAAGGCGGAGATCAGCCAGCCGGCGTGGGTCAGCCCGCCATAGCTGCGGCTGATCGTCGGCAGGGCGGTATAGAGCATGCTGGCTTCAAGCGAACTCAACAGCTCGACCAGGATCAGCACGGTCATCACCGCACCGACGCCAAAGACGCGCTTTTTCCGGTCGGAAGACGGCGCGGCGATCGGGCGGCTGGCGTTCATGAGCGTCTCAACGGATCGCGAAATTGGGCGATGCGCGATATCTGACGCTGCTGAACCGCCAGCCTTCGGGCGTGCGGCGGAAATGATCCCAATAATAGCCGCATACCGTCGTCATCGGCTTTCCCCCCGGTGGGTGGACAGGGAAGATGAGTTCCCATTCGCCATAGGCTTCGTCGGCGCCCGGCTCGACGTCGATGCGCGGATTGACGCTCATGTGGACGCCGACATAATGCAGCCCCTCTATCTCCTTCAATCGCGCTATGATCCCGTCGCGGCTGGTGATCATGTTGCCCGACAGATCCCACTGGCAATCCTCCACGAACAATGCGGCAAAGGCTTCGGCATCGCTATTGGCCTCGCCCATATTGGCGTAGAGATTGTAGAGGCTCTTGAGCCGGATGATCTCCTGAATGTCCTCAAGCCGCTGGACGCGTTGCTCTATCGTGGCCATGTCTCTTTCTCCTCTCCCGATTCTTCAGCCCGTCATCAGGCCGCCGCCCTCGACGGCAAGAACCTGCCCCGTCACCGTTTTCGCCGCCGGAGAGGCGAAGAAGGCGACGGCATGGGCGATGTCGCCCGGATCGTTGGGGCCAAGCGGGATGCGGGCCTGGCGCGCGCGCATCTCCTCCGCTTCCCGGACATTGGTCGAGCCGGCCATCATCTGGCGCAGATTTTCCGTCACCGACTGACCGGGGCAGACGACATTGGCGGTGATCCCGTGCGGCGCGAATTCGATGCCCGCGACCTTGGTGAGCTGGATGATCGCCGCCTTGGAGCTGCAATAATGCGACCGCTGCGGATAGGGCTTGAGGCCGGCGGTGGAACTGATGGAGATGATGCGGCCGCCCTTGCCCTGGCGGATCATCTGTTCGGCGGCGGCGCGGATGGAAAACATCGTGCCGCGGACATTGACGGCGAAGGTGCGGTCCCAGCTCTCTGCGTCCATCTCCAATATCGGTCGCGCCGTGCGCGCCATGGCGGCGTTGTTGACCTGAATGTCGAGCGCGCCGAACGCCTCGACGGTCTGGGCGACGCCTTGCCGGACGGAGTCCAGATCGGTGACGTCGACGCCTATGGCAACGGCCCGGTGGCCATCGGCGCGCAGCCGGGCGGCGGCTTCCTCGCGCCGGTCGTCGATGTCCGTGATCGCCACCGCCGCGCCGCGCCGCGCCAGTTCCTGCGCGATCGCGAAACCCAGCCCGTAGCTGGCCCCCGTCACCAGCGCGGCCCGTCCTTCCAGTTCGCGTTCAGTCGTCATCCTCGGTCCCTTCGCTTGTCATCCCGCCAGCAGCTCGGCAAGTGGCCCCGCGTCCTTGCCGGTTCACGCCGACACATGGACGCGGCGGTAGCGTCCCTGGTAAAAGAGCAGCGGCGGGCGAGCGGGATCAAACCAGACCTGCCGCACCCGGCCAATGAAGATGCGATGGTCGCCGCCGTCGACCGTGTCATATTTCTCGCATTCCAGGTTGGCGAGCGCGTCCTGAATGATCGGGGCGCCGGTTTTCCATTGCTCCCATTCGGCTTCGGCGAAACGGTCCCGGTTCTTGCAGACGAACAGATTGGCGACCGGCTCCTGGCCAAGATGCAGGATGTTGACCGCGAAGGTCTGGCATGCCTCGAAGGCTGGCAGGCTGCTCGCGCGGCGATCAATGCAGAACAGGATCAGGGGCGGATCGAGCGACACCGAGCAGAGCGAGTTGGCGGTGAGGCCCACCGGCGTCCCGTCCGGCGCGATCGCGGTCAGGACGGTGACGCCGGTCGCAAAGCAACTGAGCGCCTGGCGCAGCGTCAGCGGGTCGACCCCGCCGCGCGCCGCGCTGCTATGGGGCTGGCGCGCGACCTCTTCGAGAAAGGCGATGATCTGCGCGCTCAGCCAGTCCTCGCGCTCATCCTCCGGAGCGGCCTCGCGATAGCGGATGCGCGGGTTCAGCGCGAGGATGCGGTCCGCGTCGCTGGCGGTAAGGAGCGCGTCGGGGCCGCTGCGCAGCATGAGGCTGGGCGAGGCGATGGTTTTCACGGCCTTGATGACGCGCGGCGCATCGCGATGCATGTCGACGCGCCTGGGATTGGCCTCGTCCAGCAGCGCGGGATCGTAGCGCCAATACCATCGGCCATTCGCTTCCTGCTGCAACACCCGCCGCAGCATCGGCTTGCTCGACAGGTGCAGCCGGTAGGGGGTCAGTTGTTCCAGTGCCTGTTCGATGTCGCCATAGCCGGATGACCCGTCGCGCGCGATCTGATGCGCGCGCAGGATGGCGCGTTCGGCGGGGTCGGGCCGGGCGTCGATGGCGATGCAACCTTCGACCGTCTCAGCTTTTTGTTCACCGGCAATGGTCATGGCGATCAGCCCGCCCAGCCGCTGGCCGCACAGAATGGAGCGCACACCCAGTTGCTCCGCCACCGCCAGCACGTCGCCGGCCAGCGCGTCGAGCGAATAGTCGCCATCCTCCGCCCGGCCGCTATCGCCATGGCCGCGCAGGTCGAGCGATACGACATAGCGTCCGGCGGCGATCAATGTGCGGGCGAGCGGCGCCATCACGTGCCGGCTTTCGCCCGCGCCGTGCATCAGGATGATGGCCTGTTCGGCTGCCTCGCCGCCGACATCGGCGACGATCTCGATGCCTCCCGGCACGGTGAATCTGCGAACCTGCATCTTCCTGATCCCCGTGTTCAGACGAGCGGCTGAAAGCGGCCTTCCTGATGGAGCCTGCCATCCTTGCAGCGCCGCAGGACGACGACGTCAGCGCCCTTGTTGCCGCGGCGGTCATAGCGGCCAAAGGAGATGGACTGGCGCGGGCCGCCCACCGCCGCCGGCATGGCGCGGATCGATTCCAGCCCCTCCTTGACCCCGGCCGGCGTCATGATCGGCGCGAGAATGAAGGCTTCGAGCGCCACGCTCATCGCATCATGCCAGAGCGCGATCGGTTCGGGCGTGTAGGCGATCACCGCATCTTCGGGATAGCGGGCCTTGTAGATGTCCCACCAGCGCGCCAGCGTCTCATTCTCGTCGTCCCAGAGGCTCGTGCCGACCCAGCCTTCCATGTCGACCCAGGCATATTCGAAATTGGCCTGGAAGAAACCGCCATTGGTGATGCGCGGAATGTCCCAGCCGATTTCCCGCACTGCCCTGGCATAGGGAACGCTGCTGTTGCCGGTGCCGAAATGGACGATGGCGTCGGGCTTGAGGTCGCGATGCTGCGCCGCGATCTGCTTCATCTTTTCGTGCCGCTCGTCGGAGGAGAAGACGGAGAAGCGATAGTCGGCGACGATCTCGATCCCGGCGCGCTGCGTGGCGATCCGGAAATGGCGGACATATTCCAGGCCGTGCCACACCATGTCCCATGTCATCGCGACGCGCTTATGGCCGTTCTGCTTCAGCCAGCTCGTCATCACATAGGCGTCGTCGGGGATGCTGGCCCAGGGAATGGTGAAGACATGTTCCGCCAGATTGTCGGCCGTCGCGCCAAGCATGACGGTGGGCACCTTGCGCTGCTCCACGGTGGAGACGAGCGCGACGTTGTTGTCCGAATGGTTGGGACCAACCACCACCAGGCAGCCCGCATCGCACAATTCGTTATAGCCGTCGATCGTGTCCTGAATGTAGCCGGTGGGCGCGCCATAGACCATGCGCGTCACGAATTGGATATCGCGTTCGAACCGCCCGCTGGCGAGAAAGCGTTCCCTGACGAGTTCATAGGCCGGGAAGGCGAATGTGTTGATCCGCTCCGGCATGTCCATCAAGATACCGACCTTCAGCGGTAGCGGCTTTTCCCGGTAGACGTCGCGCGTCTCCGCCATGGCTTCTCTCCCATCCCTTGTTCATTGGCCTGCCGGAGGGGGCGGCTCCCCGGTCCGGCAGGCGGATCAACTATTTTTCAGAGCGTGATCTTGTAAAGATCGGTGCAGTTGGTCTCCAGGATCTGCCTGCGCGCCTCCGGGCTGACGCCCCCGGCCTGATCGGCAAGGATTTCCATGCTATGCGGCCAGGTCGCGTCCGAATGGGGAAAGTCATTGGCCCACATCAGCATTTTCGGACTCAGCAGGCCGGCGGCCACCATCTGCCAGGCGGTCTTGTCGTCCTGATAGGTCAGCTTGAAATGATTTTCCCAATATTCGCTGGGAAGATGCTGCAACTCCTTCCCCTTCATCCAGAAGCGGTGCTGCTTATAGGCGTGGTCCATCCGGTAGCTCATATGCGGCAGCCAGCCCGCATCGCCTTCGACCAGAACGACCTTGAGGTCGGGGAAACGGTCGAACACGCCGGAGAAGATCAGCATGCCGGCAATATCCTGCACCGAACGGATCACGCCGATCCAGACGCCCAGCGATGGGCCGCGACCTGCAACGAAATTGCCGGCCTTGTCCTTCTTGTTGCCGCCCGAACTGATATGGAAGCTCAGCGGAAGGTCCAGTTCCACCGACGCCCGCCAGAACGGATCCCAGCGTTCGTCATCGAAGTCGAACCCGGTGCAGGGCCAGAGCGGCAACATCGCCGTCTTGAAACCCATTTCCCTGATCTCGCGCAGATCCTCGACGGCTTCCCCGACTGAACGCAGCGCGGTTTGGCCGGCGCCGAACAGACGGCCGGGAGCGCCGGCGCAGAATTGCTGTAGCCAGCGATTATAGGCCTTCATGCAGGCGTGCTTGTAGTCCGCGTCCTCATGACCGCACAGTACCATCCCGACCGACGGATAGACGATCTCGGCGACCACGCCGTCGCGATCCTGGTCGGCGATGCGCGCCTTGGGATCCCAGCCGCCTGGATGCAGATCGGCGAACGTGCCGTCCTTCCTGATCTCGCTCGGCTTCTTGCCGGCGGCCGCGATGGTGCCAAGGCCAATGCCGCCCTGCAGGCCGTCAATCTCGAAAACGAAGCCGCGGCGTTCGTCGGGAATGACCTTGGGCGCGCGATCCCTGAACCGGGGATCAATATGATCAATGTAGCAATTGGGAGGCTCGGTCACATGAGAGTCCGCCGAAACAGGGCGTATCGTCCGCACCTTGTCCCCCTCTCGGATTTCGAGAACCGTAACCATGATCTTCTCCCAGACTCGAATGGAGTTCAATTAATGGATATCCATTAACACCGGCCCGCGACCGGAGTCAAAATGTTTTTCGTCTGTTCAGTCGAGATCGCGGGGCTGGTCGGGGAAGTCGCTCGGTCCCCTGTGGAGCAGTTCGATCCGCACATCGTCCGGCCCCTTGACGAAGGCGATGCGCACGTCGGGCCGGACCTCCATGGGCTCCAGCAGGATTTCCGCGCCCTTGGCCCGCAATTCCTCCACCGCCATGTCGATATCGTCGACGGTGAGGCCCAGATGCTCCAGCCCGGCAAGTGGGCCGAAATAGCGGCGCGCTTCTCTGGGCGAACTGGCCGGCAGTTCCGCGACGTAGAGCATGATTCCGTCCAGTTCGAGGTCGACGCGCGGCTTTCCGTTCGACTGGGTGCGGGTGGTGGCGCGCATCCCGAACATGTTCCTGTACCAGCGCGCCGTCGCGTGCACATCCTGCGTGAACAGATGGAAATGGTCGATTGCAAATCCTGCCATGACTATGTCTCTCCTTTCTCAATCCGGACGGGCGACGACGCCAGCCCGGTAGAGCTGTTCGGCTTCTTCCAGCGATCGGCCCAGATCGCGCAGGATTGCCGCCGCATCGCCGCCCTGGGGCGTGGCGGGTTGGGGCGTTGGAGCGGGCGTATGCGAAAAATAGGGCTGCGGCGCAGGCTCGATGCGGCCGCCAATGGTCGCATACATGCCGTTTGCCCGCGCCTGATCATGTTTGCGTGCTTCATCGAGGCTGAGTACGGGTGTGCAGCAGCCATCGACTTCCTCGAAGACCTTCGTCCATGCGGCCCGCGTGCGTGTGCGGAAGGTGGCGGTGAAATGTCCGGCGATTTCGGGCCAATAGCTGCGGTCCATCTGACGCCTGGGGTCGATCTCGCCAGTCAGGCCCAATCCATCGACCAGACCGGCGAAAAATTTGGCCTCGATGGCGCCCACGGCCATGAAGCCGCCATCGCTGGTGGCGTAGCAGCGATAATAAGGCGCGCCTCCGTCCATCCAGTTGGATTCGCGCTGGTCGCGCCATTCGCCGGCGTCATGGATGGCGTAGAGTTGAGTCATCAGCGCCACTGAACCGCCCATGATGCTGGCGTCGACCACCTGGCCTTCGCCACGGGTCCGCGCATGGGTGAGGGCGCAGAGCAGCCCCGCGACAAGATAGAGCGCGCCGCCGAAATCCCCGACGATGTTGAGTGGGGGATAAGGTTGGTCGTGCGGACCGATGGCGCCCAACAGGCCGGACAGGGCCAGATAATTGATGTCATGCGCGCCCAGCCGGGCGAGCGGGCCTTCATTTCCCCACCCCGACATCCGGCCATAGACCAGCGCCGGACTGATCGCGAGGCAGTCCTGCGGCCCCAGTCCCAGACGTTCCAGCGTGCCGGGCCGGAACCCTTCGATCACGATGTCGGAGCGGCGGACCATATCCTGCACGATCGCTCGCCCGGCTTCGTTCCGGAAATCCATTGCGATGCTGCGCTTGCCGCGCGCCAGCAGGTTGAGTTGCCGTCGGCTGCGCGAAAGGGGATCGTCGCCCAGCGGCCGTTCGATGCGAATGACCTCCGCCCCCATGTCGGCCAGATACATGCCGCAGAAGGGGACTGGCCCGACGCCGCCCAGTTCGACGACGCGGACGCCGGCGAGCGGTCCTTTCGCCGCCATGGTCATTCGCCTCGCCATTGCGGCGCGCGCTTTTCGGCGAAGGCGCGGGGGCCTTCCCTGGCGTCGTGCGATTCGAAATTGCGCGCGACCAATTCGCGGCTGAGCGCCCAGCAGCCCGCCTCATCGAGCAGCGCCGACCGCTCCATCATCTCGCTGGTGAGGCGGAGGGCGAGCGGTCCGTTGGCGGCGATGGCTGTTGCCAATTCGATGGCGCGGGCGCGGGCGTCGCCCTGTCCGGTCAGTTCGTTGACAAGGCCCAGCGCATGAAGCCGCTCCGCGCCGATGGGCGCGCCGGTATAGAGCATCTGCCGGGCGATATTTTCGGGCAGCTTGCGGGGCAGGCGGAACATGCCGCCGCCGCTGGCCAGCAGTCCCCAGCGCACCTCCGACAAAGCGAATTTGGCGGTCGTGGACGCCACGACCAGATCGCAGTTCAGCACGATCTCGAAGCCGCCGCCATAAGCGGGGCCGTCGACGGCGGCGATCAGCGGCTTTGCATGGGCGCGGCTGACGATGGTGTCGCGCCGGAGCCGATCTTCGCCCGTCGGATTGCCGTTCCGGTTCACCTGCTTCAGGTCCGCGCCCGAACAGAAGACCGGCCCGTTGGCGGCGATGACGGCGGCGCGAATCGAATCGTCCGCGTCGATCTGCTCCAGCACATCGTAGAGCGCCTGCTCCAGTTCCCGATTGATCGCATTGCGGGCTTCCGGGCGGTTGAGCGTGATGATCGCCACCGCATCTTCCCTCTCAAATTCTACCATTGCCCTGATCCGAATAATGTTAGTACATTAATTGTGATAGCGATGTTCAACAGGAGATCAAGGGCATGTCTGGGCAGCTTGCGGGCAGGACGGCGCTGGTTGTGGGCGCGGCCGGGGGGAGAGGATCGGCGGTGGTCCGCCGTTTCCTCGCCGAAGGGGCAAGGGTGATCGGCACCAGCAGCAGCGGCAGCCTGCCCGATTTGGGCGATAGCGGCCATGGGCCGGAGATGCTGGCGCTGAACCTCGCGGACCCCGCCTCGGTCGAACGCCTGCCCGCCCAACTTGCCGAACGCGGCGCCATTCCCGACATTGTGGTCAACAATGCCGGGATCAGCACGCATCGCGCGAAAGTGCATGAGGTGCCGCTGGAGGAATGGCAGCGGCTGATGACCGTCAATCTGCAGGGCGCGTTCCTGCTGATGAAGCATTGCATTCCATTGATGCTGGCCCATGGCGGCGGGTCTTATATCAACATGGCGTCCATCACCGCCTATCGCGCGACCGCCGGGACGGGCGTCTACTGCGCGACCAAGGGGGGCGTGCTCCAGCTTACCCGCGCCGCGGCGCTCGATTATGTCGAGGATAATATCCGCGTGAATGCGGTCTGCCCCGGCACCGTCTATACTGACATGCTGCGCGCCCAGCCCGCCGATTTCGTGGAGATGCTGGAAACGCGCGTTCCCGCCGGACGGCTGGCCTGGCCCGATGAGGTGGCGGGGCTGGTCCTGTTTCTCGCGTCCGACGATTCGCGCTATATTACGGGGCAGGGCTATATCATCGACGGCGGGCGGTCGGCGGGATGACGCGGATGAAGACGCTGCTGTGCAAGACTTTCGGGCCGGTCGACAATCTCGTCCTGGAGGAGGTCGAGAGGCCACCGTTGCACGCAGGGGAGGTTCGCGTGGCGGTTCGGGCGGCGGGACTGAATTTCCCCGACGGGCTGGTGGTGCAGGGGCTGTATCAGATCAGGCCGCATCTCCCCTTCGCGCCGGGCAGCGAGTTTGCGGGCGTCGTGCTGGAGGTGGGCGCGGGCGTGAACGGTTTCGCGCCCGGCGATCGCGTTTTCGGGCTGACCAGCTTCGGCGCCTTTGCCGAGCAGGTGGTGGCGCCGGCCTGGCGGCTCAACCGGATGCATGACGATATCGGCTTCGATAGCGCCGCGATCCTCTCCATGGCTTATGGCGCGGCCATGTATGCGCTGTTCGACCGGGGCGGGCTGCAGACCGGGGAGGCGGTGGTCATATTGGGCGCGACCGGAGGCGTCGGCCTTGCCGCCGTCGAACTGGCGGCGATCGCGGGCGCGCGCGTGCTGGCGGTCGATGGCGATGATGAGCGGCTGGCCCATGCGCGCGCGCGCGGGGCCGAGGCGGTGTTCAACTATCGCACGGGCGCGTTGAAGACGGCCGTCGCCGCTTTTACCGAAGACAAGGGGGCGGCCCTGATCCTCGATCCGGTCGGCGGGACGCTGGGCGAGGAAGCGGTGCGGTCGCTGGGGTGGAAGGGACGGTTGCTGGTCTTTGGCTTTGCGAGCGGGACGATCCCCCGGATCGAAACCAACCGCCTTATGCTCAAGGGCGCATCGCTGGTCGGGGTGTTCTGGGGTGAAAGCCAGCGGCGCAGCGACAATAACGACGCGAGCAATTTCGACCGGCTCCAGAACTGGTATGTCGAGGGCCGCATCCAGCCGCATATCGGCGCCCGCTATCCGCTGGATCGAGGGGCGGAGGCTATACAGGCGTTGCTGGACGGCAGGATCGCCGGCAAGGGGGTCATCCTTGTCTGATGCATGGCGCAGTCAGGCCGCATCCTTCCGCAGCCGCGCGCGCATGGCGTCACGGCGGCGCCGGTTCGATCAGCAGGCCGATCAGATAGCGGTCGGGCAGCGCCGTGAACGTCACCAGGATGAGGATGGCGATCCGTTGCGCGGGATAGCCATGGCAGGCCTCAGCCATCACGGTGGATCACCGCAAGAAGGGCTTGCGCCGTTTCTTCGGGATGCGAGATCATGCAATCATGCCCGGCCTGCAGCGTTCGGTGGAACCAGTCGGGATCATGGGCCAATTGTTGCGCGCGCTCGGCAAGGCCCGTCACCGGCCCGGCCACCTCCATCGTGCATGCGATGAAGCTGCGCGGGATCGCGGCGGGATCGTTCTGCAAATGCAGCCTTTGCAGGACGGTGCGCGCGCTCTGTGGTACGATGCGCCGCCGAACCCACGCGATGTCCTCCGTTTTTGTCAGCCCGAAATCATAGCCTGCCATCGGTGGCAGCATCTTGTCCCTCAGTTCCTGAAAATCGACGCCGCGCGAGACGATGTCGGCGGCGCACTCGCCGTCGCGCGGCGCGAGGGCGTCGAGATAGACGAGTTGCGCGATGCGCTCGGGCATCCGGTCCGCGACTCCGCTGATCACCATCCCGGCATAGCTGTGTCCGATCAGGATAACCCGTTCCATCTCCTCCCATTCGATGAACCGCGCTATGTCCTCGATATGGGTGTCCAGTCCGATCTCCGGACTGGCGAGATGGGACCGGTCGCCCAGGCCCGTCAGCGTGGGCGTGTGCACCTCATGCCCGGCGGCGGCCAGCAGCGGGCGCATGCGTTTCCAGCACCAGCCGCCGTGCATTCCGCCATGGACAAGGACGATGGGCAACATCGCCGTCACATCGCCGCCGTGCGGACCTTGGCGTCCCCCCAATAGCGATCGCGCAATTCCCGCTTGAGCAGCTTGCCGGTTTCCAGACGGGGCAGTTCCTCGACGAAATCGACGCTGCGGGGGCATTTGTAGCTGGCGAGTTGCGCCCTGGCATAGGCAATCAATTCTTCTTCCAGCGCGGGACCGGGAGCAAAGCCGTTTTCCGGGATCACCACCGCCTTCACTTCCTCGCCCATTTCCCTGTTGGGCACGCCGATCACGGCCACATCCTTGACCGCGGGGTGGAGCGTCAGGACGTTTTCCGCCTCCTGCGGATAGATGTTGACGCCGCCGGAGATGATCATGTGGCTGCGGCGATCGGTCAGGTAGAGCCAGCCTTCCCCGTCGACATAGCCGATATCGCCATTGGTCGGCCAGCCGTGGAATTCATAAGCGCTTTTCGTCTTTTCCGGATCGTTGTGATAGGCAAAGTCGGTCCCGCCCTCGAAGCAGATGATGCCGGCTTCTCCTGCGGGCAGGACCTGCTTGCTTTCCTCGTCGACGATGCGGATATTGCCCCAGACGGGCCGGCCGACCGACCCTTTGTGATGGACCCATTCCTCGGGCGTGATCCGCACGAAGCCGGGGCTTTCGGTCGAGGAATAGAATTCATGGATGACCGGCCCCCACCAGGCGAGCATCTGTTCCTTGACGTCGATCGGGGTCGCCGCCGCGCCGTGGATGACCAGCTTCAGGCTGGAGACGTCATATTTCTCCCGCGCCTCCTTCGACAATTTCAGCATGCGGACAAAGTGGGTCGGCACGAAGAAGCTGTGCGTGACCTTGTAGGTCTGGATCAGCCGCAATGCTTCCTCGGGATCGAATTTCTCCATGATGACCACGGTTGCGCCATAACGCAGCGCGCCCAGCGTCCAGCCGATCCCGCCCGCAAAGTGCAGCGGCGAGGGCACGAGATAGACCGTGTTCTCGTCAAAACCGAACGTGTCGTGCATCGCATTCACCTCGGCATCGAGCGGCGTGCCATAGGTGCGGGCGGTCATGGTGCGCTTGATGCCCTTGGGCTTGCCCGTCGTGCCGGAGGAATAGCACATGTGGTTGCCTTCAGGCAGGCCCTTCAGCCGCTCCGGTGAGGCGTTGGCGATGGCGTCCTCAAAGGATTCGAAGCCGGGCAGGATATCGTCCCCGATGATCAGCTTGCGGGCGATGTCCTTGCCCGCCTTTATCGCCAGTTCCGCCGTGGCGGGCTGGGCGATCAGCAGTTTCGCCCCGCAATCCTGGACGATGTAGCTGCTTTCCTCTTCCTTCAGATGATAGTTGATCGGCGTGTAATAGAGGCCCGCGCGGCGGCCTGCCCATGCGATCTGGTGAACATATTCATTGTTCTCCAATATATAGGCGATGTGGTCGCCGGGCTTGAGGCCGATGGAAACGAAATAATTGGCCAGCCGGTTGCTTCGTTCGATGAGGTCGGCCCAGGTGACGGTCCGGCCGGACGCGCCCAGGATGATGGCCGGCCGGTCGGGCGTCTGTTCCGCAAAAATGTCGGGGAGCAGCATATGAGATCTCCTGATGCCGTAAAGTTTATCTGAGGCCGAAGTCCCAGCTTTCGCCCTGGGCGTAGATGTCGAGGATGTGGCGCGCGGCGCGCTCGATATGAACCTCGTCCGGCCCGTCGACGAAGCGGCCGACGCGGATGCCGCGGTACATGCGCTGGAGCGGCGTATCCTGGCTCAGCCCCATCGCGCCATGCACCTGAATCGCGCGGTCGACCACGCGATGCGCCATATTGGGGCAGACTTCCTTGATCGCGCTGATCTCGACACGGGCCTGCGACCCGGCGTCGATCTTGGCCGCTGCGTCCAGCACCATGAGGCGCGCCTGCTGGATTTCGGTGAAGCTGTCGAACACCTGTTTCTGCACCATGCCCTTGGCGGCGAGCGGCTTGCCCCTGATCATGCGCCTGTTCACCCGGTCGCACATGATGTCGAAGGCGCGCTGGGCGATGCCGAGCCAGCGCATGCAATGGTAGATGCGGCCCGGCCCCAGCCGGTCCTGTCCCATGGTGAAGCCCGCGCCACGCTGGCCGATCAGATTGGCGGCGGGCACCCGGACATGGTCGAACTCCAGTTCATAATGACCCGACAGCACGCCGCCCAGGCCCAATATGTCCATGTCGCGCCCGATCTTCAGGCCCGGCGCGTCCTTGGGCACGATGATCATGGAAAAGCGCTTGTGCAGCGGCGCGGCATCGCCTTCGGTCCGGCACCAGACCACGACATAGCGCGCGTGCGCAAGCAGGCTGATGAACCATTTCCTGCCGTTGATGACCCATTGGTCGCCGTCGAGGACGCCGGTCGTCTGCATTCCGGTCGGGTCGGAGCCGGCGACATCCGGCTCGGTCGCCGCGAAGGAGACGGAAAAATCGCCATCGACCAGCGGTCGCAGCACCTTTTCCTTCCATGCGGGTGAGGCGTGCTGGTGGAGCATGATCGCGGTCTGGAGCGATTCCGTCCCCAGCACCAGTTGCGCGGCATGGGTACGGCCGATCACCTCGTTGACATAGGCATAGTCGAGAAAGGGAAGGCCCCCGCCGCCCAGTTCCTTCGGGTGGCCCAGCGCCCAGAGGCCCTGCGCCCTGGCCTTCGCCATCAATTCCCTGACCAGCGGGCGAACGCCCGGCTCGCCTGTATCCAGTTCCTGTTCGTGGGGAATGACCTCTTCATCGACGAAACGGCGGACCTTGTCGCGGATCGGGCGGATATGCTGGGGAACCTGAAACATGCTTCGTCCTTGATCAGGGCAGGCCGCCATCGACGCGCATGATCGCTCCGCTGGTGTAGGAGGACGCGTCGCTGGCGAAATAGAGGGCGGCGGCGACGATCTCGTCGGGCCGTCCCAGACGTCGGAGCGCAGAGCCTGATCGGGTCGTGTAGGCCTGCTTTTCCTCATCGGACCATGTTTTGGCAATGTCCGTTTCGAACGGCCCCGCCATGATGCCGTTGACCCGCACGCTGGGGCCATAGGCAAAGGCGAAGGCGATGGTGATCGCGTTCAGTCCCGCCTTGGCCGCCGCATAGGGCGCGCTGTGCGGCTGAGGTCGGATGGCGCCGGTCGAACTGATGTTGATGATCGAACCGCCACGGCCTTCCTGCATCCGGCTGCCGATCAGGGCGGACAGGCGGAACGGGCCTTTGAGGTTCACGCCGATGACCTTGTCGAACAGCCGTTCGCTGGTTTCGACAAGGCTGGGCGCGACGGGCGACATGCCGGCATTGTTGACCAGCACGTCAATGCCGCCGAACGCCGCCCATGCCTGCTCGGACAGCGGCTCCAGGCTGTCCCAGTCGCCGACATGCGTCGCAAGCGGCATGACCTTCGCGCCGGTCGCCGCGATCGCGCGCGCGGCCTCCTCGCAGGCTTCGAGCTTGCGGCTGGCGATGATGAGGTTCGCCCCCGCGGCGGCGAAGCCCCTGGCCATTTCCAGGCCCAGCCCACGGCTGCCGCCGGTGATGAGCGCGGTCTTGCCGGCAAGGGAGAAACGGGTTCGGGGATCAAGGCTGGTCATCGGTCCGCCTCATGCGCCCAGGGCAAAGCCCCAGGCCTGTTCGATCAGTGCCGGAACGCGCTGTTCCAGCGTGGCGTGGGGGGCATAGTCGCTCTGTCTGTCGATGTAGCGCGCATAAGCGCCTTCCAGAATGATCGCGAGTTTGAACAAGGCGAGTGCGCGATAATATTCGATATTGTCGGACGGCAGCCCGGTAAGTTCGGCATAGCGTTCGACGAGTTCCTTCCGCGTGGGCATGTCGCGCCAGTCGATATCCCGCAAATAGGTGCGGCTTTCGCCGGGGTTGCACCAGCCCGCGAGCAGATGGCCAAGGTCGAGAAGGGGATCGCCGATCGTACTGCTTTCCCAGTCGACGATTGCGGCCATGCGCACCGGCGGGTCCGACGCGATCATGACATTGGGAAAGCTGTAATCTCCATGGATCAGCCCGGTTGCAACCTGTTGGGGGCGGCTGGCGCGCAGCCAGTGGGCAAGGGCGTCGAGATGCGGGATGGTGCGGGTGCGACAGCGTTCGAACTGCGCCAGCCAGCGGTCGACCTGTCGCTCCAGGAAGCCGTCCGGTTTGCCGAACCCGTCCAGCCCGACCGCGCGCCAGTCGACTTTCGCCAGTCTGGCGAGCGTTTCCACCATGCGGAAACCGATGTCGCGCCGATGCGCGCTGTTCGTTTCAAACGGCTCGGGGAATCTGCCCACAGGCGAAAAGCCGTCCACATGCTCCATCACCAGGAAGGGCGCGCCGATCAGGTCCGCATCATCGGACCAGGCGATCAGACGCGGATGCGGCACATCGGTCTGGCCGAGCGCGCTCAACAGCCGGATTTCTCGCGAAATATCGTGCGACGTGCGATCGTAACGCGCTGGGGGAGGGCGCCGGAGGACCAGCTTCCGCCCGCCGCGCTCGACCAGATATAACAGGTTGCTCGATCCGCCCGTCAGAGGCTGTACGAGAGGGCGGGTGGACGGCCCAGGCAAATGTGCATCGAGCCACTCGGCCAGACGGCCGACCGGCAGGATGCTGTCCCGGTGGATTTGTTCTGGGTTGATCATCGGGCTGGCCATCGGAAGCAGCAGGCTCTCACTTCGTTGCAGGACAATCGGTTGGGAAGAAAGGCCGCACTTTCGTGAAGTGCGGCCACTCTCCCCCCCTTTTTTCCGTCAGAACTCGAAGCGCAGATTGGCGCCATAGGTTCTGGGTTCCCCATAAATATAACTGGTGGTGCCGATCAGTCCGCCCAGCCCGATACCGGAAACCACATAATCCTTGTCGAAGATGTTGTTCACGAAGGCGCCCAGGGAAAGCTGGCTGCCACCGATATTTTTCCAGTCGATCCGCCCGTTGAACACTTCATAACCGGGCGCGAAACTCTCGAAATTGAGGACATTGTCCGCCGCGAACGCCGTCTTCGACCGGGTATAATAGGACAGGAAGGTGGTGATCTTGCCACCATCGGACAGCGGAATGCTGTAAGCGGCTGTCAGGTTCAGCGAATCCTTGGGCGTGCTGAGGAACTTGCTGCTGGTCACGTCCATACCGGAGTCGACGAAGCAATCGCGGGGCGTCAGTTGCGCGACCGGGACGTCCGCCGGGCATTTATTATAGGATGCGGCGATGTGGGAATAAGCGAGGCTCAGATTGACGCGCTCACCGATCTGGAGCGAGCCTTCGACTTCGACCCCATCCATATTGGCCTTGCCCGCGTTGGTCGTGATGACCGTAGCCTGATTGTTGACCACGATGGAAAGCTGCTGCTGGATGCCGGCATACCAGGCATGGAAATAAGCGACGTTCAGATTGCCGCGGAGCAGCCCGGTGTTGAAACTATACTTCGCGCCGACTTCGACATCTTCCAGGATTTCCGGAGCGTAGCGCGGATCGGTCGAGAGGGAGGTGCTGTTGAAACCCCCGCTCTTATATCCCCGCCGGTGATAGACATAGGTCAGCAAATCCCTGCTCGGCTTGAAGTCGAAACCGACCGTGTAGGAATAATCGCTGAACTTTTCGCGGAAGATGTTGAAGCAATCCTCCGGCGCGGCCGTCGGCAATGCGCCGGGGGTGGCGCAGGCGAAGTTGCCAGGCGCCCCGTTCAGCGAATTTGCATATTGGCCGAACTGCTGGGCGCGCTGGTCCCAGGTATGCCGCAGACCTGCGGTGAAGGACAGGCTGTCGGTGAAGTTGAAAGTTCCCTGCGCGTAGACCGCCTGGCTGCGATCCTTGGACAGGGCGGTCGACACGTTCGCCACGAACAGCGATTTGGCGACGCGGGTGGCGTGGAAGCTGTTCCAGCCTGACTTGGGATCGCTCCAGAGCAGGAAACCGCCGACGATCCAGTTCAGGCGATCGTTGAATGCCGTCCCTGAAATATTGAGTTCTTCGGTGATCTGTCGCTGTTCGATAGTCGGATGGATATCAACCTGCGGATAGGTCATCTTCAGATTGTCGCTGATATAATTGTTAAAGCAGGTCGCCACGAAGAAATTGGTGCGGGTCGCCGTCACCGGAAGGGACGGGCAGGCGACTATGTCTTCATACCCGACGATATTCTTGATCGTCACATCGCCCAACTCGATTTTCGTCATGTTGGTGATGAGGTGGAGCCTGCGCTTTTCACCGAAATAGGGCGCGGGCGAATCAATCGTGCGGGGGCCTGCCGCATTCTGGAATGCCAGATCGTCGGGCAGGCCGGTGCCCGTCACCAGCGGCAGGCCAGGCCGCGGATACACGATGCCCGGTAATGCGGCAGCGCCCCGAACGGCTGTCAGGATGGTGCCGATGCCGTTGCTCTTGCCGGTGGAACCGGCATAGATCAGGTCATTGGTGATGGCGTCGGTGGGCTGCCAGCGTAGATAGATGCGCCAGTTCTTCGTATCGAAATCGTCATAATCGGGACCGGAAATATTCTTCGTATAGCCGTCGCGCCGTGAAATCTGCCCCGACAGACGGACAGACAGCGTATCGCTGATCGGCAGCGTGAAGCCAGCCTGCGCGTTGACATAATCATAATTGCCGTAACTCAGGTCGATATAGCCGTCGGTCTCGTCGCCGGGCGCCTTGGGAACCAGCACCACCGCGCCGCCATTGGCGTTGCGGCCGAACAGCGTTCCTTGCGGGCCACGCAGCACCTGGGCGACCGCCATATCGGTGAGGGCGAAGGTCGCCCCGCCATTGGGATCGAGCGGCACTTCGGCGAAATAGGTGACGACGCTTGGCGGCGCGCCCCCGAAGCCGACCCCCTGACCGCGAATATAGAAGCGGGCGGCCTGGCGTCCTTCGAGGCCAGGTTGCAGTTGCAGGCTGGGGGTGGAGGCAACCAGATCGCCGGCAGACTGGATATTACGCTCCCTCAGGCTTTCGCTGCTGAGCGCGGTGATGGCGACAGGCACGTCCTGCAGTGCTTCTTCGCGCCGCCGCGCCGTCACGATGATATCCCCGAAGAGCCGCCCGTCCTGCGCGGTCGCCGGTTCGGTCTGGGCGTAGGATTGGGCCGGTATCAGCGCGGTTGCAACTCCTGCCAGGGCGCAGGACGCGAACAGGCCGTTCAGCATGTTATGGTGTGGCATACTACCCTCTCTCCCGTCGTTTTCTTATAAGAAGACTCCATTAATGGAAAGCCATTAGAATGTCAATCAACCTTCTCGCAGGATATATCCGGCCATTGCGAACAGGCGGCAGGAAGGCGCCGGCTGGGCGCATTTCCTCAATCAGCAGATGATCCCATCTGCTGCCTCAGAAAATGATCCAGCGGCGACCGTCAGGGATTGGGATAGAAGGTGAAATGGAAATTGGGCTGGTGGCCGACGGCGCTGTCCAGCGCTTTGCCGACCGCAGGCGCGGTCAGGCCCCCGGTGATGAAGTCCGCGAGATTGGCGATCGCCACGCTGGGGAATTGCTCCGCCTGATAGCTGGTCGCGGGCAGTTCGGCCTCCAGTCGCGACAGGCCGTAAATCAGCAGTTCCGCGCCAATCGCCAGGCGGGATTGCAGCAGCCTGGTGGGCAGAGGCGGCATGCATTTGTAGATCATGTCGAAGATCGAGGCATAGCCCGACTGGAGCCGGATAACCTGCTCGCTCAGATAATCCACCTTGGAATGGCGAATCTGCTCCAGGAAGCGCAGATAATAATTGCCCGTCGGACGCGGCCGCAGTTCTTCGGCCAGGGGGCTGATCCAGATGCCGACAATTTCGCGCAGCGCCGGGTCGCCCAGCTTGCGGGCGCTTTCCATCATGGCCACGCGCCGCGCGTCGAGCGAGGGCATGCGATAGTCCAGCACCGCGCGGATCAGGCCCTCGCGCGATCCGAAATGATAATGGATCGCAGAGGCGTTGCGCTGGCCCGCTTCGTCCTGGATGATCTTCAGGGATGTGGATGCAAAGCCAAGCAACGCGAAACATTTTTCGGCCGCCAGGATCAGGTCCAGCTTGACGTCTCCGGTGCGGGCGGGCGGGCCGCTATCGGGCAGTGCGCTCTTTCCTTTCACTATCCGGCATCTCCGCTAACGACCTTCATTCCGCGCCTTTGCCGGTTAATGGGCGGCAATTCAATATGACGGGCCGCCTTTTATGGCCGGCGCCAGGTGAGGGGAAGGCCCTTGATCGTCATGACCGCGCCGCCCGCGCATTCGATCGTCGCGCCCGGTTCGATCCTGAAAGGCGGGATCTTTTGCAGCCAGGCATGGATGGCCGAAACGATCACCAGCTTGGCCAGATGCATGCCGATGCAGGTATGGGGGCCGAATCCAAAAGCCATGTGCCGCTGGTTTCCGGCCTTGAAGTTGATGGTTCCCCCGCCCGGAAATTCGCGCTCGTCGCGGGAAAGCAGGGGCGTGGGGATGGAAACGATGTCGCCGGCTTTGAATCGCACGCCGCCCAGTTCTGTGTCCCGCGCAACGATGCGGGTCAGCGAAACGATCGAATAGCCGCGGAACATTTCCTCGATCGCTCCGGGAATCGCGTCGGGATTTTCGCGCAGATATTGCTGGTCCTCCGGATTTTCCGCGAGGTGACGGAAATGCCAGCCCAGCGAGTTCACGACCGTGTCCAGCCCGGCAATATAGAGCAGCATCGCCATGCCCAGCGCTTCGCTTTCGGAGGCGGGCGCATCGCCATAGACGGCGGTCGCCACCTTCGTCATCGCATCGTCGCGCGGATGGGCGCGCCGGTCGCGGATTTCGCCGCGCAGATAGTCCGCAACCGCGCGAAGGCCTGCCACGCGGCCTTCGAAGGTGCTGCTATCCATGATCTGTTCTTCCCAATGCATGAATTCCTGCAACCGCGCATGCGGCAGGCCCATCAGGTCGAGGAACATCTCGCTGGGCAGGATCTTGGCGAAATCATGCATGAAATCGCATTGGCCCGCAGGCGCCAGCGCGTCGACAAGGGCATGGGTGCGTTCGCGGATCTTGCCTTCCATCTCCCGCATGGCGCGTGGCAGGAACAGGGGGTTGAGGAAGCGGCGGGATTGCCCATGCAGGGGCGGGTCCACCTCGATCGGGGCCAATTGGAAGGCTTCGCCCAGCGCCTGGGCGATGCCGGTGGTATTTGCGCTGCTGAAGGATATGGTGTCCATCAGGATCTGGCGGGCTTCCTGAGCGCGCGTCACCATCCAGGCGCCGTTGGGCGCGAAGCCGATGATATGGTGCTGGGGCGAATAGACGATGCCGCCATGGGCGCGCGCCTTTTCCAGCGCTTCATGCGGGCGGTCGCCCATGTCGCTCCATGGCGAGAAGGGGAGGACCAGTTCCGGCGGGACATGGGCGGGAATGGTGACGTCTGCAGTCATGGCGGCGATGCCCATAATGGTTCTCCTCTAGGCGGTCAGGCGGCGAGCGCCTGCCTGCGATCTTCCAGAATCATGTCGGCCGCGCGCTCGGCGATCATCACGGTCGCGGCATGGGTGTTCGCTGATACGATGGTCGGCATGACCGAACTGTCGACGACGCGCAGGCCCGCCATGCCGCGCACGTTCAACCGGGGGTCTACCACAGCTTGATTGTCGACGCCCATCTTGCAGGTGCCGACGACATGATAGGAGGAACGACCCTCCTGCATGGCAAAGGCGATCAGCGCGTCGTCGCTTTCAAAGGCGGAATCAGGGCCGGGGGGTCCGTCGCGATAGCCATCGAACGCAGGCTGCGAGAGGATGCGGCGAACGAGCCTCAGGCCCCGTCGCACCACTTCCCGGTCGAGTTCGCTGTCCAGATAGTGGAAGCGAATGATCGGACTGTCGGCCGGATCGGCAGAGCGGATATGGGTGCTGCCCCGGCTTTCCGGGCGGTTCTGATCGAAGCTGAGCGTCACCCCCGGCCACGGGTCCATGGCCATCCGGTTTTCGCCGTCCGATCCCTTCACCACGCCGACCGAGCCGGGCACGCCCCAGAACTGGATATCGGCCGAAGCGGCGTTTTCCATGACCTGAGCATAGCCCGTCACCTGCGCTGGTGAAATGGCGAGCAGGCCCGAATGCGTCAGCATGTAGCGGGCGCCGTGGAGCATCGTGCGCCAGCCGCGCAGTTGCTCGTTGATGCTGGCCAGTCCTTTCAGCTTCATCTTGATGCCGACGTTAAGGTGATCCATCAGGTTTTCGCCTACGCCCGGCAGGTCGTTGATCACGGGAATGCCGATGCCGCGGAGTCGTTCGGCGCTGCCGATGCCGGACAACTCCAGCAGTCTGGCGCTGTTGATGCCGCCCGCCGACAGCAGGATATCGCCCCGGCAGATCGCCGTTCGGTTCTCGTCATGCACCCGATAGGTCAGGCCCATCGCCGTCCTGCCCTCGAAGCGCACGGCTTCCACCAGGGCGCCGGTCACGACTTTCAGATTGGGGCGGCCCAGCGCGGGCTTCAGATAGGCTTCATAGGAACTGAAGCGGCGGCCCTTCCACTGGTTCGACTGCACCGGACCCAGGCCGAGCGGCGCGCCGTCATTATAGTCCCGTCCCATCGGCAGCCCCGCCTGCCCGGCTGCCTCCATCAGCCTGCGGGCGAGGGGATGCGGCGTCATTTCGGTGACGTGCATCGGCCCGTCGCGGCCGCGATCCGCGCCATGGCCGTGATAATTTTCGATCCGCGCATAGATTTTCCGGACATCGTCCCAGCCCCAGCCGGGATTGCCCAATTGCCGCCAATGGTCGAAATCCTCGCCATGGCCGCGCACATAGGCCAGGCCGTTGATGGAACTGGAGCCACCCAGCAGCTTCCCGCGCGGGGTAAAGATCCGCCGCCCGGCGAGCGTGGGTTCCGGTTCGCTCATATAACACCAGTCATAGCGGGGGTCGCCGATGATCTTCCCATATCCGCTTGGCATCTGGACGAGGAAATCATTCCGGGCGGCGCCGGCCTCCAGCAACAATACGGCCGTTCCCGGATCGGCGCTCAGTCGATGGGCGAGTACGCAGCCCGCTGACCCCGCGCCGACGATGATGAAATCGAACGTCTCCTCCATCGGTCAGGCCAACCCGGCAGGCGGCTGCGCCATGTAGATCGTCTTGATCTCGCTATAGAGATCAAGGCCATAGGAGCCGCCCTCGCGCCCGGTGCCGGACATCTTGTATCCGCCAAACGGGAACTTGCTGTCATGTTCGAGGCCGTTCTGGGTGAAATTGCCTGCCCGGATGCGCCGGGCAATGGCGAAGGCTTTCTCCCTGTCGTCGGTAAAGACCGCGCCGTTGAGGCCATAGGGATTGTCATTGGCGATGCGTATGGCCTGCTCCTCGTCATCATAGGCGATGAGGGAGAGGACCGGGCCGAAAATCTCCTCGCGCGCGATCGCCATGTCGTTGGTGACGTTCGCAAACAGGGTCGGCGCGACATAGAAGCCCTTGCCGCCCTCCACGCCCAGCAATGTTTCGGGCCGTCCGCCGCCGGTGGCGAGCGTGGCGCCTTCAGCCTTGCCGCGCTCGATATAGGACAGCACCTTGTCGAGTTGCCGCTTCATGGCGATCGGTCCCATCTCCGTTTCGGGGTGGAAGGCATGGCCGACCTTGACCGTCGCCATCGCCGCTGCAAGCGCTGCGGCCAGTGCGTCATGACGCTTGCGGGACACAAGCACGCGGGTGAGAAACGCGCATCCCTGCCCCGCCATGCGCTTGCCGCCTGTTTCGACCAGCAGCGGGGCGATCCGCGCCAGGTCGATATCGTCCAGCACGATGGCGGCGGATTTGCCGCCCAGTTCCATGCTCGACCGCGCCATGCGCGCGCCGCAGACGGAGGAAATATGCGCGCCGGTGGCGGCGCTGCCGGTGAAGCTCACCTTGTCGACGCCGGGATGGCGGACCAGATGGTCGCTGCCCGCGCGATCCGCGGGCGCGATGTTGAATACGCCCGGCGGCAGGCCGGCTTCCTCGGCGGCTTCGGCCAGAAGGAATACGTCCATCGGCGCTTCGGGTGGCGGCTTGGCGATGACGGTGCACCCCATGGCAAGCGCGGGCGCGGCCTTGAGCGCCATCAGGTGCGAGGGGTGGTTCCATGGCGTGACGGCCGCCACCACGCCCACCGGCTCCCGGGCGATGATGGCATAGCCGCCATTGTCGCGCTGGCGGCTTTCGAACAGCACCGTCTCGCAGATCAGATCGGCATAATAATCATATATCATGCCGGGATTCTGAAGGGCGTGGCGCGCCATGCCATGGGGAATTCCTGTTTGCAGCGACCAGAGGGCGGCAAAGGAATCGGCGCGCTGACGGAGCGCCGCCGCGAACGCCCGCAACCGGCTGGCGCGTTCTGCCGGGGACATGAGCGGCCAGGGGCCCTCATCGAAGGCGCGGCGCGCGGCGCGGACCGCAGCATCGACTTCGGCGACGGATGCCTCGGCGACGCAGCTATGCACTGCTTCATCCGACGGAGAGATCAGCGACAGGCCGCCACCCGATTCGGGATCGACCCATCGTCCGTCGATGTAGAGCATGTCGGGATGCCGCAATGCCGCACGAGGATCGCTGAAATAGCGGGACATTTTTCGCCCTCTCCTTTTGTCGGTATTTTTAATGTTCATACATTAATAGCGAATATCAGGGGCTTTGCAAACGGCATTTGCATGGCGTTGGCATCGCGGTGCGAATGGCTCTGGCCAAACAGGCCCGCGCAGGATAATGGATATGCATTAATTCATTTCCCCCAAGAGGGGGATGGGGAGAGAGAGCTATGGTCATAACGCCCCGGGCGGACCATCCGATATTCGCCAGCGCGGCGATGCGGATCGGCGGTGAGCGGATCGGCAGCGGCAGCGAAGGAGAACTGACCCACATCAGCCCTGTCAACGGCGGGGTCCTGGGCGCGTTCCCGGTCGGCGGCGCGGTGGAGGCTGACGCCGCGATCCAGTCCGCCCGGATCGCGCAAAGAGCGTGGATAGCCATGCCGAACCGGCAGCGGCGCGATCTGTTGCTGAGCGCGGCGCGCATGATCACGGCGCGCGCCGAGGAACTGGCCACCATCGCCTCCCATGAAACAGGGGCGCTGTTCAATCCCGCGGCCATGGCCGCGGGGACCGAACATCTCACCTATTATGCCGGCTGGATCGACAAGATCGAAGGCGCGACCATCCCACTGGGCGCGGGCGTTCTGGATTATACGACGCATGAACCCTATGGCGTGGTGCTGGGCATCACCAGTTGGAACGGGCCGATCACGAGCGCGCTGATGAAGCTGGGTCCGGCGCTTGCCGCAGGCAATGCTGTCATCGTCAAGCCGCCGGAACTGGGGCCGTTCGCGACCATGGTGCTGGCCGACATCTTCGAGGAAGCGGGCCTGCCGCCGGGCCTGTTCAATGTGGTGACGGGCGGCGCGGCGACGGCTCAGGCGTTGATCGGCGATCCGCGAATCGGCAAGATCAGCTTCACCGGCGGGCTTTCAACGGCACGTCATGTGCTGCGCGGCGCGGCGGAGAACGCGACGCCGGTCGTCACCGAACTGGGCGGCAAGTCGGCCAATCTGGTCTTTGCCGATGCCGATCTCGACAGGGCGGCGGGCATGGCGGCGATGATGGGTTGCGTCGTTCATGCCGGGCAGGGCTGCCTGTTCCCCACGCGCCTGCTGGTCGAGGACGCCATCTACGATCGTTTCGTCGGGAAGGTCGTCGACATCGTGCGCGCGGCCAGGGTCGGCAGTCCATTCGAAGCGGGCACGGTGACCGGCCCGGTCATCAGCCAGGGCGCGGTCGACCGCATCCTGGCCCGCATTGCCGATGCGCGGCAGGCGGGCGAGGGAAAGCTGCTGGCGGGCGGCGAGCGGCTGGACGGGGAACTGCTGGGCGGCGATCTGGCCAATGGCTATTATGTCGCGCCGACCGTGTTTGGCGATGTCGCCAATGATGCGGGCATCGCGCGGGAGGAAGTCTTCGGCCCGGTGCTGTCGATCATCCGCTTCAGCGATGAGGCCGATGCCGTCGCCAAGGCGAATGACAGCAGCTATGGGCTGGCCGGCTATGTCCACACCACCGATCTTGGCCGCGCGCATCGCGTCGCCGGGGCATTGGAGGCAGGCTATATCGGCGTCAACGCCTTTCCGCCCATGCCGGTGCAGGCGCCCTTTGGCGGCTATAAGCAGAGCGGCTCCGGCCGGGAAGGCGGCCGGGCCGGGATCGAGGAATTTCTCCGCACCAAGAATATCTACATCCCATGGGGATGATGCGCGAGCACCTCAATGAACCGATGTCGCAGACCCTCTCGCTGGCGGTGAGGTCGCGCGCGGCGTCATCGGCTTCGCCTGAATTTCTTGAGCCGATCGGAAACCGAAAATGCCTGAAGCCTATATCATCGACGCCGTCCGCACCCCGCGCGGCATCGGCAAGCCGGGGAAGGGCGCCCTGTCCCATTGCCATCCGCAACATCTGGGCGCGACGGTACTCGGCGCACTGCGCGACCGCAACGGCATGGATACGCCGGAGGTTGACGACATCATCTGGTCGACCAGCATCCAGCGGGGGTTGCAGGGCAGCAATCTTGGCCGGATGAGCGCGTTGCTGGCGGGCTTCGACATGTCGGTCAGCGGCATGACGATCGACCGTTTCTGCGGCGGCGGGATCACCGCCACCGGCATCGCCGCCGGGCAGATCATGGCGGGGCTGGAAGACTGCATCATCGCGGGCGGCACGGAAATGATGTCGCTCCATCCCGCTATCTTCGCCATGGAAGCACAGGCGAATGAAGGACGACCCTATGGCACGCATGGCGGCAATCCCGATCTGTTGGCTCTCCATCCCTTCTCGCAAAATGGCGTGGCCGCCGACGCCATCGCGGCGATGGAGGGCATCACCCGCGCCGACACGGACGCTTTCGCCCTCGAAAGCCAGCAGCGGGCCGCGCGCGCCATCGCCGGGGGCCGGTTCGGCCGCAGCATCGTGCCGGTCCGCAACCGCGACGGCGGCATAGTCCTTGGCCGGGACGAATATCCCCGGCCCGGCACGACCGCCGAAGGTCTTGCCGCGCTGGAGCCGTCTTTCGGCAAGATCGCGGCGATGGCGATGCTGGAGGACGGCACGACCTATGGCGACATGATCCGGCGCGTCTGTCCCGGCCTGCACTGGCAGCCCATCCATCACGCTGGCAGCAGTTCGGGCATTGTCGATGGTTCCGCCGCGCTGTTGCTGGCATCGGCGGGTCATGCGGCGCGCCGGGGCTGGACGCCGCGGGCGCGCATCGTCGCATCGGTCAACATGGGGGATTCGCCGACGCTCAGCCTGAACGCGCCGGTGCCGGCGGCGCGCAAGGCGCTGGACCGCGCGGGGCTGGCCACGTCCGACATCGACGTCTGGGAAGTGAACGAAGCCTTCGCTGTCGTGGCGGAAAAGTTCATCCGCGACCTGCGGCTGGACCGCGACAGGGTGAACATCAATGGCGGGGCGATTGCGCTTGGCCATCCCATCGGCGCAACCGGCGCGATCCTGATCGGCACCGCGCTGGACGAACTGGAACGCAGCGGCGGCCGCTATGCGCTCATCACCATGTGCGCGGCCGGAGGCATGGCCCCGGCCATCATCATCGAGCGGGTGCGGCCCTAGAACGATTTCGAGCCGGATGGAATCATCTGGCGACTCGGAAATCACAGTAATCAAAGGATAATTTAGAGGCGTTTCGGTTCAATCAGAACCGGAACGACTCTAGCGCGGCGGCATCCGGATCGCGCCGTCAAGCCGGATCACCTGCCCATTGAAATAGCCGTTGCGAACCAGTTCCATCACCAGCGAGGCGAATTCGTCCGGCTTGCCGAGGCGCTTGGGGAAAGGCACCGACTTTTCGAGATTGGCGAAAATCTCCGGCACCTTGTCCCTGACGCCCAGCATCGGCGGCGTGGAGAAGATGCCGGGCATGATCGCGTTGACGCGGATGCCGATGTCCATCAGGTCGCGCGCCATCGGCAGGACCAGGCCATTGACGCCTGACTTGGCGGAGCCATAGGCGATCTGGCCGACCTGTCCGTCCTGCGCGGCGGCTGAACTCGTGAGGACGATGCAGCCGCGCTCGCCGTCCTCCAGCGGTTCAGCGCTCGCCATGCCCAGCGCGGCGATGGAGGCGATGCGATAGCTGGCGACCAGAATGCCGTAAGTCGCGACCGCGAAATCTTCTGTGGGAAAACGCTTGTAGCCACCCGTCGCCTTGTCGAAGCGGATCGACTTGGCGTTCTTTGAAACCTGTGCGCAATGGACCAATATGCGTTCCTGGCCGTTTACCGCTCGCGCCGCCTCGAACCCTGCCAACACGGATTCCTCGCTGGTGATATCGACCTGATGGAAGGTGCCGCCGATTTCCGCCGCCTTGGCGGCTCCGGCCTCGCCGTTCACGTCAAAGATCGCGACCTTGAATCCCGCCGCCGCCAGCGCGCGCGCGCTCGCATTGCCAAGGCCTGATGCGCCGCCCGTGACAATGGCGGCGGCGTCCTGCATATCCGCTGCTTTCATCCCTCTTCTCCCCTATCTTCCCATTATCGCGAAGCGATGTTAATGTTTATCCATTAACAGGAAGGGAGAGAGATGCAATGACCCGGCCCACGGTCGCCTTCGATCAGCATGGGGAGGAATTCGCGCGGGACTGGCGCGGCGTCCTGGCGCGGATGCGCGCGGAAACGCCGCTGGCCTGGACAGAAGCGCATGGCGGCTTCTGGGTCGCCACCAAATATGACGATATTGTCGAGATCGAGCGGACTCCCGCCATCTTCTCCTGCGACCATGACATGACCGGCGGACCGGGCACGCCGCAGGGCGTCCGCATTCCGCCCAGCCCGATCAAATTCCACCTCAATGAAAGCGATCCGCCCAAGCATGGCGCGCTGCGAAAGATCGAACAGCCGCATTTCCCGATCGACAGGTTGCGCCATTGGATAGATGAGGCGGAGATACTCGCCCATGAATGCATGGACCGCATGACAGGGCAGGGCGGCGGTGATCTGGTGGAGGATTACACGATTCCGGTCGCGGCCCAGACCGTGCTTCGCATGGTCGGCATCCCGCCCGAAGAATGGCGCGATTATATGGCGGCGGCGCTGGCGGGCTTCCTCCCCACCGATCATCCCGATTATCCGCTGGAGGCAAGGCTGCGCATCGGCCGCCGCGTCGAGCAATTGATGGGGGAGCGGCGGGGCGCCCCGCGTGGCGATATCCTCAGCGCCATCGCCAATGCCCGGATCGACGGCGCGCCGATCGACCCCGACATTGCCCGGTCGATGGTCATGCCGCTGGTTTTCGGCGGCTTCGACACCACGGCCGCCACCGCCGCCAGCGCATTGCACTGGCTGTGCGACAAGCCCCATCTGTGGGACCGGCTGGTCGAGGACAGGAAATTTCTCGACCAGGCGGTGCATGAGTGGCTGCGTTATTTCACGCCGGTGACGGGCGGTCTGGCGCGCACCGTCATGCAGGAAACGGAACTGCGCGGGCAGAAGCTCATGCCTGGCGAGCGCATTCTGCTGATGTTCGCGAGCGGCAGCTATGATGAGGAGCGGTTCGAAAATCCCGATCGGGTCGACCTCGACCGGCTCAACGCGCGCCAGCATCTCGCCTTTGGCGCGGGGCCGCATCGCTGCATCGGCGCGACCCTGGGCCATGCCGAGATCTGCACCATGGTCCGCGTGTTCCTGAGCCGGGTTTCGGACTATTCCATCGACAATCGCAAGGCCCGGCGATTCCCGACCATGGGTCTCATCAACGGCTGGCTGATCATGCCGGCGATGTTGACCGGAAAATGAAAGCCGGTCGAGCTTCGCCGATCCCTCGCCCTCCGCCGGTTTATGAGCCATCTTCCGGGGATGATCGTTTCGCCAGCAATGCCGCAAAGCGGCGCAAATCGTCGAGCAGGTCGCGCGGTCTTTCGAGCGCGGCGAAATGGCCGCCATGGGGCATGTCGTTCCATTGGACGACATTGTAATTGCGATCGGCCATGCTGCGCGGCGGCGGCGGCATCAGCGGATCGTGGAAGGCCGCAATTGCCGTCGGCGCGGGACAGCGGGCGCCGGTTGCGAAGGGCGATGCGGGAAATGCGTCGTTGAACCCGCGATAGATCCAGGCCGCGGTGACGAAACTGTCTTCGACCAGATAGAGCATGATGTTCGTCAGCAATTGATCGAAACTGTAGACCGCCTGAATATCCGGCTGCCCGTCCGGGGCGCGGGGAAGATCGGACCAGCCGGCGAATTTCTCGACGATCCAGGCCGCGACGCCCACGGGGCTGTCGGTCATGGCGAAACCCAGCGTTTGCGGCTTCGTCCCCTGTATCAGGCCATAGGCGGATTCCTGCCGTTGCGTCGCGGCGCGCTGGCGGGTCCAATTTTCTTCCTCAATCCCCTGGGGTTCGCGAACGAAGTCAGGGACGACCATGTTGAGGTGGATGCCGTCCACATGACCGTCGTCAAGATGTCCCATGAGTGTCGCAATGATCGCCCCCCAGTCACCGCCCTGAACGATAAACTGCTCATATCCGAGCGTTTTGGTCATCAACGCCGAAAACATGTGGGCCATTTGCCCAGGAGCGACCGGCCCAGGAGGCTTGCCGGAGAAGGCGAAGCCCGGCAGCGAGGGGATCACGAGGTGGAAGGCGTCCCTCTCGCGCCCGCCATGCGCCACCGGATCGGTGAGGGCGTCGACAAGATGGAGAAATTCGACCACCGATCCCGGCCAGCCATGCAGGAGCAGCAACGGCCTGGCATCAGGCATGGCGCTGCGGACATGATAGAAATGGACGTCGATCCCGTCGATTTCCGCCTTGAACTGCGGATAGCGGTTGAGGCCGCGCTCCACCGCGCGCCAATCGAAGCCGTCGACCCAATAATCTGCCAGTTCCCGCAGGAAGGTCACGGATGTTCCGCAGGTCCAGCCACCCGCATCCGGCATCCGGTCCCACGGATAATCGCGAACGCGCTGCGCGATCCAGCGCAGTTTCCCGTCCGGCACAGCGACATGATAAGGTCTGGCGGCGCAGGCTGGGATCGTCGTCATGCTCAGGCCGCCAGATAGAGGGTTTTGACCTCCGTGTAGAGGTCGAAGGCTTCCGGACTGCCCTCGCGGCCGATGCCCGATTGCTTGTAACCGCCGAAGGGGAGGCCTGCCTGCGGCCCGATCGCATTCTGCGCGACGGTGCCGGAGCGGATACGGCGCGCGAGCGCGTGGAACTTGTCCTGATCGGCGGTGAAGATCGCGCCGTTGAGGCCATAAGCGGAATCATTGGCCATGGCGACCGCCTCTTCCTCGTCACGATAGCGCAGCACGCTGATGACCGGACCGAAAATCTCCTCGCGCGC
Source organism: Sphingobium faniae (assembly GCA_900100475.1). Taxonomy (GTDB): domain Bacteria; phylum Pseudomonadota; class Alphaproteobacteria; order Sphingomonadales; family Sphingomonadaceae; genus Sphingobium; species Sphingobium faniae. The sequence continues at coordinate 217,598 of FMTU01000008.1, read as the reverse complement.
GATCGTCATGTCGGAGGTGACATGCGTGAAGACCGTCGGCTCCACGAAAAAACCGCCCTGGCCATATGCGGGGCGTCCGCCGCCGGTCGCCAGCCGCGCGCCCTGCGCCTTGCCCGTCGCGATATAAGCTTCGACCCGGTCGCGCTGTCGCTCCGTCGCCAGCGGTCCCATCTGCGTCGCGGGGTCGAAAGGGTCGCCGACCTTGATCGCGGCATAGGCGGCGGCGAGGCCCGCCTCCAGTTCTTCGGCGCGTTTCTCGGACACGAGCACGCGGGTCAGCGCCATGCAGGCCTGACCGCCAAGCAGCGTAGACATGCGCGTGAGGCCCGGAACGACCTGCGCCATGTCCATATCGTCCAGCACGATCGCCGCCGATTTCCCGCCCAGTTCCAGACTGACGCGCGCCACTCGTTCCATGCAGACGGCGCCGATATGGCGGCCGGCGGCGGTCGATCCGGTGAAGCTCACCTTGTCGATGCGCGGGTCGCGCACCAGCCGGTCGCCGACATCGCGGTCCGCCTGCACGATCGAGAGCACGCCTTCGGGCAGACCCGCATCCTCCAGACATTCCGCCATCAGGATCAGGTCCAGAGGCGCTTCGGGCGAAGGCTTCACCACGACGGTGCAGCCGACCGCCAGCGCCGGGGCGATCTTCACGAGGCCAAGGCTTGCGGGGAAGTTCCACGGCACGATCGCCGCGACGACGCCGACAGGCTCGCGCGTGACCAGCGCCTTGCCGCCTGTCGCGGGCCGTTCATCGACGAAGCGATAGGCGCGGGCGGTTTCGACCGCGCCGCGCAGGATGCCCGGCAGGGCCGCGGCCGTGTAGCGCGTGGTGCTGATCGGAATGCCGATCTCGGTCGAATAGGCATTGGCGAGATCGTCGGCGCGCGCCTCGATGGCGTCGGCCCACCGCAGCAGCACGGCGTTGCGCTCGCCCTGGCTCATGCGCGGCCACGGTCCTTGGTCGAAGGCGCGGCGGGCGGCCGCGACGGCGCGTTCCATATCCTCTTCGCGCGCTTCCGGCATGCTGAGCGCCAATTCGCCTGTACCCGGATGGATGATGCCGAACCGCCGGTCCGTCGAGGGCGCGACCCACTGGCCGCCGATGAAAAGTCTGTCGGGATGCTTCAGTTTGACGTCGCTTACAGCCATCTCATGCCTCCTCGAACCGTCCTGCTGGCGAACGACGGTCGCGTTGATCTTCATTCCTCAAAGCCCTGCGCTGTCGCGCGGCGCGCGTTGCCGGCTACGCCATGGGCGAAAGATGCAGGCGGGTGCGGCCGGCAAGCGCGACATCCAGCATGGCCTTGCCCTGCGGATCGGCCGTCAATTCCGTGTCGACGCTTCCCGACAGGTGATAGCGCCTGCCCGGCTTCAACCGTTCGAAGCCGAGGCGCTGCGTCGATCCGCCGGCCGCGCCGGGCGCGACGATCAGGTCGAGATCCTCGCCGTCGCTGACGGCGCGCGCCACCAGCACGTCGGGGTAGGCCGCTTCGCCCAGGATCGGTCCTGTGAGGGCGCGGGGATCGGGGCCTTTGGCATAGAGGTCGCGGAAATCGCCGGTCCGCACCAGCAGTCCTTGCGCGATCGAGCAATTCGCCATGTTGGAACCCTTGCGATAATAGAGCACACCGTTGCGCTCTGTCCGTTCCGACAGCGCGTCGAGCGTGTTGCGCGCCGCTTCGGCCAGTTCGATATCGCCGAACTCATTCGCCGCCATCATCAACGCGCCCATGCCGAAGGTGCGGGCGCCCTTGCGGTAATTGCCGAAGTCGATGCTCTTGTCGGGCATGGCGATGATCGTCCTGCCGTCCTGCTCGTGAAACATGCGCCGCATGCCCAGGCTGATCGGCGCCCACATACGCATGGCAAGATCGGGCGCAAAGATATTGGCGATGGTGGCCAGGCCGAGATCGGAACCGGGGAAGGGAAAGGCGAAGCCGGTCAGGCTCGAGCGCAGCGGCGTGATCGTGCCCGCTGGCGAGGTGAACTCGCGGGCGAGCGCGTCGAGCCAGGGTTCGGCGACCTCCTCGACATAGCGTGTGCCGAACAGCCGGTCATAGGCGACCAGCGTCCGCATTCCGTAGAAATTGCAGCCCGGATAGATCCAGTTCGGCTCGCACGGGTACAGACAATAGGCCGAGCGTTTGAAATTGTCGTAGATCGACCGGCAGATCGAATGGATGTCATGCGCCCAGGCCTTGCGCCCATTGAGCCTGAAGGTGAGGCTAGCCGGCTTGGCATAGCGCATGTCGCCTGTCGCGCTCATATAGAGCAGCACCTGCCCGCCATAATAGCCGGTGAGCATGATATTGTCCTTCGCCGCCGGGTTCCAGTCGGTGAAGTTGAGATGGCCCCAGCTCGATTCGAGCACCCAATAATCCCACACCCGCCTATCGAGGAATTTCTCGACGAGGTTGCGCTGCGCCAGCGAGAGATAGCCGTGGAAGCTGGGCGTGTAGAAGGTCTGGGCCGTCGCCAGATCGGAACCGAGCCAGTTGACCTGATAGCGCCAGGACGCGGTCTGGAACTGGTCGCGCTTGTCGAAGCCCTGGAACCCGTCGATGGGCTGCAACCCCCGGTCGAGCAGGTATCGCATCATGCCAAGCTGATCGTCGTCCAGTTCACGGACTTCGGGCCGGGGGTTGGCCGCGACGCGCGCCCGCGCCTGCTCGACCGCCATCGGCATGATCGCCGCGCGTTGCTTGCCCATGGCGATGTCGGCCGCTTTTTTCCTGTGCGCCCGCAACTGGAGCCAGCCTAGCGTCAGCGCCGTCAGGGCGGCGGCCAGATAGGGCGAAGGCTGCCAGATCGCATGGCCGGTGAACAGCCCCGCCAATGCCGCGCTGCCCAGCCAGACGATGACCGGCGCGACGATCGCTCCCGCCCCGAACCAGGCGAAGACCGCCACCGCAAAGAGCAGCAGCGTCAGCGGCAGGAGGATAATCCACGGACCGCCGGTCGCCAGAAAGCCCGCGCCCGGCAACCAGAGGCCCATGCCGAACGCTTGCCAGGCGGGGGACGCATCGAGCAGAAGCGGCAGCAATCCCAGCAGAATTATGCCGCCATAGAATGCGAATGTCCTTCGTTGCCGGCTCAGCGTGACCGGCCCCGGCCGCCAGGGGCCGGGCGCAATGGATGGATCGGCGTTGAGGACAGTGGCCATGGGATCAGTTCCTGACGGAGAGAAGCGAGCCGCAAATCCGCGCCGGGTCGGCGAGATAGGCGGCGAGGTCGAAATGAGCGAGGTGGGGCCGGTAGATCATGGCGGTGACCAGGGCGACGGCGGAAAGCAGGGCGGCTGCCGTCAGGCGCTTGCCGAATGAAGGAAAAGGAAAACGGGCTTTGGCGACCGTGGCGGCTTCGGACTCGGCGCCCCGGTGCCAGTCGGTCGCGGTGTTGCCCGTCGCCGCCGATGGCGCGAAGCCCAACGCGCGGGCAACCGTTTCCATGGCCATGTAAAGCTGGCCCAGTATGAATACTGCGAGCGCGCAGCAGGCCATGGGTTCCTCTCCATCATCATCGACATGAAGTCGTGACTCATCCTGTACATTCGTATAGGTTATTGCTTGCCTCGTCAATGAGGGTATCGGGGTATGAACAAGGAACGGAAGAAAGGAATCGCATGGCAACGCGGACGAAGGCGGCTCCCCCGGCCGGGAAGGCCCGGATGCTGGATGCGGCCGAAATTCTGTTTGCCGAAAACGGGTTCGATGGGACGTCGGTACGGGACATCACCAGCCGCGCGAAGGTGGAGGTTGGTCTCGTCACCTATCATTTCAGGACGAAGGCCGATCTGTTCCGCGAAACCATGCTGCGCCGCGCGCCTGCTTTCTCTGGCGCTCTTCATGCGGCGCTCGATCATGTGCTGATCGGAAAGGGGGACGCCAGGGCAATTCTTGCGGCCTATCTCGACACGCACATCGCGCTGGTGCGCTCTCCCGATCCGGGGTGGCGCTCTTATATCCGTCTGGCGGCGGAAACGATGTTGCGGACCGGCAAGGAAGAGCTGAATCGCGGCTCCGTCGAATTTTACCGCCCCGTCATCCGGCGTTATGAAGAGGCGCTGATCGCCGCCGCGCCGCGTCGGGATGCGGCGGAGGTCAGCCGCATCTGGGCGATCTTCGGCCGCGCCATCCTGAGCAGTCTGGTAGGGCAGCAGAATCCCGCGCTTCACCCGGACGAGTTGGAGGCGATAAGGCTGACCTTTATCAACATCTTCGCAAAATCGCTGGAAGATGGCGAATCGTGCACAGCCTAGCCGGGGCCGGAGCGGGCCAGTTCCATAGGTGGGCGACCATCGGGGTTTATATTATACATATGTATAGTATTTAGACCGATGCGGGACGGAAGAAGCGTTGAGGCGTTCCACGCCGATCCGCTAAAAGGAGGCGCTCAGGCTCACCCGATAGCGGCCCGCGATTTCGGCATCCTTGATGCGCGCGTCCGCACATTGCTGGCCCGCATCCTGGCCGAATGCGGTTATCTTGTGACCGGGGCCGCCGCCGACCGCGTCATGGCCGCCATGGGCGGAAGCCTGATCCTGACGGACAGTCCCTTGGGGGGCCTGAAGGCACGGCTCGTCCTGCCCGCGGAGTGAAAGGCAACCCCGCCTGGCAGGGCGGCGCTATCGTCAAGTTCACATCGCCAGGCAGGCTTCCCAAGGAAAAGACCGCCCCGCGTCAAACGGGGGCGGCCTCGCGCAATGGCATCAATCGCGCAGCAGGTCGTTGATCGCGGTCTTGGAGCGGGTCTGCGCGTCCACGCGCTTCACGATCACCGCGCAATAGAGGCTGGGGCCGGGCGTCCCGTCGGGCAGCGGCTTGCCGGGCAGCGATCCGGGCACGACCACCGAATAGGGCGGCACTTGTCCCATGAAAATCTCGCCGGTCTCGCGGTCGACGATCTTGGTCGACTGGCCGATGAAGACGCCCATGGACAGCGCCGACCCCTTGCCGATGCGCACGCCCTCCACCACTTCGGACCGCGCGCCGATGAAGCAGTCGTCCTCGATGATCACCGGATCGGCCTGCAACGGCTCTAGCACGCCGCCGATGCCGACGCCGCCCGACAGGTGGACATTCCGGCCGATCTGCGCGCAGCTTCCCACCGTCACCCAGGTGTCGACCATCGTGCCTTCATCCACGAACGCGCCGATATTGACGAAACTGGGCATCAGGACGACATTCTTCGCGATATGCGAACCTGCCCGCGCAAAGGCGCCGGGGACGGCCCGGAAGCCGGCGGCGCGGAAGGCGGTCTCGTCCCAGCCCGCGAATTTGCTCGGCACCTTGTCCCACCAATGGCCCGCGCCCGGCCCATTGTCGATCATCACATTGTCGTTGAGGCGGAAGGACAGCAGCACCGCCTTTTTCAGCCACTGATTGACCTGCCAGCCATTCCCCTGCGGTTCGGCCACGCGCGCCTCGCCCCGGTCCAGCATGGAAAGCGCCCTGTCCACGGCCTGCCGCACTGGTCCCTGCGTCGACAGGCTCACATTGGCCCGGTCCTCCCAGGCGGCGTCGATGGTGGCGATCAGATCGTTGCTCATGGCTTTTCCCCAATGATGTCGGCCAGAAATGGCGTCAGATGGTCGGTTTCGAAATCAATGAAATCGGGATGATGATCGTGGCGGCCGCCTTCCGATCCGTTATTGACCCAGATGGTGGTCATGCCGATCGCCTTGGCGGGCCGCAGGTTGCGCGCCATATCCTCGAAAAAGGCGGCTCGCGCCGGATCGACCCCATGGACCGAACAGAGCGCTGCATAGCCCGACGGATCGGGCTTGGGCACATATTGGCAGGCATGGATGTCGTGGATCAACTCGAATGCGCCAGCCAGCCCCAGCCGGTCGAGCACCCGTCCCGCATAGTCCGCATCGCCATTGGTGAAGATCAGCCGGCGCCCCGGCAGCGCCGCGATCCGGGCATTGAGCGCCTCGTCCACCTCCAGCCGCTCCATCGAAATGTCGTGCACATAGTCGAGAAAGGCGCGCGGGTCGGTCCCATGATGGCGCATCAGGCCGGACAGCGTGGTGCCATGTTCCATGAAATAGCGCTTCTGCACGGCCTTCGCCTCGACCGGGTCGCAGCCGAGCAGCCCCTGGATGAACTCGCCCATCTTCACGTCGATCAGGCCGAACAGGTCTGTCTTCGCCGGATAGAGCGTGTTGTCCAGATCGAAGATCCAGCAATCGACATGGGTAAGGTCCGCGCGCATGACCGCGCCCTATCCCCCCCCGTTGGCAAGGGCAAGGCGCGTCACGCGGTTCAGTCGCAGGCGGGCGCTTCCATATCCTCGTAAAAGGCTTCGACCGCCGCCCACGCTTCTTCGGCGGTTTCGACCCATGTGATGAGGTCGAGGTCGGACGGCGCGATCACGCCTTCGTCCGCCAGGGCTTCGAAATCAATGACGCGGGTCCAGAAATCCCTGCCGAACAACAGGATCGGGATGGGCTTCATCTTGCCGGTCTGGATCAGCGTCAGCAGTTCGAAAAACTCGTCGAATGTGCCGAAACCGCCCGGAAACACCGCCAGCGCCCGCGCCCGCAGCAGGAAGTGCATCTTGCGGAGCGCGAAATAATGGAACTGGAAGGAAAGCTCCGGCGTCACGAAGCGGTTGGGCGCCTGTTCATGCGGCAACACGATGTTCATGCCGATGGTCTGCGCGCCGATGTCCGCCGCGCCCCGGTTGGCAGCCTCCATGATCGAAGGCCCGCCGCCCGAGCAGACGACGAAATGGCGGCACTCGTCGGGATTGGGCGGGTAGGCGGCCGCGATCCGCGCCAGCTTGCGCGCTTCGTCATAATAGCGCGCCTTCTTTCCCAGATTTTCCGCGATCCGCTTTTGTTCCGGGGTCGTCGCGGCGTCGATCCGCGCCTGCACCTCTTCGGGTTCGGGGATGCGCGCCGATCCATAGAAGACGAAGGTCGATTCGATTCGCGCTTCGTCCATCAGCAATTGGGGCTTGAGCAGTTCCAACTGGAACCGGATGGGCCGCAAATCCTCCCGCAACAGGAATTCGGTGTCCTGAAAGGCCAGCCGATAGGCCGCGCTGGTGGTCTGGGGTGTTTCCACCGCCTTGCGGGCGTCATCGGCTTCCTGCCTGGCGGGACGGAATTTGCGTTCGGCGATTTCTTCTTTGGTCATGAGGCCGAACTAGGCAGCGGCGGCGGGCTTGCCAAGGGCCGTCATCGGCAGAAGCCGCCCTTGCCCCCCATGTCGAAATGGAAATGGTCGCGATGGGCGACATTATAATTGGGGCTGAGCACCGTCCTGAACCGCTTGCAGGCGCTGGCGTGGATGACTTCCAGAAACTGCCGCGTGCGCCGGTCGCCGTTCCAGTCCTTTTCGATGGAGATGCGCCGCCCGTCCGACAGGACGAAGGCGGACACGTCGATCGCATTGCTGTGGGCATGTTCGGAAAGCTTGCCGCTGCCCGCGATCGGGCGGCAGTTATAGGTGCCGAAGGTTTCGATCCGCACGATCTCCGCCCCCAGGATCAGGCGCGCGGCGGGCTGCACGCCATAGCGCGCCCAGGCCGCGAAATTGGCCGCCAGATTGCACGTCATCGCCCCCAGATTGGTCGCGGGTACGCCGATGTCGAGCAGCTTGACGCTGCCCAGCGCGCTGCATCCGCCGCCGAAATTCTGGTCGGGCAGGGGGGTGAAGGCGACGGACTGCGATTGCAGCTTCGCCATGCATTGCCGAACTTCCATCGTGGGTGGAGCGACAGGTCGCGTGGCTTTGGGAGGCTTGGAAGCCGTATTTACCCGGCCGCGCGGCACCAGATCGCCGCCGCACGCTGCCAGCGCCAATATCATCATCAACAGCGCAGCCCGGCCCGCGCTGCGCCGAAGTTGGTTGCCCTTCGCCCGCTCTTCCATGAATCAAGCATTTATCACGTTCTTTTGAGACGTTGGTTAACAAGACCCTCCATTCGTCGCATTTTTGTTCGGCCCTTGACTCTCACGGCGATCTGTTTAGGGCGACCAGCGGGCCACGCGGTCCCAACGCCGCGCGTGCTCTCTGTAAGGAGAAGCATACATGACTGAACTGACTGCCGCAGACGCCACCCTTGTGCCTGCCGCCAAGCCGAACACCAAGCCGGCTCGCCCCTTCTTCTCTTCCGGCCCTTGCGCCAAGCCTCCGGGCTGGAGCGCCGACAAGCTGAGCGCGCAATCGCTGGGTCGCTCGCACCGTTCGAAGATCGGCAAGACCCGCCTCGCTTACTGCATCGACCTGATGCGCGAGTTGCTGAACCTGCCCGAAACCCACCGCATCGGCATCGTGCCCGGTTCCGACACCGGCGCTTTCGAAATGGCGATGTGGACCATGCTGGGCGCGCGCCCGGTGACGACGCTGGCCTGGGAAAGCTTCGGCGAGGGCTGGGTGACGGACGCCGCCAAGCAGCTCAACCTCAACCCCACCATCATCCGCGCCGATTACGGCCATTTGCCCGACCTGGCGCAGGTGGATTTTTCGAACGATGTGCTCTTCACCTGGAACGGTACGACGTCGGGCGTGCGGGTGCCGAACGCGGACTGGATTCCGGCCGACCGCGAAGGGCTGACCTTCGCCGATGCGACCAGCGCGGTCTTCGCCTATGACATCGACTGGACGAAGATCGACGTCGCCACCTTCTCCTGGCAGAAGGTGCTGGGCGGCGAGGGCGCGCATGGCGTGCTGATCCTTGGCCCCCGCGCGGTCGAGCGTCTGGAAAACCACACCCCCGCATGGCCACTGCCCAAGGTCTTCCGCCTGATGAGTAAGGGCAAGCTAGCCGAAGGCGTGTTCAAGGGCGAAACGATCAACACCCCCTCCATGCTGGCGGTGGAAGACGCGATCTTCGCTCTCGAATGGGGCAAGTCCATCGGCGGGGCCAGCGGCCTGATCGCCCGCAGCGACGCCAATGCGGCGGCGCTGGACAGGATCGTGGCCGAACGCGACTGGCTCGGCCATCTCGCCGTCGACGAAGCCACCCGGTCGAAGACGAGCGTGTGCCTCACCGTCGAGGGCGCCGACGAAGCCTTTATCAAGGCGTTTGCGGGCCTCCTTGAAAAGGAAGGCGCGGCCTATGACGTAGCGGGCTATCGCGACGCGCCTGCCGGCCTTCGCATCTGGTGCGGCGCGACCGTGGACACCGCCGATATCGAGGCGCTCGGCCCGTGGCTCGACTGGGCCTATGCCGAGATCAAGGCCGCTTAACCCCCATTATCCACCGTTCGGGCCGAGCCTGTCGGCGCTTTTGCCGTCTGGCTCTTCCGGCAGGCTCGCCCGAACGGACCATATTCAGGAGCATTTCCATGCCCAAGGTACTTATTTCCGACAAGATGGACCCCAATGCCGCCGCGATCTTCCGTATGCGTGGCGTGGAAGTCGACGAAATCACCGGCAAGACGCCCGATGAACTCAAGGCGATCATCGGCCAGTATGACGGCCTCGCCATCCGCAGCTCGACCAGGGTGACGCAGGACATCCTCGACGCCGCTCCCAACCTCAAGGTCGTGGGCCGCGCCGGGATCGGCGTCGACAATGTCGACATCCCCGCCGCGTCGGCCAAGGGCGTCGTCGTCATGAACACGCCGTTCGGCAACTCGATCACCACCGCCGAACATGCCATCGCGCTGATCTTCGCGCTCGCCCGCCAGCTTCCCGAAGCCAATGCCCAGACGCAGCAGGGGCTGTGGCCGAAGAACGGCTTCATGGGCGTGGAAGTCACCGGCAAGACGCTGGGCCTGATCGGCGCGGGCAATATCGGCTCCATCGTCGCCAGCCGCGCGCTCGGCCTCAAGATGAAGGTCGTCGCTTTCGACCCCTTCCTCACCCCGGAACGCGCCGTCGAAATGGGCGTGGAGAAGGTCGACCTCGACACGCTGCTCGACCGGGCGGACTTCATCACGCTGCACACGCCGCTGACCGACCAGACCCGCAACATCCTGTCGAAGGAAAATCTCGCCAAGACCAAGAAGGGCGTCCGCATCGTCAACTGCGCGCGCGGCGGTCTGGTCGATGAAGCCGCGCTCAAGGAAGCGCTCGACAGCGGCCATGTCGCGGGCGCGGCGCTCGACGTGTTCGAAACCGAACCGGCAAAGGCATCGCCGCTCTTCGGCACGCCGAACTTCATCTGCACCCCGCATCTGGGCGCATCGACCAATGAAGCGCAGGTCAATGTCGCGCTTCAGGTGGCCGAGCAGATGGCCGACTTCCTCGTCAACGGCGGCGTCACCAACGCGCTCAACATGCCGAGCCTGTCGGCCGAGGAAGCGCCCAAGCTCAAGCCTTATATGGCGCTCGCCGAAAAGCTGGGCAGCCTGATCGGCCAGTTGGAAGGGGACGCCATCGCCGCTGTTGCGGTCGAGGTCGAGGGCCATGCCGCCGAACTCAACCAGAAGCCGATCACCGCGGCGGTTCTGGCGGGCCTGATGCGGGTCTATTCCGACACCGTGAACATGGTGAACGCGCCCTTCCTCGCGAAGGAACGCGGCCTCGACGTGCGCGAAGTGCGCCACGACCGCGAGGGCGATTACCAGACCCTCATCCGCGTCACCGTCACCACGGCGAGCGGCGACAGGTCGGTTGCGGGCACGCTCTTTGGCCATGCCAGCCCGCGCCTCGTCGAACTGTTCGGCATCAAGGTGGAGGCCGACCTGACCGGCACCATGCTCTATATCGTCAACCAGGACGCGCCGGGTTTCATCGGCCGCCTCGGCTCGACGCTGGGCGAGGCGCAGGTGAACATCGGCACCTTCCACCTCGGCCGCCGCAACCAGGGCGGTGAGGCGGTGCTGCTGCTGTCGCTCGACGGGGCGGTGAACGATACGCTGCGGCAGGACATCGGCAAGCTCGCCGGCGTCAAGACGGTGAAGCCGCTCCGCTTCGCCTGATAATAAGGTTGGGGGCTGGCCTGAACCGCATAATGCGCTAAAGGGCCAGCCCATGACCAGCTTTCCCCCCGGCCTCCTGCCCGAAGGATTGTCCGACCGCCTGCCTCCGCAGGCGGAAGCCTCCGCCCGCCTTGCGCGCCATGTGCTCGATACCGTGGCGACTCATGGCTATGAACGCGTCATGCCGCCCCTCGCGGAGTTTGAGGACACGCTGGTCAGCCGCCTCAAATCCATGCGCGCGGAGGATATGGTCCGCGCCATCGACCCCGTTTCGCAGCGCAGCCTCGCCCTGCGCCCGGACATGACGGCGCAGGTCGGCCGCATCGCCGCCACCCGCCTCGCCAGCGCGCCGCGCCCCTTGCGCCTTTCCTATTCCGGCCCGGTCCTGCGCCTGCGCGCCAACCAGCTTCGCCCCGAACGCGAGCGACTCCAGGTCGGCGCGGAACTCATCGGCAGCGACAGCCTCGCCGCCGCCGTCGAGATCGTGAATGTCGCCATCGAAGCCCTGCAGGCCGCGGGCGTCACCGGCCTTACCATCGACTTCACCTTGCCGGACCTGATCGACACGCTCGCCGCCGGTCCGCTCCCCCTCGCGCCGGATGAGGTTGAGGCGGTTCGCGCCGAACTCGACGCCAAGGATGCAGGCGCTCTCGCCGCGATCAGCCCGGCGGCGGCCGCCTATCTCCCGCTGATCGAGGCGACCGGCCCGTTCCACGCCGCCATGGAGCGTCTCGAAGCCCTGAACGCGCAGCTTGGCGGCGCCATCGACAGCCGCATCGCGGGCCTGCGCGCCATCGCGAAACCGATCGGCTGGGACATCACCCTGACGCTCGATCCCACCGAGCGCCATGGCTTTGAATATCAGAACTGGTTCGGCTTCTCGATCTTCGCGGACGGCTTCATTGGCGAAGTCGGGCGCGGCGGCAGCTACGCCATCGCCCGCGCCGATGGGAGCAACGAACCGGCCATGGGCTTTTCCCTCTATCCCGACCCGCTGATCGACGCGGGTTTCGGCGGGGAAACGCCGCGCCGCCTGTTCCTGCCGCTCGGCCATGATGCGGCGCGCGCCGCCGCCCTGCGCGCCGAAGGCTGGCACACCATTGCCGCGCTCACAGGGGACGAGGCAGGCGAGCGACTGCGCTGCTCGCACTGGCTCGACGGAGTGGAGCCGCATGCTTACTGACTTGACTTCACCGGGCGCGCGCGGCTAACCGCCGCCCCGCACAGGGCGACACGCGCCCACCCTATTCCGCCCGCTTGCCGAGTCCCGTCGAAGGGCAAGCCGGGTTCGCGCGGCGGGGCGGAGGACTATATCCATGGCGAATGTTACGGTGATCGGCGCCCAGTGGGGCGATGAAGGCAAGGGCAAGATCGTCGACTGGCTGTCGGAACGGGCCGATGTCGTCGCGCGCTTCCAGGGCGGCCACAATGCGGGCCACACGCTGGTCGTGGGCGAAAATGTCTACAAACTCTCGCTGCTCCCGTCGGGCATCGTGCGCGGCACGCTGTCGGTCATCGGCAATGGCGTGGTGCTGGACCCCTGGCATTTTCGCGATGAAGTCGCCAAGCTCAAAGGGCAGGGCGTGGAAATCACGCCGGAAAACCTCCAGATCGCGGAAACCTGCCCGCTGATCCTGCCCTTCCACCGCGACCTTGACGGCCTGCGTGAGGATGCGTCGGGCGCGGGCAAGATCGGCACCACGCGCCGGGGCATCGGCCCGGCCTATGAGGACAAGGTCGGCCGCCGCGCGATCCGCGTTTGCGATCTCGCCCATCTCGACGATCTGGGGCCGCAGTTGGATCGCCTGACCGCCCATCACGACGCCCTGCGCGCCGGTTTCAACGAAGCGCCCATCGACCGCGACGCGCTGATGGCGGAACTGCGCGACATTGCGGGCTTCATCCTGCCCTTCGTCAAGCCGGTCTGGCTCACGCTCAACCGCGCCAAGGCCGAAGGCAAGCGTATCCTGTTCGAAGGTGCGCAGGGGACGCTGCTCGACATCGACCATGGCACCTATCCCTTCGTCACCTCCTCCAACACGGTGGCGGGCACGGCGGCGAGCGGCACCGGCCTTGGCCCGTCGGGCGCGGGCTTCGTGCTGGCCATCGTCAAGGCCTACACCACCCGCGTTGGCTCCGGCCCTTTCCCGACCGAGCAGGAAAACGACATCGGCCAGCGCCTTGGCGAGCGGGGCCATGAATTTGGCACGGTGACGGGCCGCAAGCGCCGCTGCGGCTGGTTCGACGCGGTGTTGGTGCGTCAGTCGGTCGCCGTGTCGGGCGTCACCGGCATCGCGCTCACCAAGCTCGACGTGCTCGACGGGTTCGAGGAACTGAAGATCTGCGTCGGTTATAAAATCGGCGACCAGAGCTATGACTATCTCCCCGCCCATGCGCAGGATCAGGCAAAGGCGGAGCCGGTCTATGAAAGCATCGAAGGCTGGCAGGACACCACGGCCGGCGCGCGGAGCTGGGCCGACCTCCCGGCTCAAGCGATCAAATATATCCGCCGGATCGAGGAATTGATCGGCTGCCCGGTCACGCTCGTCTCGACCTCGCCCGAACGCGAGGATACCATCCTCGTGCGCGATCCCTTCGCGGATTGATCGCCATGGCCGGTGATCGCTTCGAGCGCCACAAGCAACCCTGGACGGCGGATGAGCTGCAAAAGCTCCATACGCTCGCGAAGAAGGGCATGGCGTTGAAAGCGATCGCCAAGGCCCTCACCCGCAGCGAGGAATCGGTGAAGGCCCGCGCCAAGCAGGACGGGCTTTCCATCGCCAGGCTGCGTTAGAGTCGTTCCGGTTCTGATTGAACCGAAACGACTCTAAATTATCCTTTGATTACCGTTATTTCCGAGTCGCCAGATGATTCCATCTGGCTCGAAATCACTCCAGGGAGGAAAGGCCGACCGGGGGCCGACCGGGCTGTCCCGCTGTACGCAGCCGCGCCGAGCCGCTCAACCGCGCCGGTCTTCCTCCACCATATCCTGGGCCAGTTCCAGTCCCGCCCGGCCATGGGACGGCGTATGGGCGGGCGCTTTGCGAGGCGGCACATATTCCGGCTCCTCGACTTCCAGCATCCCTTCCCATTTGGTGACGACCGATGTGGCGATGGCGTTGCCCAGCACGTTGGTCGCGGTGCGGCCCATGTCCATGAAATGATCGACGGCCAGGATGAAGGCGATTCCTTCCACCGGCAGGTTGAACTGCCCCAGCGTCGCGGCGATCACCACCAGCGAGGCGCGCGGCACGGCGGCGATGCCCTTGCTCGTCACCATCAGCACCAGCAATATGGTGATCTGCGTCATGATGGGCAGGTCGATATTATAGGCCTGCGCGATGAAGATGGTGGCGAAGGACGCGTACATCATCGACCCGTCCAGATTGAAGCTGTAGCCCAGCGGCAGCACGAAGCTGTAGATGCGGCGCGGCACGCCGAAGCGGTCGAGCTGTTCCAGCATCTTGGGATAGGCGGCTTCCGACGATGCGGTGGAAAAGGCGATCAGCACCGGCTCACGCACATAGCGCAGCAGCGTCAGGATGCGCTTGCCCAGGAACGCCGCGCCCGCAAGGCACAGCAGCGTCCACAGTGCGAGCAGCGACAGGTAGAATTCGCCCACCAACTCGCCGAAGGTGATGAGTATGCCCAGTCCCTCCGTCGTGATCGCGGAGGCCAGCGCGCCGAACACGGCAAGGGGCGCGACCCGCATCACATAGCCGGTGACTTGCAACATCAGTTCGACCAGCGCTTCGATCACCGTGACGATGGGCTTGCCCTTGTCGCCGATGGCGGTCAGCGCCACGCCCACGAACAGGGAGAAGACGACGATCTGGAGGATCGAATTTTCCGCCATCGCGCCCACCATGGACGTGGGAAAGACATGCAGCACGAAGTCCCGGAAATTGAGCGCCTCGGCATTGACGCCTGAATCCGCGCCCGACCGCACGAGGTTCAGCCCTTCGCCCGGCGTGAAGAAATTGACGAGGATGAGGCCCAGCCCCAGCGAGATGAGGCTGGCGATGATGAACCAGCCGAGCGCCCGCCCGCCGATCCGCCCCAGCGCCGCGCTGTCCCCCATATGGGCGATGCCCGCGACCAGCGTGGAAAAGACCAGCGGCGCGATGATCATCTTGATGAGGTGCAGGAAGATGTCGGCGAGCAGGTGGAAATAGCCCGCCACATCCTTGGCCAGCGCCTTGTCGCCGCCGACCCACAGATTGGCGAGAAAACCCGTGACGACGCCCAGAACCATGCCAAGCAGGATGAAGGATGTCAGTCGATTTCGCATGCATATCCCTTGCCGGAGGGGAAATGGACGTAGGTCCGCTGTTCTGTGAGGCAAAGACACCTAACAGGCGTGGCACAAGGCTGCAATTGCAGGACGATTTCCAGCCGGGGATCGCCATGACCGGCGAAGGGAAAGGGCCGATGTCCTTCGCATCAGGCGCGGATCGAAGAAGGAAAGGGCGGCGGATCGCTCCGCCGCCCCTGTTCCTCTATGGCAGGCGCAGGCTTATTTCGTCAGCCCCAGCGCCCTGGCGATGTCGTCCCAGGCCACCAGCTTGAAATTCTGGGCAGCGGTCGCGTTGTGGCCGTCCTGCGCGATGAAAAGCCCACCCGGATAATCGGGGCCGAAATCGCCCAGCATCAATTCGATGCCATCGGTTTCCTCCGCCCCGCCGATGGCGCCATCGACCATGCGGAAGCGCCCGACATAGCTGTCATCGCTGATCCGGTAAGCGACAAAGGCATTGTCGCCCTGACTGGAGACGAGGACATAGCCGTCCTTCTCCCCGATCGGCGCAATCGCGACGCCCTCCGCATCGGCGACCAGATTTTTTCCGTCCGCGTCGGCGATCTTGGTCGGCACGGTCGATCCGCCCGCGCGCGCGTCGAAGCGCCAGAGGCCGACATCCTCCTCCGCCACATAGAGGATGCCCGTGCGGTCATCGACGGCGCAGCCTTCCGACTGGGTGCCCAGCTTCATGGTGCGGACGATCCTGCCGCTGGGCGTCGCGGCGGATGTATCGAGCGCGATCTGATTGATCGTCCCGTCCTTGAGCACGATGAAGGCGTGGATCGCGCCTTCTTCGCGGGACAGGCATATGCCATAGGCTTCGCCCTTGCCCGCGTCGACCTTGCCCAGCGCCGTCAGTTTCGCGCTGGCGGGGTCGAGCCGAAACAGGGCGAGCTTCGCATTGGCGAGGTCGTTGCGGTCGCTCGCGACGACCAGGATGCCTTCGCTGCCGCCGATGGTCACATGATCGCGCAGGTCGACATTGTTGACCCGTCCCGCGTCGAGGAAATCGCGGGTCTTGCCGTCAAGGCCATAGACATACAGCCCGGCCTTCTTGTCGGTTCCCACGATCAGGCTTTGCGCCGGATCGGCGGCGTTACGCCAGATGGCCGGATCGTCCGCCGCATCGGCGTTGGACGTGCCGACCGGCGTGGTTTCCCCCCGCGCCGTCACGGAAACGGCGGGGGTGGCGTTGGCGATGCGGACCGCGATGGGGACTTCCTTTTCGCCGCCCGCGCAGGCGGCGAGGGCGAGGAAGGGAAGGGCGGAGATGAGGGCTTTTTTCATCAGAAGTTGGCCGACACGCCGAATTTGATGGTCCAGCTATAATCTTCATATTGCAGCAAGCGGCGGCCTCCCCCGAAATTCTGATAGGCGAAATAGGGTGCGTCGGTGATGTTCACCCAGTCCGCAAAGATGCGCACGCCCGGCGTGATGCGATATTTGGCGCTAAGGTCGATCTGGAAATGATCGTCGACATAGCGGTCCTCTTCCGGTGCATCGCCCACTTCATCCAGATATTTGTCGCGATAGGTGCCCGCCGCGCGCAGCGAGAGCGGGCCCTTTTCATAACCCAGCACGACGTTCAGCGTGTTCTTGGACGAGGAAGGGAGGGCGATGCGGCGCGGGTCGGCGATGTCGCCGTCGGTCAGCACCGTGCCCTTGGCGTCGGTATAGGTATAGTTGACCTGCGCCAGCAGTCCATCGAACGGCGCGGGCAGGAAGTCGAAGACCTGACTGTAGCTGACCTCGATCCCCTTGATCTTCGCGCTGTCGCCGTTGATCGGCAGGGTCGCCTCATCGAGGATCATGCCATTATAGTCATAATCGTCGATCACCTGCGAAACGGCGTAGTTCTTCACGTCCTTCCAGAAGAAGCCCGCCGACAGCGCCGCGTTGCGGCCGAAATAATATTCCGCCGACAGGTCGATATTCCATGCGCGATAGGGCTTGAGGTCCGGATTGCCGAATTCGCCTTCATTATCCTCGATCACGACGCGCGGGGCGAGCTGCGACAGTTTGGGGCGCACCAGGCTCTTGTAGCCGGCGGCGCGCAGGACCAGATCGGACACCGGCTCATAGCGGAAGGTCAGGCTGGGCAGCCAGTCGGTATAGCTGCGCTTGACGTTGAGCACCGTCAGCGTTTCCGCGTCGAGGTCGAGCACATTGCCGGTGATGTCGTTCTTCGTATGCTCCATGCGGACGCCGCCGATCACGCGCAGCTTGCTGCTGTCCCAGCGGCCGAGCAGATAGGCGGCCTGGATATCCTCATCGACGCTATAGTCGGATTCGTTCGACCCCTGCCAGGTATCGCCATCGTCCAGTTCGAAGCCGGCCAGATTGTCGTTGAAGAACCGGCGGAACGACTTCTTCGCCGGGACCGGATCAATCGAGGCAAGGTCGTAATCCTGCTTGCCCAGCACGTCGGCCAGCGTCAGGTCGCCACCGAAGCCATCATAGACGTCGATGCTGGCGTTATAGGATTTGGTGCGCCAGCGCGCCTTGCCGCCTGCCTGGATGGTGAACTCGCCGCCTTCCATCGCGAATTTGCGCGCAATATCGGCCTTGATCGCCCATTCCTCGTCCTGCGAGTCGCTGAGCGTCGTGCGTTCGACCTTGTCGAACCCATATTCCGC
This sequence comes from Sphingobium faniae, assembly GCA_900100475.1. Lineage (GTDB taxonomy): Bacteria > Pseudomonadota > Alphaproteobacteria > Sphingomonadales > Sphingomonadaceae > Sphingobium > Sphingobium faniae. The sequence goes on along the minus strand of FMTU01000008.1, from coordinate 199,774 downwards.
CGGGTCGAGAAAGGCGTCCTGACCGGCGGTGATGGCATAGCCCGTCTTCTTGGGATTGCCATAATCGAAGGTCACGCCGAAATCGTCGCCGTCGTCGAACTTGCGTTCGAAGGCCACGGGGTCGATCGAGCCGTTCTCGCGCTCGGACGATTTCGACCAGCTTCCCATATAGGTGAAGCTCCACGGACCCGTATTGGTTTCGCCGCCCAGGCTGAGCGAGCGGATGCGCTGGCGTTCGAAACGGTCCTTGAGGTCGCGGATGACGGCGATCTCGCCATCTTCGGAGTTGAACCCGGCGGTGCTGGCGCTGCCGGTCGAGGGCGCTTCGTCCATTTCGAAGGTCAGGCGGCGGCGATATTCCTGATCGTCGAACTGGCTATAGAGGCCGCGCACATAAAGCTTGGTCGACGGGCTGGGCTGCCAGTCCAGGCCCAGCGACGCACCGATGCGCTTGCGGGTCACGTCATAGTCGCGATATTCCATGGTGTCGGCGTAGACGACGCCGTCTTCCTCGTCCCAGCCGTCCATTTCCGCATTATTGGTCGCGAAGCGGCGTTTGTAATAGCTCGCGCCGCCGGAAATGCCGAAATTGTCGGTCAGCTTCTTCGAAAAATCGAACGACCCCTTGGGCGTCACGCTTTCGGTCAGATCGTTGTAGCTGCCCTCGGCCTTGACCGAAAACAGGTCCTTCTTGCGGTCGAAGGCGCTGGTGGTGTTGATTTCGATCGAAGCGCCGATGGTGTCGCCATCCATGTCGGGGGTCAGCGATTTCTTGACCTCGATGGATTCGATCAGTTCCGACGGGATCACGTCGAGCGCGACCGAGCGGACGTCGCTTTCCGGCGCGGGCAGGCGGACGCCGTTGACCGAAGCGGCATTGAGTTCGGGGTCGAGACCGCGCACGGACACGAAGCGGCCTTCGCCCTGATCGTTCAGGATGTTGACGCCCGGCAGGCGGCGCATCGATTCCGCGACATTCTGGTCGGGGAACTGGCCGATCGCGTCACGGGTCAGGACGCTTTCCACGCCATCGGCGGCGCGCTGGCGGGAAAGGGTGGAAGCCTGATTCGCGACCTGTCCTACGACGATGATCGACGCATCGATGTTCGAACCGATGCGGATGTCGGCATCGACATCGCCGCTGGCGGGAACGATGACGGTGGTGCGGACCGGGTCAGCGCCGACATAGCGGGCTTCGATGGTGTAGGTGCCCGGCGCGACATCGGGAAAGCGGTAGGAGCCGTCGCGGCCCGCTTCCGCCACGCGGTTCAGCTCCACGATGCGAAGCTGGGTGGATTGCAGGGCGCGCGTGCCGGTGCCGTCGGAAACCGTGCCGGTGATGGTGCCGGCCAGCGCCGCGGTCGGCATGGCGAGGGCAAGGACGATGGCGGCGCGACTGGCGCTGCGAAGCAGGTGTATCATTTTGTGGGTCCCCTTTCGTTTTTCGTTGGGGTGCCCAATGATCGCTTCACCTTACGCCTTGATGGCGGTCAGGCTGCAAATCCATGACGGAGGGATGGCGATTTCATGACGGTTGGAGCGGCTTGCTCGCCCAGCCGCGCAGCCGCGCGTACAGTCCGCCGACCACCAGCGCGAAGATCAGGATCGTCAGCGGCATGGCCCAGCCATGTTCCGCGACCAGCGCCAGCGGCGCGTCGCTGTTGGTGGCCGCGACGATTCCCGCGAAGGCCACGCCGAACAGGCTTTCGCCGACGATGAAGCCCGTCGCCATCAGCACGCCCATGCGCTCGGCGAAATCGGGATTGGCCTGCCGCGCCGCCCAGCGATTATAGAGATGGCCGATCACCGCGCCGACCGGGATCAGCAGCGTCAGCGACATCGGCAGATAGATGCCCATGCCGACGGCCAGCGGCGGCAGGCGCAGCTTGCCCGCCTTGCCCAGCAGTTCGTCCATTGCCACCACGGCCGCGCCGATCAGCGCGCCGAAACCGATCAGCCCCCAGTCGAGATCGCCGCCCAGCACACCTTGCGCCAGCGCGGAAATCAGCGCCGCCTGCGGCGCGGGCAGGGCGTTCGGCCCGGCGCCCGGCGCGCCCGCAAAGCCGAAGGCGCTGTTCAGCAGGTCGAGAATCGGCGGAATGACGAGGGAGCCGAAGATGACGCCCAGCACCAGCGCGACCTGCTGTTTCCATGGCGTCGCGCCGACGAGCTGGCCGGTCTTGAGGTCCTGAAGATTGTCGTTGGAAATGGTGGCGATGCCGAAAATGATGGCGGTGACGAACAGCGCATAGGCGATCAGCGCTTGGGTCTGCGACTTGTCTCCGCCCGAACCGTAGATCGCCGCGAGGATCAGCGAAGCGCCAAGGACGGCGAGGATGCCGACACCCGAAATCGGGCTGTTCGACGCCCCGATCAGGCCGGCCATATAGCCACAGACCGACGCGATGACGATTCCCGCGACCAGCACATAGGTCAGCGTCAGCGCGATGACCGGAACGGGATCGAGGGCGATCGGCCCGCCCTGCGCGAAGATCCACAACAACAGGCCGATGGGGATCAGCGCCACGATGATGGTGCCGCCGACGATGCTGATGGGCAGGTCGCGCTCGGTCAGTTCCAGCAGCCCCGCATGGCCTTCCTTGCGCATCCGGTTGGCGGCAAAGGCAGAGCGGATGCCGCTGATGATCGGTCCCAATATCTTGAGCAGCGTCCAGATCGCGGCGATGCCGATGGTGCCCGCGCCGATGAAGCGCGCCTTCGTGCGAAATGCCGTGCCCACCACTTCGGTCATGTCCGCGCCCGCGGGCAGCGGCGTCGTCAGCCAGGGCACGATCCCCAGCCAGCTTATCAGCAGCCCGACGAACATGGCGACGCCCACCGACAGGCCGACCAGATGCCCGACGCCGATCAGCGCCATGGAAAAGCTGGTCGAAACCGATGTCGCGCCTGCGCCCAGCTTGAAGAAGGTCGCTGCTTCCTCCGCGATCAGGCGGGTCTTGGCGATGATCGAGAAACTGGCCGCCGCCAGCGCGCTCATGAGGATGGCGGCAAGGCCACGCCTGTTTTCCTCCAGCCCTTCGCGCGAACCCGCGCCGACCTTCAGCACCTCGGCGGCCGCGACGCCTTCGGGATAGGGCAGGTCCGATCCGGTGACGAGCGCGCGGCGCAGCGGTACGGAATACATGACGCCCAATATGCCGCCCAGCGCGATGGTGCAGGCCGACAGCCAATAGGGGAAACCCTGCCACCAGCCGATGATGACGAGGCCGGGCAGCACGAAGATGATCGCCGACAGCGTCCCCGCCGCCGATGCGATGGTCTGGACGATGTTGTTTTCCAGGATCGTGCCCGTCGCGAACAGCCGCAGCACCGCCATGGAAATGACGGCGGCCGGGATCGACGTGGCGAAGGTGAGGCCGATCTTCAGCCCGAGATAGACATTCGCGGCCGTGAAAAGCAGGGTGATGAGCGCGCCCAGAATGACCCCGCGGATCGTGAGTTCCGCCATGGGCACGGCCTTGACCGGATCGCTTGTCACCTGATGCTTCCCCCGCAATGATAATATCCTTAGTCGGTCTCGTAATAATATTACTTTCCCTTGGATCAACAGGAAAGTGGCTGCCTCCCGGCTCGACCCTGGCTTCAGGATGCGTTCGTTCCCCGGCGGCTGTCCGCCATCTGCGCACGGTCGAGATAGGCGTCGACCATATGGGTCCAGCGGTCATAGCCGCGCCCGTTCATATGCAGTCCGTCCTGCCGAAACAGCGACGCGTCGGGCAGGCCATCGGGAGCGAGCAGCGCCCCGCTCACGTCGATATAGTCGAAATCCTGCACGCGCGAACGCGCCGCGACGGTCATGTTGACGGCGGCCATTTTGGGCCAGAGCGTCCATCGGATCGGGCTGGGTTTCAGGGAAAGATAGGCGATATGCGCCTTGGGATAGTCGGTCCGCAACCGCTTGAGCAGCGCCAGCACGTCACGCGCCACATCCTGCGGACTGACGCCCGCAGCCAGATCATTCTCGCCGACATAGACGATGACGGAGCGCGGCTTGGCATGGGGCAGCAGGCGGGGATAATAATGCAGGACATCCCGCGTGGTCGCGCCGCCAAAGCCACGATTGACCGTGCCGACATCGGGAAAACTGCCGCGAATATCCCAGAGGCGGATGCTGGAACTGCCCAGAAACAGCGTGGCATCCGCAATTTTCGGTTCCTTTCCCTCCGCCCTGGCAAAGGCTTCGATCTCACGGGAAAAGGGGAAAGCCGGATCGGCGTTGACGCGGCCTGCCCGTTCGGCCCCTTGCGAAGGGGCGAAGGCGGGCAGGGCAAGCATCAGGGGAAGCGCGCATAACCAGCAGCGCGCCTGCCGCTTTGCGCCCTGCCCAGGCATGAGCCTAATGCCGGTGGAGCGGGCGCAGCTTATATTTGCCGTCCGCATAAGGTCCAAACATGCCGGGGATCGCCGGATGGTCCACAGGCTCCTCACTATCGTCGGTCATCAGATTCTGCTGGCTGACATAAGCGACATAGTTTGATTCGCCATTCTCGGCGAGCAGGTGATAGAAGGGTTGTTCCTTGTCCGGCCGCATTTCCATGGGGATCGATTCATACCATTCCTCGCTGTTGGCGAAGACCGGGTCGATATCGAAAACCACGCCGCGAAATCCGAACATCCGGTGCTTGACGACATCGCCGATGCTGAACCGCGCATGGGCAATCGGCGGAGCGGTCACGCCTGCGCCAAAAATCTGAATAGCGTTTGTCATGTTCCCAATTTAGGATGCTATTGCGCGCGCACAAGAAAAATAGCTGACAGGCTGCTTGGCAAGCCCGCAATCATTCGCTAATGGCCGCCCCTCGACCCGGCATAACCGGCCCGTTTCTATCTTGGAACGGCGCTGCGACAGCCTTCTGCGGAGAGGTGGCAGAGTGGTCGAATGCGCCGCACTCGAAATGCGGTTTACGGGAGACCGTAACGTGGGTTCGAATCCCACCCTCTCCGCCACTATCCCCTTGCGAAACAATATCATGCCTCTCTACGAAGCCAAGAATCCCACGTTTCTGCGCCGTTTTGCGGATTTCGACCGTACCTCAGAGACTGCTGAAAACGCCAAAATCGGTCTCCGACGGGCTTTTGTCTCTTTTCACCTGGACCTCGCTGAAAAAGGTACGGTCTCAGAAAATGTCGGATTTGCGAGGTTTTTGATCCGTACCGCAACCGTACCTTTTGTTTCGGATTGCGGTGGGCGAGATTGCTGAAACCGGCGGTACGGCCTCCCGTCAGGTTATGGTTTGCACAATCAGCAAAGCCAGCACAATCAGAGTGATCCAAGGCCAAGGCGTTGCCCAGGGTGACCGCACCTTCAACTGCTCAAGCTGGGCAATCGCCATTTGAACGCTGGCCTGCTGAAAATGCAGGTCCTTGAGGGCCGCCTTCATTACGTCGGTTTCGATGTAGGTTGAGGTGTCGTCGGCCAACAGCTCGACCTCCTCAACCAACCGAAGCACCTCGCGCAGTCGAGGAACTGCGCTAGGATCGGGTGTGCCCAGCATGGCGATCGCCTCTTGATGCTTGCGCTTGGCGAGCGTCAGCATCTGGCTGATGTGTTCGACAGCAGCGTCAGGCAAGTCGGGATAGGCAGCAACCATGAGGCACTCTTACCCCATCTTTGCGGCTGGGATATCCCCCCACCGGGTCGTGAAGCTGGGCGACAGGCTTTTTGCCGCATCCGACATTCGAGAGCGGCGGAAAGAAAGGTTCCAGAACCGCGCATTCGCCATCGGTCAAATCCCTTGGCAAAGTCAGATCTGCAGCAGCTTACTGCGCCCTAGCTAGCGCGCTCCTTCATCTCGGCATGAGCCGCCAGCGCCCTTGCACGTGCCGAAGAATGATCCACCAGCTTCGCGGGATAGCCTCGCGTGCGCGGCAGGTCCGGGTCGTGGATCTCGGCATCACTCTGCGCGCGTAGTTCCGGCACCCATTCGCGGATATAAGCAGCCGCGTCGAACTTGTCCGACTGGGTCAATGGGGCCATAATCCGCACGAACATGTTGGCATCGACGCCACTTCCCGCCGACCACTGCCAGTTGACCGCGTTTTGGGCATAATCGGCATCGACCAAAGTATCCCAGAACCACTCTTCGCCGCGCCGCCAGTCGATCAGCAGGTGCTTGATCAGGAAGCTGGCAACAATCATCCGCACTCGGTTGTGCATCCAGCCTGTCGTCCAGAGTTGGCGCATCCCGGCATCTACAATGGGATAGCCCGTCTGCCCACGCTGCCATGCGGCAAGGTCTGCGTCCGCAGCATCGCCTTCACGCCAAGGAAACGCGTCGAACTCCTGCTTGTACGACCGCGCGCCATAGTCCGGAAACTGCACGACGACATTGGCGGCATAATCACGCCAGCCCAGTTCGCCAAGGAATGTGCCGACGCTGCCACCCTGCTCTATCACCGCTTGCCAGACGGACGCAGGCGAGATCTCGCCGAAGTGAAGGTGCGGCGACAGGCGCGAAGTGCCTTCGACCGATGGGAAGTTGCGCAGTCCCTCGTAGTGCTTTGCCCGGTCGACAAACTCATCAAGCCTCGCGCGCGCTCCAGCCTCGCCCGGCGTCCATTCGGCGCGAATGCCGCCAGCCCAGTCGGGCCGCTCGGGAAGCAGGTTCCAGCTATCGAGTGCATCGCTTGCCGGCCAGTTGTCTGGCGCGGGGATGCGCGATGGGGCATCCTGCGGCATGGACGGCGGCATCCGCTCGTTCAGCGCTCGCCAAAACGGCGTGTAGATCTTGAACGGGGTGCCACCGCCAGTCAGCACCGTGCCGGGCGGGGCAAGGTAATTGCCGTGATGCAGATACAGCGCGTGGCTGCCGCCCCCCGTCTTCTCCAGAGCGCGTTCGGCATTGCGCCACCATGGTTCGACATGGTGTATCGCGTGAATTTCGTTCGCGCCGATTTCCCTCGCCAAGGCCGACAAAACTTCGTCGGATCGCCCCCGCCGCAACACCAGCCGAGAGCCGCGTGTGCGCAATTCGACATCAAGGCTGGCAAGACTGCCGTGGAGCCACCAGCGTGATGCCGCGCCCATGCGACGATGACGAGGTGTATCGTCGTCAAGCACGTAAACCGGGATGACCGGAGCCCCGGATGCGACGGCAGCCGCTAGCGCTGGCTGGTCGCCAAGGCGCAGGTCGCGCCGGAACCATACGATGACGGGATGAACCATGCCGTGCGAGGTGGCAGGATTTGTCCCGTCAGACAACCTGTTCGAAAGACGCGCACCGTTCAGCCTTCGGCTGTCGAGGTCTGTTGTTTGGTGAGCAACCTATCGAGGTCGGCGATCCTGTATGTAAGCGCTTTGGCCCCTGACCGAGCAACGAATCAATTCACCACCAATTCCGGCAAATGCCGATCCGTCTCCAGCTTGAGCGCTACAGCCCACAGCGTCGTCTTCGTGTAGATCCGCTCGCGCTCGAGCCCACCGCCCACGGTATGCTCCTGTAGCAGCCCCAGCCACACCAAGGGGCGTAGGACGTGAATGTAGAATGCGGATTTTGTCCGGGAATGGGCAATCCCGTCTCGTTCTTTGCTGCTGCCATAAAGAACCTGGCACAGATGATCGTCGCTGCACCCAGCATGGGCTTCAACGTTGATGACATTGAAGAAGATGTCCCAGTTGCCGAACACGGTGTCCCCGAAGCGGGTATGCTGGCTGTGGTCGTAGTTGTGCATCAGGCGCTCGGCCAGAACGGCCAGAACAACACCGGGCCGGTGCCTGACCTTGGTTCCCCACTTGGATATCTGCATGGCGCCTTTGTAATGGCGTGCCAGTTTCAGTCCTACAAGGAGATCGTGCAGTACGACCAATGGCGGGAAGTCGACCTCGTTGAGAACCTTGTTCATGGAATAAAGGTCCGCGGCGGTGTACTTTGGCCAGGCAAACGCCTCGGCTGCCCATTCCACAAAATAGCGTTTCAACGCCTTTGACGGCGTCAGACCGATAGGTCCGTTGGTATCCATGTATTCGAGGGTCAGAAGCGCGGCTCTCAACAGCGGTGAGAGTTGTGTTGCAAGCTCATCGGACTCCGAAGGGATAAGATCGATCATTGAGGCTGTGTGCCGCAATTGGCCTTAAAGACCAACCCCAGCGGTGAAGTATCAATTGCGTCAAATCACGCCGCGCCAAACACGACTGCCTCCTGCTCCGCCCATGGCAGGTCGGCCGTGATAATCATCTCCTTAATCGAGATCGCGGGCGCGGCGCGCTGTGTCAGCAGCATTTCCAGCACGGCCGGCGCGAGGTAAGCCAGCCGCATGGTCCGCCCGACGTATCGGTGGGTGACGCCTTCGGCACGGGCAAGATCGTCGATCGTGGCGACCACGCCGGTGTCAAGCTTGCGCCGCCAACTCCACGCCTTGGCGATCGCCTTCATGATGTGCGGATCCACCCCGCCGGTGTCCGGCACGATGTCCGTCGGCGGCACGATCTTCGGCCGCCCATTGCGCTTGCGGATGGTGAGCGGGATGAACACCCGCATGGTGGTAGGTGCGCTCATGCTGCCAACTCCTGTTTCGGGGTGACCATTTCCCGGATGACCGATCCAAGGCCTTCAGTGCGCAGGTCGACCGCAAGTCCCTCGGCGCTGACCGTGACCCGCTCGATCAGCAGGCGGGCGATGCGGGCCTGCTCGGCCGGGAACAGCGACTCCCATAGCCCATCAAAACCCGCCAGCGCGCTGACCACATCGTTTTCGGTCATGTCGGGATCGGGCCGGCGCACTGCCTCCATCGCCCGTGCCGCGATTTCCGGTGCGCGCAGCAGCGACCGGATGTGCTGGACCACGGCCGTTTCCACCATGCCGGCATTGAGCCGGACAAAGCTGTCGCGACCTTCGCACGCACGGTTCCGGATGGCGTCCATGGAGGTATAGTAGCGATAATGCCGACTGCCCTTCCTGGTGGCGGTCGGCGTCATGGCGATGCCGCTGGCGGTGAACATCAGTCCCTTCAACAGCGCCGGGGTCTGGGCGCGGGTATTGGCCGCCCGCTGCCGTGGGCTCTCCTGCAATATGGCATGCACCTGATCCCAGAGCTCGGGCGTGACGATCGCCTGATGCTCGCCGGGATAGCTGGTGCCCTTGTGGACGGTCTCGCCCAGATAGAGCCGGTTGCGGAAAAGCTTGTAGAGAAACCCCTTGTCGATCGGGCGCCCACGCTTGTTGAGGGTCCCGTTCGCCACCAGCTCGCGGGTCAACGTCGTGGCCGAGCCCAACTCCACAAACCGCTGGAACATGCCGCGCACCGTGGCGGCTTCAGCATCGTTGATGATGAGCTTGCGGGCGACCAAATCATAACCCATCGGCACGAATCCGCCCATCCACATGCCTTTTGCGCGGCTGGCAGCGAACTTGTCGCGGATCCGTTCGCCGGTGACCTCGCGCTCGAACTGGGCGAAGGACAGCAGGATATTGAGTGTCAGGCGGCCCATGCTGGTGGTGGTATTGAACGCCTGCGTCACCGACACGAACGTGACCCCGTGCCGGTCGAACAGCTCGACCAGCTTGGCGAAGTCCATCAGCGAACGCGATAGGCGGTCGATCTTGTAGACGACGATGATATCGACCAGCCCCGCCTCGATATCCTCGATCAGGACCTTGAGCCCCGGGCGATCAAGCGTGCCGCCCGAGAACCCGCCGTCGTCATAGCGTTCGCGCATGCAGGCCCAGCCTTCGGCGCGCTGGCTGGCAATATAGGCCTCGCAGGACTCGCGCTGGGCATCGAGGCTGTTGAACTCCATGTCCAACCCTTCCTCGCTCGATTTGCGGGTGTAGACGGCGCAGCGCAGCCGCGGCCGGGGTGCAATGTCGGTCATGCCGCGTCCCTCTTGTTTTCCCGCAGGCCGAAGAAGCGGTAGCCATTCCACTGCGTGCCGGTGATGTCGCGGGCGACCGCCGACAGCGACTTGTAGCGCCGCCCTTGCCAGTCGAACCCGTCGCTCAGCACGGTGATGACATGCTCGGCGCCGTCCCATTCGCGCACCAGCCGCGTGCCGATCAACGGGTTGCGAGGATCAGAAATCACAGACTTGCGGACCTTCTTGCCCTCGACCTCGTCGGCCAGCGCATCGAGCAGCTGCCTGACCGGCTTGGCCACTCCACCAAGGGTCAGTTCTTGGATCCGGTAGGCCAGCCGCTGCTCCAGAAACGATCGGCTATTATTGGGCGCCGCCGATCCCATCAGGGCCTGCCATTCTGATTTCAGTTCCCTGACCGTCATGTCCTTCAGGGCCGCCAGCCTGGCCAGCACCTGTGCATTGTCCTGTTTTTGCATCATCATTCTCCAATCCGGGCTCGTGCCCCGGGACGACTGACGCTCTTGGCGGGCAGGATAGCGAGCGAACTATCTCCGCCATGATCAGATAAAGGGCTGGACTGTTCGCGCAGGCGCAGGATGCCGGCAGCGATGATGCGGCCCAACTCGGAGAGCCGGGCGTCGGCGGTCATTTGGGTCGGGCAAAGGCCATTTGGTTTGGGTGTCTGGCTGGGCATGGAGACCGTTCGCAATGGAGGTTGATTGCCAAGACGGTAAGCGGGCGATCCTCATGGAAACAAGCAATATCATATGCTTGTCGTGGTTTTGCGCAATCATGAGAAATGGTTCGATATGTGAGGCCCGCTCGATCCGAGGTGCAGATCGGACGGAAAGAAAATCTGCGTAATTTGATTCGTGATTTCCGGGCCAAAACGAAAGGAACTGTCTTCGGCGATTTCTATGTATCAATAATATTATGATACCGAATTGCGACAAAGCACCGATATCATGATGCCGATAGACATATTTACCGTTTGAGATTTTCAACGAAAACGGAAAACATTCGACAAGCGATGTACTGATGATGACGGTAATGATTGATTAAAAGCAATAAATGGATAGCCTGTGCTTCGATCGCTTGGTTTTAGCGACAGGGAGGGGCTTCCATGGGGCACGTCAGGCTTGGAAAATTGCCTGCATCTCGAAAATGGAAAGACATTGTCGCCTACCTTGCCGCAGGAGACGTTGATGTGGCGACGTTGGCGGACGCCATCTACAAGGCAACTGAAAAAGCTCTGAAACGAGCCGCAAACGATGCTGCATTCGTCGAGGTATGCTGGTTGCTAATCAAGATTCCGCAGGCTGCAAAATCCGCAGATTTCGCTGCAGCTCTTAAAGAGCTTGGAATTGAAGCCCCGTCAGTTCCGTCCCTGTTGGACGTGGTGATCGGCTTTGATACCACTATCGAAAAGGTCATTCGTCGGGCCGACGCGCACATAACCGATTTGGGCGAGATGTCGCGCCAAGCCGGGATCGCGGCCCTTTATGAAGTGGCACAGGAGCGGCTTCCAACCCTTTGGCAGGCTGGCAATGACGACGAAAGGACGACGCTGGCAACCTTGGGATCACCAGACAAATTTGGTGAACTTGCCCAACGATTTTTCACGAAGCTGACAGAGCGCAACATTCGCTACTACCTGGACCGGGAATGGTCCAAGCATATTGGCCCCGACAAACTGGCACATTCGCTTGGCGACATGTCACTTCTCGATCGTTCTGTTCGTCGTCATTGTGAAGAGACGACGCTTATCATGCGCGGTTTCTCGAGAGAGTGGCTAGCAAAGAACGTATATGTCAAAGACCGGCAGATCTCGCGTTTGCAGACGCGTAACTTTGCTTCCCACGCCCTGACAAAGATAAGTGCGGAATTGGCAATAAGGGCGTCGTCCGGTGCAATTTGAATTCGCCTGTGGTGGCGTGGATTTCTTGCTGCCGGCGCAAGGCGACCGTCGGGCAATGGATGTGCAAGGGGCAGCCAGAAACATCAATCTGCGGATCGCAGATATCAGCAAGGCCCTGGTCAGCAATATTCCCGATGTCCTGCTCGATCTGCTTGAGGTCGCGGCCTATGTCTATTGCGCAGATCAGCAGACAAGGCGTGGTTCAGAATTGCTGACCGACTATGGTGCCGGCTGGCGGCGCAGGATGGTCTTTCAAATTCCTGTACGATCACACATCATCTGGCAGCGTGAGGAAGTCCGGGAAGGCCTGGAAAATATGCTCGGCTTCCTGTCAGACGACCATTATACATTTGAGTTTGTTCCGGCGAAGTCCCCGTTGGCGGCGAGCGAAGCCTACTTCTCCGACCTTACCGATCGTACGGATCAGCCCGATGAAATCGCACTTTTCTCGGGGGGAATGGATTCATTTGCCGGGGTGATCGAAGCGCAGGCAGAAGGCAAAAAAATGGTGCTGGTCGGTCACCATGCCGCATCCAAGATATTCAACATTCAAAAGCAGTTGATTGAAGCCCTAAACCAACGCGCTTCCGGTCCACGAATGTTCTTCGTCCCGGTGAATATCACAAACACTGGCTCAGACCCTGTCGAATATACTCAGCGCACCCGGTCTTTCCTGTTTGCAACCCTGGGCGTCGTTGTCGCCAGGATGTTCGGCAAGGACGAGATCACATTTTACGAAAACGGGGTGGTCAGTCTCAACATTCCGATTGCTGCGGACGTCCTGGGAGCCCGTGCAACCCGAACCACACATCCTAGGGTCATCCGGGGCTTTGAGACGTTCTTCTCATCGATCCTCGAACGAGAGATCAATGTCCGGACACCGTTTCAGTGGCTGACCAAAACCGATGTGGCGCGAAAGATTGACGAACATAGCGGTGCCGATCTCTTGGCGAAAACGAACAGCTGCACGCGCCCGCGCGCGATGACGAAAAAGCAGCCCCATTGCGGGGTATGTTCGCAATGCATCGATCGGCGATTTGCGGTGCTTGCTGCCGGTCTGGGTGAAGTGGAATCCGCTGATCTTTATCGTGTAGATCTCCTGACTGGTGATCGCACACACGATCGCGACGTGCGGATGGCTGCAGCCTATGTAAAGTTTTTCCGGGATTTTGGGGACGTGCCGAAAGACCGGTTCCTCGCGAAATATACGGAAATTGTATCCGCGATCGATCAGTTCACTGATACCCCGCGGCACGAAGCGCCCGACCGCATTTATGATATGTATCTCCGCCATCATCACGACGTAATGGCTGTTCTTGAGGGTGCTGCGCAAACCAATCGGTCAGAACTGATCCGCGGCACACTCCCGCCCGGGTCGTTGTTGGCGATGCTTCACAATCGATCGCGGATCGAAGTGTGCGAACCCTCAAATTATCAACAGGATGCCAAAGAATTTGTCGACCGGCTTTCGGCGCCGGTTCTTGAATTCGCGGTCGATGCCAAGGCTCATGCGATCCGATTCCGAGGTGACGTTGTACTGGACGGAAAGAACTTCGAGCTTTTCAATGCGCTGGTCGCTCCATTCCGCCAGGGCAAGTCTGAAGGCGAAGATGTCCCATTCGTTTCCGCCCCAAAACTTGCGGCGGAACTTGGAATTACAGAGCAGTCAGTGCGCCAGCAGGTGGGACGCCTACGCGAGGCCGTGACTGAGCAGTTGGTCGTGGGACAGGGGCTGCCGTTGGATAGGAAGAGCCTGATCGAAAGTCAGGCCGGCAATGGATATCGAATCAACCCGCAGCTGCGCGAGCTGTCACTCGGGGATTTGCTGCAGCAGGAATAGCCGATGTCACATCGCCAACGGGTCGATGTCACAGCTGGCATCCATAATTCGCAGTACCGTGCGCGCCGGTAGAGGCGCCGCGTCACAACAAAATTCGGCACTGATTATATCGCGAAACGCACACTCCAACGAAAATCGACGTACTTCCAAGGGGCTCCTCGAAGCCCGGAAAACCTCGGATCAACGGAGTGATATTATGACAAAGCATCTCAATCAGATCGATCTCGCTGATCGCTGGAATATCTCCCACCGCACGCTTGAGCGCTGGCGCTGGACCGGCGAAGGCCCGCAATTCGTCAAGCTCGGCGGCCGCGTGGTTTACCGCCTCGAGGACATCGAGGCGTTCGAGGCCGAACAACTGCGCGACCGCACGGCGCGCCAGAATCCCGGAGCGCAGTAACATGCGCTTCCCCATCTTTCTGGCGACCCTTCCGGCGGAGCAGGTCCTGTGGATCGTCATTCTCCTCAGCCGCTAGACGGCGCCCCCGCTATGTCCGACCCGGCGCAGATCGCGACGTTCGTTGATGTTGTCGTGGGCCACTGCGACGGCCTCATTCCTGTCCGTGCCTATGTCGACAAGGGGCAGGATCTGAATCGCGCGCCGCAGACGATCTGGATGCCTGCGGACGCCGTAGCCGCTCCCAAGATCGCAGATTTCGCCCGGTCGGTCGCCGATGCGGGAATGGGCGTGTTCGTCGTGCCAGGTACCGTTTTGAAAACCGGACAGGCGAAGGCCGCTGATGTCCGGCAGATGCAGACCGTTCTCGTCGATCTCGACCATGGCGATATCAATGCCAAGCGGGATCACCTTGCGCTTTATCTTGGCAAACCGGCGCTCGAGGTCGCGTCTGGCGGGCTGACCACTGAGGGGCAGCGCAAGTTGCACCTCTACTGGCGGCTGTCGGAACCAGCAGTGGGCGAAGATATCGCGCTCCTGTGCCGGGTGCGCGGCGAAATCGCTGGCAAGGTCGGCGGCGACCTATCCTTCCGATCGGCCCATCAGCCGATCCGCGTCGCAGGCACCCTATACCGGAAAGGTGGCGAACGCCTCCTCGTAAACATTCTGCATCATCGCGGCGCGAACGAAGTCCATCTCGAAGAGATGGCCGCCGCCGTCACCGCGATGCCGATGCTGCCGGGTCTCAGCCCGCCGCCCCCTTCCCCGACATCAAAACCTTCCCTCCACCAGATCTTGACGACGCCAGTGCGTGCAGGCGGCGAAGATGTCTGGACCCGCTTCGACGGCGCAAGCGCGGCAATCGGCCATTACATCCGCATGATCCACGAAGGCCGGCTCAGCCAGGACGAGGCTTGGGAAGCAATCTGCGAATATAACGCCGCCATGCTGCGTCCCAGCTGGCCACTCGAACGGCTGCGCGAGGAAGCCGATCGCATTTCGAAGCGCCATCGGGAGCGCAACGGCCCGGCGGCCGCCCCTGCTGGATACCGCGCACCCTGGTCCCTGCCCGCCTTATCGCTGGGTGCGCTGCTCGACGATAGCGGCCCGATGCCCGACGATATCATTGCACCGCGCGTTCTGACCCCCGGAGGCATGCTGGTTGTGGGCGGCGCTCCCAAGGTGGGCAAGAGCGATTTCCTGATCTGCATGCTCGTGCACCTGGCAGCTGGCAGGCCATTTCTGCGGTTTACGCCGCCTCGTCCGCTGCGGATCTTTTACCTTCAGGCCGAGATCCAATATCATTATCTGCGCGAACGATTGCAGGCGATCCGTCTCGATCCGCAGGTTTTGGCAGCGGCACGGGATAATCTCATTGTCACACCAAAGCTGAACCTGTTGCTCGACGACAAGGGCGTCGCGCTCGCGATCGCCGCGATCGCCAGGTATTTTCCGGACGCGCCGCCCGACATCATCTGCATCGACCCCATTCGCAATGTGTTCGACGGGGGCCCAGACGGTGGCGGAGAAAACGACAATGCCGCCATGCTGTTTTTCCTGCAGCAGCGGGTCGAGGCGTTGCGCGATGCCGCCGCTCCCGAAGCCGGACTGATCCTGGCCCATCATACCAAGAAGCTGACAAAGAAGCAGGTTGGTGAGGATCCGTTCCAGGCGCTGTCAGGTGCGAGTTCCCTGCGCGGTTTCTATACCTCAGGCATCATCATGCATCGTCCGCTGGAAGCCCATAGCGAGCGGCGGCTCGAGATCGAACTACGCAATGGTCCCGCCCTCGATCCGATGCTCATCGACAAGCGCGGCGGTCAATGGATGGAGGTGGATAGCAATAGTGACCGGCTGGTCCGTCAGGAAATCGGCCATCTTCTGGATGCCGAACGCGTGCGCAAGCATGATGTAATTCTCGGGATCCTGCTCGACGAGGCAGCCGCCGGACGACTCTACACTTCGACGCAGTTTGCCGAGAAATTTGAGAACCAGGCAGGGCTTGGCGGCAAGCACACCATCCGGGACCGGACCAGCGTGCTCGCGACCAAGGGCTATATCAAATTCGTGCGAGACGGCGGCCCCTATGGATTGGGCGGCACCACATCCAAATTCGGATTCATGTGCACCGAAGGCATGGTCTTTCCCGGGACCGATGAGATTGTCGATGAGGACACCGGCGAGTTGCATCGCAGCATGCTCGACGTCCTGCCGAGCCATTTCAAATGCCCCCAGTCAGGTGGGCCGCTGCCGGTCGAGAACCCGCGGGTCTGGGTCTATCCGGAGGAGGACCAGTGACCGCGCCCCGGACAATCGCGCCCTGCGCAGCTTCGCGCACAATCCAGTTGCGGAAGTTGCGGCGATCATCCGCAACTGAATCCGCGAAGCTGCGCTGCCCTTCGCCGGGACGCGCGCAATCCAGTTGCGGGCGGTTTTCGCAACTACCTCCCCAGCTCTGCGCAACAATACGCCGTAGCACCCACAATCCAGTTGCGGAGGCACTGGCGACGACTGCCTTCCGCAACTTCAATTTCTGGCAGTTTTCTGCGAGTTTAACACCCCTGTTAAGTTGTCGGTGTGAAACTCCCATTCTAAAGAATGGGGGCGCACCCCTGTCGGTGTGCGTCCCCCATCAGAATGGGAACCCGCGCCTCGTTGTTTCCGCACATCAACGCGCGCCTCCATGATCCGCTGATCCGCTTCCCAAACCTTCAGTCCTGACCCAGCATAACGGAGACCTGTATGGCTTCGCATACCCCCGCTTTGCCTATCGGCATCGCATCCACTCCCATGGCAGCCCGCCCGGTATTGCCGATCCGCGCCCCATTCCTAGCCCTCCGCCCCAGCGGTGTCGGTGCATCATCGGCTCTGGCCGGGGAGGCCACACAATGAAGTGGCATCCCCGCGGTTATGGCGGCGAGCGCCGCAGCGCCGATGAGGTCAAACGCGATGGCTGGAGAGAAATGGGCGTGCTTGCCATTTCGGCGGCCGACCCCCGGCTGTCCTGGCCCGAACGCGAACTCGTCCGTCAATTGGGAGAGAAGCTTTACGGACCGTCTCCCGCAGCAGGGAGGGTGAACCATGGCGCGCGGTCGTAAGCGGAAAGCCGGTCAGCGGCATCCTTCGGGCAAGTTGGTGCAGCCCGGCATCGGCGAGCTCCAGCGCGAGGCGCTGGCAACGGTAATCGAGGCCCGGCAGCGCCATTACGGGGTGACGGCGAAGCAGGCCAAGGACAAGCGGCTGGGCACCGCGCTGGGCCGCCTCGCCTTTGCTGGCAAGATTGCCGCTGACCAATATGCGGCTGGCGAACTCTACGGGGAGATCATGGCCCGCAACCGTGCGGTCATGGGCCTGCCCATGGACCAGCCCCGCTCTGTGACCGGCTTGCTGATCAACGAGGGCATTTTCGGTGGCAGCGCGCCTGACCATGACCCGGCCTTGGTCGAGAAGGTTCGCCGCCGCGCTGCTGCGGCAATGATGATGCTGCGCACCGCCGACGAGGATGCGCCTGGCGCCGTCGATCGCAAGCCCAGCGTCCTTGTTCATGCAGTGGTTTGCTATGAGGCTGAAGCAGCGAACTGGTCGGCAGCGGACATCATCAACCTTGGCCACGGTCTCGATGCCTTGTGTCGGCTATTCCGGATCGGAGACAGTTCGCGGTCAGATTCTCCTGCCAACCAAGAACGATAACAAACTGAATCTATTATATTATTGTTGAATTTTCCATTGACCAGACTTGCCTCCTGCTGTAGACCTTCCGAAATAGAGAATTAAGAACTGCGCCCGGAGCCCACCCGCTTCCGGGCGTTGTTCGTTTAAGGTGACGCATATGGCGGAACGATTGCGCGGACGGGCTGCTGTCGCCCAGCGCCGACGCCGCCTCCAGGCCGAGCCGCTTTGCCGCGACTGCAAATCCCGGGACATCGTCACGGCAGCGACTGTGCCTGACCACATCGTGCCGCTCACCCAAGGCGGCAGCGACGACGACAATAATATCCGCTGCCTTTGTGCTGCCTGCCATGAGGTCCGCACCACCGAGCAGTTTGGATATCGCAGGCGGATCGAGGTCAATGTCGAGGGTTGGCCCTGTGCCTGAACCCCGGGGGGGCGGTTCGCTCTCAGTCGCTCTCGGGTGGGAAACCGCCGGGGACCAGAACTTCACGCAGCCGCGAGTTAACGACCGGGGGTCACATGATGAATTGGCCGGCAGATAAGGTCGAGCGCAGGAACGTCTCGGCGCTGGTACCCTATGCCCGAAATGCCCGTACCCACAGCGAGGACCAGGTCGCCCAGATCGCCGCCTCGATCCGCGAATGGGGGTGGACGGTTCCGGTGCTCGTCGACGAAGATGGCGGCCTGATTGCCGGTCATGGACGGGTGCTCGCCGCCCGCAAACTTGGCATCGCCGACATCCCGGTGATGGTAGCGGCCGGTTGGACCGAAGCCCAGAAGCGGGCCTATGTGCTGGCCGATAACAAGCTGGCGCTCAACGCCGGCTGGGACGCCGAGCTGCTCCGCGTCGAACTGACCGACCTGCAGGCCTTCGACTTCGACCTGGGCCTCACCGGCTTCTCCGATGATGAACTGGCCGCCCTGACCGCCGAGAAGACCGAGGGTCTGACCGATCCAGACGAGATTCCGAACCCTCCGGAAATTCCGGTGAGTTGCCCGGGCGACGTCTGGCTGCTGGGCAAGCACCGACTGATGTGCGGCGACAGCACCAGCGTCGATGACATGGAAAAGCTGACCGCCGGCCAGATGGTCGACATGTGGCTGACCGATCCGCCGTACAATGTCGCTTATGAAGGCGGCACCAAAGACAAGCTGACCATCCAGAACGACAATATGGGCAATGACGAGTTCCGTCATTTCCTGCGCGATGCCTATATAACCGCCAGCACGGTGATGAAGCCGGGCGCCGTGTTCTACATCTGGCACGCCGACAGCGAAGGCTATAATTTCCGGGGTGCGGCAATCGATGCAGGCTGGAAAATCCGCCAGTGTCTTATCTGGGAAAAGTCATCGCTGGCCTTGGGCCGGCAGGATTATCACTGGCAGCACGAACCCTGCCTTTATGGCTGGAAGGACGGTGCCGGGCATCTGTGGGCCAGCGACCGCAAGCAGACAACCATTCTCAAGTTCGATAAGCCGTCACGCAATGGCGAACACCCGACCATGAAGCCCGTTGCCCTGTTCGAGTACCAGATGCTCAACAACACCAAGGGCGGCGATATCGTGCTCGACAGCTTCGGCGGATCCGGCACCACCCTGATCGCCGCTGAAAAGAACGGCCGCACCGCGTATCTCATGGAACTCGATCCGCGTTATTGCGACGTGATCATCACACGCTGGCAGGATTTTACCGGCCAGCAGGCCACCCTCGAAGCGGATGGGCGAACCTTCGCCACCGTCAGCGCTAGTCGTGATGGCGCTAACGACGCTATGCTGCACAGTTCAACGGACGTCGGTTAATTCCGCCAGTATTTGTTGGCGGCGGCTACCGTCTGGAAATGAGTAGCGATCACCTGGGAAGAGGCAATCAGCTGAGCTGCATCATGGTCATATTCCGGGCGCAGCTTGTCCCGGACTTCCGCTGAGGGCTGGGTCAACTTGACACCGAGCCGCGCCAGCTTGGTCGCGAGTTCGAAACCTTCCTGCGGGGTCTTGGTGATGAGCGTGGGAAGCCAGCTGTCGGCCATGAGGATACTCCTTGTCCGGGATTCGCGTCAGGTCAGGCTAACCCATGGCATCCGCCACAACAACGATGAACCCGTCTTGCTTCCATCAGCATCGATGATTCCGCCAATACCGATCCCATCGCAGCGCCCAGCCACCCCTGACCATCGCGCAGGACAGGTCGCCGGACTTCGGCGACACGCACCAGGCCGCAGTCCGCGTACCACCAGCGCCACCTACGGAGCGACACCGCAGTGCCGGACCGATCACCAGTATATGTCCCTCCCGGGACACGCCGGTCGGACGGCCGATCAAACTGACCAGCGCATCGCGCGCCTGTTGTGCCGATGCCTTCGGGCATGGGTGATTAGGCCGGCAGCTGCCGTCCATTTCTCGCGCCGCGATGCCGGACAGACGGATGCGCGGGCCTTCGGCGCACCAGATCGGCCCATCGCCGTCCCATACCCGAGTGGGCGTGCAGGTGAAGGTTTCCCCAGAGGGTGCAATGGCCGCGGCGGCAAAGAGCAGAAATCCGAAAATTGTCATGACCTTGGTGTTGGTGTTGGAAACAGGCTGGTCACGACGCATAGTTGAAGGACCGCCGCAGTGAAACCCGGCACCAAACCCAAACCGACGCAGCTGAAGCTGGTCGAGGGCAATCGCGGCAAACGACCGCTCAACCGTAAAGAGCCTCGCACCGTAACCGCATTACCATCGGCGCCGGCGCATCTGACCGCCGATGCGCTCGAAGAATGGAACCGGGTAGCAATCTGGCTCCACCGTATAGGCCTCCTGTCCGAGGTCGATCGCGCCGCCCTTGCTGCTTACGCCCAGGCCTATGGCCGCTGGGTCCAGGCCGAACGGGCGATCGCGAAGATGGCCGACAAGGACCAGCTGACCGGCGGCCTGATGATCAAAACCACCAACGGCAACGCCATCCAGAACCCGCTCGTCGGCACCGCCAACAAGGCCGCCGCAGACATGATGCGCTACGCCGCAGAATTCGGGATGACGCCCAGTGCCAGAACCAGGATCGTCGCCGACACGCCAGCGGAAAGCGCAGACCCCGCCGACCGCTTCTTCGGCTGACCGCACCAGTGATTACGCCCGGGCCGTCATTTCCGGAGATATCATCGCCGGTCCGCACGTCCGCAACGCGTGCCGCCGTCACCTCGACGACCTGAAGCGCAGCGACGGCATCCACTTCGATCCCGATGCCGCAGCCCATGCCTTCGGCTTTTTCGAGGAGGTGCTCAAACTGTCCGAAGGTCAGTTCGAGGGCCAGCCCTTCCGACTCGAGCCCAGCCAGGCCTTCATCATCGGCTCGGTCTTCGGCTGGAAGCGCAAGGATGGCCGCAGGCGTTTCCGCCGCGCCTATATCGAACAGGGCAAAGGCAATGGCAAAAGCCCGGTCGCCGGCGGTATTGGTCTGTACGGGATGACAGCCTGCAACGAGGCTGGCGCGCAAATCTATGCCGCCGCCGCCAAGCGCGAACAGGCCGGCATCCTGTTTGCCGATGCGGTCAAGATGGTGCGGCAGTCCCCTGCCCTCGCGCGGCGGCTGGAGTTCTCGGGCGGTGCGGGCCGCGAGTTCAACATCGCGCACCATGGCTCGGGATCCTTCTTCCGTCCGGTATCGCGCGATACCGGCAGGACGGGGTCGGGGCCGCGGCCCTATTTCGTGCTGGCGGACGAGATCCACGAGCTGCCCGACCGCTCGATCATCGAGATGCTGGAGCGCGGTTTCAAGTTCCGGCGTGACCCACTGCTGTTCATGATCACCAACTCGGGCTCCAATCGCAATTCGGTAGCGTGGGAAGAGCATGAGCACGCCATCAAGGTCGCGGCCGGCAATATCGATGCGGTGACCGATCCCACCTATGTTGGCGAGATCATCGACGATACCACGTTCAGCTATGTCTGCGCGCTCGACGAGGGCGATGATCCGCTCGCCGATCCCGGCTGCTGGATCAAGGCCAACCCGCTGCTCGGCGTTACCATCACTACAGAATATCTCACCGAGACGGTGGCGCAGGCCAAGGCGATTCCGGGGCAGCTCAATGGCATA
Organism: Sphingobium faniae; assembly: GCA_900100475.1. Lineage (GTDB taxonomy): Bacteria > Pseudomonadota > Alphaproteobacteria > Sphingomonadales > Sphingomonadaceae > Sphingobium > Sphingobium faniae. The sequence continues at coordinate 178,061 of FMTU01000008.1, read as the reverse complement.
TTGCGGCTTCACTTCTGCGTCTGGACCGATGCCGAGACCGCCTGGATGACCCGGGCGACGGTGGAGCCGGCGCTCGCCGACTTCGAGATTGCCGATCATGCCGGCGCCCGCGTAGCGCTCGGGCTCGACCTCAGCCAAAACCGCGACATCACCGCGCTCGCCGCCATCGTGCAAACCGGCATCGTCGAGTCCGGCGAACATGCCGGCAAGCCGCTGTTCGATGGCTGGGTGGAGGCCTGGACGCCGGGCGACACGCTTGCCGCGCGCGAGCTGCGCGACAAGGCGCCCTATGCGACCTGGGTCCGGGACGGATTTCTGCATGCGCCCAGGGGCGAGAATATCAGCCTGCGCCAGGTCGCGCAGGCACTCGCCGACTATGACCGGATGTTCGCCATCAGTGTCGCCGCCTACGATCGCTACGCCTTCCGCCGGCTGGAGGAAGAAGTAGCCGAACTCGGGCTTGCCCTGCCCTTTGTCGAACATCCCCAGGGTGGAACCCGGCGCGGCAAGCCGACCGAGGGGATGAGCGAGGGCCTGTGGATGCCGGGCTCGGTCCGGCTGGTCGAGGAAGCGCTGCTCGAGCGGCGCCTGCGCCTCAAACGCAACCCCGTTCTCGTCTCGGCCATCATGTCGGCCGTCACCGATGAGGACCGCTGGGGCAACCATTGGCTGGCCAAGGAGAGAGCTGTGAACAAGATCGACTGCGCGGTGGCGCTCTGCATGGCGCTGGGCGCGGCCATGGGCAGCGTTGTCCCTGTTCCCATCTCTCCCTGGGATGACCCTAACTTCAGGCTGGTGGCGTGATGGGCTGGCGCGACTGGCTTGGGCTCGAGATGCGGGGCTCGCCGGAAAGCCCGACTGTCCCGGTGAGCAGCGAAAACTTCCTCGCCTTCTTCGGTGTCCAGTCGGGCAGTCTGCCCGCCGTCACCATCGACAGTGCGCTCACCGTGCCGGCGGTCTCGGCGGCGGTAACATTTCTGGCCTCATCCATGGCGAACCTGCCGCTCCATGCCTATCGCACCAAGGGCGAAGGGGCGGAGCGGATCCGCGGCGGCGTCCAGCGGCTGCTCAATGAAGCCCCCAATCCCGAATGGACCAGTTATGGCTGGCGCAAATATCTCTGGCAGCAGGTATTCACCGGCGGGCGCGGTGTGTCGTGGATCGAACGCAGCGGCGCCAATATTGTCGCCATCTGGCCGATGGACCCTGCCGCCACCACCGTAAAACGGGAGGGTGGCCGCAAACTCTATGCCATTGCCGGCAAGGCGGAAGCCTATCCGGCCGCCGACATCATCGACATTCCCTATCTCCTGAAGCGCGACCAGCTCGGTTCCTACAGCCCGATCATCAACGGCGCCAAGGCGATCGCCCTGGCGCTGGCCATGGGCAACTATGCCGGGGATTTCTTTGCCGGCGGCGGGGTCCCGCCCCTCGCGCTGTCGGGCCCGCTCCCACAGGGCGCCGAAGCGATGAACCGGGCGATGGGCGATATCCACCGCGCCATCGAGGCGGCCAAGGCTTCCGCCAAGCCGATCTTCCCGATGCCGCCGGGCCATGAACTCAAGCAGGTCGGCTTTGATCCGGCCAAGGGGCAGATGACCGAGGCCCGCCGCTTCCAGGTCGAGGAGATCGCCCGGGTCTATAACCTGCCGCCGGTATTCCTGCAGGATCTGACCCATGGCACCTTTTCCAACACCGAGCAGCAGGACCTGCACCTGGTCAAGCATCTGATCGCACAATGGGCCAAGGCGTTTGAAGAGGAACTCAACCTCAAGCTGTTCGGGCCCCGTGGTGGTGCCCGCTATGTCGAGCATAATCTCGACGGCCTGATGCGCGGCGATTTTGCCGCCCGCATGGCCGGGCTTGCACAAGGGATCCAGAACGCGATCCTTACCCCCGATGAAGCCCGCGCGCTCGAGAACCGGCCGCCGCGCGCGCAAGGCGACCGGCTCTACATCCAGGGCGCGACCGTGCCGCTCGGCACCAATTCTCCTCCGAGCGTCGACGCCGCGGCCGTAGCCAACGGAGATACAGCATGACGATGGAACGACGCGCGCTGGTGCGGCCGCTCGATGTCCGATCGGCCGGCGATGGCCCGACCATAACCGGTTATGCGGCGGTGTTTGGCAGCACCGCCGATATTGGCGGTCAGTTCCGCGAGATTATTGCACCGGGCGCCTTTCAGGGCACAATCGGCGGCGATGTGCGCGCGCTGATCGATCATGACAGCGGGCGCGTGATCGGCCGCACCACGGCAGGCACGCTGCGACTTGCTGAGGACGATACCGGGCTGGCGGTCGAGATCGTTCTGCCCGATACTCAGGATGGCCGCGATCTGGCGACACTGATCGAGCGCGGCGACATCTCGGGCATGTCGTTCGGGTTCATCGTCACCCGGCAGCAGTGGGACGAGACCGGCGATATTCCCACTCGCACCATCCAGGCGGTTGATTTGCGCGAGGTCAGTATCGTGGCCTTCCCGGCTTATGACGATACGTCCATCGCGCTGCGTTCGCTTGAATCCGCGCGCCGCGACCGGCGCCAGCACAACTTTCGGGCCGCCGCCAATCGCGTGCTTGCCCGCAAGGTTTCCATCGACCTGCGAACCCGCAAGGTCGGTGAGTAAAGCTTGAGGTCACTGCCCAAGCCCAATCGAACGGCCCGCCAGCGTGCGGGCTTTTTTGTTGGAAAGGATTATCCCATGTCCCGATTGAAAGACCTGCGCCAGCGCCAGGAACAGATCGTCTCCGAAGCCCGCGATCGTCTCGACCAGATCAGTGCCGCCACCGACGAGGCCCGCGCCGCGGAACTGGAAACGCAGCACGATGCCGCCATGGCGGACTATGACCGTCTCGAAAAGCAGATCGAACGCGAGGAGGGTCTCGCCCGTCTCGAGCAGCGCGCCGAGGAGCAGCGGTCCCAGCGGCGGCCCATTCCCGGTGACAGCGAGGCACGCATCCAGACCGATGGTGCTACCCCCGATTATCGCCATGTGTTCCACCGGTTTCTGGCCGGCGGCGCTGATCCCGGAGAACTCACCGGCGAGGAGCGCGCCGTCCTCAAGGCCGGCGTCCAGAATGTCGAAAGCCGGATGCAGACCACGACCGGCGGGTCGGGCACGGCGGGCGGCTACACCGTCCCGGTCGAACTGGCGAATGAGATCATCAAGGCGATGAAGGCCTGGGGGCCGATGTATGACGAGGACATCTGCACCGTGCTGAACACCGGCTCGGGCAACCAGATCAACATCCCCACCGTCGATGACACGGCTGTGACCGCTGAGAAGCACACCGAGGGCACGCCGCTGACCGATGACGGCGGGAAGGATGTGACCTTCGGCCAGAAGCGCCTCGACGCCTACGTTTACGACACCGAGTTCGTGAAGTTCTCGATGGAGCTGGCGCAGGACAGCATTTTCAACATGGAAACGCTGCTCGGCTCGCTGCTGGGTGAACGGCTTGGCCGCATCGCCAACCGCGAGCTGACGATCGGCGACGGCACGGGCGATCCCCATGGTGTTGTCACGGCCTCCACGCTCGGCAAGACCGCGGCGGCAGTAGCAGCGATCACGGCGGATGAGCTGATCGACCTGATCCATTCGGTGGATCCGGCCTATCGCTCCTCGCCCAAGGTGCGGTTCATGTTCAACGACACAACGCTCGCCGCGGTGCGCAAGCTCAAGAACGGCACCGGCGATTATCTGTGGCAGGCGGGCGACTTCACCAACGGCGTTGCCCCGACGCTGCTGGGCTATCGCTACAGCGTCAACCAGGCGATGGCTTCGATGGCAACCGGCACCAAGCCGGTCATCTTCGGCGACTTCGGGAAGTATTACGTCCGCAAGGTTGGCGCGCCGATCATCGGCGTCCTGCGCGAACGCTTCTGGCCTGATCTCGGCATTGCCGGGCTCATCCGGTTCGACGGCGAGCTCGGCGATACCGCAGCCGTGAAGCACCTGATCCAGGCGTAACCGAACGGGCGGGGCCTTGCGCCTCGCCCCCACATGTGGAGAGAAACATGTCCTACAACACCAGAGTTTATTTCAGGCAGGGCGGCGACGAACTTGTGGTCGCAGCGGGCGGCAGGATCACGGTCGAAACCGGGGGAACCATCGGCGGCATTTCGCTGGCGGCAATTCCGACCACCGATCCACAAGACGGCGTCACCATCTGGAATGACGCAGGCGTCCTCAAGGTTGCGAGTGCGGGCGGGTGATACGGATTCGCATGACGACCGGCCTGTCCGGCCCGCATTACACCCTCTCGCCTGGCGATGAGCACGACTTCCCCGATGGTGAGGCCCTGCGCCTGATTGAGGCGGGATTTGCCGTGCCGATCGCTGGCGGGAAGGTCGAACGGGCGGTCAGACGCAAGCCGGCGGAGAAGCGCTGATGTGGTATGCGCCCACTGTCACTGTCCCGCCGGCATCGGAGCCGATCACGCTCGCGGCGGCGAAAAACCAGTGCCGGATCGTCGATACCGATACCAGCTTCGACAGTGAGCTGACGGGTTATATCGCGGCTGCACGCGACCATGTCGAACGCTATACCGGAACGCCGCTGGTGACGCGAACGGTGACCATCAACGCCGACCGGTTTGCGAACCTGGCCCATATTCCTGTCGTGCCGCTGCAATCGGTGACGTCCATTGCCTATGTCGACACCGCCGGCGCGGCTCAGACGCTCAGTGCCAGCATATACGAAGTCCGCAGCGACGGCCTTGCGGCTTCCGCCGTGCTGAAGCCGGGACAGTTCTGGCCGGCGGTTCTGAACGGCTCGCGTGTCACCTTGACCGCGGTCGTTGGATATTCGGCAGTGCCCGACGCCATCGTCCACGCGGTCAGGCTGCTCGTGGCGGACTATTTTGCCGATCATGAGATCAAGGCAGATCGGGCATGGTCGACGCTCGACAGCCTGCTCTGCAATTATCGCCGGGGTGCATCGTGAGGGCGGGGCCGCGCAACCGCCGCGTCATTTTCCAGCGCAAGACCGTTATCGAAGATCCCTATGGCGGCGAGATAACCACCTGGACGGATTACGTCAGCGCGTGGGCCCTTGTCATCTGGGGCACCGGCGCCGAGCGTCGCGAAGCTGCGCAGATCTCTGCGTCGCAACCCGCGACGTTCCGGGTGATCGCAAACGACAAGACCCTGGCATTGAGCGCCCTCGACCGCATCAACTTTGCCGGCGGCCTCTGGAATATCACCTCGATCGTTCCGCTGGGGCTGAACGACGGGGTCGAGGTAACTGCAATCCGGGCAGTGCCCTGAACGACCGAGCGGGGAAGTCTCATGGACGATATCGAACAGGATCAGTCATCGCTGAAGGCTGATATCGAGCAGGTGCGGGCCGATCTTGCGGGCCGATGTGAAAAACCTTCTCGACGCCTGGAACACCGCGACCGCAATCGCGGTGCTCTACGCCACCGTCAAGGGCCTGTCGGGCCGCTAACTTCCCGAGACATCCATGAAACCGCTGCCACCGGCCTATGGCTGGATCGATGACCTGCGTCCGCTGCCGTTGATGCTGCAGGAAGGCAGCAAGCTCTACGGCACATTCGAAGTGATGGGGCCTGCCAATAATCCTGCCATTATGGGCTGGGCGAAGGAATCCGAGCTTTCCCGCACATTTACCGCCGACAGCATTCCCTGGTGCGGGCTGTTTATGGCCGTGGTCGCCAGGCGTGCCGGCAAGTCCGTGGTCGAAGGTCCGCTCTGGGCGCGCAACTGGGCGAAGTTCGGGAAACCGGCCGACCGGGCCCAACTCGGCGACATCCTCGTGTTTCGCCGGGGACAGGGTTCGGGGCATGTCGGACTCTATGTTGGCGAGGACTACGGCGCGTTCCATGTGCTGGGCGGCAACCAGTCTGACGGCGTGACCATCACCCGGATCGTCCGGGACCGTTGCATTGCCATTCGTCGGCCCGCCTATCGCAAGGCGCCCGTGAGCGCGAAGCCGGTCCAGCTCGCGGCCAACGGCGTGCTGTCCACCAACGAGGCCTGACCGGCCGACATCATCACCAATCCGTCCGCCCGCAATTCCAGCGGGCTTTTTTATGGAGAAACGACATGGAAGAACTGAAACCCTGGTGGGCGTCCAAGGCCATCTGGACTGGCGCCATCGGCAGCCTGTGGGGCGTGGCCGCGGCGCTCGATATCCTGCCCGAGGGGCTGACGCAGGCGGACGTCCTGACCGTGGTGCTGGCGCTGACCGGCATCGGCAGCGTGGTGTTCCGGAAGACGGCGACCTGCCGGATCAAATGATGTCCGCGAACCAGTCAGGCTGGTCCCTGAGGGTCATGCGGCCATCTTGCCGTTGAACACTTCATGGAGCAGTGCCGGGATCAGGGCCTCGGCATCGCGCGCCGATGCCACGCGGATCGCCTGAATCCGGCGGGCCTTTGCTTGGAGGCGATCGAACCACTGCTGATTCTCGAGCGATGGTACCGGCACTTCGATCGCGGCGAGCTTTTTTAATCCCAGCGTCCGGTTGCGTCCGGCTCCGCCTGGCGACGCTTCACCAAGACGTTGCAAACCCTCTGGTGTCTGGAAATAGAATAGCAGAAAATCCGTGGTAGCGATTCCGGGATCAGGCACACAGCTAAGAAATCGATGTGACCCAACGCGGCCTTCGTCTTCGGGCTGCGCAATGGCTACCGCACCCTCCCAGGCGAAGACGATATTGAACAGCAGGTCGCCGGTTGCGATCTCGAACAGCTTCTTGGACCCGACCTCTGCGCCTGCCAACACCGGTTTGTGAAATGTGCCGCGCCCGAAGGAGCGGACACCCAGTTCGGGGTATTCACCGTCGGGATCAATCTCCACGGGGCGGCGCACGAGCGGGGCGACTTCGGCCATGGGGTGGCGGGGCGCGCCTTCGATGCAGCGGGCGAAGGCCTTGGCCAGCAGCGCCTGCATATCGGCGGCGGCATCGGCGGCGGCCTGGTTTCTGGTCTCAACCAGCTTCGCCACCCGGTCCAGCCGCTCAACGATCCGCCGCTGCTCCGCTATGGGAGGGAGCGGGATTTCGACTTCAAGGAAGCGTGCTGGGCGCAGTCGGTTCTGGCCACTCGTGCCACGAGAAAGCTTGTCGCACTGATTCCATAAGTCTTTTGTCAGGGTGAAAAGGCGAAACCAGTTTGGCAGGAGCCGTGTAATGTCGGTCCGATATGTAGGAAATTCGGACGATCCGAACGTGCCGTGCAGATTCTCATCCACCACTGCCACGCTTCCGTTGCGAGCCCAAATCTTGTTGACCACGATGTCGCCAGTTTCAACGCGGTAAAGCGTAGGGTATTTGGTTTCAGATCCATCGATCGTTTCGCGTTCATAAGCGCCTTGGCCCCAGAGACGTACGCCGAGCAGACGATAGTCGTTCCCCGTAGCAGGCGGTTCACCTCGTGACACCTGCTCTGCAATCTCCCCCAACCGAACCACTGGCCAAGCCATCACGCGCCTGCCGCCAGTTCCGCCCGGATTTCATCCATGATCGCGCTAATTTCCCGCTCGCGCTGGATGATGGCGTCGACGATCTCGCCCGGCTTTCTGTGATCCTCTGTCACGGCGGCATGGGGATTCTTGATGTCGAGATTGCAGGCGATGACGCGGCCATCGGCGTCGCGCTCGATGAGGGACGGCCCGTCTACCTTCCAGGCGCGCTCATTTTCCTCACGGTTCTTCCACCAGGCCAGACAGCCGGAAAATTCCTCATAGGCCATGGGCGCCGTCTTGGAATATTTCTTGCGGCCTTCGGGACGGGGCTGTTCATAATACCAGATGTCGCGCGTGGGGCCTGACGTATCGAAGAAAATGAGGTTGGCAGGAATGTCGGTGTAAGGCGCGAACACGCCTTCGCACAGGCGCACCACGGTGTGCACATTGAATCGTTCCAGCAGATCGGCCTTGATGCGCGCGGCAATGCCGTCGCCAAACAATGTGCCGTGGGGAACAACCACGGCGGCGCGACCGCGACCGGCACGTTTCAGCCTGCGCATGATCAGCTGCAGAAACAGCAGCGCCGTTTCAGATGTGCGCCGATCTTCGGGGAAATTGTTGAGGATGCCGGCCTCTTCCTCGCCGCCGAACGGTGGATTGGTGAGGATGATATTCACCCGCTCTGCTTCGCCGATCTCATTCAGGCGGAAGCGCAAGGCGTTGCCGGAATCGATTTTTGGCGCGTGCAGGCCATGCAGCAGCAGATTCAGCTGGGCGAGCAGGAAAGGCAGCGACTTGGCCTCGCCGCCCATGATGCTTTCCTCCTGCAGGATGCGGCGTTTTTCGACAGTATCGGCCTGCTTTTCCAGATGCAGGAAAGATTCGGTCAGGAAGCCGCCGGTACCGCAGGCCGGATCGAGAATGGTTTCGCCAAGCTGCGGATCGATGACTTCGACCATGAAGCGCACGACCGGGCGCGGGGTATAGAATTCGCCGGAATCGCCGGCGGCATCGCGCATTTCACGCAGCAGGGTTTCGTAGAGGCGGCCAAGCGTATGGACCTCCTCCGACGAATCGAAGTGGATCCCGTCGATCAGATTCACCACGTCGCGCAGCAGATAGCCGCTTTCCATGCGGTTGGTGAAACCCTGAAAGACGGTCGCGATCACGTCGCGCCGTTCACGCCGACCGTTGTCGCCGCGAAGATCGCGCAAATAGGCAAAAAGGCCTGCCCCCGTGGTGCCATCCGGGCGTTCGGCCTTTTCGGCGGTAAGGAAGGCCAGCAGATCGGGGCCAGTGATACCGTCCGCTTCGGCAGCCCAGTCCCGCCAGCGATATGGGGGTTCGATGATCGGTCGATAATCCTTGCCGGCGAGCTCCGCGCGTTCCTGCTCGATGCGTTCCATGTCATCGAGGAATTTGAGGAACATGATCCAGGTCAGCATCGGCAGACGATCGAGATCGCCATTCAGCCCCTTGTCCTTGCGCATGATCTTGCGGGCAGACTTGATAATACTGTCGAGGCGCTGGGCGGTCGTCAGTTGCTTGGGCGCAGCCTTCTTGCGGGCGGTTCGGGCCATTTTCGGCGTTCCTTCGGGTCAGGCAGTGTAGAGCAATCGCTGCAACTCGGTAACGGCGCTGCGAAGCTCCTTTCCCCCGCCGAAGCGCTGGGCGATCTCTATGACGTTGCCCCACTCATTGAAAGGAGGCACTTCAAGAATATCAGGCAATTTGAACTGGGCGCTGCCGTGCTCGGCATATTTTTCAAGAACGGCGTCAAGAACTTTCCGGGCTTCTGGGCTGAAACAGCCGAGGAAATCATCCTGCTCCCGCCGCAGGCGGTCAGCCCGTTCACGCCGGGTGCGCAAGGGTGTGTTGTAAGCCAGATGGCACAGAAGATCGAAGGGGTCGGCCTCGGGCTTGCCGACAGCTTCGGCCAGGGTTTCGAGGTCTATCCCCTTTTCCTCGAGCCTCTCGACGATTTCCGCGCGTCGCTCGGGGTCGAGCCAATTCAGCCTCAGCTCTGAAGCGTTGGGATAAAGGGTGCGGACCTTGTCGCCGGTATAATCGGTGAGCTGGCGGCAAGCGAGCTGCTTCCCTTCGGAATCAAGCTCGTAGACGAGATGCCGGACGACCGACACTTCGCCGCCGTCGACATAGAATTTGCGTGGGCCCGATTCAGGTTCATCCGGGCCGAGTGTCGTATCATCGGGGAGTTCGGGAATGTCGTCCGGTTCGGGCACGACATCGTCGGCCGGGTGTTCCTCGACAATTTCGCCCGCGTCGTTGATCACCGCCTCGTCCTCGCGGACCGGTTCGCCATCGAAAGCGGGATCGGCAAACATTCTTGTCGCGGTGCCGGTATAGTCGATGATGTTGAAGGCGAGTTTGCCATAATCGGCCCGCAACCGCGTGCCGCGTCCAATGATCTGTTTGAACTCGGGCATGGAGCCAACGGTGCGGGCGAGCACAACATTCTTGCAGGTCGGTGCATCGACGCCGGTCGTCAAAAGCTGTGAAGTGGTCAATATGACCGGCGTCAGGGTCTCTACGTCCTGAAATTTGGACAGATGGCCACGACCGATATCTCCCTCATCGGAGGTCACGCGACAGACATAATCCGGATTGTCGCGAACGAGGTCGGCGTTCAACTCGGCGAGCGCCTGCCGCATCTCAAGTGCGTGCTCCTGATCGACACAGAACACGATGGTTTTCGCCAGACGATCGGTTTCAGCCATAAAGCCGGCAAGGTGCCGGGCGATGGCGCGGGTCCGTGCGCGAAGGGCGACGACGCGTTCGAAGTCGCGTGTCTGATATTCGCCGTCGGGGATTTCCCGGCCGTACCGATCCAGCTCGCCACGCGTCGGCCGCCACCCTGCCGCGTCGTAATCGGTGATGACACGATGAACCCGGTATGGGGCAAGGAACCCGTCCGCAATGCCTTGCGCCAGGCTGTATTCGTAAAGCGGATCACCGAAATAGGTGTAGGTATCGACATTATCCTCACGACGAGGGGTCGCCGTCATTCCGATCTGGGTGGCCGGTTCGAACCAGTCGAGGATTTCACGCCAATTACTGTCGTCTCGCGCGCTGCCTCGATGGCACTCGTCGATGACGATCAGGTCGAAGAAATCTCGGGGATACTCCCGGTAAAGACCAGGGCGATTCTCGTCGCGTGCAATCGACTGATAGATCGCAAAATAGATGTCGCGACTTTTGGTGACGTCTCCACCAGCGATCTTGTGCCGTGCATCCCCAAAGGGGCTGAAATCCTTGGCCATCGGATCATCCACGAGGACGTTACGATCAGCAAGGAACAGGATCTTCGGCTTGCGGTTCAGCCCTTTCCCGTTCCAGCGGGCGGACCACAGCTTCCAGCAGATCTGGAAGGCGACTGCGGTTTTGCCCGCACCCGTGCAGAGGGTGAGCAGGATCCGCTTTCGGTTCTGCAGAACGGCCTGAACGGCCCGATTGACCGCAATCTCCTGATAATAGCGCAGAGGCTTGGCGCGGTCCGGAAAATTGGGCGTCAGCAGCCGTTCGGCAACGACCGGATCGTCCAACCCCTCTGCTGCGCGCTGGCGTGACCACAGTTCGTCGGGTCCCGGAAAGCGATCCAGCGTGCGTTCGATTCCTGTCGTATAATCAAACTCCACGATTTCGATGCCATTGGTGGCGTAGGCGAATTTGAGGCCGAGGATCTCGGCATAATCCTTGGCCTGCTGGAGGCCATCGGCAACGTGCCGGTATTTGGCCTTTGCCTCCACCACGGCAATTGGAAAATCGGAGCTGTAGCGCAGCACATAATCCGCCCGCTTCTGCTTGCCGCGGCGCGCTTTTCCGCCAACGAAGACGATCCGGCCATCCGTGAAAGTCCGCTGCTCGTTGATGGCATGAGGCCGCTCGTCCCAACCGGCTGCTTGCAGCTTGGGAACGACGAGCATCCTGCAGGTATCGGCCTCATTCATAAAATCCCCCCGAGGCCAGTCTATACGAGGATTTCGGGCAGACGCTGTTCTTTCAGCATCCCACTGGTTACACGTCCCGCCACGATCCTCATTTCCCCCTGTCGGTTGGCTATGCCGGCATTGCCGCATGCCCCGATTGCGAGCTGACATTACCGGCGGTTACGGCTGCAGAATAAACAGCGAACGTCATCCGGCGCAAGACGAATGGCGTTTATCACGTTGAGGGGAAAGGAAGCGCCTCGTTGGCAGCGGATCTTCGAACGCAGCCATTTGCATCGTATGGGAACTTATTCCCTACCGCTTGGGTTTGTGCTATACAGACGCATGCCCACTGTGTTTCGCATAGACGGCCTGCGGGTCGTGATCTGGCCCAACGATCACCGTCCCGCGCATGTCCATGTGATCGGCGCTGAAGGCGAGGCCATGTTTCTTCTGCATTGTCCGGGCGGTCCCCCCGAACTGCGGGAGAGCTTCGGCTTCCGGCTATCCGACGTCAACCGGATAGAAGAAGCGCTGGCAGGGATGATTGGTGCGCTGTGCGCTGAATGGAGGAAGATTCATGGCAATTTCTGAGCAAGAACTGCTTCGCGCCGAAAAGCACATGGCGGCGTCGCGCGAGGAGGGGCGTGCCGTTTCTGCGCGCTATGATCGCCGGCGCGGGCGCGTGATCGTCGCGCTTAACACTGGCGTGGAACTGGCTTTTCCGCCACGTCTCGCCGAAGGCTTGGCGGATGCGACGCCCGAAAATCTGACTGAAATCGAGATCAGCCCTGCCGGCCTTGGGCTGCACTGGCCGCGCCTCGATGCGGATCTGTCCATAGCCGGCCTGTTGCACGGCGTGTTCGGCTCGAAGAAGTGGATGGCTCGCGAGCTGGGCGCGCAGGGCGGCCGTGTGCGATCGGCGGCAAAGGCCGCAGCTGCTCGTGCCAATGGGCAAAAGGGCGGCAGGCCGCGTAAATCCGTGCTGGCCTGAAAGGACGGGGCAATCTGCCCTGATGGACGGGAGCGCAGGAGGCACAGGAACTGAGCCATGCTGATCTATGACGCACATAGCCCCGCGCCACGCTGCCTGCGGATGTTCCTGCTGGAAAAAGGGCTGCATATTCCGGCAGTGACGGTGGACGTGTTTTCCGGTGAGAACCGTCAGCAAGCATTTCTGGGCGTCAACCCGACTGGGCAGACACCGGCCCTGCGCCTCGATAACGGCAACACCCTGTCTGAGGCCGTCGCCATTGCCGAATATCTCGAGGAATTGCACCCCACACCGGCTCTGATTGGCAGTACACCCGAGGAACGGGCGCAGACTCGGCAATGGTGGCGCCGAGTGGAATTGAACATCACCGAGTTCATCCACAATGCCTACCATTATGCCGAAGGGCTGGAACGATTCGCGCCGCGTATTCCAGCCGTGCCGGAAGCCGCCGAAGGCCTGAAGCGCGTAGCACAGGACCGTCTGTGCTGGCTAGACAACATGTTCGGACCGGGGCCGTATTTGTGCGGAGAGCGCTTCTCCGCTGCCGATATCTGGCTCTACGTCTGGCTGGATTTCGCGGAGACGGTCAATCAACCGTTTGACCACGCTCTACCGCGGATAGGGCCGTGGTTCGAACAGATTGCTGGACGATCGGCCGCCACGCTCAGCCGGAAGCTGATGGCCTCCATATAGGCCGCTTCTCGGCGAGAGGTTAACCCGCGCCCGTGCCTTCATCGCAATGACTCACCGAAAATAAGGGCCGAGCGTGGTCGCTGGGTCGCAACGCAGGAAAGAGGCGGTTAGTCATCGTCGATGGTATGCCCGCCTTCCGATTCCCAGCGGTAGGCGCAGCCGCAATCCTCATAGCGGTCGAAGACTTCCCCCCGACTCCTTCCCACGGTGCTGTCACCAGCAGGATGTGCCGGTTCTGTCAGGAGCACGGTCAGCAAAAGTGAGGCATCTTCAATTCCCCGAACGCCATGGGGTACACCGCCATCAAGATGAACCCATTCATTGGCCTTCAGCTCCACCGCTTCACCTGCAAGTTCGAGTTCGACACGTCCTTCGAGACAATGGAGCGTAAGGCGCCCCGGAACCTTATGGCTCTTCAGGACGCCCCCGGACGGAATGATGAGGCGGATGGCCTCGAACTGGTCTGTTTTGACAATGGCTGTCGAGCGTTCGCCGGCCAGCGCGGCGCCCTTCGGTGAGAGATCAATGATCTCGCCGGCCTTGGCGTGTTGAAGTGCCATTGTCCGCTACTCTCCGTTGCCTATTATCGCGGTCGCCTTTGTCGCAACGACCCTGTTCTTAATTTCGGCAGCCTTTCGCGATATCGAAGGATAACCCATATCTACTGCACATGTATTTTATAGGCGCATCGGCCCGTTGGGACAAGGCAGGCGGGGTGCCATTGACAGGTCCACCAGCGCCTGCAAGAAATGATGTATTATAAATGCGCATTTATGGCCGGAGGCCTGATTCTGGATCTCCAGCTGGTGTGGAGGTTGTGTCATGCATCCCGACAAGACTCTCGAAATCCCGACCGATCTGGCAGAAGCCACGCTTGGTGAGATCGCGGTCAAGCTGGCGGGGTCAACGGCGGTATTTCGTGCTGCGAACCTTGATTATTGCTGTGGGGGGCAGATCACGCTGAAAGATGCAGCGGCGGCCGCGTCGATCGATCTCGACGAGATCATTACGGACCTCGCGAGGCTACAACGCGAAGATACTCCAACGACGGCTGATCTCGATACTCCCTCTCTGGTCGATACCATCATCAGCCGTTATCACCGTGTGCACAGTCAGGAACTACCGGAACTCATTCGACTGGCCGAACGGGTGGAAGAGGTTCATCGGAACCACCCTGCAGCTCCGACCGGGCTGGCCTCCCTGCTGAAAGACATGCTTGGCGAGCTAACAATCCATATGCAGAAGGAGGAGCTGATGCTTTTCCCGCGCATGCGGAATGGCGCCTCACAAGGGGTTCAGGAACCGATCTCGGTGATGATGACCGAACACGTGGAGCACGGAACCCATCTCGAGGCGCTCAAAGACCTGACAGGCAATATGCAAACACCGGAGGATGGCTGCGCGACATGGCGTGCGCTCTACGCCGGAATCACCAAGTTTGCCGATGATCTGGTCGAGCATATCCACACCGAGAACAACATCCTGTTTCCGCGTTTTCTTTGAAGCTCTGCTGTGAAGTGAAGGAGGTGATGGATGTCGCGTAATGAAGGAATGGCCGACCGGGCGCTGCGTGTTATCGTCGGCATCGTGCTGCTGGCGTTGGTGTTTGTGGGCCCCAAAACCTCGTGGGGCTGGATTGGTGTGGTTCCATTGCTGACCGGGTTGGTCGGTACCTGCCCGATCTACTCGCTGCTCGGGATCAATACCTGTCGAACACGATGAGAATCGTTATTTATCAATAAGTTGGAAAGGAAGAGAGTTCGCTCGCAGGCTCTCGCCCACCGCCACGCATATCTAATGCATTGATATGAAACGAAAGTATTCCGGAAAGTGGCGCAGTTCCGCGCCGTTTGCGGGGATGGTCCGGTCTGCAGAGAGCATGTCAGGGGCAACAATTGGTCGCTCCGTCGGCTTTTCCTCTGTGGCCCATTTGGGCAGTACGGAGTGGCCGGAGCGATGGGTGCCTTTGATGGTCCGGCAACGCAAAGCGGCGCCGAAGCGTCGCTGGTATGGTGACTGGCTGAGATCGATCACATCCCGAACATAGCGGTCTGTTCGTCCCAGTCGATTGGCAGATTGGCAGTCCGCAGGGATGTCGCATTGACAGAGGCAGGCTGCGTACCGACGAGAATTGCTTCGACGATCGCGGGTGCGAGGAAGTTCAGCCGAACCAGCCGCGATACCCATGACTCGTTGACCTGCTCATCGCGTGCGATGGTGGCGATGTCGATTGTGCCGGTCTGAAGCTGTTGCCACCAGTTGCGCCCCTTGCGCAGCAACTCGACGAGGCCGGGATCGGGCCTGCCTTGTGAGACCGGTCGGCCATCACGCTGAACCAGCCGGATGGCCCGGCCGGTGCGGGTCAGACGGACCGGCGAGGTGAACCGGATCCAGGACGGTGCACCTGCTGGGTGCTCGACAGCCAGAGCTGTGCATAGAGCCGTGACTGATAGTTCGACCGATATCTCGTATGGTTGGACCGTGACCTTTGCCACAAGGTCATGGATCGTATCGCGCTGCTTGCTGCGGACGGAAGCGGCACGCTGTTCGGCCTTTTTGAGGATCATGCGTAGGCGATCGCTGTCGAGGGACATCCCTGCTCGCGCGAGCAGGGTCAACGGATCATCGAGCGCCTCGGCAAGAAGCTGGCTGACGGCGGCTTCAATCTCCAGCGCCGGGATACGCAGACCTTCCGCATGGGTTGCATCAGGTGTGTGCTGAAGCGACCGGCTGACATAGTAGCGATAGCGGACCTTCCCCTTGCACGCATGGACGGCGACCAGCGGCTCGCCGTGCTGATCGAAGATGCGACCCGCAAGCAGACTGGGTGATTGTGCCCTGCTGCCTGACCTCTCGCCTTGCAGAGATCCTGCCGGCTTCGATGTCCTTCATCAGCCGCTGCAGTGCTGGCCGTTCCAGCGTTCGCCGCCATCCCCACCGCCATGCTCGATCCGCCCCACTGTGCGGCGTCTCCCATGGTCCCCGCGCTTATCGGGTCCGGGTCCCCATCAACTCGTCAGGCCGGTTCGGATGCTCCGGCGAGGGTATCGATCTCGGCTATCCTTTCCTGAGGCACGCCTCGCTCCATCGCGCGGGCGATCATCCGATGCTCCTGAACGGGACGCAGGCGGTTGATCCGCTGGTTGTAGGTATAGGTTTCCTCGTCTCGCCCGATCAGACATTCGACCGTGGGAACGCCGAGTTCCTTGACCACCTCGATACGCAAGTGGCCGTCGAGAAGAAAATAGCTTCCGGAGTTCTGGGGATCGGGGATGACCACCGGAGCTTCCACCAGGCCGACCGCTTTTATGGAACTGACGATCTGCGCATATTTCCTGCTTTGATGAACGCCTTCACGGAGCTTTTTTAGCGGTAGGATGACTTCAACGGGGACCGTCACGCATTTCCGGTCGAATGCAAGCGCCACCCGCCCGTTGGCAACGGCGGCACCGTCACCTTCGGTGTGTTGTCAATAAATGGCTATTCTCGGACTCTTCGCAAACGCTTCCCCCGCCGTCGTATCGAGGTAAAATATTGTTTCCGGCGAGACACTTGAGCGCGACAGACCCGGCGTATGAGAGCGGTGTTAGCTTGCCCGGCGAACGACCCATGTTCTCGTTTAGGAACGAATTGGGGACCAAATAGCCATCGCAATATGGTCACCTGTAAAAGCCTCTGCACATCCATAAAACATGCAAGGAAAATCGTGACGCTTTTACATAACGGGCCGGTGCGCCAAGCATCAGGCCGAGGCATTGCTTGACACTCATGTTGTCCCCTCGCATTCGCAATTCAGGGGAAATGAAAAAATATGGATAATGAGGGGCTGATCGCCGCCATCTATGAAGCCGGCGCATTGCCGGCGCAGTGGCCGGAAGTGTTAGAACGGATCGGGGCACGGGTCGGTGCGAAGGGAGGCAATCTCATTCGCGGGAGCGTGTCGGGAATTCATGTCCTGTCCTCGCCTTCCATCGCGGAAGTGACGGCTGACTTTGCGCGGTTGGGCTTTAATCGTGACAATACGCGCGTGTCTCGGTGCCTTGCGAGAGCGTCCCATCCTGGGTTCCTGACCGATTGCGATCTGCACAGTATCGAGGAAATTCGTTCGCTACCGATGTATACGGAATTCCTGACCCCTCGTGGCGTAGATGCGGGGGCGGGAACGGTCGTTCAGGGTGCCGAAGACGATGCGCTGATCATCGCTATTGAAGGGTTTCACAACCATTCCACCGCGCGGCAGGCCGTCGCTTTCCTTGATGGACTGCGACCGCATCTGGCGCGCGCGGCTCTGCTTGGCAGCCGCGTACAGGCTACGCGAACCGAGACCCTCATCGAAGCGTTCAATACCGCCGGGACCGCGATCGCGCTGTTGAATGCCGATGGACGTGTGCTCGGTGCAAGCGAACAGTTCGCGACTGCATTCGATGATCTATTACTTGACGGCGGAAACCGGTTGCTTGCTGTCGACGGTACAGCGGACAGGCAACTCGAGACGGCGTTTGTCCGCATGCGATGGAATGATAGCTCAAGCGCCTCCATCGCCGTTCGTGACCGCGACCAGTTTGGATGTGCCGTTCTGCATCTTCTGCCAGCCCGGCGGCAGGCGCGTGACTTGTTCAGCAATGTCCGGATATTCGCTCTGCTTGGTCGCCCCGACAACCACATGCTGCCAGATGCCGACATCATCTCCGCATTGTTCGACCTGACGTCGGCGGAGGCGCGTGTGGCACGTGGCATAGCGCAAGGCAAATCCGTGAACGACCTTGCGTTGCAGTTCAACGTGTCGATCGAGACGGTCAGGACACAGCTCAAGCGCATTTTCGCCAAGACATCGACCACCCGCCAAGGAGAGTTGATCTCGCTTCTTACCCGGCTCGGAGGCACGGTCTAGGTGCGACGTTAAGCAACTGCCAGCCTTTAAAATGACATTCCGTCCCCTAGATGGGTGATGAGGGCCGAATTTGCAGACGCTATGCTTCTCCCTTTCGCTGCGTCAGCGAACAGGGGGGAATCTATAGTGACGGTGAAGGCTTCGAAAACGTGTGGCGTGCGTGCAGGTCTGGCTTTGGGGGCGAGCCTTCTTGCGGTTAGTGCGACCCAGCCGGCGGTCGCGCAGTTTGCCTGCGCCGATGGCAGCGCGGGGCCGGTTTGCGTCATCGACAATACCAGTTCGACCGGACCCGTCGCAGGCACTGTTGGCACGGCGACGATCGTCACCAACAGCGGGACGATTGCCGGCACGCCCGCCATCGGGCAGGGCAGTTCATTCCTGCTGAACGTGACCAACGCTACGGGCGGGGTCATCGACGGCAATGGAGGCGCGGCGATCACCGGCGCACCCTCTTTGGGTTTTCTCATCACCAACGCCGGCACGATCAACGGCGATGTCGTCTTCAACGACCAGCCGGCGCCCAACATCTTCAGCGCGCCGCTGGTCTCCTATATCTCGGACGGCGGCGTCCTCAATGGCGATTTGCGGCTTGGCACAAGCGGTTTCGGCACGGCCTATTTCCTCCAGCGCGGCGCCGATGACGGCATTATGGGCAGCCTTTCGGCCGGCGCCGGCCTCGACATCTATGCCAAGGGCTATGACCAGACCCAGTCGGTCGCGCTCGGTCAGTATGCCAAACCTGCCGATTTCGAGATCGAGGGTTATGAAATTCGCGGGTCAGACAAGACGCTGACGCTGACCGGCGGCGGCACCACGATCAATCTGGCCGGCGACGGCAATGTCGTGAATGAAGCGCAGATCGATCTTGTCAGCATCGCAGGGGCCTTTCCGCCGGGTGTCGATGTCGTTCCCGCAGCCATCAGCTATTATCAGCCGCAGGTTGCGACCTTCCGCCGGGAGCAGATACCACTCGGCCAGCCCGGAAGCTTCTACACGCAGACCTTCGGGGGCGCCCTCACCAGCTTCACCAACAACGACGATGTCAACGGCGACATTCGCCTGGCGACGGCGCGCTTCGTCAATACCGCTACGATCAACCTCAAGACCCACAGCTTCGGCAGCGTGATCCACACCGCGCCGGACAGCGATTTCCTGTTCCGCAACAGCGGCACGATCGCGATGGCAGACAATGGCGCGCGCATCTTCAACCCTGAGGCCGAGTTCGAGGACAGCGTCGACGCGGCCATCCGCATTCGCTCGGCATTGAACACGACCGGAACGCGCGATGCCCGGATCGAGAATAGCGGCGACATCGCCGGCGGTCTCGATGCGCGGCTGGCGGTCACTGCCTTCAGCTTCGAGAATAGCGGCACGATCGCCGGCCTCGAAACCGCCAACCATTTCTCGCGCGGCCTGTCGATCAATGTCGGGGAACTCGATCTCGTCGCAGGCGAGGGCGCACGCGATGAATACAACGCGCAGAGCGCCGCTGTTCTCAACACGGCCACGGGCGCCATCGATCATGGCGCAGCGATGGTGCTGAATGCCAACACGGCCACCGTCGAAAATCGCGGGCAGATCACCGCCTCAGGCCAGGAAGGCGGCATCGCGCTCTATGTCGAGCATGGCCTCCTCAGCGACGACGAAGACGAGGTGCCCGGCGTCGCGGAAGCCGCCGCCGCCAGCCTGTCGATCGTCAACAGCGGCGCGATTGAGGGCAGTGTCGAAATCGATGGCGAGACGTCCTACATCTCGATCGTCAACAGCGGCGATATCACACGCGGCCCGACGGCCATCGGCCCCTCCAACTATGCCGAAGCCTTCTTCGGTGGCAGCAGCGCCTTCGAACTGTTCAATGAAACCGATGGCGATCATGTGGTGGAACTCACTAACAGCGGATCGATCATCAGCAGCGAGCGTGGCGGCAGCGGCCTTGCCATCGAAGTCGAGGCTGGCGACGACGATCCGCTGCTAATCGGCGCGGCCAGTGTCAGGGTGATCAACAGCGGCACGATCGCCGCGACCGGCGGTGCCACCTTGACGCCGGCGGCTGTCGCGCCCTTCCTTCCAGCGGACAGCCTTCTCGTCAATCCGATTGCGGCCCTCTATGTCGATGCCACCGACGTGACCGGCGCCTCGACGGTGACAATAGAAAACAGGCTGGGCGGCGTCATCTCCGCCAGCGGCAATTTCGGCGTAGTGACGCCGGGTGGCTATCTCGACCAGGGAGCGAGCAGCAATGCCGCGTCCACCGTCGCCGTGGCGGCGTCGGGCAAGGTGATCAACATCGTGAACGCCGGCCGCATCGAGGGCGGCGCCGGCTCCGACTATGCAGCCAATCCCAACGTCATCTTCGACGAAGTTTTCCTGCCTGACCGCTATCTCGCGGGGGCGATCCACACCTCTGGCGATGAACCCGATCTCAGCAATGGCGAGGTCTATGTCGGCTCGATCGACCATGTCGTGAACCAGTCGAGCGGGGTCATCGTCGGTTCGATCGACCTTGGCGCCAATGACGACATAATAGAGAATTACGGTGCGATCACCGGCGACGTATTCCTGCGTGACGGCAACGACACCTTCATCCACAGCCTGCTGGCCAGCTTCGACGGGATCGCCGATGGCGGTGCAGGGCAGGACACACTGGTGTTCGACATCACCGGCGCCATCTATACCGGCAGCATCGATTCGGCGCTGCGCGCCAGGTTCATCAATTTCGAGATTGAAGAACTCACCGGCACCGGAACGATCGTTACCGAGGAGCGGGTGGATATTGCGGAAAACGGCAATCTCACACCGGCAGAGGGCTCAAACATCGATGTCGGTGCCGGCAACGTCGCTGTGCAGGGCACCGAAGCTGGCAGCGAGACCCTCACGGTCACGCCGGCGATAACGATCACCGGCAATGTCGACATGCGCGGCGGCAACAACACCGTCAACAACGAGGGGGTTCTTAATGGCAGCCTCAGCTTCGGCAATGGCAGCAACACCGTCGATAATTCGGGGACGATCACGCAGGGCGTGTCGTTCGGGGACGGCGGCAATCGCTTCGTCAATTCGGGCACGGTCGAGGGCGGCATGGAGTTCGGCGCTGGCGACGATGAACTGGTGCTAATCGGCGACTGGGCCGTCAGCGGCGGCGTCAATGGCGGCGCGGGCATCGACGTGGTGCAGGCAAGCTTTGCGCCGCCCCCGGCCAATGAGGCGGACGTGCCCGTTCTCGATCTCTCCGGTTTTCAGGATATCGAGCAGTTCAACGTCAATGGCGGCACGGGCAAGGTTGGTGGTACAGCCACCTTCGATCAGATCGCCATCAACGACGGCCGCCTCATCGGCGCGGTCGGCTCCACGATCAACGCGGATGTCGATGTCGCTTCTGGCGGTACGTTTGGTAGTGCCGGCATCGTCAATGGCAATATCAACGTGGCCTCTGGTGGTACTTTGTCACCCGGCGCTTCGCCGGAAGTGATGACGCAGAACGGCAACCTTTCGTTGGCGAGCGGCTCTGTTACTCTGTTTGAATTCGTGCCCGCACCGGGTCAGAGCGATCAGATCATCATCAACAATGGCGGTCTCCAGATTGCGGACGGCGCGATCCTCAATATTACCGGGAACCGTCCGCTGACGCCCGGCGTCGCCTATGACATGATCGTCGCCGAGCAGGGCATCGATGGCGAATTCACCATTGGCAGTTGGGACCGCACAGCCGTTCAGGGCTTCCTGCGCTACACGGCCAACAGGCTGCAATTGCTGGGAACCTTCGTCGCGCCCGCCGGCGTCAATTCGCAGGTCGGCGCCACGGTGGATTATGTGAACGGCCTGCTCGTTTCCGGCGAGGCGAGCAGCGCCCTGCTCGCAGCGGTGCCTTCCCTGCTCGACGGCAACGGCCTCGCCAGCGCTACGGCCTTCGGCCAGATCAATGCCGAAGCCTATGCCTCGGCCGCTCAGCTCGGCGTCGAGCAGGGGCTGAGCCTAGCGAGCGCGGCGCGGTCCTCCGCCACCAAATCGGGCAGTGCGGAAGCGCGCCTGTTCAGCTATGCTCAGGGCCTCGGCGATTGGCGCACGCTGAAAGCCGATGGCGGAACGGGTGTCGCCCGCGCCAAGAACCGCAGTTCCGGACTGCTCGGCGGTCTCGGTTACGGCAGCGAGGCGGCGTCGGTCAGCGCTTTCGTCGGCTATATGGACAGCCGGCAGCGTATCGAGGCGCTTGGCGCGCGGACGGACGCTGACGGTATGTTCGTCGGCGTTACCGGCCAGGCCATCGTGGGCGGGTTCACGCTTGGCGGAACGATCGCCTATGATTGGAGCGACGCCACAACGCACCGTACCGCGCCCGGCAACGTCGACGTGACGGCGGACTACAACCTGAACTCCATCGTGTTCGACGCATCGGCGAATTATGATCTCGCCCTTGGCAGCGGCTGGATGCTGAGTCCGGCGATCGGCTTCACCCATGTCTCGACCAAGCGTGACCGGGCCACCGAAACCGGCAGTTCCGCCTTTGCGCTCGATGTCGAGTCAAGGCGCACGAAGGCAAGCTTCGTGGATGGCGCCGTGGCCATTCGCGGCAGTGATGACGCCACCGTCCAGCCCTGGGCACAGCTCGGATTGCGCCACCAGCTATCGGGCAAGGCCGTGGCCGCCACCGCCAGCTTCATCGGAGCCTCCAGCGGCTTCACGGTGCTTGGCGCCGCCCGCAAGGCAACCGTGGCGACTGCGGGCGCCGGCATCGCCGCCCAGGTTGCGCCAAACCTCCGCATCCACGCCGCTTATATGGGCGAGTTCGGCGGCGGATCGGGCAGCAATGTGAGTGCCGGGCTTCGGTTCGAATTCTAGCAGCCAAAATCTGAGGCTCGTGACAGTGTCCGGAAGGCGCTGCACGAGCTTCATATTCTTCATGAGTACTGAAAAATATATGACTCTATTGTAGTTTACGGATCAGGAATACACTTCATCTTTAGAATGAATGATGGAGTGTATTTCAAATGCGCTACACCATACACCTCTCATTTCATCATATCTTCTATGACAGCACCGATCTGCTCTGCCGCATCAAGAACGTGCTCGCCATCAAGGTGAGCGTAGCGCGCCGTCGATTGTGGGTTGGCATGGCCGAGCAGACGGCCGATCATTGGCAGCGTCTCCTTACTCATCGCGGCGTGGCTGGCGAACGTGTGCCGCAGCAATGGGCCTGACCGCATCGTCGCTTGCCCGCATCCGCGCCAACACCTCGCCCAACCGCTCCAGTTCCGCGCGGCTCAGGAAGCGCTCGCACTTGCGCTTTCGATTGAGCCTGACGGCGCGGCAGGGATTGGTGTTCTCAAGACGATAACCCCAGCTTTCCGCCTTGTAGACGTTCCGGTCCGTCGCATAGTGACGGATGCCGAAGCCATGCTCGATGCCCAGCCAAGTTGTCGTGCGCGGCTTTCCCTTGAGGTAGGTTGCCTCGATCATCACCGTCTTTGGCTCAGCGCACTCGGCGGCCAGCCCTTCCATCATGCTGAGGAAGGCGCCCATCTCGCTCCACCGCTTCCATCGGTTATAGAGCGTCTCGTGCAGGCCATAGTCCTTGGGCGCAGATCAGATCGTCGGATTCAAAGCATTTATATTGTTACCGGCAAAGCTGTTTTGGCGACCACTGTACGCAAGGCAAAGCTGGTCGTGATTTCCGATATTCCGAATATCTTCGTCAGCTTTTGCCGAAGAAAATCCTCGAACTCGCCGAGTGAGGCCACAAGCACGCGGAGCTGATAATCCGCCTCGCCTGACATGAGATGGCAATCCATGACCTCGGGAAACTGCATAACCGCTGCCTCGAAGCGCGTGAGATGCTGGTCGTCCTGCACGCCCAGCCGCACGCGGACAAAGGCGGTGACGGAAAGTCCAAGTGCTTCGGGATCGACCAAGGCAACATATCCGACAATCACCCCCTGGCTTTCCAATTGCTTGGTTCTTCGCAGGCAGGGGCTTGCTGACAGGCCGGCGAACTCGGAAACCTCCTGATTGGTGGCGCGCCCATTGCTTTGTAAAGCGACCAGAATGCGGCGGCTAATAGAGTCGAGTGGATGAATCGGCATAATTATCCAAAAATCCTGATCTTTTTGGCAAATTCTGCTGAATATACTATATTATTCGTCACTATTTGCAAGGACGAACCTGTCCATATGGACTATTTATGGCTTCAACAGATAGGAAGAGGCCATGCTGAAAGATATGTCATATACCCCGGCCTCAGCCGAAAAGATCGAAGCTATCCAGACGCTGGACACGCGGTTGCGCTGGTTATCGTCATGGACGATCCATAATGCCAATCATATCCGGCCAAAGCGTGATGGCTTGAAGGTTGGCGGCCATCAGGCGAGTTGCGCATCGATGACGGCCATTATGGCGGCGCTCTATTTCCATGCATTGCGTCCGCAGGACAAAGTGGCGGTAAAGCCGCATGCCGGCCCGGTCCTTCATGCCATTCATTATCTTCTGGGCAATCAGTCGCTCGATCAATTGCAACATTTTCGAGGGCTGGGCGGAGCACAGAGTTATCCTTCCCGTACCAAGGACAAGATTGCGGTCGACTTCTCCACCGGCTCCGTCGGGCTTGGCGTTGCGGTTACGGCTTTTTCCAGCCTGGTACAGGATTATCTGATCGCGCACGGCCAAGTGCGCGAAGAAGATGCCGGCAGGATGATCGCGTTGATGGGCGATGCCGAACTGGACGAGGGTAATATTTATGAATGCCTGATCGAAGGTTACAAGCATGACCTGCGGAATTGCTGGTGGGTGGTCGATTATAACCGGCAATCGCTCGACAGCACCACGGCCGATCGTATGTTCCGACGTTTCGACGATATATTCGAAACCTGTGGCTGGCGCGTCGTCACGCTCAAGCATGGCAAGCTTCAGAAAGAGGCTTTCAAGAGGCCGGGGGGCAAAGCGCTGGAAGAATGGATTGATAACTGCCCCAATGCTGAATTTGCGGCTCTGACTTATCAGGGCGGCGCGACCTGGCGCGAGCGGCTGATGGCGGATATCGGCAAGCAGACCAACGTCAAAAAATTGCTGGATAGCTTCGATGACGACGCGCTCGCGGCCTTGATGACCAATCTGGGAGGCCATTGTATCGAATCGCTGGTCGAGGCGTTCGATGGCGCCAATGATGAGCATCCGACCCTGTTCATTGCCTACACTATCAAGGGATATGGCCTGCCGCTCGCCGGTCATAAGGACAATCATTCCGGCATGATGAATCCGGGTCAGATTGAGCAGATGCGATCTGACCTGGGTATTGGTGAAGGAGAGGAGTGGGAACCTTGGGGCGGCCTTGGCAATAACGTGGCTACGCAGATGCAGGCTTTTGTAGACGCCAGTCCATTGGCCGGCAAAGCTGCGGAGGCTCATGCGATCACAATTCCTGTTCCCGCACGACTGCCCGTGCCCGAGGGAGCTGAACAATCGACTCAGGCCGCCTTTGGCCGCATTCTTCTCGACCTGGCGAAGTCGGGTGAACCGCTTGGCGATTATATCGTCACCACCGCTCCTGATGTTACCCAGACGACCAATCTGGGCGGGTTTGTGAACCAGCGTGGACTGTTCCGTCGGCAGGAGTTGCATGACGTCTTCCATAAGGCGAAGATTCCTTCGGCGCAGAAATGGGCACAGCATGCGGCAGGCCAGCATATCGAACTGGGCATTGCGGAGAATAATTTCTTCATTATGCTGGCTTCGCTAGGTTTGGCCGCGCCCCATTTCGGTACGCGCCTGATCCCAGTGGGCACGGTCTATGATCCGTTCATTTCTCGCGGGCTGGATGCGCTGAATTATGGTTGTTACCAGGATTCCCGGTTCCTGCTGGTCGGCACGCCTTCGGGATTGACACTCGCCGCCGAAGGGGGAGCGCATCAGTCGATCAACACCCCACTGATCGGCATGGGGCAACCCAATCTTACCTATTTCGAACCGGCATGGGCAGACGAGCTTGCGGCCATGATGCGATGGGCTTTTGATCATATGCAGCAACCTGACGGGAGTTCGGTTTATCTTCGCCTGACCACGCGCGCGATCCCGCAAATCGAACGAGAAGATGACAGTTGGGAAGCCGATGCCCTTAAAGGCGGATATTGGTTGCGTCGCCCGACGGAAGGAGCCGAGGCGGCGATAGCCTTTACCGGGGTGGTCGCAACCGAAGCTCTTGAAGCATGGGAGCAACTTGTCGACGATATTCCAGGGATTGGGCTGCTGAATATAACGTCGCCTGATCTTTTGCACCGGGGTTGGTCGAACCGTCGCGCCGCGCGCTGGACGGGCCAGCGTTCCGCGCCCTGCCATGCGGAAACCCTGCTTTCTGCGCTGGCGCCCGGGGCGGGGCTGGTGACGGTGCTGGATGGTTCGCCCAGCGCCGTGTCATGGCTTGGCGGTGTGGCCGGAATGCGGGTCAGCCCGCTTGGCACCGACCGTTTCGGGCAGACCGGCGACAAGTTCGATCTTTATCGCGCTTACAGGCTTGACGCCGACGCCATCGTCGAAGCGGTCGCTGAACTCTTTCTGGGGAATTGACATGGCCGTTGAACTCAAGATGCCAGCACTGTCGCCGACCATGGAAAAGGGCACATTGGCCAAATGGCTCGTGGCTGAAGGCGACATGGTCAAGGCTGGCGATATGATCGCGGAAATTGAAACCGACAAGGCTACGATGGAGTTTGAGGCTGTCGATGACGGCAGGGTTTCCAGACTGGTCATTCCTGAAGGCACCGATGACATTGCGGTAGGCACCGTGATCGCCATTCTGGCGGAAGGACATGAATCGCAGTCGGAACCGCTGCAAGAAGGTGTGGAAGCGGCACAGAAGCCAGCGACGGCGCCATCTCCGCGACCTGATCCGATCCCCGCACAACCAGCGGCTATTGCACGGTATTGTGATGGTGAGAATAATGCCACGCCGCTGGCGCGGCGGATAGCTGCCGCCAAAGACATCGCGCTTGCAAATATTTCAGGCAGCGGGCCGCGTGGCAAGATTGTGAAGGCTGACCTGGGGATAGCATCGCTCCTGACGCCAGCGGTCATGGCGCCGGCAGCGAGCGGGTCCGCCGCTGGCTCAGCAACGGCTCCCATTATCGCGCGCCCGCCGCAGGGCGTGCCGGTTAATGCCATCAAGCTTTCCAGCATGCGCAAGACGATTGCGCGCCGCCTGACGGAGAGCAAGCAGACTATCCCGCATTTTTATCTCACGACGCGGTGCAATCTTGACCGACTTCTCAAATTGCGGGCCGACCTGAATGAAAGTCTTGCTGATCGAGGCGTCAAGTTGAGCGTCAACGATATGCTGGTTAAGGCGATGGCATTGGCGCTCATCAGGGTTCCCGACGCGAATGTGCAGTTTGGTGGCGAGGAACTATATCAGTTCGAGCGGGTCGATATCTCCATGGCGGTGGCTATTGACGGTGGACTTGTCACGCCGGTGATCAAGGATGCCGGATCTCTTTCCCTCACCGGAATTGCGCGGCAGAGTAAAGGCCTTGCTGCCAAGGCTCGCGACGGCAAGCTGGCGCCCGAAGAGTATCAGGGTGGGACAGCATCCATTTCCAACCTTGGCATGTTCGGGATCAATGAGATGTTTCCTGTAATCAACCCGCCTCAGGCCTTGATCCTGGGCATTGGCGCAGCCTTGGAACAGCCATGGAAAGTGGACGGCGCATTGGGCCTTGCAACGATCATGGCGGCAACGGCCAGTTTCGATCATCGTGCCATTGATGGCGCTACAGCGGCACAGTTCATGGCTGCTTTCCGCGCTTTTGTAGAAGAACCGCTGCAAATCATGGCCTGAAATCACGTGAAGATGCGATGCACTGCATCGGATGAGCAGGGGGAGAATGACAATCTGGGAAAAAGGCGTCTGGTTGATAACCGGATGTTCCACTGGCCTTGGCCGTGAGATCGCATTGGCGGTTCTTTCCAGGGGTGGACGGGTAATTGCGACTGCCCGGGACTTGTCCACCTTGGCGGATATTGTCGCCATAGGCGACGGTTGCGCATTGGCGCTGCCGCTGGATGTGACCTCTCCCGAGCATATAAAGGCCGCTGCGCATCAGGGAGAGCAAGCCTTTGGCAGGATCGATGTGTTGGTTAATAATGCGGGATACGGCCTCATTGGTGGTGTCGAGGAAAGTAGCGACCGGGAAATCCGTGATCAGTTCGAGGTGAACTTCTTTGGGATGGCCGCTATGACGCGCGCCGTGCTGCCGGGTATGCGGCGACGTCGGTCTGGCTATATCATCAACATGTCGTCCGTGGTCGGCATATTCGGCGCTGCCGGCGCGCCTTGGTATTCGGCGAGTAAATTCGCCTTGGAAGGGCTGTCGGAGGCTTTGGCTTCGGAGTGCAGGGAACTCGGTATAGGGGTCATGGTCGTGGAGCCGGGGCCTTTCAGGACGGATTTCAACGGTCGTTCGCTACGCATCGCCGAACGCTTCATTCCCGATTATGAGCCGGTCGCTTTGGCGCGCGCGCAAAGTCTTTCCAGTCATGGTACGCAAAGTGGCGACCCGGCACGGGCGGCGACAGCCATCATAGCAGCGATGCAAGCTGAAAATCCGCCGTTCCGGCTGCCTTTGGGCGTGATAGCAAGCGACATGGCCATCGCGATTCATGCTGGACGTGGGGAGGAGGCGCAAAGCGTCCGGGCGATCGCACTGGGGGCCGACTTTTCTGAGGATAGCGTTCGATAGGACGTCGTTAAAACGGCGGGATGGCGCCGGGCATTGGCCAATTTCTCTTTGACATATATTGTCCGAGTGGACAATATATGTCAAAGAGAAATTGGAAGGGTGCCGGTTGCCTGATCGAATGGCGGTTGGACTATTTCGTTTCACCGATATGCCTCTCGCCACGCGATGGGTACGACAGCCATCTAGAAAAGCAGACAGGAAGAGGACCATCATGTCGGAAAAGATCATTGCTGCGATCACTGGACTGGAGCAGGAACGCGCAAGCGCGCTGATCGCTGGCGACTATGTCCGGCTCGCCGGTCTGAACACTGACGACCTGGTCCATATCCATGCGACAGGGCAGGTGGAAAGCAAAGACGAGTATCTCCGGAACACGCAGGAAAAGCTGGAGTTTCTGGAAGTGTCGCGCCCGACCTTCGATGTCCGCATCTATGGGGATGCAGCGATAAGCACCGGTTTGCTCAAACAGAAAATTCGCGTCAAGGCGGTGGATATGATCGTCGATATGGAGGCGGCGGTAACACAGGTGTGGCGGCAGGATGGCGGTCAATGGCGTTGTTGCAGCTTTCAGGCGACGAACATCGGTTGATGCCGTTGTCGACGATAGTCGACCCTATCGGGAGAGAGAATATGAACGGCCACGCCATCCGCCAGGTCGCCTATTTCGTGTCGGACATGCGGGAAGCCGCGCGCCAGCATTCTGCTTTGTTCGGCACAGGGCCTTTCTTCGTCGTGGACAGCTTGCCGCTGGAAAACTGCGTGCATCGCGGGGTGCCGCGCTATCTGGATCATGGCACCTGCATCGCACAGTGGGGCGAAGTGATGCTGGAATTCAATCAGCAAAATATGCCCGGGCCATCCTATTTCCATGATCTCTATCCGGAAGGCAGCGGTCGTTATGGCTTCCACCACGTCGCGCTGATCGTGGATGATCTGGCCGCGTCAAAGGCCGCATTCGTGGCCTCCGGTTTAGAAATTGCGTTTGAAGCGGATGGTATGGGCATGTCGTTCGCAATGATTGATGCCATTGAACGCCATGGGCATTTCATTGAAATTTACGAGAAATTGCCGGGCGTTGAGGCGATCTACCAGATGGTGAAGGATATGGCCGGGCAGTTCGAGGGCGATGATGTTTTCCGTCGCTTTCCGATGGCGGATGCCAACGGCGTGCTTTGAACCGCTGTAACCTGATACGCAGCACCCCGCCCGACTTGCCATCGGACGAGGTGCTCTTTTTTGTCCGGTTTTTAAGCTCCTTTAAACCGACAGGGCGCCGTCGATGGGGATGGCCGTGCCCGTGACATAGGAGGCCTGATCGGACAGCAGCCATACTGAGGGCGCGGCGATCTCTTCTGGTTGGGCATAGCGCTTCATCGGGAAAAATTCTGCCGTGCCCTTCAGGTTCGGATTGATGTCGACGGCCTTCTGGGCCAGCGGTGTCCATGTCGCACCGGGCAGGATGGCGTTTATGCGGATGCCCTTTTGCGCGTAATCGATTGAGGCGGCGCGAACCAGACCATTGACGCCGGCCTTGCTGGCGCAATATTCGGCAGTGTTGGGCAGGCCCATGATGGATGCGGTCGAGGATATGGCGACGATCGATCCGCCGCCATTCTCCAGCATCGCCTGTATCTGATATTTGACGCACAGGAACATGCCGACCAGATTGATATCGGTCACGCGGATGAACTCTTCGGCGGTCATTTCGTGAAGAATTTTGCCATTATTGGGAACGCCGGCGGCATTGATTGCACCGTCGAGGCGACCGAACGTGCTGACGGCCTTGTCGACCATAGCCTTCACGTCCGATTCAATCGAAACGTCGGTGCGGATGAATGCCGCGCGTGCATCGCCTGCCTTGTTGATGTCGTCGGCAAGCGCCTGGCCAGCCTCTTCATTCATGTCCGCGATCAGGATGTTACAGCCTGAAATCGCCAGATTTTGCACGCTCGCGGCACCAATGCCGCTGGCCCCGCCAGTCACGATTACACACTTGCCTTTCAACCCGCCGATGATTTCCAAGATCGTTCTCCTGTAAATATATATGCTTCAAGCAATGAAAAAGGATGGAGCCAGGGCCGGGGATCCGCGGGTCGGCCAACAGGGCTGCCAGCGCTAAACCCTTCCCCGATCAGGCCGAAAATTTGTCCCAGGCCAGTTCCAGATGTCCCACCGTGACGAGCAGGTCGGTCAACATCAGTTTCGCTTTCGTACCGGCCTTGACATGATAGTCGGGAATCCGACGGTGCCATTCTTCCAGCGCGATCCGCATTTCCAGCCGGGCAAGATGCAGGCCCAGACAACTATGCACACCTGTCCCGAAACTGAGATGCCGGTTGTTGCCGCGACGGTCGGGGTCGAACCGATCGGCGTCGATGAACATGTTCGGATCGCGATTGGCCGCGGCAATGGGCATCAGGATACGGTCGCCCGCGCGCATGGGGCATCCGCCAATTTCGATGTCGCGGGTCAATGTGCGGGCGCTGACCGCAATGCCGTAATAGCGCATCATTTCTTCGATGATCTTGGGGATGCTCTCCGGCTCATTGATCACGCGTCGCCGTAGGTCGGGATGTTGCGCAAGATGGGCGAACATATGCCCCAATTGCGCGACCACCGTATCCAGCCCCGCCGAAAGCAGGATCATGGCGGTGGCCAGCAGATCCTCATCGCTCATCGGTGCGCCATCGACCTCCGCTTTGATGAGGTAGCTCATCAGGTCATTTTCTGGCTTTGCGCGGCGTTGTTGCATCAGTTCGGCCAGCACGCCGATCACGGCGGCCTCGCCCGCGGCGACCTTGGTTCCATCCATGTCGTCGTCGGGTGAAATCTGATGCCAGCCATGCACCAATTCGACATAATGGTCGAGCTTTTCCAGCGGCAGGCCGATCATCTTCACGAAGATCGCGGTCGGAAAGCGCACCGCGAATTCGTTTCGAAAATCGCACTCGCCCCGATCAATGAACGCATCGATCAGGGAGATGCAATAGTCGCGAATCTCGCCTTCAAGCTTCTTGATCTCCTTCGGTGCGAAAGGCGCGTTGAGCAGGCGGCGATATTTCCCATGCTCTGGCGGGTCCAAACCCACGGGGATGAGTTTATGCGCCATATCCTGCACCGCCTGCCACTGGCCGCTCGAATAGGGGTCGGGGTTCATATAGGCGTCGCGGACATCGTCGTAAGTGAGGAGATACCACCATTTGGCGTTGGGATCGCCAGGTTTGACCGCCTCGCTCTTGAACAGGCGTGGGGCCTTTTCCCGCAATTCATCCCAGCGTGCGAAGCCGCGCTCTGCCAGGCCATCATCCTTCCAGTGCTGGAATTCGCGCAGTTGCTCGTCTGACGGTTCCATTCTTTCCTCTTCCTTTGCCTGGAGAATATTGTGCCGCGCGGCGCATAACCATGCGCGCGCGGTTTCCTATCAGCAAATATCGCTTCAATATAGTCCATATGGACAAATATTGAGATCTGTCGGATTAATTCCGGATCGCCCCCAGAGTATCAAGGTCAGTCATTGCAGTAAGATAGCGTTCGCTCATCGTTTCGATCGCGGCGATTGGTTGCATATCCTCGATCACGCAGGGCCATACGATGCCCATTAGCATTTGCTTGCGATATTCCTTCCAGGCATCGAAGCCATCGATCATGGGGCCGCCCGCTGCGTGCAGTTCCTGCCTGTAATAATCCAGAAGGTCGCGTTCGCAGGCGCGGCGGTCGGATGGCGCCAGCGCGCCGCCAAGGAAATAGGCCACATCCTTGGCCCAGGGCATGATTGCAACGCTCTGCCAGTCGAGGAGGCCGCGCTGGCCATCGGGCATGATATAGGTCTGCCCCAAATGCGCGTCCCCGTGGCTGACGGTCAGATCAGGACTGACGTCATCCTGGCGCCACAATTCGGCCAGGGCGGCCTGAATGACGTTACGCTCGCTCAGGGCGGCCGGAATGAAGGGGAGAACCTGCGGGCGGCTGGTCAGGGTGGCGTAACGATCCCCGTCGATCATCGCGCTGAGGCCCGTGCGCTGGCCGCCGCTGCCCAGCGTGAGCCATGGCAGCGAACCCGCCTTCCAACCCCATGTCGTCGCATGGAGTTGGGCCAGCGACGTCAGGATCATTTTCGTCTCGTCCGGTGTCCATGTGTCGAAAGCCTGGCCAAAAGTCACGCCGGTAGCGCCAAGATCGTCCAATATGACGATCCCCTCGACACGGTCCTCTATCGCGAGCCAGCATCGGGGCAGGACAATGTTCAGTTGCGGTGCGATGTCGCGGTAAAAAGCGGCTTCGGTGATGTAGAGGATCGACACATCATAATAGGTGCGCATCTTTTCGCAGAATGCGCCCTTTATGCAGATATTGGCCGATTGGATCGGGCCGCCATCCTGATTATAGGTGATTGTAAAGAAGGCCTTGGTCGCGGTGCCCCATATGATCCGGCCCGGCGTGACGGTGTCGATGCAAAGGCCGGGATTGGCCGATTCCAGTGTCTTTTTCATCCACTGGCTGGTAAGTCCCGCTATATTGGTGGGATATGTCACGCCGCCGCCGTGGTGCGCAGCATCGCGTTGATCAACCATGATGTCGGCCATTTTGTTGCTCCGGAAATTAGGCGAAATGGACGTGGCGAGGGCGGGTTATGATTCTGGCCACGTTGCGGAGTCCATCAACGGGAACGGCGCTGGCAACGCTGCTGCGATCCATCCGCTCGGCGTTCAGGGCTGCCCATCTGTCCCTGTGGCCGGACATGAGGCGCGCAGGAACGGTATCCACGGCAAATCGCCTGGATATCGGGCGCCCGTTCGCCATTCCACTTCGTGGCGCTGTCCGGTAAGATCGGCCACGCTGATTCTGCCTGTTTCCAGCCGATATTCCGCCGGGCGACATCCTCTCCTCCTTTTTGTGGAGAATATTCATAACTTGTCACATCGGTCAATAAATTTCGGATTTTCTGCTGTATTATTATCATGTAAAAATATATAAAATATTGAATATTAACATTTTAATGATTTCCTTCCCGTCCGTGGTGCGATAAATAAACTGTCCATGTTGACAATTTTTTGTGTCGATCGCAGGGTGCGCCCTGGATGCTGCCTGGCCAACAATAATCGGGCGGCTGCTTGAGTTCGCTCGGCATGCGCCGGAGGCGAACCCGATTTCGGGATAGGATGGCATGGCGAGCGTCAACGACAATCAGCAGGCAGGCCTTCGGCGGGCGTTTGAAAATTTCAGTACATATAGGAGTACGCCGGATAAGGCGCTTGACCTGTTCGCGCAGGCGCGCACCGGATGTCCTGTGCCCCACAGTCAGGAATTGGGTGGGTTTCACCTGCTGTTGACCTATGAGGATGTGCGTGCAGCGTTGATGGACTGGCGGACGTTCGGCAACGGCCCTCATGCATTGCGCCCCATTGCTGAGGGTGTGCCACGGCTGCCGCCGATCGATTTCGATCCGCCCGAACATACCGCATGGCGGAACATTTTCAACGCGGGCATAAACGCCAAAACCGCGGATCGCATCGCGCCATTGGTTCTGGCCGATGTGGCGAACTGCATCGATCGCTTTGTGGGCAAGGGCGAATGCGACCTGGTCGCGGATTTGGCCGAGCGCGTGCCGATGCTTGCGCTGTTTCATGTCCTTGGGTTGGATGAAGGCAGCCATGAGCATGTGCGCCGGCTGACTCTGGCCTTGCTGGCGAGTGCGGCGGACCGACCGCGTTTCAGTCAGATATTCGCGCAGTTCGCCAAATTTGGAAAGGCCGAGGTGGAGAAGCGGCGGATCGCGCCACGCGACGATTATCTCACGACGCTGGCTGAGGCGCGGATTGATGGCCGATTGCTGGATGAGGAGGAAATCGGCGCGGTCACCAATAGCGTGCTGTTGGCCGGTCATGGCACGACGGTTATTTCCATGACCAACCTGTTCTACGAAGTGCTATCGCGTCCGCGCATCAAGCAGGCGTTGCTTGCCGATCCAGGTCTGATACCTGCGGCGGTCGAGGAAACATTGCGGCTGCATACGCCCTTTTTCGGCCTGTATCGCCGGGTCAATGCCGACACCATGGTCAACGGGACTGAGTTGCGTGAAGGGGAATCGGTCTATCTTTGTTGGCAGTCAGCAAACCGGGATTCGACGGTTTTCGAGGATGCTGACGATTTCCGGTTGGACAGGGATCATTCGCGGCACCTGACCTTTGGTCGGGGCAGGCATTCCTGTACCGGAGCGGCAACCGCCCGCATGGAATTGTGCGTGGCGCTGGAGCAATTGCTCCTGCGGGTGCCTGACGTCGAACTGATTGCACCGGAAACGGTCAAGGCAGAGTTTCGTGGCGCGGAAACCGCTGCAATCGGCAGCTTGCCTGCGCGTTTCAAGGCGCAATGAAGATCGTCGATTCTCATGCATCGCTCGCCGGTTCTGCCTAATTGGCCATGATGGTCAGCAGGAGCGCAGAATGCGCTTCCATCCACAAATTCGCGATCGCTGCGTCGCGCCTATCTCCATGTGGAATTTTTGATAATGTCATGAAAATCAATAAATTATCCGGATTATCCGCAGCATTTGGTTTTGCGTTTGACAAGTACTGTCCGAGTGGACAATATAAAAATGGAAACACGATAAAGCGGTGCTCGTCCGCCCGGTTGCTCTGGGTGAGGTGACGAGGAAGGGCGGGCTTCGGGCCGTGCGCCTTTTTCCGCGGCCTGTTGGGATCATGCGCTGTCAGCGCATCGGCAAATATGATGCGCATCCGCGCAGGGGAGAGGCTTGGAAATGGCGTATTCGCACGTCGATAAACCGATCAAAATCGGTAATGTGCAGTTAAAGAACCGTATTGTTCGGCCGGCTCATGGGACAAATCATGGCAAGGGCTTCATCAATGACGATTTGATCGCCTACCATGAACTGCGCGCAAAGGGCGGCGTCGCCTTGTCCGTTCTGGAGGTTGGCTCCGTCCATTATACCACACCCTTTTCAGTCAACCTCTTCGATCCCGCGCTTGAAAGCGGCTATCGCAAGCTGGTTGATACCTGCCGTCCTTATGACATGAAGCTGTTTCAGCAGTTATGGCATGCAGGACACAACATGTTCCCGCTTGACGGATCGCCGCCTTGGTCGGCATCCGATATTCCCGGCCGTTTCGGTAATGTCGCGCCGATCCCGATGACCAAGGGGATGATTGACGAGATCGTCGAATCCTACGCGATATGCGCCAAGCGTTGTGAAGATTACGGGTTGGACGGCATCGACGTTCAGGGTGGCCACGGCTATCTGATCGCCCAGTTCCTTTCGCCGCTGACGAACAAGCGCGAGGATGAATATGGTGGGTCCTGGGAGAACCGTTCGCGTTTCCTGATGGAAGTGATGCACGCCGTGCGCGGCGCTGTATCGAAGGACATGGTGGTCGGCATCCGTATATCGCCGGATTTGCTGACGGGCGGTCTGGGTACGGAGGAATATTCGCATGTCGCCGACATGCTGACGGATGCTGGATTGATAGATTATGTCAGCCTTTCTTTCGGCAATTATCACATGTTCCCCTTCATCACATCGGGCATGGACGCGCCGATGGGCTATGAGTTGCCGACCAGCGTGCCGGTTACGCGGCGGGCGAAGGTGCCTTCGATCGTCGTGGGTCGTTTCCGCACGCTGGAAGAGGCCGACCAGATCATTCGGCAGGGCGACGCCGACATGGTGGGCATCGTGCGTGGGCTGATCGCCGATCCCGATCTGGTCAGCAAGAGCCTGGCGGGTAAAGCCGAAGAGGTGCGTCCCTGCATCGGGTGTAACCAGGGTTGTGCGGCTGGCGCGCTGGTGACCGGCCATATGGAATGCACCGTCAATGCCGCGGTGGGCCGGGAGCGGTTCATGGGTGAGCATCTGCTGGAACCGACGGCAGAACCGAAAACGGTGTTGGTCATTGGGGGCGGTCCTGCGGGGATGGAGGCGGCCCGTGTTGCGCGGCTGCGCGGACATGCAGTCATTCTGACGGAGGCTGCGGCCAATCTAGGCGGCACGGTCGAAATCGCCAAGCGTGCGCTCAATCGTCACACTATCGGGGACATTACCGATTGGCTGGAGCGTGAGATTTATCGTCTAGGCGTCGATGTGCGGTTGAGCACCTATGTCGATGCCGATGATGTCGATGCTTTCGGCGCCGATGAAATCATTGTCGCCACCGGATCGCTGCCCCGGATGGATGGCATTCAGGTGTCCCATCCGCAGGCCCCTATCGAAGGCATCGAAGCGCGTCACGTCCTGTCCTCGCACGATCTGTTCACATCGCCCACTCCGCCAGCAGGCAGCACAGCGGTGGTGATTGACGATGCGGGGCATTTTGAGGGGATCGCCTGCGCCAGTGAATTGCTGCGACTGGGCTTCAAGGTGACTTTGATCACGCAGATGCCCGGCCTTGCTCCGCAACTGCATATGGGGGGCATTATCGAGCCTGCATTGAACCGGATGTTCAAAGCGGGCGGTTTTGACCTGCGGGTGCGGACCCGGGCAATCTCCATCGGCGATGGGATTGTGCATGTTGGACCCGAATCCCAGTGGTATAAAGATGGCCCATGTGAATATGATATTCCTGCGGATGTCGTGGTCTTTGTTTCGACCAACCGGTCTAATCGCGATGTCTACAACGCGCTGAGCGAAAAACGGTCTGACATCAAAATCGTTGGCGATGCCAATTCGCCGCGATACCTGCAGGTCGCCATTCGTGAAGGATATATGGCGGGAGCGGCAGTATGACGGCAAACGGGAAGGATAGTGTTGCGGATGACATCCGGGCTTTGACTGAGCCACGCTTCCTTGCATCATTCTGGACCTTGTCGGGCAGTGCGCATCCAAGTCAATGCGCCGGGGTCAGCAACCTACCGTTCGAGGTGCGGGCCGAAGCGGCGGCAGAAGCAGGGTTTTCCGGCTTCGGGTTCACGGATGAAGATCTGCAGGCCGTGCGGATGCATGATCGTTGGCGAAAATATGCCGATATTCGTCAGTTTTTGGATGCCAGTGGCCTTGGCTATCTGGAACTGGAAGTTGTTTTGAACTGGTTTGCCGAAGGCGAGCCGCGCGCCGCATCCGACAAGGTGCGCGCCCACTTGCTGGAAGCTGCGGCGGAAATGGGTGCGGCGCATATCAAGGTGTTGGCCGACTTCGCCCATCAGGTGCCGTTGTCCGCGATGGTCGATAGTTTCGGTCTATTGTGTGAACAGGCCGCCGCAGCGGGAACCCGCATCGTTCTGGAACCCACACCCCTGACGAACCTTTCGCGGCCCGAAGAGGGGCTGGCGCTTATCCGCGCATCGGGCGCGACCAATGCCGGTTTGATGATAGATGCCTGGCACATGGGCCGGGCAGGGATAGTTTTTGACGATCTTGCCAATATTCCAGCGGAATATATCGGCGGCGTGGAATTGGATGATGCCGATGCCGACCTGCATGGCAGCCTGCTGGAAGACACGATGGATTATCGCCGTCAACCGGGCGAGGGTGCGCTGGAACCGGCCCGTTTGATCGCGGCTGTGCATCGTGCCGGGTATCGGCGGCCCTTTGGGATTGAGGTGGCGTCCCATGAGCATCGCGCCTTGCCGGTGCGCGAAGCCGCACGCCTCTCTATCGCGGCCGGGCGCGTGCAATGTGCGCTGGCCGCCAGGATGGTTTCGGTTCCTGCGGACTGACACAGGCTGATTATACGCTGCTTCGGCGACGGCGCGGCAACCAATGCTTTTTGAATATGCACGGCAAAAGCCGGCGAAGAGCAGGGCAATTTATAGGAAGGATGCGTAGGCTTGGCCACTTCTGTTTTATCGTTGCCGGCGAGCATCTACGATCGGGTTGTCGCCGGCCTGCTGGTCGTTACGGGATTGGCCTTCGCAATCCCGGGCATCTGGCTTATCGGGGTGGGAGGCAGCGTCTATTATGCGGCTGCCGGCATTCTCATGGCGGCGGCAGGCGTGGCATTTTGGGGGCGCAGATCCCTTGCCTATGGCCTTGTCCTCCTGCTCGTTCTGGCCACGATGGCTTGGGCATATTGGGAAGTGGGGCTGGACGGATGGGCGTTGTTGCCCCGAATGAATATCATAATGCTGGTGGGTGGCCTCACGTTGATCAGCTGGGCGCGCCACCGGCCTAAGCGATTGGCAAAATCTGCCTCGCCGACATTGGTAGGCGGCGTTGTGACGGCTGCTGCATTGATTGCCGTGGGTGTCTTTGCGCTTAATCGCGATGACTCTGCGCGAGCGTCGTCCGTTGCTGTGTCGATCGACGAACAGGCCGACTGGCCAAGTATTCGCGGCGGCGGCGCGGCGGACCAATTCTCCCCGCTTCAGTCCCTCACACCGGACAATGTCAGTGGCTTGAAAGTTGCCTGGACCGCGCGCCTTGGCATGCCGACAGAGGGCAGAGCGGCGACCCTACAGGGAACGCCGGTCAAGATCGGCGACACGCTCTATACGTGCAATGGCAATAATGCCGCGGTAGCGCTGGATAGTGAAACGGGGCGGATACGCTGGCGCTTCGATCCCGGTCTGCCAGAGACGGTTGCGGTCGCGCGGTGTCGGGGCGTTACCTATTATGCCGTTCCCGGCGCGAACGGGCCGTGCAGCACGCGGATCGCGCTACAAACGGTGGATTCCCGTCTCTTTGCCATTGATGCGGCAACGGGTCGGCTCTGCACGGCGTTCGGCAAAGACGGACAGATCGACCTGAAGGAAGGCATTGGCGAGGTCATCGAAGGCTATCTGGAGGTCACGTCCCCAGCGACCCTGATCCGCAACAAGCTGGTCGTGGGCAGTGGCATTCTCGACTCGCAGTCCATTAATGAACCATCCGGCGTCATTCGTGCCTTCGACATCGTCACCGGCAAACTTGCCTGGGCATGGGACATGGGGCGCCCGGACCAGCACGGCCTGCCGCCGGAAGGGGAAACTTACACCCGTGGTACGCCGAATGCCTGGCCACCAATGAGTGCGGATGAGGACCTGGGCCTTGTCTATGTGCCGCTGGGCAATGCGACTCCCGATTGGGTGTCGGCGCACCGCACGCCAGAAATGAACAAATATGGCAGCGCGCTCGTCGCGCTGGATGCAGAAAACGGGACCGTTCGCTGGCATTTCCAGACCACGCACCGCGATGTGTGGGATTATGACAATGCCTCACCGCCGACATTGCTGGATTTCCCGACGCCGCAGGGCCTTCGGCCAGCGGTTGTCCAACCGACCAAGCGGGGGCAATTCTTCGTACTCGACCGTCGTACCGGAACGCCGCTGGTCAAAACGGTGGAGCGTCCCGTCCCGCAAGGCGCCGTACCAGGCGAAACATTGTCGCCAACGCAGCCCTATCCCGTAGGCATGCCCGATTTTGGCGGTGGCCGTCTGACCGAGGCTCGGATGTGGGGTGTGACACCGTTCGAACAGATGTGGTGCCGTATAAAATTCCGCGAGGCGCGCTATGATGGCGACTTCACGCCGCTGGGCACGGATCGCGCAAGCATAGTATTTCCCGGCTATCTGGGCGGCTCAAACTGGGGTGGGGCCTCTATAGACCGTGATCGGCACATCATGGTTGCGGCCGTCAACTATTTTCCGGTCTATAATCGGCTTGTCCCCCGCGCCGATGCTGATCCCAGGCTGTACAAGCGGTTTGTCGAAGGCATGCCGGATTACAGTAACTGGGCGCAGGAGGGGACACCCTATGCGGTCAAGAGCGTACCGTTCATCTCGCCGATCGGCACACCCTGCCTGCAACCGCCGTTCAGCGAAATTGCGGCCGTGGACCTGACAACCCGCAAGGTTATGTGGCGCAAACCGCTAGGCACAGCGCGTGACAGCGGCCCGTTTGGCATTGCATCCGGGCTGCCGATACCGATGGGCGTTCCCGCCATGGGCGGATCGCTGGTGACGCGATCGGGCCTCGTGTTCATCGGTGCGACGCAGGAAAAAAGCTTCCGGGCGTTTGATATCCGTAACGGCAAGCTGCTGTGGGAAACGCGCCTGCCTGCGGGGGGTAATGCCAATCCAATGTCGTACACGGCACGGGATGGCCGTCAATTTATCGTCATTGCAGCGGGTGGCCACCAATCCCTCATGAACGGACGGGGCGATTATCTCATCGCTTATGCCCTGCCGCGGAAAAAGAAATCCTGATCATGGGCCGCCGCTTCGCCCGTTCATTCAGCCTGTCGCGGGTTTAGGAGAGTATGTGAAATGACCAACAACGATACGCTTGAACTGGCCATGCCGGAACTGGACTGGGGCTTCGAGAAGATCGAGGACATGGCTGAACGGCTCGTCCAACTGGAGCAGGAGGGAAAGAAGGTCGTGCCCATCCGCTACAAGGGCGGTGTCGCCTGGCTGGTGCTCGGCCATCAACTCATCTCCGAAGTCTTCCGCGATGAAGCGCAACTCCCCGCGACGCCATTTTTTCGGCAGCAGATGGACACGATGGGAACGTCGCTGTTCCACCTCGATGGTGCCGAACACAAGGCCTACAAGACCAAGATACTAAGCCAGCTTTCCCCCAGCGTCGTACGCCGGTTGACGGAAGAACTGCTGGTGCCGGTTGCCGATCAGCTCATCGACGAATTTGGTGAGGCGCGCGAAATTGAATTTCTGTCGGCCTATGGCCGACGCTACGCCTTCAACATCATCAGCAAATTGCTGGGCGTGTCGGTTCCACGCGATCAGGAAGCCGCCGTCATGAAGATGGTCGGGGACCTGACGCAGATCAAGGAACCCAACACGCCACCTGAAGAAATGCGCCAGCGTGCGCTGCAGGCGGTCGCGGATACCAACCTGTTGTTACGGCCCGTGGTTGACGCCCGCAAGGCCGATCCGAAAAATGACCTGATCAGCTATTTCATCGGGCTGGAGGTGGATGGCCGTCGATTGAGCGATAACGATGTGATGGATTTCGCCCGATCCTTCTATCAGGCAGGCGCGGATTCGACCGGCCTTCAGATGGGCAACCTCATCAACGCGATTCTGTCTCGGCCGGATTTGACGAAAACCATGGTCAATCATCCGGAAAAGCGGATGGCCGTGATCGACGAACTGATGCGGCTGGAACCTGTCGTTGGCCTTGTATCTCGCCTGACGACCAGGGAAACCACGATCGCGGGGACGGTGATCCCGGCCGACAGCATCGTCCTTCTGGGCGTGCCCGGCGCCAATCGCGATGAAAGCCAGTTTCCGGACGCGGATCAGTTCTCTCTCGATCGGAAGGCGCGCAACATCATGACATTTGGCGCGGGCGTGCGCCTGTGCCCCGGCAATCATCTGGCGCGGCAGGAAATCAAGATATCGTTCGACCGCCTCTTTGACCGCCTGCCGGAACTACGCCTCGTCAATCCTCCGGCACGACAAGGCGGAACCTTGTTCCGTTTCATTGCGGAGGGGGTGCCGATCCGGTTCGATGACATCCTGCCGGCCGATTCTGTGCCCATGTCCGCCTGATAATGCGCTCTTTTGTGTCCGAGACCAGGTGA
The DNA here is from genome assembly GCA_900100475.1 of Sphingobium faniae. Classification (GTDB taxonomy): domain Bacteria; phylum Pseudomonadota; class Alphaproteobacteria; order Sphingomonadales; family Sphingomonadaceae; genus Sphingobium; species Sphingobium faniae. Next base: position 135,915 of record FMTU01000008.1, on the reverse strand, counting down.
TGATCAAGATTTTCGGATTCATACCGTGCAAGACGGAATGGTCCCGGGCCGATTGGCGTGCGCATTATGCCGAATGTCATGGGCCGATGGTCGCGTCGCTGCCCTCGTTTCGCGCGCATTTTTCGCGCTATGTGCAGAATGAAGTCATTGAAGACAGCAATGCGGATGCGTTTGTCGGTGTGAGTGAATTATGGGCAGATTCTCCCGCAGTCTTGGGGAAGGCTTTTGCCGATCTGGATTATCTGTCGCAGGTGAGGCCGGACGAAGACTATTTTACGGATCGGGAGCGGGTGCGTGGCGGTATCGGGCGAGAAATAGTGATTGCTGCGGGCAAGGCAACGGGCCTGCCGCCGTTCAAGGTATTCATGATCCGTCGCAATATGGTGGTTCGGGGCAGGGGCACATTAGCGGCGCTTTGGCCGGACCGTGCCGTGCAACTCTTCCAGGAGGAGAAGATCGGTTCCAGACCGACCCGCTATGTTCAGATCTATCCTGAAGGTCAGGATTGGAACGGTTTCGACTTGATCGACGAATTCGGCTTCGATGACCCGAATGCCGCGCGGGTATTTTGCGAGGACTGGCACCGCGATCCGGCGGTGGCGCGCGCGGAGGATGGTCTGTTCGCCCGTTCGCAAACCCGCACCGTCATTGCCCGTACCCGGTTGGTCTTCGATGATGACAAGGCCGCTGGAAGCACCGAGCTTTCACTCTGTTGAAGACGTGGACTCTTTCCAACATCAAGAAAAGCAAGGATTGGCAATGCAAAGACTGGAAGGCAAGACCGTAATCGTGACCGGTGCCGCGAGCGGTATGGGTGAAGCGGACGCACGGATGATGGCGCGTCTGGGCGCGAAGGTGGTGCTGACCGATCTTCAAGTCGATAAAGGGCGTGCAGTCGCTGCAGATATTGGCTCATCCGCATTGTTCGTGGAACATGATGTGTCGTCGTCGGAACAGTGGAAGCATGTCATCAAGGCGACCGTGGATCATTTCGGGCCGATGAACGGGCTGGTCAATAACGCGGCGCTGGGGGCAGGTTCCTACTGGGATGATCTCAATGAAGAGATTTTCCTCAAATTCATGCGGATCAATGCGCTCAGCGTCATGCTGGGGATGACAGCCGTGGTGCCCTATATGAAGGAACTGGGCAGCGGTTCGATCGTCAATATCTCATCGACGGCCGGCAAGGTCGGGGCGGAAAACGCGCTGTGCTACACCGCCGCCAAATTCGCCGTGACCGGCATGACCAAGGCCGCCGCGATCGACCTTGGCCCATCGGGTATCCGCGTCAATTCGGTGCATCCGGGCGCCACCGATACGCCGATGCTGGCCGGGACCATGGATTTGGTGAAATATCTTTTCCCGCGCATTCCGCTGCGCCGCCTTGGCCGGCCAGAGGAAGTCGCCGGTCTTGTGACCTTCCTGATCTCGGATGAATCGACCTACTGCACCGGCCACGAATATATGGTCGACGGCGGTATGATCTGCCAGCAGTAAAACTGCGGCGCCGTGTAAACCCAGGCATGGCGAATGACGCTGTTCCGCTTGAACCATCGGCTATTGCGCCCGTGGGAAAGGATTTCCTATGTTTAAATGGATATGCCTCATCAAGAAAAAACAGGGTATCAGCCGCAAGGAGTTCATCGATTATTACGAAAATAATCATGTGCCGCTTGTCCTGCACATGTTTCCTGAATTCAAGACAGCGCTGACCTATCGCCGCAATTATATCGTCTTTGACGATCCGGTGGTCGCGATCGAAGAGCGCGAAGGGGTTCGCGACCAGGCCAATTTCGATGTGATGACCGAAGTGATCTTCGCCACGCGGGAAGAGGCCAATGCCCTGCTGACGGCGGCATTCCGCAAGCCGGACAATGCAGCGATCGTACAGGCCGATGAAGATCATTTCATCGAGCGCGGCAATGCCCTGATGTACGTCGTAGAAACCTACGAAACCGAATTTGCGATGCCGTCGGCCTGACTGGCGCGCCGCCTATATCCCACACAACCACAAGGATAGGATCAACACCCATGCGTACGATGCACGACGATCTCCCACATCCGGTTCCTCCCGTCGCCTATGTGCGGTGGAAGGAGAATTATTTCTTCGTCATTTTGTGCCATGAGCAGAATGTTTTCGGCATCGGCCACATAAACAATGAGCCGGGATTCGAGCGTTCGCGGTTCGCCTGCGCACTAAGCGTTAATGGCAAGCAATATACCTATAAAAATGAATGCGCTATCCCGGACGATTTCGGGGCATCGCCGGAAATCGGCGATGGGCGGATGACCATGAAGGTCGTGAAGTCGCACGAAGAACTGCATTTGAAGGTGGATGGCGACGATTTTATGCTGGACGCGCGCTTTTCCGCCAGGATGCCGTCCTTCGAATTCGGCGCTTGCCGTTACGGTGCGCCGGAAAATCTGTCGTTCAAGGAGGTTATGACCTTTGGCACCAATCTCCCCTACGAACATATGCAGCAGGCGATGACCATTGGCGGCACGCTGACCCTGCGTGAAGGCGGGAAGGAAATCGCTCTCGATGGCTATGGCTATCGTGACCATAGCTGGGGTATGCGGACCGATAATGCCGTGGCATGGCATACATGGTCAGGGTTGAACTTTCCCGGGAAAGCGTTCGGCATCATGGATCTGGAGATGCTGGGTCGGCCCGGAGTCGCCAGGGAAGGCTATGTCGCGGACGAGGAAGGTGTCCGCGTTTTGCGGAAAATCGAAATCCGGAAGGAAAACATTCAAGCAGACGGTTTGCCGGCCAAGGTGATCTGGGATGTGACCGACGTGTTCGGGAAACGCTATGTAATGGAGGCCGATATCGCCGGCCGCTTTGGTGAAGTGCGCCATGAAAATGAAAAGGCGTCCAAACCGTCCGGCAAGACCGGATATTCCATGATGGAGACGTTCTGCTCCATTCGACTGGACGGTTCGGATGAACGGGGTGTCGGGTTGGTCGAAATCGGTGAATCCGCGGTCAAGCGCTAAGGCGAACGCTATGCAGGGGCGCCAGGCAGTGATGTCCTCTGCCTGGCGCCCCTTGCCAATTCGTACAAATTTGTCCATTTGGGTTAGATGAAATCGGGAATGGCAAAATGGCGACGTTGAAGAATCAGGGCATAGATGTTGACGAGGATATGGTCCCGGATAGGGATGAGGCAGTGAAGCCCGGCCGAAAATCTGCCAGACGGGCGGACCGGGTACGCGAAATCATCCTCGATGTTGCTTTGGAATGTTTCAGTGCGCATGGCTTTTCCGGCACGTCTACTCGTTCAATCGCGAAGTTGGCAGGCGTACGGCATTCACTTGTGAATTATCATTTTGAAACCAAAGATAATCTTTGGATTGCGATGATGGTAAAAGCTCTTGGTGAGTATGCGCGCCGTGTTGATGAAATTCTTGATAATGACAAGTCGAAAAATAAGGCGGAAAAATTAAAACTATACATTGAAGCTTACGCAAAAACTGCGGCAAATACACCGCAGCTACTACGTATCATAACGCAACAAAGCACACAGAATTCTCCACGCCTGGAATGGTTGATAGAAAATCATACGCGCAAGCATTTTGATATGCTGTCCGATCTTATATGTGGGGCGCAGAAGGAAGGGGCGGTCATAGATGGAAGGCCAGAGCATATATTCTATCTTATAGTTGGAACTATAGGTATATTTTTTGCTGTACCACGCGAATATGCTGCCCTGACAGGAAAGGATCCCTTTTCGGCAGCTGAGATGCATCAGGTGATCGATTTTGTCACTCAGGTTATATTTACCAAGAAGAAGTGAAAGATCTTCTGCCTCTACGATTATGACTGCTATAATCGTCGTATTTTTTAGCTGGAAACAATTGAGGTCATTTTCAACTTTTTCTTCGCCGCCCGCCGCTAACGGCCTCTTGACATGGTCTGACAAAATTGTCCATGTGGACTAAATCGACCAGGGGGCTGTGACGCATCATAGGGATCGGCATATATATGAGTTCTCCCGGCTGCCGGGACGCCTGGATGCATGCCTTCCTTGTTGCTGTCATTGCTGCGCCGCGCGCATGGCTGCGCGATCCATATCTCCCAAGAAGGTCGAGAAATGGCGCATGTGTGTAGAAAGGATTGAAGGCGGTGAATTTCCAAGTAAGGCTGGAACCGAGCGGCCGCACGTTCGATGTCAATGATGTCGAACCCATTTTGACGCAGGGGCTGAAGTCCGGCTTCAACATCCCCTATGGCTGTCGTATGGGCACATGTTGCTCCTGCCGAGGTAAAATTCTTTCAGGCGCCGTGGACCTGGGTAATGCTCATCCGGCCTATTTGCCTCAAGAGCAGAGGGATGAAGGCTATGCCCTGCTGTGTCAGGCAAAGGCATTGACGGATGTGGTGGTGGCGGTCGATGAACTGCCGCCCATACCGCAGCCCGAAGTCTCCCCGGCCATCGTCAAGGCGACCGAATTGCTGGCGCCGGATGTGATGCGTTTGCATGTGCGGTTGCCGTTGCATCTGAATCTGCGTTTTCTGGCCGGGCAATATGTCGACCTGCTGCTTCCGGGCGGTGTGCGGCGCAGCTATTCGATTGCCAATCCGCCTCAGGCAGGCGGCGTGATCGATTTTGAGTTCCACGTCCGTCATATGTCGGGCGGCCTGTTCACCGATCGACTTTTCGCCGGGCTTAAGCCACGGGAAAAAATGCAGTTCGAGGGGCCGCTTGGTACCTTTTTCCTGCGGGAAAGCGAAAAGCCGGCGATCCTTATCGCCAGCGGTACGGGCTATGCTCCCATCCGGTCAATCCTGCTTGATATTCTGCCAAAGGAAACCGGTCGAAAAATCACGCTCTATTGGGGCGGGCGGACACCAGCGGACATCTATCTGCGCAATGAAGCGGAAGCGTTGGCAGAAACCTATCCAGGCTTCACTTTCATTCCTGTTATATCAGACCCGCGCGCAGAGGATGGCTGGGTTGGTCGCACTGGTTTTGTGCATCGGGCAGTAATGGAAGATATACCGGATATGTCCGGCGTTCAGGTCTTTGCCTGCGGCGCGCCGATCATGGTGGATGCGGCGCGGTCCGATTTTTCGGCGCATTGCGGCCTGCCGGAGGGGCAATTTTTCGCCGATTCATTCGTCACGACAGCGGACGTCGCCCATTAGGCGCATCCGTCTTTTCCGGAGAACGTCATGTATGCACGGCATGTTCTGGGTTCCGATGATTGCCGGATCGCAATGGATGCGGCGCTGAATTATGCACAGGCGCAGCAATGGCGCGTGACGGTGGCCATTGTCGATAATGGTGGAGGGCTTCTTGCATTGGTGCGTATGGACACCGCGAGTGTGGGTAGCATTGATGGCGCGATAGAAAAGGCGCGAAGTGCCGCCTTGACCGGCGTGGAAACACGGTTCCTGGAGCAGATGGTTGCAGAACGCCCAGCCATCGTCACGATGCGGCGTGTTGCGGTGGAGGGGGGGCTGCCATTGCTCTACGATGGGCAATGCATGGGGGGCATCGGTGTTTCGGGTGTCCAGTCGCATCAGGATGCCGAAGTCGCGCGCACAGGGGTGCTTGCTGCCGCCGCTCAATGGAATCGCTAAGGCCGGTTCAGGTCGGAGCGCTTTGCTTTCATGGAGTTCCGTTTCCACGCAGAGGGTGAATATAGACAGGCCGCACAGTGCGGCATTTTGGGGTTCATCACTCCTGCACGGGAAGAGCGATTTTGATCCAGTGCGAGGCATTGCCATTCGTTGATGATTCGTGACGGCAACATGCGGTGGGGGAAATTACTGGTCAGATGGACAAAAAAATTCGAAATATTATCGTGTTTCACGTGCCGCATCACCTCTGCGTGGTCTACAGATACTGTATATAACGAAATGTAATATAAAGATTTTATTTAAAATGGCGGAGCCACCAATCCCTGCTCCAATGGTCAATGATGTGATTGACAAAGTTGTCCGCATGGATAACAAAGCTGTGGGCATATAGGGAGCGGCAAGCTTCGATGGCCTGGGAGAGGGATCATATAATGAAAAATCACCGCTTATTGGAGACGGTTGTGGCGGGCGGCATGGCGCTTGCGCTGGCTGCTCCTGCTTTTGCAAATTCTGAATCGAGTGAGGCGACGACTTCAGCAGTGGATTCCGTGGCGAATGATGCCGTGCCGGAGACCCAGCGCGCCAGCGGACTGGAAGATATCATTGTCACGGCGCAACGCTCGGAAGCTCGGCTGCAGGACGTGCCGATCGCGGTTACGGCTATCACGGCGACCGCGTTGGCGAACAAGGGTATTACGTCCACGCTAGCGCTGGAAGTCAGCACGCCCGGTTTGCAGGTTTCGCGTCAATCGCAGGCACTTTCGCCCTATATTCGCGGCATCGGTACGCAATATGCGTCGATCCCGGGCCTTGAAGCGCCCGTCGCGCTTTATGTGGATGGCGTTTATTATCCAAATAATGCGGGCAATGTGTTGTCCTTTAACAGCATTCAGCGAGTTGAAGTGCTGAAAGGGCCACAAGGCACATTGTTCGGCCGCAACTCGACCGGCGGCTTGATCAGCGTCACGACCAGAGATCCTTCCGTCGATACGATGGTGGAAGGAAAGCTGAGTTACGGGAACTACGACACCGTAGAGGGAAGCCTCTATGCAACGACGGGTGTCGGGAATGTTGCGATGGATATCGCGGTCGACGGTGTGCATCAGGGGAACGGGTTCGGTCGCAATGTGACAACCGGCAAAGATATCGAACGTCAGCGTTCCATTTCCGTCCGCAGCAAGCTCCGCTGGGAAGCGTCCGACAGTGACGTTCTGACGGCGGCATTCGACTGGACGAAAGATAGGTCGGACATGGGGCTTGCAATGACTGGCGCGCCGGGCTCCATTCTGCTCGATGGATTGCCAGGTGAAAGGCCGAATTATTCACGGGGAGAACGATATGATCCCGCGCTTGACCTGACGGCATGGACGGCCAGCCTTCGCTATGAACATAGCTTCGACTGGGGAACATTAACGTCCACGACCGCCTATCGTGATGAAAAGGATGTCTATGACTGGGACGTGGATGGCACGCCATTCCCGATCCTTCCGGTCATTTCGGGCAATTACAGCCGGTCATTTCAGCAGGAATTTCTGTTTACCGGCAAGGCTGACCGATTTAACTGGACGGCAGGAGTTTTCATCTTCGACGCTCAACAGGGAAATAACGTCTTTATCTACAGCGACGTCATTCCAGAGGCTAATCGCAACCTGCAAGGCGAGCAGAATACGCGATCCTATTCCGCCTTCGCGCAGGCCACCTATGAGCTGACCAGCCGGACCAATATCACCGGCGGATTTCGGTACACAATCGACCGACGCAACCTGAATGGGACGGTTACGGCTTTGGCGGGAAACCCGGTAAGCGCTGGCACAGTGCTGGAAACTGAGCTGACGGACAATAAGAAGACCTTCAAGAATCCGAGCTGGCGCCTGACGATCGATCACAAATTGACGGAAGATGTGATGGTTTATGGCCGCTATGATCGTGGCTTTAAAAGCGGTGTCTACAATGTCAGCGTAATCGGCGCGCCGGCTATCAATCCTGAAAAGCTGGATGCATTTGAAATCGGCCTGAAGTCGGAATTATTCGACCATCTGTTGCGGTTCAATGCGGCTGCCTTCCATTACAAATATTCTGGCATTCAACTCGGAACGGTCGATGGATCGGGCACCAGCCAAGTCATCAACGCCGCTGCGGCAAAGCTGAAGGGGTTCGAAGTGGAAGCGGTGCTGGCGCCCAGGGTCGATTTCGGCCATCTGGAATTCAACGCGGGCGTTTCGGTGCTGGACGCGCATTATAAGAGCTTCCCCGATGGCCCGTTCAACACGCCCAATCCCGCTGGCGGCAATACGCAAAGTTCAGCCGATCTGAGCGGCAACCGCCTTCCCCATGCGCCAAAATTCACATTGACGCTGGGCGCCGATTTCTCAGTGCCTATCGGGGCAGGTACTTTTGGCGCGTCGGCGAATTATTATTATAATGATGGCTTTTACTGGGAGCCGGATCAAAGCTTCGTCGAACCATCTTACGACGTTATCAATGCGCAGATTTATTATGCATTCGGCGCGGAAGAACAGTTCAGGATCCGGGCTTTCGGACGCAATCTGGGTAACACGCATTATGGCATTGCGGGCTTCGCTTCTGCGGTTGGCAACATGTACAGCTATGCCGCCCCCCGTACATATGGCGTAGGGTTCAATTTCAAATTCTGACACGGCTATATGAACTGGATGACTCCGGTGACGCGCGCTTCCGATGAAGGCCCGTTACCGGAGACGTTGTGAAGGAGATCGCATATGGTATTCATGGTGAGCCGCCGCAGGTTGGAAGATGGCGATTTCGATGCCTGGAAAGTCCGTTTCGAAGGCCAGATGGACATTCGCGCGGAAGCGGGGTGCCGTGGCATCCGCCGGTTTCGCGGGGTAGAGGACCCTCAGGAATTGATGATGATATTCGAATGGGATAGCATCGAAAATGCGCGGGCCTTTGTCAATATGAAGGTCGCGCAGAACCCCAAGCTTGTCGAGCAGCGACAGGATGGCGGTGGCGGCGCCAAGCTGGAGAATATCTTCATGGAAGAAATGGACCCGCTTCCCAGTTGAGGAGGGCGGCGGTCATCCCGTATCCGGGGTAACAAACGCGAAATTTCTCCAAGGATATTCTCGTGACCCTTTTGACTTGCGCGAATATTGCCGATCTGCGTGCGAAAGCGCGGGCTGTTCTGCCGAAGCCGATCTTCGACCTGTATGATGGCGCCGCTTTCGAGGAAAAGACGCTCGCGGCCAATATCGCCGATTTCGGGCATTTGCGGTTTCGTCAGCGCGTGGTGCGCGACGTGTCATCGCGCAATTTGGCGACCACCATAGTCGGGCAGCCAGCGGCGATGCCTGTTGTGATTTCACCCACCGGCATGAGCGGCCTTCTGCACCGCGGGGTCGGGGAACTGGATGCGGCCCGTGCGGCGCGTGCAGCCGGTGTCCCCTTCACCCTGGGGGCCATGTCGATCTGTCCTCTGGAACAGGTCGCTGCGGCTGTGGGGCCGGTCTGGTTCCAGCTATTCCTGTTGAAGGACAAAGGGTTGATGGCCTCGCTGGTGGAGCGGGCGGTCGCTGTCGCCTCGCCGGTGCTGATCATTACCGTCAGTTGGCCGATAGCCGGACAAGCGAACCGTTCCATTCGTAATGGCACGGATTCGATACCACCCCGAATGTCGCCGGCGATGTTATGGGCTTTCGCGCGAAAACCGCGCTGGACATTGGGCAGTCTGACCGGAAAACCACCTCGTTTGGGCAATTTCGATCGGACAGTGGATTTCGCCAGGCTGGCGAGCATGTTGGAAAGCACACCATCCTGGCGCGATATCGAATATCTGCGCAAACTTTGGCCGGGCAAGCTGGTCATCAAGGGCATTCTGGACCCCGATGATGCGCGGTTGGCATTCGATGCCGGTGCGGACGCCATCAGCGTCTCCAATCACGGCGGCAATTGCCTTGATGAGACGGTTTCCAGCATTTCCATATTGCCCCGCATCGTCGAGGCGGTGGCTGATCGCGGCGAAATCTTCATGGATGGCGGGGTGAGGAGCGGGCAGGATGTGCTGAAGGCGCTCGCACGGGGCGCCAAGGCGTGCCTGCTCGGTCGCGCGCATCTTTATGGACTGGCGGCGGGCGGTGAGGCGGGGGTGGCGCGAGCGCTGACCTGCATTCGCAACGAACTGGATATTACGATGGGCTATACGGGACTGATGGATGTCGGCGATGCAAGTCCCGCCATCTTGTTCGATCCACCGACATACCTCGTCTGACTGTCGATTGGCCCCGTGTTTGGTCCCGTCATTTGATGGTGCATCATCGACGCAAGCCTGGAAGGATGCACTATGGGACAGATTTTACAGGGGAGCGCCCGCACGACAAAGGCAATCCCGCACCTGACGCGCTCATCCCTGCATCGCTGTCTGCAACGGCACGACATCAGCCGGTTGCCCGAAATTGCTGGTGACAAGAAGCCAAAGCGCAAGTTCAAAACCTGTCCGATCGGCTACTTCCCCGTCGACATCGCCAAGGTGCAGACCGCCGAGGGTAACCGTCGCGCAACAGGCTGTTGCATTTGCTGCAACTGCGAAGGCGCCCTTTGCGATTGTGACAATGTCATGACGAAGGCATAGGCGTGACATCGGCCCGTACGGGGCCTTATAACACAAGATAAACGAAGGAATATAATATGCGTCACGCATTTCATGGCGTTGCGCTGGTAGTCGCGGTCAGCGCCCAGCTCGTCACTTTCTACTCGGTGCTTTTCGCCTGAGCGCGTTTCTCGCTTTCCTCTTTCCCGGTTGGCTCCGGGATTCAAAAAGGCCGCCCAGGCATCAGCCGGGGGGGCCTTTTTAGTGTCGGCTGCTTTGGCCTGATGCAATAAGGCCCTGGGCTGCTCAGCCTTCCGCCAGCCAACCCGCGAGCAGATAGGCGACCACGCCCACCGGCCCCAGCGCGCAGAGCGTCAGCAGCACGGCGGCGATGCGGATCAGCGTGACATCCATGCCGGTGCGCTGGGCGAGGCCGGCGCATACGCCCATGATCTTTCCGTTGCGGCGGTCGAGGGTGAAGCTGTTCATGAATCTGGCCTTCTGATGCAAAGTTTTCGATTGTGATGGAAGGATGGAGCGTCCCGGTTCAGGCGACCGGGCCGACCGCCGCGCCGACGAAGACGCTGGCGAACATGAAAGCCCCGGCGAGGGCGAAGGCGACGTTCTGGATCTTGGCGATAGACATGATGGTAACTCCCTTGGCTTGTGGCGGCCGGACCATCCGACCATGATGCCTGCCTGATTGCAGGAGCCGTGCCAATTGCCGTTTTTGGCGGAAACAGGCGGATTTTTGAGAGATGGGCCGCTAATGCTCTGTGTGAAATTCCGGTAATTGGGCCAATTTGCCGATTATCGGTAAAATTTGCGCGACGGGTGGTGGTTTGAGCAAGGTTGCACCCCAGCGCTCGCGCGCTACTCTGCGATCCGGGCGGGATAACAGGAGAGCGAAGTCATGAGCGAGCATCCCGATGACCGGATCGAGCGCCTGCCGGAAAATAGCAACTGGATCGGATCGGCCGGGCTGGACCGCCGCGGCCTGTTGGTCGGCGGCGCTTTCGCCGCCGGCTTCGCCGTCGCCTGCCGTCCCGTCTCCAGCAGCGCGATCCAGACTTCCGCCGAAGGGCTGGTGGAAGAAAATGTGACGATCCCGGCCCAGGACGGCTTTGCCATGCCCGCCTTCATCGCCCGCCCCGCCGGGGGGAAGGACGCGCCGGTCCTCTGCGTGGTCCATGAGATTTTCGGCGTCCATGAATGGGTACGCGACATATGCCGCCGCTTCGCCAAGGCGGGCTATTATGCCATCGCGCCCGATCTTTTCGCGCGTCATGGCGATGCGACGAAGATCGGGGATTTCAAGGAACTGATCGGCACCATCGTCGCCAAGGCCCCGGACGCGCAGGTGCTGGCGGACATCGACGCGGCCTATGGCTGGGCGGGCAGCCATGGCGGGGACGGAACGCGGCGCGGCATCACCGGCTTTTGCTGGGGCGGGCGGATCGTCTGGCTTTATGCGGCGCACAGCGCGGAACTGGATGCGGGGGTCGCCTTCTATGGCCGCATCGTCAGTGAGAAGACGGTGCTGCAACCCTTGAGCGCGATCGAGGAGGCGGCGAAGCTCAAGGCGCCGGTGCTTGGTCAATATGGCGCGCTCGACAAGGGGATTCCGCTGGCCGATGTGGATGCCATGCGCGCCGCGCTCAAACAGGCGGGCAAGTCCCCGCCCGATGAGATCACCGTCTATCCGGGCGCGGACCATGGCTTCATGGCGGACTATCGCCCCAGCTATGACGAAGGTTCCGCCAAACTGGCCTGGACCGCGACGCTGGGCTGGTTCGACCGCTATGTGAAGGCGGGAAAGTGATTATTTCCCCGTCATCGCCTTCACCGCCGCGAGCGTGCTTTGCACATGGCCCGTATAGCTCATCTCGCTATGCACGAAGGCGATGCGGCCCGACGGCGCGATGACATAGGAGGTGCGGTCGGTCATGCCCGGCCGCATCCTGAGCGCGACGTCATAGCCCTGAATGATGCCCGGTCCCGCCGACGCCACCGCGAATTTGCCCGCGCATTCCTTGGTGGAGAAGGCGACCAGATCGTCGACCGGATCGGCGGACATGCCGATGACGGTTGCGCCCGCTTTTTTGAAATCCTCGATATGCTCGGCGAATTCGCGCGCTTCGGCGGAGCAGCCGGGGGTGAACGCCTTGGGGAAGAAATAGAGGACGACCGGCCCGCGCTTCAACTGATGCGACAGGGTGAGGGTGAAGGTCTTGCCCGCCATCGCGCCGCGCGTGGTGAAGTCGGGCGCTTTCGCGCCGATGGCCAGCGCCGCCATGGCGCCCGGCGCGCCAAGGATGGCGGCTGCCGCGAGGGAAAGAGCCGCGATCCGGCCGATGGAATGGCTTGGCATGGTCAACTGTCCTTGTCTGGCGATGCGGGCGGCATCCTGTTTCAGCATGACCGCGATCCGCGTGGCGCGCAAGTTCGGGAAGGGCGCTTCCAGGAAGCGCATCCGATGGGAATGTCGGTCGCTGCCTTACCGCAGCGGAACTCTTGGCCCTGTCGCTGGTTCCTTCCGGATGCGTTTCTATCTGTCCCTGGGGCTCCCGCTCCTCCTTCTTGCCTGCGATGGCGGCCATGACCGCCAATCGGGCATGGTCGCCAATATCGAAAATGCGACTCCCCCGGAGGAGGCGGTGGAGGAATTTCCCGCCGACAATGCCGCCCCGCCGCCTGATAATGGAACCTCGCCGGGCGGAGAGGAGGGCGGTTCGCTCATCCCGGCGGCCTTGCAGGGGCGCTGGACCGGCATTGGCGACAATTGCGACGACAGGAGTGCCGAACTGAGGCTGTCCATCACGCCTGGAACGCTGATCTTCCATGAAAGCGTCGGCACGGTGACGGGCATCGAACGGCAGGCGGACGGGGGGATGAAGATCGACGCATCCTTCACGGGCGAAGGGCAAAGCTGGACCCGCAGCCTGATCCTGAAACCGTCCGCCAAGGGGCAGGAACTCACCATGGTGAATGACGGCACGGCGGTGACGCGCAAGCGTTGCGGTTGAAGCAAGCGCCGGACCCGCTTCCTAAACCGCCTTCACATCGTTAGAGCGGCCCCATGATCGGCCGACTGACCCTGAGCGATTTCCGCAACCATGCGGATGCGCTGATCGTGCCCGATCATGCCTTCATCCTGCTGACCGGCGAAAATGGCGCGGGCAAGACGAACATATTGGAAGCGGTGTCCATGCTGGCACCGGGGCGCGGTCTGCGCGGGGCGGCGCTGCGCGACATGGTACGGCAGGAGGGAGCGGGCGGCTTTGGCATCGCGGCGGAGGTTGATGGCGTGATGCTGGGCACGGGCGTGGCGGCCAGCGCGCCCGACCGGCGGCAGGTGCGGATCGGCGGGGTCGCTTCCCCGGCCAATGCGCTGGCGGATCATCTCGCGATCGTCTGGCTGACCCCGGCGATGGACCGGCTGTTCATGGACGGCCCCGGCGGGCGGCGGCGCTTTCTGGACCGGCTGACGCTGGCGCTTCATCCAGGCCATGCGGTGCATAGCGCCCGATACGAAGCGGCGATGCGCGCGCGCAACCGGCTGCTGGGCGATCTTCGCAGCGCCGATCCGCTCTGGCTCGACGCGCTGGAAACGCAGATGGGGGAACATGGCGCGGCGCTGGCGCAGGCGCGCGCCGATCTGGCCGCGCGGTTGAACGCGGCGCTGGCCGATCAGCCCGACGCGCCCTTCGCCCGGCCGCAACTGGCGCTGGAATCAGAGGAAGCGGAGGGGGAGGAGCCGCTCGGTCCCCGCCTCGCCCGTGAAAGGCGGCGGGACGCGGCGGCGGGGCGTACCCTGTCGGGACCGCATCGGCAGGATCTGGCCGTTACCCATGTCGCCAAGGGGCAGGCCGCCGCGCTGTGTTCGACGGGGGAACAGAAGGCGCTGTTGCTCTCCATCCTGCTCGCCCATGCCGCTCTGGTAGCGGCGTCGCGGGGGCAGCCGCCGGTGCTGCTGCTCGATGAGGTGGCGGCGCATCTCGACCCGTTGCGGCGCGGCGCGTTGTTCGACCGGCTGCGCGGCATGGGCGCGCAGGTGTGGATGACGGGCACGGAGAGCGCGCTTTTTCAGGATGTTGGGGAAGCGACGCGCCTGTCCGTCACGTCCGGGCAGGTCTTTCGTTCCGCCAGCTAACGTGCGCGCGCAACGGTTCGTCGTCCCGCGCTTTTCAATTCGTCCCGCTTCTGCCCTAACGCCGCCACGGGGAACACATCTGTGGAATATTGGGGGTCGCAACGCATGATCGGTGGTTTTCGCGCTCTGTTCGCGGCAGTCATGCTTGCGCTCGGCGCCCTGATCGCGACCCCTGCCACCGCTGGCGTTCTTCAGTGCGTTCCCTTCGCCCGCCAGGTTTCCGGCATCGAACTTTACGGCAATGCGCATAGCTGGTGGTCGCAGGCCGAGGGCCGTTACGACCGCGGGCATGAACCGCGTGTCGGCGCCGTGCTGGCCTTTTCGTCCAGCCGCGCCATGCCCGTCGGTCATGTCGCGATGGTGAGCAAGGTCGTCAGCGACCGCGAAGTGCTGCTGACCCATGCCAACTGGTCCTATCGCGGCGGGATCGAGCGCAATGTCCGCGCCATTGACGTGTCGCCGAACAATGACTGGACCGACGTACGCGTCTGGTATGGCCCGATCGGCAAGCTGGGTCTGCGGTCCAATCCGGCGCGCGGCTTCATCTATGCCCATGCGCCGCGCGACGAGGCGGCAGGCGTGCAGTTCGCTTCGGCCGACCGCGCCACCGCCGGCGCCGACGCCGCGCGCGGCGCCTACTGACGGCTTAACTATTTTCTAAAGATCGCGGACTAGGATCGTCCCCCGGTGGGGCGATTTTCTATCTGGGGTCGCATGATGTTTCTGTGGATTCGCTGGGCGGCGGCACTGCTGTTGTCCGGCGCGATGGCCGCGCCTGTCCTGGCAGCAACGGCCCTTCAATGCGTCCCCTATGCGCGCATCGTGTCGGGGGTCCAGATTTACGGCGACGCGCTGACCTGGTGGGATCAGGCGGAAAGCCGCTATCGGCGCGGGCATGCGCCGCGCAAGGGCGCTGTCCTGGCCTTTCGCCCGACGGAACCGATGGCGCTGGGGCATGTCGCGGTGGTCAGCCAGGTGCTGGGCGAGCGCCGCATCCTGATCCGCCATGCCAACTGGTCCGCGCCCGGCGCGATCGAGGAAGATGTGATGGCGGTGGACGTGTCGCCGGCCGGGGACTGGAGCGAAGTGCGCGTCTGGCACAGTCCGACCGGGCAGATGGGCGCGCGGATCAATCCGACTTTCGGCTTCATCTATGGCGGGAAGGAAAAGCTGCATCCCTTCACGCCCGATCCGGACTTGGGAACGAGCGTCCGTCTGGCCAGCGCCGGACAGCCAGCATCGGGCGATGGCCGTGTCCCTGCCCGCACGGCGGTTTCACACCTCGTTCTGGACGATACGCAATTACGCCGGGCCGTGTTCGCGGAGGCTCAGGATCAACGCAGGCGCGCGCGCGGTCCCCGGCTGGCGAGCGATCCGCGCGTGCTGGAATATGCCGATGCGTCGCTTGCCTCGCGCTCGCTGCACGACATCATCAACGACGTGAAACAGGAAGCGCGGCTGCGCTGAGGATTATTCGCCGGCTGCGGGCTGCGCGTCTTCGGCGGGGTTTTCGAACCAGGCTTCGACCGGGCCGGACAGCTTGATCGTCAGCGGATTGCCGTGACGGTCGCGGGTCTTGCCGGCCGCGACGCGAATCCAGCCTTCGGAAATACAATATTCCTCGACATCCTTGCGCTCACGCTCCTTGAAGCGGATGCCGATGCCGCGTTGCAGCACATCCATGTCGAAATGGGGGCTGCGGGGATTGGTCGAAAGACGGTCCGGGGGCGTATCGCTCATATTGCTGTTTCCTGTGGCCACTGCGGCGCGCCTAGCCCGTCACCCCGCAGCGCGTCAACCATGGCGCGGCGGAGAAAGGGGACGAGGGTCGCTTGCGCCCATCCCCTTTCCGCTCTGGTCAGCGGCAGATCCGGACCCGGACCCGCCGGTCCCGATAATAGTCGTAGCGCCATTCGGTCCAGCAACGCTGCCGGTGGCCGCGCCAGTGCGACCGGTAGTGACGGTCGCGCCGCCAGTCGCGCCGGTCGTGGCGCCAGTCCCTGCGGTTGTTCCAGCGATGATCGCGGTCGCCGCGCCAGCCATCGCGATAGCTATGGTCGCGCGCCTCCGCGGGAACCGCCGTCGCACTCAGGCTGGCGACCGCCAGCCCCAGCGCCGCAACGCCTTTCCACAAAAGGGTCATGATGCTCTCCTCAAAGCCGTCCCGCCGCTTCACCGGCGGGCATTGCTGAGGATCATGGCCAATGGCGACTGAACCGGCCGGGAACGCATCTGTCAGTCTGGGTTCAGGCTTGTCAGCGCCCGCGCAGCGCCGCTTCCGCCTCCGCCATATAGTCGCGGGTGATCGGCAAGGCGCGCCGGTCGCGGACATACTGGACCTGGAAATTCACCATGCTGCCATGCTCGAACACAGTTGCGGCCCCCGCCAGGTAGAAGGTCCAGAGGCGGAAGAAGCGTTCGTCATAAAGCGCGACGATCTCATCCTTGTGCTTCATCGTGCGTTTGTACCATTCGCGCAGGGTCAGCCCATAATGGATGCGCAGAACCTCCACGTCGGTCACCATCAGGCGGGTGCCTTCGCTGCCCCTCACCATTTCCGACAGGGCGGGGATATAGCCGCCGGGGAAGATATATTTCTGCGTGAAGGCATCGGTAATGCCGGGGCCGTCCACGCGTCCTATGGTGTGGATCAGCATCACCCCGCCGGGCGTCAGCAGGTCGCGGCATTTGTTGAAGAAGGTGCGATAATGCGCGGTTCCCACATGTTCGAACATGCCGACCGACACGATGCGGTCGAACGGCCCTTCTATGTCGCGATAGTCGATCAGTTCGAAGCGGACATGATCGGCGACGCCCGCCTCCTGCGCCCGCTGGCGCGCGACCTTGAGTTGCTCTTCCGACAGGGTGATGCCGGTCACGTCGACGCCGCAGGTGCGATGCAGGTACAGCGCCATGCCCCCCCAGCCGCATCCGA
This sequence comes from Sphingobium faniae, assembly GCA_900100475.1. GTDB lineage: Bacteria > Pseudomonadota > Alphaproteobacteria > Sphingomonadales > Sphingomonadaceae > Sphingobium > Sphingobium faniae. The sequence goes on along the minus strand of FMTU01000008.1, from coordinate 118,673 downwards.
TGTCCAGCACTTTCATCCCCGGTTTCAACAGCAGCTTGGCGGCGATATGCGCCTTCTTGTCCTCCTGCGCCTGTTCGAGGGTGATGCCTGCCTGATTGTCGGCATCGGGCCAGTAGGCGCAGCTATATTGCCGGTCCTTGTCAAGGAAGAGCGAATAGAGCGCCCCTGACAGGTCGTAATGATGGGCGACATTGGACTTTGCGCGGGAGCGGTGATTGGCGCGCCAGAGCGTCTGGCGAAGCGCCTTGAAGCCACGCCTGATCGGACCCTTGGCGCTGATGGACTTGCCCTTTCCCCAGGCGTTGTTCGCGCGGATCAGGGAGATGAACTCCATGATGCCGCCGCCCTCGATCTCGACGCGCCCGTCCATATAGGCTTCCGCCATGCCGAGCCGCGGGTCTCTCATCACGTCGATGGGAACCCGCGAGTCGAGGAATTTGAGCGTCAGGGAAGGGAAGGCCGGATCGGCCGTTCCCACCGTGGCGCTGGAGCCGTCATGATAGATAACGGTGAGTTGGCCTTGCGAAACCAGTCGCTTGAGGAGCCGATCGAATATTTTCATGCGCCGCAACCTGCCCTGTCATTGCGCGGGCGTCAAATGCCCGCGTGCCGGCCATGATCCGTGTGGATATCACGGTAAAGGCCGGATTGCTCTCTATGACGGCACTGTTACCCTTTTGCATCAGTCATGCCAAAATGAGCGATCCTGACAGCCAGGATGGAATCCGTTCATATGGCAGCCATCTGACGGCGGCATAAGCGCAACGCCGTCGCGAATAGGGGCGGCAGGATGATAAGTAATACGGAACGATGCCCGGATATTTCAAGAGAGTACGAATAAAATAAATTACTGATAAGTCTCTTTTAAAAACGGATTGAGTATCTAGATAGCACTCATCCCGGTTCAGGGTGTTAAAATAAATATGAGGAATATCATGAAGACTGCGATTTTCGCGGCGATTGCTGCTGCATCCGTTACTGTTCCCGCCCTTGCTCAGGATTCGGCTCCCTTTACTGGTCCGCGCGTCGGCGTGATCCTGGGTTATGACAACATCCAGGGCAGCGATGGTTTCACCTATGGCGCCTCGACCGGCTATGACATCGCGGTCACTCCGCGCATCACGGTCGGCCCGGAAGTGTCGTTCAGCGATTCCACCACCAAGGATGCCGGCGTCGATGCCAGCCGCGATCTCGCCGCTTCGCTGCGTCTGGGTTATGTCGTGAATCCGAAGCTGCTGGCGTTCGGCAAGGTCGGCTATGCCAGCACCCGCTTTGAAGACGCGGTCGCGCATCAGTCGCTGGAAGGCGTGCGTTTCGGCGGTGGTCTGGAATATGCGGTGACGCCGCGCACCTATATTTCGGCCGAATATCAGCGTACCGAATATGAAGGCAATTTCGGCGGCCGCGATGCGGGCCTTGTCGGCATCGGCTTCCGCTTCTAAAAGCAAGTCCATTGCAAAGCGAAGGGCGGCTCCTCCTGCGGGCCGCCCTTTTTGCATGTCGGCCAGGCGCGCGCGCGGGTTGTTGCGAAAAAGCATCAATCCGCAATAATGTTAATGGCGATATTGCAACCAGATCCATGGCGACGCATATGCGCTTCACCGTCGATGAACATCGCGGTTCGGAAAATGGGAAAAAGGCTGCTTCGGGCAGTTCTTTGCAAGGTGATGAAGAAAAACAAACGCAACGCCATCCCATGAATACATGACGGATATTGCCATTTCGGCAATAGGTCCGCTGCCATGACAAGAGGGTTTTATGAAGACTGTGATTTTCGCAGCCGCTGCTGCTGCCGCATTTGCCGTGTCCGTGCCTGCCTCCGCTCAGGAAGCCGCGCCCTTCACCGGCGCTCATGCGGAAGTGCTGGCCGGTTACGACTCGCTCGACACCAACAGCGCGCTCGGCACACCCGACGGCCTTCTTTATGGCCTGGGTCTGGGCTATGATATCCAGGCCGGCGGCGCGGTTCTGGGCATTGAAGGCGAAATCTCGGATTCCACCGCGAAGCGCAAGTTCGTCGGCGGTGAAGTCGATGCGGCGCGCGACCTCTATATCGGCGCCCGCGCCGGTTTCGTGATCGGCGAGCAGGCGCTGGCCTATGTGAAGGCCGGCTACACCAACGCCCGCATCGAAACCACCGGCTTGGGCGGCGACAATGGCGATGGCGTGCGCGTCGGCGCGGGCCTGGAATATAAGCTGGGCGGCCAGCTCTTCCTGAAGGGCGAATATCGCTATTCCAACTATGAAGCCGACGTCGAGCGCCATCAGGTCGTCGCCGGTCTCGGCATCCGTTTCTGATCCACCCTCTCGGATAGAAACAGGAAAGGGCGGTCCCGCGCGGGCCGCCCTTTCTTTTTGCGCCACTGTCGCGAGGGGTTCAGTCCAGGGCGGCCTGCTTTTCTTCGGCCAGCCGGTTGAGTTCGGCGCGGCTCTTCTTTTCCGACGCGGACTTGAGCTGCCCGCAGGCCGCCATGATGTCGCGCCCGCGCGGAGTGCGGACGGGCGCGGAGATGCCGCCTTCGAACACGATGTCGGAAAACCGCCTGATCCGTTCCGGCGTCGAACATTCATAGTCGGTGCCGGGCCACGGGTTGAAGGGGATCAGGTTTACCTTGGCGGGCAACCTGAACCGGCGGAGCAGGCGGACCAGTTCATGCGCGTCGGCATCGCTGTCGTTCTTGTCCTTGATCATCACATATTCGAAGGTGATGCGCCGCGCATTGTTCGCGCCGGGATAGTCGGCGCAAGCCTGCAACAGTTCCTCGATCCCATATTTGCGATTGAGCGGCACCAGTTCGTCGCGCACATCCTTGGTCACGGCATGGAGCGACACGGCGAGGTTGACGCCGATCTCTGCCCCCGCCCGCGCCATCATCGGCACCACGCCGGAGGTGGAGAGGGTGATGCGCCGCTTCGACAGGGCGAGGCCATCGCCATCCATCACGACCTTCAGCGCATCGCGCACATGGTCGAAATTATAGAGCGGCTCGCCCATGCCCATCATCACGATGTTGGTCAGCATCCGCCCATCGGCGGTGTATTGGGGGGCGTCGTCATCCTCGTCGTCATCATTGGCCGAAGCCATGCTCCCGCCCATATTCCCCTTGGGCCATTCGCCCAGCGCGTCGCGGGCCAGCATCACCTGCCCCACGATCTCGCCCGGCGTCAGGTTGCGGACGAGGCGCATCGTGCCGGTATGGCAGAAACGGCAGTTGAGCGTGCAGCCGACCTGACTCGACACGCAGAGCGTTCCCCGGTCCGCGTCCGGGATGAACACCATCTCATAATCCTGCCCGTCATCGGAGCGCAGCAGCCATTTGCGCGTGCCGTCGCTCGACACCTGTGCCTCCACCACCTGCGGGCGGCCGACGATGAAGCGTTCCGCCATCCAGCCGCGCATCGGCTTGGCGAGGTCGGTCATCCTGTCGAAATCCGTCTCGCCGCGATGATAGAGCCAGTGAAACAATTGCTTGGCGCGCAGTTTCGCCTGCTTCGGCTCCAGTCCCGCGCTTTCCAGTACCTCGCGAATCTGATCGCGGGCGAGGCCGAGCAGGTCGACACGGCCATCCTCGCGCGGGGTCACGGCGCGCGGCACGGGTACAGGGTCGATAGCGCCGGGAATCGGCATGAGCGGGTTGGCGGCTGTCTGCATGAGCGCGCCCATAGTCGATTTCGGGCGATTTTGAAAGGGCGCGGCCTTTCAGCGCAGTTTCGCGCAGCCCAGCGCCGCCGCGTCGATCGCCGTCGCCGCGCCGCGCAGGGCATAGGTGTCGGCGAAGGCGCGCCCGCGCAGGTCTGTGGACTGGACGCTCATGCTGGTGGCCGATCGCATCGCCGCGATGATGGCGGCGTCTCCGCGCGCATCGGACGCCCATGCGTCGATCTGTCCGGCGACGAGCGGAAAGCGGCGGTCGCCGATGCTGAGGATCACCGCCGCCTTGTCGCCGCGCATCCGGCTGAGGCGGAAATGCACCTGTCCCCGCAGCTTCTGGCGCGGCCAGCTTCCGACCGAGGCGAAACCGCCGGCCGCCGCGCCGGAACGGAAGTTGGCAGGCTGGGCGATGGCGTAGCAGCGGGGCGTCGCCGGATCACGAAACGCCCCCCAGCCTTCGAATATCCCCAGCGAATCGCGCGCCTGCGCAGGGGAGCCGGTCGACAGGACGGCCAGCAACGCGGCGGGGAGGAGGGCCAGTCCATGTCTCATTCCCCCGGCAAAGCCGATGCGGTTTCCTTTTGCAAGCCCGGCTTTGCGCAAAAGCATGAGCGAGTGCTTGCCGCCGCCGTCATAGCGGCTATGAAGGACCATCCATCATTGTCACCCGGATTCGACCGAAACCGGGTCATCGGCGCAAAAAGAAACGGACAGAACAGGGACATGAAGGCCACCATTGAACGCGCAACGCTCCTGAAAAGTCTGAGCCACGTCCAGTCGGTGGTCGAACGGCGCAACACCATACCGATCCTGTCCAACGTGTTGATCGAAGCATCGGCGGACGGCGCGATCAAGCTGATGGCGACTGATCTTGATCTTCAGATCGTGGAAAGCATTTCCGCGCAGGTGGAACAGCCCGGCGCGACCACCATTTCCGCGCATACGCTGTTCGACATCGCCCGCAAGCTGCCCGAAGGCAGCCAGGTGCTGCTCCACGCGGCGGACGGCAAGATGTTGATCCAGGCCGGGCGGGCGCGCTTCAACTTGTCGACCCTGCCGCGCGACGACTTCCCGGTGATCGCGGAAGGCGACCTGCCGATTGGCTTCGAACTGCCGGCCGAAACGCTCAAGCAGATCATCGACAAGACGCGCTTCGCCATTTCGACCGAAGAGACGCGCTATTATCTGAACGGCATCTATTTTCATGTGTCGGACGAAGGGCAGCCGGTGCTGAAGGCCGCCGCGACCGACGGCCACCGCCTTGCTCGCGTGACGGTGCCCCGGCCCGATGGCGCGGACGGGATGCCCGGCATCATCATCCCGCGCAAATGCATCGGCGAACTGCGCAAGCTGCTGGACGAGGTGGAAGGGTCGGTCGAAGTCGCCCTGTCGGCCAGCAAGATCCGCTTTGGCCTGGGCAGCGCGATCCTGACCAGCAAGCTGATCGACGGCACCTTCCCCGATTACAGCCGCGTCATCCCGACCGGGAACGACAAGCTGCTCAAGATCGACCCGCGCAGCTTCGAGGAAGGCGTGGACCGCGTCGCGACCATCGCCACGGAAAAGACCCGTGCGGTCAAGATGACGCTGGATCGCGACAAGATCGTCCTGTCCGTCACCAGCCCCGAAAACGGCACGGCGGCGGAAGAAGTGCCCGGCGCGTTTCAGGGTGAGGGCTTCGACATTGGCTTCAACGCCCGCTACCTGCTCGACATATTGGGGCAGATCGACGCCGATCTCGTCGAACTGCATCTGGCCGATGCGGCGGCGCCTACATTGATTCGCGAAAATGATCGCAGCCCGGCGCTTTATGTGCTGATGCCGATGCGGGTCTGACGATAGCGCGCCAGAACGGACCGAAATGGTGACATCCCGTCTTCCCCGGGGGCGGCAGGTAAGTTTCTTTCAACAATTTTTGGTTACGCCCATGGTATGAACCGTGTGCGACCTGCTTTTCCCGAAGCCGCCGCGCCCGGTCCCGGCCTGATGGCGTCGCTGGGACTGGTCGAAAGCGGCGGGGACGTATCCCCAGCCTGGGTTTCGCGGGCCTTTTTGCTGATCGCCGCGCTGTGGCCGCTCGTCCTGCTGGCGAAAATCTGCATTTCCGCCCTCTATGGCGCGGACTTCTATCATGTGAGCAGCGGCTGGCAATCGGCGCTGCTGGCGGCCATGCTGCTGGCGGTCTGCATTTTCGGGGATCGCAGGCTGCTGGGCCTGTCCTATTTCCTGGGCGTGCTGCTGGCGTCGGCGGCGCAGCATGGCGGATGGGTGCAGGCCGGGCTGGCGATCAGTTGCGTGTCGGTCATGTTGATCGCCACGGTGCGGCAGGCCAGCGTGGACTGCGATCAGGCGATGCGGCGTTATTGGCAGGAAATGCGGGCGCAGCGGTCCGATCGGCTGTTGCATGAATATGAACGTTCCGGGCGCGGCTGGTTCTGGGAAACGGATCGGCAGGGGCTGCTGGTCTACCTGTCCGAAACGCTGGCCATGACATTGGGCCGGCCCACGCAAAAGCTGATCGGGCAGCCTTTCACCGATCTTGTCGGCCCCGGCAACCGTTCTCATGGCGATGGCGAGCGGACCCTGGGTTTCCATCTGTCGGCGCGGTCGGGTTTCGCCGATGTCGCCGTTCGGGCGGCGATGATGAACGAGGAGCGCTGGTGGTCGATCTCCGGCCAGCCCGTCTTCAACGAATATGGCCAGTTTCAGGGTTTTCGCGGAAGCGGCAGCGACCTCACCGAAATCAAGCGCAGCCAGGCGGAAGTCGTGCGTCTGGCGCAGTTCGATTCCCTGACGGGCCTCGCCAACCGGGGCCAGATGATGCAGGCGCTGGAAAACGCCATCAAGACCCCTCATGGCCGGTCCGGCGAATGCGCGCTGATGATGCTGGACCTCGACCGTTTCAAGAGCGTCAACGACACGCTGGGCCATCCCGCCGGGGATGCGCTGTTGCGGCAGGTCAGCGACCGGCTGCTGCGGGTGGTCGGCAATCAGGGGCTGGTCGGGCGCCAGGGTGGCGACGAGTTCAAGATCCTTCTGGCCGGACGGCAGGATCAGGCCGCGCTGGGCCATCTGGCCAAGGCCATCATCAGCACCATAGCCCAGCCCTACAGGATCGAGGATACGTCCGTCGTCATCGGCGTTTCCATCGGCATTTCCCATTGCCCGGACGATGGCGTGACCAGCGACGCGCTGATCCGCAACGCCGATCTGGCGCTATATGCGGCGAAGGGCGATGGCCGGGGCGTCCATCGCTTCTATTCCTCCGAGATGCATGCCGACGCGGAAGATCGCCGCCAGTTGGAAGAGGATCTGCGCGACGCGCTGAATTCCGACGCGCTATATCTGGTCTATCAGCCGGTCGTGTCCTCCGTCACCGAGCAGATCACCGGTTATGAAGCGCTGCTGCGCTGGCAGCATCCCCGACGTGGCATCATCGGGCCGGATATCTTCATCCCCATTGCCGAGGATACGGGCCTGATCGCGCAGATCGGGGATTGGGTGATCCGCACCGCCTGCCGCGACGCGGCGCAATGGGTGAACGCGGCGCGGGTGGCGGTCAACGTCTCGCCGATCCAGTTCGCCAATCCCGGCTTTCCTTCCATCGTCATGAACGCGCTGGCGACGAGCCAGTTGGCGCCCGAGCGGCTGGAGCTGGAAATCACCGAAGGCGTGTTCCTGAACGACAATGCCGACACCGATTCGATGTTCGCGCGGCTGAAGGCGCTGGGCGTGCGTCTGGCGCTCGACGATTTCGGGACGGGCTATTCCTCGCTCGGTTATCTGAAGAAAGCGCCGTTCGACAAGATCAAGATCGACCAGAGCTTCGTGCGCGGCGCGGCGATCAAGGGCAGCCGCAACAGCGCGATCATCGAAGCCATCGTCAGCCTGGCGGAAGCGCTGGGCATGGACACGACGGCCGAAGGCGCGGAAACCCAGGACGAACTGGACCTGATCCGCCAATTGGGGTGCAGCCATGTGCAAGGCTATGTCTATGGCCGGCCCATCAGCGCGGCCGAAGTGATCGAGCGCCAGTTGACCGCAGGCGCGATCGCTACGGTCGAAGGCTTCAAATCCAGCCGACCGGAGCGCAAGTCCATGTTACGGAGCGTTGCGGTGCATAATGGCGGCGATGTCTATGCCGCGCGCATCCGCAATATTTCGGCCACCGGCGCCCTTGTCGAAGGGTTGTGGAGCGTGCCGGAAGGAACAGCCTTCATCATCGAACTGGCGGACAATTATTTCATCGACGCCGTCGCCCGCTGGTCGAAGGATGACCGCATGGGCGTGGAATTTTGCGAGGCTGTCGACCTCAACCGCCTGAAAGCCGCCACGCCCCGGTTGATGGCTTCCTGATTCCGGGGCGCGATGCCTGTCAGAAGAACAGCTTGCGGAAACTGATCGACACCGTACGGCCCAGCGGGTCCAGATAGTCGCGCTGATAGCGTAGCGGCGTCGCGCCGGTCACATCCGTCACGTCGCGCCGGGAATTGAAGATATTGTCGATGCCGATCGACACGCGCGCGCCCCGCAGGAAGGGATGGTCGCGTACCAGCCCCGGCATTTGCCCCAGATTGGCGAAGATACGCAGATTGGCGGTGGCGAGGCTGCCGAAGTTCAGGCGCGACGCGCCGCCCAGCGCGCCGTCGACATGCGTGCCGCTTTCCCAGTCGACGCCGAGCCTGCCGCCGATGCCGTTGTTGGAATAGCCCAGCCGCGCCTTGAGTTCATGGCGCGGCTGCCCGCCCGACGAGCCGGTGGCGTCGCCGCTCAGCAGGTTGAGTTCCGGCACGCCCGGCGCGATCAGGATGCTCTCGGTCAGATGCCATGTGTGATAGAAGCTGAAGCTGAGGCGTCCGCCGCCACCTCCGCTACCGGCTCGCCGCCCGCCAAAACCGCCGAAGCTCCCGCCCCGCCTTCCGCCGCCCGGTCCTGCATTGGCCGGTCCTGCATTGGCGCCGCCGCCTTCGCCGGGGCCATCATCGCGGCGGGGCGGGCCATCGCCGCCGCCTTCGCCGCCGGGACGACGATTGCCGAACAGCGATTGCAGTTCGGCGGGCCTGTCTTCCGGCTTCGCGCCTGCCGCGCGCCACGCCTCGACCAGCTTCTGAACATGTGATTTGAGCGGAAGCGACAGGTTGAAGCCCCAGCGTAGTTCCTCGCTCCGGGAACGCAGGAAGTTGATGGGCCGTGCGTCAATTTGCGTCAGCGCGCCGTCCGCGTCACGCAGGAAACGGTCCTGGAAGGCCGCCTCGATGGCGGGCGTGGGCGTGGGGAAGGCCGCGATGGGATTGCGGGTGCGGCTGTTGAGATAAGTCGCCGTCAGCGTCAGATTGGGCTTGTCGAAGGGCTTGACCGTGGCGCTCAGGCGGAACTGGTCGCGCACGCTTTCCTTGAGGGTGGCATTGCCGCCCGACAATTGGGTCACGAACACCGTCTGTCCGGTCGCATAGTCGAAAACGGACATGTTGGGGGTGGAGATCAGCGGATCGGTGATCTGCGAGCCGGTGGGCGCGGCGCGGTCCTGACTGGCGGACATCAGGATCTGAACGGCCTTCACCGGCTTCCAGCGCAGGCCATAGCCCAGCGTCGAGAGCGTGCCGAAATCCGAAAGGCGCTGCGCGGCGGCGTTCATGTTGACGCCGATGTCGCCCAGAGCGCCCAGCACGTCCCGCGACCGGCTGGTGAGCGGCAGGTCCAGGCTGACCTGCCCGCTTGCAATCTCGCGATTATAGTCCGTATTGCGTTCGACGCCGGAGCGGATCGACCAGCTTTCAAAACCGTTGGCCGAGCCGCCCAGACGAGCCGATGCCGTGACCTCCCCGGCGGGCAGGTCGAAGAGGGGACCGCTCAACAGCAGGTCGCCCGAAATCGCCTGCGACCTGGCGCGCGCCCGGTCGGTGAGGCGCGTGGCGAGCAGGTCGCCCGCGATGTCGCCATAAGGGTTCATCGTCCCGCCGCCCGCATCCAGCGCCGCTTGCATCGTTCCGGTGGAAACGCCGCGATCCGTGCGCGTGCGCGTGTCCGAAATGTCGCCGTTCCCCGTGAAGGACCATTGCCATCCGCCGCCCAGCCCGCCGTTCAGCGTGATCCCGATATGCCCGGTGGTGCCCCGGATATGCTGCCCCAGCGCGCCTGCCTGCGCGAGATAGCGATAGAGCCGCGCGTCGTCGGCGAAGGGGGAGAAGGGATTGCCGCCCGGCAGGGTCAGCGCCGCCGCCGACAGCCCCTGAAGCGAGTCATTGTCGGACAGTTCCAGCCGCCCGTTGAGGGTGGCGGACACCCCGCCCAGCGCGCGGGCCAGCGTGGCGTTGGCGGAAAAATTCTCCGTCGCGGGGCTGAGCGTGCGATAACGTCCAAGGTCGCTGACGCTCGTCTGGTTCGCGCCCGCGACGAAATCGTCCAGTGATGGGATGGATGCCGCCGCGCTTTCCGGCACGGCGGTGACGCTTACGGTCTCTCCGGCGAGGGCCGAGAGCGCCGGGTCGATTTCCCGGCCCTGTGTCATGGCGGTGATATTGCCGCCGAGGGAATAGGGTCTGGAAGGGGCGGTGGGGATGATGTCCCGCTGACTTTCCAAAAGCTGCGCCGCGCGGCTGTATTTAAGGTTCAGCGTGAAGCGATTGTCGCCCCGGATGCGCATGATGCCCGCTTCGGCCGATCCGTTCTCGCGCCCGCCATCGGTCGTCACGCCGCCGCGCAGATCGGCGGATTCGGCGCGGAAGCGCGCGCGCAGCACGATATTCATAACCTTCTGCGTCGGCGCATAGCCATAAGACAACGCGACCTGTTCGGGCAGCACGTCCACCCGCGCCACCGCTTCGGAGGGGAGGTCCTGAATCTCCGAAAAGCTGGAGATGCGCTTGCCGTTCAGCAGGATGATAGGCGTCCCGTTGGTTTCCGCCGACAATTCCGACACCATTTCCGAAATCGACGCAACGCCCAGCGCGCGGATGTCGGCGGCGCGAAATTGCTGTTCGGGCTGGACATCGCCCGCCACGGCCCCGCGCTCGGGCTGGCCGGTGACGATGATTTCATCCCCTTCGTCCATCTCCACGGGCGGGCGGCGATCCTCCTCCTGCGCCATCAGCGCGCCGGGAGCTGCGCCGGAAAGCAGGGTGAACAGGACAAAGGAGATAGAATGACGCACGGAAAACCCCCGGAACAGACCCTCGACATGGGTCTCCTAGCGGCCAGTTGTCGCAAATCTCTGGCAGGGCAAAGGAAGATTTGTCGCAAATTGTATTTTCAGGGCGCGAAGCTGTAATGTCGGGCGATGCAAACCCTTTATCCCCCGATCGAACCCTTCGCTTCCGGCCATCTGGATGTGGGGGACGGCCATCATGTCTATTGGGAGCGGGCGGGGACGCCGGGCGCGAAGCCTGCCGTCTTTCTCCATGGCGGGCCGGGCGGGGGGTGCTCGCCCGATCACCGGCGGCTGTTCGATCCGGCGCGCTATGACGTGCTGCTGTTCGACCAGCGCGGCTGCGGCCGCTCGACGCCCCATGCCGGGCTGGACGCCAACACGACATGGCATCTGGTCGCTGACATCGAACGGCTGCGGACCATGATGGGCGTGGAGCAATGGCTGGTTTTCGGCGGATCATGGGGATCGGCGCTGGCGCTCGCTTATGCGCAGAGCCATGCCCGGCGCGTCAGCGAACTGGTGCTGCGCGGCATCTTCACTATCCGCAAGCGCGAGATCGACTGGTATTATCAGGAGGGCGCGAGCCGCATCTATCCCGACAAATGGGAACGCTTCGTCGCGCCCATCGCGCAGAGCGAGCGCGGCGACCTGCTCCAGGCCTATCGCCGCGTCCTGACGGGCGACGACCCTGCGGCGCGCATCGCGGCGGCGAAAGCGTGGAGCGTCTGGGAGGGCGAAACCATCCGCCTGCTGCCGGACGACGATCTGTCAGCGAGCCATGAGGACGACGATTTCGCGCTCGCCTTCGCCCGGATCGAAAATCATTATTTCGTGCATGGCGGCTGGCTGGAGGACGGCCAGTTGCTCCGCGACGCGGGGACGTTGCGCGATATTCCCGGCGTCATCGTGCAGGGCCGTTACGACATGGCCTGTCCGGCGGAAACGGCCTGGGCGCTCCATCGCGCATGGCCGCAGGCGCGTTTTGAGATGATCGAGGGCGCGGGCCACGCCTATAATGAGCCGGGCATATTGGATGCCCTGATCCGCGCGACCGACAGGTTTGCTGGCTGAGCCTGCGATCCGGCGCAAGACTGGATCGCAGGCTCAGCGGACCCCCGACTTAGAAAGACCCGCGCAGGGTGATGCCGTAAGTGCGCGGTTCCGCCAGATAGGCGGAGATGAGCTGGTTCGCCATCGGTGCGCCCGCCGCGAACTGGCCGGTCGTCGATGTCGCCGGGCTGCTCGACTGGAGCGGGCTGCTGAAGGCCACCTGCGTATATTTCTCGTTGAAGATATTCTGGCCCCAGAATTCGATCGCCCATTTCTGCTCCGGTCCGCGCAGGCCGATGCGGGCGTTCACGACCGAAAAGCCGTCCTGCCTCTTTTCGGGGAACAGGTCCGACCCGGTATTGAAATCGCCGGTCATGCGGGCATCGACATAGAAGAGCGCCGACAGCCCGTTGGAACCGATGTCCGGCGTCCACGCGGCGCTGGCGGTCGTCACCAGTTCGGGCGCCTGCGAATTGATCGCGCCGGGCAACAGGAACAGCGCGGGATCGAGCGGCACGCTGCCGTCGCTGCTGCCGACCAGGCGGTTGGCGAACTTCGCGCGGGCATAGGTCATGCCGCCCGACACGCGGAAATTGCGCGCCGGTGTCGCCGTCAGCTCCAGTTCCACGCCCTGGCTGATCAGGCCCGGCGACACGTCGTCCCTGGCGCAGGTGCGCGCGGCGGAAAGCGCCCCGTCGCAACCATTGATATTCTGGACGATGAAGCTGGTGCCGTTGAAGGTGTTCAACTGGAAATTCTTGAACTCCTGCCGGAAGGCGGCGATGTTCGCGCTCCATTTGGGCTGGCGGTATTTGAGACCCACCTCGAACGCGTCCACCTTCTCCGCCGCGAAGCGTAGCGAGGTCACGTCCGCATTGCTGCGCGGCGAAAAGACCGCCGGAACCGGGTTGAGGCCGGTCGAACCCAATTGGAAACGGTCCAGATTATAGCCGCCCGCCTTGTAGCCGCGCGAATAGCTGCCATAGAGCAGCAGTTCGTCGACCGGCTTCCACGACAGCACGGCGGTGCCGGAAAACTCGCCGTCGCTGATCCGGTCATGCAGGTCCAGCGCATTGAGGCCGGTGGACCCGTTGCCAAGGCACCCCAGCGTCAATATGCCGCCCGCCAGCGCCGCCGCGCTGCCCAGTTGCGGATTGATCGCGATGTCGCGCAGCCCCGAAGCCTGCAAAGCCGCGCAGGTCGCGTTATTGTTGTTGAAGTCCGCCGAGAAACGCTTGCTTTCATGCGTGTAGCGCAAGCCCAGCGTCAGATCGAGCTGCGGGGTGATATGGACGATATTATGGGTGAAAAGCGCCCAGTTCCGGCTCTTCTGATAATAGCGCGAGGCGACGTCCCCTGTCCCTTCCGGGATGGCGGCCAGTGCGCTCAGGCCGTTGCCGAGGCCGGTCGAAATCGCGCCCGCCTGCCCCGCCGCCATACCGGGGTCCATGCCCGCATTGATGAAGGCGTTGGTCAGTCCCGCATTGAGTTGAGCCTGCGTCCCCGCGATCAGCGGCGCGGTGGCGAGTCCGCTTCCGCACGCCGCCAACTGCGCCTGCGTCAGGTTGCTGGTTGCACTCGCGCCCGCCATCAGGCGGCAGGCGGCGAAACGGCCATAGTCCGCGCCGAAGCGGATATTATCCTGCAAGGTCAGCTTTTCATTCGCATAATAGCCGCCGACCAGCCAGTCGAGCCGGTCGTTGAAGGCCGACCCCTGCAAGCGCAATTCCTGCGTGAAGGTCTTGAACTGGCGGAAGGTGCCCGGATCACGATAGAGCAGGTCGGCGGCGCTATAGTCGTAATCGCCATAGTCCTTCGACTTATAGTCGCGATAGGCGGTGATGCTGGTCAGCTTCGCGCCGCCGAAATCATAGTTGATCTCGCCCGAAACGCCCCAGTCCTTGAGCTTGCTGACATAGTTGCGATCCTCGTTGATCGTCAGCCTGCGGTCATAGGGATCGTCGTGGAAAACCGCGCCCTGCCCCTGCATGATGGCGGCGATGCGGTTGAAATCGGCGGTGGTATAGCCTCCTTCCGCCGTCGGCACCCGCTCGCGCATTTCGATAGTGGCCGCGCCGCAGCAGCTTTCATCGCGGTTGGTGTAGTCGCCGATCAGACGGATGGAGAGCGCGTCATTCGGCTCGATCAGCGCCTGTCCGCGCAGGAAATAGCGGTCGCGGTCATTGGTGTCGCCGACCTTGTTCCCGGCCGCGTCGACCAGCTTGTAGAAACCGTCGCGCTTCGACCAGACGCCGTCGAGCGCGAGTGCGATGGAATCGCTTACCGGCCCGGTGATGCGGCCCGCCAGACGCCAATAGTCGTAATTGCCGTAGGTGATTTCGGCCTTGCCGCCCAGCGTGAATTCCGGCGCCTTGCTGATGATGTTGATGAGGCCTGCCGACGCGTTGCGGCCGAACAACGTGCCCTGCGGCCCGCGCAGCACTTCGACGCGCTCGATCTCGCCCAGATCGGTGAGGCCCGCGCCGGTGCGCGAGCGGTAGACCCCGTCGATGAACACGGCGACCGAGCTTTCCAGGCCCGGATTGTCGCCCACCGTGCCGATGCCGCGGATGCGGGCGGAGGCGTTGGCTTCCGATCCCGTCGATGAAATCAGCATCGAGGGCGCAAGCTGGTTGAGCGCGCGTATGTCGGTCGCGCCGCTGTTCTGCATCGCCTGCGCGGTCACGGCCGACACGGCGATGGGCACATCCGACAAGGGGCTGGCGCGCCGGGTCGCGGTGACGATGATATCGGCGCCGTCCTGTTCGGCAGCGGCTTGCGGCGCCGTCTGTTCCTGCGCATGGGCAAAGGGGATCGCGGCCACCAGCGCGATCACGCCGGCGGATGACAGCCAAAGGCCATATTGTTTCATGATGGTCGGTCCTCTCCTGTCCTGCACGATTTTATTCATGTCAGGATGGTGGCGATTATGCTGCCACAGTGTATCGAAAGCAATAGACCCCTGCTTTTCCGTGGCTTTTTGCGGCTTGCCTATGTTGATTCGCATGACATGTTGCCTAGCAGCCACATGTTAAATTCGCGTTTCCGTAGCGGCTTCTTACGGGAGCGGAAAGCGGAGCAATCGGTCGGACAGGGGCACCATGGCGGTCGCGCCCGGCCCCACGGCGCGCCGGATTTCGCCATGACAGGCATCCAGCCCGCCGGTCAGGCTGCCCAGAGCGGGGAGAATCAGCTTGCTTCGCGACTCCACGAAGCAGCGGCGGGACACATGACGGCCTCGCAGCGACAGGCGCAGCTTGGGGTGGAAATGGCCCGAAATTTCCGGCCGGTTATCATCCGCGACCGCTTCGTGGCGCAGGAGGACGCCTTCCACCTCCGCCTCGACCAGCCTGCGTCCGCCGGGCATCAGCGCCATGCCCGCATCGTGGTTGCCCGTGATCCACAGCCAGTCGAGCCGCATCGTCAGCGCTGCCAGCCGCCTTCGCGCATCCGCATCCAGGCGCGCCGCGCCATCGGCATCGTGGAAACTGTCCCCCAGCGACCATAGCGCTCTTGCTCCGGTCCGCTCCACCAGCCTTTCGATCAGATCCAGCGTGGCGTGGCTGTCATGCGGCGGCAGGAACTGGCCGAAGCGCGCATACCAGCTCGCCTTTTCGAAATGCAGGTCGGCAACCAGCAGCGCGCCATGCGCGGGCCAGAACAGCGCCGCTTCCGGCAATGCCAGAAAATCATGACCGGCGAACGAAAGGGGAACCATGAAGCGCCTATGCGCCCTGCCGCGCCCGCTTTCAAGAGGGCGATGAAAGCCCTATAGGCGCGCCATGGACGAAGCCGC
The DNA here is from genome assembly GCA_900100475.1 of Sphingobium faniae. GTDB lineage: Bacteria > Pseudomonadota > Alphaproteobacteria > Sphingomonadales > Sphingomonadaceae > Sphingobium > Sphingobium faniae. The sequence goes on along the minus strand of FMTU01000008.1, from coordinate 103,028 downwards.
TCCCTATACCCTCGCCGCGCTCTACCGCTTCGCGCCCTTTCCCGATCCGCAGGCTTTGGCGGAGGAGCTGCGCGCCCTTGCCGAGGATCTGCGCGTCTGCGGCACGCTGATCCTCGCGCACGAGGGGATCAACGGCACCGTCGCGGGCAGCGCGAACGCCATCGCCGCCCTGGTCGCGCATATCCGCGCCTTGCCGGGGTGTGAGGACCTTGACGTCAAATATGCGACGGCGCGGGACGCTCCCTTTGCCCGCATGAAGATCAAGGTGAAGGCGGAGATCGTGACGCTGGGCGCGGGCGATCTTGATCCGGCGAGGCGGGCGGGCGCTTATCTCGATCCTGCGGCATGGAATGCGCTGATCGCCGATCCCGATACGGTCGTGATCGACACGCGCAACGCCTATGAAGTCGCCTGCGGCACTTTCGAGCGGGCGATTGATCCGGGCACCCGGTCCTTCCGCGATTTCCCGGCATGGTTCGACGAATTTGCGCAGGCGTTGCGGGACGAAGGCCGCGAACCGAAGATCGCGATGTTCTGCACCGGGGGCATACGGTGCGAAAAATCGACGGCGCTGGTGAAGGCGCGCGGGTTCGATGAGGTCTATCATCTGCGCGGCGGCATCCTGCGCTATCTGGAGGAGATGCCGGAAAGCGAAAGCCGCTGGCAGGGCGACTGCTATGTCTTCGACGAGCGCGTGGCGGTGGGCCATGGGCTAAGGCCCGGCGATCACATCGCCTGCCGCGCCTGTGGCAAGCCTTATCCGCGCGAGACGGAGCATGAATGTGGCGCAGCGGCGATCATGTGATCGCGGCCCGCCACCTCACTCCCAGCCGCCGCCCAGCGCCAGGAAGATGGCGATCTGGTCCGGCAGCAGTTGCGAGCGGGCCGCCGCCGCCGCTGCTTCCGCGCTGGCGAGGCTGCGCTGGGCGTCCAGCAGGGACAGGAAATCGCCGCGCCCGAAACGGAACAACCGTTGCGCCTGCCCCGCCGATACCGCCGCGCTATCCCGCGCCGCATCGAGCGCCGCCGCGCGCTCGGCATCCCGGCGATAGGTTTCCAGCGCCGTTTCCGCCTGCCGCAACGCCTCCAGCACGGTCGCGTCGAAACGGGCGAGGTCGGCCTTTACCTGCGCGTCGGCCTGATCAATCCGCGCGCGTACGACGGGCCGGTTGGGAAAACTCCATGACAGCAGCGGGCCAAGGCTCATGCCGAAGGAGGTGCCGCCGCCGAAATCCTTGAGCGGCCCCGACAGGTCCAGCGATCCGCCGATGCTGACATGCGGATAGAGGTCCGCCATCGCCACCCCCAGCCGTGCCGTGTCGCCGGCGATGGCGCGCTCGGCCTGCCGGATGTCGGGCCGCCGCCGGATCAGCGCGGCCCCGTCGCCCGTTGGCAGCGCCTGGCCCAGCGCCGGGAGGGCGGCGCATCCCGCCACCTCCGCCGGATAATCGCCGGGTGAACGGCCCAGCAGCGTCGCCAGCAGGTAAAGCCCGTTCTGCCGCTGCGCGTCGAAGGCGGGAAGCGCCGCCGCGCTGCTTTCCACCGCCGATTCGGCGCGGCTGACGTCGAAAGCCGTGCCTCGTCCGCCCCGAAACAGCCGCTGCGTGGCGTCCGCCGTATCGCGCTGCAAGGCCACCACGCGCCGGTTGACGCCCAGCGAATAATTGGCCGCGCATATCTGCGCATAGGCCCGCGCCACCGCCGCCGCGACGCTCACCCGCACGGCGTCGCGCGCGGCGGCGCTGGCTTCCACGTCCGCGCCGCTCGCCTCGATCGCGCGGCGGACCTTGCCATTAAGGTCAAGTGTATAGGAGGCGCTGAGGCCCAGATCATAGCCGACCACGCCCGGCAGGCTTTCCCCCGTGCCCGAAGGCCGCGACAGGCTCGCGCCGCCCTCCACCGTGGTGCTGATCGTGCGTCCGGCCTGTGCTTCGCGCAGCACGGCCTGCGCCCGCGTCAGATTGGCGTCCGCCACGCGCAGGTCGGCATTGGCCGTCAGCGCCTGTTCCACCAGCGCATCCAGTTGCGGGTCGTCATAGAGCCGCCACCAATGTTCCGGCAACGGCGCATCGCTCATCATGGCGCTGTCCGCCGCATGGAACGCTCCTTGCGCGGAGGGCGCCGTCGCCGCCGATCTTTCAGGCGGGCGATAGTCCGGTCCCGCCGTCGCGCAGGCCGCCAGCGTCAGCGCGAACAGCGGCGCGAACAGGCCCTTATGCATGGCGGCAGGTTCCCGGCTTCGCATCCTTCGCCTTGGGCTCCACGGTCACGGTCGCGGTCCGGCCGGTGATGAGGCTGATGTCGGCGGGCACCTTCGTCAGTTTCACCCGCACCGGGATGCGCTGGGCCAGCCGCACCCAGGAGAAAGTCGGCTGCACATTGGGCAGCAGATTGCCTGCATCCGACCGGGTCTGGTCGTTGATGCCATAAGCGATGCTTTCGACCCGCCCGTGCAGATCCTGCTCCTCGCCCATCATCCGCACCGTCACCGGCGCGCCCAGGCAGATCAGCGGCAGCTTGGTCTCCTCGAAATAGCCCTCGACGCGCAGGCTGTCCTTGTCGATCAGCGCCATCGCCTGCTTGCCCGCCGCCACATAGTCGCCCTGATGCAGATCCAGATTGGTGACAGTGCCGTTGACCGAGGCGACCACCCGCGTGCGCTTGAGGTCCAGCGCCGCGCCGTCGCGCGCCGTGATCGCTTCGGCCAGCGCCGCCTGCGCGGTCGCCACGCGCGCGACATTCTGTTCATGCGCCTCTTCCGCGACCAGATCGCCGAGCGCCAGGTCGCGCCGCGCTTCCCGCCTTGCCTGTCCCAGCGTCGCCTGCGCGCTTTCGACCCGCGCGGCCGCCTGTTTCAGCGCCAGTTCGTAGCGGGGCCGGTCGATCACGAAGAGCACGTCGCCTTCCTGCACCTGCTGGTTGTCGCGCACCGCGACCGAGGTCACGAGGCCGCCTATGTCCGGCGTCACCCGCACCACATCGGCGCGCACGCGTCCGTCGCGGGTCCAGGGACTGCGCTCATAATGATTCCACATCCAGATCGCGATCGCGATGGCGGCGATTACGATGACGATGGTGGCGACGCTTCGCAGCAACGGCGCGAGATAACGGTTCATAGGCGGATTCCAAGGAGGGGAACAAGGACGGCGAGCAGGCCGAGCAGCAACACGAAGAGGCTGAGGTCGACCAGCGCGCGAAAGGCGACGAAGCGATACAGGCCGAATGCGTGGATGAGGCGCGTCACCCCCCAACTAAGCAGCAGGGCAAAGATCGCCAGCAGCAGCAGCGTAGGCACATAGACGCCCCCGAGGGCGACTTCCCCGGTCATGCGGCGGCCCTCCTGTAACTGATGCTGTCGGCGAAAAGGTTTCGGCGCAGGCCGACCAGCGCCAATATCGCGCCGCGCCGGACGGCAGGGTCGGGATTGGCGGCAAACTCCGCGATGGCGCCGTCTATGTCCTGCAACAGATCGGGCCGGGCAGGGGCGGGCGCGGCGGGATCGAGGCCGCGATAATAATCGCCCACGCCCTGCAACACGCGGGTCAGCGACAGACCCTCGCCCGGCGGCAGGTCCAGCCGCAATTGCCGTAGCTCTCCGATGCTGATGCCGGTGCGAAGATCGCGCAGCGCGTCATAGAGGGGCGCGCCGCCATCCTTGCCCAGCACCGCCAGCCGGGGAGCCAGCAGGGCGATGCGATCTAGCATCCGGTTGATCCAGCCGCGCACATCGGGCCGTCCGGCCACATTGGCGCGGTTGGCGATATCGCGCCATCCCGCGCTGATGGTGCGGCGAATGGCTCTTTGCAATCCATCCGGCAGCAACAGCCCCGCCATGACGGCGGCGAACCAGATGCCCACAAGCTGGGCGAGATTGCCGTTCACGAGGGAAGGAAAATCGTCGACATAGCTTTCCGCCAACAGCGCCGGGCTGCCCAGTCCCAGCAATGCCGGCATTACATAGCCCGCCAGCGTCGGCGACGCCATGGCCGATCCCAGCAGGATGATGCTGGGCGCGAAGGCGGCCATCAGCATCGGGAAGCCGTCCAGCCGGGGCATGATGGCATAGCCGTAGAGCGCGCCCAGCATGGAAGCGGCGATCGTGCCGGCCACCCATCCTTTGATCGGCGCCCTGGGATTGTCATGCGACGAATAGATGGCAAGGAAGATGCCCGCCAGCATCGTGGCGCCCGCACCGTCTTTCCAGCCGCTGCCGATCCACAGCGCGCATCCCACGACCAGCGTGATAAAGGCGTTGAACGCCCCTTGCCGCGCGCCTTCATAATCGCGGTGAACTTCGCGGACGCGCCGTCCTTCCAGCAGCTCGGCGATACGCGCGTTCACCGGCGTCCGGCTATAGCTGGTCATCTGGTCATAAAGGTCGCGGCAGTCGCGATGCGCCGCGATCAGGTCGGCGAGGCGTGAAAACAGGCTGAGGCGCAGCATGTCGGCCCAATCCATGCCAGCGCCGGGTTCCGGCTCCATTTGCGCGCAATGTTCGATCAGGGCGGCCGCGCTGGCTGACCGTCGCTCCAGATCCTTTTCCGGATTTTCCAGCCATGCCTGAACATCCGCGATCAACGCCGCGATCTCTGGGGGGACATCGCCGCCGCGCGCGGCCTTCATCATCTGCAAGCGATCGTCCACCGCCGCGCCCAACGGCAGCAGCAGCGAAAGCTGGTCCTGCAAGGCGCGCACCGTCCGCACGCGCGGCACCCGGCGCGACAGGTCATAGGGCAGATGCGTGGAAAGATGGTGCACTTCGGTCACGTCCTGCGCCAGACGGCGGCGCTCTTCGGCCAGTCCTTCGACCGGGTCGATGGATATGGCGTCACGGGACCAGCGCTCGGCATCGCGCAGGATCGCCGCCACGCGATGGAGCACCATCGTCGCGACCGATCCGGGCAGGATAGCGGCATGGACCAGACTGCCCGACAGGATGCCGATGGTGATTTCCTGTACGCGGGACGAGGCCAGGTCGAAGATGCTCTGCGGCGCGTCGAAGGCGGGAAAGGCGATCAGGCAGGCGCTATAGCCCGCCAGCACGAACATATAGGATCGCGGCGTGCCGTCGAGTTGCGACAGGAACACGCAAAAGGCGAGCCAGCCCGCGATCGCCAGCGTCAGCAGTTCGGGCGCGTTGACCAGCGGGGGCACGATGAGAACGGATACGACCGCGCCCACCAGCGTGCCCATGACGCGATAGACCGCCTTGGATATGACCGCGCCCGCCATCGGCTGGGCGACGATGAAGGATGTGATGAACGCCCAATAGGGTCGCTCCAGCCCGATGCTGAACGAGATATAGAGCGCGAGCGCCGCCGCCAGAAAGCATTTGATGCCGAACAGGGCGGCCGGCCAGCCAAGACGTTCCTTCATGGTTCGGCGCGCCGCTCCGCCATGCGCCGCCCCAGCATTTCCATGAGGCGGACGCTCGTGTCGATATCGGCCGCGGGAATATCCTCCAGCAAGGCGTTGCGCAGTTCGTCGAGGCGTTTCTGGATGGAACCGACCAGTTCCTGTCCCGCCGGGGTCAGGGCCAGCCGGTTGGATCGCCGGTCGTCGGGGTTGGGAAGGCGCTCGACCAGCTTCGCCGCTTCCAGTTGGTGCAGGGTGCGGACCAGCGAGGGCTGGGAGATTTCCAAAGCCTCGGCCAGGTCGATCTGGCGCGCCTGCGGCCCGATCCGGTCCAGATGCAGCAGGCACCACCCCGCCGAATTGGAAAGCCCGATCTCCGCCAGCGTCCGATCCGCCAGTTGCCACCATCCCCGGGCTACAGGCCCAAAGGTGCGCGAAAGCGCGCGCTGGCGATCCAGAGTCGGCATTAATACTTAGATAGCTAACTAATGTATTCTGTCAAGGAGGCGGTTTGCTCCGGTTCGACGCGGGGTTTGGCAAGGCTGCCCATCCTTCTCCAGCAAGGGGAGAAGGATGGGCGAAGGCCGGTCATTTGGCGAAGCCTCCGTTCCCGCTCGCTCAGGCCCGCCGCGTGCCGGAAAAACCCGCCGCGCCGAACGCGCCAAGCTGCATCGTCCCGGTGATGGCGTCGCCGCTCACCGCGGCCTCGCATTCCAGCGTCATCGGCATGGGCAGCGTCATGTCCATCTTCCATGTCAGCTTGTTGCCGTCGACCGCGCCGTCCTTGACGTCCAGCGATCCCATCATGCCCGCGAAGGTGCCGTTGAAGCGATCCCCGCTGCTGATGACCGTGAATACGCCGTTCTGGTCGCCCATCGGCGTCTTCGCGACGCAATCATAAGCGCCGTCCACTGCTGCCATGTCCTTGTCTCCCTTGCGTGACCGTCAATCGGCCAATGTGCCCATCTCGACCGGCAGGCCCACCGCGTCAAGCTGCGGCCGCACCAGTTTCGCGTCGCCCACCACGACCCAGATCAGCCGGTCGGCGCCGATCGCCTCCCGCGCCGCCTTGTCCATGTCGGCCGCCGTCATCGCGCGATAGGTGCCGGGCAGCGTCTCGTAATAATTGTCCGGCCGTCCCAGCAGGCTGTTGCGCATCATCGCGCCCAGCAGATCGGACGATGTCTCAAAACTGCCGGGGAGCGAGAGGATCTGGCTGTTGATCGTCTGGTTGCGTTCGGCCTCGGTCGTGCCCTTGGTGGCCAGGAAGTCGCTGATGTCCTTGCGCGCCGCGATGATCGACTCGCCGGTCTTGTCGGTCTGGACCGGAGCAAAGACCAGCAGGGGGATCGCTTCCTTGACGCCGGGCAGCGCGGTGCCCGCATAATAGGCCCAGCCCTTCGTTTCGCGCAGGTCCATGATGAGGCGGGAGGTGCTGCTGCCGCCCAGCACTTCATTGGCGGTGATGAGGTCGACCGGATTGTCGGTCCCCTGCTTGCCCGTGAGTTGGCCCGCGAGGATCATCGACTGCGGGCTTTGCGGCTTGTCCACCAGAATGATCCGCGCCGGACGCGCCATGCGGTCCATGCGGAAGAGTTTCGTCCCCTTCTGCGCCGCCGGAGCCTTCCAGTCGCCGAAGCGTGTTTCGAGCAGCGGCATGATCTCGTTCAGCGTCGTGTCGCCGGTGACGAAGATCGTCGCATTGTCGGGTCGCAGCCACCTGTCGTGGAAGGCGGTCAGGTCCTGCCGCACCACCGCCTTCACGCCGCTTTCCGTCCCGGAGCCGGTGAAGGGGATGCCATAGGGATGCGCCTTCCCATAGAGCAGCGGCGGCAGCAGGCGCTGCGCGATCGGCATGGGTTCGGTCTTTTCCGCCGCGATGCGCGTCAGGAGCTGGCCGCGCAGCCGCTCCACCTCCTTGGGATCGAAGGCGGGATTGCGGATGATGTCGGACAGCAGCCCCAGCGACGCGTCCAGATTGGGCTTGAGCGCATAAAGGCCGACCGTGGTCGTATCCATGCCGTTCTTCGCGCCGATCGACGCGCCCAGCCGTTCCTGTTCCTCGGCGATCTGGACGGAATTGCGCGTCTTCGTGCCTTCGTCGAGCAGCGCGGTGGTGAGCGCCGCCGTGCCCAGCTTCGTCCTGTCGTCGGCGGCGTTGCCAGCGTCGAAGGAGACAGACACGCGCACCACCGGCACGGTCGCGCGGCGGGCGAAGACAATAGGGATGCCGTTCTTCAGCTTCGCATGTTCGACCTTGGGGAATATGAGGTCGGCGACCGGCGCGATCGGCGGCTCGGCGATTCTGGTCGGCTCAGGCGGCTGCGCGGCGGTGGGTGCGGGCGTCTTGGGATCGCGGAAGAAGGCGGGCTTGTGCGTCGCATTGCCCGCCAGGGCATTGTCCTGCGCCGACCGCTCGCCAGGCGCGACCATCAGGCGAAAGACCGGGCGTCCCAGCCATTTGCGTGCGGCCTCGCTCACCGATTGCGGCGTGGCGGCGGCATAGGCGGCCAGGTCCTGCTTATATTTGCCGGGATCGTCGGAATAGACCGCGCCTTCGGCCAGCGTCACCGCCTTGCCGCTGAAACCGCCGACCTTCTCCAGTCCGGAAATCGTGCCCGACACCTGCTGCGTCGCGGCGCGGAGCACTTCATCGGCGCTCGGCCCTTTGGCGAGATAGTCGGCGAGAAGCTGGTCCAGCCGCTGGCCTACCGCCACTGGGTCCGCGCCCGGCTTCACGTCCACCGTGATCTCGGCGATGGAGAGCTTCTCGAAGGGCTGGATGCCGGCCTTGACCCCGACGGCGACCTTCTCGTCCTTGACCAGGATGTTGTCGAGCCGCGAAGAAGCCAGCCCGCCGAAGACCGACATCGCCAGATCGAGCTGTTGCAGATCAGGGGAATTGACCCCCGGCACGATCCAGTTGCGATAGAGGCGCGTGGCGGCGACATTGTCATGCATCACCTTCTCGACATCCTTGTCGAGCGTTGGCACGGTCGCATCCACATCCTGCGGCGCGGGGCCGGCGGCGATGTTGCCGAACCATTTTTCGACCTTCGCCCTGGCCGTCGCCACGTCGATGTCGCCCGCCAGCACCAGCACGGCGTTGTTGGGGCCATAATGCGTCTTGAACCAGTTCTGCACGTCGCCAAGGCTGGCTGCGTTCAGGTCCGCCATCGAGCCGATGGTGGAGTGGCGATAGGGATGACCCTCCGGCAGCATGGCGGCAAGCTGGGCATATTCGACAAGGCCATAAGGTTCATTCTCGCCCATGCGCTTTTCATTCTGGACGACGCCGCGCTGGGTATCGAGTTTCACCTGCGTCACCGCGCCGAGCAGATGGCCCATGCGGTCGGATTCGAGGAACAGCGCCCGGTCGAGCGCGCCGGTCGGCACCGTCTCGAAATAATTGGTGCGGTCGAACCAGGTCGTGCCGTTCCAGTCGGTCGCGCCGATGTCCTCCAGCCGCCCGAAAAAGGGACCGTCCGCATTTTCAGAGCCGTAGAACATCAGATGCTCGAACAGATGGGCAAAGCCGGTCTTGCCCGCCGGTTCAAAGCGCGATCCCACATGATACCAGACCGACACGGCCACCACCGGCGCCTTGCGGTCGGTGTGGACGATGACGCGCAGGCCGTTCTTCAGCGTGAACTGCTCATAGGGAATGTCGACCTTTGCCACCAGGCTGGAAAGCGGCGCGGGAGCGACCGCTGCCGTCGAGGGCGCGGCCATGGCCACCACCGGCATGGTCAGCGCGAACGAAGACAGGCCGAGCATCCATGCCACTCGACGGGTAGAAGAGAGAAGGGTCATGAGCGCCTCATGAGGATCAATGGAACGTGGCGGGAGCCGCCTTCCCCGCACCATAGCGGGGCGCTTTAGGGACGCAATACGCTTTCCGCTGGACAGCAAGGGCGCGACGGATAGGCTCGGCGGCATCCATCAACGGAAAAGGTTCGCTCCCATGGCCCTTCGCGCCGCCCTTCTCGTTTCCGCCCTGTCCATGGCGCTTGCCGCTCCCCTTGGCGCGCAGGAGACGCCCGCATTTTCATCCGATGCGATCCGCGCCGATATCGGCTTTCTCGCCGATGACCTGCTGGAAGGGCGCGATGGCGGCACGAGGGGCTATGACCTGGCGGCGCGCTATGTGGCGGCGCGCTTCACGGCGCTGGGGCTGGAGCAGGCCGTGCCCGATAGCTGGTATCAACCGGTGACGCTGACGCTGGCGACGCTGGAGAAGGATAGCCCCGCCAGCCTCACCATCGGCGGCAGGACGTTCGACAATGGCGGCGATGTCGTGATCGGCGCTTTCGGGCGGGAGCCGAAGCAAAGTCTGGAGGCGGGCGCGGTGTTCGTCGGTTACGGGCTTCAGTCGGAGCGGGAGAAGATCGACGATTATGCGGGCCTTGACCTCAAGGGCAAATGGGCGGTGGCGCTGTCCGGCTCGCCCGTCGGGATGCCGAGCGAAATCGGCGCGCATCTGGCGGCGGAAAAAACGCAGGTCGCACAGAGGGCAGGGGCTATCGGCCTTATCACCATTCCCAGCGCCGGGATGCTGGCGCGGATGCCGTGGGAGCGGTTGCAGGAGCGGGCCATGGAACCCAGCGTCGGTTGGATGCAGCCGGACGGGCGGCTGTATGTCCGGACGCCGGGCATCAGGGGTTCGGCCTATGCGAACGGCGCGGCGGCGGAGGCTTTGTTCGCCGGGTCCGGGCGGACGCTGGGGGCGATCCGGGCCGAGGCGAAGAAGAGGGGCGGGCGGCCCAGGGGCTTTGCGCTCAAGCCCGCCGTCCGCATCGACCGCGCGAGCAGCGTGGCCACCGCGCCCAGCAGCAATGTGCTGGCGGTGATCCCCGGCTCCGATCCCGCGCTGGCCCATGAATATGTGCTGTTGATGGCGCATCTCGACCATGTGGGGGTGAAGCCGGAGACGCCGGGCAAGGACAAGATCTTCAACGGCGCGATGGACAATGCTTCGGGCGTCGCGACCATGCTGGCTGTCGCGAAAGCCTTTGCACAGAGCGGGACACGGCCCAGACGTTCCATCCTGTTCGCGGCGGTGACGGCGGAAGAGGACGGGCTGCTGGGATCGCAATATCTGGCGAAGAACTCCGTGCTGCCCGCGGGCGGCAAGCTGGTCGGCGTGGTCAATCTGGACATGCCGATCCTGACCTATGATTTTCAGGACATCGTGGCTTTCGGCGCGGAACATTCGACGCTGGGGCCGATCGTGGAAACGGCGGCGAAGTCGGAAGGCATTGCGCTATCGCCCGATCCCCTGCCCGCCGAAGGTCTGTTCACGCGCTCCGACCATTATCGCTTCCGTGCCTTCGGTATTCCTGATGACGGGCTTTGCCGGGCCGGGGAAAGCGGCGTTCGAGCATTTCCTCAAGACGAACTATCACAAGCCGTCCGACCAGATCGACCTGCCCTTCCACTGGCAGGCGGCGGCGAAGTTCGCGCGGGTCAACTATGCGATCGCGCGCGGGATCGCCGATGCGGCGGAGGCGCCGCGCTGGTATGAAGGGGACTTTTTCGGCGACGCCTTCGCGCCGGGGCAGGCCAAGGCAGCGAAACCATAACGACATGGCGAGGTGATGCGTTTTCGGAGCGGTCAAATAGGATAATTGCGTAGCGCCTCTTGTGTTGCTTTTTGGCAACATTACATCGTCGGCAGCAATGGAAGGGGATGTCATGAACCTCGAAAAATTCACTGACCGCGCCAAGGGCTTCCTCCAGTCGGCGCAAACCGTCGCGATCCGCATGAACCATCAGCGGATCAGCCCGGAACATCTGTTGAAGGCGCTGCTGGAGGACAGCCAGGGCATGGCTTCGGGCCTGATCAAGGCGGCGGGCGGATCGCCGGACATCGCGCTGCGCGAAACCGATGCGGCGCTGGCGAAGGTGCCCGCCGTGTCGGGCAGCGGGGCGCAACAGACGCCGGGCCTCGACAATGACGCCGTGCGGGTACTCGATTCCGCCGAGCAGGTGGCGCAGAAGGCGGGCGACAGCTTCGTCACGGTCGAACGGCTGCTGTTGGCGCTGGTGCTGGCTTCCACCACGACGGCGGGCAAGGCGCTCGCGGCGGCGGGCGTCAAGGCCGAGGCATTGAACGCCGCGATCAACGACCTGCGCGGCGGGCGCACCGCGGACACGGCGGGCGCGGAGGACCGCTATGACGCGCTCAAGAAATTCGCACGCGACCTGACGCAGGCGGCGAAGGACGGCAAGCTCGATCCCGTGATCGGGCGCGACGAGGAAATCCGCCGCACCATCCAGATCCTTGCCCGGCGGACCAAGAACAACCCCGTGCTGATCGGCGATCCCGGCGTCGGCAAGACCGCCATCGCCGAAGGCCTTGCGCTGCGCATCGCCAATGGCGACGTGCCCGATACGCTGAAAGACCGCACCCTCATGGCGCTCGACATGGGGAGCCTGATCGCGGGCGCCAAATATCGCGGCGAGTTCGAGGAGCGGCTGAAGGGCGTGCTGGACGAGGTGAAGGGCGCGGAGGGCCAGATCGTCCTGTTCATCGACGAGATGCACACGCTGATCGGCGCGGGCAAGAGCGAAGGGGCGATGGACGCGGGCAATCTGTTGAAGCCTGCTCTGGCGCGCGGCGAACTGCACTGCATCGGCGCGACGACGCTCGACGAATATCGCAAATATGTGGAGAAGGACCCGGCGCTCCAGCGGCGGTTCCAGCCGGTCTTCGTGGGTGAACCCACGGTGGAGGACACCATCTCCATCCTGCGCGGCCTGAAAGAGAAATATGAGCTGCACCATGGCGTGCGGATCACCGATGGCGCGCTGGTGTCGGCGGCGACTTTGAGCAATCGCTACATCACCGACCGCTTCCTGCCTGACAAGGCCATCGACCTGATGGACGAGGCGGCCTCGCGCCTGCGGATGGAGGTGGAGAGCAAGCCGGAGGAGATCGAAACGCTCGATCGGCGGATCATCCAGCTCAAGATCGAGCGCGAGGCGCTGAAGAAGGAAAGCGACAAGGCATCGGCTGACCGGCTGGCGGCGCTGGAGGAGGATCTGGCGAATCTGGAACAACAATCGGCGGAGCTGACGCAGCGCTGGCAGGCGGAGAAGGACAAGATCGCGGGCGAAAGCCGCCTGAAGGAACAACTGGACGCCGCGCGGCTGGAACTGGAGCAGGCGCAGCGCGGTGGCGACCTCGCGAAAGCGGGGGAACTGGCCTATGGGCGCATCCCGGACCTCGAACGCAAGCTGGCGGAGGCACAGTCCGTTTCCCAGGGCGCGATGCTGCGCGAAGAGGTGACGAGCGAGGACATCGCCTCGGTCGTGAGCCGCTGGACCGGCATTCCCGTCGACCGGATGATGGAGGGCGAGCGCGAGAAGCTGCTCAACATGGAAGCGGAACTGGGCAAGCGCGTCATCGGGCAGGCCGACGCGGTGAAGGCCGTGGCGACCGCCGTGCGCCGTTCACGCGCGGGCTTGCAGGACCCGAACCGGCCGCTGGGGTCGTTCCTGTTCCTTGGCCCGACCGGCGTCGGCAAGACGGAACTGACCAAGGCGCTCGCGGGCTTCCTGTTCGACGACGACAGCGCGATGGTGCGCATCGACATGAGCGAGTTCATGGAGAAGCATTCGGTCGCGCGGCTGATCGGCGCGCCTCCGGGCTATGTCGGCTATGAGGAAGGCGGCGTCCTGACCGAGGCGGTGCGGCGGCGGCCCTATCAGGTCGTGCTGTTCGACGAGGTCGAGAAGGCGCATGGCGACGTGTTCAACATATTGTTGCAGGTGCTGGACGACGGCCGCCTGACCGACGGGCAGGGCCGGACGGTGGACTTCACCAACACGATCATCGTGCTGACGTCCAATCTGGGCAGCCAGTTCCTTTCGAACATGGCGGACGGCCAGAATGTCGAGGATGTCGAGCCGCAGGTGATGGAAATCGTGCGAAGCCACTTCAGGCCGGAATTCCTGAACCGTCTGGACGAGATCATCCTGTTCCATCGCCTTGGCGCGGCGCATATGGGACCGATCGTCGATATCCAGGTCGGGCGGGTGCAGAAGCTGCTCAGGGACCGCAAGGTGGTGCTGGATCTGACCGACGGCGCGCGGGCGTGGCTGGGGCGGGTCGGCTACGACCCGGTCTATGGCGCGAGGCCGTTGAAGCGGGCGGTGCAGCGTTATCTGCAAGACCCGCTCGCCGACCTGATCCTGCGCGGCGAAGTCCCCGACGGGTCGACCGTGACGGTCGAGGAGGGCGATGGCGGATTGGTGTTGGCGATCGCCTGAATCAGCGACGACGAGCATAAAAGAAGGGCGGCCTGTGGAGCCGCCCTTCTTTTTTTCTCATGACATCTGGATTCAGAACTTCGCGGTGATGCCTGCGAAGAACTGACGGCCCAGAGCGTCATAGACGGTCGGGAAGGTGTTGGCGGCGTTGTGCGTCGTGCTGCCCGCTTCCGCACCCACGACCGGCGGTTGTTTGTCGAACAGGTTTTCCACGCCCAGCCGCAAGGTGAAGCGCTTTTCGATATCGACCGTCAGGGTCGCGTCGAAATAGTTCTGCGCCTTGATCGAGGAGACGAGGATGTCCGTGCCTTCGTCCTGCCTCACCTTGCCGAAATAGCGCCAGCGCCCCATCAGCGAGAAACCGCTGTTGGAATATGTCAGAGCAGCCACATGCTTCCACTCGGGAATCGGCGCAAGATTGCAGGCGAAGCCGAAGCGGCCCGCGCATTCGGTGACTGGCACGAACGTCGCGCCCTGCTTCGCATAGGTATCCAGCCATGTGCCGTTGATCGTGACAGCAAGATTGCCCGATGCGCCCACGCGATGGTTGTAGTTCACGCCAACGTCGATGCCCTTGGTTTGCAGGAAGGCGCTGTTCGCCAGACCCTGATCGACGCCATAGGCTATTGCGCCGCTCAACGATCCGGTCTGTCTGTTGCGTGTGATCGCCTGACAATAGGGGCTGTTGAGATCCTGCGCGACCAGATAGCAGCCATCAACGACATTCTGCGGCGATCCGCCCAACGCATCGATCGCATTGCTGATGGTGATATCGAACCAGTCGACCGACACCGACAGGCCGGGCACCTGATCCGGGGTCAGGACGACGCCAAGGGTATAAGTATCGGATTTTTCCGCCTTGAGGTCGAGACTGCCGCCACCAAAGGCGTTGATCTGCCCGGCCACGGGACCGGGGATATTGTTGACGTTGTATGTCGAACCGGGGGCGCCCGTACCAAGGCAAAGCGCGGTCAGCGTCGGATTGCCGGCCGGCTTGCCGTCGGAACATGGGTCGGACGCCAGATTGTCGATGGTGGACACCGGAGGCGAGGTCAGTTCATAGATATTGGGTGCGCGAACCGCGCGCTGGTAGAGGCCACGGAACCGGATGCCGCGCGCCGGCGCCCAATCGCCCCCCGCCTTATAGGCATGGACGCCGCCGACCGTCGAATAGTCGGAATAGCGGTAGCCAAGCTCCAGGCTGAGCGAGTGGAAGAAGGGCTTGTCCGTCACCAGCGGAACGCGCAGTTCGCCGAAGATTTCCTTGGTGTCGAAATGATAGGGCGCCAGATTGAAGCCTTGGCCGTAACCGATCAGGTCGCCCGAAGCATATGCGTCGTCCACTGCGGTGCGGGCGCTTTCCCGGCGATATTCGACGCCGACGGCGAAAGCGACGGGGTTGTCGGCCCACGGGCTGGAAAGCCCGGCAATGTCGCCCGACAACGACCCCCCGGCCACGAACTGCGTGGTCTTGTCCTTCTGGCGGCCGCCGGTCAGGATGAAGCCCAGCGCATCGGGGCCGATCGGATCGTTGGTGAACAGGTTGAGCGGAACGCAACCGTTGGACGTGTCGCGACACTGGGCGCCATTTGGCCCCATCACCGCGTCCAGCGCCTGCGCGGTCCGGTCATAGGTGATGTCGTTGAGATAGGCGATGTTGCGCTTGGATTGGCTATATTGGGCGAAGACTTCCCAGTTCAGGCTATTGATCTCGCCACGCAGGCCACCGACGATCTGCCATGCCTTATTGTCATAGGTCGTGGTCCGGCCGCCGCTTTCCACGATGCGACGGCGAATGCCGACCGTAGTGGAACCGTCCGGATTGATGATCGAATTCGGGCTGTTGAACAGCAGGTTGCGCTGCTGATCCGTCAGGAATGCATTGTCGGGGTGAATATCGAACGGATAGCCGAAGGTTCCGGTCGGCGCCGATTGGCTATTCACCTTGGAATGCATGAAATTGCCGCGGCCGAAGAACTCGATCCCGTCGGTCAGTTCATATCGCAGCAGAGCGGTGGCCGTATAACGTTCCTGCGGCACGACCAGATAATTGGGCGGCGCGTAATTATAAGGCTGATAATAGGGAACGAAGTCGTTGTTCGCCCCGATCTGATAATAAGGGGTGTCGTTGTCGTCGAAAGTGTTGTCGATGACAGTGGGGACCGCCGTCGAACTGCCGCCCGGCGACAGGTCTGCAGAGGCGCGGGCCGGGTTCGCATAGCCGCGCGAGCCCTGATAGACGACGGAGCGCTTGGTGTAGCCGCCAGAGACGACGATATTGCCGCGGCCGCCGCCGAATTCCAGACCGCCGGTCAGCGAGAGGTCGTAAACTTGGCCGTCGCCCCGCGAAGTGATCTGCGATGAGGCGTCGGCCTGTAGCCCGGTGAAGCGTTCATCCAGAATGAAGTTCACCACGCCGGCCACAGCGTCGGAACCGTAAACGGCCGATGCGCCGCCCGTCAGCACGTCGACGCGCTTGATAAGGGCAACCGGAATGGCGTTGACGTCGACAGCGCCCTGCGAGTCAAACGCGACCTGACGCTTGCCGTTGACCAGCACCAGAGTGCGCTGATCGCCCAGACCGCGAAGGTCGACGGTTGCAACGCCGGGGTTGCCGTTATTGACGGTCGAAGCGATGGCAGGAACGAATTGCGGATTCTGGGCCAACAGCTTTTCCACCGTCGCCGAGTTGCTCTGCTTGAACTGTTCCTGGCTCAGCATTGTCACCGGACTGGATGCTTCCAGATCAGGCCGCGAGATGCGCGAACCCGTGACGATGATGGTCGCTTCGCTTTCGTCTGCGGCACCCTGGGGCGCCTCCTGCGCCGCCGCCCCGATGGATGCGAACGATCCGATCAGGATGAGCGGAGCCGCGCTGCTACGCAAAACTGCCCTTTTTGAAAATGTTTTCACGATCCAGTCCCTTGCTCTGGAGTTCGGCAGATGGTCTGCCTTTACGATGAAACCTATGGGGAAACATGTTGCCCGACAGCAATCCCCATATGGATCGACTGAAAATGCGCGGGGACGAAGGCTCTTGTAAAGCGGGGGAAACGGCCCCATGACGCTTTTGCTGGCGGCTGTATCAAAAATGCAACAAGCTGTTACGGCTACGCATAATCGCTTTGGAAATTATATTTCAAGCCGCTTGGCCATATTTAACCAAAGCTGTTCCGGGCGTCGGATTTTTCGGATGTTTGTGACGAAAGCGCATCTTTTCGCCTTCGTTCAACGGCAACGCCATGTGAGGGTCTTTCAGGATCCATCCGGCATCGCTCCGGCCAGCAGCATCGGGTCTATCCGCGCGTCATGCCACTTCATGCTCCAGTGGAGATGGGGGCCGGTGGCGCGGCCGGTCGCGCCGATCGCGCCTATGGTCTGGCCCTGGCGCACCTTTTCGCCCGGCTTCACGTCGATCCGCGACAGGTGCAGGAAGGCGCTGTCGAGGCCGTGGCCGTGGTCGATCATCAGGAGGTTGCCCTCTAGCGTGAAGGGCTTGTCCGCCGCCAGGATCACCACGCCGTCGGCGGGCGCGACGATCGGTTCGCCGGTCGCGCCCGCCACGTCGACGCCGCTGTGATAGGCGCCGGGCGTGCCCTGATAGATGCGCTGCGCGCCGAAAAGGCCGGAGATGCGGCCCCGGCGCGGCCAGATGAAGGTTTGCCGCCAGCCCCGCGCGTCCGTCGCCATGGCGCGGGCGGCGGCGATGCGTTCGAGTTCGGGCATGCGGATCGCCATGAAGGCCTGGCTGTTTCGCGTGGGGCGCATGGGCGCATTGATGCGCTCCAGACGCCAGGCGCGCGGGGCTATCATGAGGGGGCGGTCGATGAGGCGGCCATCGGACAGGCGCGCGGTGAGGCGGGTCTGCGGCGCGGCGTCGCGATCAAAGGCGATGAGATAGCGGCCATCCGCATCGACCGGAACAGGCTGGCCGTCGAGGCGCAGGTCGATCGTTCCCGCCGGGGCCGTGCCGCGTAATACCCCGCCCTGCGTCATGTCGCCGGCGAGGCGGAAATCGGACGCTGTGCCGGCAGTGGGCGGAGCGGGGACAGATGACGCGACGGCGACGGCGGTGGCGGCCCATGCCAGCATCGCAGCCGTGAGGAGGGGCTTCATCCTTCGCCGCGGGCTTTCAGTTCGGCGCGGGCAGAGACTTCGGCGCCGACATAGGGTTCCTGCCGCGCGATGCTCCAGTAACGCAGATCCTCCAGCGCGATCTTCTGCCCCGTGACCGCGCAGACGACATGATCGCCCGCCTGCAACACGCGGAAGCTGTAGGGCATATAATGCAGCCGGGCGGCGCGGTCGCGGTTGGACATCAGCATTTCAGGCGGCCTCTCAAACGGGTCGGGACATCAGGAGAACAGGTCCTGCTGCCGGATTTTTTCCTCATCGCGCGCTTTGCGCGGCGGGCGGGATGGAGTCGATATAGCCGGTGGGACGGGCTTCTCAAGGGGCGGCGCGCCGTCGATCGTGGCTCCCACCTCGCCGTCGCGGAAATGGAGCGCGACCTGCCCGGCGGCGCGGGCGGCGGCGGCGTCGCGGATCAGATGGCCGCCCGCCATGACGCGCGCGAAGCCACGCTGGAGCGGACGGTCGGGATCGAGCGAGGCGAACAGGCGCGAAAGGCGGTCGAAGGCGGTGGCGCGATCCGCAAGGGCGCGGGCCAGAGTGGCGGGGCGGAGCGTCAGGCGGTCCACCCGCTCCCTCGCGCGGCTGACATATTGCTGGAGCAGCGCGGGGCGGAGCGCGCCGCTTGCCTGGCTCAAATGCGTGCGGGCATCGGCGAGGCGATGGCGCAGGCCGCTGGCGAGCGCGTCGGAAAACTGGTCGAGCCGCTGGCGCTGGGGCGCGAGCAGCGTGTCGGGCGTGGGCATGAGCCGCGCCTGCATCTCCAGCCGCTCGCGCGCTTGCGCCGCGCCGCGCCGGACGGCGCGGTCCATGCGAATGCCCTGCTCGCGCAGCATCGCCAGCAGTTCGGCGCGCACCGGCACCGCGATTTCGGCGGCGGCGGTGGGCGTGGGCGCGCGCATGTCGGCCGCGTAATCGCAAAGCGTGGTGTCGGTTTCGTGGCCGACCGCCGAGATGATGGGGATGGAACATTCCGCCACGGCGCGGACGACGATTTCCTCGTTGAAGCTCCACAGATCCTCGATGGAGCCGCCACCGCGCGCGACGATGACCAGATCGGGCCGGGGCAGCGGGCCATTGGCGGGCATGGCGGAAAAGCCCCGGACGGCGCGGGCGACCTGCGCCGCCGCGCCTTCACCCTGCACCAGCACGGGCCAGAGCAGCACGTCGGTCGGGCAGCGGTCCGACAGGCGGTGGACGATGTCGCGGATCACCGCGCCGGTCGGGGACGTGACCACGCCGATGGTGCGGGGCATGAAGGGAAGGGGGCGTTTGCGGGCGGGATCGAACAGGCCCTCTCCCGCCAGCTTCGCCTTGAGCTTTTCGAGGAGGGCCATCAGCGCGCCTTCCCCGGCCAGTTCCATCCGGTCGATCACGATCTGATATTTGGAGCGGCCGGGATAGGTGGTGAGCTTGCCGGTGGCGATCACCTCCACCCCGTCCTGCGCGGCAAAAGCGAGGCGGGCGGCGTTGCCCTTCCACATCACGCCGTCGATGACGGCATTGTCGTCCTTGAGGCAGAGATAGATGTGTCCTGACGCCGCGCGCTTGAAGCCGGAAATCTCGCCGCGCAGGCGGACATGGCCGAAACGGTCCTCCACCGTTCGCTTCAGCAACGAGGACAATTCGCTCACCGACAGCGGCGGCGCGTTGTCCCCGGCGCGTTCCTCGGCTAACAGGCGGCCCGAACTGTCATAGGCATCGAAATCCGGGGACATGGGCGTCATGAACATCCTTCTGCTTGGCGGCGGCGGCCGCGAACATGCGCTGGCGTGGAAGCTGGCGCAATCGCCGCGGCTCAAGACCCTTTATGCCGCGCCGGGCAATCCGGGCATAGCCCAGCATGCGACGCTGGTCGACCTTGACGCGAAGGATCATCGCGCGGTGGTGGATTTCTGCACCCGCCATTCCATCGGCCTGGTGGTGATCGGGCCGGAAGCGCCTCTGGTCGACGGGTTGGCCGACAATCTGCGCGCGACGGGAACGCCTGTGTTCGGGCCGAGCAAGAAGGCGGCGCAACTGGAAGGCTCCAAGGGTTTCACCAAGGATCTGTGCAAACGGGCGGGCATCCCCACCGCCGCCTATGAGCGGGTGACGAGCAAGGACGGCGCGATCGCGGCGCTCGACGATTTTGCGCTGCCGGTGGTGATCAAGGCCGATGGGCTGGCGGCGGGCAAGGGCGTGATCATCGCGGAGACGCGGGAAGAGGCTCTCGACGCGCTCGACACCATGTTCTCCGGCGCATTCGGCGCGGCGGGCGAGGAAGTGGTGCTGGAAGAATTTATGACCGGCGAGGAGGCGAGCTTCTTCGCGCTGACGGACGGGAGCGCGATCCTGCCCTTCGGTTCCGCGCAGGATCATAAGCGCGTGGGCGATGGCGATACCGGGCCGAATACCGGCGGCATGGGCGCCTATAGCCCGGCGCGAGTGCTGACGGCGGAACTGGAGCAACAGGTGATCGACCGGATCATCCGGCCGACCGTGGAGACGCTGGCTGCAGAAGGAACGCCCTATTCCGGGGTGCTCTATGCGGGGCTGATGCTGACCGATGAGGGGCCGAAGCTGATCGAATATAATGCCCGGTTCGGCGACCCGGAATGCCAGGTGCTGATGATGCGCTTCGACGGCGATCTGGTGGAATTGCTGCTGGCGGTGGCGGAAGGGAAGCTGGCGGAACAGGGGCCGGTCGAACTGGCGGATCGCACGGCGCTGACCGTCGTGATGGCGGCGAACGGCTATCCGGGGACGCCGGAGGCAGGTGGCGCCATCACCGGAATCGACGCGGCGCAAGCAGGCGGAGCGCGGGTTTTCCATGCGGGAACGGCGGAAAAGGACGGCGCGATCATCGCGACGGGCGGGCGCGTGCTCAACGTCACCGCCACGGGGCAAAGCGTGCGGGAAGCGCAGGAAACGGCCTATGCGGCGGTGGACGCGATCGGCTTTCCCACCGGCTTTTGTCGCCGCGATATCGGCTGGCGGGAGGCCGCGCGCGAAGAATCCGTTGCCTGACACCCTTGTCCTGTAGAGCAAGCTGCTCTTAAATAGGGCAAAGGGAAGAGTTGGGAGAGAACAGGGATGCAGGAATTCTTCATTGACTATGGCTTGTGGCTGCTGATTGCGCTGCTGGTCGTCATCGGGCTGATGTTCCTGCTGCCGGGCAGGCGGAAGGCGGATCAGGTGGACGATGCCGCCTCGGCTCCTCCAGTCGAAGAGATGCCCGCATCGCTGGTTTCGCCACCGTCATCTCCTCCTCCCGCGCCTGCGCCGGTCGCGCCCATGCCGATGGTGCCGGTGGATGTCGAAGCCATTGTTCCGCCTGTGCCGGAAGCAAAGCCCGAACCTGCGGCCGCGCCGGTTCCGGTTTCACCCGCCGTCACCATGCCTTCGCAAGGGGCGGATGACCTGCTGAAGCTCAAGGGCGTCGGCCCCAAGCTCAATGCGCTGCTGCTCGAACTGGGCGTCACCAGTTTCGCCCAGATCGCCGCGTGGACCGACGCCGATGTGGCGGCCGTCGACGCCCGGCTCGGCAATTTCAAGGGGCGTCCGGTGCGTGACCAGTGGATTGATCAGGCGAAATATCTCGCCGCCGGCGACGTGGCCGGGTTCGAGGCAAAATACGGCAAGATCTGAAGAAGGGAGAGGGGTCAGTCGCCGGACGGATGCCCCAATATCTCGCGGGCGCGGGGTTCAAGGCGCGCCACCGCCGCCTCATGGATTCCGGGAGCGGCGCAGAGCATCCCGAAAGCGATGGGCCGGGGCTGGTTATAGGATAGCGGCGCGCCCAGCGCATCGGTGACGATGGCGCCCGCTTCCTGCGCGATGAGGGCGGCGGCCGCGACATCCCATTCATTGCCCCATCGCACGGTGGCGACGATGTCCGCTTCATCGGCGGCGACCATCGCCATGCGCAGCGCGATGCTGTTGGGCTTTTCCACCGCCACCAGATCGCGGTCGGCGCGGGGGAGCTGATCGGCGGGGACGCGCGCGCCCGCCAGCACGGAGCGCGATCCGGCATGAAGGCGGATGCCGTTGCGGGTCGCTCCCCCGTCCACCTGCGCGATCCACAGTTCGTTGCGCGCGGGTGCGGCAAGGACGCCCGCGCGCACCGCGCCATCCTCGACCAAAGCCACCGACACGCACCAGCCGCGCCGCCCGCGCAGATAGTCGCGCGTGCCGTCGATCGGATCGACCACCCAGACGCGCGACTGGTCGAGGCGGTGGACAGTATCGGCGGTCTCTTCCGACAGCCAGCCCGCCGAGGGATCGAGCGCGGAGAGATTTTCGCGCAGCATGGCGTCGAGTTCGATGTCGGCTTCGCAGACCGGATGGCCCGGCACCTTTTCCCACTGGCGCACCTGCGGCCGCCCGCCCGCCCAGAGCGTCAGCGCCCGGTCGGCCGCATCGGACACCACCGACACCAAGGCCCGCAGATCGACATCAGCCCCCGGCAACGGTCATCCCGTCGACGCGCAGGGTGGGCACGTTGATGGCGTAGCGATAGCTGAGATCGCTCGCCGGGGTCAGGGCGCGGAACATGTCCTTGAGGTTGCCCGCGATGGTGATTTCCGACACGGCCTGCGTCACCGCGCCATTTTCGATCAGGAAGCCCGCCGCCCCCCGGCTGTAATCGCCGGTCACGCCGTTGACGCCCATGCCGATCAGTTCGGTGATATAGAGGCCGCGCTTCACGTCCGCCATCAGATCGCCGGGAGAGATGGTTCCCGGTTCCATATGGACGTTGGAGACGCCCGCGCCCGGCGCGCCGCTGCCGCCCCGGCTGGCATGGCCGGTGGGTTCGAGGCCCAGTTGCCGGGCCGATGCGCTGTCGAGCAGCCAGCCGGTCAGCACGCCCGCGTCGATCAGCGCGCGGCGCTCGACGGGAAGCCCTTCGCCGTCAAAGGGGCGCGATCGCAGGCCGCGCGGACGGCGCGGATCGTCGATGATGGTGACGGCCGCGTCGAACAGCGCCTCGCCCAGGCTGTCGAGCAGGAAGCTGGAGCGGCGGGCGATGGCCGGGCCGACGATGCCGCCGATCAGATGTCCGACAAGGCTGGACCCCACGCGGGGATCGAAGATGATGGGCAGGATGCCGCTTTCGGCGCGGACGGGATGCAGGCGGGCGACGGCGCGTTGCCCCGCGCGCTGGCCGACTTCCTCGGCATGGTCGAGGTCTTCCAGATGGCGGGCGGTGTGGCTGGCGTGATCGCGCTGCATGTCCGCGCCTGCGCCCGCGAGCACGCTGGCCCAGGTGGAATGGCTGGTGCCTGCATAGGCCCCCGAGAAACCATGGCTGGTGGCGAGCGCGACCTGGCTGCGCCCATGGGCACCGCCGCCGCCTTCGCTGTTGGTGATGCCGGGAATGCTGCGCGCGGCTTCCTCCACGATCAGCGCGCGTTCGCGCAGGGCGGCGGGTTCCGGCTCCTCCTCGTCCGTGAGGTCGAGATGAGGCAGGCGCTTGCGGAGCAGGCGGTCTTCGGGCGCGAGGCCCGCATAGGGGTCTTCGGGCGCTTCGCGGGCCATGGCGATGCAGCGGTCGACCAGCGTGCCCAACGTCGCCGGGTTCATGTCCGATCCGGAGATGCTGGCGGATCGCTGGCCGATGAAAACGCGCAGGCCGATCTCCTCGCCCTCGGATCGTTCCACATCCTCCAGCTCGCCAAGGCGCACCGACACGGTGGTCGACGCGTTGCAGGCATAGATGGCATCCGCCGCATCCGCGCCCGCCCGGCGCGCGGCCGTCACCAGATCCTGCGCGCGCGACTGGGCTTCTTCGAGGCTGAGCATGGAGGAGAGATAGTCCCGATGATTGGAAAGTGAAGATGCGGCCTTACGCGCTTGCCTTCACCGGCGCAACGTGCGCGAGCCAGTGGTCGAGCAGGTGCCATGCGACGGCCATGGGCGGCGGGGCGATGAAAGGCGCGCCGGGCCGTTCCTCCAGCACGGCGCGGATTTCTTCGGCATCGCACCAGATGGCGTCCTGTATTTCCGTTTCGTCGAGCTTCAGCGCGTCGTCCTCGGCCTGTCCGATGCAGGCGATCATCAATGCCGAGGGGAAAGGCCAGGGCTGGCTCATGACATAGCGGATGTCGCGGACGGTGATGCCGGCTTCTTCCTTGAGTTCGCGGGCGACGGCTTCCTCGACCGTCTCGCCCGGCTCGACGAACCCGGCAAGCGCGGAATAGCGCCCCGCGGGCCAGCTATGCTGGCGGCCGACGAGGATGCGGCCCTTATGCTCGGCCAGCATGATGACGACCGGATCGACGCGGGGGAAATGCTCAGCGTCGCAGCCCTCGCATTTGCGCGCCCAGCCGCCCTTATGGGGTCTGGTGGACGCGCCGCAGGCCGCGCAGAAACGATGGCGGGCATGCCAGTCCACCAGACTGCGCGCGCCCGCATAAAGGGCGGCCTGATCGGCGGAGACTTCATCTACCACGTTGCGGCTGCGCGACGACGCGATGAAACCGCCCTCCGCCCGGTCGATCAGTCGGGCGAAGATCGGCCTTTGATCGGGACCGACGCCGAGGAGAACATAATCCTCGATCACGGCATCGGACGGCAGCGATTCCATGACGAGCACGCCGTCCGCGATCACAGGATCGAGGCCGTCGAGCAGCACGCATGATGCGGCGGGGTCGGCGAAGGTTCTGGCCAGCAGCGCGGGGTTGGAGCGGATTTCGTCCACGCGGTCCAGCCTGCTGCCGACATAGCCGGGAAGTCGCTTTTCATCATGCATCCTGGATCGTCTCCTTCATCGCCGCATCGGCCGCGCGGCGGAAAAGCGTGGGAAGGCCGGCCTGCTCCAGCCCCTTGAGCGGCCACCATTCCCCCTCGCCCGGCGGAAGGCAATCCCCCTCCACGCGAGCGACATGGACCATGAGGTCGAGCGAGAAATGGGTGAAGACATGGACGACGGGATCGGCAAGGGCGCTCCAGCGGGCGGGAAGCGGCGGCGCGGCGGGCGGCGCGGGCGCGCTCCATTCGGAGGAGGGCAGGGCCCGCATCCCGCCCAGCATCCCCTTGTCCGGGCGGCGGACCAGCCAGACATGGCCGTCGGCGCGCTCGATCCACCAGGCATGGCCGAGGCGGTGGGGCCTGGCCTTTTTCGCGGCTTTCACGGGGAAGGCGGCGGGATCGGCGGTGGCGCACGCCGCGCAATTCTCCCGCAACGGGCAGATGCCGCAGGCAGGATTGCGGGGCGTGCAGATGGTCGCGCCAAGGTCCATCATCGCCTGCGCGAAGTCGCCCGCGCGGGCGTCGGGCGTAATGCTGTCGGTGGCGTCGCGGATTTCGGGCCGGGCGGCGGGGAGCGGCGCGGCGATGGCGAACAGGCGGGCGACGACGCGCTCGACATTGGCGTCCACCACCACGGCGCGGCGGCGGAAGGCGATGGCGGCGACGGCAGCGGCGGTATAGGCCCCGACGCCGGGAAGGGCGCGCAGCCCTTCCTCCGTATCGGGGAAGCTCCCGCCATGATCGCGGGCGACGGCGCGGGCGCAGGCCAGCAGGTTGCGGGCGCGGGCATAATAGCCAAGGCCCGCCCATGCGGCCATCACATCCTCGTCCGCCGCCGCGGCAAGGTCGGCCACGGTCGGCCAGCGATCCGTGAAGCGCGCGAAATAGGGGGCGACGGCGGCCACGGTCGTCTGTTGCAGCATGACTTCGGATAGCCAGACGCGATAGGGATCGGCGGCCTCGTTCGATCCCGGCGGCATTCGCCAGGGCAGGCGGCGGGCGTGGGCATCATAGTGCGCCAGCAGGGCTTTTGCGATTTTCATGATCCCACTCTCGACGCGCATGGCGGCGCTATGCCATTAAGTGGGCCATGACGGAACGCCCCGCATCCCCCAAAGCGAAAAACCGCGCCGAAGCGAAGGTCGAGCGCCCGCGCGTGGGCGGTCCCCGGCAGATCGCGGACCTGATGCCGGACATAGGCCGCGCGGCCTTCCGCAAATTCGGCTTCGTGCAGTCGAGCGTCGTCACCCGCTGGGCAGAGATTGTGGGGCCGCATTATGCCGACATCTCCGTCCCCGAATCGATCCGCTTTCCGGCGGGGCAGAAGGCGGGCGGGACGCTGCAACTCACGGTCATGAGCGGTCATGCGCCGATGCTCCAGCATGTGCTGCCCGACATCATCGAGCGGGTGAACCGATTCTTCGGCTACAACGCCGTCGCGAAGGTCGCGATGAAGCAGGGGCAGGTGCGTCCCGCCGAGCCGGAACGCCGCCCGCCGCCACGCAACCTGAAGCCTTTGCCGGTGGAACTGGGCGATTCGCTGCGCGACATCGGCGACCCGGAATTGCGCGCGGTACTCGAATCGCTCGCGCAGGGGATTGCCAATTCGAGCGGCTTGCCGAAAATCACCTGATCATTTCGTCTCCGTTCAGGAGGCATGGCGCTATGGACATCATCATGAACAAGATTCGCCTGTTCGCCCTTTCGCTGCTTGCCATCCCCGCCTCGCTTGTCGCCGCGCCCGCCGCGACGGATTGGGTGAGCCATGTCGCGCTGTCCCCCATTGGCGGGCATGTGCTGGGCAACCCCGCCGCGCCCACGAAACTGGTGGAATATGTCAGCTACACATGCAGCCACTGCGCCCATTTCGTGGCGGAGGCGAGCCAGCCGCTGCGCGACCGCTATGTGAAGGGCGGCGCGGTCAGCGTCGAGGTCCGCAACGCCGTGCGCGACAAATATGACATGACCGCCGCGCTGCTCGCCCGCTGCGGCGGGACGAAGCGCTTCTTCGGCAATCATGAGGCGCTGTTCGCCAATCAGGACGCGTGGATGGAAAAGCTGACGGCCTATGACAAGGACGGCGCGATCAGGCCCACTGACCAGAAGGCGGCGTTGCGCGACATCGGGCGGAAGACCGGGCTTTACGCGTTGATGGGCAAGCGCGGCTTCACCCATGCCCAGCTCGACGCCTGCATCAACGATCCCGATTCGACCAAGGGGGTGCTGGCGATGACCGACGAGGCGTGGAACAAGATACGCATCACCGGCACCCCCGCCTTCACCCTGAACGACACGCTTGTGCATGGGTCGGACTGGATGCGGTTGCAGGCGGCATTGCCCTGATCTAGACCTGCATCCTCACTGACACATGAATGGAGCCGGTCGTCTCGTGAAAGCCCTGCATGGCATTGCCCTTATCGCCCTTTCCCTGACGCTGGCCGCCTGCGGCAAGAATGAGGAAGGCGCCAAACCCTCCGGCGAGCCGATCGCCGCCGTCGCCGCGCCCGCGGGCGCCACATGGGCGGAAACCGTCAACGAAACGCCCGACGGCTATTTTGTGATGGGCAACCCCGACGCCAAACTGAAGCTGGTGGAATTCGCATCCTTCACCTGTTCGCATTGCCGCGATTTTTCCGCCGAGGCATCGGAAGAAATCCGCAACATCGTGAACAGCGGCAAGATGAGCTATGAGCTTCGCACCTTCGTGCGCGATCCCATCGACATTTCGACCGCGCTGCTCGCGGGTTGCGGCGGCAAGGACGTGTTCTATCCGCTGGCCGAACAATTCTTCGCCAATCAGAACGCGATGTTCGAAAAGGCGCAGGCGCTGGGCGACACTCAATATCAGAAGTTGATGAGCGCCCCGCCGCAGCAGCGTTTCGGCCAGTTGGCGACCGCGATCGGCCTGGTGGACTTCGCCAAGCAGCGCGGCATTTCGGAGGATCAGGCGAAGCAGTGCCTCGCCAACACCGCCGTCGCCGAGAAGCTGGCCAAGGGCGTGCAGTCCGCCAGCGAGCAATATAAGATCGAAGGCACGCCCAGCTTCCTCATCAACGGCGTGCTGGTCGACAACGCGGCGAACTGGGCATCGCTGCAACCCAAGCTGAAAGAAGCGGGAATCTGATTGGCGGCGGGGGGGCTTCATCCGTCGCGGACTGACCGGGCGGCGCGCCGTCCCGGAACAGCGCCGTGCAGATAAAGCGCCTCAAGCTGTCGGGCTTCAAGAGTTTCGTCGACGCGACGGAACTGCGGATCGAACCCGGCCTGACCGGCATCGTCGGCCCCAATGGCTGCGGTAAGTCCAACTTGCTGGAAGCCATACGCTGGGTGATGGGCGAATCGAGCGCCAAATCCATGCGCGGCGGCGGCATGGAAGACGTGATCTTCGCGGGCACGGCCAGCCGCCCGCAGCGCGATTTCGCCGAAGTGTCGATGCTGACCGTGCAGGAACAGGGCGAACTGTTTTCCGCTGTCGATGTGGACGCGGACGGCGAACTGGAAGTCACCCGCCGGATCGAGCGCGGCGCGGGCAGCGCCTATCGCGCCAATGGCAAGGACGTGCGTGCCAAGGACGTGGCGCTGATCTTCGCCGACGCCGCCACCGGGGCGCACAGCCCCGCGCTGGTCAGTCAGGGCCGCATCGCCGCCGTCATCGCCGCCCGCCCGCAGGAGCGCCGCGCCATGCTGGAGGAAGCGGCGGGGATCGCGGGGCTGCATGTGCGGCGCAAGGATGCCGAGCAGAAGCTGCGCGCGGCGGAGGCCAATCTGGCCCGGCTGGACGAGATACTGGCCGACATGGAGAACCGCGCCAACAGCCTGCGGCGGCAGGCCAGGGCGGCGGAGCGCTATATTCGCCTGTCGGACCAGATCCGCGTGGCCGAGGCGCGGGTGATCTTCGCCCGCTGGCGCGAGGCGAGCGCCAGCGCCGACGCCGCGCGGGCCGAGGCGAAGCAGGCCGAAGGCGCGGTCGCCGCCGCGCAGGAAGCGCAGATGGCGGCCGCCGCCCACGCGCAGGCGGCGGTGGAGGCGCTGGCGGCAAAACGTTCCGCCGCGCAGACCTCGCGCGATGCGGCGAACGAGGCGGGGCACAGGCTCAACGCCCTCAAGAGCGAGCGCGATGGGATGGTGCGGCGGCTGCACGACCTCGCCACGCAGGCGCGGCAGTTGGAGGAGGATCGCGAGCGCGAAGGGACGCTGGCCCATGACGCGGCGGAGGCGATCATGCGCCTGACCGATGAGGTTGCGGCGCTGAACACGCGCATTGCCGGGACCGAAGCGATGATCCCCGGCTTCGCCGCCCGCATCGGACAAGCGGAGGATGCCGCGCGCGATGCCGAGGTGGAACTGGCGAGGGCGATGGCCCGGCAGGCGGGCGAACAGGCCGAACTGCGCGTGGCGGAGGCGGCTCTGGCGGCGGCGCAGGGGCGGCTGGACCGCGCCGGGCGCGAGGTCGCGAAGCTGGAGGCGGAAGCCGCCGCTTTGCCCGACGCCGCGCCGCTGGAGGCGAAGCGCGCCGAGGCGCTGGTCGCGCAGGAGCAGGCGGGGCGGGATCGCGATGCGGCGGAGGCGGCTATCGCGCAGGCCGAGGCGGGACGGCAGGCCGCGAGCGAGGCGCGGGCGGAGGCGGACATGGCGCTTTCTTCCGCGCGAGCGGCGCTGGCGGCGCTGGACAGCGAGGCCGCGGCATTGAAGCGCGCCGTGGAGAGCGGCGCGAGCGGAAAAAGCCGCGCGCTCGACCGGCTCAAGGCCGCGCCCGGTTATGAACATGCGCTGGCGGCGGCGCTGGGCGACGATCTGGAAGCGCCGATCGGATCGGAAGGGCTGCGCTTCTGGGGCGGCGCTGCGCCGGTGGCGGACGATCCCGCCCTGCCCGAAGATTGCGCTCCGCTCGCCGATCATGTGACCGCACCGCCCGAACTGGCGCGAAGGCTGGCGCAGGTCGCCGTGGCGGAACGGGACGAGGGACAATCCCTCGCCGTCGGGCAAAGGCTGGTGACTCGCGACGGAAAGCTGCGGCGCTGGGATGGTTATGTCGCGACGCAAGGGGGGGCGGCAGCAGCGGAGCGGTTGATCCGACTCAACCGGCTGGAGGCGATCGCGGCGGCGCGTCCGAAGGTGCAGGAGGCTACCGAATCGGCGCGAACGGCTCAAGCGGAAGCGCAGACACGCGAACAGACGGCATCGCAGGCTCTCGCGACCGGACGGGCGGCGCTCGGCGATGCGGAACAGCGCCAGCGGGCCGCCCTGCGAACGGCGGACGAAGCGGGGACCGCGCTGGAGCGGCTGGCCGGACGGCGTGAAGGGATCGAGGAACGGCTGGACCTGGCGCGCCGGGATCGCGATGCGGCGGCGCAGGAACGGGACGCGGCGCAGGCGGCGCGCGCGATCATGCCCGATGGCGGGGAAACGCGCGCGCTTGTCGCGCACCTTTCCCAAGCCAGTGAGAAAGCGCGGGGGGCGGTCAGCCAGTTGCAGGCGGACCGTGCCCTTGCCGAACGGGCGCTCACCGGCGACCGGGATCGCATGGCGGCGGCGGAGGCGGACGCGAAAGGCTGGCGCACCCGCGCGGGCGAGGCGGGCAAGCGCATCGCCGCCATGACGAAGCGCGGCGAGGATGTCGCGTCCGAACAGGAAAGGATGGCCGGTGAGCCGGAGCGTCTGGCGCGGGCCATCGCGACGCTCACGCAGCAGGGCGCGGCCCTGACCGAAGCGTCCGACGCCGCGCGCAAGGCGGAGGTCGAGGCGGAAGCCGCGTTGCGCGCTGCCGAGCGGCAGGCGAGCGACACCGGCGAGGCGCTGGCGGCAGCGCGCGAGGCGCGGGCGACAGCGGTGGCGCGGGCCGAAGCGGCGGATGAGCGGCGGATCGAAACCAACCGCCTGTCGGGCGAGCGGTTCGAATGCCCTCCGCCCCTGCTGCCCGAACGGTTGCACTTCCCCAGCGCCGAAATCCGCATCGCCCAGACCGAGCAGGCCGAACATGACCGCCTCTGTGCCGAGCGCGAACGGATCGGGCCGGTCAACCTCGTCGCCGCGCAGGAACTGGAGGAACTGGAAGCCACGCAGGCGACCAGCCGGTCCCAAAGCGCGGAACTGACACAGGCCATCCACCAGCTTCGCGGCTCGATCGGCAGCCTCAACCGGGAGGGACGGCAAAGACTGCTGGCCGCGTTCGAGGCGGTGGACGGGCATTTCCGGCAGCTCTTCACGACGCTTTTCAACGGCGGGCAGGCGCATCTGGAACTGATCGACAGCGACGATCCGCTGGAGGCGGGGCTGGAGATCATGGCCCAGCCGCCGGGCAAGCGGCTGTCCGCGCTCACCCTGCTGTCGGGCGGGGAACAGGCGCTGACGGCGGTGGCGCTGATCTTCGGCCTGTTCCTTACCAATCCCGCGCCGATCTGCGTGCTGGATGAGGTCGACGCGCCGCTGGACGACGCGAATGTGGAACGCTTTTGCGACATGCTGGACGCGATGGTGCGGCAGACGCGGACCCGCTATCTGATCGTCACGCATAATGCCGTCACCATGGCGCGGATGCATCGCCTCTTCGGCGTGACGATGGTGGAGCGCGGCGTGAGCCGGCTGGTGTCGGTCAGTCTTGGCGGGGCGGAGGCGCTGCTGGCGGCGGAATAGGGCCGCCCTCAGTCGCGACGTACCCAATGTTCGATGCGTCGGAACAGGCCGCGTTGCGTCACCGGCTCGAACATCTCGTCGGGATTTTCGGGGTCCAGCACCTCATTGTCCGCCAGCCATTCCTGCACTTCGTTGAGGTTCGGCGTTTCATAGGGGCGGAGCGTGCGGCCGGGCTTGGTCCGCAATTCCTCGATCGCCGCGATCAGCCCGCGTTCGGCGATCAGCGTCGCGACGCGTTCCTGGGGCAGGTCCAGATGTTCCGCGATCAGGTTGACGCGTATGGCGGCGATCGTCGCCTGCTGTCCGTCATTGGCGGGCAAGGCGGTGTCGATCACCATGTCGCATTCGGTATCGAGACCGAGCGAGCGGTTGTTCATGTTGGAGGAGCCGACCCGGATCAGCCGGTCGTCCACGATCAATATCTTGGCATGGACGTAGATCGGTTCGCCGCGCGCGGTGAAAGGGTGATAAAGGCGCAGGCGGTTGTGGGTGTCGCGCGCCTTCAGTGCCTCGAACAGGCGGGCGCGGGCGGTGTCCATCGCCTGCTGTTCCAGCCAGCCATCGGCCTGCTCCGGGTTGACGATGACGATTTCGGGTCCTTCGGGATCGCCCAGCCGCGCCGCGATGGCTTCGGCGATGCGGCGGGAGGCGAAATATTGGCTTTCCGCATAGATGCAGCGTTTCGCCGCCGCGATCTGGTTGATGTAGAGCCGCTCGATTTCCTTCACGGGCGACTGGTCGTCCATGTCCGGCGCGGTGCGGGCGATGGCGACATCCACGTCGCGGAACTGGGCGGGCAGGGTGTCGGGCCAGCAATCGTCGATGCCCTCGACCGGCGGCAGGTCACCACCCCCCGCCGCTTTCCAGCGCGCGCGGCCGTGATCGCCCAGCGCCGCCGCGACCGGCCCCTTGAGCGCGGTGGTGGCGTCGTGCCATGGGCCATAGGGGGTGCCGTCGGGATGCTTGCGGCCAGGGTCCTCGTCCCGATGATGGCGGGTGTCCCAACGATCGCCGGTCATGTCGATGCCGCCGCAAAAGGCGAAGCAATCGTCGATCACCACGATCTTTTGATGATGGGACGCGCCGGCGGGATGATGGCTGTCCAGCTTCACGGTGATGCGGGGATGGGCCATCCAGCGCAGCGTCGTCAGCAGATGGGTCGGGCGCAGCATCGACTTGATCGCCCCGGTGTCCCAGCGGAGCAGGTAGATTTCCAGCTCCGGAGTGCGCTCCACCAGCCAGCGGATGAAGTCGTCGATGATGACGGGCGCGCCGTCCTTCGCATCTTCCTCGCGGATCAGGCTGATGCGCGCGTCGAAATCCCAGCCGATCAGCATGATCCGCTTCTTCGCTTTCAGCATCGCGGCGCGGGCGTGGCGGAAATAGGCGTCGGCGTCGATGATGACGCTGGCTTGCGAAGCGCGGGCGATGCGCCAGCAATCCTGCCCTGCGACCGGGCCGATCATGCGCTGCCCACCACGAGGCAGGCGAGGAACATCAACAGTCCCGCGAATCGGTTGGAACGGAATTTGACGAGCGGGTCCGCGCCGTCTTCCCTGAGGGTGCCGGTCTGCCAGAGCAGATGCGCGGCCATGGGGAGAAGCGCGAGCAACGCCAGAAGCTGCGGGCGGACCTGCCAGAGGGCGATCGCCCAGAGCGTGAGCGCGAGGATGTAGCAGAGCGTCACGCCGCCGCGCACATGACGGCCCATGGACAGGGCGCTGGAGCCGATGCCGATCAGGGCGTCGTCCTCCCGATCCTGCAAGGCGTAGATCGTGTCATAGCCCACGACCCAGAAAATACTCCCCGCATAGAGCAGCAGGCCCGGCAGGGTGAGCGCGCCCGCGACTTCGCTCCAGCCGACCAGCGCGGCCCATGAAAAGACGAGGCCGAGCCAGAGCTGCGGCCATCCGGTGATCCGCTTCATGAAGGGATAGGCCGCGACCAGCGCCAGCGAGGCCAGCGCCACGACCTGCGCATAAAGCCGCAGTTGCAGCAGCACGATGAGGCCGACGAGGCAGAGGGCGAGCAGCCATGCCCATGCGGTCCTGAGCGACACCGCGCCGCTCGCCAGCGGACGGGCGGCGGTGCGGGCGACCTTGCGATCGAGGTCGCGGTCGACGATGTCGTTGAAGACGCAGCCCGCGCCGCGCATCGCGACGCTGCCGGCCAGCAGCCAGAAGATCAGCGGCCAGCGTTCCCCTGCGCCGCCGGCCAGCGCCACGCTCCATGCGCCGGGCCAGAAGAGCAGCCACCAGCCGATCGGCCGATCCAGCCGCGCCAGCAAGGCCAGGGCGCGCGGCAAGACCGGCAGGCGCGCGACGAGGCCGCGGGCTTCGCTGTCGGGGACGATGTTCGTGGTCACGGCTCCTCCATTCACCCTGAACTTGTCGAAGGGCCGTTCTTCTCTAGAAGGAAAAGCGGGGCTTCGACAGGCTCCGCCCGAACGGATGGATGGATTTTTCAATGACCGCAACCCCCGCATGGCCGCCGCAAAGCGCGCCCCGCCTCTTCGTCGACGCGCCGCTCGGTCACGGGGTCGCCGTGCCGGTGGACGGCAATGCGGCGCATTATCTGATCGGCGTGATGCGGGTGAAGGCGGACGATGTCGTGCTGCTGTTCGACGGGCGCTCGGGCGAATGGGCGGCGCGGGCGCGCGACATCCGCAAGCGCGACCTGGTGCTGGTCTGCGAGGCGCGGACCAGACCGCTGGAAAGCGTGCCCGATTTCTGGCTCTGCTGCGCGCCGATCAGGAAGGGCCGCATCGACCTGATCGCGGAGAAGGCGTGCGAGTTGGGCGCGGCGAAATTGCAGCCGGTGCTGACGCGGCGAGCAGTGGTGGACAAGCTGAATCCCGACCGGCTGCGCGCGCATCTGGTGGAGGCGGCGGAACAATGCGGGCGGACGGCGCTCCCCGAACTGGGCGATATGATGAAGCTCGACGCGTTGCTGAAGGAATGGCCGGATGATCGCTGGCTGTTCTTCGCGGACGAGACCGGCGGCGCGCCGCTGGAACAGGCGCTGCGCGCGCATCCCGGCCCGGCGGCGTTCCTGATCGGACCGGAGGGCGGCTTCGATCCGGCGGAGCGGGAAGCGATCCGCGCCGTGGCGAAGGCGGCGCCGGTATCGCTCGGTCCCCGCATCCTGCGCGCGGAGACGGCCGCCATCGCCGCGACCTCGGCGTGGATGGCGCTCAACGGGGATTGGAGCGCTGCCTGATCTCTTCCCTCCCGTTTCATTCCGCAATGGGAGTTGCAGCATCTGCAAGCGCAACTTATCTGTCCCCGGCGCGCTCTCGTTTTGGCGCGCGGGGGACAGGCATTAAGGGCGGGATATGAGTACCAGAACCGACTCAGGGGGGAACGATCCCGTCATCGAAAGCCGCGACCAGTTGATCGCGGCCTTCGCCAGGGGCGAAAAGCCGAAGGATCGTTGGCGAATCGGCACCGAGCATGAGAAATTCGTCTATGCAGCGAGCGATCATCATGCCCCTTCCTATGAAGAGAAGGGCGGCATCCACACGCTGCTGATCGGCCTTACCCGCTATGACTGGAAGCCGGTGTTCGAGGGCGAAAATATCATCGCCCTGTCCGGCCCCGACGGCGCGATCAGCCTGGAGCCGGCGGGGCAGCTCGAACTGTCGGGCGCGCCGCTCGAAAATCTGCACCAGACCTGCGCGGAAACGGGCCGTCATCTGGAACAGGTCAAACATGTAGGCGACATGCTCGGCCTCGGCTTCCTTGGCCTTGGCATGTGGCCGGACAAGACGCGCGCGGAACTGCCGATCATGCCCAAGGGGCGCTATGGCATCATGCTGCGGCACATGCCGCGCGTGGGGTCGCTGGGCCTCGACATGATGCTGCGGACCTGCACGATCCAGACGAACCTCGATTATGGCAGCGAGGCGGACATGGCGCAGAAATTCCGTGTCTCCCTCGCCCTGCAACCGCTGGCGACCGCGCTGTTCGCCAATTCGCCCTTCACCGAAGGCAAGCCCAACGGCTATCTTTCCTACCGCAGCCATATCTGGTCGGACACCGATCCCGGCCGCACCGGCATGCTGCCCTTCGTGTTCGAAGATGGCTTTGGCTATGAGCGTTATGCCGACTATGCGCTCGATGTGCCGATGTATTTCGTCTACCGCGACGGGAAATATATTGACGCGGCGGGCCAGAGTTTCCGCGACTTCCTGGAAGGAAAACTCCCCGCTTTGCCCGGCGAGAAGCCGACCGAGAAGGATTGGGAGGATCACCTCTCCACCGCCTTCCCCGAAGTGCGGATGAAGAGTTTCCTGGAGATGCGCGGCGCGGATGGCGGGCCTTGGGGGCGGATTTGCGCCTTGCCTGCCCTGTGGGTCGGGCTGCTCTACGATCAGGGCGCGCTGGACGCCGCATGGGATCTGGTCAAGGACTGGACCATGGAGGAACGGCAGGTGCTGCGCGATTCCGTGCCGAAGCTGGGCCTCGACGCGCCCATTGCGGGCGGACGCAAGCTGCGCGACATTGCGGGACAGGCGCTCGACATCGCGCGGGGCGGGCTGGCGGCGCGCGGGCGGCTCAACGCAGCGGGCGATAATGAGACGGGCTATCTCTCCGCGCTCGATGAGATCGTGGCGTCAGGGCAGACTCATGCCGAGCGGCTGCTGGAACGCTATCATGGCGAATGGGGCGGCGACATCAGCCGCATCTATGCCGAAGAGAGCTTCTGACACCTATTCCGCCGGTTGAAGGCCGCCTTCGACCGGCCTTTTCCGTCCCGTGAGCCATGCGAAGAAGCGGGGCACGGGCGCGTTGCGTTCCATCCATTCGCTATAGGCGCGATAGTCGGGATCGGCGGAAAGATGCTTTTCCTCTGTCCTGGCGCGCCAGAAATAGACCGCGTTGGTCGCCGCCAGCAGCGCGCAGTTGCGAACGATATCGGTCAGGCTGCCCGACAGCGCGAGGAACGGCAGCGCGGAGAACCACCAGAAGAGATTCTTCGACAGATAGGCCGGATGGCGGGTCCAGCGATAGGGTCCGTGGGTCAATATGCCGCGATGGGTGAGGTTGGAAAAACGGATGCCGAACGCCACCGTCGCCCAGGCATAGATGCCGGTCAGCAGCACCAGCCAGCCGCCCAATATCCATTGCAGCGCTGGAAGCCCTTCCGTCCAGACATTCCATTCCGCGCCGCCCGCATGATAATCGAGCGGGCCGCCATTCCCCATCAATACGAAGGGCGGATAGCAGATCAGCGCCGCCACCCAGCCCGCCAGATGGGGATTGGCGGTGCGGATGTGGGAATCGAGCGGTTTCATCGTCAGCATATAGCCGACCGTCGCCATGCACACGTCGATCATGAACATGACCGCGATCAGGAAAGCGGCCAGCGCGACGGGATGGGAAAAGGCTTCGTCGATCCGCCACTGCACGACGCTGGCGAAATTGCCCGGCACGATGGAGATCATGAAGGCGAGGAAGAAGCCCTTCACCGCCCATGCCCGCGCATGATTGGCGACCTCGCGCATGTCGGGCGCGCCGGCGGCTCCCCCGATTACCCATTGACCGAAGGCGTAACCGGCGTCGCGCGGCTCGATCAGCCGCCGGTCGAGCCAGAGGACATAAGGGATAGACAAGGCCAGCAGCCATGGCGCGGCGGCCATGAACAACTCCATCGAAAAGCGGTAATTGCCGTCCCAATACCAGCGCGCCACGCAATAGAAGATCGCGATGGCGAGCCAGGTCGCCCACAGTCCCGCGATCTTGACGAGGCTGATGTCGCGCACGTCTTTCCATGGCCGAGGCGCGCCTTTCCAGTCGATGCCGGTCGATGCGTTGCGATGCACCTTGTCCACGATCAGCGACCACAGCACCATCGGCGCCCCGCAGGCGGCCACGGCGGCGAGGCCCGCATGGGGACCGTCCATGCCATAATGCCGCGCCACCAGCGCCCAGAGGCAAAGGCCCGCCAGACCGGCCAGGCCCACTCCATGGCTGACGGCGGATTGCGGGCGGGGATCGGCGGATTTCCTCATGCCGCCGCTCCTAAAGGAAAATGGTAAGCAAGCCGTGAAGGCGGCCCGCCCTATCCACCCAGCACGTTGATCGTGAAAGCCAATATGCCCAGATTGAAGACGAAGGCGGCGAGGCAGTGGAAAATGACGATGCGCCGGACCTCGCTGCTTTCGACGGATATGTCCGATGTCTGGAACGTCATGCCCAGCGTGTAGGAAAAATAGATGAAATCCCAATAGCCCGGTTCGTTCGTGGCCGGGAAATCCATGCCGCGCTTGTCCTTCCTCTCTTCATTGGCGAGGTAGAAGATATGGGCATAATGCAACGCATAGACATGATTGGAAAAGAGCCAGGCCAGCCCCAGCGTCGCCAGCACAAGCGCAATGACGGCCCGATCAGGCCCGCCCTTCTGCCCGATCGCCACGCCCACCGCCAGCAATATGACGGCGCTGACGATCCCGGTGAGGACCAGCATCAATTCCCGGTTGGCGTCGTTCGCGGCGGCGTTGCGGCGCATGGCCTGCGGGTCCGCGTCCAGCAGCGGGATGGTGGAAAGCAGGAAGGCCAGCGCGGCGCAGGCGAACCCCGTCATGATCGCCTCATGCCATGGCAGGATCAGCGTGAGCGGCGCGATGCTGATGAGCAGCGCCAGGAACATGCCATAGCGCCACGGGAAGGGAGAGAATCGCTTCATGCCGGGCATGGAAGGCGCAAAATGCATGGCGCGCAAGAGGACGCGAAGAGAATGAGGGGGTGGCGCGACGCGCATTTGGCTGTAAGGAACAGATCATGACCAAAGGGCGGCGGGCATGATCGCGAAACTGAAAGGGCGGCTGGACAGCACCGGCATCGACCACGCTATCATCGACGTGGGCGGCGTGGGCTATCTGGTGGGCGCGTCGTCGCGCACGCTGGCGGCGCTGGGGCCGGTGGGCGAGGCGGTGACGGTCCACACCGAAATGCTGGTGTCGGCGGATTCGATCCGCCTGATCGGCTTTGCGCGGGGAGAGGAACGCGACTGGTTTCGCCTGCTGACCGGCGTGCAGGGCGTGGGATCGCGGGTGGCGCTGGCGATCCTGTCGGTGCTGGAGCCGCTGGAACTGCATCGCGCGGTGGCGGCGGGCGACAAGGCGATGGTGGCGCGGGCCAATGGCGTCGGTCCCAAGCTGGCGCTGCGGATCGTCAATGAACTCAAGGACAAGATCGGCGTGGCCCCGGCGGCGACCGGCGCTGCGGGCGGGGGCATCGCCGCGCTCCCGGCTGGCGGCGGCCATGGCGCGGATGCCCTGTCGGCGCTCCAGAATCTCGGCTTCAGGCCCGTCGAAGCCAGCGCGGCGGTGGCGGCGGCGGAAGAGGAACTGGGCGAGGGCGCGACGCTTGATGCCCTGGTGCGCCTCGCCCTGCGGAAAGCGGCGAAATGAGCGACGAGGATCGTCTGATCGCGCCCGCCCGCCGCGCCGAGGATGTGGACGCGGCGTTGCGGCCCAAATCGCTCGCCGAATTTATCGGCCAGCAGGCGGCGCGCGAAAATCTGCGCATCTTCATCGAGGCGGCCAAGGGGCGTGGCGAGGCGCTGGATCATGTGCTGTTCTTTGGCCCGCCCGGCCTTGGCAAGACGACGCTGGCGCAGATCGTGGCGAAGGAGATGGGCGTGGGTTTTCGCGCGACCTCCGGTCCGGTGATCGCCAAGTCGGGCGATCTGGCCGCGTTGCTCACCAATCTGGACGAGGGCGATGTGCTGTTCGTGGATGAGATCCACCGCCTCAATCCCGCCGTCGAGGAAGTACTCTATCCCGCGATGGAGGATCGCGCTCTGGACCTGATGATCGGCGAGGGGCCGTCCGCGCGCTCGGTGCGGATCGACCTGCCGCATTTCACGCTGGTCGGCGCGACGACGCGACAGGGACTGCTGACGACGCCGCTGCGCGACCGCTTCGGCATCCCGGTGCGGCTGCAATTCTACACCGTCGAGGAACTGGAACTGGTGGTGCGGCGCGCCGCGCGGCTGCTGGACCTTGGCATCACCTCCGACGGCGCGGCGGAGATCGCGCGGCGCTCGCGCGGGACGCCGCGCATTGCCGGACGGCTGCTGCGGCGGGTGCGCGACTTCGCCCATGTCGCGGGCGTGGCGGCGGTCGATGCCAAGGCCGCCGATGCGGCGCTCAGCCGGCTGGAGGTGGATCATCTGGGCCTCGACCTCATGGACCGGCGGTATCTGATGATGATCGCCGACATTTATCGCGGCGGGCCGGTGGGCGTGGAGACGCTGGCGGCGGGCCTTTCCGAACCGCGCGACACCATCGAGGAAGTGATCGAGCCTTATCTGATCCAGTTGGGCCTCATCGCCCGCACGGCGCGGGGGCGTTGTCTCAACGGGCCGGGGTGGAAGCATCTGGGCCTCAACCCGCCGGCCGGAGCGCAGGACGGCCTGTTCGACTGAAAAGAGCATGGCCGTTACGGCGGAGCGCGGTTATAGCTGCGCCGACGGGCGTGCGGCGGACGGTCGAATAGCAGGAGGTGGGCCTTTGCGGGCAATTGAACGTTTCCCCAATCTGGTGACGATGTTCTTCGCGCGCGCCACGGCTATGGGCGACGCGCCCTTTCTGTGGCGCAAGAAGGATGGCGCGTGGCGTTCCATGAGTTGGACCGACGTCGCCTGTGACGTGGCGGCGCTGGCGAGCGCGCTGCGGGCGCAGGGGCTGAAGCCGGGTGACCCGGTGATGCTGGTGAGCGAGAACCGGCCGGAGTTCTGCATCGCAGACCTTGCCATCATGGCGGCGGGCGGCGTCACCGTGCCGACCTACACCACCAACACCACGCGCGACCATCAGCATATCCTGACCGACAGCGGCGCACAGGCGGTGATCGTGTCCACCGCGAAACTCGCCGCGACGCTGATGCCCGCCGTGCTGCGCTCGCAGGTGCGCTTCGTCGTCGGCATGGAGCCGATACGCGGCGGCCAGGGCGAAGTCGCCTGCCATCTCTGGAACGACCTCATCGCCGGGCATCCCACCGATCTGGAGGCCTGCGCGCTGGAGCAGACGGCGGCGCGCGACGAACTGGCCTGCATCATCTACACCAGCGGCACCGGCGGCGCGCCGCGCGGGGTGATGCAGCATCACGGCTCGATCCTCTGCAATATCGAGGGCGCGGCCAGGCTGGTGGCGGAGGATTTCGGCTGGGACGACGAGGTTTTCCTGTCCTTCCTGCCTTTGTCCCACGCTTATGAGCATAGCGGCGGGCAGTTCCTGCCGATCATGCTGGCGGCGCAGATCTATTATTCGGAAGGGCTGGAAAAGCTCGCCTCCAATATCGAGGAGACGCGGCCCACCATCATGGTCGTGGTACCTCGCCTGTTCGAGGTGCTGCGCGCGCGCATCATCAAATCCATCGAAAAGCAGGGGAAATTCCCGAACTTCCTGTTGCGGCAGGCTTTGCGGATCGCGGCGAAGGAGCAGGGCGGCGGATCGTCCGTGCTGGATCTGCCGATGAAGGCGCTGCTGTCGCGCACCCTCAAGCCCAAGGTGTCGAAACGCTTTGGCGGGCGGATGAAGGCGCTGGTGTCGGGCGGCGCGCCGCTCAACCCCGATGTGGGGCTGTTCTTTGACGCGATGGGGCTGACGCTGCTGCAAGGCTATGGCCAGACCGAGGCGGGGCCGGTCATTAGCTGCAACCGGCCCTCGGCAGGCATCGCCATGGATATGGTGGGGCCGCCGCTCGACAATGTGGAGGTGCGGATCGCCGAAGATGGCGAAATCCTGGTGCGGGGCGAACTGGTGATGCATGGCTATTGGCGCAATCCGGCCGAGACGGAAAAGGCGCTGAAGGACGGCTGGCTGCATACCGGCGACATTGGCGAGATCGACGAGCGCGGACGCATCCGCATCACCGACCGCAAGAAGGACCTGATCGTCAATGACAAGGGCGACAATGTCTCGCCCCAGAAAGTCGAAGGGATGCTGACGCTTCAGCCGGAGATCGGGCAGGCGATGGTGTCGGGCGACCGGCGGCCGCATCTGGTGGGCCTGATCGTGCCGGACGCCGAATGGACCCGCGAATGGGCGGCGGCGCAGGGCAGGGACGTAGAGGGGATAGAGAGCGATCCGGCCTATCTGGCGGCGCTGCGGGCAGCGGTGGACCGGGTGAACAGGGATCTGTCCGTCATTGAGCGGGTGCGGCGGTTCATTCTGGCGGACGAGCCTTTCTCCATCGAGAATGAAGAAATGACCCCCTCGATGAAGATCAGGCGGCATGTCATCCGCAAGCGTTATCAGGACCGGGTGGACGCGCTTTACAAGGTGTGAGGGAGGCGAGGCCGGGCCATGGAGCAGGCATTGTCTCCGCCTCCCCAAACCCTATTTCCCCGGTGTGCGATAGGGCGTGAAGTCGCCCAGCGCGCAGCTTCCTGTCGTCATGCCGGTTGTGAGGTCCGCGCTGGTGGCGATGTCGCCCCGGCAATATTGCGATCCGAAGGGGCGGATGATCATCGTGTCCCCGCGCGCAAGGCCGGGACAACCGCCGATCAGCTCATTCTTGTAGATCAGGTTGCCGCTCATCCTGTAAAGAAGCACATTGCCGCTGATGGCGCGAAAGCTGTTCTGCGGCCGCATGTTGATGCAACTCACCTTTTCGCCGGGCACTTTTCCGGCCAGCGCCTTTTCCAGTTCCACCGTCTGCTTTTCCGTCAGCCGGG
The DNA here is from genome assembly GCA_900100475.1 of Sphingobium faniae. Taxonomy (GTDB): domain Bacteria; phylum Pseudomonadota; class Alphaproteobacteria; order Sphingomonadales; family Sphingomonadaceae; genus Sphingobium; species Sphingobium faniae. The sequence goes on along the minus strand of FMTU01000008.1, from coordinate 61,217 downwards.
GCGCTTCATAGCTTCCGGCGCAGCCCGCCAGCAGCAAGGGCGCAAGCATGATCCAGGGACGCATGACGACTCTCCTATGTCTTGTCCTCAAGACGGCAGGATAAGCCAAAAACCGTCATCCGGCATCCTTAGCCGCGCGCCGCTGCGCCAATTCCGCCACGTTGCGGGCGCGCATGAAGATGTTCGTGTCGCGCTCCAGCCCTATGGTGGTGGGAACGGTCGCTTCGTCCCGTGCCCTGGCCGTGTCGACGGCTTCCATCCGTTCCCGCAGAGCCATGTTGTCCGGCTCGACGGTCAGGGCGAAACGGCCATTGGACTGGGTATATTCGTGCGCGCAATAAACGGTCGTGTCGTCCGGCAGGGCGGCGAAGCGTTGCATATTGGCGAACATCTGCGCGGGCGTCCCTTCGAACAGGCGGCCGCAGCCCATGGCGAAGAGCGTGTCGCCGACGAAGATCATGCCGTCATCTGGCAGATGATAGGCGATATGACCCGCCGTATGCGCCGGGACTTCCATCACGCGCGCGACATGATCGCCGATGCCGACGCTGGCTCCTTCCCGCACTGTCCGGTCGAGCGAGCCGATCCTGGCCGCCTCCGCCGCCGGGCCGGTGATGGTGCAGCCTCCCCACGCCTTGGCCGCCGCCTTGATCCCCGCATTGCCGCCGACATGATCGCCATGCCAGTGGGTGTTCCAGATCTGGCCGATGGTCCAGCCGCGCGCCGCCGCCGCCTGCAATACCGGCTCCGCCACGGCCGGGTCGACGGCGACCGTCTCTGCGCTGACGGAATCGTGGATCAGCCAGACATAATTGTCGGAAAGGACGGGGACGCGGACGACCTCCAGCATGGCTTACCAGACCCCGCTATTGGGCATCGAGACCCAGGGTTCGGCCGGTTCCAGACGGCCATCCTGCAATAGTTCGATGGAGATGTTGTCGGGTGTGCGGATGAAGGCCATGTGCCCGTCGCGGGGCGGGCGGTTGATGGTGACGCCGGCATCCATCAGCCGCTGGCAGGTGTCGTAGATATTCTCGACCCGATAAGCGAGATGGCCGAAATTGCGCCCGCTCGTATAATCCTCCGGCGCGCTGCCGTCCTGCGCCGGCCAGTTCCAGGTGAGTTCGACCTGCGCCTCCTCATCCCCCGGCGCGGCGAGGAAGACCAGCGTGTAGCGTCCTTTTTCATCGTCGAACCGCTTCTGCTCCTCCAGCCCCAGCAGGTTGAAGAAGGCGACCGTCCTGTCGATGTCGGTCACGCGGATCATCGTGTGCAGATATTTGGGCAAGGGAAACTCCATTCGTCGCCAGCAAGCAACGGTTCATCTCAAGCTCTATAGGAACCTTTCCAAGATAGGATGGGTTGATCCGTGAAGGAAGAGGGAGGATCGGCATGGCGCTGGAAATGCGGGACAAGGTTTTGCTGGGCTGCGCGGGGCTGCTGGCGCTGGGCGTGGTGAGCGGCGGCTATCTGCTCGGCGACGGGCTGAAGCGCGCGAAGGCGGCGGACCGCTCCGTCACGGTGCGGGGCCTGGCGGAAAAGGACGTGACCGCCAATCTGGCGACATGGTCGATCAGCTATTCGGCCAATGGCTTCGACCTGTCCACGGTGCGGGCGGAAATCGACAATAATACCAGGGAACTGAAGGCCTATTTCGAGAGCCTCGGGTTCAAGGCGGACGCGCTGACGCCGGTCGGCGCGGGCGTGAACCAATATATCAACAATGGCGTCAACAATATCACGATCACTCAGCGCATGTTGTTGCGGACGACGGATATCGCCCGCGCGCAACGGGCCGTGGCGCAGCAATTCGATCTGGTCCGGCGCGGCGTGACGCTGCAGGAAGGATCGGGGATGCGCTACAGCTTCACCAGGCTGAATGACGTGAAGCCCCAGATGGTCGCCGCCGCCACCAAGGACGCCCGCGCCGCCGCCGAACAGTTCGCGCGCGACAGCGGCGCCAGCGTGGGCGGCATCAAGAGCGCCACGCAGGGCTATTTCTCCATCGAACCGCGCGATGGCGAAGCGGACGGATCGAGCGACACGCCTTACAAAAAGGTGCGCGTCGTCACGACCGTCGATTTCTACCTGAACTGAACCGTCGGGCGCTGAACCGTCAGGGCACGGGCGGCAGGCGGGTGAGATTGTCAGCCGCCGCCTTGCCCGCGGGTGTTTCGGGGGCCAGTTTCACCGCCCGCTGCCATGCGGATCGGGCGATGTCGCCATGGTCGGTGAGGATCGCGATATTGCCTTCCTCCAGCGCGACCGAGGCGTCATCGGGCGATAATTGCACGGCCCGGGCGATATGCGCCTGCGCCAGAGGCATCTCCCCCATGCGCCGCGCCAGCGTGGCGGACAGGAGCCAGGCGAGCGGGTCCTTCGCGGCCTGCACCAACGCGATGTCGAGCGATTCCCGCGCGCCGTCATTGTCCTTCAGCGCCACCAGCGCGCGGGCGCGGTCCAGATAGGCCTCGCCCTTTTCGAAACCATCGGGCATTCCGCGCGCCAGCGCCGCGTCGAAATCGGCCTTCGCCTTGGTCGCGTCGCCGCCCGCCAGCGCGGCATTGCCCGCCTGCGCCCAGAGCCGCGCGCTCTGCGCCATCTCGCCGGTGCGTTCGGCTTCCTCGGCCGCCTGCTCCAGCGCGACGATGGCGGGCGCCCATCGCTCCGCCCGGGCATAGGCAAAGCCCATGCAGTGCCGCGCATAGAAGCTGCCCCCTTGGATCCGCCATTTCTCCGCAAAGGCCACGCCCTTTTCGGGCGCGTCCAGAGCGGCGTCGATGCAGGCCTCGAAAGGGGCGGCATATTTGGGCGGGACCGGGATCAGGCCGTCCTGCGTCGCTTGCGCCGCCGGGGGAGGGGAAGCCGCCTGCGCGGCGGCGGCGCGGGCCTCGACGGCCTCCTTGCGCTTGCGGTTCATCACCGCCTCGATCTCCGGATCATAGGCTTGCGGCATCAGCAGGAGGAGGGGGAGAAGGAAAGGCATCAGATTCCGTCCAGCAGGCTGTCGACCGTGGCGATCAACAGGGCGATGTCGCCATCGCGCGAAAGGCGGTGGTCGCCGTCCTTAACCAGCAGCATCTGCACATCGGATGAACGCACCTGCCGGGCGATGCTCAGTGCCGTCTCCCACGGTACATCGGGGTCGGCCTGTCCCTGAAGCAGCCGGATCGGACAATCGAGCGCGATCTCGCTCTCCAGCAGTTTCAACGCCTGCCCCGATTCCCAAAAGGCCCGCGTCGTCACAATGGGCTGGTCGCCATAGGGCGTCGGCTCGGCGAGGCGGCCTTCGGCGGCCAGTTTCGCCTTGTCGGCCTGCGAAAAGCCCCATTCGGTGAAGTCCGGCGCGGCGGCGATGCCGACGACGCCCGCCACGCGATCGGCTCGCGCCAGCGCAATCAGCAGTGCCAGCCAGCCGCCCATGGACGACCCCACCAGCAGCAGCGGTCCCTGTGTCAGGGCATCAATCAGCAGCAGGGCATCGTCCCGCCAACTGGCGAGCGTGCCATCCTCGAACGCGCCTTCGCTCGCGCCATTGCCCGCATAGTCGAGCCGCAGCATGGCGCGCCCCTGCTCCGCCGCCCATCGGTCGAGCGCCACGGCCTTGCCGCCTTCCATGTCCGACATATAGCCGGGCAGGAAGACGATCGTCGGGCCAGCGCCCGCGTGATGACGATAGGCCAGCTTCGACCCGTCCGGACGCGGATGAAAAGCGGGCGGTGATGGTTGAGCGATATTCAGGACCGATCCTCCTGCATGGCGAGAGAAAGCTTTGCTCATCCTTTAATAGGTTCGGCGCACCCAGTCAGAAAAATTATGCGCCTCATGCAATTGACAGCCCCCCGGCCAGCGGCTAACTGCGCGCTCCTACCCCGTGCCCAGATGGCGGAATTGGTAGACGCACCAGCTTCAGGTGCTGGCGATCGCAAGGTCGTGGAGGTTCGAGTCCTCTTCTGGGCACCATTTCGGTCCAAAACCGCGAGTCCCTAGCACCGCCGCCTCTACGCCAGAGGCGGCGGTGAGGGTCCGCAGCAATTCGGTGCGGGTGCCAAGGATTCGCACGTCCGTCTTGCTATGGACTTCGACACGCTGAGCCACGGCCCGCACATGATTTCGGGCATAGGAACCATCATCATACCGGAGCTTCCGCTTCGCAGCCAACGCGAAGGCATGAAGGCTTTCGACCGTGATCTCCGGGCTGATCCGCTCGATGTGCGCGACCGCGCGCTCGGCATCGCCTCTCGCCTGGTCGCGGATGGCGGTCAGTTCCGCGATGCGCCCCTTGAGCGACGGATCGCCCATATCGACCAGTCCATTCTCGATCGCCTCGTAGAGCCGGGAGAGTTTGGTTTCGGCCTCGGTCGCCCGCCGTTCCATCTCGGCGACGTGCTGGCGGCGTTCGGTCACCCATTCCTCCCGCCGCGCGATAAGCTGGTCCATCAACACCTCAAGCCGCGCAGGATCGAGCAGGCGCTTTTCGAGATGCTCGATCACCGCCTCGTTCAACTGGTCCATCGGGAGAGACACGCCTGGGCATCCGGTCTTCCCTTTCGTGGCCTTGGTGGCGCAGGTGTAATAGCGATATTCCAGCCCGCTCCGGCTGGTGCCGGTGCGCAATGTCATCGCGGCCCCGCAGCACGCGCAGAAGCAGATGCCCGTCAATAGCGTCGTGCCGCCCACTGCACGCGGCGGCATCATCTTCGGGCTGCGCGCCTTCAAGGAGCGCTGCACGGCCTCGAACTCTGCCACCGTGACGATCGGCGGCGTCTCCATGATCGCGTGCTCGGCCTCGGGCTTCCGACGCCCTTTCTTTGCATCATAGGTATTGAAGCGGTGCTGGCCGATATAAGTCGTCCGGGTGAGCACCTGATGCACCATGCCCTTGCCCCAGCGCCCGCCATAGCGGGTGCGGATATTGTTCTCATTGAGCCAGCAGGCGATCGCCATGACCCCGATCGGCCCGCGTCCATCGACGCCTTCCAGCGCCAGACGGAAAATCCGGCGCACGGTCTCGGCATGGATCGGGTCGATTTCCAGCTTCTTCTTGATCTTCGCGCCGCGCCTCTCGGCTTCGACCACGCGGTAGCCGATCGGCGGGCGGGCGCCGTTCCAGAAACCCTGCCTCGCATTCTCGTTCATCGCGCGCAGCGTATGCTTGGCGGTTTCCTTCGACTGATATTCGTCGAACAGCGTCATGATCCTGCGCATCATCTCGCTCGCCGGATCATCGCCGAGAACCTGCGTGATCGAGACAAGCTGCACACCATTCTTCGCCAGCTTGCGGACGTAGAACTCGAACTGGAACTGGTCGCGGAAGAAGCGCGAGAAGCTATGGACGACGATCACGTCGAACGCGGGAGGCTTTTCCATCGCCGCGTCGATCATCGCCTGGAACGATGGGCGACGATCGTCGGTAGCCGTGTTGCCCGGCTCGACGAACTCGGCCGCGACCTCCCAGCCTTTCGAGAGGCAATAGCCCTCAAGCTGGCGGCGCTGGTCGGGAATCGACAGATCATGCTCCGCCTGACGTGGGGTGGAAACGCGCAGGTAGAGCGCGGCGCGGGCCGTGGCCACGAGCGGCGGCGTTTCGGTTTCGGCGTGAGCGACAGTCGCCATGACAACATCCTTTCATCAACCAGCGGCCCACGACCGCGATTACATCTTCTCCAGTCCCCGCACCGCCGACGACGCCAGCAGGAACAGCCGGTTCGGCTGCCGCGGGAAAGGCGTAAAGCCAAGTCCCTCGTAAAAGGCCGCCGCGCGTTCATCCTTGGCATCGACGACAATGGCCAGCACCGCCAGCGTCTCGGCGGCGCCGAGAATGCGCCGGATCGCATCCACCGCCAGGACTTCACCGAAGCCCTTGCCGCGCATCCGAACGTCCCGCGCAAGGCGTCCGATCAGCGCCGCTGGATAACCACTTTCATAGCGCGGCAGCTTGCGGGCGATTTCGTCAGGAAGCTCGCCCAGCTCCAGCTTGAAGGCGCTCAGGCTGTAAAAACCGACAATGCCCATCTCCGAATCCGTGGCGACGAAGACGCGCGCGACGTGACGGCGGTCATCCTGACCGGCGCGTCGCCGGAACCAGCCATCCAGATCGGCCTGCCCGCAAGAGAAGCGCGACCGATCATGGTGCTTGCCGAGGGCTTCGAAGACGATCGCCAATCGTCAGCCCACAAGATCGCGATGACGGCGCATGGCGGCGATCAGCCGCTCGGACGGCTCCGGCGGATTCATCAGCGCCTCGAAGAAGGCATCCCGATCCGCGCCGGACAGCACCAGGCGTTGATGCTCGTCGAGCACGCGACGCGCGCCTTCATAGGCGAGGTCTCCTGCCGTCAGGCCGGTGACGGCCGTCGCCTGCTGAATCAGGTCTTTGGCCGATGCGCTGACGCGCAGTTCGATCCGTTCGCGCTTCATCTCGCGCTCCGGTTTCCGGCGTTTTTGAAGGGCCGACATAGCTGATCTCCTTTGGAGAAAGATGTACGGCATAATACCGTGCCGGTCAATATCACCAGGGTTTGCCGGCCGTATCACCCGAGCGCAAAGACGCAGGACGCGAGACCCGATTTGCATCACGGCAGCGTCCCGAACAGCGCGTCCAGTTCCTCGCGCAAGCCGCCTTCGATGACGCGCAGTTCGGCATCGCCGATGGGAACCTGCTCGGGCCAGTCGTCGGTGACGATGATCGGCGCGTTGGCGGTGTTGCCGCGCTTTGACGCGCGCGTCGGCGGCGGCTGCATGTAGTAATCGTGCAGGTCTTCCAGCCCTTGCGACCAGCCTCGGGGAGCGCGACGGCGGCGTTTTCGAGAGAGTACCATGCACCCAAGCTGCCGCACGTCCCGCGGGAATCCAGCAAAATCGCCATTTCACAAACGTCTGCCGGACCATGGCGGCGGTGGTGGGATTCGGCGCACGGCGGCGCGAGGCGGAAATAGCGAAGCGAAGCGTAGCAGAGATACGTGCTGACGGCGGGATCGCGGATGCGCCATATCTCCCGGTTTGCTATCCTTCGGTCCATGGATTCGCGGACAGAGATCGATACCGGCAGAATCGACGAGGCGGTGCTTGCTCTGTTGTGGCTCAATCTCGACGCCACCGGCACGGCCTGGAAGGGTTTCGACTGGAGCGCGATGAATCGGCTGCATGAACGCGGGCTAATTTCCGATCCGGTGCGCAAGGCGAAGTCCGTCTGGCTGACCGATGAAGGCATGGCCGAGGCCGAGCGCCTGTTCTTCGAGCTGTTCTCCCCGCGCTGATTCCGTCACGGTGACATTGAGGGCGTAACCGACCATTGCTACCGACCCGTCTCGCCCTGCGATGAAACGCCGGGCGCATCATTGTCCTCTGTCCTGCCTGCCTGGCCGACCCTCACGGCCTTCCTCATGGCTGGATCTGATCGGGTCCGCCTGTCGGCGCAACGGCGCCGGACCACTTTTTTCCGCCGCCTTCGGCTTTGCAGCGCGAAACAAAAAAGTGGTCCTTTGGCCGTCCACGGGCCGCAAGCCCGGAACTCCGGGCAGCGGTGCGCTGCCGAACGTCCCCGATCCCCGATCGCCACGAGGCCGCGATGGGCGCGGCCCGGACAAGCGAACGGAGTATCATCATGAGCACCATCGGCACTTTCACCAGGGGCAAGGACGGCGTCATCGAGGGCAAGGTCGCCACCCTCACACTCAACACCCGCGCGAGGTTCGTGCCCGTGGAGAAGGATAGCGACCGGGCGCCCGACTACCGGCTGACCTTCGCCAACGCGGATCACATCGAGGTCGAGGTCGGCGCCGCCTGGATCAAGACCAGCCGCAACGAGCGCGACTACCTTTCGGTCAAGATCGACGATCCCTGTTTCCCTGCGCCGCTCTACGCAAGCCTGGTCGAGAGCAACGAGCACCCCGGCGAATACATCCTGCTCTGGTCCCGCTGACCAGCGCCATGCCCCGCCAGCAATGGCGGGGCGCTTCCTTCGGACGCCCGGTCGGGCGCCAGGGGCGATACAATCAGCCGCGCTGTCTTGTGCCAGTCATGAGTTGCCGCTACCGCTGCGAACAATTCTCAAAAAGAGAGCGAGGGGCAAAACCGAAAGGACCGACGATGACCCGCCATTTCTTGCCGCCATCGCATGATGCGGGCATCGTGCCCGCGATGCTGATCGCCGCGGCGCGTTGCTGGCGGGAAGCGTGGGACAATCGGCAGCCGGTCCAACCCGGTCTGTTCTCGCTGTTGTCCCGCGATGGTCACGATATGCTGGCGCCCGTGTTCGACAGCTTCCTGACTCTGGCCGAAGCGGTATCCGGCAGGCGGATCGCCGTCGGTAAGGGCACGCATCTCTCCGAAGACGAGCATCGTCTGATCGGTCTGTTCGAGGGCACCGGCTTTTCATCGGGTAAAAGCGGACTGGCCAGTTCGCTCGATTGCGCGGTGAAGTCGCTGCGCATCCTGTCGGCGCGGACTATCAGCACGCCAGTCGCACGCCTCGCAGCCTGAAATTCATCTTCTGAACATTGAGTGTGCCGGCATGGCCGGCGTGTCGTCCTGCGCCGCCAGGGCGGCGCGATCGTTGCTAAGGACTCCGTCCTCGCGCCGGTCAAGGGAAGTGGAACCGTCCGGGGCGGTATCCCCACCTTCCGCGGCAAGCCTTGTGCAGGCGGGTGATTCCCCTCCACCCCGGCCGCCCTTGCCAGTTGCTACCCTGGTCTCGCCGACGGGCAGAAGTTCAGGCGCGGCGTTCCGCTTCGCTGAACTTCAGACCCAGAGGATTTGAGACATGACCAGCAATGCACAGGCTCCCCGCAATGTGATCTTCAACGGCGATTGCATCGACGTGATGCGCAGCTTTGATGACGGCACGGTGGATTTCATCCTGACCGATCCGCCCTATGTGACCCGCTACCGGGACCGCCAGGGCCGCAAGGTGGCGAACGACGATAACGGCCGCTGGCTCCGCCCGGCCTTTGCCGAGATGCACCGCGTCTTGAAGGACGGAGGCTTTTGCGTCTCTTTCTATGGCTGGAACAAGATCGACCTTTTCATGGACGCATGGAAGGCGGCGGGCTTCCGTGTTGTCGGACACCTTGTTTTTCGCAAGCGTTATGCATCATCGGCCCGTTTCCTTCGCTATGAACATGAACAGGCTTATTTGCTGGCTAAGGGCAATCCCATCCGTCCGGCGCGGCCTATCCCCGATGTGCTGGACTTCCCCTATACCGGCAACCGTCTGCACCCCACCCAGAAGCCGATTGAGGCGCTGGTGCCGTTGATCGAGGCGTTCACGCAGCCGGGCGACCTTGTGCTGGACCCGTTCAGCGGCAGCGGTTCAACCCTGGCGGCAGCGCAGCAGCTAGGCCGCGACTGGACCGGCATCGAACTGGACAACGGCCACTATCACACCGCGCGCAGGCGGCTTGCCTCGCAGCGCCATCACCGGGCGGCCGCATAGGTCGCCCATCTCTCCCCACAAGCCGGAGGCAAGATCATGACGGATATCATCAGAACCTTCCGCCCCGAGCGGATGCCCAAGACCATCACCACGCCGGAAGGGGTGACTTACTATCGCACTGGACATACCGGCGAGACCATCGAAGGGGCGCGGCGACACGGGATCGAACCGGGATGGACGACCTACGAATACTGGATTCGTCCGGGCGACGATAGCAGGCGTCTTTACGCAATCAGTCCGACGCAATTCTGGCTTGAATGAAGCCATCCCCAGGCCATGCCCGGCTCACAGGGGGCGGGCATGGCTGGCGACGGCACCGATCGAAAGTCACGGTTCGCCGCAGGCCGCCACTCCCACGCCATGTGCGATCAGCGCAGCCGCGAAATCCGGCCGCATGTCCCGCAGGTCCATGCGGCCGGATTTTTCGCGGTCGCCGGGCATGGCCCGGCTCGTGCTCAACGTCTGTGAAGCTACTCGGCCGCGGGCGGCTCGATTTCAGCAACAAGATCGGCAGGGGTGACGTTCAGGGCCGAAGCCAGATGGAACAAGGTCACAACAGATGGATTGCGGCGTCCTCTTTCCAGATCACTGATATACTGTTGGGTAAAGCCGGACATTTCGGCCAGGCGCTCCTGGGTCAAGCCTTTGTCCTTTCTGAGCCTGACAAAGTTCAATCCTACGAGGCGGCGCATGTCCATGGCCGCAAAGCTGGACGATACAACTCATCCGGTTTATCCCATATAAGGTGTATCGACGGGAACCCGCAGTCCCGGCTGGCAGAAGATGCATCTGATGATGCGTGACACGCGCGTATCCGGCGCCGTAATTCGCGGTAAAACAGTTAACGGGCAACATGATGGGGGGCGCCATGAGTAGCAGCCAATTCGCGGATCGCGCGCCTGATGCGCCGCAGCTTACTGCCTATGACGAGAACCACCTTGCCGACTATATCCGGCTGCTAGACGCCGACGATGAAGGTGTCCCCTGGTCCGAGGCGGCAGCGCAAATCTTCGGTATCGTCCCCGCCGCCGAACCGGATCGGGCGAAGGCGATGCACGCCAGCCATCTCGCCCGCGCGCGGTGGATGACCGAAGTCGGCTATGCATATCTGCTCGGCCCGCGCGCCACCAGATAACGTTAACGCGCTGAGCAAAATCGACTTATTTCACCGTGCGGCTCCGGCATGCATCGGCGCGTTCTTCGCGCTGTCGGCAAAAACTCCGGCCTTGCATCCTCAAGGTTCCAGAAGTCGCGCCGGACGCGACCGGGAGGATGCCCATGACAAAACCGCCGTCACAGGCCCGACGCTCCGGGCCGAAACCAGACACGCCCGGCCGGTCGGAGTTCGCCGCCGCGTTCCTGCAACGCAATCGCCAGTATCGCGCCGCCCACGAGAGCCTCGGGCAGAATCCCACGACGGGCGCGCGATCCGCGCTAGCCCGTAAATGGGGGTTATCCTTTCGCCTACAGGGCGGATGACCTGTCGGGCACGGTCTTCTGGCGGCCCGAACTGACCGCCGTCACCGTGATCCTCGATGCCGCGCCGGAAGGATATGACGGCGCAAAGGCGGTCGATCCGCTGACGCTCGGCGCGCTGCTCGCCGACCGGGCCGGGATCGATGGCCGTCATGTCGTCGTCGCGGATGCGGCCGGCGAACATCGGCTGTGGCTGCGTGATCCGACGCCCGGCCGGCCGCTCGCCGCGATCGTCCCGCTCGACAAGGATTTCGTCACCCGCATCGCCAGCCTGCTGCGTTTCCACCGGCTCATTGCGGGCAGGCGGACTGGCCCGTTGCCGCGCGGCTGGCCGCTCACTGCAATCCGGGTATCCCGGCTCGAACTGATGCTGCGCGCGCTCGATCTGCGGCTCGCCGGGGCAACCTACCGCGAAATCGCGATCGCGCTCGACAGGGAGGAAGCCGCGCACCTTTCGGCATCCGACTTCAAGAACTCGGATTCCCGGTCCTTCGTCTACCGCCTCGTGCGCGACGCCACCGCCATGATGAAAGGCGGCTACCGCAAGCTGTTGCGCATCCGCTGATCGCGCCGGGCGCATGTCCGCGCCCGGGGGGGTGGTCACATCGGCGAGGTTGCGAATCTTCGTTCCCCACCCCGCCGTCAGCACTTCGCCATGATCGCCTCCTGCCACCCCGCGCCGCAGGAGACGCCCCTTGTCCAGAACACCCGTCAACCTTCCCCCGCGCTTCCTGCGGACCCCCGAGGCGGCGCGCTTCCTCGGCCTCTCCGGCCGCACCCTTGAGAAGCACCGCTATTTCGGGAGCGGCCCGGCCTATCGCCGGATCGGCGGACGGGTGGTCTATTGCGTGGACGACCTGCGCGCCTGGGCCGACCTCGGCACCAAATATTCCACGTCCGATCCCGGTCAGGACGATCTCATGCCGCGGCGGGATGCGGCCATCGCGCAGAGCCGGCGATGAAGCCCCGCCGTGCCTCTCTTTCGAGCGAGCGCGCGCAGCTTACGCTGTTCCCGTCGCTCGGCGGCGATCTTGCGCCCCGCGATTCCCAGGACCTCATGGCCTGGCCGTTTTTCAGTCTCGCCAAGCGCAGGCGTGTGACCCCGATCGACTTTCGCATGGGCGCCACATGGATCTCGGTCGAGGCCGTGCCCGAACATGGCATGGCGACCATCTGGGATGCCGATGTCCTGATATGGGCGGCGAGCCAGATCGTCGCCGCGCGCGACGCGGGCAAGCCGACCTCGCGGCTGATGGCCGCCACCCCCCACGAAATCCTCACCTTTACCGGGCGCGGCACCGGCAAGGATCACTACGACCGGCTGAAGGCTGCGCTCGACCGGCTGCAATCGACGACGGTCGCCACCTCGATCCGCCAGCAGCACCAGCGCCGCCGCCATCGCTTCTCGTGGATCAACGAATGGCAGGAGCGGCTGGACGGCGACGGGCGTCCGCTTGGGCTGGAGCTGATCCTGCCCGACTGGTTCTATGCCGGCGTGGTCGATCGCACGTTCGTGCTCACCATCGACCGGGCCTATTTCAATCTGACCGGAGGGCTGGAACGCTGGCTCTACCGGATCGTGCGCAAGCATGGCGGCCAGCAGGAAGGTGGCTGGAGCTTCGACGTCCAGCACCTTCACCTCAAATCCGGCGCGCTCTCGCCATTGAAGCAATTCGCGTTCGAGCTGCGCGCCATCGTCCGGCGCCAGCCCCTGCCGGGATATGCGCTGACCATCGACCGCGCCCTCGGCCGCGAACGGCTGACCTTCGTGCCGATCCCCGTCGATCCGCTCGATGCCGCCATGCGCCGGCTGGGCGCCGCGCTTGTGGATAACAGGCCATGAGACTCGGCCTATTGAAAACCGCCGGACTCGGCCGATTAAAAACCGCTGACTCGGCCTATAAAAAACCGCATCGCCTCGTAACCCATTGGAACGAAAGGCGGAATCGGCTTCCCTATAACTATGCTAACAATAAAGAATACTTCGTATTCTTTCTAACGCGGCGGCGCGTTGTGGATAATTCGCCAAGTCCGAGCAAATATCCAGCAGAAAACCCGCCATATCTACTACGCTACACCACTACGCCATTTCGTGACGTTTATCAATGCCGCGCGGGTGTAGGAGCAACTGTTGCCGGTGGGCGGCCATGATCGCCGTCCAGCACTTCGGCAGCATCTCGGGCGGCAAGGACAGCCAGGCCGTCCTGTGCCTGATGGTCGAGCGGATCGAGCGCAAGGGGCTGGCAGCGTTCGGCAACCGCGCCCCGCGCTTCCTCTGTGCCGACAACGGGCACGAGAACCCGATCACGCTCGATCATATTGCCTATCTCGACGACTGGCTCCGGCAGCGCGTTGGTTTGTCGATCGAGATATGCTCGGCGAACGATGTGCCCGGCCTCACCGACGAGGCGGCCTCTGCCCGCAAGCGCGGGATGCTGCGCGAGGAATGGTCGAAGGAGAAGCGGCGAACCCGCCACAAGGGCGCGTGCAACCAGCGCCGCGCCGCATGGCGGGCGGGTTTGCTCACCAGAGCGGAATGGCTCGCCGGGTGCGATTGCCCCGTCCTGGTCTCGCCGCCTGTCCCCGACCCTCTGATCGACCGCGCGATCGCGCTGCTGCATCCCACCGGCATCCCGTTCCTCGACATGGCGATGCTGCACGGCCGGTTTCCCGGCACCAAAACCCGCTACTGCACCGACGAGACGAAGCTGATCCCGATGATGCACCGCAAGCGCCCGCTGCTCGACGCGGGCGTGCCGGTCATCGACTGGATCGGCGAGCGGGCTGACGAAAGCCCGGCGCGGGCGAAGAAGCCGCCGATCCAGTCGAAGCGCTATCCCTCCGGCGCCCGACAAGTGCTCTACCGGCCGATCTTCCGCTGGTCGGCAGCCGATGCCTTCGCGATTTCGGAACGGCACGGCCTGCGCCACAATCCGCTCTACACGATGGGCATGAGCCGGGTCGGCTGCTCGACCTGCATCATGGTCAGGAAGCGCGAACTGCGCGCATGGGCCATGCGCTTTCCCGCCGAAGTCGATCGCGTGCGGGAATGGGAACGGCTGGTCAGCCTCGTCTCCCGCCGTAGCGCCGTAGCCGGCACCCCGGCCTCGCTGCTGCCCGCGCCGACCGTCCCCGGCGATCCCGCCGACCACGGCCGCGCCACCATCGACCGGGCGATTGCATGGTCGCGCACCAGCCGGGGCGGCCGCAACTACGACCTGTTCATCGACCAGGAGCAACGCGAGGCCGACGAGCACGGCCTGCGCTGCGACAGCGAATACGGGCTGTGCGAATGATGCGCGCGCTCGACCTGTTCAGCGCGGCGGCGGGCGGATGGTCGCTCGGCCTGCATCGCGCGGGCTTCGTCACCGTCGCGGCCTGCGAGATCGTCGAGTGGCGCCGCATCCTCTACGCGGAGAACAATCCTCATGTCCGGCTCTACGAAGACGTCCGCGGACTCACGGCAGCTCGCCTTGTTTCCGATCTCGGATTCCTCCCCGACATCATCGTCGGCAGCCCGCCGTGCCAGGACATCTCCAGCGCCAACACCAAAGGCAAGGGAATCGAGGGCGAACGGTCGGGTCTCTATCTCGAAGCCGTCCGCCTGGTCGGAGATTGCCGCCCTCGCTGGTTCGCTTTTGAGAACAGCGCTAACCTCAGAACTCGCGGCGCTGACCGGCTGCTCGATGCGCTGGAAGCGCTCGGCTACGCCTGCGAACCGTGCGTGGTGGGTGCTGACAATGTCGGTGCCAACCATGTCCGCAAGCGCTCCTGGCTTATCGGCTACGATCCAGGACAGCTTGCCCACGCCGCGATCCAGCGATGCGGCGCATGGGCCGGAAATGTGCAAGGTGCGCGGCGAGAAGACAACCGGCATGAACCTGCCGACGATGATGCATCCCGCGGCGCAGGACCGGATGCTGCCGACCCCGATGGCGACGGACGGGATGACGGACGGCGCGGGCGGCGGGGCGGGATCGACATATCCGCTGCGGATGATCCTGGCGACGCCGCGCAAGTCGGATGCGGATCGGGGCGGACGCGGCGACATATTGAGCCAGTTGCAGGGCCATGCCAGCCGTCATGCCGGGATGATGGGAACACCGACCGCGAACCCGGCTCCGCGCGGCAGTGTCCTGCGCAAGCACAAGGGCCGGATGACTTCGGACCAGGACGATTTCGACCGGACGCCGACGATCGGCGAGGTGCTGCATTTCGACAGCCTGGAGCCACCTTACGGCATGATGCCGACGCCAGTGAAACCGAACGGCGGGCGCCGGTTGAGCGCACAGGAAATCGAGACCGGCAAACGGGCGAACGGCGCGAAAGCGCAGATCGACACGCCGAACCTGCTGCGCCATGCGGCGGAAATCCTCCCCACCCCGACGAAACGGGACAGCCGGATGGACGGCTGGAGTCCAGCCTACGACCGCAGGAAATCCCCGACGATGGATGCGGTGATGGACGGCGCGATGACGGATCGCGCGCCGGACAAATGGGCGGGCGCCCGCGCACTGGCGGCGATGCTCAGGAGCCATGGGCTGACTGGAACGGCGGCCTTGCCCGTCACCTATGGGTGGATGATGGGATATCCGCCTGGGTGGCTGGCACGCGCATTGCGCTCGGCTCTCGCAAAGGGACTTCTGCGGCCAGTCTGATCGTCGAAGCCTTCGGCGACGCCGTGCTCCCGCAAATCCCCGAAGCCATCGGCCGCGCGATCCTGCGCACCGAAGCCGCGCTCGACCTCGCGCTCGGGCGCACATCCATCCCCATGCCCGGAGACGAACGATGAGCGATCCCGCGCGCCCGGAGCGCATAGACTTCAGCGCGTTCGAGGCCGGGCTGCGCCGGCAGCCGGCGGAGCGGGAAACGCCCCACCATAACCCGGCCATACCATCCGCGATCGCATCCAGCTCACGGCTGACCGAGGTGGAACTCACCTGGATCGAGAAAAAGCTGGAGCACTGGATGCGCTTCGGCCGCATCGCCCAGGATCGCATCCTGACGCGCAAGACCCGCGTCGTGAGCTTCCGGCCGGGCGCGATCTTCGCCTTCGTCCGCTGGTCCGCGAACGATTACGGCACGATCAGTTCGCGCATCGACATCATGCGCGCGGTGGCCACGGGCGAGCCATACACCACGTTGCCCTTCGTGCGGCCGGGCGGCGAAATTCTCCTGCATATCGAGGGCTGGCCGAAGGTCCAGCAGGTGCTCGCCGCGATCGACGCGGTGGAGACGGCGGGCGTCGATCCCTGCGACGCTGCGCCCGATCATTGGCGCCATGTCCACAACCGCATCGCCGCCGGCCTCCCACCGCGTCCCTATACGATGGAGCGCCATCGCGCCTGGCTCAAGCGCCGGGAGGTCGAGGGATGAAGCGCCGCCGCTATGTCATGACGACGGCTATCACGGCATCCGCCTTCGCGGCCTCGTTTGTTGCCATCGCGGTCGCCGATCCGCGCCCGCGCATCATCTGGAACGCCAGCGCCAGCGCGCCCATCGGCCTCTATCGCATCCATCCCGACCGCGATCCGCCCACTGGGGCATTGGTCGCCGTCACGCCGCCCGAACACCTCGCCCGCTGGTTGGCGGGGCGCGGCTATCTGCCCGAGGGCGTGCCGCTCCTGAAGCATGTCGCGGCGAAAGCCGGGCAGCGGATTTGCCGGATCGATGTCGTCGTGAGCGTCGATGGGCAGTCGGTCGCCGTGGCGCGGCAACGCGATGGTCAGGGCCGCCCGCTGCCTGTCTGGCGGGGCTGCCGGACACTCGGACCCGACGAGATGTTCCTGCTCAATCCCACCGTCCCCGACAGTCTGGACGGCCGCTATTTTGGGCCGCTCCCGACATCGACCGTCATCGGAACGGCAACGCCGGTGCACCTGCGCGCGCCGTCCCCGACAACTTCACCCCCCAGCGAAAAGGAGATCGGCCATGCCGACCAATATCTTTGAACCCTCCGGCGACGGCTATGCCGGGCGCATCCGGCTGTTCGGAATCGACGAGACGATCGTGCTTGTCGTGCTCGATTCGACCGACATCGAGAATGCGCCCGATTACCGCATCCATCTCGATGACGAGGGTGGTCCCGAGGTCGGCGCTGCGTGGAAACGGGTCGGCGAACGCGCGGGCGACTACATCGCCCTCGAGATCGACAGCCCGATTTTTCTCTCGCCGTTCCGTCCGGTGCTGTTCCGCGCCGACGACAAGGGCCGGACGTTCCGGCTGTCGTGGACGCGCCTGCGGTCGCGCGATGATCGCGCCGATCAGCCGCGGCGCTGACGCTCTCTCTTCCCCCGCAAACGAAAGGTAGACTCATGAACCAGATCACCATCGGCACGTTCCGCCGCGACAACGGCTCCTGGAAGGGCCGCATCCAGACGCTCGGTCTCGACGCGCCGATCTATCTCGCCGAGGTCGATCCCCGCGAGAACGAGGGCAAATGTCCCGACATGCGTGTCTATCTCGGCGAGAATGCCGAGGGATTCCCGATCGGCGAGGCGCGGCATCGCCCCGGTGGACCGGGCGGATTCCACATTGCGGTGCGCATCGACGGCCCGCTCTTTCCGCGACCGATCGACGCCATGCTGCTCACCGCCGGACATGGCGACGTTCATTATCTGGTCTGGAACCGCCCGCCCGAACCGGCCAGCGGAGGTTGAACGGATGCGCCGGCCTCTCCGTCATCCGTTCACCCTGGCGCTGATCGCGGTGTTCGCCGCCGCGCAGCTTCCCGTCATCGCCGCCGCGCAAACCTTGCCGGCGGAACGGGGGACGGTGAGCCACCCCTATGCCCTCCATGTCGCAGATGCCGCGCGCCGCTTCGGCATTCCCGAGGCATGGATATGGGCCGTCATGCGCATCGAAAGCAACGGCGATTCCCGCGCGGTGTCGGCGGCGGGCGCGATCGGCCTGATGCAGATCATGCCCGGCACCTGGGCGACCCTGCGCGTCCGTCATGGGCTGGGACGCGATCCCTATAACGTGCGCGACAACATCATGGCGGGCACCGCTTATCTGCGCGCGATGCACGACCGCTACGGCAACCCGACCGCCATGCTGGCCGCCTATAATGCGGGACCGGGGCGCTACGACGAATATCTGTCGCGTGGCCGCCCGCTTCCGCGAGAGACGCGCGCTTATCTCGCGAAGCTGGCGTCGGTCGCCGGCAGCGCGGGCGATATCCAGCTTGCCGCTGCCGCGCCATCCGATCCCCATGCATGGCGCCGGGCCGCATTGTTCGCCGCGCGGGCCGACGACAATCCGCCTGCGCCGGATGCCGCCCTGGATGGACACCAGGACGACCGTCCCGTTTCAGCCGATCCGCCCGCGAACAGCCTGTTCGTTGCGCTGTCGGGGCGGAGGCAGCCGTGAAGATCGCCTATGCCGATCCGCCCTATATTGGCTGCGCGCATCTCTATCGCGACCATCCCGACTATGCGGGGGAGGTCGATCACGCCGCGCTGATCGAGCGACTCCAGCGCGACTATGACGGCTGGATATTGCACGCCGCCGCGACGCCGGAATCGATCGCCGTCCTCGCGCCGCCGGTCCGTGAAACCGGCGCGCGGTGGATGGCGTGGGTCAAGGGCTTTGCCGCGTTCAAGCGCAACGTGCCGGTCGCTTATGCGTGGGAACCCGTCATCGTGAAGGCCGCGCGCAAGCCGGTGGTCAGCAAGCGGCTGGTCCTGCGCGACTGGATCGAATGCCCGATCACGCTGCGCCGCGGTCTTACCGGGGCCAAGCCCGAAGCAGTCTGCCATTGGTGCTTCGAGACGGTCGCCGCGCGTCCCGACGACACGCTCGACGACCTGTTTCCCGGCACCGGAGCCGTCGCCGAAGCGTGGCGCACCTGGCGCCTCAAATTCGCGCTGCCGGGCGATCCCGTTGCAGCATCGCCGCGGCTCGGCAGCGCGCCGTCCGCAAGCCGGCGGCAGGCCGGCGCACCATGACCGCCCCCGTTTTCAGATTGCCCGGTTGGAAGGTGGAAGTGCCTGGAAGGGCAGGAAAAAGCCGAAGGAAGGGACGGCAAGATATAAGCCGCACCCCGTTTCGCCGAAAAGCCGAGGCTTTTCCGTGGCTTCACGCGGGGGCGTCGGTCGGCGCGCGTGCCGCGCGGAAGGAAAAAGGCAGCAATATCAACGCGCCGAACGGCACCAAGGGCCGTTTTCGGCGGAAAGCGCGCCAGCCATGAGCGAGGATGGCGATTTCCGCATCCGGCCCGGCAAGGTCAGGGACAGAGGCCGTCCGGGCGGCAAGGCGCGCGGGTTTGTCGCCCAGGTGCTTCGTGTGGCCGCGCGTAGCGGTGGAGGCAGGTCGCGCGGCTGGGGCGGATCGCGCCCGCGCGGGCAATCGAACTTCGGCCGGGGCCGCACGGCCTTCGCCCGCAGCCGCCTGTTCGGATCGGGCCGGCGCGTGCTGGTCAAGATGGTGCCCGTCACCCGTATCGGCCGAGGCGGACGGCCCAGGGCACCGCTGTCCGCGCACATCGCCTATCTCAAACGCGAGGGCGTCACCCGCGATGGCTCGCCCGCGCGGATGTTCGATGCGAATGGCGACGGCGCCGATGACCGCGCCTTTACCGCGCTTGCCAAGGATGACCGGCATCATTTTCGTATCATCGTCTCGCCCGAGGATGCGGCGGACCTTTCGGACCTTCGCGAATACACCCGCGATCTCGTCCGCCAGATGGAAGCGGACCTCGGCACCCGTCTCGAATGGATCGCGGTCGATCACTGGAACACCGACAACCCGCATGTCCATCTTCTGGTGCGCGGTGTCGATGACCAGGGCGCCGATCTCGTCATGAGCCGCGATTATATCAGCCACGGTCTGCGTTCGCGCGCCGAGGAACTGGCCTGGGCCGAACTCGGCCCGAAGCCCGAACATGAAATCAGCCAGGCGCTCGACCGGGAAGTGACGGCCGAACGCTGGACGAGGCTGGATGCCGAGATCAGCCGCACGGCCGATGAGCTTGGCGTCATCGACTTGCGGCCCCAGCAGCCCGGACCCGACGATCCGCGCGTGCGTCGCCTCATGATCGGACGGCTACAGCATCTCGAAACGATGGGGCTCGCCGCCGAAACCGAACCCGGCCAATGGATCATGGCCGAAGGCGCGCAAGCGAAGCTGCGCGATCTGGGCGCACGCGGCGACATCATCCGCACCATCGGCCAGGCGTTGAAGGATCACGGCCAGGACCGGGCGCTCGACAGCTATGCGATCGTGAGCGCGCCGCCCGAAAAGCCCATCGTCGGGCGGCTGATCGACAAGGGGCTGCACGACGAACTGCGCGGCTCGGCCTATGCGGTGATCGACGGCACGGACGGACGCACCCACCATGTCCGGCTTCCAGGCATCGAGGCCCTGGAGCGCGGTCCCGCCATAGGCGGCATCGTCGAACTGCGCGTCATCGGCCGGGCCGGCGAACAGAAACCGACCCTGTTCCTTGCCACCCGCTCCGATCTCGATCTCGCCGCACAGGTGAAGGCGCCGGGCGCCACCTGGCTCGACCATCGGCTGATCGAGCGCGGGACCGGCGTTGCCGAGGGAGGCTTCGGCGCGGACGTGCGCCGGGCGATGGACGAGCGCACCGATCGTCTCGTGCGCGAGGGACTGGCGCGGCGCTATGGCGAGCGCGTCGTCTTCCAGCGGGGACTTCTCGATACGCTGCGCCGCCGTGAACTGGACGCGACCGGCGCCGAGATCGCGGGCCGGACGGGGCTCGCCTACCGGCCCACCAGTCCCGGCGACAGGATCGCCGGCACCTGCCGCCAGCGCCTCGCGCTCTCCTCCGGCCGCTTCGCCATGATCGAGAGCCTGAGCGGAGATGGGGGCCTGAGCTTCCGGCTCGTCCCCTGGTCGAACGACCTTGAGCGCCAGCTTGGCCGCCAGGTCTCCGGCATCATGCGCGACGGCGGCGGGATCGGCTGGTCATTGGGCCGCAAGCGGGGGCTGGGATTGTGATGTGTCGGCGCGTCTCAGTTCGGCCGCGAGCGGATTGCCTCGATCGGCAGCAGCATGACCAGTTCGCCGAGCGAGGTAGGGATAAACCCGTGCCGCGCATAAAACGCCGCCGCCTTTTCGTCGATCGCATGAACGATCACCGCGCGCGCACCGGCAATCTCGGCTGCCGCGGCGCAGCGCCGGAGCGCATCGGCCAGAAGATCGGCGCCAAGGCCGATGCCCTGGAACCCGGCATCAACGGCGAGCCGGCCGATCAGGAGCAGCGGCACCCGGTCGGGCATGCCGCGCCGCAGCTTCGCGGACGGCAGAGCAGCCCGCTGCTCCATCGCGGTCGTGATCGTATAGTAGCCGACCACCCGGCGCGGCTCGGCGGCATTGCAGACGACATAGGTGCGCGCCGAACTCCCCTCGCTCGCCAGCGCGCGGTCCCGCAGCCAGTCATCGAGCGAGGCATGCACGCCATTGGCGAAGCCCGCGACATCGTGATCGGCGGTCAGACGCGCGGGTGGCGTGATGCGGATGTCCGCCACGGAACCGAAAGCCCGTCAGCGTTCCCAGATCGGCTTGCGCCGCATGAGGGTCTGCAGAGCGTCGGACGGCGCGGGCGGGGCATCGAGCATGGCGAGGAATTGCTCATGCTGCTCCGCGTCGAGGAAGAAGGTGCGCTGATCGAGAATGGCGTCCTCCGCTTCGCGCCGCGCGCTGTCGAGCATGAACTCGGACAGCTTCTGACCGCGCAGCGCGGCGGCACGGGTGAGAATGGCCTTCATACCCGCCGACGCCCTGATCTGGATGACATCGTCCTTGCGGGCGGAAGCCCGCCCGTTCGGATGTGCAGGTGTCGTCTGCGCCATTGTCGCGATCCTCCGGTTGCCGGGCGTATCTGGGGTTTTGCAACGACAATGTCAATACAATCACTTTCGCAGGAGACGTCCCATGTCCGCAACGAAAATTCTCTGGGGCCAGATCACCACCGTCTTCCTGATCGTGCTGACCGCGATCTGGAGCGCAACACAATGGACGGCGGCGGCGCTGGCGTATCAGCCCGAACTTGGCGAACCCTGGCTCATGGCGCTGGGCTGGCCGGTCTATCCGCCTTACGCCTTTTTCTGGTGGTGGTTCAGCTTCGACGCCTATGCGCCCGACATTTTCCAGACCGGCGCCTGGATCGCCGCGTCGGGCGGGTTCGTGTCAATCGCGGTCGCCATCGCGATGTCGGTCTGGCGGGCGCGAGAGGCGAAGAACGCCGAGACCTACGGCTCCGCGCGCTGGGCGAGTGAGGACGAGGTGCGTGCGGCCGGGCTGCTCGGCAATGATGGCGTGGTGCTCGGCAAGCTCGGCCGCGCCTATCTGCGCCACGACGGTCCCGAGCATGTTCTGTGCTATGCGCCGACCCGTTCGGGCAAGGGCGTCGGCCTGGTGGTGCCCTCGCTCCTGACCTGGTCCGCCTCGGCGATCGTCCACGACATCAAGGGCGAGAACTGGACGCTGACCGCGGGCTTTCGCGCGCAACATGGCCGCGTCCTGCTGTTCGATCCGACTAACGCGGCGTCGGACGCTTACAATCCGCTGCTGGAGGTGCGGCGCGGCCAGTGGGAAGTGCGCGACGTGCAGAATGTGGCCGATGTGCTGGTGGACCCGGAAGGCTCGTTGGAGAAACGCAACCACTGGGAAAAGACCTCGCACTCGCTGCTGGTGGGCGCGATACTCCATGTGCTCTACGCCGAACCGGACAAGACGCTGGCCGGAGTCGCCGCCTTCCTGTCCGATCCGGCGCGCACGATCGAGCAGACGCTGGCCGCGATGATGGCGACACCGCATCTCGGCGAAGCGGGCGTGCATCCGGTGGTGGCCTCGGCCGCGCGCGAACTGCTCAACAAGAGCGACAACGAGCGGTCGGGCGTGCTCAGCACCGCCATGTCGTTTCTCGGGCTTTACCGCGATCCCGTCGTCGCGCAGGTCACGCGCGCCTGCCACTGGCGCGTCATGGATCTGGTCGCGGGCGAGCAGCCGGCGACGCTCTACCTCGTCATTCCGCCCAGCGACATCTCACGGACCAAGCCGCTCATTCGCCTCATGCTCAATCAGATCGGGCGGCGATTGACCGAGGAACTGGCCAGCGGCGCGAGGCGTCATCGCCTGCTGCTGATGCTCGATGAGTTCCCGGCGCTGGGCCGGCTCGATTTCTTCGAGTCCGCGCTGGCGTTCATGGCCGGCTATGGCCTGAAATCCTTTCTGATCGCGCAGTCGTTGAACCAGATCGAGAAAGCCTACGGGCAGGACAATTCGGTCCTCGACAATTGCCACGTCCGGGTGAGTTTCGCGACCAACAACGAGAAGACGGGAGAGCGCGTGTCGAAGGCGCTCGGCACCAGGACCGAAATGAAGGCGATGAAGAATTATGCCGGACACAGGCTCTCGCCCTGGCTCGGCCATCTGATGGTCTCGCGTTCGGAGACCGCGCGCCAGCTTCTGACCCAGGGCGAGGTCATGCAGCTTCCGTCCGACGAGGAAATCGTCATGATGTCGGGCATTCAGCCGATCCGTGCGAAGAAGGCGGCCTATTATGCCGATCCCCGTCTCGCCGCGCGGATCATGCCGCCGCCCGATCCGGCCGCATCACCACCGCGGGAGGTCCGTCCCGACGACTGGACGGGGCTCGCCGCCACGGCCGATCCCGCCGAGATCGCGGCGATCATCCGGCGCCAGGAGGATGCCGCCAACAGCGGTCTGCGCCGCGAGCCCGAGCTTCCCGATCATGTCGCCATCGTGAAGGAGACAGCGCCCGCACCGCCAGCGCAGGAATTTTCCATTGTCGAGGACGAACCCGAGGACGTCGCGCGCCAGGCTGCGGCGCGGCGACGGATGCAGGGCGTCGCACGTCAGGCGTCGCTCGATCCCCACGACGGCATCGAATTGTAGGAGGTTCCATGCGCGTCCGTCTCAACGTCTATTTTCCGCCCGAGCTGGCGAAACAGGTGAGCGAGCTAGCGATCCGCCGCCGCATCTCGCGCTCGGCGATCGTGGAAGCGGCCGTCGCCTCCTGGATGTCGCCGGACGGCGCCGACCGGATGGAGGCCGCGTTCGCGCGCCGTCTCGACCGGCTTTCGCGCCAGGTCCAGCGGCTCGAACGCAACACCGGCCTCACCACCGAGGCGCTGGCGCTGTTCGTGCGTTTCTGGCTGGCGGTCACGCCCCCGCTGCCCGATGAGGATCAGACGGCCGCCCAGGTCAAGGGGCGCAAGCGCTATGAGGGTTTTGTCGAGACGCTCGGCCGGCGCTATGCAAGCGGCAAGAGCCTGCTCGACGAAATACCGGAGGATGTCGAGCCGAAGGCGCCAGATCAACCATGACAACAGATTGGCATATTCTGCCAATAAGCTTTATGATGCCCTGCTCGTTATGGAGCTTCGCGCAATGCCGACCCGCAATGTCGTTCTGACCGACCATCAGGCCGGTCGATACGCTGGTTCGCTCAGGCCGCTATCAGAACGCCAGCGAGGTGCTGCGGGAAGGCTTGCGGCTGGTGGAACAACGCACCGCGGAAGATGCGGCCAGGCTTGAAGCCTTGAAGAAGGCAGTCGCAGCAGGTTGGGATGACATAGCGGCAGGCCGCTATGCGGATATCACTGAGGAGGGACTCGGCGACTTCATCGGCGCATTGGGCGAGCAGGCGGCAGCATCGCGGAGAATTTCTCCCATCCTGGCGCTCCCGAGCGTCTGACGACCCGCGATCCGGTCGGGACCAATCACCGGGAAGAAGCCTGCTGTCGCGCAACCAGACAGCCAGGCCTCACCGCGATAGTTGGTATTCGCGGACCAGAATCGACGCAGGGACATGCCAGGCCCGCTCGATCTTGCGGATCATCTGGAGCGAGAGCGCCCGCTTGCGAGCCAGAACCTCCGTCGCACGGGACTGGCCGATCAGGGTCGCCAGATCGGCGCGGGTGCGCCCTTCCGCTTCCATCGCCGCCTCGATCGCTTCCACCGGGTCGAGCTTGTCTACCGGCCAACGCTTGCGCTCATATTCATCGACCAGCGTCGCCAGCACATCGAGGCGGTCCTCATCGGCGCTGCCCGCTTCCGCGTTCCAGAACGCCCGGATTTCATCGACCGCCGCGCGATGGTCGTCATCGTTCTTGATTGGTCTGATTTCCATGTGCCTGTCCTTCAGAATTGATCGACGGCTTCGCCGTCGATGCGCGCCACACAGGCCGCGACTCGGTCGATCGCGATCCCGAAAGGAGCCTGACATACACAGCACGCAGAGCGCCGCCCCGCAACGCGTACGTATCTGCCGCCCCCTATACTACGCCCTGACTTAAGTGTTGCTTCGCGTGATTTCCTGTCTCTCTTGATCGACCCCTGACGCCGGGCGGCGGTTCGCCCGGCCCGATGCAGGGGCTTCGTCTTGACCGTCCACCCGATCCGTTCCGAGGCGAAGACACGCGGCGCGCGAATGCTGCGCACGGCGCTGGGACCGTCGATCGCGGCCTGGCTCGATGACAGCCAGGTGATCGAGGTGATGCTGAACCCGGACGGCCGGTTGTGGGTCGACCGGCTCGGCGAAGGGATCAGCGACACCGGCATGACGCTGGCCGCCGCGGACGGGGAGCGCATCGTGCGCCTGGTCGCCCACCATGTCGGCGTCGAGGTTCATGCCCGGTCTCCGCGCGTCTCAGCCGAACTGCCCGAGGGCGGCGAGCGGTTCGAGGGGCTGCTGCCGCCCGTGGTGGCCGCGCCGGCCTTCGCGATCCGCAAGCCCGCCGTCGCGGTGTTCACATTGGACGACTATGTGACCGCCGGGATCATGTCGTCCGCCCAGGCGGACACGCTCCGGCAGGCTGTTCCGGCCCGCGCCAACATTCTCGTGGCGGGTGGAACCGGCAGCGGGAAAACCACGCTGGTCAACGCGCTGCTCGCCGAGGTGGCGAAGACCGCCGACCGCATCGTGCTGATCGAAGATACGCGCGAACTGCAATGCGCCGCGCCCAACCTCGTCGCCATGCGGACCAAGGATGGCGTCGCCTCACTGTCCGATCTTGTCCGCTCGTCGCTGCGCCTGCGGCCCGATCGCATCCCGATCGGCGAGGTGCGCGGCGCCGAGGCGCTCGACCTGCTCAAAGCCTGGGGGACCGGCCACCCCGGCGGCATCGGCACGATCCACGCCGGGACCGCGCTCGGGGCGCTGCGGCGCATGGAGCAGCTTATCCAGGAGGCCGTGATCACGGTGCCCCGCGCGCTGCTCGCCGAGACGATCGACCTGATCGCCGTGCTGGTGCGCGACGGACACGGCCGGCGCCTCGCCGAACTGGCCCGTGTCGAAGGGCTCGACGCTGCCACCGGCGACTACCGCCTCACGCCGCTTTCCACCACCCAACCCGGAGATGAACCATGATCCATGCCATCCGGCATGGCGCACGCCGCGCCATGCTCGCCGCCACCGCCAGCGTCATCGCGCTCACCATCTCGGCGCCCGCCCATGCGGGCGGATCATCGATGCCGTGGGAAGCGCCGCTGCAATCCATCCTCGAAAGCATCGAGGGGCCGGTGGCGAAGATCGTTGCGGTCATCATCATTATCGTGACGGGGCTCACCCTCGCCTTCGGCGACACCAACGGCGGCTTCCGCCGGCTGATCCAGATCGTCTTCGGCCTCAGCATCGCGTTCGCTGCCAGTTCCTTCTTCCTCAGCTTCTTCTCGTTCGGCGGCGGGGCGCTGGTCTGATGGAAGCCGGTGAACCGATCGCGGGTTTCTATGCTCCCGTCCACCGGGCGCTGACCGAACCGATATTGTTCGGCGGCGCTCCACGCTCGCTGGCCATCGTCAACGGAACGTTGGCGGGCGCGATCGGGTTGGGCCTGCGCCTCTGGATCGCGGGCCTCGTCCTCTGGGCCATCGGCCACGCGCTGTCGGTATGGGCCGCGCGGCGCGATCCACAATTTGTGGACGTGGCCCGGCGCCATCTCAAATATCCGGCGTGGATGCAGCCATGATGAGCCTGCGCGAATACCGTGGGCATGCGGCGCATCTGGCCGACTTCCTGCCCTGGGCCGCGCTGGTCGGCGAAGGCGTTGTGCTCAACAAGGACGGGTCGTTCCAGCGCACGGCGCGGTTTCGCGGTCCCGATCTCGACAGCGCCACCCCCGCCGAGCTGGTCGCGACGACCGCACGGCTCAACAATGCGCTGCGCCGTCTGGGCTCGGGATGGGCGATCTTCGTCGAGGCGCAGCGCACCCCCGCGCTCGACTATCCCGATTCCGATTTCCCCGATCCCGTCTCGGCGCTGGTCGATATGGAGCGCCGAGAACAGTTCCGCGAGGAAGGCGCGCATTTCGAGAGCGGCTATTATCTGACGCTGCTGTGGATGCCGCCAGCGGAGGACGCCGCCCGCGCCGAAACCTGGCTCTATGAAGGCCGTTCCGGCGCGGGCGTCGATCCATGGGAATCGCTCGCGGGCTTCAAGGATCGCAGCGACCGTCTGCTCAATCTGATCGATGGCTTCGTCCCGGAAGTTCGCTGGCTCCAGACGCAAGAGACGCTGACCTACCTGCACAGCACGATCTCGACCCGCCGCCAGCGCGTGCGCGTGCCCGAGACCCCGATGCACCTCGATGCGCTGCTCGCCGACGAGCCGCTGACCGGCGGACTCGAACCGAAGCTCGGCGAGCATCATCTGCGCACGCTCACCATCGTCGGCTTCCCGAGCGTGACGTTCCCCGGCCTGCTCGACGAGCTGAACCGGCTCGCCTTCGAGTATCGCTGGTCGACCCGCGCGATTATGCTCGACAAGACCGACGCGACCAGGCTGCTCACCCGCATCCGTCGCCAGTGGTTCGCCAAGCGCAAATCGGTCGCGGCGATCCTGAAAGAGGTGATGACCAACGAGGCGAGCACACTGCTCGACAGCGACGCCTCGAACAAGGCCGCCGACGCGGACACTGCCCTGCAGGAGCTGGGCGCCGATTATGCCGGCATGGCCTACGTCACCGCGACGGTGACGGTATGGGACCGTAATCCCGCCATCGCCGCCGAGAAGCTGCGGCTGGTCGAGAAGGTCATCCAGGGCCGCGACTTCACCGTGATCCCCGAGGGGATGAACGCAATCGAGGCATGGCTGGGGAGCCTGCCCGGTCACACTTACGCCAACGTCCGCCAGCCTCCCATCTCCACTTTCAATCTCGCCCACCTGATCCCCCTGTCAGCGGTATGGGCGGGGCCGGAACGGGACGAGCATTTCGGACAGCCCCCTTTGCTCTACGCAAGGACCGAAGGCTCGACCCCGTTCCGGTTTTCCCTTCATGTCGGCGATGTCGGCCATACTCTCATCGTCGGTCCCACGGGCGCGGGCAAGTCGGTGCTGCTGGCGTTGATGGCGATGCAGTTCCGCCGCTACGCGAATGCCCAGGTCTTCGCCTTCGACTTCGGCGGCTCGATCCGCGCCGCCGCGCTCGCCATGGGCGGCGACTGGCAGGATTTGGGCGGCGGTCTGTCCGACGATGCCGATACCGGCGTCCAGTTGCAGCCGCTCGCGCGGATCGACGATCCTGCCGAACGGGCATGGGCGGCCGAATGGCTGGCAGCGATCCTCGCCAGCGAAGGCGTTGCGGTCGATCCGCAGGCCAAGGAGCATATCTGGTCGGCGCTGGGGTCGCTCGCCTCCGCGCCCCAATCCGAACGCACGCTGACCGGCCTTGCCGTGCTGCTCCAGAGCCAGCAGCTCAAGCAGGCGCTGGCCCCATACTGCATCGGCGGGCCATGGGGCCGGCTGCTCGATGCCGAAGACGAACGGCTGGGTGACGCATCGGTTCAGGCGTTCGAGACCGAGGGGCTGGTCGGCGCGGGAGCGGCCGCCGCCGTGCTCTCCTACCTGTTCCACCGGATCGAAGGGCGGCTGGACGGCTCGCCGACGCTGATCATCATCGACGAGGGCTGGCTGGTGCTCGACAGCCCCGCCTTCGCCGCGCAGCTGCGCGAATGGCTGAAGACGCTGCGCAAGAAGAACGCCAGCGTCATCTTTGCCACGCAGAGTCTCGCCGACATCGAAACCTCGGCCATCGCGCCGGCCATCATCGAATCCTGCCCGACGCGCATCTTCCTGCCCAACGAGCGCGCGGCCGAGCCGCAGATCGCGGCGATCTACGAGCGGTTCGGGCTTAACGCCCGCCAGATCGAAATCCTTGGGCACGCGACGCCCAAGCGGGATTATTATTGCCAGTCGCGGCGGGGAAACCGCCTGTTCGAGCTGGGGCTGGGCGAGGTCGCGCTCGCCTTCACCGCCGCGTCGTCGAAGACCGATCAACTCGCCATTGCCGACATCATCGAGACCCACGGGGCATCCGCGTTCGCCGCGCAATGGCTGCGGCATCGCGGCTGCGCCTGGGCCGTCGAACTGCTGCCCGAACCGGCATCCGGCCGCCAGCCCGAATTTCCTCTCACGTCCGACATGGAGATTTCATCATGAAACTGCCTCCCATCCGCCGCGCCCTTATGATCGGCGTTCTCACCACGTCGGCCGTAATCGGCATCGCCGCGACCACACCCGCGCACGCGCAGTTCGGCGGGGTCGTCTATGATCCCACCAACTACGCGCAGAACGTGCTGACCGCCGCGCGGTCGCTGCAACAGATCAACAACCAGATCACGCAAATCCAGAGCCAAGCGTCGAGCCTGATCAACGAGGCGCGCAACCTTGCCAACCTGCCGCTCTCGACGGTGGACACGCTTCAGCAGCAGGTCCGGCAGACCCAGCAGTTGCTCGGCGAGGCGCAGCGTATCGCCTGGGACGTGCAGGACATCCAGCAGACGTTCAACGGACGATATAGGGGCGCGGGTCTCACCGGCACCAATGCGCAGATGATCGCCAACGCCGATGCCCGCTGGGAGGACAGCGTCGGCGCGTTTCAGGATGCGCTGAAAGTGCAGGCCGGCGTGGTCGGCAATATCGACGGCGCACGCACGACGATGAACAGTCTGGTCACGGCCAGCCAGTCGGCGACCGGCGCGCTCCAGGCGGCGCAGGCGGGCAACCAGCTTCTCGCCCTGCAATCGCAGCAGCTCGCCGACCTCACCGCCGCGGTCGCCGCGCAGGGCCGGGCGCAGGCGCTCGACGCCGCGCGTCAGACCGCGATCGAGGCGGAGGGGCGCGAACGCTTCCGCCGCTTCTTCGGGCGGAACTGACATGATCTCGCGCAACGCGAAGATCGCCGGGATAGCCGCGCTCGCGGGCATCATGTTCGTCGTGGCGGTCGAGACCTTCCGCGAACCGGGCGACATGCCGCTCGACGCGGTCCTGCCGCTGCTCGACGAAGGCGAGGCGCGGACGCTGCTGGCGCGCGAACTCGAACGCTGCGCCGCGCTCACCATGCCCGACAAGGATTGCGAGACGGCATGGGCGGAAAACCGCCGGCGCTTCTTCGGAAGGGATAGCGCCGTCCCCGCGCCGGCCGAGGCTGGCCCGGTTTCCGCCGCCGACAATAGCGCGGCGAGCGATGACAGCCGGGCGAACGAGGCGATCCGGCCGGACCTACCCGGCAATTATGTCCCCGCCGATCGGGCCGGGACCGCCGCGCCATGAGCGATACAGGGATTGTCGATACCTTCCTCGACACCTTCAGCACCTATATCGATTCAGGGTTCGGCCTGCTCGGCGGCGAGGTCGGCTTCCTGTCGTCCACCCTGATCGCGATCGACGTGACCATTGCCGGACTGTTCTGGGCCTGGGGCACCGACGAGGACGTGATCCAGCGTCTGGTGAAGAAGACGCTCTATATCGGCGCCTTTGCTTTCATCATCGGCAATTTCCAGACGCTCGCCACCATCGTCTTCGACAGCTTCGCCAATCTGGGCCTCAAGGCCAGCGGTGACAAGCTCAGTCTCGCCGAGTTCATGAAACCCGGCACCATCGCCGCCAAGGGACTGGATGCGGCGCAGCCGCTGATCGATGCGACCGAGGCGTTCAACAGCCTCTGGGCGGTGTTCGCCAATCTCGCGATCATCGCCGTGCTGCTGCTTTCCTATCTGGTCGTCGTCCTCGCCTTCTTCATCATCGCCATTCAGGTCTTCATCGCGGTGATCGAGTTCAAGCTGGTGACGCTGGCCGGGTTCGTCCTGCTGCCCTTCGCCTTCTGGAACCGCACCGCGTTCATGGCCGAAAAGGTGCTCGGCCATATCGTTTCTTCCGGCATCAAGGTGCTGGTGCTCGCGGTCATCACCGGGATCGGAACCGCGCTGTTCAGCACGTTCACGGTCGCGGTCGGTGCTGATCCCACGGCGCGGGACGTGCTGTCGATCGCGCTCGGCGCGCTGTCTCTGCTCGGCCTTGCGATCTTCGGTCCCGGTATCGCCAACGGCATCGTCTCGGGCGGGCCGCAGCTCGGCGCGGGCGCCGCCGCCGGAACCGCGCTGGCGGTGGGCGGCGCGCTGGCCGGTGGCGCGGCGGCGGCAAAGCTGGGTGTTGGTGCTGCCGGTTCGACCATGGCGGCCGGCGGCAGGATGGGCGCTGCGGCGGCACGCGGCGGCGCCCGGATGGCTGGCGGCGCTGCGGGCGCCTACAGCGTCGGCGCGCTCGGCAAGAGCGGCGCGGGCGCGGTGGCGGGCGGCATGGCCGCTGTCGGGCAGAAGGCGGCGGGTGCGGTCGCCAGCGCCGCGATGTCGCCGCTACGCAAGGCGGCCGCATCGATGAAGGACAATTATCGTTCGGGCGCCCGGGCGGGGATGGGGGCGGCCTCACAGGCAACGGCAGCCGCGACTTCGGCCGCATCGCCATCCGCGGCCGCGCAGCCCGCATGGGCCGCGCGCATGAAGAACCGCCAGTCCGCCGCGCACGGCGCGACCGTCCTCGCCCACACCATGAAGGCGGGCGACAGCCAGGGCGGCGGCGGTGCTCCCGACATCAGGGAAAAGGAGTGATCGCCGATGTTCCGCAGACCTTCCATCCGCTACAGCCAGATGCTCGAAGCTGTGACGCCGTATCAGCGCGCCGCGCAAGTGTGGGACGACCGCATCGGTTCCGCCCGCGTGCAGGCGCGGAACTGGCGGCTTGCCTTCTTCGGATGCCTTGCCCTGTCCGGGGGCCTTGCGGGCGGGTTGGTCTGGCAATCCGCGCGCGGGCATATCGTGCCGTGGGTGGTCGAGGTCGACCGGCTCGGCGAAGCGCAAGCGGTCGCCCCGGCCGAAGCGGGCTACCGGCCGACCGATCCGCAGATCGCGTTCCATCTCGCGCGCTTTATCGAACAAGTGCGCGCGATCCCGGCCGATCCGGTCATCATCCGCCAGAACTGGCTGCGCGCCTACGACTTCACCACAGACAAGGGGACATTGGCGCTCAACGACTATGCGCGCGCTAACGATCCGTTCGCCAATGTCGGACGGGTCCAGGTCGCGGTGGATGTGTCGAGCGTGATCCGGGCATCGCCCGAGTCTTTCCGCGTCGCATGGACCGAGCGGCGCTATCAGGACGGCAATCTGGCCGCGACGACACGCTGGTCGGCGATCCTCACCGTCGTCGTGCAGCCGCCGCGCACCCCCGACGCGCTGCGCAAGAATCCGCTGGGCGTCTTCGTCAATGCTCTCAACTGGTCGAAGGAACTGACCCAATGAGAAATCCGTGCTTGTGCAAGGCCGCCATGCCCGCCTTGCTCCTCTCCGCATCCATGCTCGGCGCCTGCGCCACCACATCGGCGAAGACGGCCGATACCGGGCAGATCGAGATCGCCGCGTCCCCCGCGCCCGAGCCGCCGCGCGCGGTCGAGGTGGTGGCGATCCCCGAGCCGCTGCCGCTGCCCGGCCAGTTGAAGCCGGTTACGGCCAGCGCGCGGCGTCCCGAGTCCGCCGATCCACGCCAGCGCATCGGCGCGGCCAATGCCGCCGCCCGCATCCAGCCCACCCGCGATGGCTATGTGAACGCGATCCAGCAATATCCCTGGGCCGAAGGCGCGCTCTATCAGGTCTATGCCGCGCCCGGCCAGGTGACGGACATCGCGCTTCAGGAAGGCGAGCAGCTCGTCGGGCCGGGGCCGGTCGCTGCGGGCGATACCGTGCGCTGGATCATCGGCGATACGGTGAGCGGCGCCGGTCCAACGGCGCGTGTCCACATCCTCGTGAAGCCGAGCCGGCCGGACATTTCCACTAACCTCGTCATCAATACCGACCGGCGCACCTACCATCTGGAACTACGCGCCACGCCTTCGACATACATGGCGTCGGTGTCGTGGACCTATCCCCATGACCAGTTGATCGCGCTACGCCGCGCGAATGCGGCAGCGGCAACAGCCGCGCCGGTCACGGCGGGCCTCGATCTCTCCGCGCTCGATTTCCGCTACCGGATCGAGGGCGACCGCGTGTCATGGAAGCCCGCCCGTGCGTTCGACGATGGGCAGCAGGTGTTCATCGAGTTTCCTCACCAGATCGCGCAGGGCGAGATGCCGCCGCTGTTCGTGACCGGCGCCGCCGGGGACGCCGAACTGGTCAATTACCGCGTGCAGGGCCGCTATATGGTCGTGGACCGCCTGTTCGCCGCCGCCGAACTGCGGCTCGGCGACAAGCGCACCGCGCGGCGCGTGCGCATCCTGCGCGAAGATGCGCGAAGGGGGCGGCCGTGAGCGATCCCGCCATCACGGCACCCGCAGGGCCGGCCACCGCACCGGCAGCGCCACAGCCACAGCCCGGACCCACCAATCCCGCCGCCTTCCAGCTTCGCGGCCCGACGCCGCGTGTCATGCGCCTGTCGAGAAAGGCGCTGGCCACGCTTGGCGTCGTCGCGGGGCTCGGGATCGGCGGATCGCTCTGGTATGCGCTCGCACCCAGGGGAGAAAAGGCGGCAACGGAACTCTACAACACCGACAGCCGCGCCGCCTCGGAGACCATCACCTCGGGGCCGAAGGATTATAGCCGGGCGCCCAAACTCGGCGAGCCGCTCCCCGGCGATCTCGGGCGCCCGATCCTGTCTGCACAGCAGCGTGGGGAGAATGTGCCTGTTCCATCCATGGGAGCCGGACAGCCCGATCCGCGCGCGCAGGCCGAGGAAGCTGCCCGCCAGCGCATCGCCCAGGAGCGCGACGCCGCTCGCACCAGCACGGTATTCCTCGGCGGTGGTGGCGTCGGGGCAGCCGGGATGCCGATCATGCCCGCGCTTCCCGGCCTCGCCACGGCTGATGCAGCCACCCCGCCGCCAGCCGAAGCCGCACAGACCGACCAAAGCGCGAAGCGGGTCTTCATGGCGCAGGCATCCAGCCAGCGCACGGTGAGCGCCGAGCGGCTGACCGCGCCGGCCTCGCCCAACATCATCCAGGCCGGGAGCATCATCCCCGCCGCGCTGATCACAGGCATCCGTTCCGATCTTCCGGGGCAGATCACCGCGCAGGTGACGCAGAACGTCTATGACAGCATCACCGGGCGCATCCTGCTCATTCCGCAGGGCGCGCGGCTGATCGGCGAATATGACAGCGAAGTGGCAGCCGGGCAGAATCGCGTGCTGCTAGCCTGGGATCGGCTGATCATGCCGGATGGCCGCTCGATCATCCTCGAACGCCAGCCCGGCGCCGATGCCGCGGGCTACGCCGGCTTACAGGACCGCGTGAACCAGCATTGGGGCAACCTGCTCAAAGCCGCCGCCGTCTCGACGCTGCTCGGCGTCGGGGCCGAACTGGGCGCGGACAGCGACGACGATCTGATCCGTGCGCTGCGGCGCGGCTCGCAGGACACCGTCAACCAGACGGGCCAGCAGATCGTGCGGCGGCAACTGAATGTCCAGCCGACGCTCACCATCCGGCCGGGGCATCCGCTCAGGATTGTTCTGACTCGCGATCTTGTGCTCGACCCCATTGGAGGCAGCCGATGACGAAACTCAAGCTGGGACCGCTGGCCGATGATCGGCCCGTCAAGCTGTCGGTCGAACTGCCCGCTGCCGTGCACCGTGATCTCATCTTGTATGCCGATGCGCTGGCCGCAGAGACCGGGCAACAGCCAGTCCCACCGGAGAAGCTCGTCGTACCGATGCTCGTCCGGTTCATGGCGACAGATCGGGCGTTCGCCAAAGCACGGCGCGCGCAGGGGAACTGATGGTGTCGACGGCCTGTCTTATTTGCCGAAGAACCGCTTGTGCCGTGCCTGGGCATCTGCCTCTGTTACAGCCATGTCCGCGTTGAAACACTCGTCGCCGCGCACCGTCCCTTCCGCGCATTGTGCCATGACTTGCCGCGCCTCGTCGAGATGCGCCGCAAAATACTGCTTGCCGCGCGGTTCGGCCGGAACCGGCGAGGCGGGTGGGCCGGCAACGATAGCCGTCTGTTCGACCGGCGCGATCAGAGGCCGCAGCACGAAGCCCGCGCCGAACCCGATGATCAGCGCGACCAGAACGATGATGAGTGTTCTGCCTTGTGTCACGACGATTTCCTTTCCCAAGTGTGTCAAATGAGGCGGCCCGTTGGTTGCGATCGGGCCGGTTAACGTCGTATGTCTCTCCCAGCGCTGTGGCTCAGGGAATATCGAAGGCGAGCGCGTAGCGATCGCGCACAAAGGCCAGGAACCGCCGCAATGCGGGGTTGCCATTATCCGTTCGCCAATAGCCCGAAAAGACGATCAATGCGGCGCCCTGCTCGCCATGCACAGGCCGATAGACCACATCGGGGTAGCGCGCGCCGGTTCCGCCCTCACATATGATCGAAAGCCCGATCCCACCGCCCAACGTGCTCAATATACCCTCGCGGCTGACATGGTGCATCCTGACGTCGGGCTGGACGCCGGCAACCGACAAACGGCCTGTCAGCATATCGCGGATTTCCGGGCCGGGGTCGGCGGCCGGCAACAGGAAACGCTCGCGGCGCAAATCCGTCCAATAAAGCGGATTGTGATCAGCCAAAGGGTGATGGGCCGGCAAAGCGACCATCACTCGCTCGCTCCAGAGTGCCTCATGCCGGAAACCGTCAAAACTGGCGTCGCCGACCAGGATGGCGATGTCGATCTCGCCCGTATCGAGGCCAGCGAACAGTGCGCTTCGACCGGCCTCGACCCCGTCCAGTTCAACATCGGGATGGGCGTTGCGCCAACCCAGCATCGTCGCCCGCAGATGGCCGGCCGAGATGGCGTTATTGTGCCCCACCGTCAACCCGCCGGCGCGGCCTTGCCCGGCCGCGCGCATAGCCCTCACCATCTTGTCGGCGCTCGCGATCATCGCGCGGGCGCTATGGATGAAGTGGGTGCCAGCGATGGTTGTGGTGACGCCGGCGCGGGAACGGTTGAAAATCTCGCCGTTTACCACACGCTCTAGCTTGAGGATGTTCCTGCTCAGCGTAGACTGCTCCACCCCCAGCACACGGGCCGCCCGATAAAAACTGCCATGATCGGCCGCCGCAATGGCGTAGCGAAGCTGTCGGATATCGAATGGCATCCTTTTCCCTTTGTTCTTAGCGCCTTATTTGTTGTTTGCCGAGCCTCCGCGAACGAGCAATCTTTTGCCTCCGCCACAGATGTGTCCATCACGGGTACGAACTCCCGGGCAGGATCAGCTTTGATGATTGGAAAAAGCGCCTTGCAAGTCCGACTTCGCAACGTCATGCATGCAAAGGACGATATTCCAAGGAATGTCACGCTGGCACGTGGATTTGCGACTAGCAGGGATCGCTGTGCAAGTCCTATGAATGGGAGCAATCGCGCCACAGTGGACATGACCGGATCGGGAAAGCTTTTCAGAACATTGAGGCGCTGTTACAGCGTTCGCCGAAAACGAGGCCTGGCCAAAGTCTACCGTCCAATTTTCCCCATCGCCCCTCCAGCGCAGTTTGTTAAAAATAGAGGTGACGTGCCGTCCGCTATTGCTGATGGCGCGAGTGACGGGGCTCGAACCCGCGACCTCCGGCGTGACAGGCCGGCGCTCTAACCAACTGAGCTACACCCGCAATGTGTCAGGATTGAATAGTTCCGACAGATCGTCTCGTCAATAAAAAACATAATTAATATTTATAATCTGCAATCATAATTCTATGAGATACAGAAAAAATTCCCGAACAGATGAAGCGATCGGGTTGCATTGCTAAATATTAAACGGATATACCTTGCATTATCAGGCACAATTACTCAGTACTGGTTTTTCGTACTTATTTACCTTTCGCAGTCATTGTTTCTATGGCGAGACATAATCTTATCAAACGCAGGTCTTACCGGAAGCGAAAATTCCTGATTGGCGATGACTTCCGACTGCGTTCGTATCCTACGGCTAACCGTAATGGTTGCTATCAGGTCGTTTTACGCTCACGATGATCTGGAGGACATCGAGGTGATTGGGCGCCGTAAATTTCGACCACCTTGCAGAGCCTGGCCATGTGCCAGGCTTCAAGCTTATCCATAAAATAGCCGCTACCGCCTCCACGAGCGATGCCGAGTTCGAAGCCACATTCGCGCAATCCGGCTCGCGCCCTGTCTGCCAGCATCTTAATCGATGCCGCCTTGCACCCCATAAGCTGAGTCATTTTCCTTTCTGAAACCGCTTGTCCCTGCATCTCCATCAAGATCTGAACAAACCTAGCTGGGCCGGGGCTGTCGATCTGGAGAAACTGGCGGATATTCTCTACAGAAACCGAAGGGGTAGGGAGTTTGAGCGCCTCCAACGACCGATCGAGTGCTCCCGCCCGTTCGATGAACTGCCGCAGCGTTTGCACGAGCTGCGTCAGGGTGTTGACGAGTTCAGCAAAATCGTCGGCGTTGAAGCAATTGCCCTGACCCTCACGTCCGGGAAACTCCAGCGTTGTTCGATCAATGTTGCGATCGCGATGGTACATTCCATTGCTCCACAGGAAATATAACGACATTTGAATCGTCGGAGGCTGCATTCGATACATCGACGGTATTGAGACAACGGCTCGCTTTGTTGCAGAAGTGCTCCGCCCCATTGGCGATATGTGGGATCAGGCTTTGGGCGCCCGATCCATCCCGGACCGCATAGAACCGTTCCAGTTCATAGAGCAGCGCTGCATAACAGGCGCGTTCGGGCGCGATCGCCCTGATCTCCGGCCGGATTTCGCCGGCGAAGGACAGCGCTGCTTTAATCCGTTGCTCCGAATTTCTGCCTTGTGGCCATCCAGCTCCAACCGGCTCCCATCGCCAGCGCGCCCAATTGCAGATGACTGGGCTCTCCTGGGCGACACCGACCAGGCGCTTCTCGAGTCCCGGCAAGACCAGTTGCCGCGGAAGCCGGTCTACCCCGTCCAAAATCGAAGGCCAATATTCATGGATTTTGTCGATCGATCGGCTTGCCTCCCCTTCCGTGATGAAAAGTCGCAGATATCGCCAGTCAATGATCGCCAGCCTCTCCGCGAGGCGCGGGCTACCACGATCATATCGCTCGATAAGGTCGGCAGGCAGGTCGCAGGCCAGCAATTGTTGCCGCAACGTCGGCAGGATGGCCGCTTTTTCTTTGGGCTCGAGCCATCGAAAATCCTGTTCCAGACGGAACATCGTCGCACGATGCCGATCAACATCATGCATGCCCAGAAATGGCGGAGCGGGCCAATGATCGGCTGAAACTGCCAGCAGCTCCCGCTCATGTTCTGCAAGGCTCTGAAGGGAATGGTGGAACAGTTTCACAAGAAAGGGTCGCTGTTCCCCCTCTGGGGCTGATCTCACTGTCGCATATATGAGTTTCCCATTTTCAACGGCGCGGAACTCCGGGTTGACGGCGGCGGGAAAGGCGGGATCATATTGTTTTGAAAGAGGCGCGAGCCATCGCCGGATCTCGACATTGATCAGCAGAGCGTGAAAACCGTCAGCGCTCTTGACCTTGGGATACCAGGGGGCTTCTGAGTCGAAGAGGACCCGGAGCCGTTCGCTCTGGGAAGTCAGCGTATCGAGTAGTCGATAAGCTACAGCACAAAAGATCAATGCCTGTCGCGCCAGCAGGACCGAGATGAAAATAATCGTCAGGTGCGGTACGGTGCCGCGCCACAGATCGATTGCGACCCAGCTGATGACATAAAGAAACGCGCCACCCGACCAGAGTTTGCTCGCGATTTCGGGAGAAAGCGACCGTTGCGATCCAAGTTCGGAAGATGCTCCGTACCGCACCGCTATCGAACCCGCACCACAAAAGGTCAGCAGAGCAAGAAGCAGCAAGGGATATGTGTGGGCAAGCCAGATGATCACTAGAACGATGCATAGTATCAATCCAAGCAGGTGGAGGAGATACCGATAATAGCGAACAGCGTGATCGTGATGGCGGTCGAACAGACCGACTTTCCGGTGCTGGCGACAAATATGATCCGCGCCGCTGCGATAGATTCGCCTGATCAGCGTTTCCATCCCCAGATGGAACAGAAAAAAGCCCAGCGCGGCCCCGCCCAGGAGCGCGACAAGCTCATCGCGCTCATAGTGCCGGAGAAACGAGGGGAGAAGTTGTGATATCCGGCCTGAGCCAAGGATTATCAATATCTTCCACGGCAATAGCAGAGATACCAGCAAGCCCGCCTGCGAAGCTATGAAGGCGATGGCAAAAATCAGGACATGGCCAGGTGTCTCTTCAATCAGGGTCCGATAGGCAAGGAGCAAGTCATGCCGTGGCTTCGTGCGATTCCCTGCGTGGTTCGCGGATAGCGGCTGTCCGGCTGAAGATCGGTCAAACATGATCAAGCCTTGCCCCCCGCGCAGGAAGCAGCGGTTCTCATTCCGACGGACGCGGTCAGATTATGAAAATCAGGGCCTATCGCGGCATGATTGATGAGATCGATCCTGTGCCCTTTCTTCCGCACGACATCGGCAAATTTGCGCTGGAGGGCAAAGGGCGTGATCTGGTCGTGCTCGTTCCCGATCATGATGATGCGGCGCGAGGAATCCGGTACGATACCATCGACGTGGACGAGTGGATCGTAGACGTGGGCGGCCAGCGACGCGCGGGGAGTTTTCCCGGCGCGAGCATCCATATAGCGAGCGCGCTCCAGAAGCGAAAAAGCCCCGGATGTCAGCACAGCGCAGGATATGTCGCGACGTCCCATGGTCAGAAGGGCCGCGGCTGCCGTGGCGCCACCGCTATGACCATAGAGCACGAAGCTCTTGAGCTTGTACCGTTCCCGAAGTCTGTCAAGAGTCGCATTCAGCGCGAGAAATTCGGCGCTATACCGGGTGCGTAGATGGTTCCCGCTGGAACCATAGGTTCCCGGCCGTTCTACGAGGATGACGGGATGGCCATAGCGGCGGGCCATGCGATCCGCGATCGCCTGCTGTTGTCGAGCCGTATTTTCGGGAATATCCGCCGGCGGGCGTCGCGCAAGACGATGCCGGTCGGCCCTAAAGAACACGATCACGCGTTCTGCGCCATCGACCGCGCCGCCCACAAAATACCGGATGCAGTCCTCACCCGACGGATATTCGGCCCAGACCGCATCCGAAACCGGACACTGCGCCTTGTCCGCTGGCGCGCCCCAGACAAGCGGAACGGACGACTGATCGACGGGCGTGGCCGCCCCGCATCCCAGCAGCGCCAGGGCAGGAAACAGGACACGGCCCAGTCGCGCCCGCAAGTGGCCGGCAAACATGGCTCAGCTCCGCATCATGATGAAGCCCGCGGGCACGTTGCCATCATGATCAAAATGCTGTGCAGATATCAAAGGCAGTGTGGCGGATCCAACTGCGCAAGTCTCGGTCATATCGTCGACGGCGTTCTGCGCTCCGGCGTAAACCAGTTCAAATCCCCCTAGGGGCAATGCACGCACATATCCGTCCAGGGCTCGCAAGTGGGCATGACGCCAGACATGCCGGATGAAGGCATCGACCTTTCCCCGGCAACTGGCGACCATGCGCACCGCCTTGCGCTTTCCGCCGGTCGGCCGCTCGGCATCCGGGAACAGGGCTTCGATCAGGGTGCCCGCCGTATCGCGGGCCTGCCCGTTGGTCACGAAATGATGCAATCCCATATCCGGATTGGCGTTCACCTCAATCACCACCCAGCGCTGGTCATTCGGGGACCGGGCGATATCCTCCGCGAGCAGGTCGAACCCAATATGGAGGGGATTGAAGACGGCCTTTCGCGTTTGAACGGCAATCTCCGCCCAATCTGGGTGGGCGGTATCGGATACATCCACGCTTTCGCCGCCGGAGCCGATGTTTGCCACGGAATGCAATTGCAGATAATGGCCGCTTTCCAGCACCGTCCGCCCGTCCATGCCTTCCTCGGCCAGATTGCGAAGCATCATCGGGGTCAGCCTAACGGGCTTCGAGCCGTCATGCGGATTGCTCTTGCGGCGTTCATTCTTGAGCGCGATCAGTTCGTCGATATTGTGCCTGCCATCGCCGATCAGATGGGCCGGCACGCGCTGTGTGGCAGCGCGGATCACATTGCCGATGACCAAAACCCGGTAATCCCTGCCCGTATGATATTCTTCCACGATCACCGTGCGAGATCCGGTTTCCAGTGCTTCTGTCCAAGCCTGCTCGAAGTGCGGGAAGGTCGTGATATCTGTGGTGACACCAGCGCCGCCCGATCCGCTTGCCGGTTTGATGACGGCGGGCATGCCGAGTGACTGAGCGAATGCCCAGGCCTGCTTGATCTGTTCTGCGGGAAAAAGATCGCCTTGCGGGACGTGCACGCCGGCATCCTGCAGCAATCGCTTGGTCCAATCCTTGCTGCCGGTGGCGGCACGCGAGACGGCAAGGGTTCCATCGGACATGCCCTGGAAGAACCTGACCTGCCGCTCACCGTCCGAAAGGAGCGTGATTTCCGGGGTCAGTGCCGTCACTTCAAGGTTGCGGGCATACGCCGCCTGCCTGAGGAGGCGCATCTGTGTCGAATAGTCGCGTTTGAACGAATCGCCCCCGCACGTAGCGCCATGAGAGGGAGCTGGATCAATAACCGGAGGCGCATGGGAATCAAGCCCGGTTGCACGCTCCTTGACGATCCGGAAGCTCTCGTCGAGCAACATGCGGGGCAGTTCGGTCGCCGGTTGGCCATAGTCCGCAAAGCAGGGCACTGCGATGGCCGGATTGGAATCGACCCTGATGACCGAGACATTCTCGTCATGATCCGCGGGCAAGGAGAAATCCTTCACCCTCAGGTTGAGACCCAGCAGGATAGAATGTGAGAGAGTGTTTGCGGCACGTTCGACCAGGGCGACAATCGAGGGATGCAGATGACCGATGATGCTAATGCATTTGTCGTGGGCTGCTCGACACACGGCGGCGGCCAGCTTGCCGGCCACGAATACCATCTCGACTTCAGTGCCGGCGACATGGTCCTCGACAAGGACCCGTTGCCCTTTGGATGCGGCTTTCTTCCAGGCGGTGAGGAAAGCTGCTTCATTGGCGAGGCCAGTGGTCGCATCAACATTTCCAACACCCCGGACGGGCTTTACAACCTGCGCGTACATGCATTGACGGAAATGGGTAAGCGCCCTTTTGCGATCGGCAAAAATGCGACCTCTCGGCACAGGGATTCCATGATCCGTGAGGAGCGCCCTGGTCGCAGCCCTGTTTGCGGTAATCCGACTCGAAGCTATTGCAACTTCAGGGGCGTTCTGCCGGAAGAAAATTTCATAACCATCCTTGGAGACGCGGTAAATCAGCCCTCGAACGGTCTCGACCGCAAATCCTTGCGACAGAGCCACATCGCTGATGAGCGTGCGAGCGATATTCCGCTCCTCGCCAAGACCATCCACCGCGGAAAAATCATTGGCGCCTTCAGCCATGATCCCTTCAAGAATCCGATTATTGGAGCTCGGATCGAAATCCTGCCTCATCTTGGGAGCTGCCATCGCAGTCCGTGTTGCGCGCGAACGCTGAGACTCGCTGCCGGAAATTTCACGGATGGCGGTGGCCAGGTCGATCCTGGCCGGACGATATTCCTCGATCTCACCGCTTTCGATGCGCTTTTGGAGACCATCGAGAAACGCATGAATGTCGGTGACGTCCAGACCCACTAGATCGCGCACATGGTAACGCCACCAGGCCATGTCGAGGATGCGGGCGATCGTCGCTTCATCGAACCTGTATTTGATGACCTTCGCGGGCGAGCCACCCACTATGGCGAAGGGCGGCACATCCCTGACGACAACAGCGCCCGCAGCGACGACGGCGCCATAGCCGATAGTCACGCCACCCCTGAGCAGCGTAGCGTTCCCGATCCATGCATCGTCCTGGATGACGAGCGGCCCTCTTATGGTGTTCTCAAAGGGCGGAACCTCAGCCTCCACCTCAAATGTCCGTCCCATCCAGCGTGTATAATATTCGCGGCATGCAAAAGGATGGGTGCTGATCCTGTCGAGCGGGTGCTCATTGCCGATCAACCGAGAGTAAGGCGCGATGCTGCAATAGCGTCCGACGTTAGCCCCGCTGCCAAGGGCCGAATGCAGATAGGAAAAGGCCCCGCAATTGCTGAAGCCTTTCCTGCCCGACATGGATGCAAAGGGCTCAAGAGAGATCGGACCTTTCAGTGTTATCTCTTCGCCTTCGCGATAAATGCCGCGCGTTTTGAACGGGTGCAGCAGGTAGATATTATGACTGAGGAAAAACTCCTCGATCGCTGAGGTCCACCTGAACTTGAACGGATAGTTAATGGGTTCTGCGGTCATCTCTTTATCGATCATCATTCCGCCGCGACCGATGTTTCCACGCGGCTCTGGACGAGCTGCGTCAATCGTTCGCAGACTTCCCCGAAGTCGGAATCGCGCCGCGAGCCCTTGATCAGCAAGAGGTCGCCTGATCGCAGTTCACGATGGAGATATTCGGCAAGTGCCGAAGCTGATGAGAAATGGGGTCCCATCAACCCATGGGGCAGAACGGCCCGCAGGAACTGCATCTCTTCACCGTGCGTCAAGATCAGGTCGGGCGCGGCATCGAGGAGAGGCGTGGCGAGGCTTTCGTGCAAGGATTGGCTGAGGTCGCCCAGGTGAACGATCCGCCCCAATATGGCGATCTTGCGTCCATCGCTTCGCGTCGGCGCCTCTTTGAGAACGGAAATAGCGTTGAGCATGGAACTCACCGTCGCGTTCCAGCTGTCGTCGATCACATCAACCGTACCACCGTCACGCATCGGCAACTCGAGGCGACGCAGCCGGCCTTCTTCAGGCTCAAAGCCCGCAAGTTGCCGCGCAGCGGCCTGTAGATCGTACCCCGTCGCGTAGAGCACGCTCATCGCCGCCAGCGCGTTGTTCATCATTCCGCTTCCGGGCAACGGCACGTGAAGGTCTATGAGCTCCCCTTCGGGCGTGACCAATTGCACCTGACTGCCCGTGTCGGTGTGCTTGCGGTCAAGTACGCGCAATGTTGCCTTTGGGCTGTCGCCGAAAGTCACGACCCGCTTTGCATGCTCCTGTGCTGCCGTAAGCACGGTATCGAAGCAGGCAAGATGCTCGCCGACGACCGCGACCGCAGGCCCCGTCAGGCCATCGAATATCCGCGACTTGAACTTGGCGGTATCTTTAACCGAAGCGATCCGCTCGCTGCGCGCCTGCGATATCCCGAGTTCTGTTATCAACGCCACCGTCGGCTTGATCTGGCGCGTGATCGGTCCCCGCCGCATCCAGAGAGCGCTTTGGGCAATTTCCACGATGGCCGCGGAATGATAGCCCGCGAGATTAGCGAGCAGCGCTGGCGCGCCCACACGCGAGTTGTAATTACCGAAACTCGCCAGTGCTCTCGTTTCCTTGCCCAGCAGATGCTTTAGCATGCCGACGGTCGTCGACTTTCCGGCCGTGCCGGTAATCGCGATGACGTCGCCCTCGAACCGCTGCCGCGCCGCAAAACCCAGTTCGATGAGCGCCCTAATTGGATCATCGACCTGCAACAGAGGAAAACCCTTGGGCAGACCCGGGACCGGTCGCGCCACTATAGCGCCCGCAAGACGTCCCGCATGACGCGCGAGCACATGATGCGTGTCCCAACTCTTGGCCGCTGAACTGAACTGCTCGTGAAAAGCGAGTGCGTCATA
The DNA here is from genome assembly GCA_900100475.1 of Sphingobium faniae. Classification (GTDB taxonomy): domain Bacteria; phylum Pseudomonadota; class Alphaproteobacteria; order Sphingomonadales; family Sphingomonadaceae; genus Sphingobium; species Sphingobium faniae. The sequence goes on along the minus strand of FMTU01000008.1, from coordinate 16,437 downwards.
GTGGGAAGCCACATAGAGAACCGGATCATCGACATGGTCGACATGGCCGAAACCGCGAATGATTGAACGGACGAACCAGCCTGCCGGAGGCCGGACCAGCCATTTCCCGCCTGTCACCAACTCGATCTGCTCGGCGGTCCAGGTCTGCCCCGCCTTGGGCCTGAGGACGTCCGCAGGAAAATCGGTTCGGTAGTTGCGCGTCATGCGGGTCACATCGGCGGGTGAACCCGTTGGAGCGTCCAGCTTGATCCGGAGCGGCAGCGCTACAGGCATGATTGCTTCTCGCCCGGAAACCGCACCGACTGTCAGTTGCAGGTCGATATTGTCCCAGTCTTTTATATAGGGTGGCCGCAAGCCATAATAGTCGCGGTAAATCTGCCCCGGTTTCCAGCGGGTCGTCGGCATGAGCCAGTCGCATGGGTCATGGTCCATGCCCAGGCCCCAGGGTTTCATGGTCGTCGTGGCCACGGGCACGCCGCGAATATCGAGTCTGATATCCTCCGCGACCGGTGCATCGGCGCGCCAGAATGTTTCGACCCACAGCATCCGGCGACGCTGGATCTGCTTTGGTTTCACCCGCACGCCGAGCAAAGTTAAAGGCCCCAACTGCACAGGATCGATACGTGCATCTTCGGGCACATCATCGACTAGCCACCTGTCATCCAGCGTATAGGCGGACTCCATCAAAATCGGCGAAGTCATCAAGCCATTCGAGGCCGGTTTCGTGGAACGGCGTGGCTTTCTGCGCCGAACCGGCGGAGACAGCTCGATGATGCCCGTTCCGTTAACTGCGCACTGCAAATGCGTACCCATGGTTTCGCATTTCTGGCCAAACTTCCGTATCGCCTCGATCGCATCTGGCCCTTCCAACTGCCTGGTGAAGCCAAAGCCTCCGGCCAGCGGCGTGAACACAACCCGCTCGACGCCATTGTTGCTCAATTCGAGGGAGAACAGCCCCGCGTCGAAAGCGGTGCTGCGGATGGAATCAAACAATAAATCTCCGGCGTCGTGAATGATCGGTCGCTGCTGATAGATCTCGACGCCCTGGAGCACATGGGCGGAAGCCCCCAGAACGGCATCGGCTCCTGCCTCGATCAAAGCGTGGCCGACTGCAATTTCATCGGCGTCGGGCTCTTCGACGAGATTCGTGCCCCAATGCACGGCTACGACGACTACATTGGCTTTCTCACGCGCCGCTGCGATATGACGTGTCATTGTCTCGCACCACAGGCCGGGGGCTTCGGGAGGCAGATAGGCCGAGCCTGGCCGATCGTCGGTAGCGGCAAATCGGTGCTGGGTAGAATCGATCGAGAAGATCGCTACGGTAAGATCACCGGCTTGGCGGAATAGTGGTGCGAACGCCTCATCGACGGTGCGTCCTGTGCCGACATGGCCGATACCGGCCCTATCGAGCCATTCGCCCTGATCGACCACCGCGTCCGCTCCATAATCTCCGCTATGATTGTTCGCCGTTGCGACGACATCGACGCCCGCCTGCGAGAGCAGACAAGCCATCTCCGGCCTGGCACGATAGTAGTAGGGACCATTCTCCCCCTTTTTCGTGCCCTGCTCACCCTTGGTGGTGACCACGCATTCTAGGTTGACCACCGCTATGTCAGCGGCCGCCAGCGCGGGAACGCGCACGATATTTGCTGCCTCCAGATCAGCGGTACGGTAATGCTGCCGGCGGCCGAGATTGACGTCTCCACCCCAAGCCAACACCGGCCCCTTTTTCTGGGGAGCGGCTATCAGTTCCTGTGCCTTCGCTGATTTGCTTAATAGATAGTACCGGTAGGCGACCAAGCCTGAAAGATAATGTTCAACATCATCGATACGGACACGGAAAGCGTGGTGACGGATGAAGAAGGAGCCGACAATGCGTTGCGGATTGGCGAAGAACATCGCCAATTCCGGCCAGAAATGGCCATTCAGAAGGTAGCGCGCACGGTAATGGAGAGCCCGTTGGAACTTGGGCAAATCGATTTCATCCAGCAGATGCCGCATCTCCGGCATCGTCTCGATGCGGTCCAGCATCGCCTGGGCGGCCATCATCAATTCGAGCAAGGTCGGGAACGTTGTGATCCGATTAAGAATAAAATCCAGATAATCCTTCACATTCTGGATGCCGAACCGAAAATAGCGCTCATCGGGACGGTAGCGGGTGAGTTCGTTGACGCAGTAACTCAGCCAATGGTCATTATGCCGCCAATGCTCCTTTGCGATGAAATGCTCGAAGGCCTTCTCCACCGTCGTTAGCCAGCGCTCATCCTTTGTGAGGCTGTAAAGACGCATCAGGCCGAACGCAGCTTCGCCTTCATAGTAGATGGTTCGAAAAGATTCCTTGAGCGTGAGATCCGGGAAGTTGAGAACATGGACAAAGGAGCCGTCACGGCTCCGCTGCATATACTGGACGCCAAGGGCGAGCTTTTCGAGCAAAGGAAGATTATCGATGCAGCCGGTCACGGCAGCATGACGCGTGAAGGCGAGGATAGCCACTGCATTGGCACCAAGCTTGATTTCATTGCCAACATCAACAAGGAACGCCGCTTCGGTGCCGTTAGGGAGCGTAGCGGTACGGATCGCTTCGTGGCATAGCCAGCCTAGCGACCGGTCTATCGCCGCCCACAGCCTTGCATCCCGCGTCACTTCCCATGCCTCTATCATGGCATAGGTGGTGCTCGCATGGCGAAGGGCGTTGTAGGCCGGGATTTCCCGGTCGAAACAGGGATGCCAGCCATAGATGAAGCGACCATCCTCCCCAACCTGTCCCGCGAGGAACGAGCTGCTGCTTTGGAGCAGTTCAGTTAGGATATCCTCATCCAGTGTATCGATAATACGTCGGCCAGCCGACCTGCCTGGTCCCGCAATCTCATGCACTGCATCGCGTTTCTCCAGATCAATGAAGAAGCCGCGCGAGGAGAACATCCAGACTGATGTCGCATCGCTGAAGTCCACGCCGGCAAGGCCGTGGCGCAACCGTGCATAGCGCTGGAAATTCTTCTCGTTCACCACGCAATGCGGATATTTGGGGCCGCCATAGAACATGGCGTTTGCGTTGATTTCAGTTTCGAGGAAAGCATGGCGGCAATTGGGATCGAGCGAAATTCCCTGCCGACAATAGTTCCGCTTCACCTGAGTGAGTTGCTGTTTGAGCGTTCCCCAATCGTTGTGTCGGATGCCGTCAATGAGATCGACGCGCAGCCAGCGGATCGTGTTTGGATTCTTCCGCGTTATCCGGTCCAATCGTGAGACGCCCCTTCGCCAGGCGTCGTCAAAGGTCGATCCGCGATAGGTCTCAACGCGGGCTCGCTTGTGGGTGTCGGTAAAAGAAAAGAAGAGAATATATTCTGACCCCGCCTGGCCCACGGGAACGGCAGCCTCCTTCAGTCGATCGTAAACGGACTGCATCAGCAGGGAAATCGGATTATCGGTCATGTCAATCTCATCGGATTTTGCGCGGGGAGCATGCCCGTGCACTGAAGGGGGTATGATCCGGGTCATCGTTCGCGAAGCGCCTCTCGGGCGCGGTTCATCGGCTTGAGAAGGTAGTCGAGGACCGTCTTGCTACCGGTATGCACATCAACAGTGGCAACCATTCCGGGGACGATCGGAAAACGCTTGCCGTTTTTATTGATGAGCGCGTTGGTCTGCGTGCGGACAAAGACACGATAATAATATTCGTCTCGTTTTACTTCATCCTGGATCGTGTCGGGGGAGATGCTGGACACTTTCCCATCGAGACCGCCATAAATAGCATAATCATAGGCGGTTATCTTGACAGTCGCCCTCTGGCCGGGATGAATGAATGCAATGTCCCGCGGCGACATTCGCGCCTCGATCAATAATTGGTCATCGAGCGGGATGATTTGCATCAACTGCCCGCCTGGCGGTATCACGCCGCCTTTGGTGGATACCTCGATATTCTTGACGATACCCCGCACGGGCGAACGCAATGTCAGGCGGGAAAGGGAATCGGTACGTCCCTTGATGGTCGCCGAGAGCGTTTCGATGTCAGCATTCGCTTTGGCGAGTTCCTCGCGCGCGGCGACCATGTATTGGGACTGCAGATCGGATTTTCGAAGCTCAAGGTCCGCGACCTTCTGCCGAAGCCGCAAGACCTCGACATTGCTTGCGGCGCCGACGGGGACCAGCGATTCCGTGATCTTGAGCTCGGAACGGGTCTGGGCCAGGGCTTCCTGGAGCCAGCGGACGGATTCGGCGACGCTGTCTCGCCGGCTCTGATAAAGCCGGGTTTCCTGAGAGATCAGGTCGAGATTACCCTTCAAATCCTTGGGGAAGGTAAGAGCCGTACCATTGACCTCCGCGGTGAGCCGCGCCGAACTCGCCAACGCAGCACGATATTTGGCAGTGGACTCATCGACATTGGATTCGGTCAAGGTCGGATCGAGCCGGGCCAGTATCTGGCCTGGCTGAACGATATCGTCCTGCCGGACCCTGAGGTCGGCAAGAATGCCGCCTTCCAGCGACTGGATGATCTGTTCGCGCATGGTGGGCACCACGCGGCCCGACCCGGTGGCCACTTCGTCGAGATCGGCAAACCACGCCCATACAAGGAAGGCCGCGAGGCCGACGCAGATAAGCGCCACGACGCGCTTTGATCGGCTGAGGCCAACATCATCTTCTTCCCCAAAAACTAGACTTGCATCATGGTTTCCGGCGGTGATCTTGAAACGGTCGGATATTCCGGTCCGGGCAAGCAACCTGCGCCAGCCGCCGTCATTTTGTTTGTCCATCATACTTCAGTTCATCCCGGTCTGCGCTGCGGGAGCAGCTTTGCGCGGGGTGCCTCCACCTTTGAGGACCTGATCGCGCGGACCGTCCCGCAGGACTTTTCCGCCATCGATCACGATCAGGCGATCAACCAGATCGAGCACTCGTGTGCGATGGGTTGCGACAACCAGGGTTCGCCCGCGACACCATGCGCCGAAGTGTGCGATGAATTGACGCTCGGTCGCCTCGTCCATTGCGGCCGTGGGCTCATCGAGCAGGACCACGGAGGGATTGCGGATGATGAGTCGCGCGAGTAAAAGGGCCTGCTTCTGCCCGCCCGACAGCCCATTACCACCTTCGAGAATGACATGATCGAGCCCCTTGGGCAGGCGGCGGATGAAACCCTCCGCGCCGACCATCGTCAGCGCCGCAAGAATGTCGTCGCCCGAAGCCTGTGGCGCGCCGAGCAGGAGATTTTCTCGGACGGTGCCATGGAACAGACGGGCCGTCTGGGTCAGCATGCCCACGTTGCGCCTGACGTCCGCCGGATCGATATGGGCGAGCGCGACGTCATCGAGCAGGACTTCCCCGGCCGAAGGTTCCAACAAACCGGAAAGCGCCTGGATCAGTGTCGACTTGCCGGCACCGTTGCGGCCGAGCAGGGCGACTTTCTCGCCAGGTGCGATACGTAGCTTGCGTGCTTCGAATGCAATGGGAGAGGTGTCATCACCGTAGCGGAGGACTGCATCGTTGAGCTGGTAATTCCCGTTGATCACGGGTCTGTGAATCCGACTTTCCCGTTCGGGATGGTCGACCGGCAATTTCATGATGGCGTTGAGGCTGTTAATGCCCACGCGGGCTTGTTGAAGGCGGCTCATGATCGAGGTGACGCGTGCCATGGGAGACATCATGCGTGCGCCCAGCATGGACAAACCGACCAGAGTTCCCGTTGTGATATCGCCCGCCATCACGAGCGGAGCGCCAAAGAACACGGTGGATGCGTAGGTCCCACCGCGCACTTTAGCGGACCAGGTCGTCAGATTATTCGTCACTTCCCGCAGCTTCAGCTGCGCCTCGCCGGTCACTGCATTATAGTGATTCCATTGACGCTGGAAGCGTTCTTCGGCCTGCAGCATCTTGATATCTTCAATGCCCTGGATCGTCTCGATCAGCAGGGCATTCCGCAGCGAGGACTCCCGCATCGCCTCTCGCGCATAGGTGCGCAGTTTCCTCTGGGCCAACAGCCCAGGTACGACGAGCAGGATGAAGGCGCCGATCGGGACCAGCACCATAATACCTCCGAGATACCAGAAGATCACAAGGAAGATGAGGAAGAAAGGAATGTCCGCGAGCGCCCCGACCGTGGTCGAGGTCAGCATTTCGCGTACCTGTTCGAGCTCGCGCAATTGGGAGATGAAGGAACCGGTCGAGGTGGGCCGCGCCTGATTGCGAACTCTGAGCGCATGGCCGAAGACCTGATCGGACAGGCGAATGTCAGCGCGCTTGCCCAGCTTGTCGATGATGCTGGTGCGTGCCCGCCGCAACAGGAACCCGAGCGCGATCGCCAGCACCACGCCGCTGAACAGGATGTAGAGCGTCGGAAAAGAGCCGGACGGCACCACCCGGTCGTAAACCTGCATGGAAAACAGAATGCCCGACAGCGTCAGAATATTGGCGATCAGCGACCCCAACAGCACATGACCATAGGGTCGCAGATCCCGGACCACGATCTTACGAAGCCACTGGCTGTCAAAAGGTTCGATATAGGCATCGACCCGGGCGTCCGCAGCCTGGCGAGCGGGCCTCAGAATGAGAACCCGACGCAGGCCATCGAGCATTTCCATGATCGGAAGCGTGGTTTCGAGGCCCTGATCACCGACGAGAACACAATGTGCGCCGCCGCGTTCGTCCAGCGAGCGCACGACGACGATCTGGCAGTCCCGCAATTCCAATACGAGAGGCAAGCGCCAGCTGGATGCCGTCAGGTCGAAGCCGTGAGGATCGTCGAACCGGACTCTTAACCCAAGCCTGCGCGCGACATTGCGGAGCCGTTCCGTCTCGTTCTCATTGACATCCCATTGACCCGAGAGCGTTGCTGCCTGGGTTGACATGGAAAGGCCATAATAGTCGGCCACGACCCGTAGGGCCGAGACCCAGTTCTCGACAGGGATTGAACGCGCAAGCGGTGAGGGCGACGACGTGTCCCCTTGTTTTGGCAATGCGATGGATGCAGACATTTCGGTCATAGAGTTACCCCCCGCACTACGGTGCCGGTCAGCGCGTAAGCATCGCGCAAGGCGCCGCTGTAATAGAGACAATCGACATTGAGGCGGCGCATGTCATGCACCGCATTCACTTCATCGAAGCGTGTCTGGTGATATTCCTGTTGGGCATTGAGCAGGTCCAGCAAAGTCCTGGTTCCCAGCTGGAAATATTGCAGTCGATAGAGCGTGCCGGTTTCTTCCATATCGGCCCGGCGCTTGCCGAGCGTGTTGAAACGCTCGGTCAGGCTGTCGATCTGTTCGCGGTTTTCGGCCAGTGTCCGGTCGGCCTCGAGGCGCGCGGCCTTGAGCGCCGCATCGGCCGATTCCAGCATGTGAAAAGAGGCGCTCTCCCGCGCTTTACGTGCGCCGCCCTGATAAAGGCTGCTTGAAACCGTGATGCCGACGGTCACGTCGTTGCGTTGGGCAAATGGATCGCGCAGATTGGTGTCGATATCTGCGCCCATGGACACGGTAGGGAGGCTGGCGGCGCGGGCGCCGCGATAGGCGGCCTGCGCTTCATCGCGTTTGGCGACCGATTGCATGACCGAAGGAAGCTGGTTCCAATCGGGTTCACGAACCCGACATGTCCGTTCCAGCCAGTCTGGCACTTCGGGAGCAACGTCCAGGCGTCCTTCCCAGCCGACGAGATAGCGCAGATTGCTCTCCCAGCGCTGCACTTCGGCGGTGATCTGCAATATAGTCGCGCGTGCCGCCTCAATGCGCGCTTCCGCCTGGGATCCATCGGAACGAGTACTGGCGCCGCGCCGGACGCGCAACTGCACCAGCCCGTTGATCTCCTCGAGGCTTGTCAATTGTTCCCGGGCGATGGCCAGAAGCGCGCGATAGCGCTGCGCTTCGATGACCGAGAAAGAAGTGTTACGGGAGAGATTGTCGACCGCGAGCAGTAGTTCAGCCCGGCTGACCCGTTCCGCAGCTCTTGCCCTTTCGACTGAACTGCCGACCTTGCCGAAATCGTAGAGCATTTGCGAGGCTGACAGTGTCGCGCGTGGTCGCCAGCTTGTTCCGCCGGTGATCGACATGCTCGGTCCGATGCCAGCGCTGATCTGCGGACGATATCCTGCCTGGGCTTCCTTGATGTCCTGACCGCTTGCCGACAGCGCGGCGATGGCCTGATCAATGGAAGGATACCATTTGACCGCGCTTCGCACGGCCGATTCCAATGTGAGAACTGTTTGCTGCCCCGTCGGTAGAGGCGCTGTATCCTGGGCGTTGACGACGGCGAACCCTGGGAATGACACCAGGGCGGCGCTCATGATTAACGACATCCTGCGGACCATCGGTAAATGAATTGCGGGTTTGTGCCTTGTCACCAGGCGTCCTTGAAACTGCTTGTTTTTGGGAGAAAAGGAGTGCCGGGCGTCGACCCGGCACTCCCAAAGTTTCGGTCAAAAGACCGAGAGCCTAGATGTGGCTGTCGACATCATCCTCGGGGAGCGTGACCGTATCCGCATAGTGGAGCGGATCGTCGCTTCCCGTGTCGGCATCCGGAATGATCGAGGTGTCATGGCCTTGCGGCACACCCAGAGCATCCAGATCGACATCGCCATCATTGCTTTCGAGCAGATAATCGACGTCGCTGCCACCATCGTCATCATGGTGCGTCGGATGGTCGGACTGACCATCGTCGGCGTGGCCGTCGTCGAACTCGATCGAGTCCGCCAACAGCATTGCGACGGGCGGATCATACGGCCCATCGCCATGGCCGATCGAGATATCCAGGGATGCCTCCTCGACCGTCCCATTCGGATGTTCGAGGCGGTAGGCGAATTCATCCACCCCGTTGATATCCCCGAGATCCGAATGCGGCTGGTACGAGTAGCTGCCATCGGAATTAATGGTCAGCGTCCCATGGTCGCCTTCGATCGTTGTACCATTGTCCACCTTGACGAAAGTGCCGGTGCCATCGTCCACCAGGAACTTGGTGTAGGAGGAACCGAGCGTGTCATCCGCCAGCACATTCCCCGTCGCCGGATGGGTGCCGTTGGTGACGAACTCGTCAAGATGGGTGACAGATTGCCCCGCGAACGAGAGGGACAGTGTGCCGCCGAACGTTGGCCGTGTAGGCGTGGTGTACGATGCAGTGACAGTATAGCTGCCTGCACCCAAGTCACTAAGTATCTGATCGATACCCAAGCCACCAATGCCAAGGAGTGCACCACCCGCACCTGTCAGAACTTGATGATAACCATCAGGCCCATCAATTGTCACGGTCAGCTTATCATTGACGGTATCAATACCGCCAGCAACCTGACCAACATCGGGGGAACTGGCAGTGAATTTTATGCTTGCCTGTTCATTTTCCCCAACGGTGAAGGTCCTTGTGACCGTAGCACTGGTACTGCCAAAGCCGCCAGCAACGGAAGCCGTACCGGACCCGCTCGGACCACCAGACTCCACGAGGTAAGCGCTGTCGATAACAGCGTTGCCGCCATTGTCAGTTGCGTTCATCTCGAGAGTTGCCGACTGCGTCAGATCTTCCGACCAGATCAGGCCCTGACCATCACTGTCGATCTGCACATACAGCGTCGCGGTGCCGGTTTGGCCGGAACCATCCTGGACGGTGTAGGTGAACTGGTCGACCTGACCAATGCCCGAACCGCTCGTGTCATTCGGCGTGTAGGTGTAGCTGCCATCGGAATTGATGATGAGGTCACCATAAGCGCCGTGGATGGTTTCACTGCCACCGTCCGGGACCGTGACACCGTTCACTTCCGTTACGGTCGTTCCCGGTGCATCATTGTCGGTGACATTGCCGCTGACGGACTCAGCATCATAGCCACCAACGGTGGTATGATCGAAATAGTCAATCGCAGCCTTGACGTTGACCAAGGTGAGCCCGGTAATGCCAGTGGCCGCACCCATGATGCGATATTCGCCGGCAGGCAGATCATTAAAGGTGATACTTGCCTTTTCCCCGCCAAGATACACCAGGTCGATAAGACCATTCTGACCGATAGAGGTCATGTTGGTCCAATTGCCTGAAGCATCCTTGACCTGGACAAGCGCCTCCGCGCCATTGAACAGGCCCAGCAATCCGTTCGTTGACACTTCAAATGTAGCGTCAGCTGAATGGTTCTCCTGCACTGTGAAACTGACGCGCGGCGCACTGTCAAAGATCGCCTGAGTCAATCCACCAAGGTCGAGAAGAATCAAAGCAGTGTCCGACTTGTCATCATGTCCTGACAGCGCTGGTTCGATGTTCAGCTCAGCACGTGCATAGTCATCCTGAGCGTCGGCGTCGGCATCAGCGTCGGCATCGGCGTCAGCGTCAGCGTCGGCATCCGCATCGGCGTCCGCATCGGCGTCGGCATCAGCGTCAGCGTCAGCGTCGGCATCGGCGTCCGCGTCCGCATCGGCGTCAGCATCCGCATCCGCATCAGCGTCAGCGTCGGCGTCCGCGTCAGCATCGGCGTCGGCATCCGCATCAGCATCCGCATC
>FMTU01000008.1:4645-4848 GCA_900100475.1 Sphingobium faniae | reverse complement strand
GCATCGGCGTCGGCATCCGCATCGGCGTCAGCATCCGCATCCGCATCCGCATCAGCGTCGGCGTCAGCGTCAGCGTCGGCGTCCGCGTCAGCATCGGCGTCGGCATCGGCGTCGGCATCGGCGTCGGCATCAGCGTCAGCATCGGCGTCCGCGTCAGCATCGGCGTCGGCATCCGCATCGGCGTCAGCATCCGCATCCGCATC
>FMTU01000008.1:0-4635 GCA_900100475.1 Sphingobium faniae | reverse complement strand
TCGGCATCCGCATCGGCGTCAGCATCCGCATCCGCATCAGCGTCGGCGTCAGCGTCAGCGTCCGCATCCGCATCTGCATCGGCGTCCGCATCAGCGTCAGCGTCAGCGTCGGCATCGGCGTCCGCGTCAGCATCGGCGTCGGCATCGGCGTCGGCATCAGCGTCCGCGTCCGCATCGGCATCCGCATCGGCGTCAGCATCCGCATCCGCATCCGCATCGGCGTCAGCATCCGCATCCGCATCCGCATCCGCATCAGCGTCGGCATCCGCATCGGCGTCGGCATCCGCATCCGCATCAGCATCAGCGTCGGCATCCGCATCGGCGTCGGCATCCGCATCCGCATCAGCATCAGCGTCGGCATCCGCATCAGCGTCGGCATCCGCATCCGCGTCAGCATCGGCGTCGGCATCAGCGTCAGCGTCCGCATCTGCGTCAGCATCCGCATCAGCGTCGGCATCAGCGTCGGCATCCGCATCGGCATCAGCGTCAGCGTCAGCATCGGCGTCAGCGTCGGCGTCCGCATCGGCGTCGGCATCCGCATCAGCGTCAGCATCGGCGTCCGCGTCCGCATCGGCGTCGGCATCAGCGTCAGCATCGGCGTCAGCATCGGCGTCGCTGTCAGCGTCAGCATCGCTGTCGGGTCGGCTATGGTGATCGTCGTCGCCGGCCAGAGCAATCACACCGCCCAAGGCGGCCAGACCGGCCAATGCGCCCGCAACTGGAAAAACGCTGGCCGCCTCGGTCGATGCGGCGGAACCCAAGATGACATCGAGGGAATTGATCTCGGAGAACTGGAAGTTGCTATATCCAGGACTATGGCGGCCCCACCAAAGATTGCCGTCATCGTCCTCCAGGACGAGTTCGCTCTCGTCGCCATTGGAAGCCTGGACGTAGAAATTCCGGATACGGATTGTTTCGCCCGACTGCAAAGTCAGGATGAGATCCTGGCCTTCCTTTGCGTAGGACTGGACATCCCTTGGATGATAAGGAAGCTCGACAACGCTCGCCTGGTCAAGGGAGATGACGTTGCCAGCCTCTTTGAGGTCCAAAGTAGTGGCAGATCGATCTGCCCTACTTATTATTTTAGTAGCCATGATTGGATATGTTCCTCCATGCTATTTGGTGAAGGATTATTTTTTTATGACTGCGCTCCCTCGACGCAGCACAGGGGGAAGTAAAACCAGGGCGAAGCCGATGGATTTCACTGCCCAAACAAGCCGGTGAATTTCCGGCACATGAAATGGAGGTGGCGAGACGCAGCACCATGGGGGACGCGCTTTTGCGCTGTTTGGTATTGCGCCTCGCCTTCCCTGGGGGCGACCCGAGGGAATCGGAAAGAAGTGCAAGGACGTCAGAGTTCAACGAGGCGTTGAGGCCTGCGTGCAACCATTTCAGCGTCGCTAACGCCGAGGCCATCGGATCAGAGTTATTCATTTGAGGAGTTGCCACGCGGCCCATCCGACCGCGACCCAGAAAGGAATGACGGCGGGGATCATGAACACGACCCACCTGACGATCGGGCTCGGTCCCTCGTCCGCTGGCAGGTGGCAGGTGGACGATGAATTTCTGACAAGTGGCGCCTGAGCCGGAAGAGCCGGTATCGACCAGCACGCGTAGGCGCCATCATTGGATGGCTCCCGCGCGCCGGTGGCAGCGGCTCTATTGTCGATTGTGGAGGATGAATCGTGTGTACGATTCATGTCATAGCACTCGCGGTCCGGAGGATCAGCCACCAGAGGATCGGGCTCAGCGGCACAGCGATGAGGCAACCCTTCGTGAATCTGCGGTCGTCGAGCGCCGGCAGGTCCGCTTCATCCGCCGTCGCGACGGAGCGCTGACTCCATTTCGTTCCTTGGCTGACCCACTCCGTCATGCCGTCAGGATCCGCGTTGAAGTGTCAGATTCAGGCGTGGCAGCGAGTGTCGAACTGCTCGCCCGCAACGCCGGAAACGTAGATACGGATGCTTCCCGATGACCATGATGAGGTGTCCGGACTTGGAGACAATCGCCATGTTGCTCTCGGCTTCGGACAAGGGCCGTGCATCCCCTGTTTGATCGCTGATCGCTCGCGAGGGAAAGGCTGTGTTGATGCCGCGCGAGGGGGGCAATCAGGTCGATGGCGAGTTGCACATGTTCGCCGGCGAGATCCGTACCGCGGCCCGCGAGCAGGCGCTGCGCAATCTTAAGTGTTGCCAGCGCATGCTTGAGCGCCCGCCTGTCCGGCAGATGCTCGCCGTCATCATGTCGGGGGCACGCCGAGAGATCGTCGGATGTCATCATGATGACCAGCCCACGACGCTGGCGTTTGTGAGCAGTTCGTTAAGGCTGCCGCTGAAACCGGTGCTCTCGGCGCCCCATCGCCACCTCCGCGTCAGACCAGGGTCACCATGATGATAGCCCTGCTGCCATTGAGCGCCAGCTTCGAGCGCCAGCTGGCATTGGTCATCATTCTCAATACCTTCGACGATGACGAGCGGGACGAGAGCATTGGCTAACCCCACCAGATGCATGAAGGCGGTGCGATCTTGCACAGACCGTGCTGCACGGGCGACGAAGAGGCGGTCTATCTTCGCGATATCGGGCTTAAGGGCGAGAAGTTGACGGATTGACGCGAATCCGGTGCCGAAATCGTCGATCGCGATCATGCAGCCTAGCGAACGCATTCGGGATGCAAATGTCGTTGCCTCAGAAATGCTGGGGATGGGGGTCGTCTCGGTGATTTCGATGACCAGCCGTTGCGCGACCCGGCGGTTCCGGGCCAGACGCTGCGCAATATCCTGCCACCAGCCATCAAACCTCGTGCTATGCGCGGAGATGTTGACGCCAAGGGTAACGTCTGGCTGCTGCTCAAGCTCGGCGATGACCGCCTTTATGACATAATGGTCGAGAGCGCGGACGAGACCCAGGCGTTCCAGCGCTTCTGGCAGACCACCGGGCGGATGACTCTTCCCATCGGAACTGATCAGACGGATCAGGCATTCGTGGTAGAGGATACCGACCGCCCCACCGACACCGCTCACCGGCTGCCATGCGAGGGCGACCTCACGGCTATCATGCCGAGCCGGCGAAAAGCGAATCGAAGCCTCTATCGAGATGGAGGCATCGGTCGATTCGTCAGCTTCAATCGCGCCGAACAGTTCGGCGGCCGCTTCCATATCTGCGCGATAGTGCTCTTTCCACGCTTCGCCGTGGCCGGGCGCATCGCCGGGAAAACGGATACGCTCAAGTGCGTGCAGGGCGCTGGACGCCGGTGCGCCAGGTTCGTCATGTTTGCCAAGGTCGGCTCCGGCCCACGCCCCTGATACGGAGAGTAGCAAACGTTCGCCAGAGCAATCGAGAGGCACCATTGCGATCGCGGAGCAGAAGGAATGAATCCAATTGTCGCAGGCCTTTGCAAGCGGCTGTTCGCCGAGCAAAGTGTGGTTCCAGAGGAGCACTTCCAGCCGACCGTCAGACTCGGTCGTGACGAGGCCGTCATCGCGGATACTGTCTGCAAAAATCTGGTAAAGTTCGGCAAGTGCCGATCGCGCCACCTCAGCCCCGTAAGCCCGCAGGAGATGCGGGTAGTTGTCGATCCGAAAAATGAAATGAACCGCTACGGAAGCCAAGGACGACGGACGCCGATGCAGGAAGTGAATATTCGCACTCCCGCTCCCTTCATCGTTCCAACCCCCTGGAACCATTTGACACCCCCCGTAACGCAATGGGCGGAACCCACCAACATGCGACGGTCTAGCCAAAAGTGTATCAATCCAGCGAAATCAGGAGCTTAACGGCCATTCTGGCGCTAGGACCACCTCCACGAAAAAAACGGAGGAATGTCAGCAGATGCTCTGGACGATGTATAACCGCGAGGGTCAGAGAAAATATCTTACGCAGTCGGAGAGGGCAGCTTTCCTTGCTGCTACAAAAAGCCGGTCCGAACGGGTCAGAACCTTCTGCTGTTTTATTGCGGCCACAGGTTGCCGCATCTCCGAAGCCTTGGCGCTGACTGACAGGAACCTCGATTTCGAAGCAGGACAAGCCATCATCGAATGCCTGAAGAAGCGAGGAAAGCAGGTCTTTCGCGCCATTCCGTTGCCGGATGAGTTACTCCAGAGCCTGAAGTTGCTTGTAGGCAAAGTCCAGCGCTCGGGGGATCGTTTGTGGCCGTGGTCGCGCATGACAGGCTATCGGCGGATTCGGGAGGTCATGGAGCAGGCCGGTGTGAAAGGCGCTCAAGCCACACCAAAGGGCTTGCGCCACAGCTTCGGGATATGCGCGATCCAATCGAACGTGCCGTTGAATCTCGTGCAGCGCTGGTTGGGGCATGCCGATATCAAAACTACGTCAATATATACCAGCGCTATGGGCCCCGAAGAAAGACAGATCGCTTCGCGCATGTGGGATGAGGGCTTCTCAGATAATCGTGAGAATACAGAAAACGATGAATATGGCTACGAAAGTGATGCGGGTGTGCGAGAAAACAAAGAAGACCGGAATTTTCACTGCACCGATAAATCGGATCTCTCGGAGCTTATTTTGGCGTTATGTAGCGAATTCATACAGAACTTTTCGGTCAAAAAGTCACCTTTTCGAAAAATTAACAATCATGCCCATGCCGAAGGGCATTGCCATTTGATACACTTTTGGCTA
>FMTU01000035.1 GCA_900100475.1 Sphingobium faniae | reverse complement strand
CCGCATTGGCTCGTCATATCGAGATCCCAGCGGTCAGCGACTTTGATTCGCCGACTGGCAAGGGCGCGCTGGGCATGGTCGAAGGGAAGCGCGTCACACTTGGCAATGCCCGTTTCCTGGGCGAATCCGGGATCGATACCGCGTCCCTCGCGGCGCAGGCCGACCAGCTTCGCGCGGATGGCGCAACCGCGATTTTCATGGGACTGGACGAGCGGGCTGCGGGCGTGTTCGCCATCGCCGATCCGATCAAGTCGACCACGGCCGAAGCGCTGGCCGCCTTGCGTGCCGATGGCATCAAGGTGGTGATGCTGACTGGCGATAATCGCACGACGGCCGACGCCGTAGCGCGTCAGCTCGGCATCGATGCCGTCGAGGCCGATGTGTTGCCCGATCAGAAAGCCGCTGTCGTCGCGCGGCTGAAACAGGAAGGGCGTGTGGTCGCCATGGCGGGCGACGGGGTCAATGACGCACCGGCCCTTGCAGCGGCGGATGTCGGCATCGCGATGGGGCATGGCACCGACGTCGCCATGGAAAGCGCGGGTGTGACCCTGTTAAAGGGCGATCTCAACGGGATCGTTCGCGCGCGCCAGCTCAGCCAGGCGACGATGGCCAATATCCGGCAGAACCTGTTCTTCGCCTTTGTCTATAACGCGGCTGGCGTGCCGATCGCGGCGGGGCTGCTCTATCCGTTCTTCGGCATCCTGCTCTCGCCGATGATCGCAGCGGCGGCGATGGCGCTGTCTTCGTTCAGCGTCGTGGCCAATGCGCTGCGCCTCAATCGAGTGCGGCTGTGAACATCGGTGCGGCCTCGAAGGCGAGCGGCGTCTCGCAGCGCATGGTCCGCCATTATGAGAAGATCGGCCTGATCCCGGCGCCACTACGCCGGGACAGCGGCTATCGCGACTATGCAGATGCCGATGTCCATCGCCTGCGGTTCATCGCCAATGCGCGCGATCTCGGCTTTCCGATCGAGGATATCCGAGGTCTGCTCGGGCTGTGGAGCAACAGCCAGCGCGCCAGCGCCGAGGTCAAGGCCCTCGCAATCGCCCGCGCCGAGGAACTGGGCCGCAAGGCCGAAGCGCTTCAGGCGCTGCGCCGGACATTGCTCGAACTGGCTGAACGCTGCCATGGCGACGACCGGCCCGACTGTCCGATTATCGAGCGTATGTCCGGAGACGCGGACGGTGCAATCGGTAATATGTGAAGGTTTTGGGTCGCAGACAATGTAGGTGAGTGTGTGGAACTCCGCTGCCGCAATCAGGGCGACACCTCTCAACTTGCAACCGCTGGGGTCCATTCGTGTGCGAAATAGGATCGGCGTAATCTGAGCCTGTGCTGCGCGTCCAGCCGACCAATGCCATTAGCTGAACCTTTGGGCGCCCGGCGTCTGCCGAGCGCCCGCCGTCACGCTTGCCTGAGGTGCTTCTCGTCACCCTGCGGATGCTGGTGGTAGTAGCGTTCCCAGCCATGCGACCAAAGCGAGGATGAGCACCGCAGCGCCACCTTCGAGCCAAAGGCTTCGACGCAGCCGCATTACGGCCCCTTCTATGTTGCCGTCCTCGATTCCTGTCGCCAGCGCCGGGGTCAGGCTGAAGCGATTGCTAGCTGCCAGCGCAAGCATCAGTCCGAAAAGAACGAGCTTTATGAAAAGCAGCTGGCCATAGGCACTCTGGAATAGCCCCGATATATTTTGCGGCCCGATCAGCGCGTAGCTGTTCACGATGCCCGTCACGACGACCAAGCCGACGATGACCGTGCCAGCAGTGGCGAACCCGGCGAGCGCACGATGCGCTGTATCGAGTTGCTCAAAGATCGGTGAGCGGCGTGACAGCATCAGGATAAAGGCGGCCAGGGCCCCTATCCACGCTGATCCGGCAAGCAAATGAAGGATGTCACCGGCAAGATGGACCATCCCAGTGAGTCCTTCCGACGCGGCACCATGACCTGACCAGGCGAGGCTGGCGACGGGGATAGCGGCAATAAGGGCAAGAATTGTTATCCCCGTCCCTCGGAACGCCCAGGGCGCAAGGACGGCAGCGCATAATATCGTCAGCGCCAATATACGCGCGAGCAGAGCCCAACCGACGGGCGTCTCGGTCAATATCATCATGACCGAGGCATGGTCGACGTCCTTCAACGCGACGCCAAGCATCGCTGCGACGGCAAGAACGAAGCTCAAGCCGCTCAGCACGATGCCCAACCCGGCCAACGCTGTTGTCAACCAGCGGAGCGGGAGCAGCCTCTCGCGCTCAGACGCCTTCAGGGCATAGAGCGCGAAGAGGAGCAACCCGAACAGCAGCCCAAGATCCGCATAGAGAGACCAGCGGATCGCGACGAGCGAACTGTCCATTCTTCAGCGCACCGTAAAGGTCAAACTGCCAACGATCCGGTGGGTGTCGGCTGCGACGGCGTGCCAGTCGACCTTGTAGCTGCCAGCGGTCAGCGGACGCGCCAGGGTCACGATGAGCGTCTTGCCATCCTCTCCAACCGCAGTTGTCGCTCCGCCAATCTTCATTGGGGCATGGTTTGCCATGCCCGGCATACCGGTCATCGCAAGATCGACACCGGACAGGCGCGGCATCAGTCGCTCGCTGAATGTCAGCGTCAGGCGGTTCGTGGCACCAACCGTCGCACTGGCCGCTGGCGTGGAGCTAACGAGCTTGGGATGGGCCAGCGCCGGCGTTGACAGGCCGATTGACAGAATTGCCAGAAGGGCTGCGAATTTGGTCTTTATCTTCATCGAACATCTCCGTTGGGTTCGATGTACATTACGCAGCCTTGACGCTTACCCCTCATTACCAAGCTTCGATTAGCGATGAGGGGTTTTCCGCTACCATGCGTAAACTACCATGCGTAATGTAGCGGATTGGGGCGGGAGTAGTGAGATGATGGACATAGATGCGGCGCTCAGGCGCTTAAGAGAGCTTCCAGCAGACCCCAGGCTGGAACAAATCGATGGCGCTGTAATGGAAGCGATTGTCTTCCAACGTCGGCATGGCACTCCGTTGTCAAGCACGGCTTTCGGCGTGGCGGCCGTCTTTGCGCTCTCGATCGGATTGCTTGGCTCTGTGATACCAGCACATGAGACCCGCGCCCCATCGATCGCTCCTCTCGGCGCACCGCCGGCATTGGCGCCCTCGACGCTTCTCGGTGCGAACGAATGACGGACCGTCGTCGCCTATTGCTCATCGCGGTTATCGCCTTTCTCGCAGCGATAGCGGGTGCGTTTATTGGCCGCGCGTTCATTGCCGCGCCGGCACCAGTCGAAAATGAACTTCACTCCTTGCTTCACCATAACCTTAAACTCGACCGCGCACAGCAAACGCAAATGGACGAGATCGAGCGTCGTTTCGCTATCCGTAGGCAGGCACTGGAGCTAGAGCTGCGCGCTGATAATGCCAGGCTTGCCGATGCCATTCAGGCCGAACACGGCTATGGCCCTGCTGTTGGCGCTGCGATCGACCGTTCACATCAGGCGATGGGCGAGCTTCAGAAGGAAACACTTGAGCATGTCTTTGCTATGCGGGCCGTTCTCACACCTGAACAGGCCGCCAAGTTTGACGCCACAGTAGTCAGGGCGCTGACGGCCAAGGAACGGTGAGTCTCGATCTCGCCGCCTGCTCGGACGGCGAGCTGGCAGCGCTCGCGTTGGGCGGACGACAGCCAGCCTATAGAGAATTGATGCTCCGTCACCGAGGCAGCGTGTTCCGCTTGTTGCGCAGTCATATCGGTGACGCGGATGCCGCCGTCGACCTTACCCAGCAGAGCTTCATCGCCGCATTTTCGGCTTTGCACAGTTATGATGGCGAACGCCCTTTTCGGCTATGGATCTCGCGCATCGCAATCAACAAGGCGCGGGACTGGGCACGACGCCGCGCCGTCCGCCGCTTCTTTACCTTTGCCCGCCCTATTGAAGAAGCGTGGCACATTGCGGACGGGACCGCAGGCGCCGATGTCGAACTGGCCGATCGACACGAACTGGAACGCACGATGGCGGCTATTGGCACATTGCCGGCCAATCTCCGAGAAGTGCTCGTACTCCGCACGATCGAGGAGTTAAGTCAGGCCGAAACGGCAGGAGCGCTTGGGATTAGCGGGAAGGCCGTAGAAACCAGACTCTATCGCGCCCGTGCCAGGCTTGCAGAAATATTGAGGGGTTGAGGCTGGCTATGCGTAATCCCTGAAAATTCAGGACAGGGATTGCGGGTTATGGACTTTACAAACCTCGATCGCCGGGGACTTCTGCGAGGCATAGGGTTTGCAGGCGGCACAGCCGCATTCGCTGCTTGGATGCCAGCATGGGCTCAGCCTGTGTCCCAGGGCCTTGCCGCTCCTCTTCCGACGGTGTCGGGCACCGACATTACCCTGCGGATCGCGCATCACACCGTGGTTATCGACGGACGCCGGTCCGCTGCGATCGGCGTGAACGGCACGGTGCCTGCGCCCCTCATCCGCCTTCGCGAAGGCCAGATGGTGCGTCTCAACGTGATCAATGATCTCGACAAAGACAGCTCCATCCACTGGCACGGCTTGCTCGTGCCGCCCCAGATGGATGGCGTGCCGGGGGTCTCGTTCCCCGGCATCAAGCCTCGCTCCAGCTATCTCTACGAATTCCCTATCCGACAGAACGGCACCTACTGGTATCACAGCCACTCCGGGTTTCAGGAGCAGCTTGGCCATTACGGTCCAATCGTGATTGATCCCGCTGGGACCGACCCTGTTCAGTTCGACCGCGAACATGTGATCGTACTTTCAGATCATAGCCCGATCTCGCCCGAAGCAATCTTCAGACGCATGAAGGTGGATGCAGGGCACTTCAACTATCAACGGCAAACCCTGGCTGGCCTTCTCGCGGGCCGAGACCAGCGCCTGAAAGATCGCCTTGACTGGGGTGCCATGCGCATGGACCCGACCGACATTTCGGACACGACGGGGGCTGCTTACACCTATCTCGTCAATGGTCATGGCCCGAAAGATAACTGGACCGCCCTGTTCTCTCCCGGTCAGCGTGTACGTTTGCGGTTCGTCAACGCGTCAGCGATGACAACCTTCAATGTCCGCATTCCTGGGCTACGCTTCACCATCGTCCAGGCCGATGGCCAGAACGTAATGCCCGTCGAGATCGATGAGTTTCAGATCGGCGTCGCCGAAACCTACGACGCTATCGTCACTCCCACTGAGGATAAGGCCTTCACACTGGTTGGAGAGGCCATCGACCGATCGGGCATGGCACGCGCGACCCTCGCGCCGCGCGCCGGTATGACGGCCCCCGTGCCACCCCTACGCCCACGTCCGATCGCGACGATGAAAGACATGGGCATGGATATGTCCGGGATGCAGGGCATGGAAGGAATGGACATGTCTGCGGGTATGGGTTCGACACGAGGAGTTGATCCGACAGCCGAGCAGAATGCGTCCGGGAAGCTTGCAACAGGCGTTGCCGCTGCCGTCGCATCCCAGACTGGAATGGCCGGAATGGATCATTCCAACATGCAGGGCATGCCGGGAGACAGCGGGACAAAGCAAGGCATGGACCATTCTGCAATGGGGCATGGCGCCATGGCGGGCGATCAGTCCATGACCGGCATGGACATGGGTTCAATGAACATGCGGGACTTCTCCAAGGCGCCGCAGGTCAAACGCGGTCCCGGTGTACAGACCATCTCGCCCATGCCGATGGATCGCACGGGCGATCCCGGACAAGGGCTGGAGGACGTCGGTCACAAGGTTCTCGTCTACAAAGATCTCATGGCACTCGACCGCAATCCCGATGTGCGGGCGCCCTCGCGGAGCATCGACATTCATCTGACGGGCAACATGGAACGTTTCATGTGGTCGTTCGACGGCGAGAAGATGTCCGACGTGCATGAACCCATCCCCTTCATCGAGGGCGAGAGGGTGCGCGTGAACCTCATCAACGACACGATGATGGGCCATCCGATCCACATCCACGGCCATTTCTTCGAACTCGTCACCGGCCACGGTGATCACGCTCCGCGCAAACACACGGTGATCGTCCAACCGGGCGGTAAGGTGACTTGGGATTTTACGGCCGACGCGGTCGGCGACTGGGCGTTCCACTGCCATCTGCTCTATCACATGGAGGCGGGCATGATGCGGATCGTGAGCGTGCGGCCGAAGGGAGAGGCGCAATGATCCGTCTCGCCTCCGCATTAGCCGCATCTGCCTCGTTGCTGGTCAATCAGCCGGCGCTTGCGCAGGACCATTCGCAGCACCAGGGTATGAGCATGCCGGGTATGCAGATGCCCACGCCGCCAAAACCTTCGGCCAAAAAGCCCGTAGCGAAAAAGCCTGGCGTGAAGAAACAGCTCCGCCGGCAGGGAATGCCCACTCCGGCCCTCAAGCCGTCACCGCAGGCACCGACTAAGCCCGATGAAGCGATGGAGGGCATGGATCACTCCTCAATGCCCGGGATGGACATGGCTCCGCCGGCATCGGCAACCCAGTCTTCGCAGTCGATGCCCAACATGGACATGCAGGACCACAGCCAGCACGGCGCCACGCCACAGGCGGCGCACGCCGGAATGGAAATGACCGGGACGGCGCTTCCCGCCGGCGACGCACCCGCGCCACCGCCGCCAAGCGATCATTATGCCGATCGACTGTTCCCTAAGGCGGAAATGGACCGTGCCCGCGCCAAATCGATGCGCGAGCAAGGCGGGCGAACTGTCTACCAGGTGATGTTCAACTTGGCTGAATATCAGGCTCGTGCCGGACGCGACGGCTATCGTTGGGATGGTGAGGCGTTTGTCGGCGGTGACATCAATCGCTTCTGGCTCAAATCCGAAGGCGAAGGCGCGTTCGGCGACCGCCTCGAGAGCGCTGAGGTCCAGGCACTCTACAGCCGTGCAATTGGACCCTATTTCGACCTGCAGGCCGGCGTTCGCCAGGATTTTGGACAAGGGCCGAACCGGACCTATGCGACGGTCGGCTTCGAAGGGCTCGCGCCCTATCTGTTCGAGGTCGAAGGCGCCCTGTTCCTGAGCAACAAGGGTGATCTGCTCGGTCGGCTCGAAGGCTATTATGACCAACGCATCACCCAGCGACTGGTCTTGCAGCCGCGTGTCGAGCTGAACCTTTCCGCGCAGGACGTCCCTGAGAACCGACTCGGATCGGGGCTCACCAATGCCGAGCTAGGGTTGCGGCTGCGCTATGAAATCACCCGGCAGTTCGCTCCCTATATCGGCGTGTCCTACGATGCGAAGACGGGCAGGACCGCCGACTTCGCACGAGCAGATGGCGAGGATCCCACCACCACGAGCTTTGTCGCAGGCGTGCGGCTCTGGTTCTGAGCCGCACAACACATGATATTGCGAGGAGATGACTATGGACAAGGAATCTCTTCGGCGACACTGGCCGAGTTGGCCGTTCGTCGGTATGCTGGCAGCACTCCTGTTCATCTTTACGGCCGCATTCATCTATTTCGGCATTTATAATATCGCGGCCGACGCGCCGCACACAAAGCCGGTCTATGCGTTGCTGGAAAGTCTCCGCGATCGTTCGATCACGGTGCATGCTCGCGGTATCGCTGCGCCCAAAGACCTTGATGCGCCGCAGCGGGTAGCAGTAGGCGGCGGGCTCTACGGCGAGATGTGCGCCGGCTGTCATCTTGGCCCTGGTGTCGAGCGCTCCGAACTGAGCCAGGGCCTCTATCCGCAGGCGCCCGAGCTTGCAAAGCACTCACATCTGGGGCCCGCCGAACAATTCTGGATCATCAAGCACGGTGTCAAGCTGAGCGCGATGCCAGCGTGGGGCAAAACCCATCCCGATCCCTTGATCTGGGACATGGTCGCCTTTGTGCGTCGGTTGCCTGGCATGTCGGCCGCAGAGTATCAGCGGTTGGTCGCCAGTGCACCTCAGGACCATGACGCGATGATGCAGGGCATGAAGGACGAGCACATGCACGGGGAGTGAAAGATTCGGCAGGCGTGGACCGAGTAGGAGCCAGGGACAGACGCTCGATGATCCACCGTCATTCAGATGCGACTCTGATGCGTCGTGGTGCGGACCTGCGCAATGGGCAAGTCACACGGCTATTCGGCCAAATCATCGTATCACGGCGCTGGGAAATCGACGAGATGAAGGCGGTGCTCAATCGAATAGACTGACAATCGACAAATTTCGAGGGATCCGCCTCGCGCGTGCGTATAGGTCGTGGAACATGAGAGGACTCGGAGCATGAGATTTCACCTAGCTGCGGCAGCGTTGATGCTATCCGCATCGGCGGCCAGCGCGGCAGGACCGATCGTGGTGCATCGCGACCCAGGCTGCGGCTGCTGCGAGCAATGGGCCGCCCAGGTGCGGACGCAATTCGACAGGTCCGTCAGGATGGTCGACGATCAGAACCGATCGGCCCTTCAGCGCGCTCGCGGCGTTCCTGCGTCGCTTTCCTCCTGTCATACCGCTCTCATCGACGGCATGGTCTTCGAAGGTCATGTTCCCATGGCAGACATGAAGCGGGTGCTCGCCCAGCGTCCGAAAGGCGTATCAGGACTGGCTGTCGCCGGAATGCCGATTGGATCGCCCGGCATGGAAGTGCCGGGGCGACGCGGCGATCCCTATGTCGTCACGGCCTTCGGCGCCAACGGCACCCGGATATTCGCACGGCATCAAGGATAGGTTGGCAATTGCCGTCAGGACTGGGTTGTTATAGATTGACTTAACCGTGAAACACTTTCTCGCCTCGCTGCTCCTCATCGGAGCCCTGATCGGCCTCTTCGGAGCTGAGTTGGCCTATGCGCGAAGCGTTCCTGCGACCGCGCCGGCCAAGACAATGGCGATGGACGCGGATTGTATGGCCATGATGGCCATGCAGCAGCCGGCGCCAAAGGAAAAGCCATGCAAGGGGCTCACCCTTGACTGCATCGCGGCCATGGGGTGCGTGGTGCCGTTGATGGCCGCCGATCTAACTGGAAGTATTGCTGCGCCTCATATTCACGGCAAGCCCAATTTCTGGTCGGCAACGACCGTGCTGGCGGGCAAGAATTTCGCCCCCGATCCTGATCCTCCCATGAACCTTGGCTGATTGAGCGATCGCGTCTGTTCGGCGCGCGGCAGCGTCGCGCCCGACCCAGCGATCCCCCTCCATTCAGTCAAAGGATATTCGTGATGACCATGAAGACGCTTTCGGTCGCCCTCGTTGCGGCCCTCAGCCTCACCGCACCTGTGAGGTGGTCCCGCCTTCTTGGACAGTTTGGCGGCTGAGTTAAGCTAATCCCGGTTGTCGTTCATGCCGCCTGTTTGATCATCAGATCATGGGGGGCATGCCCCCCATGATCTGATTGCCCGATCCGCCGATAGGCCTCGACCGGGGTTCGCCCGGCCAGGCCCGAGTGTGGACGCTGGGTATTGTAATAGGTGATCCACCGGCCAAGGCCAGCCTTCAACTCCGATCCGGTCTCGAAGGCATGGAGGTAGACGCACTCGTATTTCAGGGAGCGCCAGAGGCGCTCGATAAAGACGTTGTCCATCCACCGCCCCCGGCCATCCATGCTGATGCGGACCTCGGCGTCGCGCAGCACGCTGGTGAAGGCGAAGCTGGTGAACTGGCTACCTTGGTCGGTGTTGAAGATCTCCGGCTTGCCGAAGCGCGCCAGAGCCTCCTCCAGCGCCGCGACGCAGAAGCCAGCATCCATCGTGTTCGACAGCCGCCAGGCCAGCACCTTGCGCGTTGCCCAGTCCATGATCGCGACCAGGTAAAGGAACCCGCGGCGCATGGGCAGATAGGTCACGTCAGCGCACCAGACATGGTTGGGCCGCTCGATCGCCAGTTTGCGCAGCAGATAGGGATAGACCCGATGCTGCGGGTGCGGATCGCTGGTGCGCGGCCGCTGGTAGATCGGCGTCAGCCCCATCTTCGCCATCAGGCGCCGTGCCCGGCGCCGACCGATTTCGTAGCCTGCGCGGCGCAGGTGCCGCGCCATCTGGCGGCTGCCGTACCATGGGCACTCCATGAACGTCTCGTCGATCACTGTCATCAGAACCAGAGTTTCATCCGATTCCGGAACCGGCGCGTAGTAATAGGACGAGCGGCTGATCCGCAGCAGGCGGCACTGGCTCGCAATCGACAGGCGGTGAGCAGGTTCGACCATCGCCCGCCTCCGGTCCACGCTCATCGACCGAAGGCTTTCGCTAAAAAATCCCGCTCCACGACCAGTTGCCCGATCTTGGCGTGCAGTTTCTCCATCTCGCTCTCGCTTGCAGCCTTGGCGGCATCGCCCGACCCGGAGAAGGTGCTCGCCATCCCCTCGATCGCCTGGCGCTTCCAGGCCGCTATCATCGTGTGGTGGACGCCGTGCTTGGCGGCGAGCTCCGCCAGCGTCAGATCGCCCCGGATCGCCTCCAATGCCACCTTCGCCTTGAAATCCGCACTGTAACGCTTCCTCGTCGTCTTCATTCCCGTACCAGTCCTTCAGGTCGGGAGTAGCTTAACACCCTGTCCGAAAAACCGGCACCACCTCACCTGCATGGGCGACCGACAACGCCCAGACCACGCCCCAGGGACATTGGGAGTGGCGGTCGGCACCTCAATATGGTCCGCGAGCCACCGGCCCTGCGCGGAAGCGCGTGTGGGTGCCCGATCAGGCACAGATGGCGAACTGTTCGTGCGACATGATGAAGATGAATGCCGCTGATTGCATGAAGTCCATGCATGATGGTCATTCCATGCCATCGGCCGACTAAAATCAGCCCCGGCGCCTTCGGGTCGCATCATTGCCGGGCTGGCGGTGGCGGCGGAACGCCCCCTGTTTCGTCGCCACCCTATGCCTGCAATCCTGCCCCGCGCTGGTCCGATCTCTCCAACGGGAGTTTTCCATGCGCTATGTGTTCGTTGCGCTGCTGTCCGCCGCAATGCCGAGCTTTGCCTTCGCGCAACCGCTGACCTTTGAGGATGCCCTTTCCAGGGCGGAGACCGCGCCGTCAGTACAGGCCCGTAGCCTCGATGTTGAGGCGCGCCGGGCGACCGCGATAGCCGCCGGGCGGCTTCCTGACCCCAAACTTGGCGTGGGTCTCGACAATTTCCCCGTCTCGGGTCCGCCCGCCTTCACCTATGCCGGCGACAGCATGACGATGGCGCGGGTGGGCATCAGCCAAGATGTGCCCAATGCCGCCAAGCGCCATGCCCAGCAGGGGCGCGCCCAGGCTGACATCGCGGCAGCCGAGGCCAATGGCTTCGCCGAAGTCCGTCGCGTCAGGGTGGCGGCCGCGCTTGCCTGGATCGATCTCTATTATGCAGGCCGACGTCTTGCAGTGATTGATGCCATCATTGCGCGGCAAAATGGCCTCGCGGTCGCCGCGCGTTCGGGCGTAGCGTCGGGCTCAGCGCGGCCCGCGCAAACACTCGACATCCGCCAGGCAATTGCTGCGCTTGAGGACAAGAGAAGCGAAGCTGCGGCCGATTCCGCTCGCGCCCGCTCGACACTCGCCCGTTGGACGGGCGATGCGAACCCGGAGGTCACTGGCACTGTCCCCGATTTCGCGATCAATCCGACCGCCTTGCGTGAGGCGGTCGGCCAGCATCCCGATCTGAACGCAGCGATAGCGCGAACACGGCAAGCCGAGGCAGATGTCGCAGCGGCACGCGCCACGAAACGGCCGGACTGGAGTTTCGATGTCGCCTACCAGCGCCGCGCCGATCGCTATGGCGACATGGTGTCGGCCGGCGTCACGATCAGCCTGCCGTTGTTCGCTGGCAAACGGCAGGACCCGATGATCGCGGCCAGCAGCGCGAGCGCGAGCGCGGCGCTGGCCGAGCAGGAAGACATGCGGCGCGCGCTGGCGGCCGATCTCCAAGCAGGGATTGCCGATCATGTCATGCATCATGAGCAATGGATGCGGTCTCGTGACACGCTGCTGCCGCTGGCGCGACAGAAGGTCGATCTCGAGACCGCCAGCTATTCGGCGGGCCGCGCTGGATTGCTCGACGTGATCCAGGCCCAGACGATGCTGGCCAACAGCGAAATCGAGACGCTCGACCGCGAGGCGCTGGTGGCGCGTGACGGCGCACGTCTTGTCCTCACCTATGGGAGCGACCGCCGATGAACCTCGATCTTTCTCCGCGCGTAAAGCTTGGCCTCGTCGCTGCTGCTATTGCTCTGGCAGCAGGGGGCGTGGGCTATGGCATTGCCACCCTCAGCCATGACCGGGCAGCTGATCCAGGAACCGATGCGAGCGGGAAAATACTCTATTGGTATGACCCGATGGTCCCCAGCCAGCATTTCGACAAGCCCGGCAAATCGCCGTTCATGGATATGCAACTCGTCCCCAAATATGCCGACGAGGGGCCAAGCGAAGCAGGGGTAACGATCGATCCGGCACGTACGCAGAGCCTTGGCCTGCGCGTGGTCGAGGCCCGGATGGGATCGTTAGGGTCCAGCCTCACCGCCACCGGCACGATCGATTTCAACCAGCGTGATGTCGCTATCGTGCAGGCGCGCGCTTCCGGCTTCGTCCAGCGCGTTTATGGCCGTGCGCCGGGCGATGTGATGGGTGCGGGCGCGCCGCTCGCGGATTTGCTCGTCCCCGAATGGGCGGGTGCGCAGGCAGAATATCTGGCGGTTCGCCGGACAGGCGATGCGGCGCTGACTCGCGCCGCGCGTCAACGGCTCGCGCTGTTAGGCATCCCTTCGGGCACCATTGCCGCAGTCGAACGCGGCGAACGACCCAACAATGTCATCACCGTGTCGGCTCCAACCGGCGGCGTCATCAAAACGCTCGGCGTGCGTGCCGGCATGACGGTGGCGGCGGGCCAGACGCTGGCGGAGATTAATGGACTCGGAACCGTCTGGCTCAACGCCGCCGTTCCCGAAGCCGTCGCGGGGTCGCTGCGGCCAGGACAGAGCGTGCAGGCAACGCTGGCTGCCTTTCCCGGCGAAATCTTGACCGGCCGTGTATCGGCCGTGTTGCCCGAGACGCAGACCGACAGCAGGACACTGACCGTCCGGATAGAGCTGCCCAATCGTGGTGGCCGCCTGCGGCCAGGCATGTTTGCTACGGTCTCGTTTGGGGGAAGCGCGCAACCGGCGCTGCTGGTGCCTTCCGAAGCACTGATCCGCACTGGCAAGCGGACATTGGTGATGCTCGCGCTCGACAAGGGCCGCTACCGGCCCGCCGAGGTGCAGCCCGGACGCGAGTCCGGCGACGACACAGAGATCCTCGCGGGTCTCAGCGAAGGGGAGAAGATCGTCGTATCGGGACAGTTCCTGATCGATTCCGAAGCGAGCCTGTCTGGCGTGGAGGCACGGCCGATTGGCGCTCCCTCCGCTACACCGGGAAAATCCGCTTCGACACTCTATGAAACCACGGGAAAGATCGAGCAGATCACGGCGCAGTCGGTCACGCTCAGCCATGAGCCCGTCCCCGCCCTCGACTGGCCGGCGATGACCATGACCTTCCAGCTCGCGAATCCAGCGCTCGCGCGAGATCTTAAGACTGGTGACCGCGTCCGTTTCGGCTTTGACCGACCGCCGGCTGGGCCGACGGTACGGCGCATGTCGAAGGTGACAGGCCAATGATCGCCCATCTCATCCACTGGTCGGTCAGGAACCGCTTCCTTGTCGTGATCGGGGTCCTCGCTCTGATGGGCGTCGGGATATGGGCGGTGCGTTCGACCCCGATCGATGCGTTGCCCGACCTCTCAGACACACAGGTTATCATCCGCACCTCCTATCCAGGCCAGGCGCCGCAGATCGTCGAGAATCAGGTCACCTATCCGCTCACCACCACCATGCTGTCGGTGCCGGGCGCCAAGACGGTGCGTGGCTATTCCTTCTTCGGCGACAGCTTCGTTTATGTGATCTTCGAGGACGGCACAGATCTCTATTGGGCGCGCAGCCGTGTGCTCGAATATCTCAATCAAGTGCAGGGGCGATTGCCGGCCGGCACGCGTAGCGCACTCGGACCGGACGCAACCGGTGTGGGCTGGGTTTATGAATATGCGCTGGTGGATAAAAGCGGCCGGCACGACCTGTCACAACTTCGTTCCTTGCAGGACTGGTTCCTCCGCTATGAACTGAAGACCGTGCCGGGTGTTGCGGAGATCGCCAGCATCGGCGGCATGGTGAAGCAATATCAGGTGCTACTCGATCCGGTGAAACTCGCCGCCTACGGTATCACCCACGCCCAGGCGGTCGAGGCCATTCAGAAGGCCAATCAGGAAACCGGCGGCTCGGTGCTCGAGATGGGCGAAGCCGAGTATATGATCCGCGCCTCAGGCTATCTGAAGACGCTCGACGATTTCCGCACGATCCCGCTCCGCACCGCTGCGGGCGGCGTGCCGGTGACGCTTGGCGATGTCGCCACGATCCAGATCGGACCCGAGATGCGACGCGGCATCGCAGAGCTCAACGGCGAAGGCGAAGTGGCGGGCGGCATCGTCATTCTTCGTTCGGGCAAAAACGCGCGTGAAACGATCGCAGCGATTAAGGACAAGCTCGATACACTCAAGACGAGCCTTCCGCCTGGGGTGGAGGTCATTACCACCTATGATCGTTCGCAGCTCATCGACCGCGCAGTGGAGAACCTCACCCATAAACTGCTCGAAGAATTTGTCGTCGTCGCAATCGTGTGTGCACTCTTCCTGTGGCATGTCCGTTCGGCGCTAGTCGCGATCTTTACCTTGCCCCTGGGCGTGCTGGCGGCGTTCGTCGTCATGCGGTTCCAGGGGGTCAACGCTGACATCATGTCGTTGGGCGGCATCGCCATCGCCATTGGCGCGATGGTCGATGCGGCAGTCGTCATGATCGAGAATGCCCATAAGAAGATCGAACATTGGGAGCAGGATCATCCCAGCCAGCAGCTCGATAACGATCAACGCTGGAGGATCGTCACCGATGCGGCCGCCGAGGTCGGCCCGGCCCTTTTCTTCAGCTTGCTGATCATTACGCTGTCGTTCGTGCCGATCTTCACGCTCCAGGGGCAGGAAGGCCGGCTGTTCGCCCCGCTCGCTTTCACCAAGACATATGCGATGGCGGCGGCGGCGATCCTGTCGGTGACTTTGGTACCGGTCTTGATGGGCTGGTTAATCCGGGGGCGCATTCCGGCCGAACAGGCCAATCCGATCAACCGTTGGCTTACTCATATTTATCGCCCCGCGATCGACTGGACGCTGCGTCGGCCGAAAACCGTGCTGCTGATCGCGGCGCTGGTGTTTGCGACCACGGCCTGGCCGCTATCGCGGCTCGGCGGCGAGTTTATGCCTAATATGGACGAGGGCGATCTGCTCTATATGCCCTCCGCATTGCCGGGCATGTCGGCGGCGAAAGCCTCGGAGCTGCTCCAGCAGACCGACCGGCTGATCAAGACGGTGCCTGAGGTACAAAGCGTGTTCGGCAAAGCTGGGCGAGCCGAGACCGCGACCGATCCTGCGCCGCTGGAAATGTTCGAGACGACCATTCAGTTCAAGCCGAGAGACCAATGGCGCCCTGGCATGACGCCGGAGAAGCTGGTCGACGAACTGGACCGCACGGTGAAACTGCCCGGCCTTACCAATGTCTGGGTGCCGCCGATCCGTAACCGCATCGACATGCTGGCGACCGGCATCAAGAGCCCGATCGGAGTCAAGGTGTCGGGGTCGGATCTCGCCCAGCTCGATCGTATCGCGCATGCCATAGAAACGGTCGCCAAAACCGTGCCAGGCGTCAGCTCGGCGCTAGCCGAGCGGTTGACCGGCGGGCGCTATGTCGATGTTGATATCGACCGCGCCGCCGCCGCCCGGTACGGGCTTAACATCGTCGATGTGCAGGCGATCGTCTCGGGTGCGATTGGCGGCGAGACCATCGGCGAGACGGTCGAAGGGCTGGCGCGCTATCCGATCAGCGTGCGCTATCCGCGCGAGCTGCGCGACAGCCTTGAAGGACTACGGACGCTACCGGTCCTGACTCCATCGGGCCAGCAGATCACCCTGGGCACGGTCGCGAGCGTCTCGATCGCCGAGGGGCCACCGATGCTCAAGACCGAGAACGCTCGGCCTTCGACCTGGATCTATGTCGATGTGCGCGACCGCGATCTCACCTCGGTGGTTAGCGACCTCCAGCGGGCAG
Source organism: Sphingobium faniae (assembly GCA_900100475.1). GTDB lineage: Bacteria > Pseudomonadota > Alphaproteobacteria > Sphingomonadales > Sphingomonadaceae > Sphingobium > Sphingobium faniae. The sequence continues at coordinate 322 of FMTU01000035.1, read as the reverse complement.
TGGCGAAGCAAGTGCAGCTCTCGCCGGGCGTTAGCATCGCTTATTCGGGCCAGTTCGAATATCTTCAGCACGCTATTGCCAAACTGACGTTGGTGGTGCCGGCGACGCTCCTCATCATTTTTGTCCTGCTTTATATGACCTTCGGCCGGTTTGATGACGCTGCGCTGATCATGGGCACGCTGCCATTCGCGCTCACCGGCGGCATCTGGTTCCTCTACCTGCTGGGTTTCAACCAATCGGTGGCAACGGGCGTTGGGTTCATCGCGCTGGCCGGTGTCTCCGCCGAGTTCGGCGTGGTGATGCTGATCTACCTGAAACACGC
>FMTU01000077.1 GCA_900100475.1 Sphingobium faniae | reverse complement strand
ACCGCACCCAGAGGCCGGACATATGATCGCAAGCGATCCGATCAAAATATCTGTTCAGGGATCTTGTAAGAGGGGGTCGTCCACATATGATTCAAGGTCGTGGAAGGAGACGATCTTTGAGCAGACGGCCACATCCCACGCCGATGCGACGGGCGCAAAAGGGAGGCTGAAGCTGCCGCCATCGGTCGTTCGCGCGGCGGGTTGACCACCAGGCTGCACGCCGCTGTCAATGCGATTGGCCTGCCGCTACGGATACATCCGACACCGGGGCAATATGGCGACGCCCCACAGGCCAAAGCCCTCCTGTCTGGTCTGCAGGGCGGCGGCCACGTCATTGCCGATGGCCTCGGCGCGAACGCTCATATCAAGGCCAATCCCAGCCGCACCAAAAAGCCACCGATCGACTGGAGACTCTATAAGGAGCGCCATCAGGTCGAAGGCTTCTTCAACAAACTCAAACGCTTCCGAAGGATCGCGCTGCGCTGCGAGAAAACCATCACCGCATTCATGGGATTCGTTCATCTCGCATGCCCCATGATCTGGATATGATGAATGCAGACAGCGCCTAGAGCATCGTGCGTAAAAGTGGGAATCGTTTTTCCGCAAAACGAAGCGACAACAAAGGATTAGAGGGAGCCGCATGCGCCGGATTTAACGCAGCCTGCTCTATCACTCTCCCTGAAGGGGGCGGCGCGCGCGGCGCCCCCGATTTACCAGAGGATCACGCCACCATCGCTCCCTGGATCAAATATGTATTTCATGCATAGCATATAGAAATATATTCATTTGACGCATCATCATGGATCGCGTCATTCCGGCATGGCCATCTGTAATCATGCCAGCGAGCGATATCCTTGTCCTGCACACCCACGCCTTATCGCATCTCCATTTATCATAACTGGGCGCTGCAATTGCAACTCATGAAGGATTGGGAGGACGGCGCCCGCCTCGCTTTCGAGGAGGCGCATGCACAGGGCGTCATCGACCGTCCGGTCGAACTCCTGTCCCGCGACGTCTGGGGCGCGCCCAACGGATCGGCGCTCGAAGTGCGCAATGCGATGCGCGCCATCGTCCACGACGATCGCGTCCACGGCATGATCGGTCTCGCCATGACGGAGGACGCCGCGATCATCCGGGAAGAAATCGGCAAGGACATGCAGTTGCCGGTGCTCAGCTTTGCGGCGACCACTGGCTTTGACGGGCATTATTGTTTCCAGACGCCGTGCGGCACCCATGTCGACGAGGCGGCGGTGATGGCCGCCTATGTCAAGGCCAGCGGCCATGACCGCATGGCGATGATGCACGACACTTCTTTTCAGGGCGAGGATTTCGGCCAGGCGCTACGCGAATTCGCCGCCAGCTTCGATCTTTCCATCGTCAGCAGCATCGGCGTCAATTCGGTCGCGCCCGAAGATCAGATACTGGAACGGCTGGAGGCCGCACGCGACAGCGGCGCAGACGCCTTCGCCTATGTCGGCGTGGGCATGCAGTTCAAGCGGATCGCATCCGCCATGCGCCGCATGAACTGGGAACCGGGGTTAAAGATCTGCGGCCTCACATTCGTCGGCGCCCATCCCGGCTTCGACGGGCCTGAACCGTTCGAAGGCTGGGTTGGCCTCGACCAGTTTCATGAGGAGAATGACGTGATGCAGGCGATGGCGACCGCCTTCCAGGCCCGCTTCGATCGCGACGGCGCGAACATGTGGACCGCACATGGTTATGACGAAGGACGGCTGATGGCGATGGCGCTCGGCCGGGCCGGCGCAGCGACCCGCGCCGCCATCCGCGATGCGCTTGAAACCATCCGCATGGTGCCCGCGGCGGTCGGCGGTCCGGGCAATATGATGAGCTTTGGCCCGCACGATCATCGCGCCTACAAGGGCGATTATTTCGTCATCCGGCGCATCGTGGAAGGCCGCAACGAACTGGTCGGCGCGCCTTCCGCCTTCTTCGCGTCGCTATAAGGGGTCGATCCATGAGCAACCGGCCCCGTCACGAAGGCAATAGCCGCCATGCCGTAATCGTTCCCTATCGTCTCGGCGTCCTGCTCGACCGGCAGGACCAGGCGCATCGCGACATGCT
>FMTU01000082.1 GCA_900100475.1 Sphingobium faniae | reverse complement strand
ACGCCCGAACGCATGCATTGATCGTTAGATCGTTCCGCACATTCTGTCTATGGCGCCGATAACGACGGTGGACTGTTGGAGCCGCACCGTCCTAACAGCCCGTTGACGAAGTCGGGCTTGGCTGATTCAGTGTGAGGGTTGATTGATCATGCGGGTTTGCGACGATGGCGATGGGACGCGATAGCGAGGTTCAGCCCGATTTGATCGTGACGTGGGCGGAGATACCGCGCGCTCCCGGGCACATCTTTTACGACAGGCTCCAGAAGCTGCTGGCCGAGGCGGGCTTCGATGCCTTCGTCGAGGAGACGTGCAAGCCCTATTATGCGCCGCGGATGGGAGCCCCGTCGCTGCCGCCGGGCCGCTACTTCCGGATGCACATGATCGGCTATTTCGAAGGCATCGATAGCGAGCGTGGCATTGTCTGGCGCTGTTCGGATTCGCTGTCGCTGCGCGAGTTCCTGCGGCTGTCGAACCGTGACAAGGTCCCCGACCACAGCTGGATGTCGAAGACGCGGAGCCGTCTGCCGCATGAGGTGCATGACAAAATCTTCGGCTGGGTACTGGCCCTCGTGGCCGGACATGATCTGGTGAAGGGTGAGCGGATCGGCGTCGATGGCTCGACCATGGAGGCCAATGCGGCGCTGCGCACCATCGTGCGTCGCGACAATGGCGAGACCTATCGCGAGATGCTGACGCGGATGGCCCAGGAGAGCGGCATCGAGACGCCGACGATCGACGACCTCGTCCGGCTCGACCGCAAGCGCAAAGGCAAGAAGCTGTCGAACGCGGACTGGACAAGCCCGACAGATCCCGACGCGAAGGTCGCGCGGATGAAGAACGGCTCGACGCGCCTGGCGTATAAGCCCGAACACGCGGTCGATCTCGACACGGGCGTCATCGTGGCAGCGCCGATCCACCCGGCCGACAAGGGCGATACGACGACGCTCGAGCCCACGCTGGAGGCGGCCGCGCGCAACCTTACCGACCTTGGCCTGGCGCCGACATCTGCGGACCCTTGCGATCTTGTGACCGACAAGGGATATCACGCGCGCGAGATCCTCAAGGACCTCGACGGCGAGATCTGGAAGACCCGCATCGCTGAGCCGGCACCGCCCAATGGGTATCTGCGCTGGCACGGCGACGAGGCTGCCCAGAAGGCCGTCTACGCCAACCGGTCTCGCCTGAAATCCGCCGTCGGACGCAAGGCGATGCGCAAGCGTGGCGAGATGGTCGAGCGGAGCTTTGCCCATGTCCTCGATCGCGGCGGCATGCGCCGCGCGTGGCTGCGCGGGCGCGAGAATGTTCACAAGCGTTATCTGATCCACGTCGCCGGGTTCAACCTCGGCGTCCTCATGCGCGCCTTGTTCGGTTGTGGCACTCCGAGGGGTGCCAGTGGCGTCTCCAAGGCGTACTTGTTCGTCGTTCAGACCGATGTTGCGCTCGTCATCGCGCTCATCGCCGAGTTCGACGGCGAAAGCGCCATGCTCCTCATCGTTCTTGCCCCTGAAGGAGCCTGACGGCGCGCCACACAAACCCGGCTAAAAACCGACTTCGTCACCGAGCAGCTAAGCAGGCACAATCAGAAATTGAATCACGACGATTATCGCTGTGGGTAGAAGGGTCACGATGTCGGACGCAGACAACCGGTACAACATACAAC
>FMTU01000034.1 GCA_900100475.1 Sphingobium faniae | reverse complement strand
TGGCTGGCGACGTCCGCGGTCGGCAGAACGGCTTCCACCGGCGCCTCGAGCTTTGCTTCGCCGGACAGGCTGCGGACGTTGACGCGCTGGCCGACACGAACGCGCTCTGCGTCGCGAGGATAGACAAAGAACTCGGCGTGAAGCTGGTTGGGGTCTGCGATGACCAGGAGCGCGCGATCACCGGTCGTGTCGCCGACATTGGCGTTCTTCTCGACGATCACCCCGCTGATGGGCGCGGTCACCGCGTAAGTCTGGAGCGAGTGGCTCGATTCGACGCGAAGCAGCGTCTGCCCGCGGCTGACCCGATCTCCCAACTTTCCAGTCATCCACACGATCTGTCCGGGAAGCCTCGCGCGGACATCGGCCTTGCCTTCAGGTGTGATCTCGATGCGGCCAGCCATGTCGATCAGTTCAACGACGCTCGTCGATGCGGCGCGCTCGGTCCGGACACCGCCTGCTTGCGCTGCCTGCGCCGAGATCGTGGTCCGTCCCTCATAGGACGCGTAAGTCCAGTTGTGCGTGCGTCCGCCTTCGGCCGCGCGTACCTTCACGTCGAAAGAGTGCGGCTCGATGACCACGCCGCCGCCACGCAGATAACCCTCCTGGGGCGTAAAGGCGAAACGATCGACCTTACCGCCGAGACGCGACAGTTCGATGGTAAGCTGGACATCGCCTGGCGCCACCGGCTTGTCGTTCCGGTAGGCATAGACATGGAACTCGGGGTCCGCGCCATCCTCGAAGATCGTGACCTCGACCGCGAAATCTCCGTCGCGCAGCATCCGCCCGCGATGGGGGCCGCGCTCATAATCTGCGGCTGCCGCCTGGGGTTCGGCCGGTGCATTAGACGCAGGGGATTCGCCGCATCCGGCGAGCAGGACAAGAGCGAGCACCGAGCCCGCAGACAATAAGAATCGTGTCATCAGCGGTTCTCCGCGCTGGTAAGATATGGGACATGGCGGCCGGTCAGCCGGTCGAGCCGGGCGCCTGCGAGATGGAAACGGCGTAACAGCTCGACTCGCCGTGACCGCGCATCGACCTCCGCTTGCTGAGCCTGGTTGACTTCGAGGAAGGTGAAGGCGGTGCCGCCACGCGCGAAGCCGTCGCGGACAAGACTTACCGCGCGCGCCGCGCTCGGCAGCACTTCGCGTTCGATCCGGTCAATCTCAGTGGCAAGTGTTGCGCGTTCGGCAACGAGTCGGTCGATTCCGCGCCCGATCTGTGCCCGCGCAACGGCAATTTCGGCTTCGGCCGCCTGTGCTTCCGCACTGGCGCGCGCGACATTGCCACGGTTGGCGGCACGGTTGCCGAGCGGGATCGAACCTCCGACCATGATCGCCACGTCATTGCCTTGCCCGAAATGGCGTAGGCCCACCCGCGCGCTGGGGTCGCCGACATTGCTTGTCTCTGCAAGCCGGACCTTCGCCCCGGCGGCGTCCCGCTCGGCGGTGAGCAGGGCGAGCTCGGGACCGTCATCCGCCGGAGGCCGGGATGGCTCCACAATAGTGAAAGGCGTTGTGTCGAGGCTGTAATCGCCGTCCGTTGCTCCCCAATAAGAGGCGAGCGTGGTGCGGGCGATGCGGGCATTTTCGCGCGCTTGATCGAGCGCAATCCGGGCCTGCGTCGTGGCAGTCCGCGCCCGTTCGGCTGCGAATAGCGGATCGAGCGCGCGGCCCACGCGGCGGCTCACTTCGCCCTCCACCTGCTGAGCAGCGATAAGGCGCTGTTCAGCTATGGGAATGACGGCCGCGGCCGCCAACGCCTCGACCCACGTCGCTTGCACTTGCGCGAACAGATCGAGCATCCGCAGGCGATTGCGTTCCGTGGTCACGCCAAGCTCGAAGCGGGCCGCGCCGACACGCGCTTCACGCTTGCCGCCGCGCTCCCAGGTTCGTTCATACCAGGCGGTAGCCTGCGAACGTCCAAGAGAAGAATATGGGCCGGTGCCGGTGAAATCCTCTACCTCGACGCCCACGACATCGCGCGGCCGCACATCGGCTTGCATAACGGCGGCATCGGCAGCCTGAAGCCGCGCGGCATTGACCGCCACTGATGGATCGCCGGTGGCGACCTTGGAAAGCGCATCGGATAGACTCAGGTCTTGCGCCGCCCCGATGGACGGAGCGGATAGAGCGGCGATGGCCGCGCCTATCGCAAGCGCGCGCCGCAAGCGCACCGGCTGGTGCGCAACGAAAATTGAAAACATGACAAATCGGCCTCACGAACAGGCGTGGCTAAGGCCGCGCCTAATTCGACGCGACGGCTCTAGGTACGATTTGCGATGGTCTTGGGGGGACGTTCAGGTCCGTGAATCAGAACGCTGGCCAATCGGTCGTCGGCCACGAATGGTTGCGACGACGATGTTGGGAAAACTCCAGCTTGGCCTGGCATTCCAAACGCAGCAAGCGACGGTCCGGAATCACCATGATGGTGATGTCCAGTGCCGGGCTGATGGCTGGGCGCACCTTCACTATCAACCGGGCTCGTTGCGTCGGAATACCCATCAGCGTGATCGCTAGTGTCGAAGGCTATAACGCTGAGCGGTAGATGTTCATGATCGGCGGCCACACCAACTTCATGTTGAAGACGATCGACGATGCCGGTCATACTCGCACCCGCGAAAACGAGCGTCAGCGCGATGCAAAGCATCGAGCAGAGCCGAAGTGGCAGAAATTGCGACAGGCGAACCATCATTTCCGACTATAGACTTGGGCGAATGCAGGCAAGTATTTAGAGATTATGTCATTCCTGTGAGTGTGGGGTGAGGTGCCCTAGGCGCGGCATCCAGCAATCGCAGCCGCGCTTTTGGGGCCCCCGCACACCCATCCATGTATTTCAGTATTAAATTACAATGATCTATGTCTAGAAAAAGTTGTTCGAGGGCACGCGCCGGCAGGCTGCATGAAAATTTCCTCAAGGGCGCCTCGCCCAAACAAGCGCGTGATCAAAGGTTGACCAAAGCCAGAACGAACGGCATGATTATCGCATGGGGACCGCGATCTCCCCACGAGGCGACAGGCTGAAGAATCGCGTCCTGCTTCGTGAAGGGACGCATCGTGCCTGTTTTGAATACAATTCCATGGGATAAGCTCATTCGCTTGGTCGGCATTCCGACCGGGCCTGTTCTGATCGACATTCGGCCCGAGGATGAGTTCGCGGCCGAACCTCTCCTGATCCCCGGATCGCTGCGGCGATCAGCGGCTGACGTCTCCACCTGGGCGGGTGCATTACAGGGGCGATCGGCTGTGGTTGCTTGCCGCAATGGCGAGTCCCTGAGCCAGGGGGTGGCCGCTCGCCTCCGTCATGAAGGCGTGGCTGCTGAAGCGCTCGAAGGTGGCGTCGCTGCATGGGCTGGGGCCGGCTTGCCGATGGTCCCGAATGCTGTGTTGCCGATGCGTGGCCCAGATGGCCGCACCATTTGGGTGACGCGTGGCCGCCCCAAGGTGGACCGGATCGCCTGTCCCTGGCTGATCCGCCGCTTCGTCGATCCGAGCGCCATTTTCCTGTTCGTGGCGCCGTCCGAGGTGCAGGGCGTCGCCGAACGTTTCAGCGCGGCTCCATTCGACATTGAGGGGGAAGGCATCGTCTGGAGCCACCGTGATGAACGCTGCACCTTTGATGTGATGGTCGAGACGTTCGGGCTCGGCAGTCACGAACCACTCAAGCGTCTCGCGCCAATCGTGCGTGGCGCCGACACCGGGCGGCCGGATCTCGTGCCCGAGGCGGCCGGTCTGCTGGCTGCCTCGCTCGGCCTGTCGCGCATGTATGCGGATGACCTGGAGCAGCTCGAAGCCGGCATGTTGCTCTATGATGCTTTCTATCGCTGGTGCCGCGACGCCACCGACGAAACGCACAATTGGGTTTCGCACCAGCCCGCCAAAAGCCGGGCCAAGGCCAAGGCGCGGCCATGAATCGCGTCGTGGTGGAGCTGCCCGCAAGCAACGGATCGACCGCACAGGATCACGGCATCACCTTCGGGGACGCTGCCCGCGTCTGGGCGCGAATCGCATCGTTGAGCTTCGGCGGACCGGCGGGCCAGATCGCGGTGATGCACCGCATCCTCGTCGAGGAGAAACGCTGGATCGGCGAAGAGCGATTTCTGCATGCGCTCAACTACTGCATGTTGCTCCCCGGCCCCGAGGCTCAGCAACTTGCCGCCTATATCGGCTGGTTGCTCCATAAGACGAAGGGCGGACTGGTCGCGGGCGGGCTGTTTGTGCTGCCCGGTTTCGTTGCAATCCTGGGGCTGAGCTATCTTTACGTATTGCTCGGCCACGCGCCACTGATCACCGGGCTGTTCTTCGGCCTCAAGGCAGCGGTTCTTGCTGTGGTGATTGAGGCGGTGGTGCGGATCGGATCGCGCGCACTCAAGAACAATATCATGCGCGGGATCGCGGCTGCGGCCTTTGTCGCCATCTTCTTCCTGAACGCCCCATTTCCGCTGATCGTGCTGACGGCGGGAATTGGCGGCTATATCGGCGGACGATCAGGACTTTCTGCTTTCATGGGCGGCGGCGGACATGGCGGCGCGAGTGGCAATGTGGTCCATGACCGCGACACCGCGCTCGGCGAGCACTTGCCCGATCATGTCAGGCCCAATCTCGCCTGGTCGCTCAAGATTTCAGGGATATTCCTTTTCCTGTGGCTGGTGCCGGTCGTCGCCTTGCTAGCGATCCTCGGCCCTGACGACGTGTTCACTCGCATCGCAACCTTCTTCAGCCAGATGGCGATGGTGACGTTCGGAGGAGCCTATGCGGTTCTGGCCTATGTCGCGCAGGAAGCGGTAGGCACCTATGGCTGGCTTCGTCCGGGGGAGATGCTGGACGGACTTGGGCTGGCGGAGACGACGCCGGGGCCGCTCATCATGGTGACGCAGTTCGTCGGCTTCCTCGCGGCGTTCCGCGATGCCGGCGCATTGCCGCCGCTGGTTGCCGCAACGCTCGGCGCGATCCTCACGACATGGGTGACGTTCATACCCTGCTTCCTGTGGATTTTTGCGGGCGCTCCTTTTCTTGAGAAGTTGCGTGGCAACCGGACGCTATCCGCTGCGCTCGGCGCGATCACGGCAGCCGTGGTCGGCGTGATCCTGAACCTTGCCATATGGTTCGCCATCCACACACTGTTCCGCGATGTGCGCGAGGTTCGGGTGGCGCAGTTCGCCTTCGATTTTCCGGTTCTGACGTCGCTCCACATCCCCGCAGCGCTGTTGGCTCTCGGTGCCGCAGTCGCCGTGTTCCGTTTCAAGGTCGGGATGATTCCGGTTCTGGCAACGACATCGGCGATCGGCGTGGCCCTCTATCTGTCGGGGATGATCAGTTGACCCTTTACTGCTTAAGGAGATCACGATGAAACATATTGCTGCGATCAGCCTGTTGGGACTTCTCGCTTTCAGTTCGCCCATCCAGGCAGCAGCCCCCTGGGAACAGGCGGTAGCCACTGCCATCGGCAAACCTGGCGCAGAGATGCCGGGTGGCGTTTATCGCATCGGGCTGCCGCGTAGTGACCTGCATGTGGTGCTCGATGGCGTGACGCTAAGGCCCGCGCTTGCGCTCGGTTCCTGGCTCGCCTTCATGCCCCACGGCGAAGGTCAGGTGATGCTGATGGGCGATGTCGTCCTCACCGATACCGAGGTAAACCCGGTCATGGCGAAACTGCTGGCCGGCGGGATCGAGATCACCGCGCTCCACAATCACCTGCTGCGCAATGCGCCGCACACCATGTATATGCACATCGGAGGGCGCGGCGATCCCGCGCAACTCGCCAAAGTCCTGCACGATGCGCTGGCGCTAAGTGGCACACCGCTGTCCGCGCCGACCGCCACCGGCCCAACCGCGCCGGAGACGATCGACCTCGACACCGCCGCGCTCGACCGCATCATGGGCCACAAGGGAAAAGTTGGTGGCGGCGTCTATGCGTTCGGTATCCCGCGTGCCGAGACGCCGCGCGTCGGCGGCATGGAGTTGCCCGTGGCAATGGGATCGGCCGTCGCGATAAACTTCCAGCCGACCGGCGGGGGTAAAGCAGCGATCACCGGTGACTTTGTGCTCACCGCCTCGGAGGTCAATCCAGTGCTGCGTGCGTTGCGCGAGAACGGCATCGAGGTGACGGCGTTGCACAACCACATGCTCGACGATGAGCCGCGTCTTTTCTTCATGCACTTCTGGGCCAATGACGATGCGCAGAAGCTGGCACGCGGACTGGCCGCAGCGCTCAGCCACGTCGCCGTGGCGGCCAGTTGAGGTGACGCAGTGGCGGGGACTGGCAGCGGCCCTAATGCTGACGCTGCCGGGATGCGGCCAGGCGCAGCAGACCGATCCGCGCGCGCCGCTCGTGCTGGAGCGGACGATCCCGCTTCCCGACACAAAGGGGCGCATCGACCATCTCGCGGCCGATCCGGTGGGCCATCGTCTGTTCGTTGCCGAAATCGCCAACGGGACGGTTGACGAGATCGATCTTGAAGCCGGCAAGGTGGTCGGCCGCATTGCCGGCCTGACCGAACCTCAGGGCGTTGCCTGGCTTCCGGCCCAGCGGGAGCTGGTGGTCGCCTGTGGCGACGGTTCTGTGCACTTCTATGACACCGATCGCCGCGAACTGGCGCGGATCGATCTTGGCAACGATGCCGACAACGTTCGGGTCGATCCGCGCAACGGTCATGTCCTTGTTGGTTACGGCAAAGGCGGCCTCGCCACGATCGACCCCGTCCACCACGCCATCCTCGGTCGGCTGGCGCTGCCCGGTCATCCCGAGGGGTTCAGACTTTTCGGCGCGCGCGCCTATATCAATATACCAGATAACGGCTCGGTGATCGCGGCCGACATCGACGAAGGGCGCCAGCTCGCGCGCTGGCCGACCGGCCTGCACCGGCTCAATTTTCCGCTGGCGGTCGATCCCTCGGGCGAGCGGATCACGATCGCCTATCGGCTGCCGGCGGCGCTGGCGATAATTGACACGACAAACGGGCGCACCCTCTCGGTTCGGTCAGCCTGCGGCGATGCCGATGACCTGTTTCTGGTTCACGGCTATGTCCTGCTGGTCTGCGGCGCCGGCCATGTCGAGGTGATCGCGGCTAACGGAGGCAGCGCGCGCGTACAGACCGCAGGCGGCGCGCGCACCGGGCTCTATGTGCCTGAACTGGACAGGCTGTTCGTTGCCGTGCCGGCGCGCGGTCGTCCCGCCGCTATCTCGGCATACCGCCTGAACCTGTCATCGAGCCAACACTGACGCGCCGTCGCTGTTAGAGATATTTCGCTAGATCGCCGAGCTTGGCGAGATCGTCGCGCGCGGCCTTGGGAAGCGGCCCGACCAGTTCCTCCCTCCATGGTCGCACTCAACGAATGCGATTAACTCTTGCGAATAGGTCGCATTAGTGATTATGCGTCCTATATTGTCGTTCAGGGGGTCCATTAGGATGAGTAGAGTTTCGCACGGCCGTTATCGCACTCTGTCGTCGTGTGTGTTTTCGGTTTGGGCCCAGGGATCGTGTCTGGCTGTCGGCCTCCTGGGCGCGCCGGCCGCATGGGCACAGACAGATCCTTCGGACGACCCTATCGTCGCGACGGAAAGCGGCGGTGCGGCGTCCGATGATATACTCGTCACCGCGCAGCGCACGCGCAACACCATCGTCGCGCCTGGCCACCAGGTCACGACCCTCGATCGCACGATGATCGAAACGAACCGATCGGTGTCGGACACGCTTTCCACGATTCTGGCCAAGGCCGTGCCGGGGCTTGGCGATTCGAGCCACACGATCACCGATTTTGGCCAGACCTTGCGTGGGCGCGGTGCGCTCGTGCTGGTGGATGGCGTGCCCTACAACACCAACCGCGACAGTGCCCGCAACCTGATCAGCCTCGATCCGTCGAACATCGAGCGAATCGAGGTGCTGCGCGGTGGCAGCGCGATCTATGGCAGCGGCGCCACCGGCGGCATCATCTCGATCAACACCCGTCCCGCCGGTGGCCCCTTGCGTATCGAGACGGTGGTGGGGGGCACGGCCTCTCTCTCGAAGCTGTCGGGCGCGGGGCTGGGTGGGCGCATCCAGCAGTTCGTATCCGGCTCCGTAGGCGACGTGGATTTCGCGCTGGACGGTGGCTATCGGCGCATCGGCGGGAGCTTTGACGGCCATGGCGATCGCCGGGCGCCCGAGCCGAGCCAGGGGGATCTGTTCGACAGCAATGTCTGGAACGTCGGCGGCAAGGCGGGCGTGCGCCTTGGCGCGGACCAATATCTGCAAGTGTCGGCGAGCTATTATCGGGCCGATCAGAACACCGATTATGCTGCGGACCCTCGGGTAAACCTTCTGCCTGCGGGAACGCTATTGGCGCGGCCGCTCAAGGGCCTCGACCTCGCCGACCAGAACCAGATCCGCAGCACGGTCGTCACCGCCAATTATAGCAACAAGGATGTTTTCGGCAGCCGGCTGAGCCTGCTTGGTTATTATCGCGACTTTTTCACGCGCTTTACGCCTTTCGATGCACGCGGGGTTGCGACGCGTGGCCGCAACGTCGATCAGGTCATGCAGAACAGCCAGGTTCTTGGCGGCCGCCTCACCATCGAGACGCCGATCGCCGAGCGCACCTCGCTAACCTGGGGCGGCGACTTCAATCAGGAAAAGAGCAACATGCCGGACGATATCTTCGATCCGGCCGCCTATGATTCGAGCGGTGGACTGGTCTTCGATCGCATCGGTACGTTGATCTATATGCCGAAGCTCACCACCCGCACCTATGGCGGGTTCGCGCAGCTTCAGCACCGCTTTGCCGGCTGGTTGGCGGTCGAGGGCGGTGTGCGCTATGATCGCGCCACCGCATCATTCCACGATTTCGTGCCGCTTTCACAATATCGCGCCGCCAACCCGGTCACTATCCCCGGCGGCAAGCTGTCCTTCGACGCCTGGACCTTCAACGGCAGCGCGACGGTGACGCCGGTGGACGGGCAGGATTTCTATGCCTCCTTCAGCCAGGGCTTCCAGCTTCCCGATATCGGCCTGCAACTCCGCAACGCCACCGCCGGTTTCAACATCAACAATTCGGACCTGAAGCCGGTCAAGATCAACAGCTATGAAGTGGGCTGGCGCGGTCGCTTCGGCCGGGCGCGCGGCACGCTGGCCCTGTTCCGCACCACCTCGAAGCTCGGCGACGTGCAAAGCTTCAACAATGGCCTCATCCTGCTGCGCACCGCCGAAAAAATCCGCGGCGTCGAAGCGACCTTCGACCTTGGCGAACCGACCGACCCGATCCGCGTTGGCGCAACGATGACCTACATGACGGGCCGCGAGAAAGCGGCGACCGCCGCTGCATCGCAGACGATGAGCGGCTATCGTATCCCGCCGCTCAAGGTAACCGCGTACATCGAAATTTCCCCGACCGAGCGCTGGGATATCCGCCTGCAAGGTCTGCTGTCCGGCGACCGTGATTATCGGCTGAACGGGGTCACGAGCTTTGGCCGCCGTAATGTCAGCCAATATGCGACGTTCGATCTTCTCAGCCGCTACCGCGTGACCGATAAGGATCAGCTGACGCTCGGCATCGAGAATGTGCTGAACAAGCAATATCTGCCTGTCTACAGCCAGCTTCTGCGCAACAGCCTCAACACCAGCCGGGTGCCCGCGAACGGGGCAACACTGACCGCCACCTACAAGCATATCTGGTGATCTGCGGAAATCGCCTATGAGGATCGGACCCCCGAATGCCGCGTTTGCGTGATATCCCGTTCCCTCGCGCGGGCCTGAACGGCGGCGTAGCCGTCACGGCTATGGTGGCGACGGAGGCCCAGGCGCGGGAGGTTCCGGGCTCTGTGGCGCGGTTCTCGGTGTCGACGCTCTTTTGACGCGGCGGCTGGGCGGCTCGATGCGCACCATTAATTTTTTACACCGTTGGGCCGGGGGGCTGATCGGTTTGCTTCTGGTGGTGATAGGCGCGAGCGGTACGCTGCTGATGCACCAGGATGCGTGGTTGCGGGCAACCCTGCCGCACGCCGCCGATACGTTTGTCCAACAGGATAGCGCACGGCTGGCGCCGATCGTGACGCGCTTGTTCGCTGATCCGGTAAACAGGCCGAGCAGCATCCTGTTCGCCCGCGAGGGATTTGGGCTGGGCCGTTTATCCTATACGGATCGCGATGCCGGGGCCTATGTCGACCAAGCCGGTAATATCGTGACCCGCTGGTCCAGCAAATGGGAACGGCCCGAAATTTGGCTGTTCGATCTCCATCATCACCTGCTGGCAGGGCCGGCTGGCGATATCGTTGCCGGCATCGCCGGTCTGGTGGGCATCGGCTTCGTCGTCACAGGCGGGCTGTTATGGTGGCGAACCCGGCAGACCTTTGCCTTTCGTCTGTGGCCCAGGCGCCTGTCACGCGCTGCCATCCTGCGCCATCATCGCGATCTCGGCATTGTGGCAGCGCCGCTGCTCCTGCTCTCCTTCGTCACCGGCGCCATGATGGATTTGCCGCCGGTAGAGCGGCTCCTGCTGCGGCCCTTCTCGGAGCCTGCGGAAATAGCTCCGGTGCAAGCTGCGCCGAAAGGGATAAGTGGATCGCTTGTTAGGCCTGTCGATTGGCGCGGCATCCTCGATACGGCTCATGCACGTTTTCCTGATGCGGAGTTGCGGTGGATCGGCCTGCCTGCGGAGCCGGGGAGGCTGATCAAGGTGAGGATGCGCCAGCCCTCTGAATGGACGCCCAATGGCCTGACGATGCTCTGGTTCGATCCGGCCGACAGCCGCCTTGCGCGTGTGCAAGATGCGCTGACCCTGCCGAAAGGCGCACGGATCGCGGCCCTTGAATATCCGGTTCACGCGGGCAAGGTGGGCGGGCTCGCATGGCGGCTCGTCATGACGATTTCCGGGGTGGCCCTGACTATTCTTGGCACCATGGCGGTCTATGCGTTCTGGTTAGGCGGAGGCAGGTCGAATTTTTCTCCTAGGGACCAGACCTTCCCCAGCAATCCCTAGGGTTAAATTCCAATCAGCCTCTTGAGAGGGAAGCACCTTCCTGCTTCACGTTATACGTGATGGGGGGAACGATTGATGGCAGTATTCTGGTTGTCTGACGAGGCGTAGGCGGCGATCGAGCCGCATCTACCGAAGAACCAGCCCAAGGCGCGGCGGGGCGATGACCGACGAGTGATTTCAGGCAGTCTATATGTGTTGAAGGTTGGAAATCGCCGGTGCGACTGCCCGGTGGGCGATGACCCGCCGACCACGATCTACAATCGCTTCAACTGCTGGTGGTAGAGAGGGCTGGCTTGTCGGTTTCCGCCACGATAGAGCCGGAAACGGTCGGTCTTGCCGCCGAACGTGGGGACCGGGTACACACGCCGCATAGTTTAGCGAGCGCCGTCTCGGAGCGGATTCGGGTTGGATCGTCGCCGACTAGAATGAGCGCTTCTGCCGCCGCTGTTGTCGCGATCTCGTGTGCCGCGAGTTGCCTCGACGCTCGGGCTGCCACCAGCTGTTCGAGCACCTTGTCATGCGTCTGGATTTCTTCATGCGGCTTCAGCCAGCGCTGCGCCAAAGCGCGCATAGCGGTTTTGCACGACTGTCGATGACACGGCACGCCGATGCCACCCGTGGTCAGGCCCACGATCGACAGCGATACCTTGGAGGCGAGAGCGTAAGTCACTCCCGCCCTCTCAGCTTGCCCTCAGAACTTCACTCGAGCTGTAAAGCTCGCATTGATCGGTGCACCGGGCGTGATATTATTATTGTTGTGCGCATCGAAGAAGTAAGTCTCGTTGAGCAGATTCTCGACGTTGAGAAGGCAGAGGTCGTCGTGCGATATTCAAGCAGGGCGAACCCAAGCACAGAAATCTTCTAAATATCTGTGATATCTAGATAAATTACTCAAAACGCCATTGCGCTACAAAGCACTATGACTGAAGGCACAGGATCGGCCTGTCTCAATGAGGCAGGCCGATCCTGAAATAATATCGCCGTTAGAACCAGGATCGGATTCCGATCAGAAGATTCCATCCTCCTGCCTTCTCGTCCCGGGCACGCCGGAAATCCGCCGTGTCGCCAAAAGCACGCTCGTAGTTCACGCCGACATAAGGTGCGAACTCGGGCACGAATTGGTAGCGCAGACGCAACCCCAGCTCGGCAGTAGAAAGGCCGGAGCCTACGCCCAGTTCGGGAACGTCCTGTGCCGAGAAGTTCAATTCGGCTGCGGGCTGGAGGATCAGCTTTTGCGTCAGACGCAGATCATATTCCGCTTCGATCCGCGCAATGACATCGCCCTTGTCAGATAGAAACAGGGCACCGTCGACTTCAAACCAATAGGGAGCAAGGCCCTGCACACCCAGCACGGCATAGCTGCGATCCCGGCCGGCTCGAAAATCGTGACGGACGCCGGCCTGGAGGTTCCACCACGGGTCGAGAGCACGGCTCCAGAGCGCCTGTACCTCAACGCTTTCCAAACGCTCGCCGAAGCTGCTCTCGCCCTCGGTCTTGAGCCAGAGCCTGTCGATATCGCCGCCATACCAGCCCTGCGCGTTCCACGCATAACCGTCCTTGCCCTTGCCGATGACTGCTTCGAGTTGATCGATCAGGATCATGCCGCTTTTGATATCGCCATGCTCCTTGCGAACCACTTCGCGCGCGGGGGCCATTGTCGCGGCGCCGAAAAAGGCATCCGCAGCGTGACTGGGGCCACTCAATGCCGCCGCCGATGGCGGCCCGACCGGCGGATCGGGAATGCCGGGCTCATGCCCGGCATGAGCATGGTGCGCGTCCGTTGCTGGGGCCGAAGGCATCTGGTGGCCGGCGTGCGGATCTGTCGGCTCGGAAGGCTTCGGCGGCATGTCGTGCCCGGCATGGGGATCGGCTGATTTTTCATCCATCTGATGCTGTGCATGTGGATCGGCCGGGGCCTGCTGCACGGCGGCGCCATGATTATGCTGTGCCAGGGCAGGCGTTGCGATCGTGACGAGGAAGACACCCAGGAGAGACTTCATGCTGCTTCTCCCTCAAGCGGGCGGACGGTGACGACACGAAACATCCCCGCGTGCATGTGGAGCAGCAAATGGCAGTGAAACGCCCAGTCACCCGGAGCATCGGCAGTCAGGTCGAAGCTGACCTTACCGCCGGGCAGCACATTAACGGTGTGCTTGCGCGGATAGCTGCCGGTGTGGCCGTTCACCACCTCGAAAAAATGGCCATGCAGATGGATTGGATGGGTCATCATCGTATTGTTGATGAGGACGACGCGCGCGCGCTCGTTGCGTTCGAAACGGATCGGTTCGACACCTTCGCTGAATTTTTCGCCATCGAATGACCACATGAAGCGCTCCATGTTGCCGGTGAGATGAACCTCGATCGTGCGCTGCGGAGGGCGCGTGTCAGGGTTGGGACTGAGCGACATGAGGTCGCGGTAGGTCAGCACCTTGTGGCCCACATCTTCCAGCCCGACGCCCGGGTCGCCGGTGCGATCGACCGGAGACATGGCGATGGCGTCCACGCCGACGCCAACCTTGACGCTGTCGGGCACCCTCGACTTATCGCGCATGTTCATGCCGCCCATCGAATGGGAGCCACCATGGTTCGCTGCCGCCGCACTCGCACCGGCGGCCATAGCACCATGATCCATCCCGGACATGGCACCATGGTCCATTCCAGCCATTGAACCATGATCCATGCCGCCCATGCCCATATCTTTCATGGTGAGCGTGGGACGTGGGCGAAGTGGCGGAACGGGCGCAGTCATACCAAGACGCGGCGCGAATGTGGCGCGCGCCATACCGGAACGCTCGATCGTTTCTGCTACGAAAGTGAACGCTTTGTCCTCGGTCGGTTGGATAATGACGTCATAGGTCTCGGCATTGCCGATCTGGAATTCGTCCACGGTCACAGGTCGGACATTCAGTCCGTCGGCGCTGACCACGGTCATTGGCAGGCCGGGAATGCGGATATTGAAGATCGACATGGTCGCCGCGTTGATGATGCGCAGCCGCACCCGCTCGCCGGGGCGGAACAGCCCGGTCCAGTTTTCCTGCGGTCCGTGACCATTGACGAGATAGGTGTAAGTGGCCGCCGTCACGTCAGCGATGTCAGCGGGGTCCATCCGCATCTTCCCCCACATGGCACGGTCGGACGCGGACATGCTCTCCTCGGGACCGCCACGCAACATACCGAAGACTGTCTGCTTCTGGCGATTGAAATAGCCGCCTTCTGCCTTGAGCTTGGTGACGAGTTGGTGCGGATGCAGGAAGGTCCAGTCACTTAAAACGATCACATGCTCGCGGTCATAGGCAACGGGATCGGGTTCGGCAGGATCGATGATCATGGGACCATAGTGGCCCTGCTGTTCCTGCAGGCCGGAATGGCTGTGATACCAATAGGTGCCGCTTTGCCGCAGCGGAAACTCATAGACGAAGGTCGAGCGCGGTTTGATCCCCGGGAAACTGACGCCTGGCACCCCATCCATCTGAAAGGGAACGATCAGGCCGTGCCAGTGAATCGAGCTGTCCTCATCGAGCGTGTTCTCGACGTGAAGGCGCACATTCTGTCCTTCGCGCAGGCGGATCAGCGGCGCCGGCAGCACGCCATTCATGGTGACGGCGTGGCCGGTGCGTCCGCCGACCGTGAAAGCCGTATTGGCAATCCTGAGGCGGATGTCCTCCCCAGACAGAGTGGGCAACGTCGGAGCGAGGCCGGGGGAACCGGAGCGCGCCCAGGCAGGAACAAGTCCCGTGAAACCCAGCCCAGCCAGGCCGATAGCTCCGGCTCGTAAAAACGAGCGGCGTTCAATGGTTGGTGTCATGTTTAAATGTCCTACGGGCTCCTGACAAATCAGAAACCGTGAATGAAGGTCGAGGAAACCGGACGGAGAACGAACTGCCTTCAGCCCGGTCCAATTCTAATGGTTATGTTCCGAATGTTGTCCGGCGGGCGTGTCGCCACTCGCCTTCTCGCAACACGCCATCTTCTTCATGTCGTCGGCCTTATTGGCCGCCGGGCTATCGCAACAGCAGCAATCTTTGGCGCTCCGATCAGGCGCGGGCGTGCCATGACCGGAATGGACGGGATCGGCGGTCTGCGCGGCAACTGGGGTTGCGGCCGCAATCGCAATTGCGGTGACAAGCATTTTCATTGTTTCTTCTCCAGAAGGTTGTTTGGATTCAAGCTTCTGGAAACAGGCGAGGAGGCCGACTTATCGCATCAGGCCCAATCCCCTTGAGGAGAGGGATAGGTTGCGACTCCAGGATTTGTCGAACATGGCCCATACCGGTTGCCATTTGTGGCTCTGTGGGCCGAACCGCTGCACAGGCGATCGCACAATCGACCATACCACCCATTTGCCTATCGGGGGATGTCCCGTGCTCCCCAATGCAATGCCCCGCATCCGACAATACAACCGGTGTGGTATGCGCCATCGCCGGTCCACTCGACATAGCCATGGGCATGAAGGACAAAGTGAAAGCCACGAATATTGCGGCAACGAGCCGCAACAGCGCCAAGCGACCGGTCCCCTGACGGGAGTCGGATTGGCCTGCCTCTACTTTGGTCCGCCTTGCCCGCACGTCGCTTTAATTCCTTTGAGTCGCACAAGCCTATCGCACTTGACACTGTGGTAAGGTCAAGTGGCTATTGACTCTAACATCGTGTCAAGTCGCAGATAGTTGTGCGATGGAAGGAGACGGTTGATGACCGAGTCGAAGCATAGCGCGCATTCCGGGGGCCATGGTTGTTGTGGAAGCCATGGGGGGCAGGACGAGGGAACTCCGCTGGGCCTGGTGGTCGATCCCGTTTGCGGCATGACTGTCGATCCACAGAAGACAGCGCATCATGCAACCCATGCCAACCATGAGTATCATTTTTGTAGTGCTGGCTGCCGCGCGAAATTCGTCGGCGATCCAGAACATTATCTGATCCCGGCGGCCGACCGGATGGTGGATGCCCCGCCGGGGACGATCTGGACCTGCCCGATGCACCCCGAAATCCGGAAGGACCATCCCGGCGCCTGTCCCATCTGCGGCATGGGGCTCGAGCCGGAAATGGTCACCGCCGACGCTGGGCCGAGTGCCGAACTGATCGACATGTCGCGTCGCTTCTGGATCGCGCTGGTGCTGACCATCCCCGTCTTTGTCCTTGAAATGGGCGGCCATCTGTTCCCGGCACTGCATCATCTTGTGCCTGCGAAGCTGTCGACCTGGGTCCAGTTCGCGCTGGCGACACCGGTGGTGCTGTGGGCCGGCTGGCCCTTCTTCGAGCGCGGCTGGGCCTCGCTGAAAACGCGCAACCTCAACATGTTCACGCTGATCGCGATGGGGACAGGGGTTGCGTGGGCCTATAGCGTTGTAGCGACCCTGGCGCCCGGCATTTTCCCGGCAGCCTTCCGGGCTGGTGATGGAACTGTCGCCGTCTATTTCGAAGCGGCCGCCGTGATCACCACCCTGGTACTGCTGGGCCAGGTTCTCGAACTGCGGGCGCGCGAGCGGACCTCCGGTGCGATCAAGGCGCTGCTCAATCTGGCCCCTAAAACCGCGCGCCGCATCGCCGAGGATGGCAGCGAAGAGGAGGTTTCGCTTGACTTGATCGCGGTGGGGGACCGGCTGCGGGTGCGGCCGGGCGAAAAGGTGCCGGTCGATGGCATTGTCGAGGAAGGGCGATCGGCGCTCGATGAATCGATGGTGACGGGCGAATCCATGCCGGTCACCAAAACCGTCGCCGACGTGGTGATCGGCGGGACGATGAACCAGAGCGGCGCGCTGGTGATCCGCGCCGACAAAATCGGGCGCGACACCATGCTCGCGCGCATCGTCCAGATGGTCGCTGAAGCCCAGCGGTCACGGGCGCCGATCCAGCGCATGGCCGATCAGGTCGCCGGTTGGTTCGTGCCGGCGGTGCTGGCGGTCGCGGTTGTCGCCTTTATCGCCTGGGGCATCTGGGGACCGGAGCCACGTCTGGCGCACGGGTTGGTTGCAGCAGTGGCGGTGCTGATCATCGCCTGTCCCTGTGCGCTGGGGTTGGCGACGCCCATGTCGATCATGGTCGGCGTCGGGCGCGGCGCGGGGCTTGGCGTGCTCATCAAAAATGCCGAGGCGCTCGAACATATGGAAAAGGTCGACACGCTGGTGGTCGACAAGACCGGGACACTGACCGAGGGCAAGCCCGCCGTCACCCGGATCATCGCGGCCGATGGTTTTACGGAAACGGAGCTGCTGCGGATCGCCGCTGGCGTCGAGCGTGCATCAGAACATCCTCTGGCGCTGGCGATCGTCGATGCCGCATTGGCTCGTCATATCGAGATCCCAGCGGTCAGCGACTTTGATTCGCCGACTGGCAAGGGCGCGCTGGGCATGGTCGAAGGGAAGCGCGTCACACTTGGCAATGCCCGTTTCCTGGGCGAATCCGGGATCGATACCGCGTCCCTCGCGGCGCAGGCCGACCAGCTTCGCGCGGATGGCGCAACCGCGATTTTCATGGGACTGGACGAGCGGGCTGCGGGCGTGTTCGCCATCGCCGATCCGATCAAGTCGACCACGGCCGAAGCGCTGGCCGCCTTGCGTGCCGATGG
>FMTU01000047.1 GCA_900100475.1 Sphingobium faniae | reverse complement strand
TAAAATGCCGTCCTTTGAAATCGTTCATCGCAACTGACCTTGACAGTACATGAGCCCAATCTTGGAAACCGTGTCAGAGTTTGCAACAGAGCCGGCTCAACCCTCCTTGAAAAAATCGCCGACAAAGGCCCCTGCTGAGCGAGTTGTGAAGGATATTCGGCGCCAGACCCGTCGCCACTTCTCGGCTGAAGACAAGATCCGCATCGTGCTCGACGGGCTGCGTGGCGAGGACAGCATTGCCGAGCTGTGCCGCAAAGAAGGCATCGCGCAGAGCCTGTATTACACCTGGTCGAAAGAGTTCATGGAAGCGGGCAAGCGCCGCCTGGCTGGTGATACCGCCCGTGCCGCGACCACTGGCGAGGTGCAGGACCTGCGCCGCGAAGCCCGCGCCCTGAAGGAATGCGTGGCCGACCTGACGCTGGAAAACCGGCTGCTCAAAAAAAGCATGATTGCGGATGGGGGCGACGAAGAATGAGGTATCCTGCATCCGAGAAACTCGAGATCATCAGGATCGTCGAGCAGTCGCACCTGCCCGCCAAGCGCACCCTGGACCAGCTAGGCATCCCCCGCCGGACGTTCTACCGCTGGTATGATCGATACCTCGAGGGCGGGCCTGAGGCGCTGGAAGATCGGCCATCGGCGCCGAGCCGTGTGTGGAACCGCATCGGCGACGACATCCAGGACCAGATCGTCGAGATGGCGTTGGATTACAGCGAGCTGTCACCGCGCGAACTGGCGGTGCGCTTCACCGACGAGAAGCGCTACTTCGTGTCCGAAGCCACGGTTTACCGCCTTTTGAAGGCCCACGACCTGATCACCAGCCCGGCTTATGTCGTGATCAAGGCCGCCGATCAGTTCCACACCAAAACCACCCGGCCGAACGAGATGTGGCAGACTGATTTTACCTACTTCAAGATCATCGGCTGGGGCTGGATGTATCTGTCGACCGTGCTCGACGACTTCTCGCGCTATATCATCGCCTGGAAACTGTGCACCAATATGCGCGCCGAGGACGTCACCGACACGCTCGACCTCGCGCTCAAGGCCTCGGGCTGCGACAGCGCCACCGTGCTGCACAAGCCCAGGCTGCTCAGCGATAATGGCCCCAGCTACATCGCGAGCGAACTGGCTGAATATATCGAGGCCCAGAACATGAGCCATGTGCGCGGTGCTCCGCTGCACCCACAAACGCAGGGCAAGATCGAGCGCTGGCACCAGACCCTGAAAAACCGCATCCTGCTGGAGAACTACTTCCTGCCAGGTGATCTCGAGGCTCAGATCGAGGCCTTTGTCGAGCACTATAATCACCAGCGCTACCACGAGAGCCTGAACAACGTGACGCCCGCCGACGCCTACTTCGGCAGGGCCGCAGCCATCATCAAACAGCGTGAAAGGATCAAGCGGCAGACCATCGAGCATCGGCGCTTGCAACACCGCAAGCTCGCCGCGTAACATCAACCCCCAGACGAGGCCCGCACTCCGCTAATTTACGCCGCAATCCGTGCCGAATGTTCTGACGACGGACAGAATGCATCGCAGGTACAGCGGGCGCCTGGCATTTTAAGGTTCACGATCAGAAAATCACCCATCGCCCGAAGGGACGTTTCGGGTGCAATAGCGGGCATGCGGTCATGGAGGCCTGCGTTTCAGGTCTCGGTGACTGTCAGCTTCCCGATTTCTACGTCATGCCTTTTCTACAGCACGGTATGGTAGAGCTGTTGCTGGAATATGCTCAGCCCGATGACGAACCGATCTGGGCTGTTTATCCACAGCGCCGACATCTTTTGCCGAAGGTTCAGCAGGTAGTCGATTGCCTTGTTCAGGAACTCGGTCCTGCGATGAATAGCCGAAAGTGACAGCAAGATGCTTGGGGATGGGCGCCTTGCTAACTGCGATTAATCACTGCCGCATGTAACCTGTGATCAACTTAACGAACTCAGTGTCACATGCCCAGCTTTACTTTGAACTAAGCATAGGGGAGTTAATGAAGTGCCGGATTGCACCCCAATGTTCCTGCCGGTTAGAATATACACTTTCTGTCCCCGATAGAAATGACATCCTTTTGAGGACAGCAGGGTTGCGTGGAACCTTCGGGATAGCGCAATGCAGACCCTGCTGATGGCGTGACGTTTGAGTTGGCGCCGTCGAGCCGGCGTCCATTGATCTTCGCGGGAGCATCCGGCATCGGATAGCCTGGGGCGCGCGGGCTGATCCTGGCGGGCAGGGGCATAGGTGTTCCGCTGCCGGTGATGCGGCGCATTCGCCTGGATCTGCTTTGCCGCCCACCTACAATGAATCGATGCCGACGACAGTTTCAGCCCGCAGAAAGTCCGACACCTGCGTACCGAATTCGGCGGGGCGCTCCACATTGGCGAGATGCGCTGTGTTCAGCATGGCGAGCCGGCAGCGGGGGATCGTGGCGGCCAATGCTTCGCTATGCGGTGGCGGCGTGGCTGGATCTTGGCTACCACCAATGATGAGGGTTTCATTCCGGATCAGCGCGATAGTGGAACGCATGTCCATGTCCCGTATGGCGGCGCAACAGCCAGCATAGCCCTGGCTATCGGTCGATTGGAGCATCGCGACTATCGGCGCGATGGCGTCGGGTGAGCTTGCCACGAAGTCGGCGGTGAACCATCGCTCAAGCGACGCCGAGGTGAGGGGCGCCATGCCGCTTTCGCGCACCAGGGCGATCCGGGCGTCCCATGCCGAAGGCGGCCCCATGAAACTTGAGGTGTTGGCCAGAACCAGCCGGCGGACCCGATGTCCTTCGCGGATGCCCAGCCATTGGCCGGTCATGCCGCCAAGCGAAAGGCCGCAAAAATCAATCGTTTCTATCTCCAGCTGGTCGAGAAGTTCGATGACGTCTCGACCCAGCCGATCGAGCGAATAGCCGCCGACGGGCGCATCCGACGCGCCGTGGCCGCGCTGATCATAGCGCAGCATTCTGAAATGGGCGCTCCAGGCGGCAAGCTGCGGTTCCCACATCTGCATGTCAGTGCCCAGGGAGTTGGACAGCAGCAGGATCGGGGCACCTTCTTTACCATCGAACCGATAGGCGATGCGGCAGCCGTCTCCCGTAATAATGAACTGCTTTTCCATCGCCTTCGCCCTATCAATTCCGTTCGTGCTTAACCGCCCCTCCCCACAGATGGGGAAGGGCGGCTTTTGTTAAGGTCGCTTGTCAGACGGCCAAGCGGCTGCGAGCGGAGAAGCTTTCATCCGTTGCCTCAGCAGACTTCTGCAACTGGAAGTCGAACGCGATATGGACGGTGTCGCCCTGACGGTTCGGGACTGGCAGCAGACCTTCGCGGGTGCCGAACGCAAAGTCGTCGGCTGCGAACGGATCGTCACCGAAATTGATCTGCGTCGTCAGCGTGCGATAGCCCGGCGCTTCTACGAAGAAATGCACGTGGGCAGGACGGTTGCCGTGACGGCCGACGGCTTTCATCAGCTGATCGGTCGCGCCGCCGGGGGGCACGCTGTAGCCATTGGGCATCTTCGAATGGAAGGAATAGCGCCCGTCCTTGCCGAGCTTGATCCGGCGGCGGTTATTGAACGGCGTCTGCTCGCGCGTGGGGTCGAAATGCGAATACCAACCCATCGAATTGGCGTGCCAGACATGCAGAATGGCATCGGTGACGGGCTCACCATTCGGGCCGGTGACGGTGCCGGACATGTACAGCGTGCCGGTATCGTCCGCGTCGTCGGAAAGGTTGACGTCACCTTCGACCAGCGGCGCGCCCGCGACATAGAGCGGCCCTTCAATGGTGCGCGGCGTGCCGCCCGACAGCCCGGCTTCCGCGTCCTTGGCATCCATGTAGAGGTCAAGGAAATGTTCCAGGCCAACGCCCGGCACGATCAGGCCGAATTCACCGGCGCCCTTCTGGAAAAAGTCTATCGCTTTCCAGAATTCGCTTTCGTTGATGTCATGCTTGACGATGACCGTCATCACCGCTTCGACGAGGTCGCGGGTAATGGCCTTGAGCCGACGGTCGCCGCCCTCCACATCGACGCCGCTGGCGCGGTCGAGAAGAGTTTGGACGGGTTGAGTCTTCACAAAATCAGTATTCATCTGATCTCTCCTGGGAATATGATTCTTAGCGATCGTCTTCATGAATCGACGAAGGATGTCGGCACAGCGGCGCCACGCGGATATCCATGAACGGAAACAGAGGCAAAGTCATCAGCAGATCGTGAAGTTCTGCATTGCTTTCGACATCGAAGATACTGACATTGGCATATTGCCCGGCAACGCGCCAGATGTGCCGCCACTTACCGGCACGCTGAAGCTCCTGAGAAAGCGCCTTTTCAGCCGCCTTCAGTTCGTCAAGCCGCGCCGGATCGTAATCCAGCGGAATATTGACATCCATTTCAACCTTGAAAAGCATTTCAACCAGCCTTTGCTGTAGGAATCGATATGGTGGCGCGGGACGCGTCGCGCCGCAGGAACGACAAGCGATCATCGTCCAGCTCCACGCCAAGGCCCGGCCCCTTGGGCACGGCCAGCGAGAAGTCCGAATAATCCAACGGCTCTTGCAGAATTTCCTCCGTCAGCAGCAAGGGGCCGAAAAGCTCCGTGCCAAAGGACAGTTGCGGGAAGGTTGCGAAGACATGGGCAGACGCGATCGTGCCGATGCCCGCTTCCAGCATGGTGCCGCCATAGAGCGCGATCCCGGCCGCGTCGGCGATCGCCTGCACCTGCTTTGCGGCGAAAAGACCGCCCGACTGCTCGATCTTCACGGCAAAGACATCGGCGGCTGCCTGGTTGGCATGATCATAAGCGGTCGTAGGGCCTTGCAGCCCTTCATCGGCCATGATCGGAATCGCCGACCGCGCGGCCAGGCGTGCCATGCCGGCGAGATTATGCCGGATAAGCGGCTGTTCAACCAGGTCGCAGCCGACTTCCGCCAGCATCGCAACGCCGGTGCGTGCCGTGGTTTCATCCCACGCCATGTTGACATCCACGCGAACGCTGGCGCGGTCGCCAAGCGCTTTCTTGATGGCGCCGACATGGGCGACATCGTCCGCCACGGGCCGCTTGCCGATCTTCAGCTTGAAGGCATTGTGCCGTCCGCTGGCGATCATCTGCTCGGCTTCTTCGATATCCTTGCCGGTGTCGCCGCTGGCGAGGGTCCAGAGGACGGGCAGGCGATCGCGGACGCGGCCGCCGAGCAGTTCGCTGACCGGCAGGCCCGCACGCTTGCCCTGCGCGTCGAGCAGCGCGGTTTCGACGGCGCATTTGGCGAAATTATTGCCGACGACATGCTTGGCGATTTGCGCCATCGCGATGGCCGGCCGGGTGGGATCGCAGGCCTGCAATATCGGGGCGATATAGGCGTCGATGTTCGTCTTTATGCTTTCGGGGCTTTCAGGGCCGTAAGCCAAGCCGCCGATCGTCGTTGCCTCGCCCGTGCCGACGATGCCGTCGGAACAGTGGACGCGCACGATGCAAAGCGTCTGCCTGTGCATCGTCGCCATTGCCAGCACGTGCGGCCGGATAGTGGGTACGTCGACGATGAACGTGTCGACGCGATCAATTGTCACCATTGTCGGGTACCTTTCCATGAATGAAATAGCGGGTTGAACGGGATTCCAGAAAGACTTAGTCCGCATCCTATGATACCGGAGTAGTATAGTATGGAACTGCGCCACCTTCGATCGTTCATGGCCGTCGCGGCCGAGCAGAATTTCACCCGAGCCGCAGACCGCCTTGGTATCGCGCAGCCGCCGCTGAGCCGGCATATCAAGGAACTGGAGCAGGACCTGGGCGTGGCGCTGTTCGACCGGGGTAGCCGGCCGGTGCGCCTGACCGAGGCGGGCCGCATCCTGCATCAACAGGCAGCGCAGATATTGGCGAGCATCGACCAGATCCCCAAGACCATGCAGCAATATGCGTCCGCGCAGCAGCCGCGCTTCGTCATGGGCGTGGTGGGATCCATCATGCACGGCGCGCTGGCCGAGATGGTGCGGCGGTTCCGCGCCCATGCGGCGGACACGGACGTCGAGCTGGTGGAGATGACGACGATCCAGCAGGTCGCGGCGCTGAAGGCGGGCCGGATCGACGCCGGCCTTGGCCGCGTGCGCGTGGACGACCCGGCGATCCGCCGCGAGATATTGTTCCAGGAACCGCTGGTGGCGGCGCTTTCGCCCACCGACTTGCCGGCGCAGCCGGACACCGAGGTCAGCCTGGAGGCGCTGGCCGCCGGCACGCTGATCATCTACCCCAGCCAGCCGCGCCCCAGCTATGCCGACCAGCTGCTGACGATCATGCGCGACCATGGATGCAACCCCCGCCGGATCATCGAAGTGCGCGAAGTGCAGACCGCGCTGGGCCTGGTCGCCGCCCAGTCGGGCCGCGCCATCGTCCCGGCGTCGATGCAGAACATCCAGCGCGCGGACATATGCTATGTGCCGATAGCCGAGCGGCCAACATCGCCGATCATATTGAGCCAGCGCCACGCCGATACGACCGACCGCGCGGTGCTGATCCGGGATATCGGCCATGCGATCTTCAGGGAGATCGAGGCCGAGACGGCGCGATCCTGAGGATCAGGCCGGGCGCAGCAGCCCGGCGGTACGTCGCAG
>FMTU01000032.1 GCA_900100475.1 Sphingobium faniae | reverse complement strand
GATCGCCAGCGCAAGGGGATTATTCTTCAATGCGCGCCGGTCGTATCGGGTGAAGCTGGCCACCGTGCCGGGCGCGCCGGTCGCGACCGGCATCATGCGGATGCGGTCGAGACCGTCGCGCAATCCTTCCGAAGAAGGTGGACGTATATCAACCAGCACGCGGCCGATCATGCGTCCGATATCATAGCCCTGCGCCGCGCGGGCATGGCCGCCGTCGCGGCCATATTGATCGGAAAAGGCGCGTCGAAACGCCTGGAAACGGCGATTGCCGGGGTGGACGACGGCAAGGCCGATCCAGCCCTCCAGCGCGGCGGCGTCGCCATGGACTGGATGCGCGCGGTCGATCTCCGTCCCGGTCAGGCGCATGGGGTCCAGCCCGGCGGCGCGCAGCGCGGCGTCGACGGCGGCATGCGCCGCCCCGCCATAATAGAGGAGCGCGTCCCAGCCGAGCGCACCTCCGCGCGCCAGCCGAGCGTCGAAATGATCGTCCCGCTCGACCACGTCGACATGGGTCCAGCCGTCCTGCCGCGCTGCCTGCCGGTAGGCGGCTTCCACGCGCGCGCCGCATGGCCCCGCCTCACGCACGAGGAACGGGCGCTCGCAACCCTGCGCCCGGGCGTGGCGCAGCAGCAGATGGGCGATGTCGACGGGATGATCGACCGTCAGTTGGAAACAATAATGGCCGGTAAAGCGGTCGTCGGCGCTGGTCGTGACGGTGGTCAGACGGCCCTGTTCGACAAGCGGGCGCACGGCCGCGCCGCTCATGTCGCCGAACGGGCCGATCATGCCCAGGATCGGCTCATGCTCGAACAGCGCGCGCCATTCGTCGGCGAGGTCGAGCGCAGAGCCGTCCACGGCGTCCTTCACCTCGCGCACGATGAGGTCGATCTCGCGATCAAGAGCACCCGACGCGCGCCATTCGGCGATGCCAAGGCGGATGGCGTCGAGCATGTCGCGATGCGCCTGGTCCTGCCGGTCGAGCAGGACGCCGAGACGATAGGGAACGATTACGGCATGGCGGCTATTGCCTTCGTGACGGGGAAGCCTGTGAAGCGAACATGGCGCATCCGGAGGCCGGACGACGCCCCAGTGACATGCCGCCCAGTAACATGCCGCCGGATCAGCCCGCCGCGATGGCGAGGGCCACGGCTTCGGCGACCTTGATCCCGTCGATGGCTGCTGACAGAATGCCTCCCGCATAGCCTGCGCCCTCGCCCGCCGGATAGAGGCCCGAGATATTGAGGCTCTGGAAATCCTTGCCTCGCGTGATACGGATGGGGGAGGAAGTGCGGGTTTCCACGCCGGTCATGATCGCATCGGGATGGTCATAATTCGCGATCTGGCGACCGAACACCGGAAGCGCCTCGCGGAAAGCCTCCAGCACGAAATCGGGCAGGCAGTGCGACAGGTCGGTCAGGGTCACGCCAGGCTTGTAGGATGGGAGGACCTCGCCCAATGCCGTCGACGGACGGTCCGCAAGGAAATCGCCTACCGTCTGCCCCGGCGCATGATAGGATGAACCGCCCGCGACATAGGCCAGCGATTCCAGGCGGCGTTGCAAGTCGATCCCCGCCAACGGCCCTTCGGGATAGTCGCGCTGCGGGTCGACGCCAACGACGAGGCCGGAATTGGCGTTGAATTCGGCGCGGCTATATTGGCTCATGCCGTTGGTGACGACGCGGCCTTCCTCCGACGTGGCGGCGACCACGCGACCGCCGGGGCACATGCAGAAGCTGTAGACGGTGCGGCCATTGGCGCAATGATGGGCAAGGCTGTAGGCGGCAGCTCCCAGCGCCGGATGGCCTGCGCAGGCTCCGAAACGGGCGCGGTCGATCCAGCTTTGCGGATGCTCGATGCGCACGCCGATGGAGAAGGGCTTGGGCTCGATGTGCACGCCCCGACGGTGCAGCATCTCGAAGGTCGGGCGGGCGCTGTGACCGACCGCGAAGACGACATGATCGGCTTCGATGAAGCTGCCGTCATGCAGGTGCAGGCCACGCAGGCGATGGATGCCGTCGCCTCGCCGCTCCAGTTCGATGTCCTCGACGCGGTGCTGCCAGCGATATTCGCCGCCCAGTTCCTCGATCTGGCGGCGCATCGCCTCCACCATGGTGACGAGGCGGAAGGTGCCGATATGGGGATGCGCTTCGATAAGGATGTCTTCCGGCGCGCCCGCCGCGACAAATTCCTCCAGCACCTTGCGGCCGAGGAAGCGGGGGTCTTTCACCCGGCAATAAAGCTTGCCGTCCGAAAAAGTGCCCGCCCCGCCTTCGCCGAACTGGACATTGCTTTCGGGGTTCAGTTCACCGCGCCGCCACAGGCCCCAGGTGTCCTTCGTGCGTTCGCGCACCACCTTGCCCCGGTCGAGGATGATCGGGCGGAGCCCCATCTGCGCGAGGATGAGGCCGGCAAACAGGCCGCATGGTCCCGCACCGATGACGACGGGGCGCTTGCCGGACCAGTTTTCCGGCGCTTTGGCCACGAAGCGATAGTCGGTGTCGGGGCGCAGGCGGACGTCATGGTCCGTGGCGAAGCGCTCCAGCACCGCCGCTTCGTCGGCCAGTGCGACGTCGAGCGTGTAGACGAGCTGGATCGCATTCTTGCGCCGCGCATCATTGCCCCGGCGCACGACGACATGGCTCAGCAATTCCTGCGGCCCCAGACCGAGGCGCTCGCAAATGGCGGCGGGCATCGCCTCGTCCGGATGGTCGAGGGGCAGCTTCAGTCCCGAAAGGCGCAACATGGGGATGGCCCCTAAAGGATGCGCGCGGGAAAGGGAACCGGCTGCCCCCTTGCTGTATCAGAAGCGGGCGCGGATGCCGCCATAAAAGGCGCGGCGCTCTATCGGATAGAAGCTCGCCTGCCCGCTATATTCGACCACGGCGCTGATGTCGCCGATGGCGCGCTTTTGCGTGAGGTTGCGGGCGTCGAGGAACAGGGTGACGCCTTCGCGCACCTGCGCCTGCGCACCGAGGTTCAGCATGGCGTAGCCGCCCACCTTCTTCGTGTTGGCATAATCCACCCACGCCCCCTGCGGCACCCATTCGACCGAGGGCGAGACGCTGGCGAGATCCGTGCCCAGCTTCAGTTCCGCCCGGTAGAAATGGCGCGGCACGACCGGCAGGCGATTGTCGCCATAGATCGCGTCGTCGCGGAACCGGAAATCGCTATATTGATAGACCTGCCGCAGCGTCGCCCAGGGCGTCAGCGTCAGGTCCAGCCCCGCTTCGATACCCTGATGCCGGGTGCTGTCGGCATTGAAGGTCGCGGCGGGATAGGTGCCCGCCAGCACATTATATTGCAGCATCTCGCCCTTCAGCGTGGCGCGATAGAGGCTGACGTCCCACGCCGCGATGCCGATGCGGCCGCGCGTGCCGATCTCCCCCGTCCATGCCTTTTGCGCGCTCACCGGGGTGAAACCGGGCGCGCCACCCGCAGGCGACTGGCTGAGTTCGCCAAAGCCGGGCAATTCGATCGAGCGGCTGTAATTGGCATAGAATTGCAGGGTTTCAGACGGTTCATAGAGCAGGCCGAATTTCGGAGCGAATGTATCGAAAACCGCCTTGCCGCTGCGTTCCGGGAGGCGGCGATTGTCGACCTTGCGCTCGCCATGGGTGTAGAGGCCGCCCGCGATCAGCCAGAGACCGCTCACCGGCGCGACGCGCAGTTCGCCATGGCTGTTGATCGTCTGCGCCTTCTGGATCGCATAAGCGGTCGGCGCGCCACGCTTGCCCGACAGGTTGACGAACTGCTTGGCGGTGATCCGCCCGAAACGCGCCTGACTTCCCAGCGTCAGCTCGACCGGCATCCCGCCCAGATCGCCCGCCCAGTCGAGGCTGGCGAAAACACCGCGATCCTCGCTGTTCTGGTCGATCGCCTGATAGATGGGGTGATAGAGTTCCTTGGCGTTGTAAAAGGCTCCGAAAGCGATCTGGCCGCCGTTGATCTGGACGGTGGTGCGGTTTTGGAGACGGATCGAGTCGACATCGCGCGCCTGATCGCCCGTGAAATTGCCTTTGGACGGGTGGCGGAGGGCATCGTTTTCCGTCAGCGCGCCGGACAGTTTCTGACGGATGCTCTGGACGCTCGCATAGAAGCGGGTTTCGACCCTGTCGCTGAGCCAGAAACCGGCATTGCCGTTGAAGCGGAGCGCCTTGCGCCGGCCATGGTCGCGGCCGCCATCGGAACGGTCGGCGGTGATGGCGGCCCATGCGTCGGCGCGATCGTCGGCATAACCATAGGCGAGCTTTCCGCGCACCGTGTCGAAGGAGCCGCCGTCGACCCGCATCTCGACGCCCAGCGCGCTACGGCCGGTCGGCGTCACCGCGTTGATCGCCCCGCCCAGCGTCGATCCGCCAAGACGCAGCGCATTGGCACCGCGATAGACTTCGATATGCTGGAAAACCTGCGGGTCGAGTTCCTGAAAATCGCCATTATCATCGGCGCTGTTGATCGGGATGCCGTCCTGCAACAATGTCAGCCCGCGCATATGATAGCCGCGCGAGAGGCCCGAGCCGCGAATCGAAATGCGGACCTCCTGCCCGAAGCGCGGCTGGGTATAGACGCCGGGAGAAAAACCGAGCGTGTCGCGCAGGGAGACGGCGAGCTTGTCCTCATAATCCTCGGCCGCGACGACATCCACGCCGCCGGGGGTGCGGGCAACTTTGGCGGCGGCTTCCTGAATGATGGGGCTGGCGGTGACGATGATGCCCTGATCGACTTCATCGGCGAAAGCAGGGGCAGCGGAAAGAGTGCAGGCAATCGCGCAGAACGATGCGCCGCGCGCGACGGAAAACATGGTCATGGAACAGATACCTTCTGGAAAATAGGTGCGCGCGAGGTCAGGCCCCACGCGCGACAGCAGATGTTTTCAGAAGGTGGCTGGCGGCCCCGAAGAAGGCGGCGGCGGCGCGGCGAGGCGGGCGATAAGGCCCGTCTTGAGCGCGAAGGCGATGGGGCCGAAACTCAGTTGCCATGCGGGCAAAGGCACATCCGCCAGCGGTAGCGGCGGAACTGTCGGCGTGGCGTTGGCCCCGGCGAAGGCGCAATGCTGTTGCATGGCGCCGTCATCGGCGGGCTGATGCTTTTGCTGCATCCGGCCTTGCGCCACGGCGTCGCGGTCGACCAGCACCTGCACCGGCCCGGTCCCGGAACACAGCGTCACCACGACGCCCTTTTCCGTCCGCACCGGCATGAAACCCGAAGGCGCAAGCAACTGGATGGCAAGGACGAGCAGAGCCAGCGCGGCCAACAAGCCCCGCGCATTGTCCGACTGTCTGATCGCCCCCATCATGCCCGCGCCCCTAGCGGAGAAGGAACGTCCTGTCATCAGGACAAACTGTCCAAATCGCGCGGCACGCTGACCTTGACGTAAACGTAAAGTGGTTCTAGATAGTCCTTATGGATCAACGCACCACTATCGCCGGCATCGAATTGCCGGATCATAGCGAACGACAGGCATATAGCATCACCGATCTGTCGGAAGAATTCGGCGTCACCGCGCGCGCGCTGCGCTTTTATGAGGATGAAGGGTTGATCTCGCCAGAGCGGCAGGGTCTGGCCCGCATCTATTCGCGGCGTGATCGCGCGCGGCTGGCGTGGATCTTGCGCGGCAAGCGGGTGGGTTTCAGCCTGTCCGACATTCGCGAAATGATCGACCTTTATGACGCCGATGAGGAACATGAAGCGCAGCGGCGCGTCACCATAGCCAAGTGCAAGACACGCATCGACCTGCTCACCCGGCAAAAGGATGACATCGACGCAGCCATTGCCGAACTGTCGGACTTCATCGCCACGATCGCCAGAAACTGACCCCCTGCCCCATCAGAACAGAACCGTCCGGAGAAGATCATGCCCAGCTATTCCGCGCCTGTCCGCGATACCCGTTTCGTCCTCGATCATGTCGTCGGGCTGGACCGCTACGCCAATCTGCCGGGTTTCGAGAATGTGACGCCCGATCTGGTCGAAGCGATCCTGACCGAAGGCGGAAAAATGGCGGCCGAGGTGCTGTTTCCGCTCAACATGACAGGCGACAAGGAAGGCTGCACCCGGCATCCGGACGGCAGCGTGACGACGCCGAGCGGCTTCAGGGAAGGCTATGAAAAATTCGTCGAGGGCGGCTGGACGACGCTGCAAGCGCCCGTCGAATTCGGCGGTCAGGGAATGCCCACGGTGCTGGCGACGGCGTTCAACGAATATGTGCTGTCGGCGAACCAGTCCTTTGAAATGTATCATGGCCTGACGGCGGGCGCGATAGCGGCGCTGCTGGCCAAGGGCAGCGATGAACAGAAGGCGACCTATCTGCCCGCCATGGTCGCGGGCACCTGGACCGGGACGATGAACCTGACGGAACCGCAATGCGGCACCGATCTGGGTCTTATCAAGACGAAAGCCGCACCCCAGGGCGACGGCAGCCATGCGATCACCGGCACGAAAATCTTCATTTCGGCGGGCGAGCATGACCTGTCCGACAATATCATCCATCTGGTGCTGGCCAGGACGCCGGACGCGCCGGAAGGAACCAAGGGCATTTCCCTGTTCGTGGTGCCCAAGTTCATGGTGAAGGAAGATGGATCGCTGGGGGATCGCAACGCGGTGTCCTGCGGCTCCATCGAGCATAAGATGGGCATCCACGGCAACGCCACCTGCGTCATGAATTATGACGGCGCGACCGGATGGCTGGTGGGCGAGGAGAATAAGGGCCTCGCCGCCATGTTCATCATGATGAACGCGGCCCGGCTGGGCGTCGGTCTGCAAGGTCTGGGCCAGGGCGAGATCGCCTTCCAGAATGCCGTGCATTATGCGCGGGAACGGCGGCAGGGCCGGGCGCTGAGCGGACCAAGGGAGCCGGAGGAAAAAGCCGACACGCTGTTCGTCCATCCCGATGTGCGGCGGATGCTGATGGAAGCGAAGGCCCTGACCGAAGGCTTGCGCGCGCTGATCCTGTGGGGGGCGTTGCAGGTCGACCTGTCGCACCATGCAGCGAGCGAGGAAGAACGGCAACTGGCCGACGACCTGATCGGGTTGCTGACGCCGGTCATCAAGGGCTATGGCACGGACAAGGGCTTCGACGTGACCGTCGCCTGCCAGCAGGTGTTCGGCGGCCATGGCTACATCTGGGAAAATGGCGTCGAGCAATATGTGCGCGATGCCCGGATCGCCCAGATCTACGAAGGCACCAACGGCGTGCAGGCGATGGACCTCGTCGGGCGCAAGCTGCCGATGAACGGCGGGCGCGCGATGCAGGCTTTCCTCAAGATCGTGTCAGGCGAAATCGCCGGGGCCAAGGGAAATGAGAAGCTGGCGAGCTTCGCCGAGGCGCTGGAGAAAGCCGTGCAGCAGTTGCAGGCCGCGACCATGTGGCTGATGCAGAATGCGATGAAGAACCCCGACAATGCCGGGGCGGCGGCCCATCATTACATGCACATCATGGGGATCGTGGCGACGGGCCTGATGTGGCTGCGCATGGCGAAGGCGGCGACGGAACTGCTGAACGCGGGCGAAGGCGACGCGAAGTTTCTGGAAACCAAACTGGTGACGGCGCGCTTCTTCGCCGAGCGGATCATGCCCGACGCGGGCGCGCTGCGGCGGAAGATCGAAGGCGGCGCGGACAGCCTGATGGCGCTGGACCCGGAGATGTTCCTGGCGGTCTGACGGACTTGCTGGTGAAAATGAATTGCTGTCGGGCAATAAGGGGCGTGGCCGTCTGGCTGCGCCCCTTTCTTCTTTAACGCACGACGGCCCGCGTATAGAGATGCCATGTCGCATAGCCGAGCACCGGCAGCGCGACGGCCAGCCCCACCAGCGCCGGGATCGCGGCCAGCACCAGCAGGGCGACGACGATCAGGCCCCATATCGCCATCGTCACCGGATTGCGACGAGCGACGCGGACGGAGGTTCGCAGCGCCACGCCCCAACTGACCGGCTTGTCGACCACCATGGGAAAAGACACCGCACTCACCGCCAGCGTGGCGATGGCAAAGCACAGGCCCGCCAGATTGCCGAACAGGATCATGCGCCAGCCTTCGGACGTCGTGAAGAGCGAGTTCAGAAAGGCCCCGGCCGAACTGGATGCTTCCGGTCCCAATTGCCCCACGGTCGCCTCATAGATGAACCAGGCCACTCCGATCCACGCCAGAAACAACGCGCCGGTCACGCTGGCAAGATCGAGCAGAGCGGGGGCGGACGGTCCCCGCATGACATCCAGAAAGTGCCGCCAGCGTGTATCCAGACCGGCTTCGCGACGCCGCGCCAATTCATAAAAGCCGCTGGCGAAGAGCGGCCCCAGCATGACCGATCCGGCCACCAGCGGAAAGACGAAGGGCAGCGTCGATACGCGGCTGAACGACAGGATCGCCAGCAGGACCACGATGGGATAGATGAAACCGACGAATACCAGATCGCCGCGCTTGGCCTGAAAATCCTCCCAGCCCTGTTTCAGCGCCATGCGGAGGTCGCCCGGATCAAGGTCGCGGATTTCATAATTTTCCTGGCCGGACGCCAGTGGTGGGGTTGGATGTACTATTGCCATAGTCGCTCTCCCGAAGGGTGACCATGCAGGCGTTGGCTTATCCTGTTTCAGTCGGGATGCGCGCGGCGATCCATCTGCTTCTGACGCAGTCCCGGCATGAGGGCCGCCTCATGACCAATATTCAACATGGTACACCTTCGCGGGGGGACGAAGCAAGGGCGGGCGCGTGATCCGTCCTAGGCGCTGTTGGCCCGCGTGATCCTGCCGTACAGCACCTGATAGCCGTCATCCCCGCCCTGCGCTTCAAAGGCCGCCATCGCCCGCCGCAAATCCTTCGGCGCCAAGGGCTTTCGTCCCTCGCTCGGCACGACCGCGCCGATTCCCTTGAGATGCGCGATCAGCCCCTTCGCGCCTCCGCAGGGCAGCGCATAATCCTCGTCAAAGGCGAAAGCATCCTCGAAAGGGGCCAGAATGGACCGCAGATCGCGCAAATCCGGATAATCCGGCACGCCCGCCGCCAGCCCGCACGCCTCATGCGCCGCGCGCCACCGGGCGAAGCTTCCCCGCCCCATGGTCGAGAAGATCAGGCTTCCCCCCGGTCGCAGCAATTCCGCCAGCCGCCTCAACGCGCCCGCCAGATCGTCGAACCATTGAAAGGTCAGACTCGACAGGATGAGGTCGAACCATTCCCCCTCGAACGAGGGAAGCTCTCCATCCATGGTCAGGAACGTCCCCGCGACCAGCCCCCCGGCCGAAGCCCGCGCCAGCATCTCCGGCGACAGGTCGGTCGCCATCAGTTCCGCGCCGGGCCAGCGCGCCTGGATGTCCCGCGTCAGAAAGCCGGTGCCGCAGCCGACCTCCAATATCCGTTCGACCCCGCCGGGCTTCTGCCGCTGCGCCAGATCGGCGACCAGCGCCGCGGCCAGCCGCTGCGGCCCGGCATGATCGTCATAGCGCGCCGCCGCCGCGCCGAACGCATCGCTTATCCGTTGCTTGCGGCCCATGTTCATGGCTAGTCGCATGGCAGAGCATCCCGCGCTTTGCCAGCCTCTTTGCCTTTTCCTCTCCAGAAGGACCATCCGATGACCGCCCCTTCCTCCCGCATCCTTTCGATGGACGTGCTGCGCGGCGTCGGCGTCATGGGCATATTGTGGATGAACATCACGGCTTTCGCCCAGCCCCAGCCGGCCTATTTCAATCCGGCGGTGGCGGGACCGCTATCTGGCGGGGATATCGCTTTCTGGGCCGTGAGCTTCCTGTTGTTCGACGGCAAGATGCGCGGGCTTTTCGCGCTGCTGTTCGGCGCGTCGATGCTGCTGCTGATCGACCGGGAGGAAATGCGGGGCCGCGACGGCCGCCGCGCCCAGATCGTCCGCGCGGGATGGCTCTTTGCCTTTGGCCTCGCTCATTATCTGCTGCTGTGGTGGGGCGACATATTGATGACCTATGCGATT
Organism: Sphingobium faniae; assembly: GCA_900100475.1. Lineage (GTDB taxonomy): Bacteria > Pseudomonadota > Alphaproteobacteria > Sphingomonadales > Sphingomonadaceae > Sphingobium > Sphingobium faniae. The sequence goes on along the minus strand of FMTU01000032.1, from coordinate 8,171 downwards.
GCCGGACTGGCCGCGCTGCTGTTCGTCCGGCGCGAGCCGTTGTCGCTGGTCAAATGGGCGTTCCTGTTCTTCCTGCTGCATTTCCTGCTCTGCACCACCTTCCTCGCCAGCCTGTACGCCTGGTCCCATGCCGCGGCCGCGCCTGGCGCTGCCGCCGACATTCGCGAAGGCTTCGTCCAATTCACCGCGCCCTATGCCGATCCGCAGAGCAGCGCCGTCCAGGCCGAGATCGCGACGTATCGCAGCGGGTTTGACGAAATCGTCCGGCATCATCTGGCGGGCTATCCGGGCCAGTGGATCTGGTCCTTCCTGTTCACCGCGCTTGAATCGCTGGGCTTCATGCTGCTGGGCATGGCGATGCTGAAAGCCGGTTTCCTGACCGGGCGGTGGAGCGCGGAGCAATATTGGCGGACGGCCCGCCATTGCTTCCTGATCGGCCTGCCGCCCATGGCCGCGCTCGCCCTTTGGGTGATCCTCAGCCGCTTCGCGGTGCTGCCGGCGCTGGGGAGCATGATGACATGGTCCTTTCCCTTCCGCATCCCGCTGACGGTCGGATGGGTGGCGCTGATCCTGTGGCTGCTCATCAGCCGGGAGCAAAGCGGGACCACCGCTGCCATCGCCGCCGCCGGGCGCATGGCGTTCAGCAATTATCTGGGTACGACGCTGGCGATGACGGCCATTTTCTATGGCTGGGGGCTTGGCCTGTTCGGGCAGGTCCGGCCCGCCGTCCTGCCCCTGTTCGTGCTGGGAGGATGGGCCGTCATGCTGCTCTGGTCATCATTCTGGCTGAAGCGATTCGCGTCCGGGCCGCTGGAATGGCTGTGGCGCAGCCTTGCCAGCGGCAAGATGCAAAAGATTCGCAGGAACATCTGACAGGACTATTGCGATCCATTATCATCTGCGCTATTTGATTCTTCAGGAGTGTGGAACATGGTCGTTTGCGTTTGTAATGCCATCCGGGAAAAGGATCTGAAGGAAGCCGTGCGCGACGGCGCGGATACGCCCTGCAACGCCTATGCCCGCTTCGGCCGCCGCCCCAAATGCGGCCAATGCGTACCCTTCGCCCGCACCATCATTGCGGCGGAGCGCGCGTCCGCCTGAAATCATTGCGAAGCAGGCGCAGCAAAAGCCCCTCCCCTATAGCGAAGCCGAAGCAATAGCCCTTTAAAAATGGCGGATTTACAAGGGTTTTCTGCTTAACAACTTGCTTATTCAGCCTTATAATGCCCGGCACTTTCCCACAACCGGAGCATTCCCCCATGAAGGGCGATCCCAAAGTCATCGATTATCTGAACGAGGTCCTCAAGAACGAGTTGACCGCGATCAATCAATATTTCCTCCATTATCGCATGCTCGATCATTGGGGCATCAAAAAGCTCGCCAAATTCGAATATGAAGAATCGATCGACGAGATGAAGCACGCCGACAAGGTGGCGGAGCGCATCCTGTTCCTTGATGGGCTGCCCAATTTCCAGTTGCTCGGCCGTCTGAAAATCGGCGAGACGGTGGAAGAGGTGCTGAAGTCGGACCTTGAGCTGGAATATGAGGCCCTGCCGACGCTCAAGGACGGCATCGCCTATTGCGAGTCGATCCGCGATTATGTGTCGCGCGACCTGTTCCAGTCGATCCTCGAAAGCGAGGAAGAACATATCGACACGCTGGAGACCCAGTTCGAGATGATCGATCGCATGGGCTTGCAGAATTATATCCAGCTTCAGAGCGAAGCCGCCGAAGGGTAAGGGCGTCGGCAGGGCGGCGCTGGCTCTGGCCGCCGCCCTGTTTTTCCGGATTTGGGCGTTGAAGGGCGGGTTTGGAGGCGGAAGTGGAAAAAGCCCCGGCCTTTCAGCCGGGGCGCTTTTGTTTGCGCTGACGCGAAATCAGGCTGCCGCCTTGCGCGCCTTGTTCAGTTTTTTCATCAGCATGTCGCGCTTCAGCCGCGAGAGGTGGTCGATGAAGAGGACGCCCTGCAAATGGTCCATCTCATGCTGGAGGCAGGTGGCGAGAAGGCCCTCCAGACGTTCCTCATGGATGCGGCCGTCGCGGTCCATCCAGCTTGCGCGGATGGTCGCGGGGCGCTCCACCTCGGCATATTGGTCGGGGACGGAGAGGCAGCCTTCATTGTAGATCGACAGGTCTTCCGATCCTTCGAGGATTTCAGGGTTGATGAACACCATCGGCTTCCTGACCCCCGGCGCGCCCTCTTCCTCCGATTCGGGTTCCTGGAGGTCGATCACCAGCACGCGCTTGGGCACGCCGACCTGAATCGCGGCGAGGCCGATGCCGGGGGCGTCGTACATCGTGTCGAACATGTCGTCGATCAGGCGCTGCAAATCGTCGTCGATCGCTTCAACGGGCGTCGAAATGGTACGCAGGCGCGGATCGGGCGCCTCCAGGATCGGAAGAATAGCCATGGCTGCAAAATAAGCGGATCGGCGGACTTTTTCAAGCGATCGGACGGCGCGCGCGCAACGCCTGCGCCAATGTGCCTTCGTCGAGATAATCCAGCTCTCCGCCGACCGGCACGCCATGGGCCAATTGGGTAAGGCGGACCGGGAATCGCTCCAGCCGTTCGGCGAGATAATGGGCGGTCGTCTGGCCCTCCAGCGTGGCGTTCATGGCGAGGACGACCTCATCTATCCCCCCTGCCTCCACACGGGCGACCAGCGCGTCGATACTGAGGTCTTCGGGACGAATGCCTTCCAGCGCGGAAAGCCGCCCGCCCAGCACATGGAAACGGCCGGGGAAGAGGCGCGACTTGTCGAGCGCCCAGAGATCCGCCACATCCTCCACCACGCAGAGCGCGCGGGAGTCGCGGCGCGGATCGACGCAAATGCCGCAAGGATCGACGGTGTCGACATTGCCGCAGATCGCGCATGTCACCAGCCGGGCATTCACCGCGCCAAGCGCGCGCAGCAGCGGTTCGAGCGCGGTTTCGCGCTTCTTGAGGAGGTGCAGCACGGCCCGTCGCGCGGAACGGGGGCCAAGACCCGGCAGGCGGGAAAGCGCCTGCGTCAGCGCGTCGATCTCTGGAGAAGCCATGGAACGGAGATAAGGGCTTGCAAGTCATGCAGACAAGAGGTTTGAGAGGCCTCTTTGGAAATGCGCGTAAAATGCGCATTTCGAATGCAGCACCAGCGGAAACTGAGCGAAAAGGCCGCCATGCGTATCATCTATATGGGCACTCCCGATTTCGCGGTTCCGGCGCTCAATGCGCTGGGGCAGGCCGGGCATGAGATCGTCGCGGTCTATAGCCAGCCGCCGCGTCCGGCCGGACGGGGCAAGGCTTTGCGCCCTTCGCCCGTGCATCAACGCGCGGAGGCGATGGGGATCGACGTGCGGACGCCCATGAACCTCAAGGATGCGTCGGTGCAGGAGGCTTTCGCAGCCCTGAAGGCCGATGTGGCGGTGGTGGCGGCTTATGGGCTGATCTTGCCCAGCGCGGTGCTGGAGGCTCCGCGCTTCGGGTGCCTCAATATCCATGCCTCGTTGCTGCCGCGCTGGCGGGGCGCCGCGCCGATCCAGCGGGCGATATTGGCCGGGGACAATCTGAGCGGCGTGACCATCATGGACATGGAGGCGGGACTCGATACAGGGCCGATGCGCGCCAAGCATGTGACGCCCATTGAGGACAAGACCGCTGGTGCATTGACGGAAGAACTGGCGCAGGCGGGCGGGGCGTTGATGGTGGAGGTACTGGACGACCTGTCGCTGCATCCGCCGGTGGCCCAGCCCGAAGACGGCGTCACCTATGCGGCCAAGATCGACAAGACGGAAGCGCGGATCGACTTTGCGCAGGACGCGCATCGGGTCGAGCGGCAGGTACGGGCGTTCAATCCCTTTCCGGGGGCATTTTTCGAATATCATGGGGAGCGGTTCCGGGTGCTTGCGGCCCAGGTGGAGGAGCATGACGGCGCGGCAGGGGCATTGCTCGACAACAGCCTGTTGATCGGTTGCGGCCATGGCGCGATCCGGCCCACGCTGATCCAGCGGGCGGGCAAGGGCGCGATGTCGGCGGGAGAATTGCTGCGCGGGTTCGAGATGCCCGCAGGCGGGCGGGTTGATGGTTGATGGCACAATCTTCGTTTGAGCATCCATGACCCGATTCGCCTTCACCGTGGAGTTTGACGGGCGGCCCTTCATGGGCTGGCAGCGGCAGGCGCATGGGCCGAGTGTGCAGCAGGCCATCGAGGACGCGATCTTCGCCATCACCGGCGAGCGCGCCGTGATCCATGCGGCGGGACGGACCGATGCGGGGGTGCATGGCCTCGCGATGCGGTGCCATGCCGATGTGGAAAAGGACATCGCGCCCTTTCGATTGATGGAGGCTTTGAACGCGCGGATGCGGCCCAATCCGGTGGCGGTGCTGGCCTGCGAGGCGGTGGCGCAGGACTGGCATGCGCGCTTTTCCTGCGTCGGGCGGTCCTATGTTTATCGCATCGTCAACCGGCGCGCGCCGCTGACATGGGAGCGCGGGCTGGCGTGGCGGGTGATCCAGCCGCTCGATGCGAAGGCGATGCAGGAGGCGGCGCAGTTGCTTGTGGGCCGGCATGACTTCACGACATTCCGGTCGGTGCATTGTCAGGCGGGGAGTCCGGTGAAGACGCTTGATCGGCTGGAGGTGGAGCGCCAAGGCGAGCGGATCGCGATCCATGCGGCGGCGCGATCCTTCCTGCATCATCAGGTGCGGTCGATGGTGGGATGCATCGCCCTGGTCGGCATGGGGCGGTGGAGCATGAGCGATCTGCGCAAAGCTCTGGAAGCGCGGGACCGGGCGGCTCTGGGGCTTAATGCGCCGCCCGATGGGCTGTATTTCGTGCGGGCGGATTATCCCTAGAGCCGCGTGCGGAAGGGCGTGAAATTCGTGCCCTCGTCATAGACATCCAGCCCTTCGCGGCGCTTCAATGTGTTGACGGCCAGATAGGTCGCGGGGGTGAGCACCGCTTCCCATGTCACCTTCATCGCCCAGTTGGTGACCATCACCGTCAGCACCTGCGCGTTGGTCCAGTCGCCGTAAAAGGCGAGCGGGTAGAAAAGCAGGCTGTCCATCCCCTGCCCCACCACGGTCGATCCGATCGTGCGGGTCCAGAGATATTTGCCTTTGGTCCAGATCTTCATCTTGGCGAGGACGAAACTGTTCGCCAGTTCCCCGGCCCAGAAGGCCACGAGCGAGGCAAAGACGATGCGCCATGTGCTGCCGAACACGGCTTCATAGGCCTGCTGGTCGGGCCAGCCCTCCGCGGGGGGGAGCGCGACCACGACCCAGCTCATCAGCGCCATGAACAGCATCGCGCCGAATCCCGCCCAGACGCAGCGCCGCGCGCGGGCATAGCCATAGACTTCGGTCAGCACGTCGCCGATCACATAGCCGAGCGGAAAGAACAGGATGCCCGCGCCGAAGGTGACGCCGCCCAGCGACGACAGCTTGGCCGCGCCGATCAGGTTGGAGAGCAGCAGGACCGTGACGAAGGCCGCCATGAAGAAATCGAAATAGCGCAGCGGACGCTGACCCAACGCCACCGCGTCGATTTTTCTGACTTCTTCGTTCATGCGCGCTGCATATCGTTCCGGCGGCGGATTGCAAATACCGCCAAAGATTGCACGCGGACGCAAGCGCGGCTATCGAGCGCAACGACGGCCCCGTAGCTCAGCTGGATAGAGCATTCGCCTTCTAAGCGAATGGCCGCAGGTTCGAATCCTGCCGGGGTCACCACATTGGATGTTCCGCTCTTCCTCGTCAGAGCAAGCACGCTTGCATCCGCCGAGGAACGGTGCGGCCCGTTCCATAACAGCGTCAGGCGCATTGCGGTGAGCTTTTGCCGGCAGGCAACGCTTTCTCGCTTGGAAAAAACATATCCGCGATATTGATAATGCGTCCGTCGCGATACTTCCAGATGTCCTTCTTCTTCCAATCCACGGATGTGTCCTGATCGACATATTTCCGTCCGATGAAATCACGGAACTCCATGCAGAATTTTGGGTTTGCCTCGTCAAGATGGGCACGTGCCTCATGCTTGAACCAGGCGCCATGAAAATTGTATTCGATCTGCATGATCGGGTCCCAGATCCCAATCAGTTCTTCATCATCACAGCATCGATCCCGTATCGATTCCACGAAGTTCCACACCATGAAGGCATAGATCTCATATTTCTGCTTTTTTCTTCTTCGCCGGAGGGCTATTCCAACGTCTCCGGAGGATTTCTCAGATATGGATTATCACGCTCGATTTTAAGTAATCCATATAAGTACGGTCAAGTTCCGCATATTGGGAAAATTTTGCTGATTGATAAATGATCTTTATATTGGTCATGAACGAATATATCGCTATTACTATAGAATATGACCATTATGATGGCAATCATATCCCCATATTCTATGGTCATTGCCTCGATTTTATCAATATTACTATATTTCGTCTTCTAAATTGCAGACAGTATATGACGCGCGATCAGAATGGCTAGAACAGCGAGTACTGCCACCGCCGATAATATCGTGTGCCGTCCAAGTCTGGATTCCACCCATAGGTAAACCTCTGCCATGCTCCCATCTCCCAGTGCGCGTCTAAGAAATGACGACCAGCCCCTCTGCGCCACCAATCATCCTGTCGATTTCCGCATCTGCCGACGGGCGATCATAGACTAGCAGGAATATATCGCTCAACCACAGGTGCAGTTCTGCATTTGTAATCGGCCCTTCGCGGCCGTTGCGATGGATCAGGAGATCCATGGGCGGCGGCTGCCCGATGTTGACTTGCGGCATATGATAATCAATGCCTCCGATGCTTTGGCAGCCGAGCCGCTGATAGAAGAGCTGGCGGCGGCGGGCCGGCGCACGCGGATCAGTTGTGGCGCGATCGGAATCGACCTCGATCAGAAGACACCTCTCCTCGATCACCACCATCCCGGCCTTGAACAGCGATGTGCCCACGCCCCCGCCCCGAAAAGCGCCATCCGTCGCCAGATATTCAAGGAGCGCAACGGGTTGCGTACAAGAAACAAAAAAGATGGCGAAGCCGAGCAGCCGGCCGCTTTGGGTCCGCGCGCCAAGAATATGATAATCGGTTCGCGAAAGACATTGCCGGATCGCATTCGCCGATTTGCGCTCCTCCGGCGGCAGGGCCTCCTCATAGATCGACAGCAAGCTGTCGGCATCGCCTGCGCCAAGGCGGACGATCGACACTCCCGGAACAATCATCCCAGTTTCCAGTTACGAAATGTCCCCGCATTCTCCTCGTCAAACAGCAAGGCAAGCGGCGCATGGCTGAGCGCAAACCGCCAGGTCAGCAGATGCATTGCTTCGGCAAGGCGCAGATTTCTTTCCACCTCAGAGAAGCATGCGCCGGTTTCATCTCGCCATAATCGAATGACGTCGCTCAGCCGACCGGCGAGTTCTTGTGCCACAGGATCGTAATCGGGGATGTCCATCCTTGCGCATCCTCACTGCTCATACGCATCCTTATATGCCTATAGCAGTTTTCCGGAAACATCCTGATTGCAAGATCGGCGCATCGGGGGACCGACGGGCTGGACAGGCTTCACGGAGTTCGACAAGGACCGCCGCAAAATCCATTTTCGGTTGGATTTCCCGCCGCAGCCTGATGCCCCGCCCGCCACGTCGAGCGCAGGCGCCCATATTTGGAACTGAAGTATCATGCGCGTTTCGGTGGCAAATCGCTCTCCACATATCGTCGGCGTAAAGAACCAACGAGTCTCTATGCTCCCTCACCGCGTCCGGGATAGGCGGCGCGAGGCATCAAGGCTCCACGGGCCAGCGCCCGCTGCGGACATATAGAGGAAAATGAAGCAGAACAATATTGCTCCCTCGCCCCCGTTCGGTCCCGGCAGAAAGCCCTGTGGCGCATGAATCATATGTGGACGACCCCCTCTTACAAGATCCCTGAACAGATATTTTGATCGGATCGCTTGCGATCATATGTCCGGCCTCTGGGTGCGGTCGCACATGACCGCGGGCCAAGATGGTTTCCGCGACGCGAGTTCCAAACAGACAAGCGACCTTTGATGGCCACTGATTCAAACGGATTGTCACGCGTCTCGGATCGATCGATCACACCACCTGTTCGTTCACTTGCAAGTTCCAACCTCAACTCGGCGCGGTATCGTCACCCGTACACTCCGCGCCTGAGTGAGCTCTATACCGCGATTGCCGCTGAGGG
>FMTU01000022.1 GCA_900100475.1 Sphingobium faniae | reverse complement strand
CGCTGATCCAGGACGTCGAATTCGATATGTTCCTCGGCGACAAGGCGTTCGACGCTGATTGGTTGCGTACCGAACTGAACGAAAGGGGCGCTGTAGTGGTGATCCCTCCCAAATCGAACCGGAAGCAAAAAATCGACTGCGACTTCCATGCCTATCGCTGGAGGCACCTCGTCGAGAACTTCTTCTGTAGCCTCAAAACATTCCGGCGCATCGCTACCCGATACGAGAAAACTGATCAGAGCTACCGCGCCATGATCAACCTTGCGGCCCTGAAGATCGCTATGCGCTAAATGTCCACACGCCTTAGATTGTCGCGCTGTTCTCACCTTGATTGTCGCGCAGCAAGGCATCCCATCAGAGGCGGATTTGGAGATCTGCCGTATCGCGCAAGCTGTACCCCACTCAGGTTATTCCGAGCCGCTGAAGTGACGGTTTTCACATCGTGTGAAATGTTGGCGTGCTGCGGTTTCAACGCTCACTTTCTGGCAGATCCATTGAGACTCATTGCAAGGGGAGACAGCCACGGTTCATAATTGCGCCAGCGATCCAGACCAGACCTGTTGATCGGGGTTCGAACCTGTTGGGCACTTGGCGTGTGAACGGCCCGCGGATTCTCGTAAAAGCGCAGGCAGCACGGATCGAAGTCCAGGCCAAGATAGTCCAAAAGGCGGCGCACTTCCGCCTCGGGACTTTCCACCAGCTTTTCATAGTGCACCCGATGCACGCGCGCAGGCAGCACCGTATCCATATAGTCCATCATCCGCCTGTAGTCATTATAGTAGCAGCCGAGGTCATACAGGTCGGTCGGCAAACGACTTTCACGGTTGAAATAGGTCAAAAAGGTCGAAACGCAGCAGGAAAGCGGCTCCCGCCTGACATCCACGATTTTGGCGTTGGGCAGGATCAGATGAATAAGCGGGGCAAATCGCCAGTTCGCCGGCATCTTGTCCGTGAAGTAGCGGAGGCCGCTCCTTCTGTGCCGCCGCGTGGCATCCAGATAGCGTTGCCCCAGCACCTTCCTGTCGTTCGGCATGAGCCGAAAAAGCACATTGGGCAGAGATTTTCCTGACGGGTCGTTGCCGGGAAGCGCTGCCGCAATCTCCTGAAGCTCGAACAGCTCGCCGGCCCCTTCCACCATCGGATGACTGGCAAGTATCTGCTCGACCAGCGTGGAACCCGAACGCGGCATGCCGATGATGAAGATCGCCTCATCGGAATCGTGTCCATAACCTCGGCGTTCGGCGAAGACCGATGGGGTCAGGATCTCCTCGTGCGCCAGCACGGTTTCCCGGATCGCTTGCGGATCATAGGGAACAACCGTTCCACGCAGGGCATTTGCTTGCCGATAATAGCCGAAGGATTGTTCAAACCGGCCCTGATCGCCGCACGCCTTGCCGAGCGCGAACTGGATCTGGATCTTCTGGAACGGATCGCCGATCTGCGGCAATATCCGTTCCATCGCCTCAACATCGTCATCGTCCAGCAGGATGGTGCGCAAATTGGCAAGCCCCCACCATGCGGCGCCGTTGGCGGGATCCAGTTGCAGCGACCGGCGATAGGCGGCAATCGCTTCGTCGGTTTGTCCCACAGCGCTCAGGCTGTTCGCATAATTCATCCACAGCACAGTGGCATTGGGTGCTCGCTCTACAAGTTCCCGATGGATCTTAAGCACTTCCCCGGTACGGCGTTCGGCGGACAGAACACCTGATTTGATCGATAGCGGCCAGATGCTCTCCGGATCTGCGACGATCATCCGGTCGAGAAGCGTGATGGCATCATCGGCCCGGCCAATTCGACACAGCAGTGATGACTGGTCCGTATAGGCGCCAATAAGTTCCCGGCGTCCGGCGGCGGTTTGCCGTAGCAATCGCTCGGCCTCGGCGAAGTGGCCGGTTGCGGCCGCTATCGCGGAAAGCAGGCGCAAGGCATCCGAATTATGCGGTGCTCTCGCCAGATGTGCACGGACGAGCGCTTCGGCCCGCGACAGGTCTCCGGCTTCCAGGAAGCGCATCGGATCAACAGGGCTATTCGCTTGGATGGCATCACCTCGCGCCTATGGGATTGTCGATCAAGGATATTCTGCCATGCATCATATGCGTGTGAATGATGACGGATAAACCCCTTCCGATCCGCCAGCTTTAACCAAATCATAATATTTTACATCATTATGATGTAGGAACGACTGTCTGATGGTGCTAGGCGCTCCGGATAACTGTGCGCGCGAAATCCGAACGAGGGGTAAATTTCATGGTTGGAACCGGCAGGTCAGGCAAGCGTCGTCACGCATCCCGGATCGTTCCGCGTACCCTTCTTTGCAGCGCTTCGCTTGTTGCGGTCCTTGCCACGGGAATTCCCATGTCCGCTCACGCAGAGGAGCGTCACTGGGATGCCAACGGCACCGGTGTCGGGACCGGCGGGACTGGGACCTGGGACCTCGGCAATCTCAACTGGAGCCCCAGTGGCGATGGCGTCAGCGGCCCTTATGTTGCCCCTTGGGACAATAGTGCGCTTGACGACGGGGTTTTCGGGGGCACCGCCGGGACCGTCACCCTGGCCTCGCCGATCACGGCCCATAACCTGACCTTCAACACGAACGGCTATATACTCACCGGAAACACGCTGACTCTCGGCGGAACCGCGCCGACAATCTCCGTCGCCACCGGAACGACCCGGATCAACTCGATCGTCGCCGGCACGTCCGGTCTCACCAAGATGGGCGGCGGGACGCTACAACTCTATGGCACAAATACATTCAGCGGCAGCATCTCTCTTCTCGGCGGTTCTCTCTACGCAGCAACGGATGCAGGCCTTGGTGCGGCGACGAACACCGTCACGACAGCGGCGGGCTCCAGCGTCACACTCCGGATAGATGGCGCCGGAACGGCGCGATCCATCGCGATCGGAGACGGCGGAACCCTGACCGTGTCCGGCGCCGGCATCGGCTCGGCGCTGATCAGCGGCAACGGCAGGGTGAGCGTCGCCCCCTCCAACAACGCGGCCAGCATTGTTCGCCTGTCGAACGATGCCAACAGCTATACTGGCGCAACGATCTTCAGTGGATGCAATGGTGTCTGCCTCGCCTATTTCTCCTCGATCGCCGATCTCGGCGTGGCAAGTTCGCTGGGGGCGCCGACCACGGTTGCCGACGGCACGATCGTCTTCAACCAGCAGAGCCAGTATTCCGACAGCATCATCTATATCGGCGATGGCGACATCTCGAACCGCAACTGGGATATCAACGGAAACGGTGCGAACATTCGCAACGAAGGCTCCGGCGCCCTGACGCTCACCGGAGATATCGACATCTCCGCAAACGGAAGTTTCTTTGCCACTTCAGCCGATATCAACCTTCTGGGCACTCTGAGCGGCGGCAGTTTCGTTTTCAACGTAACCAATGGCCAGACGGTTACTTTGGGGGACGCGAACAGCTTCACTGGAACGGCCTCGATCGGTGGGTTAGTGAAAGTCTCGACGCTGGCCGATATCGGCAGCGTCAGCTCACTAGGCGCCGGCACCAATATCAACATGAACGCCGGAACGGTGAGTTACACCGGCACGGGATCGGCCAGCAATCGGACATGGACGGCAAACGCCGCCAGCAATATCCTGAATGATGGAACTGGCGCTCTCGACCTGAGCGGTGATCTGACCTTTAATCCGGGCAACCCCAATCCCGATAATCTGACCCTTGGCGGCAGTTTTTCGGGCGTCAACAGCTTTTCGGGCATCATCTCCGGCAACGGCAATCTGATCAGCGCCGGTTCGGGAACCTGGCTGCTGAGCGGCGCGAATACGCATACAGGCATGGCCACCGTCAACAGCGGTACCTTGCGTGCCGGCCATGCCTCCGCCTTCGGGAATGCGACCGGCTTCACGATCAATGGCGGCACGCTCGACCTCAACAGCATCGACCTGACGGCTCCCATGATCGGCGGGACAGGCGGGACGATTGCGCTGGGCAGCGCGACGCTGACCGTCAAGGCGGCCACGGCGCAAAGCTACGCCGGCGGCATCACCGGAACCGGCGGCCTGACCAAAAGCGGCGCGGGCACGCTCACCCTGACCGGCGCCAACAGCTATAGCGGCGCCACGACGATCAATGGCGGCAAGCTGACACTCGACTTCGCGGGAGCCGGCGCGCCGGACAACAATATCATCTCTGCTTCCTCGCCGCTGCTTTTGTCGGGCGGCAGCATCGAGGTGCGGGGCGCCAATGGCGAAACCAACGGCCAGAGCTTCAATGGACTGACGGTCAGCGCCGGCAGCAATACGCTTCGAGCGACCAGCGGCACGGGCGGCGCCGTCAATGTCAGTCTTGGGGCGATCAGCCGCACCGGCGGTCTCGTCAATTTCGTGCTGCCGGATGCCGGCGCCATCACGACGAGCAATGCCGACGGGGCGCTCGGCGGCTGGGCGACCATCAACGGGTCGGACTATGCCAAGGTTCTGGCCGGGGGTGTCATCGCTTTCGATGACACAGACTATACCAGCAAGGACAATGCCGCCACCTGGCTGACCGGCGAGATCATCAGCGATACCGATGGTCTGCCCGATACCGCATACTTCGGCACAGTCAGCGGCGATGTATCTCTGGGCGGCCTGCGCTACACGGCCAACGCCGCTTCCACCGTCACGATCGGAGGGGGCAATACGTTAGGCGTCGATGGCACCATCATCGTCGCACCGAGCGTTGGCGCGGCGAACCAGACGATCGCCGGCGGTTCGCTGACGGGCGGTGCTGGGGGTGGAACCCTGGGCGTCCAGCAGAATGGCGCCGGGTTCTTCACGATCGGTTCGACGATCACCGACAATATGGGCGCGACATCCTTCGCAAAGGGGGGCACGGGCACGGTCGTGCTGACGGGCGCCAACAGCTACACCGGTTCGACGACGGTGACCCAGGGCACCCTGCGGACGAACAATATCGGCAACGGCGGCGTCGCCAGTGGCATCGGGGCCTCCTCGTCCGATGCGTCCAACCTCGTGCTTGAAGCGGGAACCCTGCAGTATGCCGGGGCGACCACCACTACGGACCGTGGCTTCACGCTGGTCAACGGCGGGGCCACGCGAACGATTGACATTGCCGGTGGTACGAATCTGACCTTCACGGGCGAAGTAACCAGCCCAGACGATGCCGGCTTCACCAAGTTGAACTCTGGCACCCTGACCCTGGCAAACGCTGCGAACACTTACAGTGGCGTCACGACGGTTAACGGTGGCACGCTGGCTGTAACCACGCTGGCCAACGGTGGCCTCGCGAGCAGCATTGGCATGGCAAGCAGCGATCCGGCCAATATCGTGCTGGCCGGGGGGACGCTCGACTATCTTGGCGGTACCACCAGCAGTGACCGTGGGATTACGATTGGCGCCGGACACGGACGCATTGGTGTAAGTGACGCGGGCTCTGTACTTACCTTGACGGGAACGATCACAAGCTCAGGCTCAGGTGGTCTGCGCAAGGAGGGGTCAGGCACTCTGGTCCTGTCCGGGACCAACAGTTATGCCGGCGGTACGATTGTAAATGCGGGCACGTTGCGCGCCGGGGCGACCAATGTCTTCGGCGGCGGCGCGATGGAGGTCGCAGCAGGGGCGCTGCTCGATCTCAATAATTTCAACAATGCCGTGAGCACGTTGCAGGGGGCGGGCGACATCGCCCTCGGCTCCGGCACACTTACGGTCAACAGTGTCGGTGTCTTTACCGGCAGGATCAGCGGCACCGGCGGCCTCACGCGTGCAGGCGCCTCCGTGTTCACCCTCAGCGGTTGCAACAACAGCTATACCGGCGCGACCACCATCACCAACGGAACCGCGCTGTCCGTCGATTGCCTGGCCAATGGCGGCCAACTGAGCAGCATCGGCGCGTCGACCAGTAATCCGGACAGCCTGGTGTTCAGCAACGGCATCCTCATTTACACCGGTGGTTCGGTGACGACGGATCGCGGTTTCACGCTGGCAAGCAGCGTCGGCGCCATTCGCGTGGACACCGACACGACCGTGCTGGAGTTCGCAGGCGAGATAATTGGCGTCGGCCAGTTGCGCAAGGATGGCCCCGGCACGCTTATCCTTTCCGGCGTGAACAACGGCACCAACAGCACGCGCATCACAGGCGGCATATTGCGGGCCGGATCGGCGACTGCGATCGGCAGCGGACCACTCACGCTCGACAATATAGCGGGCGTTCTGCTGGACCTCGATGGTTATGACAATGATGTCGCCTTTTTCACCGGCGGCGGTGCCAATGGCGGGACGATTGATCTTGGCGGCGCAACGCTGACGATCAACGCGGGCAGCAGTCTTGCCAGCGCCAATTATGCCGGCGTGATCACTGGCAGTGGAAACCTCGTCAAGAATGGCGCCAGCACCAACATTCAGCAGCTTTCCGGCTGCGGCAACAGCTATGACGGCGCCACTGTCATAAATGGCGGCACCCTTGCCGTCGCCTGTCTGGGTGACGGCGGCGCCGCCAGCTCGATCGGCTCTTCCTCCGCGGATGCGGGCAACCTCGTGCTGAACGGCGGCACGCTGCGATATCTCGGCGCGGGCGACAGCACGAACCGACGCTTTACGCTCGGGTCTTCCGCCACGAGCAAGCTGGAAGCATCCGGCACCGGCGCGATCATCTTTGCGGATATGGCAGCGCTGACATTCTCAAGTCCCAACACCGCACAAACCCTGACGCTTGGCGGCACCAATAGCGACAACAATATTCTGGCCCCGCAGATTACGAATAACGGCACAGGCATTACGCGCCTGACCAAGACCGACGCTGGCACCTGGATCCTCACCAATCCGAACAGCAGCTACACGGGCATCACCACGATCAGCGGCGGTGTGCTCGGGGTCGACAAGCTGTCCGACGGCGGCGTGGCGAGCAGCATCGGCGCCTCGTCTTCGGCGGCCGCGAACCTCGTCATCGGCAATGGCTCGACGCTCCGCTATACGGGCAGTGGCGACACCACCAACCGCCTGTTCACCCTCTCGTCCGGTGTGACATACATCGAGTCCTCGGGCACTGGCGCGATCGTGTTCACGGACACGGGTCCGGTTACGCTCGCCAACACCAATCAGGCGCGCACCATCGCGCTTGGCGGCACCAACACGGGTAACAACACGCTTGCCGGTTCCATCGGCAATGCGGGCACCGGCATCTCGACGCTGGCGAAGAACGACAGCGGCACATGGGTGCTGACCGGCAATCACAGCTATACCGGATCGACCAATGTCAATGGCGGCATGTTGTTCATCGGCGGCGGCGGCACGACCGGGTCGGTGGCGAGCGGCACGGTCAACAATTTCGGCACGCTGGGTTTCGATCGCAGCGATGCACTGACCTATGCTGGTGCCATCGTCGGTACAGGGTCCGTCCTCCAACAGGGAGCCGGCACGACCATCCTCACCGGTACGAGCAGCTATTCGGGCGGTACTACGATCAGCGCCGGCACGCTCCAGCTCGGTAATGGCGGCGCGAGCGGCAGCATTATCGGCGATGTCGTAAACGACGGCACGCTCACATTTAGTCGCAGCAACAGCTATGCATTTGATGGAATCATTTCCGGCAATGGCATCGTCTCCCAGATCGGCACGGGCACGACGGTTCTGACCGGCATCAACAGCTACACCGGCGGCACGCTGATTGACGCGGGCACGCTTCAGATTTCCGCCGATGCCAACCTTGGCGCGGCATCCGGTGATGTGACGTTCGACGGCGGCACGCTGCACACCACCGCCAGTCTCGTGAGCGGTCGCGACATGGCGCTGACAGGCGCGGGAACCATCCTCACCGATGCGGGCACGACCTTCAATCTCTCTGGCTTGATCTCGGGCGCAGGCGCGTTCACCAAATCGGGCGCGGGCACGCTGGTTCTGACAGCGGACAACACTTATACCGGCAGCACAACGATCAGCGCCGGGACGCTCCAGCTCGGTGACGGCGGCGCCAGCGGCTGGATCGAGGGCGATGTCGCGAACAACGGCACGCTGATCTTCGACCGATCCGACAACAAGACGTTCGCGGGTCTGGTCTCCGGCTCAGGCGGCCTGATCCAGAACGGGTCCGGCATCATCACGCTGACCGCCGACAACAGCTATGGCGGCGCGACCGTGCTGAACGCGGGCACGCTGCGAATCAACGGTGACCAGTCGGCTGCGACCGGCCTCACAACCGTGCACAATGGCGCGACGCTGGGCGGTTCCGGCATCGTCGGCGGCAGCGTTCTGGTGGACAATGGCGGCACGCTGGCGCCGGGCAACAGCCCCGGCACACTGACGATCGCCGGCAACCTTTCACTGTCCTCAGCCTCCATTCTGGATTTCGAGTTTGGCGAGGCTAATGTCGTTGGCGGCCCGCTCAACGATCTGATCGAGGTCGGCGGCAATCTCGTGCTTGATGGCACCATCAATGTCACGGTGCCGACGGGCGGCAGCTTCGGCGGCGGCATCTACCGCGTGTTCAACTATGGCGGCACGCTCACCGACAATGGTCTCGATCTCGGCGCGATGCCGGCCGGCAGCAGCGTCGCGGTCCAGACCTCCGTGGCGGGGCAGGTCAACCTCGTCAATGCCACGGGCCTGGAACTGAGTTTCTGGGACGGCGGCGTGGGCCCGAAGATCAATGGCGTCGTCGATGGCGGCGCTGGCACCTGGCATCTTGGCGGCACCGACAACAACTGGACGGATGCGGACGGCGGCATCAATGCCGCCTATGCCGATGGCAGCTTCGCCATATTCGCAGGTGCCGGCGATATCGTCACTGTGGACAATGGCGATGGTGCGGTCACGGCGTCGGGGATGCAGTTTGCAAGTGACGGCTACACGATCACCGGCGACGCGCTGACCCTCACCGATCCGCAATCGGTGATCCGCGTCGGTGACGGCACTGCGGCGGGCGCGGGCTTTACCACGATCATCTCTGCGGAACTCACCGGAACCGCGCAGCTCGCGAAGACCGATCTCGGCACGCTCGTCCTCACCGGCACGAACAGCTATGCGGGTGGGACGCTGATCGAGGCCGGCACACTGCAGATCGGCGATGGCGGCGCCACCGGCAGCATCTTCGGCGATGTCGACAATGATGGCACGCTGGCGTTCAACCGCTCCGATGACGTGACCTTTGCCGGTGTCGTCTCGGGCGGCGGCGATCTGGTGAAGCAAGGAGGCGGCGTCCTCACGCTTACGGGCGCGAACAGCTATGCGGGCGGTACGACGATCGATGCGGGCACGCTGCGCATTTCCAGCGACGCCAATCTCGGCGCCGCCACCGGCGGGATCACCTTCAACGGCGGCACGCTGAACACCACCGCCGATATCACCAGCAGCCGCGATGTGGTGCTGGCGGGCGGCGGCACGTTCCAGACCGGCGCGACCACGACCTTCACGCTGGGCGGCACGATTTCCGGCGCGGGCAGTCTGACCAAGACGGATCTCGGCCTGCTGATCCTGACCGGCACCAACGATTATACCGGCGGGACGACGATCACATCGGGCAGGCTGCAACTCGGCGATGGCGGCACGACCGGCTCGATCACCGGTGATGTCACGAACAACGCCACGCTGATCTTCAATCGCTCGAACGCCATGACCTTTGCCGGTGCGATCACGGGTACGGGCGTCGTCGAGCAGGTCGGCAGTGGCACCACGACCCTGACCGGCACGAGCGGCTATACCGGCCAGACCCGCGTCAACAACGGCGAATTGCGGGTCGAGGGCAGCGGGAAGATCATCGGCACGAGCACCTTCCGCATCGCCGATGTCGCGGCGCAATCGGCAACGATGACGGTGACCGGCCCGGACGCGGAAGTGGTCTCGACAGGCACCAGCATCGTCGGTGTCAGCGGCACCGGCATCCTGAACATCGAGAATGGCGGAAGTGTCCTGAGCGCCGCCCTCGGGCTCGGAACCAGCGTGAACGGCAACGGAACGGTCAACGTCCGCGGCGCTGGTTCCAGCCTCGGCACCACCGATACCGCACAAATATTGACGATCGGCGTCGTCGGAACAGGCACGCTGAACGTTCTTGATGGCGGCACGGTTCAGGCCGCAAGTTCGGCACGGATCGGCACCTTGGGTTCAGCCCAGGGCACCGTGACCGTCTCGGGCGTTGGATCGCGGTTGGAAACGGCAACCGGGCTCACGCTCGCATATGGCGCTTCGACGACGGGCGTGCTGACCATCGCGGACGACGGCGAGGTCGTGATCGGCAGCGGCACGCTGACGATGGGGCCGGGCAATTCGACGCTCAACATCGGCGGGGCCGAAGGTGAGGCCGCGACCGGAGCGGGCACGCTGGCCGCCGCCAATGTCGTGACCAGCGCGAATGGCCGCATCAATTTCAACCACACCGATGCCGCCTATACCTTCGCGTCGCTGATCTCGGGCGCGGGCGTTGTGAACCAGAACGGCCCTGGCACGACGATCCTGACCGGTGTGAACAGCTACACCGGTGGCACGACGATCAACGCGGGCACACTGCAGATTTCGGCGGACGCGAACCTCGGTGATGCCGCGGGGACACTGACGTTCGATGGTGGCAGGTTGCAAACCACCGCTGATCTCGCGAGCAGCCGTACTGTGGCGCTGGCGGGTGCGGGTACTATCCTGACCGATGCGGCGACCACATTCGACCTCAGCGGCCTTATCTCGGGCGCGGGCGCGCTGACCAAGGCGGGCACTGGCACGCTGATCCTGACCGCTGACAATGACTATACGGGCGGCACGACAATCACGGACGGCGTGCTGCAACTGGGCGACGGCGGAACCAGCGGTTCGATCCTCGGCGACGTCACGAACGACGGCACGCTGGTGTTCGACCGGTCCGACGACGTGAACTTCGCGGGGCTGATCTCGGGCAGCGGCGATCTGGTGAAGCAGGGTGCGGGCATCCTCACCCTGACGGCCGACAATGCCTACATTGGCGGCACAACCATTACGGCGGGCACGCTCCAACTCGGTAATGGCGGCACCAGTGGCTGGATCCTCGGCGATGTAGCGAACGACGGTATTCTGGCCTTCAACCGGTCCGATGACATGGCCTTTGCCGGCCTGATTTCCGGCACCGGTGGTGTCGAGCAGAATGGTTCGGGTATCGTCACGCTGACCGGCGCGAACAGCTATGCCGGCGCGACCGATGTGAATGCGGGCACCTTGCTGGTAAACGGCGACCAGTCGCTGGCGACGGGTCTCACCAGCGTGGCTTCCGGTGCGGTGCTGGGCGGCGCGGGCATCGGCGGCGGCGATGTCAATGTCGCAGCCGGGGGCAGCATCAATCCCGGCCTTGCGGATGCAACCCCGGGCGTTCTCACGATCAACGGCGGTTTGTCGCTCGCCGGTGGCGCCACGCTCAATTTCGATTTCGGCCAGGCCAACACCGTGGGCGGCGCGTTCAACGATCTGATCGCCGTCGGCGGCGATCTGGTGCTTGGCGGCACGCTCAATGTTGATACGAGCGCGGGCGGCACCTTCGGGCCCGGCATCTACCGTGTCATCAACTATGACGGGACGCTCAGCGGGCCCGGCCTAGCCATTGGCAGCATTCCGAGCGGTACGGACTTCTATGTGCAAACCTCGGTCGCCAATCAGGTCAACCTGATCAACACGAGCGGCCTTGCGCTTCGCTTCTGGGACGGCGCGGCAGGTGCTCGCAACGACGGCGTTATCACCGGCGGCGACGGCATCTGGCAAAATGTTACAGGCAATGACAACTGGACGCTCGACGATGGCTTGATCAACGCGCCGTTCCTCGACAGCGCCTTTGCCGTCTTCCAGGGTATGGGTGGCACGGTCACGGTCGATGATAGCCTGGGCGCCATCAATGTCGCCGGGATGCAGTTCGCGGTGGATGGCTATACGGTCGAGGGCGGCCGGATCGATCTGGCCGGGCCGCAGGCGATCATCCGCGTGGGCGACGGCACCATTGCGGGAACGGGCTATACGGCCACCATATCGTCGGAACTGGCCGGTTCGGCGCAGCTTGCCAAGACCGATGCGGGCACGCTGATCCTGACGGGGACGAACAACTACACGGGCGGCACGGCGTTGGGCGGCGGCGTGCTGCAGATCGCGGCGGACGCCAATCTGGGCGATGCGGCAGGCGGCCTCGATTTCGACGGCGGCACGCTGCAAACCACGGCCGACATCCTCTCTGGCCGCGACGTCACGCTGACCGGCGCAGGCATGATCCTGACCGACGCGGGCACCGCCCTCGCACTGTCCGGCGCCCTCTCGGGTGCAGGCAGCCTCGGCAAGAGCGGTAGCGGTACGCTGGTGCTGTCGGGCACAGGCGGCAACAGCGGCGGCATGAACATCGGCGCGGGCACAGTGTTCGTAAACGGCGATTATGCAGCCTCGACCGGACTCACCGATGTTGCTTCGGGTGCATCGCTCGGCGGCACGGGAATCCTTGGAGGCAATGTCTCGATTGCTGACGGCGGCACGCTGACGCCGGGGGCGGGCGCAGTGGGCACGCTCACCATCGGCGGCAATCTGACGCTCGCCTCGGGGAGCCTGCTCGAGTTCGAGTTCGGTGAAGCCAATGTGGCAGGGGGGGCACTGAACGATCTCGTCGAGGTCGGCGGCGACCTCGTGCTCGACGGCAGCATCAATGTGACCGTCCCGACGGGTGGCAGCTTCGACGCCGGTATCTACCGTGTCTTCAACTACGGCGGCGCGCTGACTGATAATGGTCTCGATATTGGCCTGATGCCCGCGGGCGGCGACGTCTCGGTCCAGACCTCAATCGAGGGCCAGGTCAATCTCGTGAACAGCGCCGGGCTCACCCTCAATTTCTGGGATGGCGCGGCCGGTCCCCGGAACAACAGCGTCGTCAACGGCGGCGATGGCCTCTGGCAGGACAGCACCGGAAACGACAACTGGACCGACGCGACGGGCACCGTGAACGCACCCTATACCAATGGCGCCTTCGCGATCTTTGCCGGAACCTCGGGTATAGTCGATGTGGACAACAGCCTGGGTGCCGTCATGGCTTCGGGCATGCAGTTCGCGACCGATGGCTACACGATCACAGGCGACAGCCTGACGCTCGTGGGACCGGCATCGGTGATCCGCGTCGGCGACGCCAGCATGGCCGGAGCCGGCTATACCGCTACGATCACAGCGGAACTGACCGGCGGCAGCCAGCTTGTGAAGACAGATGCGGGCACGCTCGTGCTGTCTGGCGCGAACAGCTACACCGGCGGGACCGCCATCAACGGCGGCACCCTCACCATCGCCAGCGATGCAAACCTTGGCGACATCGGCGGCGGTCTCAGCTTCGATGGCGGCACGCTTCATACGACCGCAGGCATGGCCTCGGGCCGCGCCGTCGATCTTATCGGGGCAGGCGCCATCAGGGCCGATGGCGGCACCATGCTCACCCTGAACGGCCTCGTTACAGGTGCAGGCAGTTTCGCCAAATCCGGCGCGGGTACGCTCGTGCTCACCGCTGACAATAGCTATACCGGAGCCACGGCAGTCGATGCCGGCACCCTCTTCGTCAATGGAGACCAATCGGCCGCAACCGGGCTTGCCAGCGTGGCCTCGGGCGCGATGCTGGGCGGTAACGGGACAATTGGCGGCAACGTTATCCTTGCCGATGGCGCCACACTGGCGCCGGGCGCGGGTGCAGTGGGCACGCTCACCATCGGCGGCAATCTCACGCTGGCCTCAGGCAGCCTGCTCGATTTCGAGTTCGGACAGGCCAATGCCGTTGGCGGCGCGCTCAATGATCTGGTTGAGGTGGGCGGCAATCTCACCCTCGACGGCACGATCAATGTCGCGGTTCCGGCTGGCGGCGCGTTCGATGCAGGCATCTACCGGGTGTTCAACTATGGCGGCATGCTGATCGACAATGGCCTTGCTCTCGGTACGATGCCGGTCGGCAGCAACACCATCGTCCAGACCTCGGTCGCGGGTCAGGTCAATCTCGTCAACAGCGCCGGGCTTACGCTCAATTTCTGGGATGGCACGGCGGGTATCCGGAACAACGGCGCCATTGAGGGCGGTGATGGCCTCTGGCAGAACAGCGCCGGCGACGACAATTGGACCGAAGCCACCGGCGCGGTGAACGCGGCCTATGCCGACGGCACCTTTGCCATATTCAGCGGCACCGGCGGGAATGTCACCGTGGACAACAGCCTTGGGGGAGTCACCGCCGCGGGCATGCAGTTCGCGGTCGATGGCTATGTGATCGGCGGGGACGACCTGACCCTGGCCGGCGCCCGGAGCATCGTGCGTGTCGGTGACGGCACGGCGGCGGGCGCCGACATGACCGCGGCCATCGCCGCGGCACTGACCGGCGGCGTGCAGCTCGTGAAGACCGATGCGGGCACGCTCGTGCTGTCCGGTGCGAACAGCTACACCGGCGGCACGGCTATCGAAGGCGGCACGCTTGCCGTCTCTGCCGACACGAACCTTGGCGACGTGGCAGGCAATGTTATGCTTGACGGCGGCACGCTGCGCACCACCGCCGATCTGGCCAGCGGCCGCTTCATTGCGTTCACGGGCGATGGCACGATCCTGACTGACGAGGACACGACCTTCACCCTGAACGGCGCGCTCTCCGGTACCGGCCTGCTCACCAAGGCCGGCGCGGGCACGCTGGTCCTCACCGGAAACAATGACGGTTATGCCGCCGGCGGCCTTGTCGCGGGCGGCACCTTCGCGGTCGACGGCAGGTTCGGCGGTATCGCCGATGTGGCGAGCGGTGGCCGGCTCGAGGGCAATGGCTCGGTCGCAGGTATCGTGAATGCCGGTGTCGTTGCGCCAGGCCGCGGCATCGGCACGCTGACAGTTGCCGGAGACTATGTGGGCGCCGGCGGCACGCTCGAGATCGAGACTGTGCTCGGCGGCGACAGTTCGGCGACCGACCGGCTGGTCATAGGCGGCGGTACCTCCGGCACGACGCTGGTGACGGTGATCAATCGTGACGGGCTTGGCGGCCAGACCGCCGAAGGCATCAAGATCATCGACATCGCCGGTGCCTCGAACGGCAGCTTCGCCCTCAATGGCGACTATGTGTTCCAGGGCGAGCAGGCCGTCATCGCCGGCGCCTACGGTTATCGGCTCTACAAGAACGGTGTTGCCGATCCGCAGGACGGCGACTGGTACCTCCGGTCATCACTGCTCAACGCCCCGGAAGAACCGGGTGAGCCCGATACCACGCAACCGCTCTATCAGCCCGGTGTTCCGGTCTATGAAGGGTACACGCAGACCCTTCAGGCCCTCAACGGCCTGCCCACGCTCCAGCAGCGTGTCGGCAACCGCTCCTGGGCCAAGGTCGCGATGCCGTCCGACATGGGCATCTGGGGCAGGATAGATGCATCGCGCCACCGTCCGAAAGCGCTGTTCTCAACCAGTGGCACCGACCAGAACATTGACAGTTGGCAGATGCAGATGGGCCTCGACGCCGTCCTCAGCCAGCGCGATGACGGGGCGACGCTGATCGGTGGGCTCACGGCCCACTACGGCAAGGCCGACGCCGGCATCACCTCGATCTTCGGCAACGGCAAGATCGACACGCAGGGCTATGGCCTGGGCGCAACGCTCACATGGTATGGGCCGGAAGGCTTTTATGCCGACGCCCAGGCGAAGGTCAGCTGGTTCGACAGCGATCTCACCTCCGGCACGTTGGGCGCGCTGATCAAAGGTAATGATGGCAAGGGCGAGGCGTTCAGCTTCGAGTCCGGTAAGCGTTCGCCCATCGGCAACAAGCTGACGCTGACACCGCAGATCCAGATGACCTACGCGCATGTCGGCTTTGATCGCTTTGTCGATCCGGCAGGAGCGGAAATCTCCACGGCACGAGGCGACAGCCTCAAGACCCGCTGGGGCCTGTCGATCGATCACCAGAACAACTGGGATAGCGCGGGCGAAACCCGGCGCAGCCATGTCTACGGCCTCGTCAATCTCAGCTACGAGTGGCTGGACGGCGCCCAGGTGGACGTTTCGGGCACGCCGGTCGCAAGCCGCAACAGGCGCCTGTGGGGCGAACTGGGCATTGGTGGCAGCTATAGCTGGGGCAATGGGAAATACATGCTCTACACCGAAATTTCCGGTGACACGCCGATCGCTGACTTCGGTGAAGGCTATAGCCTCAAGGGCACCGCGGGCTTCCGGGTCCGGTTCTGATCCGAACCCGGAAACCCGAACATATCAGGAGGCAACATGACAACCGGTTCGACCAAAACCGCAGGGACTTCCGCGCTGCCGCTTTTCTATCGTGAACCCGCAGTCCTTCACTCGGAAGCGCACGCGGGCTGGCGGCTCAAGGAAGGCGATACGGCGTTTGCCGCCGGCACGCCCTATGTCCCGATCGTGTTGGGTGAGTTCGGTGAGGCGGGGTGCTGCTATCCGGTGGTTTTTGCCGGCGATACATTTTTGCCCGTCGTTGTCCTCGGGCTTGCCGATGGTGAAAACCTCTTCGTCGAGGAACGTGCATGGGCCAATGGGCACTATGTTCCGGCTTATGTGCGGCGCTACCCGTTCGGCTTCGTTGCGATACCCGGATCGGATCGCTTTGCGCTTGCCCTCGATACGGCGTCCGAACGTCTCGTCCGCGAAGGCGATGACGGAATGCCGTTGTTCGAAAAGGGCGAGCCCGGCCCCCTTACGCGCCAGGCCCTGCAATTCTGCGAAGCCTATCAGGCGGAATTCCAGAATACGAAGGCTTTTGCGGACGCCCTTCAGGAACAAGGCCTTCTGGTCGAAAAACGGGCAGATGCTACACTCCCGGATGGGCGGCGATATGCCCTAGATGGCTTCCGAATTGTTGATACCGATCGCTTGAGGGATTTGGACGAGGCCACGGTTGTCGACTGGCACCGCAAAGGCTGGCTGTCGCTCATCAACCTGCACCTCGCTTCGCTCGGCAGACTGACGACGCTCATGGAACGACAGGCTTCTCGTAAGCCACCACTTTAGCCAAAGCTGAAGGTCAAACAAAATGGTCACAAGCCGGGCGGGATCGGGCGATCGGCATCGGCGGCCGCCTCGCTGCTCTACCCCTCTCCTGCTTCTGAGGATGAAGTCGCCATACGCGCCGCCATGCGGGCACTCACCCCGCCGCCGCCAGTTCGGGCGTTGCCTGTGCGGGCGGCACCCGGCGTTTGCGGTACCAGGCGCCCCAGAGTGTCAGATCCGAGCGAAAGGCACGCCGCGAATTGGCCGACCAGCCCCGCAACGCGGCATCGAGGAGACTTTCGTCGATCGACACGGTCGATCCGACCAAAGCCCGCACGTCACCAATCAGGTCCACGGTATCGCTCGCAAGCGCCGCCCAGCTGCCTCGCAAGGTCGATATCGGCGTCATGCGTTCATCTGGCTGCTCCCGTATTCTGTGTTCGAACCCTCATTTATAATTTCATTTGGACGGCACTATAATTTCAGATAGACGCTAATTTTCTTTCATCGAGTCGTTGGTTCTGTTTCGGTTAGACATGCTACCCCGCCATTCCACCCAGCGCATCCAGGAAGCCCTGCAGGATACGAGAGTTGTTTTGCTTGCCGGCCCCCGCCAGGCAGGCAAAACTACGCTCGCCCGCTCGCTCTCCGAAAAAGGCCGCACCTATCTGACGCTCGATGACGCCACAACCCTGTCGGCTGCCCGAGCTGACCCGGCAGGACTCGTGCGCGATCTCGACCAGGCCATCATTGATGAGGTTCAGCGGGCACCCGATCTCCTCCTGGCGATCAAGGAGAGCGTCGATCGGGATTCCCGGCCCGGGCGCTTCCTGCTCACCGGATCCGCAAATCTGATGACGCTACCCCGCATAGCGGACTCGCTCGCCGGGAGGATGGAGATTATCCGTCTGCTACCCCTTGCCCAATCAGAGATCCTCTCGCAGCCTCCGCCGCGCTTCCTGGCTTCGCTGTTCGCGAGCCGGACGCCGGCTCCCGGAACGCCGCGGATCGGCACCGACCTCGTCGACCTCGTCCTTGCTGGCGGCTATCCGGAAGCCATTGGCCGCAAAAGCTGGCCCCGCCGCCAGGATTGGTACGAGAACTACGTCGATGCCATCGTCGAACGCGATGTCCGCGACGTCGCCAATATCGACCAGATTGATCGTATGCCCCGTCTATTGCGCGCCCTGGCCGCCCATTCCGGGCAGCTGATCAACCACGCAGGCGTTGGTGCGAGCCTTGGCCTCAATCACGTCACAACACAAAAATATACAGCGATCTTCGAACAACTCTTCCTCGTGCGTAGCTTGCCCCCTTGGCACAACAATGCGCTCAAACGGCTGACGAAAAAACCCAAGCTACATTTTCTCGACTCAGGCCTACTTGCCGCGCTGCGAGGCATCACGCCCGAGAAACTTGCGACCGACCGCTCGCATTTCGGCGCCGTACTGGAAACCTTCGTCTATTCGGAAGTCCTCAAGGCGACGTACTGGTCCGACGACCGCTTCTCCTTGAGCCACTTCCGCGACAAGGAACTGGACGAGGTCGACATCGTCATCGAAAACCGAGCCGGGCAGGTTATCGGGTTAGAGGTCAAGGCCGCGGCGACGGTGCGCGCCGAGGATTTCGCCGGCTTGCGCAAGCTTGCAGCCGCCACGGGCGACAGGTTCGCCTTCGGTGCCGTGCTCTACGACCACGACCAGGCGATTGGCTTCGGAGACCGCCTCGCTGCTCTACCCCTCTCCTGCCTCTGGGGATGAAGCCGCTATCCAGCAGATGTTGACCTGAACGCGGCAGGCTATCCGGTGACACCGCGCGCGCTGGTGGCGATCGCCAGATGATAGCGCGTATAGCGCCGCTCGCCGGCCCGCTCCAAGGCGCCCAGCTCGACCAGTTCCGCCAGATCGCGCGTAGCCGTCGCCGAGGCGGCATCGGTGATCGTGCGATAGTTGTGTGCGCTGAGGCCCCCGACGAACCCGTCCGGCCCTTCGGCCATCATGCGGATCAGCGCCTTCTCCTGCCGTGCGTTGATCCTGCCACGCAGGCGATCGAGCAGGCGCGTCTTCTCGATCAGGAACCGGATGCTCTCGATCGTCCGCCCCTGCGCCTCCAGTACGAGGCCGGCAAACCAGCTCAGCCAGTCATCGATTCGGTTGCTCCGGCTGGCCCGTTGCAGCTCGGCATAATAGGCCTTCTTGTGCCGGTTGATCGTCGCGGCGAGCGCCGTCAGCGTCGGCGCCTCCAGACTCTGCGCCAGGATCTTTTCGGCAATGGCGCGCCCAAGCCGGCCATTGCCGTCCTCGAACGGATGAACCGTCTCGAACCACAGATGCGCAATCGCCGCCCGCGTGATCGCTGGCACCGGCGCACCTCCTTGCGGCGAGCTCTCGTTGAACCAGGCAATGAACCGCGCCATCTCTTCCGGCACCCGATCCGAAGGCGGCGCTTCAAAATGTACCCGAGGCGCATGCAGCGCCCCCGAAACGATCTGCATGGGATCCGCATGCGTGCGATAGGCGCCAATGTCCGCCATATCACGGCGACCGTTCATCAACATCCTGTGCCAGTCGAATAGCTTCTCGTCGATCAACGGCTGGGCATATCGCCGATAGATATCCGCCATAAGCTCTGCCGCACCCGCCTCGGCCGGATTGGATCGGCGCTTGTCGGAAACAAAGCCAAGCTGCCGTGCGATCGACGACTGCACACTGGCGCGATCCAGAACCTCACCCTCGATGGCCGAGCTATCAACCATTTCCTGCGAAATGAGCTCGATCACGATCCCTTGCCTGGCATCCCCGTCGAGATGGTGCATCGATCCGACGACGACACCGGCCCCCTTGAGGAATCGCTCCTCGGCTTCCCGCAACAGCGCCGGGTCGAAGCTGAACGCGGGCCAGTCGGAGAGTTGCCAATTCCAGAGCATGATCGATTGAGCGCCTTTCTATCGATCATGTTATCGCCCAATCGTGATTTATGAAAGGGTCACCGATGGCTCATCGGAGCGTTGCGCGGATCATGGTCAAAGGCAGTTCGGTCGGACACCCAGAACGTCTCCTTTTAGGCGTTCAGCGCCCAAAGCGGCCCTTCGTTCAGCAAGGGGCGCCGCTCTTGGTGCTGAAGCAGGCAACAGTGTCGCACAATCTCACTGCTAAGGAGCATGACTTAAGCCCCTCCTTGCATTGTATAAATTAAGCTTGGACCCTCATTTCCCTTGAGGCACAAGTTTTGCCTGGATTAGCCGGAAAATCTCAGCCTGATAGCGAGCATCAGCCAAGGCATCGTGGGTGCCGATAAGGGTTGGTGCCACTCTTTGTGCGATCCGGCTTGACCGCGTGTCCGCCCAGGAACAGCCGGTTGCGCCCATATACAGCGCCTTGATGTCGAGCGCGGTGAAGCCGAACGGGTTCCCCCCGAGGAAGCGATGGAAATAGTAATTGATGAATGACCAGTCGAAGGGAGCATTGAACCCGACGAATATGATGGTCGCGTCATCACCACCCAGATCCCGCAGCCACCGCTCAAATTTCTCCATGGCGAGACGAGGTTCCTCCCCGGTTTGCGCCAGCGTCGCCAGGGATAGCCCGGTCACTTCGAGAGCCTTGGGGTCGAATTTGTCACCGATGGGCTTGAGCTGGCAGGAAAAGGCCTCTTCCGGGGCAAAAGCCGAGCAGGCGCCAATGGACAGCAGGCTGTACTCGCCAGGGATCGGCCCGGCCGTCTCGACATCGACAGAAACGAATATCTCGCGCTTTTCGCTCATGAGATCAGCGGCTCCGTTGGCACGAGAGAGGGGCGATTGCGGATCGCGTTCCAATGTTCGCGGAAAGCACGTTTGCGATCCTCGGCGCTGCCACTCGTCTTCCAGTGCAGGCCGGAAAATGTCGTGATGTCGAATGGCAGGCTGGCCCCCTCGCGCACCATGACCATGGTCGGCAGGCAGCGCCCAAGCGCATAGCCCAGTTCGAGAAAGCAGTTGGGCCGGGCGCCGGTGATATCGGCCAGGACAATGCTGCTGCGATGCAGCTTGGCGAATATCTCCTGATCGATGCGCGCATGCTCGTAGGTTTGCCGACCATCAATCACGACCAGACGATAGCCAAGTTCGTCCTCGATCACGGGCTTGACGACCTGATCGAAGAAGGTCTGGACGTCGTTATAATCGTCAAGATCGGGATTGAGCAGCCGAACCGCGAAAGCCTTCGGCCGTTCCAGCGCCTCGAGCAGATCGATCAGCGCGGAGATGCGGTCCGGGATGGCCTGCCGGCTCGGGAAGCCGATCCGGTTGATCCAGTCATGGGCATCGCCATCATCCGCGATCTGGAACAGGCGGCGGGTCTGGCTGCTCGCCAGGCCGAAATTATAGAGTCGTATTGCGCCCTTCGTCTCGGCGCAAAGCGGTAGATTGAGCGGCACGATCGGCTTGCCCGCATCATGATAGAGGTTGGCCAGATAAAGGACGCCTTCATCACCGCCCAGGACGACGAGAACATCGCCAAAGCGCGCCTGCGCTTCCATCCGCTTGCTGTTCATATTCCATTGCGCGGCGCTCTCGATCTTCACATGTTGGGAGGAGCGCAGTTCATCCCATAGCTCGGCATGATCGTCGGGAATCTGCTCCTCGGTCTTGTGGTGCTGGACGGCGACCACAAAGGGCCCCGGCACATTGGGTGGTCTTTGTGCCAGATTATCCTTCACGGCCTTCCAGATCAGCCAGTCGAAACAGATCGGCATGCCGTCTGCTTCGCGGACAGGTTCGGCATCGACCGGAATAACGAAATTTGCGCCGCGCCTGACCAGTTCCCTGACCAGGTCGGTAATGAGTGTGCGGGCGGCTTCCACGTCGGCCGCCGATGCGACGGCGATATCCTTGGCGATGCTTCCGGAGATGTGGATGCGGCGTCCGAACAGCGGCGATCGCGCCATCACTTGTCCTCCATGATGGGCGATGCCTGAAGCGTGGTCGCAACCGAAAGCAGGTCCTCGAACCGCAGGGCGCGATCCGGATAGGCCTGGGCAAGAGCCGTTGGATAGAGCCGCGTGCGGATATCGGAATAGGTCCATGGCGGGCGCCCCTCGCGCGCCGCCGTGGCCTGGACCAGCTGGCCGATCTGCACCGCGCTGGCATCCAGGCCCGCCAGATCCATCTGGAACAGTTCACCGCGTTCTGCGTCCGATGGCCGGCGGAACTCCTCGACGATGGCCGCGCGGCGTCGGAGCGCCGCATCGAGGACCGACAAACGGTTGGTGCACAGGATGACGACGATACGCCCACCATATTGGCGAAGGTCATCGACGCCCTGGATCAGCGTGTTGACCGCGACCTTGTCTTCATGATGGCTATGGTCCTGCGAACGCGATGCGCCCAGGCTATCCCCTTCATCAATGATGAGGATGGCGCGGCGGCTCTTGCCCGCCGCCTGGACGACCTTCTGGAAAGCTTCGGTGATGAGGCTTCCCATCTCGCCGACCATGCCGCTGCCACGCACCCGGTTCGACAGCTTGAACAGCATGGAGTCGGAACTCCTGGCCTCCGCGACGAGCCGGTTTGCGATACATTCCGCCGTCGCCGTCTTGCCGGTCCCGACGTCGCCGTGAAAGATCACGAGCGGATATTGTTCGGCGACAAGATCGCACAGGACAAGCTTGCCGCCATGCTTCTCGCGGTTCCAGTCGCCCAGAGCGCCGACGTTGAGCAGAAGACGAAGCTGGTCGTGGACGCGGGTATAGCGGGCATCGAAACCCAACAGCCGCTTCTCGCGCCCGGCCAGAACATCGCTGGGCAGCGCGATTTCGCTATCGAAGATGCTCGGCTGGCTCATGCGGCCCAATCCTTGCGCTGCATGCCGTAGGCATTGCTGACATAATTGCGCCCGCCGGAGGAGCTCAGGCTGGAATGGCTGGTATCATCATAGGATGTCGTCCATCCGATCTTGAGTTTGCCGCTCGTCGCCCGGCGCGCTTCCTCGGTATAGGAGGCGGTATAGCTGATGACGATCCGCAGTGTCGCCCCCGAGAGGCGGGGCCAGAGCACGCCGCCCGGGCGACTTGTGGAGAGGCCGCCGGCATCGGTATCGACATTGAACCGGACGGCCTTCTTCTCGACGCCATATTGCAGCAGGGTGAGATCGACCCAGGCGAGATAGCCCGCCTTGGCCAGCACCTCGACGTCATGGGCATAGTCGGCGGCCTGCGCCGCCGTCCAGGCATCGGTGCTATCGGCGATCATGGCAAGATCGGCCTTCACCCGGCGCACGACATTCTCGACGTCGGTCGTCGTATAGGTGGCGGATGCCGTTCGCGTCTGGCTCATGGTCAGTCCTCCACCTTGAAGCCGGGGCCGAAGAGTTCCTTCCAGACCCCATTGTCGTTTTCCACGGACGCGAAGTTTGCCGTCTCCCAGGCCTCCTGTGCCGCGGCGACGATTTCCTTGCGTTCCGCTTCGGAGATCCGGCTGGCGACATTGTTGAGGCTGTAAACCGGATCGAGGATCACCACAGGATCGGAGAACGACCCGAAGGGTGCGGTATTTTCCGGGAAGCGGATTTCGTCCTTGAGACCCGATTGGGCGATATAGAGGAGGAAATGCCGGAAGCGTTGCTCGATGCTGCCCGCTTTGCCCTGCGTCGCCAGGACATGCGCCATGATCAGTTCGATGCCGAACGACTTGAGCGGCTTGAGTTCGGCATAGTTGCGCCACTTCTTGGCCATGCGGACGAGCGTGCGGAAATCGCCGTCCTGGTTCTTGCGGTCCCGCACGAACTGGATCTGGCACGGCGCGCAGGTCTGGATCTTCGAACCATCGTGAATGTCATATTGCCAGCCATAGCCCGACCGGGCGGCATCCTCAATTACAGGCACAATATCGACGCTGAGCCCCGAGCCGACGAATGTCACCGTGGCGGCCTTGCGCTGGATCTCGAAGTCCTCGACCGATTTGGTCGGATAGATCTTCACCAACAGATCGTAGATCGTGGCGCTGAGGCTATCGAGAGTTTCCTTGGTCGCGTCACGGTCCGAGATGTAGAATACCACATCGACATCCACCGGGTCCGACGCCGTCCTTCGCAGGATGGTGTATTTCGCGAACGACCCCGCCTTCACCACCTTGGTGATCTTGATTTCGGTCTTGTCCCGAACGCTCTTGCACAGCTCGGTAATCAGCCGGTCGACCTGCGCATGATATTCTTTCCGCTTGTCCGCAGGCAGGCGCAGGACGTTGCTGTCATAATATCGCAGTTGTGTGTTACTCAAATCCATCGCCCACCCCTTTCCGGTTCGGCATCACAAACCGGGCGGAGGCCGGCTCCTCGTGCACGCCTTCGGTTTACAAGAAACCGGAATCTTTCGGCATTGGACGAGATTTAGGTTCCATTTACCGCATTTCAAGAGGTTTCAGTTTACAAAAAACATATCATATAGCATTTATGAAAACCGCCCTGCGGCGGTCGATAAAGGAGACCATCATGATCGGAAACAAGCTCAAGGTTGCGAGGTCAGCATCCGGCCTGTCGCTGCGGGCGCTGGCCGATGCGATGGATGGTGTCGTTTCCGCCCAGGCCATCGGCAAATATGAGCGCAACGAAGACATGCCGAGTTCTCGCGTGCTGATCGCGCTTGCCAGGGCATTGGCGGTTTCCGAGGAATATCTGCTGAGCGAGGACGAGCTCTCGCTGGAGGGCGTGGATTTTCGCAAGAAGGTCGGCACGTCCTCCCGCGAGGAAGCCATGCTCGAGGCGCGCGCCATTCACATGCTTGAACGCTATCTTGCGGTCGAAGACATGCTCCAGATGCGCAGCGTCGAATGGGAGCAGCCGCGAAGTGCGCCGCATCCGGTGGCCGATATACGCGATGCCGAGGACGCGGCCCGCTCCGTTCGGGACGATTGGGGGCTCGGCAACGACCCCATCCCGCATCTTGCCGAGTTGCTGGAGGAGCGCGGCATCAAGGTGCTGTCACTCGATCTCGATGACGTGGACGGGCTTGCCGCCAAGGTCCGGCGCAAGGGCAGCGATGCAGCGCGCGTCATCGTCATCAAGCAAAGCTCCTGGTCGGAGCGCAAGCGCTTCAATCTGGCGCATGAGCTTGGCCATATGGTCATCGCTCCCTCTGGGGGCGTGGATGAAGAAAAGGCAGCGCATCGCTTCGCCGGCGCATTCCTTATGCCGGCGGACGTGCTGCGCGCCGAAGTCGGCGCCCATCGCTCCTCGATCAGCATCGGCGAGTTGGTTGCGCTCAAAAAGCTGTTCGGGGTCAGCATCCAGGCCCTGGCCTATCGCTGCAAGGATCTGGGCATCATCAACCAGGCCGCATGCGCCCGTCTCTTCAAAGTTTTCGCGGAGCGGGGCTGGCGCACGGCGCCTTTCGAGGAACCGGAGAGCATGCAGCCGGAACAGGAAGAGCCGCGTCGCTTCGAGCGCCTGTGCTATCGCGCTCTGGCCGAAGGCGTGATCGGAGAGTCGCGGGCAGCCGAGTTGCTCGGCATTTCCGTGCGCGAACTCGATCGGCGACTGGATCAGGTGGCAGCCTGATCCGTGACTGTTCTGGTCTCCGACACATCTGTCATTATCGACCTCGAACGGGCGGACCTTCTCGATGAGATGTTCCTGCTGCCGTTCGAGTTCGCAGTGCCCGATCTCCTCTACGTCCGCGAACTGGAAGGGGAACTCGGAGACAGGCTGATGGCGCGCGGGCTGCGCGTCGAAGAACTGACGGTCTCCGAACTGCGGCGCGCGACCGGCGTCAATCGCCAGCATCAGAAACTCTCCGTGCCCGATACCTTTGCCTTCGCCATTGCGGAATCACGGACATGGACGCTGTTGACCGGCGACGGAATCCTGCGCGAACTGGCCGCTGCCAAACAGATCGCCATGCATGGGGTCCTCTGGCTCTTCGACCAGATGGCCGATGGCGACCATGTGCAGTTCGACCGGCTGCATGGGGGTCTGACCCGTCTTTTCGCTCATCCGCGCTGCCGCCTTCCTGCGAATGAAGTGAGGCATCGCTTGACCCGGTTTGCCCGCTGACATGGCCGACACGAGGACGAGCACCAGTCAAAGCTTCATCCGATCCGGCACTTGGAGGGCCGGATGAATAGCGACCACGCCCCGCAGACACGCGAATCTTGCCATGTAATCGCGCAGGTTTCCCCTGAAACCGGCAATCGAAAATCAGCGTGACCTCTCAACCACAAAATGGCAGGCCATGACTCATGGGGACCATCTGGAAAATAATCCGCATTATCGGACTTTATGTCGTCTTCTTCATTGCCAGCGCAATAATATCGGCCGCCCTATTGGATAGCCTTCCTGACGCGATCGAAGCGCTCTTCATCCTGTTCGCGCCTGTTGCATTCATAATCTGGTACGAAAAGCGTCGCACGGCGAAGATTGCCCTGAGCACTGCTCCTGCAAGAAACAATCCTGTCCGCCGACGCCAGTTGGCGCCAGACGAACGTGAAGCGCAAAATTCGAGGACAGCCTCACTCCCGGAATATCGGGGCCTCGTACCTTCCGCACATCTTCCGAAGCCGGACAATACCCAGGAAGATCAAACGCCCTCGGATTCCAGCACCGCCGAGGCAGACATGGTAACGGCAAGCGTGACGGGTCTCCAATCGAGATTGCCCGATAATCCCATACCGTCCAGGACGCGAGAGCTCAGGGAACGGCTCTTTGGCGATGATTCCTCGATTTTTGATCCAAAGAACGCGGACCGCGTCCAGACGATCGCCTCGCGGTCATCTGCTGCAGGGGCTGAAGATGAACCTGACGGTCCCACCGAACCCGCATTTTCGAAGGCATATCGGCCTCAGCAGGATAATGCCGAGCTTGTTCGTGTCGGCAAAGCCGCCCGGGAAGCACTCGAAGCCGCATCGCTAAGGCGCGCCGCAGAGAAGGAAGCAGGCCCTCGGCAGCTGGAGGTTATGTCCTCCACCGAAGGTCCAAACGCGCGTGAAGTGGCAGATCGAGCACCTGCCCGTCGATCACGCATTGAAGAGCTGCGTCAGAAACTCTTCGGCGGCGAATCCCGCGTCCACTCGCCACCCATGCCAGCTGAGCCGCGTCCGGCCAGCCGCTCGGCAGGCTCTTCCGTCAAGGTCCAGGGATGGCTGCGCAAGGGGCAGACCGTCATCATCGCTGGGCGCGAGATCGACGGCATGGTCTATGTGGGGGGGCCGCCCAAGATCAACTCGCATGAGTATGGCGAGAAATGCCGCACCTATATCGACCCATCCCTCTCGGTCGCGTCATCCGGTTCCGACAGGAATGGCGACGGCATGTCGTATTGGCCCGGATATTCGAGCATACCGGCCGTCTGCAGAGCCACCTACCTCGAATGGCTGGCGGGAGGTCGCCGCGACGGGACCGTCAATCCCGGCTACATGTTCCTTTTCTTCTACGGCCTCGAGCGCCGGTTTCTGGTCGACCAACCACCAGAAGACGAGAAACGGGAGATCGTGGCCGAGGTGGAGCGTCTCAAGGCCCTCTTTGCGCAGAACTATTCCGTCCAGAGATATCTCGGCGAGTTTCTGGACATTGCCCGCATCGTCGCAATGGGCAGACTATCGCTCGACGATCCGGCACTCAAGCAGACCATCCTCGACAATCGCAGCTGGGAACTGCCTTTTTCGTTGAAATTCGCGCTCGGCGGGATGATCGCCGAGGGCAAGGCGTTCGATGCGGAGTGGCTGCATCTATGGCTGCTGTGTCATCCGGAGCGCCGTCTCCGCACGCCGGCCGAACGCTGCAGCGAAGAGTTCAAGGCGCTCTTCAAGCTGAAATTCGATGCGCTCTATCCCAACGGCCTGAAGGCTCGAACGCCGCGCAAGAAACTGGCGATGAACTACCGTGCGGCTTCGAGCGAATTCAGTTGCTCGGTAAATCTCACGGCAGGCGAGGGCAAGGATATCGCTGTCCCCGATGTGTCCGACCTGCGTTCACCGGTCCAGAAAGCGCAGAAGATCGCGGATGAGGCGATGGACGAGCTTGACAAGTTCAGCCGTTACCTTGGGCGCAATGCGAACGGCAGAGGATCGATCGAAGCACAGGCCCTGCTCCCCGCCGAATTGTGGGGACTGTTCCCGTCAGCAGAGCTGGAGGGGCTCAGGGAATGGGCGTGCGGACAGGTTGCGGGAGGCGGGCTCATTCCGGCTCTCGAGGTGATCACCCGCCTGGAGGGCAGTGCTCCCGGCAAGATCGGCAAGCGCCAGTTGATCGGTGCGGCGGATGCGCTCGCCCGCATCGGCTTCGGCATGGCGCCCGATCCGAGATTTTCGCTGCGGGCGCCCAGGAGCGACGAGCCGGTCGTCATTTTTGACCTGGGCGAAACAGTTGAGCAGCTGGAAGTCGTCTCGCCCGCCTACAAGGCGGCATTGTTCGAGCTGGCGCTGGCGACCTTTGTCGCGCATTCGGACAGCAAGATCGTCGAAGCAGAACGCCGGGCGCTTAGTGACAAGGTCGAAGCGACCGGCGGCCTCACAGACCTCGAGCGAAAGCGTCTCCATGCCAATCTGAAATGGTATCTGGAGGTCCCGCCCGACATGTCATGGCTGCGCAGCAGGTTGAAGGAGGTGGATGCAGAGCACCATCTCGCGCTGCGTGCGGCGGTTGTCGTGATCGCCCATGCCGACAGCATGATCCAGTCCGAGGAGGTGGCCTGCATCGAGAAGATCTACAAGGCGTTGGGGATCGATGCCGGCCTCGTATATGCAGACCTTCATGCTGGCGACGTTCCCGATGGACCGGTGCGGGTCAGGGCAGCCGAAGCAGAGGCCCCGGGCGAGCGCATTCCGGCCGAGCCCAAAACCCGCGGCACCGCGCTTGATGCGGCGCGCATCGCGGCGATCCGGAGCGACACCGAGCGCGTCTCGAACGTGCTGGGCGAGATTTTCGCGGCGGACGACGACGCGAGCGACGAGGCGACCCGCCCACATGCGCTTCCATCGTCCTTGGCCGGGCTCGACCACAGACATGCCGCTCTTGTCGATCTTCTCATCCAGCGCGAACAGTGGACACAGGAAGAGTTTGCGGACATCGCCGGGAAACAGGGCCTGCTGCCATCCGGTGCCCTGGAAGCCGTCAACGAATGGGCATTCGAAAAGTTCGATGAAGCCCTGCTCGACGAATATGATGGCTATGATGTGTCACAGGACATCGCAGAAGCGTTGCGGGCCGAGATGGCCAAGGGGGATAATTGATGTCGAAATTGAAGCCGCGCGAGCGTGACGCGATCGTCCAGGCATTGCGCGCGGGTGTCGTGCCGAAACTCGGGCTTCGTCATATCCAGGTCGGCCGAGCACGTGAGATCGAGGAGCTCGTCAAGGACATGGACCGGATCGCCGATGGCGGTTCCGCGATCCGGTTCATCATCGGCGAATATGGGTCGGGCAAGACCTTCTTCATGAACCTCATCCGCCTTGTCGCGCTCGAAAAGGGGCTGGTGGTGATGTTTGCCGATCTGGCTCCCGACCGGAGAATTCATGCGACCGGCGGTCAGGCGCGCGGCCTTTATGCCGAAATGGCGCGAAACCTTGCGACAAGGACCAAGCCCGATGGAGGAGCGCTTGCCAATGTCGTCGAGCGGTTCGTCAGCCAGGCCCAGCATGATGCTGAAGCCAAAGACCAGCCGACGGTCGAGGCCATTCGTCAGCGTCTGGCGCATTTCGAGGAACTGACCGGGGGCTTCGACTTCGCGCAGGTCATCCGCCGCTATTGGGAGGGGCATGAAACGGGCGACGAGGAGCTCAAGTCGGCGGCGATCCGCTGGCTGCGTGGCGAATTCGTCACCAGGACCGACGCGCGCAAGGCTCTGGGGGTTCGTACGATCGTCGATGACGCGAGTGTCTACGATCACCTGAAGCTGATGTCGGCATTCGTTTGCGAAGCAGGCTACAAGGGTCTGCTCGTCGGCCTCGATGAGATGGTCAACCTCTACAAATTGACATCATCGCAGGCACGCAATGCCAATTATGAGCAGATCCTGCGTATCCTGAACGACGTCCTGCAGGGCAGCGCGGAAAATCTGGGCTTCCTGATGGGAGGAACGCCCGAGTTCCTGATGAATACGCGCCGGGGTCTCTATAGCTATGAAGCCCTGCAATCCCGTCTGGCCGAGAACAGCTTCGCCCGCGAGGGTCTTGTCGATCTTTCCGGACCGGTCATCCGCCTTGCGAGCCTCACGCCGGAAGACCTGTTTGTGCTCCTGGTCAATATCCGCGCCGTCATGCACGGAGCAAACACGACGCTGCCGGATAATGCGCTGGAGGCGTTCATGGTCCATTGCTCGGACAGGATCGGCGAAGCCTATTTCCGAACGCCGCGCAACACAGTTACCGCCTTCGTGAACCTACTGGCGGTTCTCGAGCAGAACCCTGGTGTCGAATGGTCGGACCTCATCGACAAGCTCGACGTCGCCCAGGATGACGGTGACGACATGAGCGATGTCGACGAGGCGATCGGTGCGCCTCCGGACACAGAAGAGCTCGCCAGTTTCCGCCTGTGAGCACCGCCTTCGACAAGCTCGCCCGGCCGATCCAGAAGTGGATTCGCGAACAAGGCTGGCGTGAACTGCGCGATATCCAGGCACGTGCGACGCACGTGCTCATGGACGGCGATGCCGACCTGATCGTTGCCGCCAGCACCGCTGGAGGAAAGACCGAGGCAGCATTTCTCCCGCTGCTTTCGCAGGTTCTCGATGATCCGTCCGAAATATCCGGTTTCGACATTCTCTACGTCGCACCGTTGAAGGCGCTCATTACCGATCAGGCGCGCCGCTTGGACGAGATTTGCCGGGAGACCGAACTGTCGGTCATCCCTTGGCATGGCGATGTGCCTGCTTCGGTCAAGACCCGCGCCACCAAGCGGCCCCGGGGCGTGCTGCTGATCACGCCCGAATCGCTCGAAGCCCTCTTCATTCGCCGAGGAATGGAGATTCCGCGACTGTTCGGTGCGACACGTGCCGTCATCCTCGACGAATTGCATTCCGTGCTCGACAGCGAGCGCGGGATTCAGATGCGTTCACTGCTTGCGCGCCTTGAGCAGTCGCTGAACCGCCCGATCCGCCGCGTCGGCCTCTCGGCCACGCTCGGCGACATGGGGCTGGCCAAGACGTATCTGCGCCCCGACAGCCCCGGGGAAGTGAGAGAAATAGTTGCCGCAGATGGGGAGGCGGAGTTGCAGCTCCAGCTGCGCGGCTATGTGACCGGCGACAAGGATGATGAAGGGCCATCGGCAACCGACGCCATCGCCCTCCATCTCTTTGGGCACCTTCGGGGCAGCGACAACCTTGTATTCGCGGGCGCGCGCCAAGCGGTCGAAATCTACTCGGATCGGTTGCGGACGCTGTGCGAGAAGGAACATCTACCGCAGGAATTCTATCCCCACCATGCAAGCCTCTCCCGGGAGCATAGGGATTTCGTCGAACGGCGCCTGAAGGAAGGCAGTGCGCCTACTACAGCGATCTGCACCTCGACGCTCGAACTCGGCATCGACATCGGCGACGTGACCTGTGTCGGGCAGATCGGCGCCCCCTTCAGCGTAGCCTCGCTCCGGCAAAGGCTGGGCCGGTCAGGACGGCGCCCCGGCAAGCCGGCCATTCTCAGGCAATATGTCGTCGAAGCGAAGCTGGCCTCGACAAG
Source organism: Sphingobium faniae (assembly GCA_900100475.1). Classification (GTDB taxonomy): domain Bacteria; phylum Pseudomonadota; class Alphaproteobacteria; order Sphingomonadales; family Sphingomonadaceae; genus Sphingobium; species Sphingobium faniae. The sequence continues at coordinate 3,714 of FMTU01000022.1, read as the reverse complement.
CAACTTTTCGGACCGATTGCGACTTGGTCTTGTGAGAGCCACCGCGATGATCGAACTGCTGCTCGAGGGCTGGTGCGAGCCGCCTCAGCACGGCGCGTTGCACCTCTCGACGCTCGTCCATCAGATCTTGTCCGTGATTGCTGAGCGAGGCGGTATTCGGGCGCAGCAGCTTTACGGGATGCTGTGCCAGAAAGGGCCGTTTCGACAGGTCGATACCACGCTCTTTCTCGATGTGCTCCGCGCGTTGGGACATCCGGAGACGGCGCTCATCGAGCAGGCTGATGACGGATTGCTGCTCCTTGGCGCGATGGGCGAAAAGCTGGTCGAGCATTACAGCTTCTATGCCGTCTTCCAAACGCCCGAGGAGTACCGACTGATATCCGGAGGCAAGGAACTGGGCACCCTGCCGATCGATAATCTGATCGCTCCGGGAATGCTTCTCATATTCTCTGGACGGCGATGGCTGGTCCTTGAAGTTCATGATCGCGACCGCATCATCATGGTCTCACCTGCCAAGGCTGGTGTTCCCCCGCTCTTCGGAGGCGATCCAGGGAATATCCATGACCGGGTCATCGAACGCATGTTCGACATCCTCGAGAACCAAAATTGCCTGGTCTACATGGACGCGACCGCGCGGGAATTGCTTGAGGAAGCCCGAAGTCACTACGCCCAATTACGGTTCAATCCCGGTCGCATCGCGCAACTGGACGAAAATGCCGCTGTCCTCGCCACGAGAACCGGCTCGATTCGTACCACAACGCTTGCCCTGGCCCTGCGCGCCGCCGGATTTACGGTGCAGACGCACGATGGCTTCCTCGAGGTTTTCGGGAAAGAGGACACGCCGCCGCTAATCGATGCGCTAGCAGCATTAGCCAGCGGCAAGGCTGCGGATCTCTTCACGCATTCGCCGAACTTGCTGTTTGAAAAGTTCCATCCCCATCTGACCGAGACATTGCTGCAGCAAGATGCGCTTTCAGCGCGGTTGGACGCTGACGGATTGGCTGAACTTTCCCGCTCAATCCTCGGGTGATCGAAAGGCCGCTATCAAGGAATGTGTTCTAGCGCTTGAAGGACAGCTATGTCAGCGGTTAATCATCTACATCAGCCAACCAAGCTGGCATGTCCCGCTTGGCATGAAGCACGCGCCAGACATCCACATGGGTCTCGAATTCAAGGTAGAAAACAAGCCACGGAAATCCATTCAGCCCTAAGGTCCTCAAACTGGGTAAGTTCAGCGCGTGAGACCACCGCGGAGACCCTGCCGCCGGCATTTCCCCGATGAAGGTATAGGCCTGTTCAAGTGCATCAATGAAGCCGAAAGCCACATCTGCACCGGCTTCGTCCGCGTAATACTCGACCGCACGGTCGACATCCTCCCGCGCTTTGGCGCGCGGTATGACCGGTTTTGCAGTCACGACCCTGCGCGTTGCGTCACACGGTCACGAAGGCCTTGGAAATATCCGGCATCGACCGGCGCGGTGGCTGCAGAACTGGCGCCGTCCAGGAGCATTTCGCGAAGGCGCTGAATGTCCTGATCCTTGCGGATCAACTCCCGCACATACTCGCTGCTCGTGCCGTAACCACGCACGCTGACCTGCTGGTCCACAAACGCTTTGAGCGCATCCGGAAGCGAGATGTTCATCGTCGACATGGACTGTGATATAGCGAGTTTGGCAAAATTTGGCAAGATTTCCAGGCGGTCTTAGGCAACCGTTCGGGGATTGTCGCAGCCGGTTGTTCGCGAAACGCGAGCCTCCTTCATTTTCGAGGAAGCGCGGGAAAGAGTTGCTGTGATCGTATAGCGCGTTGTGCGCGATCACGTGTTCCGGCGGGTCGTGTTACGAGCCTATGACGCGCGCTATGCGGTCACCGGATTGAAGCTCTCAACGGCGGCGGACGTGCCGAGGGGTGGCGGCTCACATCCGCCCCGTCGACAGGCGCCCGTTTCGGACGAGCCTGTTGCGCGCCCGAGAGCGGCTCGAACGTGTCAAAATTTCCCGTTTTTCTTTGCATTTTCGTAGGATCTGCAAAGCGATTTGCAGTTCATATGCTCTTGATGGCTATTGGGTCCCAAAACATAGAATATCGGAATATCGAACGCACTTTTACGAACTGTCGGCAAATCGCGCCGCCATGCGCGCGCCCGCGCCGCTTTTCGCCGCGAGCTTCTTGCCGTAGCGCAGCACCGTCCGGGGATCGCGCCACCGATAGGCCTGCATGATCGCCGGCAGGCTTTCATCGGCCGCAAAATTGTCCTGCGCCACCCCGACCCGGATCGAATGCGACGATACCGCCTTCACCCAACGCTCGAGTTCAGCCTCGCTCATCGGCCCGAGCAGCTTTTTCGCATGGGCGGCGCGGATCAGCCGCCGGTAGATCAGCGTGATGGAGTTGGGATGGAGCGCGTCGCGGCCGACACCCGCGACCGAGCCGTCAAAATGCGTCTCGACGCGCCGGAACAGCGCTCCCCGATCGATATGCCCAGTATCGCGCCAGCGGGCGATCGCGGCCATGGTCGCGGGCGCAAGATAGGCATAGGCCCCCTCCCCCGCCTGGTCGGTCTTGGATGACGGAATGAACAGCGTCCCTGCCCCTTCCGCGTCGCGCTCGATATGCTCGACGCGGATCGCCACCAGCTCCGAACGCCGGCCCGCGCTGTCATAGGCGACGCGGAGCAGCGCCGCGTCGCGCAGGCCGAGAAGATCGCGCCGACAGGCCTTCAGCAGATGCGCCAAACACACGCCGCTGGCGGGACTGTCGAAATCGGAGACGTCGCCCTTGAACCGGATCGCGCGGGCCTGGCGCTGGCGCACGCCGAGCGCCTTGCGCGCCGCCTTCTTCTCAAGCCTGACCAGCGGCGGCGCGGTCGGATCATCGAGCCCGGCCATCCGGTAAGCCCAGCCGACATTGACGACATAGCGCTCGATCGTCGCCATCGCGCGCACCGTCTCCTCCGACGGATCGGCGCCCGACAGCGCGCGGATCCACGCGGCGACGTCCCCCGGCCCCGCGCGCGCCGGCACCATGCGGCGGCGCCGGCACCATGTTCCCCAGAGAATGAGGTCCGAACGGAAGGCGCGCCGGGTGTTGTGCGACCAGCCCCTGATCGCCGCGTCGAGCAGCGCCTCGTCCATCACCGCCGACGCCCCGACCAGCGCCCGCACCTCGCCGGCGAGATCGGCCGGCTCGACCGCGATAAGGGCACGGCCCGCCGTCACGGCGCGAGGCTCCGCACCATATGCACCGCGACCATGCCGGGTTCGCTTTCGGTTTCCTTCTCGCGAACATAGCCCAAGCGCTCGTAGAGCGCGATGTTCGTGGCCATCAACCGGTTGGTGTAGAGCCGCGTCCCCTTCAGCTTGTCCGCGCGCGCGAGGGCCTCGGCATGCCGCAGCAGCCGCACCCCATGCCCCTCCCCCTGCCGGTCGGGATGGACCGCGACATTGACGATCAGCAGTTCATCGCCCTCGGCCACGGTTTCAACGAGACCAACCAAGGCGCCGTTCTCAACCAGCAGATCGAAGCGATGCGCGCGAAACGCGCGGCCATAGTCGGCGCGCACCGGCTGCGGCGGGCGCGGCGTCACGCCCTCCCAGCGGGCATAGGCCGCGAGGACCAGCTGTGAGCGGACGGAATTGACTGCAACGAGCCGATTTTGAAGCGCCCCAAGGACCGACAAAATTACCTGCAGTGGCCACGGCTACATTTCCGTTC
>FMTU01000031.1 GCA_900100475.1 Sphingobium faniae | reverse complement strand
CTAGGCGGCGTGGACAAATTGGTTGACGTTGCGCCGGGCCATTGATTCAAGGCTGCCTTTTGGAGGCAGGCTTGAGCCGGGGCGATCTGACTGAAGCGGAATGGCGTGTTTTGAAGGGTTTGCTGCCTATTGAGCCAGCGAACCGAGGGCGCGGACGCCGTCCTGAAGAGAGCCGCGCGATCATCAACGGCATACTCTGGCGGCTTCGCTGCGGAACTCCGTGGCGTGATGTTCCGCCCAAATACGGCAACTGGAACACGATCTACCGGCGGTTCCGGCGCTGGAGTGAGGCCGGGGTCTGGGAGGCCGTCTCAGTGACGCTGGCCGAGATCATGGCCGACAGCGGCCACTACAGCATCGATAGCACAACGGTTCGCGCCCATGTCTCGGCAGCGGGCGGAAAAGGGGGGCTTGTCGACGAGCTCTTGGCCGCTCGCGGGGCGGGTTCACCAGTAAACTTCACTGTCTGGCTGATGGACGAGGACGACCGCTCGCGTTCCACCTGACTGTCGGCGAAGCTGCTGACTGCAAGGCTTATGACACCCTGATCGCCTTGCCGGAACAGGCACCCAAGGCGCTTCTGGCCGATAAGGGCTATGATGCAGATGCTATCCGCGTCGACCTTGCAAAACGCGACATACAGGCCGTCATCCCGGGACGATCCAACCGCCGCGTGAAGATCCACCACGACCGCGAACTCTACAGGCAGCGCAACCAGATCGAGCGCTTCTTCGGACGCCTCAAAATCAATCGCGCCATTGCCACCCGCTATGACCAACTCGCAGACAGCTTCCTGTCCATGGTCCATATCGCGTCAGCAAAATACTGGCTCAAATTTGTCCACGCCGCCTAGAGTGATTTCGAGCCGAATGGAATCATATGACGACTCGTAAATCACGGTAATCAAGGGATAATTTAGAGTCGTTTCGGTTCAATCCGAACCGGAACGACTCTAAAGCACGATAGCAATATCCTGGAGCAAAGGACGATCCGATGGATCGAATTTTGCTCCAGACCGCAACCCGCTTTCATGGGGCCTGCGAGGAGATCCTCGCAGGCCTTTTTGTTGCATCCATGCAACAGCCATGGGCAACACAGCGATAAGAAGAAGCAACAAAGTGGAAAAGAAACTTGCAATGACCGCAAACCATTCGCATTAGCGCCCAACGTTGAAATTAATTCTCAATAGGGGGCTTCTGTGTCTCGTTCACGTTTACGTCATCAATCCGTCGTTGTTCCGGCCTATCTCGCGCTGAGTTGCGTTGGAATCATGGTCTCCGCGCCCGCGCTGGCCCAGTCCACCGACCAATCGGATGACGGCCAGACAACGCAGCGCCTGGGCGGCGTCACGGTGACGGACACGGTGATCGACGAACAGGGCTACAAGATCGACAAGGCCGACTCGCCCAAATATACCGCGCCCCTGCTCGACACGCCCAAGACCGTCATCGTCCTGCCCGCGCAGGTGATTCGGGAAAGCGGATCGACCACCTTCGTCGAGGCGCTGCGCACCGTGCCGGGCATCACTTTTGGCGCAGGCGAAGGCGGCAACCCGCAGGGCGACCGCCCCTTCATCCGCGGCTACGACGCACAGGGCAGCACCTATCTGGACGGCATTCGCAGCGTCGGCGGCCAGTCGCGCGAGATATTCGCGATCGACCAGATCGAGGTCGTGAAGGGCGGCGATTCCACCATGGGCGGACGCGGCAGCGCCGGGGGCAGCCTCAACCTCGTCAGCAAGATGCCGCATCTGGGCACCGACGCCCTTGCGGACCTGAGCTATGGCACCGACGATTACAAACGCGCCACGCTGGATGCCAACTACCAGATCGGCGAGATGGCGGCCGTTCGCCTGAACGGCATGTGGCATGACGCCGATGTCGCCAAGCGGGACGCCGTCAAATATAATCGCTGGGGCGTCTCGCCGTCGTTCGCGCTGGGCCTTGGCACCGCGACGCGCGCTTTCCTGAACTACTACCATCTCGAAAGCGACGACCTTCCTGATTCGGGCATCCCGTTCGAGCGCGCCGGAAACGCAAATCAGGTCAACACGGTTGGCGATCTCCACATCGGTCCGGCCGAAGTCGTCAATGGCCAGAAGGTCGCGCGCAGCAACTTCTACGGCCTCAAGGATCGCGACTTCCGCACCACCAATATCGACGAGGCGCTGTTCCGTTTCGAACACGACCTGTCGGACACGCTCCGCGTCCGCACCACGGCGAAATATGCCAACGTCAGGCAGGCCTATATCCTCACCCAGCCTGATGATAGCCAGGGCAATGTCGCCAACGGCCTCGTCTGGCGTCGCGTGAACAGCCGCTGGAGCGACGTGGATTCGATGGTTGGCCAGATGGACCTTGCCGGATCATTCCACACCGGCGGCCTGAAGCACAGCTTTTCGGTCGGCGCCGAGGCGAGTTGGGAACAGTCGAAGCGCGGCAATTTCAGCGTCACCACCAACGTCGCGGGCGCGGGGCAGACCTGCGCGCCGCTGAATATTGCCACCTATAATTGCACGAGCCTGTTCAACCCCAATTCCAATGATCCGTGGGTCAATCTGACCGCCGACGGATCGGCGCGGACACCGATCGTGAAGAGCCCGATTGCCACCATCGTCACGGCGACGAATTATGCGCTCTACGCGTTCGACACGATCACCATCACGGATCAGTTGCTGCTGAACCTGGGCCTGCGTTATGATTGGTACGATACGGACGCCACCACGATGGCGACCGCGACGACCCTGTCACGCAAGGACGATTATCTGAACTGGCAGGCCGGCCTGGTGTTCAAGCCGGTGCCGAACGGCAGCCTTTACCTGTCCTATGCCAAGTCGACCACGCCGCCGGGCAGCGACCTGGGGGAAGGCGCCCTGTCCGGCCTAGCTCCGGGCCGCAACGAATCCGCCTTCCTGCCGGAAGACCTGAAGGCGGAAGAGACCAATTCCTACGAGATCGGCACCAAGTGGGAATTTTTCGACGCGGCGCTGGCGCTCAACCTCGCGCTGTTCCGGACGGAAACGACCAATGCGCGCACGACCGGCCCGACCGGCCTGCCCGAATTTGTCGGCGAGCGCCGCATCGACGGCGTGGAAGTCGGCTTCAACGGCAAGCCGTTGCCCTTCTGGAGCATCTTCGGCGGATACACCTATATGGACTCCAAGGTGAAGAATGCGGGCGTCGGCAACATCAACAACGGCAAGCCTTTCCCGAACACGCCCAAGCACAGCTTCACCGCCTGGACCACGTTCGACATCGCCGATCGTTTCCAGATCGGCGGCGGCGCGATCTACAACTCTAAGCAATATGGCAGCTTCGGCGCGGTCGTTCTCGACGATGGCAGCAACGGCACGATCACCCGCTCGATCCCCGGCTACTGGCGCTTCGATGCCACGGCGGCGGTAGACATCACCGAGAATGTGGCGCTGCGGGTCAATGTCCAGAACCTGACCAACAAGAAATATTATGACCGGACCTACACGACGCACTTTGTAACAATGGCGCCGGGCCGGTCGGCGTTCGCGACACTTTCGCTGAAATACTGATACCCCGTTTCAGCGGAGGGATGATGCCCGCCCCTCCTCTCCCCCCTTTCTTCGGGGGCGAGGTGGAGCGGGCATTTCTCTTGTGGAGAGAGGATTGAGCCTCGACGGAATGACGGTTATTTGTTATGCGAATGCCTCGCAACAGGATAGATATGCAGGACAATCCTGACTTCCCGACCCATCGCGCAGAAGCAACCGCCATGGTAAAGGGCCTCATGGAAATCCCTTTCATCGGAGCGGCTGCATCATGATGCTCCAGATTCCTGAACTCCTGTCCGACACAGACGTGAAGCAGCTTCGCGACGCCCTTGATCGGGCGGCGTGGGAAGATGGCCGCGCAACGGCCGGACATCAGGCAGCCAACGTCAAGAGCAACCTTCAATTGCCACTCGACAGTCCGGTGGCTCGTGAATGGGGCAATCTCATTCTCGACCGACTTGGCCGAACGCCTTTGTTCATTGCCGCGGCCCTTCCGCTTCGGGTGCTGCCGCCGCGCTTCAACCGCTATGAAGGCGGCGGCGCCTACGGCAATCATATCGACAATGCGCTGTTCCGGACGCCCGGCGCGGATGCCTATGTCCGCACCGACATATCCTGCACCCTGTTCCTGAATGATCCCGACGAATATGAAGGTGGCGAACTGGTTGTCGAGGACAGCTATGGCGATCATCGGGTGAAGCTGCCGGCGGGAGACATGATCATCTATCCCGGCACGAGCCATCATCGCGTCACGCCCGTCACCAAAGGCGTCCGCCTCGCTTCCTTCTTCTGGACGCAAAGCCTGGTTCCCTCGGAGATCCAGCGCAGGACGCTGTTCGAACTGGATAGCGCGATCCAGCAGCTCAGCGCCGACCATCCCGGCCACGCTTCGATCAGTCCGCTCACCGGCGTCTATCATAATCTGCTGCGGCAATGGTCGGTCACATGACCGGACCGTCCACGCCGCAACCGCCTTTGACGGCCATTCCGGCCGATCTTCAGAGCCTGGCCGATTATGAGCAGCGGGCCGAAAAGCATATGCCGCCTGACACATGGCGTCATATCCAGGCGGGCGCCGGCGCGGAAACATCGCTCGCGGCCAACAGGGCGCAGTTCGACCGGCGTCACCTTGTCCCTCAAATGCTGACAGACATGCGCGACGGGACGACCGAGGTGGAGTTGTTCGGCCAGCGTCATGCCGCGCCGATCCTGCTTGCGCCTGTCGCCTATCATCGGCTCGCACATCCGCAGGGCGAACTGGCGACCATCAGGGCCGCGACCGCACTCGACACGACAATGGTGGTCAGCACGCTGTCCAGCATCCCGCTGGAGGAGATAGCGGGAGCCGCCCGGGCGGCGGCGGCCGAACTGGCGCGAGCGGCCCCGCCCCCACTCTGGTTTCAGCTCTATTTCCAGCCCGATCGCGATTATACCGCCGAACTGGTCCAGCGGGCGGAAGCGGCGGGCTATCAGGTGCTGGTGTTCACGGTGGACGCAGCGATAAAACGGTCCGACTTCACCTTGCCGCCTGACGTCGATGCCGCGAATCTCCGGCGGATGCCAAGGCTGTCACAAAGCGCCAGCCTGGCCGGGGGAAAGATTGTTTTCGGTACGCCGCTGCTCGATACGGCGCCCACATGGGAGAGCCTGGCCTGGCTTCGTTCGGCCACGAAACTGCCGATCGTGGTGAAGGGGTTGCTGTCCGCCCAGGATGCACGGTTGGCGGCGGAGCATGGCGCCGACGGGATCATTGTATCCAACCATGGCGGGCGCGTACTCGATGGCCTTGTTCCCCCGCTCGACGCGCTGCCGGCGATGGTCGAGGCCGTGGACGACAGCATACCATTGTTGCTCGACAGCGGCGTCCGCCATGGCACGGACGTTCTCAAAGCCCTGGCGCTCGGCGCGCGGGCCGTGCTGGTGGGCCGGCCCCAAATCCATGCTCTGGCGGTCGCCGGAATGGCCGGTGTTGCGCATATGTTGCATATCCTGCGGGCGGAATTTGAGTTGGCCATGGCACAGACGGGATGCATATCCCCTGAGGCGATTCAGCGACATCTTCTGGCAGGGAACATCGCAGAATCCGGTCATAACCCTGCGCGCTCATGACTGCTGCCTGAGACGCTGGACGAGTCGGCGCCGCGCGTCGCGTCGGAATAGCGTTCACTGAACTCACGCACGGCGCTGAGCCGTGCGCAGATAGTTCTCGCCATTCGGCATCAGGGTAGCTCCTTGCGGGCAATCCAGACCATGTCCTCACGGTAGAGAGTGAGTCCATATCCGCATTCATAAACCCGGCACGACAACGAACTTGCGCCCGCCCGCGCCGGTCAGAAGCAGTTCATGCGCGCGCGCAGTGTCGTCGAGCGCCAGCATTTCGATCTGCGGGCCGGTGATCTTGCCGCTCCGCATCATATCAGCGGTTTCCGCCAGCACGGCCGCGTCGGGGCTGAACGCGAAGTGCGTCAGCGTAACGTCCTGTCGGGAAAAGGAGGCTGGCGGAAGCGGCACCACGCTCACCACCAGGCCACCGGGCGCGAGCGCCGCTTCCCAGGGAGCGACCGCCTGCGGACCCATCATGTCGAGGATGACGTCGAATGCGCCATCAAGCGCTGCGACATGCGCGGGGTCCACGGGCTCAGCACCGATCGCGCACGCTTCCTTTTCCCGGCCAGGTCGCACGACTGCCGACACCGCGATACCGCGCGCCAGCGCCGTGGCTACGGCCGCGCGGCCGACGCCGCCGAGTGCGCCCAGAATCAGCATATGAGCGCAAGGGCCATGGACCAGCGCCTTGTCGACCATCTGGCGGCCCGTGATGGCCGGGGTCATGGCTGCCACCGCCTGGGCCGGATCAAGTCCGTCGGGCAGCGCCGCGAGGCTGGCGGCATCGGCCGTCGCATATTCGGCATAGCCGCCGTCCGAAAGCACCGGGAGAATAGCCATGACCCTGTCGCCAACGGCAAAGGCGGTCACCCCATCGCCGCATCGGGCCACTGCCCCGACGACATCGGTTCCGGGCGTATAGGGCAAGGGCCGTTCGAAACGCGCGGACAGATGCCCCGACCGGAACCACGCATCGAGCGGATTGACCCCGCAAGCCAACACTTTGAGCAGAAGCTGGCCAGGCCCCGGCATGGGCGTGGGCACCTCCTCCAGTTTCAGCACATCGGGACCGCCATAGGCATTGACCCGCACCGCCTTCATCATCCTGTCCTTCATCGCAAATTCCCTAACGCCATTTCACGCCCGGTTGCCCGGTGGTTGCGGCCGATGCTTCGGCACGCCGGCGCGCGGCTTCCTCTATCTCCAACAGCTCGTCCGACGCCTGTAGCACATGGTCGCGTGTCAGATAGGGCGCCATCGGCTCGAAACATCCAACCTTGCGCTTGAGGGTGGAGAGCGGGCTATCGGTCGGCAGGTTTCGCCAGCTTGCGAGCGCGGCGTGCACATTGGCGACACGCCACAGTGCGATATGGGAAAAGACGGGATCGAATTCCAACATCTGCCCGGCCGGATCGAACCGCAGCAGCATGCCCGCGACATGCGCGGGCGATGTCAGCAGCGCGGGCATGCGCTCGGCAGCGTACCAGTCCTCGAAGTCGGCCCGCTGCGCCATCGGCACGTCGATCTGCTCCAGGATCAACGGCTGGTCGTCCGGCGTCAGGTCGGTGGGCGCGTTGGTCCTGGCGGCGATGGGATAATAATAACCGTTGATCACATTCGCCTTGTCATGGGCATGCGTCACCACCATCCGGCGCGTCCCCATCGCGTCGCGATGCTCGCGCGAGAGCAGCGCCGGATCGAACGTGTCGTACAGCGTGAAATATCGGTGGCTGGGGGCCTCCATCTGGATTTCGGATGCGACCAGCCGCTGGACCCGGACCGATCCGGCAAAGCGCATCACGTCGCGGATATGCACATGGGTATACCAGTCGTTGAAATCGGCATCGCGACCCTCGACCGGGTTGATGAGTACCGTAAGGAAAGCCTGCATGTCATGCTCCTGGGAAATCGGAAAGGACAGGAGACCATCAGGCCGTTCCCCGCCATATCAGCGTGTGGAAATCGTCGCCGTCGAAATCGGTCCGCCGCACGACATTGCCCGTGAATTCGGCGCGGCACCGGGCCAGACGGACGATCGCGGGCACGATCGCGGAAGGATCGGCGAACCGCTTCATGCGCGCCTCGTCCGACAGGTCGTCGCGCAGCATGCGGCCGCCCGCTTTTTCGCGATATCGCGCCAGCCAGTCGGCATTGTTCAGGCTGCCCTCCGACAGAAGCCCCATCGGCCGGATGGCGTTGACCGCCACATTTGCGCTCGCCAGTTCGCGGGCGAGGCCGCGCGTCAGTTGTTCGACGCCTGCCTTGGCGACGGAATAGGCGACGTTCGCGGTCGAATCATGCGCCGGATCGCCGGCCGTCGAACTCATGTTGATGATACTGCCGCCACCGGCCGCGATCATATGCGGGATAGCGAAGCGGGCGCATAAAAAGCTGCCGGTGATGTGCGTGTCGATCGTTTCCCGCCACTGGTCGAGCGCGATGTCGATCATGTCGAATCCGGGGAAGTACAGCCCGGCATTGTTCATGAGGATGTCCAGCCGCCCGAACGTGCCGGCCGCCCGGTCGATCGCGGCACGCACGCCATCGGCGTCACGGACGTCGCAGGCAATCGCAATGGCGCGGCCCCCTGCCTGTTCAATCCGTGCCGCGGTTTCCGCGGCGGTGCCCGGACCCGCGCTCTCGCTCCGCCCCGTCAGCGCGACGGCGGCTCCCGCAGCGGCGAGGCCAAGGCAGATGGCCCGCCCGATCCCCTTGCTGCCGCCGGTGACGAACGCGCATTGTCCGGTGAGGGGTCTATCCATCGTCATGGTCCAACCTCTCAAGCAACGGCGCAAAGCGGGCGACGGAGGCGTCGGCCGAACTCACGCGACGAGTTCAGCCGACGCCCTCAGGCCACCGACTTCCATATCCTGCAGCCGCGCGATCACGCGCCGATGATAGTCGGCGGATTTTTCTGCCAGGCTATGATCCATCCACAGGCAGTAATCCACCAGTGGGATATGACGTTTAAGGAAGGTCAGCAGACCGGCCTTCGCTTTCATCGCGATCTCTCCTTGAAGATGGTCTCTATGGACATCACTTCTAGGGAAGAGATTGGTATTAATGAAATGCAAGTTTTTCAGTATCGATATGAATCATATCGATATGGAAGCCGCCGTCTCAGCCAGCGCCGCGATCAGCATGATCTTCGCCAATCTCCTCCACGCTGCGGCGGCTGTGCAGCAGCGCCGGGATCGCGGCGGTCCGGCGCAGGTCGTCCTTGATCGCCTGAAAGCTGTGTCCTTGCGCCCGCAATCGGCGCCGCAGGGTGCGGCCGGGATTGCCGCCTCGGGTCGATCTGACTGGCTTGCCCCGCCTCTATTGCCGTTGGCGCGCTCGACCTGTTTCTGGCGCGCCGCTTGACCCGCGCTGGCCTATCAGTCGAATTACACGTATATCGCGGTGCGATTCACGGACTCAGTATCGCGCCCCGCTCGTGGATCGCAGGCGTGAGCGATCGCGATCTCAAGGGAGAATTGCCGCAGATATTGGAGCGGCGACAAGGGCTCTGATCGGCAATCAGGCCGAACCGACGAAGAATATAAACAGAATCATCATGGAGAAGATCATGCTTGCCACCGAGGAACGCCCTATCGATCGGCTGAAGATCGCCCACCCCGATTCCTTCTATATCGGCGGCGAATGGCAGCCCGCACGCGGCTCTCGGCGGCTTGATGTGGTCTTCGCCGGGTCGGGCGAGCGCATCGCCCAGCCCCCCGAAGTCACCACGACGGAGATCGACAAGGCCGTCGCCACAGCGCGCGACGCATTCGACAATGGCCCCTGGACGCGCATGAGCGCGCCGGAACGCGGCTCCTATCTGCGCCGTTTCGCCGCCGCGCTGCGCGAACGGGCACCGGAGATCGAGACCGTCCTGACGATCGAGAACGGCACCCCCGTGAGCGCCGCCCGCGGATCGGGCGAACATAGCGCAAGCTCGCTCGAATATTTCGCGGAACTGGCCGAAACCCTGCCCTTCCACGAGGTGCGCCCACGCGATGGCGGCGGGGTGGGCATCGTCCAGCGCGTGCCGGCGGGCGTGGTGGCCGCGATCCTGCCGTGGAACTGGCCACTCGGCCTTGCGCTGCTCAACATCGGTCCGGCGCTGGCGGCCGGGTGCACGGTGGTGTTCAAGCCCGCGCCCGAAACGCCGCTGCATAGTTGGATCCTGGCTGAATGCGCTGAAGCGGCCGGCCTGCCGCCGGGCGTGTTCAACATGGTGCCGGCCGGGCGCGAGGTCGGCGATCATCTGGTCCGCCATCCCGGCGTGGACGTCGTGGCGCTGACCGGATCGACCGGCGCGGGCAAGCATATCGCGCAGATATGCGGCGAGCGGCTGGCGCGCGTCCATCTGGAACTGGGCGGCAAGTCGCCCGCCGTCATCCTGGACGATATCGACCCCGCCACCGCGCTGCCGCATCTGCTGTGGACCTTTACCGCGCAATGCGGCCAGATGTGCGCTGCGCTCACCCGGCTGATCGTGCCGCGCAGTCGCAAGGACGAATGGGCCGAGGCGATCGCCGCCGCGCTCCAGACCCTGCGCGTCGGTGATCCGTTCGACCCGGAGACGGTTCTGGGACCGCTCGCCATGGAACGCCAGCACCTGCGCGTGCTCGACTATATCGAGAAGGGAAAGGCGGGCGGCGCGCGCCTCGTCACAGGCGGCGGCGTGCCCAAGGGTTGGGAACGCGGCTATTTCGTCGAGCCGACCCTGTTCACCGACGTCACCAATGACATGCAGATCGCGCGTGAGGAGATTTTCGGGCCGGTCGCCTCGCTGATCGCCCATGATGGCGACGAGGATGCGGTGCGCATCGCCAACGACAGCGACTTCGGCCTGAACGGGGCGGTATTCAGCGGCGATTCCGAACGCGCATTCCGGGCGATGGACCGCATTCGCGCCGGCAATGTCACGCATAATGGCTGGGCGGTCAGCAACAAATTCCCGTTCGGTGGCTTCAAGCAGTCGGGCATCGGCCGCACGGGCGGACCCGAGGGGATTTACGGCTATACCGAATATCGCACGCTCTACATGGATGCGGCGCCGGAGGGCCTGACGAAGGGCTGAGCCGCTTTGTGCCGTCGCCGGGCATGAACGCGGCGACGGGCGCCAGCGCCTAATTGGGGATATCGGAGATCTTCAGCAGTCGCTTGCCGATGTTGCCGCCGGAAAACAAACCTAGCCAGGCCTTGGGGCCATTTTCCAATCCATCGACAATATCGACCCGCTGTTTCATCTGCCCTCTCTCATAAGCCGCCAATATTTCCTTCTGAAACTGTGCGAAGTAAGGGCCATGGATAGCGTCCAGACCCATGATACCCGTCAATGTCAGACGCTTGATGGTAGCTTCGAAGAGGTTCGGTCCGCGCGGACGCGCAGGCGCGCCATATTGGGCGATCTGGCCGCACAAGGGCATGCGGCCGAACGTATTCATCCGCGGCCAGACCGCTTCGAGCACTTGGCCGCCGACATTTTCAAAGTAGACGTCGATCCCGTTTGGACATGCCGCATCCAGCTGTTCAACAAAATCGGGCGCTTGATAGTCTATGGCTGCGTCGAACTTCAGCTCATTGAGAAGATAGGCGCATTTCCTCGGGCCGCCGGCGATCCCGATCACGCGCGCCCCATTGGCCAACGCCACCTGGCCCGCGACGCTTCCAACCGCGCCGGCCGCCGCCGACACGACGACAACGTCCCCCCTTGCCGCTTTCGCGACCACGTGCATGCCGATATAGGCCGTGAAGGCGCTAAGGCTGAGAAGTGAGATCCAGATCGCGGCGGGGACCCGTTCAAGATCGATGGCAAATGGCCGCATCTGTTCGGGCACGTCCGGTTCGGCGCTGACAACCGCGAAATCCTGCCAACCGCCGCGCACATGCACCAGGCTGCCTTCCTGGAACTTCGGCGACCGCGATTTGACAACCGTTCCGATCGTGAACCCGGTGATACCGTCCCCGATCTGCAAGGATGGAACCAGATAATCATCGCCCGTGATCGCCCCGGCCAACCCCGGTTCCATCGAGACAAGGTGATTGCGGACAAGCAACTCATTGTCTTTCGGTGAAGGTATCTCCTCTTCCTTGATACAGAAGATATCAGCGCCGATATTCCCTTTCGAATGCCGGGAAAGCACAATCCGCCGGTTGATATTCAAACTCATACCGATTCCGGACCTTCTTCGGCAATTGAATGCTGCAAATTCAATCCCGTACCTGCCGCGCTGGCAGCGAATTTCCTGTTCTAGTACCCTGAAATTGAACGAATATTCTGCCGCAGTTTACGATCCTCGCCATGGCCTGTCCACATTGAAAATACTCATGGCCGGGATAATCTGTCGTTATGGATGCGGGCAATCGCCCATGTCCTAAAGGCCGTCTCTGCCCTTCCGAAGTGGCCACCATAGGGATGAAATGATGCGCAAGATACTGATAAATAAAGATTTCCTCAAATGTCCGCGCTGGCGCGACGGCAATGGTGGGTTTCGGACATGGTGAGCCGCAAGGTTTACACAATTGTCGCGATTGGCCGGGCTGGATGGCCATGACCGGGGCGTCCGATCAGGACCGGCCGGGCACGGCAGCATGCTCGCAGATCCTGTTGGGCCTGCGCCTGCGCGAAGGGGAAGATCGCGAGCGGGTGAAGGCGCGGGTCCATGCAGCGCTGGACAGCATGACGGACTTCGACTCGGCCGGTTGCGCCACAGGTTGTCCGGTCGATCTCTTCGCCGGCAGCAAGCACGGTCTCGCCGTGCGCAATGCGCCATCGGCGTGGGATGTGGCCGTCTGGGTCGAGTCAAGGGCGTTCGATTGCGAGCGCGCCGCCGAATTGATCCAGCCGCTGCAAAGGTTAGTGGCCGATCATGCGGTCACCGGCGACAGCGTAGTGATTGCGGGGATTTGCCACACCATTCTCCCTGGCCCTGACATGCCGCTGCTCAATCTCTTTGCCCTGCGCCCCCTTCCAGGGATGTCAGCCGCGCAGTTCCGGCGACATTGGTTCGAGGAGCATGGCGCGCTGGCCGTCAAGGGACGAAAGACCACCGCTGAAACCCGTCGCTACCGCCAACTCCATGCCGATGCCGACGTCAGCGCGAAGATCGCGAACGCGCTGCACATCGGGATCAGCGATTTCATCGGCGCCGCCCAATCGAACTGGGCTTCTGTGGAACAGATGCGCGCCGCATTTCTTTCTCCCGCCGTGGGCGACACGGCGCTGGACGACGAACGCCGCTTCATCAATCATGGCCGCTCGGTGCTGGGCGCCTATGACGTCGCCCGCTTCGATGCGGGAGGAAGCGGCCAACAGGATGTTGAGTGGAAAGGATTGATCTTTCCTATATCTTGAGCTCTGACGCCTGTCCCGCGTCAGAGCGGGCGCGGTTCAACCGATTTCAGCCGCTCGATCGCCTTGCCGAATGCGCCCTCCAGCATGGCTGCCGGGTCCGGGCCGATCGCGGTTGCGGTGATCGTCTGCACGCCGACGGCGGCATAGGCCTCCGCCGCGCGCGTCACGTCGTCGGCGCTCCAGTCGGGCTGGGCATGGATCAGCGCGGTGATCTCTATCTCCGCGATGTTGCGGCCCACCGCGTCGCAATGGCCGCGCAGCACGTCGATCTTGTGCGCGGCCTGCGCGGGCTCGCCGAAAAAATTGCAGGCGTCGGCATATTGCGCGACGAAGCGCAGCGTCTTCTTCTCACCCCCGCCACCGATCATGATGCGCGGCCGGGGGGCGGACACGGGCCGGGGTGAGCAAAGCGTTTCGGCAAGTCGATAATAGGCGCCATCATAGGGACCGTTGTCGTCGCTCCACATCTGAAGGCAGATTTGCAGCGTTTCCTCCAGCCGCTCGAACCGTTCGGCGATCGGAGGGAAGGGGACGCCCAGCCCCTTATGTTCGCGTTCATACCAGGCCGCGCCCAGCCCCAGTTCCGCGCGGCCGGCGGACAGCACGTCGAGCGTGGTCACGATCTTCGCCAGCAGGCCCGGATGGCGATAGGTGACGCCCGTCACCAGCAGCCGCAGCCGCAGCCGCTGCGTCAGCGCGGCGATGAAACCGAGCGCGGTATAGCCCTCCAGCATCGGGTCTTCGGCGGGGGCCATCGCCTCCATCTGGAAAAAATGGTCCATCAGCGAAAGCGTCTTCACACCGACCGCTTCGGCTGTTCGCGCGACCCGCGCGACCCCCGCACCGATATGAGACGGGCCGCCGGCCCATTCGAAGCGCATCAGGTGGAAATCCATGTCCATGATCTTGCATCGTCCTTATGTTGGCGGCCGCGCACATTGCGCGGTCGCGGAGTCGTCAAAAAGCCAGCCAGCGGCCCGCATGTCCACGGGTCGGGCGCAGGGCGGCAACGAAGGAGGGGAGCCTTGGGTCCCGTCCGCTCATCATGCGAGCAACAATTGTCCCACGCCATCGACAGCCATATCGGGCCAGCTTAGCTGACCGGCCGCGAAGGAACAGAATGTTTCGACCGGCTCGCGTCGCGGCCTGCCTCGATCAACAGCACCTGGCAGGCCGGACCCTCCATCAACCAGTTCACGACCACCGCGCCGCTGGAGCCGCCGCCGATGGCTATGTAGTCGAATGCGCCCGGCGGTCGGACATCATGAGGGCCTCGCGATGCCATAGAGGCGCAGCGCGTTGTCAGCGAGCATGGCGCGGGCCGCGTCATCCCCATGCCCTGCCGCGATCTTCTTGAGGGCGTTCCACAAGGTCCGGTAGTCGCAGTCGCGCTTTTCGACCGGGAAATTGCTTTCGAACAGGCAGCGATCCGGGCCGAACAACGCGATGACAGGATTCATCCACGGGCTGATCGCGGCGCATGCGCCGTCCGACGTGCGCGTGTTCGCCTCGCTGCCCGGCAAGGTCGTCGGCATGGTGAGGCCCCCGAGCTTGATATGGACGTTGGGACATTGGGCGAGAGCCGCCATGCCGCTTTCCCATGTCGCGCGCACGGCTTGCGGGCGCGCGCCATAGCCGCCCAGCGAGAGGGGCATGCCGACATGGTCGATGACGATGGCCGTGTCGGGCGCGGCCTGCGCAAGCCGCGCAGCCTCCCCCAACTGGGCATGGGTGATGAAGGTTTCGAAGACGAGGCCGCGCTCCCCCATGTGGCGCACACCGGCGATGAAGGCGGGGTCGGCCATCATGTCCCGTCCGCTATAGGCGGCCAGCGTGGCGAAGGTGACGGCGGGGTCGGCATCCCAGGCGGCCGAATGGCGGATGCCGCGCAGCCGGGGCGATGCCGCCTGATGCGCGTCGAGCAGGCGGATGAGAGCGTCGCCGCCGCGCATGTCGGCCCAGCCGACGATCGCGTTGCAGATGCCCGGATGCGCCCGCGCCGCCGCGTCGGCATGCATGGTTTCGCCGACCGGGCCGTGCGCGCCATAATGGGCGAAGGATTCGACCGCAACGCTCGCGATCACGCGATGGCCGGCGGCGGCAATGTCGGCGAGGAAATCCTCCGCCTCATAGACAGCAACCTCGACCGCCAGGCCCGACCCGCGCAGATGGCCGTCCCACAGATGATGATGCGCGTCGACGATCGGCCATTCGGGGCGAAAGACGGGTTCGGCCGCCGCACGTTCCCGCGGCATCGCGATCAACCCCGCAGATGATCGAGCATGCCGCCGATCACCTGGTTGACGCCATCCTTCACCGTGCGGCGGACGAGATAATCGCCATTATAGCCGCGCCGCTGGTTCTTCGCGAAGCTGATGACCGTGCCCGGCGCACCGGCGGCGGCGGGAAGCAGGCGCACCTTTTCCAGTCCCGCGCGCAGGCCGTCCGGCGTGGAAGGCGCCATCATCGACAGGCCCCGCGCCAGCGTCCGGCCGATATCGTAGCCGATCGCCATATAGGTGTGGCCGCCGCGCCGGCCGTAGCGCGTTTCGAAATCGTCGACCATCCGCGCGAAAACCGGGTTGGCCTCATCAAACTGATCCACGCCGACCCAGCCTTCAAACGCTTCGGGGCCGTCGAATTCAGGGATGGCGGCGACGAAATTGCACACCATCAGCTTGGCCGGATTCCAGCCGACCTCGCGCATCGCCGCGACGAAATGGCGGTGGATCGCGACGGTGATGATCATCAGCGCGTCGGCCCGCGTCGCCTGCATCGCGCTGACGGCTCCGCGCAGTTCATCCATGCTGGGCGATGCGTTGATGCCGTAGGTTCCGGCGATCTTCAGCCCCGCCTCACGCATGGCAAGGGAGAAGGTGGCGCTATATTCCTCCCCCATCATCGTCTGGTCGCGGATAAGCGCGATGGATGTCAGGCCCGCCGCCTTCGCATGGTTCACGATCATGCGGATCTCGTCCACATAGCTGCCGTTGGGCACCTGGAACAGATAGGGGCTGGAAAGGCTCAACGTACCGCCCATCGACAGCACCGGCACGCCGGCCCTGTCGAAATCGGAGGCGCAGGCAGCCATGTCGTCGGGCAGCGACGGGCCGATGACGGCCAATATCTTTTGATTATAGACAAGGTCGCGAAACGCCTCCAGCACGTCGAGCGTCGCGGCGTTGGGTCCGCCATAGAGCTTGCGCTCCACCCATTCGACCGGCCGGTCGATCTGGCCGGCGACGTGCGCCTGCTCCACCGCCAGCTTCGCCGCATCGACGAAGTCGATCATCGGCTGGGTGGCGTAGGCCCAATCGATCAGCATGCCCACGCGCCAGGGCACGACCGTCGGGCGGCGCGGATTGTCGAGCGGCTTGTTTGCGTCTGACGCCATGGCTTTCAATCCTCTGCCGAAAAGCGGGGACGGTAATGGGCGAAGGAGGGCGGCAGCAACAGGCCCGGTTCCGCCCGCATCACTTCGGGCAGGGCGTTGACGCAGGTCGCACCAAGCGCCCGGCCGTTGGGATCATAGCCCCGGTCGGTCAGCCCGTCCGCGCCGCTATGTTCCAGCACCATCTCGGCGCGGAAATTGGGTTCGCCGTCGACCTCGCAGATCCAGACGTTGCGCTTGTCCCACCCTTCGACCTCGCCGACATGCCAGTGCGAGCGCAGATGCAGTTCGATGCCGTTGGCAAGGGTTGCGCTCCAGTGCCAGATCGTCGCCTTGCCCGTGCCGGCGGGAATCGTGCCGGTCTTGATGACCAGTTCCTCTTCGGTGATGATCGCTTCCACATCCAGCGTGATCGGGCCGCAGGTCGTGCCGGTCATCGCGGCGATGCGGTGGAACATTTCGGAATAAAGTTCCGTCAGCGTGACGCAGGCGCCATGCCGCGGCGTAATGACGCCCGGCCTGTGACCAAGGCCGCAGACGTCGTGGACGGTGCGCCAGGGACGCATGCGCAGGTCGAAATATTCGTTGAGGTGAAGGCCCCTGACCGCCGTGCAGAAGCCCGAGAGGAACGGCCCGACCCGGTCGAAGATGAAACCGGGAATGATGCCCGTGCCGTGCAGCACCGCCGCCCCTTTCTTCGCCGCCGCCTCCAGCCGCGCGCCCCGCACCGGATCCTGCCAGCCGGGACTGAAATAACCGCGCAGGGAGAGCACGCTCTTGCCCGATTCGAGCAACTGGATAACTTCCCGGTCGCTGTTGTCCGGCGTGGGTTCCAGCGTCGGCATGTGGAAGACGGCGTCCGCCTCCAGCGCCAGGATCTCCTCGATCCGATTGGTCGCCTTGATCCCCGTTTCCGGCCGCCCGCACAGGTCACCGGCGTCCTTGCCGACCTTTCCGTCGGTATAGACGAACAGGCCGGCGAGTTCGATGTCGGGATGGTCGATGATCTGGCGCAGGCTTTCCGCGCCCAGCTTGCCGGTCGCCCATTGCACGACGCGATAGGGAGGTTTTTTCTGCATCATTCCTCTCCCAAATCCTTATGCCGACGCCGACGCCGGCCGGGCGAGCGGCATGGCAGCGCCGTCGCGCACGATCGCCAGCGCAAGGGGATTATTCTTCAATGCGCGCCGGTCGTATCGGGTGAAGCTGGCCACCGTGCCGGGCGCGCCGGTCGCGACCGGCATCATGCGGATGCGGTCGAGACCGTCGCGCAATCCTTCCGAAGAAGGTGGACGTATATCAACCAGCACGCGGCCGATCATGCGTCCGATATCATAGCCCTGCGCCGCGCGGGCATGGCCGCCGTCGCGGCCATATTGATCGGAAAAGGCGCGTCGAAACGCCTGGAAACGGCGATTGCCGGGGTGGACGACGGCAAGGCCGATCCAGCCCTCCAGCGCGGCGGCGTCGCCATGGACTGGATGCGCGCGGTCGATCTCCGTCCCGGTCAGGCGCATGGGGTCCAGCCCGGCGGCGCGCAGCGCGGCGTCGACGGCGGCATGCGCCGCCCCGCCATAATAGAGGAGCGCGTCCCAGCCGAGCGCACCTCCGCGCGCCAGCCGAGCGTCGAAATGATCGTCCCGCTCGACCACGTCGACATGGGTCCAGCCGTCCTGCCGCGCTGCCTGCCGGTAGGCGGCTTCCACGCGCGCGCCGCATGGCCCCGCCTCACGCACGAGGAACGGGCGCTCGCAACCCTGCGCCCGGGCGTGGCGCAGCAGCAGATGGGCGATGTCGACGGGATGATCGACCGTCAGTTGGAAACAATAATGGCCGGTAAAGCGGTCGTCGGCGCTGGTCGTGACGGTGGTCAGACGGCCCTGTTCGACAAGCGGGCGCACGGCCGCGCCGCTCATGTCGCCGAACGGGCCGATCATGCCCAGGATCGGCTCATGCTCGAACAGCGCGCGCCATTCGTCGGCGAGGTCGAGCGCAGAGCCGTCCACGGCGTCCTTCACCTCGCGCACGATGAGGTCGATCTCGCGATCAAGAGCACCCGACGCGCGCCATTCGGCGATGCCAAGGCGGATGGCGTCGAGCATGTCGCGATGCGCCTGGTCCTGCCGGTCGAGCAGGACGCCGAGACGATAGGGAACGATTACGGCATGGCGGCTATTGCCTTCGTGACGGGG
>FMTU01000059.1 GCA_900100475.1 Sphingobium faniae | reverse complement strand
GGGGTGACTGCACGAAAGTGACTTATCTGCACGCTAAGAGCGAACGGACCGGGAACGCTGGGACTTTGTGTTCTTCTCCGTGGCTTCGAGGGCTTTGTAGAGGGCGGTTTTGCCGATCTTGAGGCGCGCGGCGGCCTCGCGAACTGTGAGGCCGGAAGCGATATGTTCGCGCGCCTTGCGGAGCTTGTCAGGTGTGACCACTGGCCGCCGCCCACCGGGGCGACCTCGCTCGCGAGCGGCCTTGAGGCCTGCATGGGTGCGCTCCCGGATCAGATCGCGCTCAAACTGGGCAAGCGAGCCGAAGATGTTGAACACCAGCATCCCGCCCGAAGTGGTGGTGTCGATGTTCTCGGTGAGCGAGCGGAACCCGATACCTCGCGTCGCTAGCTCGCCGACCTTCTCAATCAGATGGCTCATCGAGCGCCCAAGACGGTCGAGTTTCCAAACCACCAGCGTGTCGCCGCTGCGCAGATAGGCGAGCGCCTCGGCCAGGCCGGGCCGATCGGCTTTTGCACCAGATGCGTGATCGTCGAATATCCGGTCGCACCCGGCCGCGTTCAGCGCGTCGAGCTGGAGTGAGAGCTTCTGGTCTGCCGTCGAGACGCGCGCATAGCCGATCAACGCCACATGCAGCCCAATCCTGTCCGTTTTCCCATCATTATCTGATCTTGTCCGAATCGCCGTTATAGGTCCAGAGTTAACGGACATATTCCTGCTGGCCGCCAGAGGACCGTCTGACGGACAAGGACGCGGAAGGAGATAGTGCTTGGCGAGACGGCGACTGGTGAGCGCGGAAATCTGGGCAGGGCATTATGGCGCGCCGCTCGATGAGCGCGAGATTGCGCGGCACTATACGCTGACCGGTGACGACCTGGAAATTGTCGGCCGCCGTCGCGGCGATGCCACCCGGCTCGGCTACGCGATGCTCCTACTCTATATGAGATGGCCTGGCCGTGCGCTGGAAGCGGGTGAAGTCCCGCCCGCTCCTGTGCTCGCCTATGTGGCGCAGCAACTCGGCGTCGCGCCCGAAGCCTTCGCGGACTATGCCCATCGGGACCAGACCCGTCGCGAACATCTCGTTGAAATCCGACGATCGCACGGGTTCAGGATTTTCGACCGCAAGGCTTTCCACGAAGTTGTCGCATTCTCGATCCCGATCGCACAGACCATCGTCCACCCCGGCCAGATGGCGGGGGTCATCGTTGACGAACTTCGGCGCCGGCAGATCCTCCTGCCTTCTTCATCGGTTCTCGAAGCGGTACTCCGGCGTGCTCGCCAGCAGGCCGAACAGCTTACCTATGAAGTGCTCACGAACGGCCTGCGGCCCGATACGCTGCAGGGGCTGGACGATCTGCTGGCCCGACGAACAGGGCAAGCCGCGACATGGCTATCCTGGCTGCGCAATGCACCACAGTCGCCGGCAGCGCGCAACATCCTACGCCTGATCGAACGGCTCACTCATATCCGCGCGCTGGATCTCGATCGCGCCCGTGCCGACATGATCCCGGCTTTGACTTTTGACAGGCTGGCGGACGAAGGCAGCCGGATCACACCCCAGCACCTTGGCGAACTCAATGCCCTGCGCCGCCATGCGACGCTGGCGGCGCAGGGCATCCGTCTTGAGGAAAGCCTGACCGATGCCACCCTGACGATGTTCGACAAGCTGTTGGGCAGCATGTCGCGTCGCGCCGAGAACCGGACCCGTGACAAAGCCCTCAAGACGGTGCGCGAGTTGCAAGGCCATCTCCGGACGCTCACAGGGTCTTGCCGCATTCTCATCGAAGCGCGCACCAACGGTGTGGACTCTCTGGCGCAGATCGAGGCGCTGGATTGGCAGCGCTTCGCCGTGGCGGTCGCGCGGGCCGAAGTACTCGGGCGACCGGAAACCGTCGATCGCACCGCTGAATTGATCGAGCGGCATCGCACGGTGAAGCTCTTTGCCGGTGCCTTTCTCAACACCTTCGAATTTCGCGGCGCCGGTGCGGTGCAGGGACTCCTGTCGGCGCTTACCATCATCGCGGAGCTATACCGGACCGGCAAACGGCGCTTGCCTGATCGCGTGCCGCTGCGCTTTGTGCCCTCCGCATGGCGGCCGTTCGTCCTGCGGGACGGCATCGTCGATCGCGCCGCCTATGAACTATGCGCCTTGTCCCAGCTACGGGAGCGGTTGCGAGCGGGAGACATATGGGTCTCGGGAAGCCGCCAGTTCCGCGATTTCGATAGCTACCTCATCCCGCCGGCCACCTTCGACGCGCTTCGCGAGAAGGGGCCGTTGCCGCTCGCCATCGAAACGGACTTCGATCGTCATATCGAGGAAAGGCGCGCCAGGCTCGACACGGCGATCGAACAGGTGACGGTCCTCGCCCGACAGGGCGAGCTGCCCCAGGTCAGGCTTGACGAAAGCGGCCTTATCATCTCGCCGCTGAAAGCGGCAACGCCACCCGCCACCGAGATTGCCCGTCGCGCTGCCTATGACCGACTGCCGCGCGTGAAGATCACCGATCTCCTGCTTGAGGTCGATGCCTGGACCGGGTTCAGCGAATGCTTCATCCATCGGCGTTCGGGCCGGGAGGCCGACGACCGCAATGCGCTGCTCACCGTCATCCTTGCCGATGGCATCAATCTCGGCCTCACACGCATGGCGGAAACCTGCCGAGGCGCAAGCCTGCGCCAGCTCGCCCATCTCCACGACTGGCACATCAGCGAGGCCGCCTATGGTGAAGCGCTGGGAAGGCTGATCGACGCCCATCGCGCCATGCCGCTCGCCGCGCTGTGGGGAGACGGCACCACCTCGTCGAGCGACGGACAGCAATTCCATGCCGGGGGCCGTGGCGCCGCAATCGGCGACATCAACGCGCGCAGCGGCAACGAACCGGGCGTTGCCTTCTACACCCATGTCTCGGATCGATATGACCCCTTCGCGACCCGGGTAATCGCGGCGACCGCCGGCGAAGCTCCCTATGTGCTGGATGGCTTGCTGTATCAGCAGACCGGCCTGACAATCGAGGAGCACTACACCGATACAGGCGGTGCATCGGACCATGTGTTCGGCCTTATGCCCTTCTTCGGCTACCGCTTCGCGCCGCGCCTGCGCGACATCAAGCAGCGTCGTTTGCACCTCCTTCCCGGCCAGGAAGCCGGCCCCTTGCTTGCCGGCATGACGGCCGAACCGATCGCATTGGGTCATGTCGCGGCGCATTGGGATGAACTGCTGCGGTTCGCCACATCGATACGCACCGGCACCGCCACCGCTTCGGCGATGCTTCGCCGCCTGTCCGCCTATCCGCGACAGA
>FMTU01000030.1 GCA_900100475.1 Sphingobium faniae | reverse complement strand
CCCGCGAGGATCTAGCTTTCCAAAAAATCAGCCGCCTGGGAAGCCCGTAGAGCGCCATGCCGGCCGAACCCTCCCCGACCTTGCCGAACGTCTGAAATGAGGCCCAGCGGCCCGGAAATCGCGCCTGTGGCGACATTTCCGCCTGCCCTGCCCTCTCGGATTGATCGCTGTCCTATCCGCCTGGCTTTTCTGGAAAGCCAATTGCGACGGTGCCGCTGGCGCTGTGGCTGCGATGGAGGCGCAGCGTTTAAACGATCCCCTTTCTAACAAAAAGCGTGCCGGCGAAGCCGGCTCATCATGGGGATGCCGGGTGGGAGGATCGCTAAAGCGATCCGGGGCGGCCGAAGGCCGCGAGCCGGCGGGGCGAAGCCCCAAGAGGCGGTGTTTTTCTTCTTTCTGATTGTGCCTGAAGCGCGGCGCTGGTGAGTCGCGCTGCCGTTGTCCCGATTTTCGGGACAAGCTGTCCGATCTGGCGGGACGCTGGTGGGTGAAACCACGATGATCCAGCCTCTCGTCATAATCTTCCGCTGAAGTTATCCACAGGTCAGCCTAGTGTTAAAATATGGGTTTAGTGATGTGTTACGGAAATTCGGCCTGCCCGGAAAGGCGCAGAAATCCTCGCTTTTTTGGCAGAAATTTGCCGCGCGGTGAATCCGCTCTGACGAAAAAGCGAATCCAGAGTGACGAAAAGGCGAATCCACTATGACGATAGCGCCAGGCCTTCCCTGCCGCGCTCAAGCGTAATCGAAATGACGATAGCGCGGCGGTGAATCTGAAATGACGATAATCCGCTTGCGTATGTGAAATGACGATAGTAGCCCTAGCGTTAGTGAAATGACGATAGACCCCTCCCCTTCCCTGTTTGACGCGCCGATCGCCGCGCCGGTCTCGGCCGTGGACGGCGACGATCGCACGCCGCTGCTGCCGGTGCGCCATCCCAACCAGGACTTGTTCATCTGCGACGTGCTGGACGCCATCCCCAAGGATGACATGGCCTCAATGGAGCATCCGGTGTTTTCGCTCTCGACCAAGCCCGACAACCGGACGCGGCGCTACGAGCATAACGGCAACGTCATCGAGATTATCCCCTCGGGCAAGGGGCTGGCGACGATCCACGACAAGGACATATTGATCTACTGCATTTCGCAGCTCGTCGCGAAGATGAACCAGGGCGAGCAACCTAGCCGCACGGTGCGCCTGCAAGCCTATGACATGCTCGTCGCCACCAACCGGCAAACCAGCGGCGAAGGCTATCGACTGATGGCCGACGCCCTCACCCGCCTGCGCGGGACCACGGTGCGGACCAATATTCAAACGGGCGGTGTCGAAGAAACGCGGATTTTCGGCCTGATCGAAGAGGCCAAGATCACGCGCAAGACGTTCGATGGCCGGATGCTCGATCTCGAAATCACCCTGTCGGATTGGGTCTATCGCTCGGTCATCAGCAAGAACGTCCTGACGCTCCACCGCGACTATTTCCGGCTCCGCAAGCCGTTCGAGCGGCGCATGTATGAACTGGCGCGCAAGCATTGCGGCGTGAAGGACGAATGGAAGATCGGCCTAGAGTTGCTACAGAAGAAATGCGGCTCGAACAGCCCGCTCCGAGTGTTCCGGGCCTTGGTCAAGAAGGTCTGCGAGCATGACGCCGATCACGGCCATTTCCCCGACTATGCGGTGACGATGGATGATGACGTGATCTTGTTCCGCAACCGCTCGGGCCTCAAATCCAAGCCCGATCCGGTCGCCAGCGCCGGCGACGATGCGCCCTATATCGACCCGGAAACCATGCACGACGCCAAGACGGCCGCGCCAGGCTATGACGTGTATGCGCTCTATGACGAATGGGTGTCGTGGTGGCACGACATGGGCAAGCCCGAACTCAAAAGCCCTGCCGGGGCCTTCCTCGGCTTCTGCAAGAAACGGCACGAACGCAAACCACTACGCTGATCCCCTGCTCTATGCGGGCAAGCGGCCATGTTTACTTACCCGCATGTTTGCATGTGGACATGCTCACTTGCCTACAGGGCTTTCCCCCATCTTGCGAAGCCAGTCGTTGAACGCCTCGGCCATCGCGTCCTGTAGGCTCATGCCGTGCTTGCGGGCGGTCATGTGCATGGCGAAGGACATTTCCGGGCTGAAATAGCCCGTCATGGCCTTCTTGCCCTGACGGCTCGGCGCAACCGGGTTGCTGCTCGATCCGCTGCCGGAGCCTGCGCCAGTGCCACGGGCGATCGGCGCGGCCGCCCTCCCCTCCGGCTCGACCATCGCCGGCGCTGGCGCTGCATCGCGATCCCGCAATGCGAGCAATGATCCCTTCCGGCTCATGCGTTGGCCCTCCGCTTCCTAGATGCTTGCATGTTTACATGCTCGCATGTCCACTTGTAAAGCTGGCGCACCTCATCGGCCGCCTTGCCGCTCGGCTCGATCTCCATCGCCGTCTTGCCCTCGGCCGCCGCGTGGCGAAAGGCGGCGCGATCCGCGATATGGTGGGGGCAGGCGTCAAGCCCATAATCCTGCACGAGCTGCGCGGCTTCGTCATACATGCGCGGCGCGGTCGGGCTTCCCGCCGTGAAGATCACGAAAGCAGGCTTGCCGCGCATCTTCACAAGGCTGGCGGTCGTCTTGATCGCCGCCAAATCGAACGCGCTGGGGCGGCAAGGGATCAACACTAGGTCGGCCGCCTCGACGGCGGCGCTGGCGGCGCTGTCGGCGTGGGGCGGGGTGTCGATTACGATGAACGCCGCGCCCTGGCCCGTCGCCTGCTCGATCTTGGCGGCAAGGCGAGGGGGCGCGCTGTCGATCACGACCGGGGGCGCATCCTGTCGCCATGCCGCCCACTGGCTCGCCGTCGCCTGCGGGTCGACGTCGATCACAAGGGCGGTATGCCCGGAATCCTCGGCGGCGGCGGCCAGGTGCAAGGCGAGGGTGGTTTTCCCCGCGCCGCCCTTCTGGCTGATGATCGCGATTGTTGGCATGTGAATATCCTTACATGATCGCATGTTTGCATGTGGTCATACTGGCTTGCTCCGGTTGCGTCAACGAAACCCCGAACTGGCGCGCAGCGTCAATGAAACCCCGAATTGCGGGGAGGGGAGGGCGGTCTAGCCGTCGTCGCCGCCCTCATCCTCGCTGCCGTCGTCCAGCGGCTCATGCTCCATGCGGCCGTGATCCTCGATCGGGCAAAGCGGCGCTCCGGCCAGCTCAAGCCATTTGCGCGCGGTCCTCACGGTATAGCCGCACGTCGCGCACTCGCATTTGAGCATCCGGGTTTTCTGCTTCTTCGGCGCGGTCGACTCCCCATCGGTGTCGAGACGGGCATGGGGGAGGGGGCCAACGGCGTCCAAGATCGGCGCGACGGCCGCAAGAAACGCCTCGCCGGGGGTGGTGGCGCGCATCGGCCCGACGAGCCCCAGCCCCAGCGCGATCCGTTTAAACGCTTTCCCATGCCCTGCCGGGATGCCGACGGCGGCATGGACCAGCTCATGCGCGAGGATGGCCGCGATCTGCGCCGGCATGGCGTCAGGCGCGTGCGCGAGGTCGGGCCGGATGAAGATTTCAAAATGCCCGTCCGCGCTCAGCCGGTTATCCCAGCACTCGCCGATCGCCTTGCCCTTCCGGCCCGAGCTGGTGAAGCCGATCGCCACGCGGATACGCGCGGGCAGGGGAGCGTCCAACGCCGCGAACAAGGGGGCCATGCCCGCCGCCACCCGATTGAGCCAGCTTTCCCGGTTGTCCTGTTCCATACCTTCTACTCCCTTCAAATCGCCCTGCGGGGCGATGGCTGCGGCCATCGCTCCCGAGTTCGCGCGGAGCAGCCGGCGAGAGAGGGGGGCAGCGGGAATCTGCGGGAGTGGTGCGGGCGGGCGCTTCGCGCCAACCCGGTCCCGCTGATTGCCGTTGCTGGGGAGAGGCGGCCGGGACCGCCTTTCCCCATGCGAACGAACATCATGCCGGCGCACGCCGGCACCATGCCCGAGATCCGCTTGCGATCTCGGCCCCGCCATGTGGGTCGTCACCTTCGGCCAAGACCGCTTGCGGGCTTGGGGAGCGAAGCGAGTAGAGCCACGGTGCCGCGCAGCGGCAGGCGCAGTCTCCTCGCCTAGATTGAAATTGTTGCTCAAATGAGCTACATCGTTCGTCTGACTAGGGAGATTCCAATGGCTGCTACCGCGTTCGTGCGTGCGCGCATCGACGAAACATTGAAGGATGAAGCCGCCGCCGTCCTAGCCGAGCTGGGGCTGACGGTTTCCGATGTGGTCCGCATGACGCTTACGCGGGTCGCCAAGGACCATGCCTTGCCGTTCGAGCTGAAGGTGCCCAACGCCGAGACGCGCGCCGCGATCGAATCGTCCCGCGCGACCATGAAGGCGCGTCGTGCGCGCTTCACCGATCCCAAGGAACTGTTCGATGCCCTCGACCAAGAAGCCCGCCAGCAGTAAGCGGGCTTCGTTCCCAAGAGAGGCATCCTACGAAAAGCGGTTCGTCAAGGATTGGGAGCGGCTGTCGCGCAGCGGCCGCTACAACATGAACCAGCTCAAGGAAGCGATGATGCTGCTCATCGCCAACGATGCGCCGCTTGGCCCGGAATGGCTGGACCACGCCCTCAAGGGCGATTGGAGCGATCATCGCGAGTGCCATATCGGCGGCGATTTCCTGCTGATCTACACGATTGAGGGCAATCTGGTGAACTTCGTGCGCGCGGGAACCCATTCGGAACTGTTCGAGTAATCGGCTCGACGGCCGAACGTTTGGAAGGCAGGGCAATGAACGCCGACGACATGAAGGTCGAAACCTTCGCCTGCGTCTTTGACGCAATCGCCGACACGCCGGAGGAGGCGACGGAGTTGAGGACGCGCGCGGACCTGATGCGGGGCATCACCGCGCGGGTGAAGTCGTGGGACGTGCCGCTGGGCGAGGCCGCCAAGCGGCTCGGGCTGACGCCGCCCCGCCTCAACGACCTCCTGCGCGGGAAGTTTAACAGATTCTCGCTGGATGACCTGATGACCGCCGCGACGGCGGCGGGCATCGCGCCGCCGGCACCGCGCAAAAGCTCGTGGGATGACCTGCGCGGGATAGTGAAGGGCAACGGCGCGCGGTTCACGATCGAGGAAATCAACGACGCCATCGCCGAAGCCGGCGCAGCAGCCGGCATGGCCGGGATGAACGACCATGACGGGGACTGATCGAAACGGCGAAATCCTTTATCCACCGATGGAGGCGGCCGAAATCCGGCGGTGCGCCAGGAGAGCGGTTTGAGCCAGGCCGGGTTTGCGCGCTTGCTGTGGGCGCACAAGCGCACGGTCCAGCGCTGGGAGGCCGGCACGATGCGGCCGACTGGCGCGGCGCTCGCCTTGCTGACGCTGGTGAAGCGGCGCGGCATCCAGATTCTCACCTAGAAGGATTGATAGAATGGCCGGCCATCGCCCCTTTTCCGATCTTATGAAAGATTGGAGTCCCGAGCGCCGCGCGCGTAATGAGGCCCATAAGGCGAAGTTGGAGGCCGAGTTGATGGGCCGCGCTGCTACGCGCGATGCGATCGAAGAACTGGAAGCTGGCAAGGGCGTGCGCTTCACCAGCGTTGAGGCGCTTATGTCTGATCTCCATGATGACGATTGATCGACCCGAAACGGCGGCCGAGTTTTTCGCGCGGCGCTCCAAAGGTCGTGCGGTGGGTGATCTCGACCGCATTCTCGACAAGGTGCCTGATCGGCCGCCGGAACCCGGCGACGAATTGAAGGCTGGACGCCCGATCGCCTACATCGCCGGTAATCGGCGAGGGTGCCGCGAGATCCGCGCACGCGATCTCGCCCGCCATGTGGGCCGGAACCTTGGGCCAGGACCGCTTGCGGGCTTGGGGAGCGCAACGAGTAGGGCCACGGTGCCAGCGCCAGGCGCTTAGATCATTTTGGCTATCAGCCTTGCACTAGTGCAACCTTTGCACTACATTGAAGCATGGTCACGATGTTTCGCGGTCCCCGCTGGAAAATTGCCGTCTATGGCCGCGATCATGGCGTGCCGCATTTCCACATCGAAGGCCCGGATTTCCGCTGCTCGGTGGCGATTGCATCGTTTGACGTGATCGTGGGCACCGTGTCGGCGGCGGTCTTGAAGGACGCATTGGAATGGGCGCGGCCTAATCAGGCTTTGCTCATGCAGACGTGGCAGGAGTTGAACGGATGAACATCACCGACAAGGCCCGCACCATTACCGCCGTGCGCGCGACCGGGCCGTCATCGCTGCATCTGTCCTGGTCGGAAGGGACGGCGGCTGATCTCGATCTTGGCGCGGTCCTCGCCGATCGCGCCTTTGCCGCGCTGCGCGATCCGGGCGAGTTCGCCAAGGTCGAAGTGGGCGATTGGGGTCATAGCCTGGCCTGGCCTTCGGGTGCGGAGCTGGGCGCGGACATGCTGTGGCTCGAAACGCTGTCGGCAACCGGGCATGGCGATGTGCGCGCCTTCCTCGAATGGCGGCTGCGCCATGCGCTGTCGCTGTCGAAGGCGGCCGATGCGCTTGGCGTCTCGCGCCGCATGGTCGCCTACTACTCCAACGGCGAAAAGAAGGTGCCGAAACCAATCTTGCTGGCGTGCCGGGGCTGGGAAGCCAGCAATGGGCTATACCGGGCCGCCTAACCGGACATGAGAGCGATCTTCATCCGCCACGGCGAAAACACCGGCAACGCCGGCGTGCCCTGCCACGATCTCGCGACGATCGCGCTGACGGAGCGCGGCCACGAACAGGCGCGCGCGGTCGCGGCGAGCTGGACGCAAGCGCCCGCGCTCATCGTCACCTCGCCCTATACCCGCACCCGGCAGACGGCCGCGCCGACGATCGCGCGCTTTCCAGGCGTGCCGGTGGAAGTGTGGCCGATCGAAGAGTTCACCTATTTGCAACCTGCGCGCTGGAACGGCACGCGCAGCGCCGAACGGATGCCGCACCTAGAACGCTATTGGCGCGAGGCCGATCCTGACTACTGCGACGGGGAAGGGGCGGAGAGTTTCAGCACCCTGTTACGGCGCTGCGAGGCGGCGCTAACGCGCCTCGCCGCCATGCCTGCGGGATCGCTGGCCTATGTGTTCGGGCATGGGCAGTTCATCCAGGCCGCGCGCGCGATCGTCGCCGACGCCCATCTGGACGATCGGGCCAAGATGCGCGCTTTCTGGCGCAAGGGCGAGCCGCCCGCGATCGGCAACGCGCAGCGGGTAGGGTTTCATTGGCAGGGCGACCGCTGGACCTGCGCGCCCGCGCTCGCCGCCTAGATCAACACGCGCTCCACCTCGTCCAGCGTCACGTCATCGGGGCGGCGGTCATAGAGCTGGGTGGTGCGCGTCGAGCTATGGTTCGCCATCGTCGCGGCCGTCTCCAACGTGCCGCCATTCTTCAAATAGGTGGTGATCCCGGTCGCGCGGAAACTGTGGTTGCCGATCGCCGTCCCGATCCCGGCCGCCGCCGCGCGCCGGCGCACCATCGCGAAGGCGTTGGCTTGGGGCAGGGGGGTATCGCTTAGTCGCTTAGTGCTGCGCGCGATCGTGCGGAATAGCGGCCCCTTGCGGTCCTCGCGCAGCTCGCAACCGTCGATATAGGCGGTTAGATAATCCTCTAGATTGTGGTGGCAGGGCATTTCATGGCGCTTGCCGCCTTTCTCATGCAGGCGGACCCATAGCCGCCGATTCTGCATGAACACGTCCTCGACCCGCATCGCCAGCGCCGCGCCGATCCGCGCGAAGCTATAGACCATGAGACCGATCAGCGCGCGGTCGCGCAGGCCCGCATGGGTGGTCACGTCGATGCTGTCGAGCAACCGCCGCGCCTCGTCGGGGGCCAGTACCGGCGTCTTGCCGCGCCGCTGGCTATGCGCCGGCCCGCGCACCGATCCGGCCGGGTTCGCCGGCACGGCATGACCCGTCACCAGCCAGTCGAACAGGTGGCGCACGCCGGCGAGCTGCTGCTTGACGCTGGGGGCGGCCAGCTCGCGCCCCAGCGCCTCGACCCAGGCCGCGACATGAAGCGGCTGCACCTGGGCGAGCGAGGCGACGCCGCGCGCCTCGCACCAGGCCAGGAAGTCGCCGGCCGCCCGCGCATAGGCGCGGCGTGTATGCGGATTGCGGATGGTGACGGCGAAGAACTCAAGGAATCGAAGCTGCGCGCGCTCGTCGGCCGCCGCGATCAGCGCCGGCAACGCCAGCGCGGGCGCGGGCGCGGGGAGGGGGGCGAGCTGGTTCATCGCGCGATCTTCTCCCATCGCGCCGGCGCGGGACGCGGCGCGGCCATCTTGCGGCGCAGCTCGTCGAACACCTCGTCGGCGTCGCGGACGCGGCCAGCCTCCGCGTCCTCAAGGCCGCGCTTTATCGACCCGTCCAATATCCGGCGTAGCAGCTCGTCGCGTAAATCGTGGTGCGGCTCCATGTCGATGAAGTTCTTGACGATCGCGAACACCGCCTCGGAAGGATCGGCGAACATGCCGCGCTCGATCCGCTCCAACAGCCAGTCGGCCTGATCGCCGGTAAGATACGCCTCGAAGCGCAAGCCGCCCGCGCGGGCCTGCTCGCGCAGCGCCTTGGCCTGGTCGCGCTCGGCATAGTTGTCGGCGAAAGCCGTGTCCTCGTCCTGGTCCATATCGCTCCCTTTCGGCGGTGGATCTCGGGACCGTTTAAACGGCTCCATCGGATCGCCATGAGTGTGTGATAAAGGACATTATCATACATAGAACGGCGCGTGAATCCGTGTCAGCTTTTCGTACGGGCGGCGGGACGACTTTCCAGCGGCATCGTCCTTGATGCAAAACTTCTAATTTTCGGGTCAAAGGCGTTGCTGTAGCAATTATTGCTTATTGAATTATGTTCTGTATCCTTCTAAGCGGCGGGAATGAGCAGCGCGAAATCCCCGCCCGAACTGATTGCGTTCACCAACGGCTTGCAACCTATCAAGCGTGTTTGGGCGCAGGCCGCCGGTGTCGCACTGGCTGACTTTGGCTTACCCATGTCTCTCGCTACGGCGGTCATTCTGACCTCAAGGGCCGGCGATGAAGGCATTCGGCAGAATCTTCTGACCGAGGAAGTCGGTGTCAACCCTGGCGGAATGGTTCGTATCCTCGATCAGGCTGAAGCAGCCAATCTGCTGACGCGCCGCGACTCGACAGCCGATCGCCGCGCCAAGATTATCGTCATCCTACCGGAAGGGCGTGCGCTGGCCGACAAGATGGAGGTGGCGATTGCCGCGCTACGGAACCAAATGCTCGACGGAATACCAGTCGCGGACGTTGAGGTCGCTACCCGTGTCCTGCGCGCGTTCGAAACCCGGATCGGTGCCTTTTTACAGCAGAAACGCGAGCATCGGTAATGCCATCGGGCTCGAATCTCATATTCGCGGTCAAGCTTTTCGTTGCCGCGATGCTGTCATTCGCATTGGCAGCACGCATGGGGCTTGGGCAGCCTTATTGGGCGGTGGTGACCTGCTGTGTTTGCATCAACCCGATGTCCGGCGCGATCCGCTCGAAAACGATCTACCGAATGATGGGAACGCTGTGCGCTGGCATCGCCTCCCTCACCATGGCGGCGATGTTCGGCAGCGCGCCGACACTGCTCATCATCGTCGCCGGACTGACGGCGAGCATCGGCTTTGGGATTTCGTTCCTTGACCGAACGCCGCGAAGCTATGGCTTCCAGCTCTTCGCCGTCACCCTCATGCTCGTGGCTGTCGCGGGCGTCGATCATCCGGAGTCGATGTTCACGACGGCCATGACCCGCGTCACCGAGATCGCCATCGGGATCATGATGATCACGATTGTCGATGCCGTGATCTCGCCAGGGTCGATGATCGGCACCTTGCGATCAAGTCTCGCCAGATGGCTGCCCAGTATGCAGCGCTGGGCCCAGGATGTGTTCGATGGGTATGAGCATGATGCCAAGGGCGAGCATGACCGGCTCAAGCTCCTCGTGGACATTTCATCGCTTTCACAAATGACGGCGACGCTGCGCTTCGACCCGATTATCGAGCGAAGGCACCTGCGATATGCGATCGCCATTCAGGAGCGGCTGCTACGGATGGTTCCGCTCCTATCAGCCATCTCGGACCGTATTGCGTCTCTTGCACCGACTGAGCGCGATGCGCTGCAACCGCTTCTGGTCGAGGCGCGCGCTTGTTTGTCCAGTGGCGCGATACTCCCCGCCGCAAGTGTCGAGCGCATACGGGATCTGCCTTTGGCCACGGCCGAACTACGACCCTGGCATGGGTTGATCCATGATGCGCTGGCCACAATGGTGCAGGAGCTTCTGGCGGTCTGGCGCGAAGTACAGCAACTGGATGCCGCGCTTGAAGGGCGCGAGATCCTCGACAGCGGTCTCGAGCGCCAGATCGAGACGGTAAGTGCGGCGCCTCTTCCCCCCGATGTCGATCATGCCTTGCGACTGATATGCGGCGTCGTCGTTTCCTACGCGATATTGTGTAGCCTCTGGCTGCTCACGGGCTGGCATCAAGGTCCCAATGCCGTGCTGTTAGGCACGGTTGCCCTGGCATTTTTTGGTGGCGGTGATGAAGCTGGCAAGGCGATCGTAATGTTCGGTCGTTATGCCGTCATCGCGCTGACCCTCGGCGCTGGGCTTTGTTACGGGCTGCTACCCCTTGCCACCGACTTTGTGACATTTGCCATAGCGATGGGAATGTTCATGCTGCCGCTCGGCGTTTGGGCGGCCACCAATCCGATGGGCATTCTTTGCCTCGCGCTCGCGTTGAGCAACATCAACCTTCAGGACCGCTATGCGCCCCTGGATTTTGGCGCCTATCTCGATGGATGCATCGGTTCACTGGTCGGCATCTACGTGGCTTTTGTCGGGGCCGGTTTGTTCCGCAATTGGGGCTCACTCCCCCAGCTGCAACGCTTCATGCGCATCGAACAGCGCGAGATAGCCCGGATCACCACCGCAAGATCACGACGCGATCAGCTTTTCTATACCCAGCGCGCGCTCGACAGGGTCGTTGCCATGACCAGCAGACTGGCCGCTACCGGTCAGATCGAGCGCAGTGCGCGTATACTTGCACGGGTCCGGGTCGGCTTCAACGCTGCCGACCTCAAACTTGTAGCCGCCGATCTCGATGGGGACAGCCGCCAAGCTGCCGAAGAGGTGTTGGTGCAGTTACGTGGTGAATTTGACGCATCTCAACCATCGACAGGGCTGCTGGTCCGTATCGACACGGCGCTGACCGATCTCTGGACGTCGCAGCAGACCAAGACTGAAGCTCCGGCAATGCGAGCGATGCAGGCGCTTGCGGGCCTGCGCCTCGCTCTGTTTGAGGCCGCTCCCGCCTGGAAACCCGTAGCATGATCGGCGAAGTCGATGTCGCGGGTATCTTCATCTCGCCGCTGCTGCTGTGCCTGCTGGTAGGTTTTGCCACCCGGATCGTGCTTTCCAGGCTGCTCGAATGGGTCGGCTTCTACCGTTACATATGGCGCCGCCCTCTCTTCGATACGGCGCTTTTCCTGATTTTGACCGGTGCAGCTTTTGCTGCGCTGCGCCTGCTCACCAGATGATGGCCTTCATGACATTTAACCGTTCAACCTTTATGCGCCTGCTCAAACCCTTGGCGACACTGCTGGTCGTGCTGATCGCCGGCCTCGTGCTCTGGCGGCTATACACTTACTACACCTATGCACCGCAGACCCGCGACGGCAAAATCCGCGCAGATGTTGTAGCGCTCGCGGCTGACGTGACGGGACGGGTGGATACCGTCAACGTCAAGGACAATCAGCTGGTCCGCAAAAACGATCTGCTTTTCACGGTCGATCGGGCGCGCCTGCACAATGCGCTCGCCCAGGCCGATGCCGCTGTCGATACAGCGCGTGCGACCCTTGTGGCGACGCGACGGGAGGAACGGCGCTACCAATTATTGGGCGACATCGTGTCCGGACAACAGCGCGACGACAGGCGCTCCCAGGCGCAGGAAGCGCAAGCTCGATATGAGCAGGCGATCGCTGATCGCGATCTGGCCCGCATCAATCTCGAACGATCGCAGGTGCGGTCACCGGTGAACGGTATCGTCACCAACTTTTCCTTGCGGCCAGGGGCCTACGCCACTGCCGGACAACCGGTCATGGCCTTGGTCGATGCAGACAGCTACTATGTCGCGGGATATTTCGAGGAAACCAAGCTGTCGCGGATCGCGCCGGGTGCGCGCGTCACGATCCGCGTGATGGGCGAGGATCGCCCGCTGGTGGGTCATGTCGAGGGACGATCGGCCGGGATCGACGACCGTGAGCGCACGACCGCTGCCGGAACTCTTCTCGCCAACGTCAACCCGACCTTCAGCTGGGTGCGTCTGGCGCAGCGCGTGCCGGTGAGGATTGCGATCGACAGGGTTCCCCCGGGTCTCGCCCTGATTGCCGGACGCACGGTTACCGTGACACTCGACGGCGCCGACGAACTTATCGACCGGCGAGCTGCCCGATGAAGAGAGCGATTGCAAAGCAGGCGGTAGCAGCAACTGCGATGCTGCTCATTGGGGGCTGTGCATCGGTCGGACCGGACTTCAAGCCACCGGAGCTCCCCGCTAAAGTTGCCGAGCAACCGCCAGCATTTGTCGAAGGCGGCACATCGGCATTTTCCACCGCGCCACTACCGGCCCGTTGGTGGCAGCTATACACCGATCCGGCGTTGGACACGCTTGTCGGAGAGGCGCTCACGGCCAACACCGATCTGCGCGCGGCGGTCGCCAATCTCGAGCGGTCCCGCGCAATCGCACAGGAGGCCCGTGCCGCAGCCGGCATTCAGACTTCACTTGATGGCGGTGTATCGGTTGGAGAAGCGTCCAGTCTTGGTAAAGGCCAGCCGGCCGGCACGAGCACGACGTTCGATGCGGGGATCGGCATTTCCTATCAGGTCGATGTGGTTGGGCGTATCCGCCGGACGATCGAGGCTGTGGACGCGGATGCCGATGCGCAACAAGCTGCGTATGATCTGGCGCGAACGACGATCGTTGCCAATGTCGTGGATGCCTATAGCGACGCCTGCGCCACGGGTGCGCGGATCGCGGTTGCGGAGCGCTC
The DNA here is from genome assembly GCA_900100475.1 of Sphingobium faniae. Taxonomy (GTDB): domain Bacteria; phylum Pseudomonadota; class Alphaproteobacteria; order Sphingomonadales; family Sphingomonadaceae; genus Sphingobium; species Sphingobium faniae. Next base: position 6,131 of record FMTU01000030.1, on the reverse strand, counting down.
CATTCGTCTGCAAAGGGACAGTCTGGCATTGACCGAACGTGGCAGGCGCGCGGGTCTCTATCCGCAAATTGACGTCGCCCGGTCGCGCGCCTTGCTAGCACAGCTTGAAGCCGCTGTACCACCGCTTGAGAGTAGTCGGCGGGCGGCCTTGTACAGCCTGGCCACATTGCTCGGCCGCGCCCCGCGCGACTATCCCGCCGACCTCGCTGACTGCGCCAGGATTCCGACTGTCGCCCAGGCTATTCCGGTCGGCGATGGCGCAGCACTGATCCGCCGCCGCCCAGATATTCGACAAGCGGAACGTCAGCTTGCGGCGGCGACGGCTCGTATCGGTGTTGCAACTGCGGAACTCTACCCAGGCGTCAGCCTGGGCGCGTCTTTCGGCACAACCTCTACCGCACTTGGCAACATCGCTGACGACTCTGCGTTCCGCTTCAGCTTGGGGCCGCTCATCTCCTGGCAGTTTCCCAATCGCGCCGTCGCTCGCACACGGATAGCACAGGCCGATGCTGTAACCCGTGGCGCCTTGGCCATATTTGATGGAACGGTTCTTGAGGCGCTGCGAGAGGTTGAAACAACGCTTGCCGCTTACAGTGCGGATCTAGCGGAGAATGCCCGGCTGAAACTGGCTCGTGATGAAAATCGGAAGGTCGCCGCTTATCAGGAGCGACTTTCACGAGGGGGCCTGGCTACCGGCCTTGAGCGTCTGGACGCGCAGCGCAATCTCGCCGTCGCAGAGGCTGCACTGGCACAGTCCGATGCCAGGATTGCTGAGGACAGGGTTCGCCTCTTCCTTGCTTTGGGAGGGGGGTGGGAAGCCGACTTAGACACCCGATAAAATGTCGGGAAATGATTACGCTATTGCGTCAATGTATTTGCTGCCTCGCGTATAGGCCAGCACCGCCCGCTCGATCCCCGGCCAGCGTGCCAGCGCGTGCGCGGGGTGCGCCATCTGCTCCAGGCTGACGTTCGCGCCCATCGACACGACCTCGCGCCAGAAGCACAGCGCACGCGGTATCCAGCGTTTGGGCGAGACAGGGGGCGCGATCGCCATCCAGCCATGCGCGTCGGGCTCGGTGAACGCCAGAGGCTCAACGCTGCCATACATCCACTCGCCCCGCTCGGCCTGGGGCGGCGCATTCTCCCGCGCCTCGGCACGCACCATCCGGTCGATCAGCGCCAGCAAGGTCGTTCGGTCCAATTCGGCGGGAACCTCCATGCCTATTCCGTTACCTTCACCTCGATCGTGCAGCGCACCGGCTTTTTCGCCTTGTCGGCCTGCTCGCGGCATTTCTGCACCGTCTCGCGATTGGCATCCGTCAACGGCGAGGCCGCGACGATCAACGCCCAGCTCTCCGGATCGGCCGCCTGCATCAACCGCTGCCCCGCCCCCCACGGGCCAGGCTCATTGAGAACGCGGGTCGCAATGCGCTCGGGCCAGCGCCAGCTATCGGGCGTCGCCCGCGCGATCGGGCCGGCAAGGAAGGCATAGAGCAACAGCCCCAGCACCGCGCCGCAAGCAGCCATCACATATAGCCAACGATTTTGTTCGTCGCCGTGCCGCGCCGATGCGAGCCGGTTGCCGATCTCGCGGGCGGCCTGGTCCAGCCCCGCGCGCGCCTCGGCGACAAGCCGCGCGTCCTCACGGCGCGCACCGATCGCCGCCGTTGCGATCTGGCTCGCCATTGAGTCCGGCGTCATCGACAGGAGCGGACTTTTGGCGATGGGGTCGATCCGCTGGGCAAGCGCCACCAATATCTTTTCGGTGCGCTCAAGCGTCGGCTCATAGTCGGGAAACTCGATATTCTCGCGCGCGGCGGCCAACCCTTCGACCGCATGACGCAGCAACGACACCTCGCCGCGCAACCGCTCGAACGCCGCCACCGGATCGTCGCCGGCATGGGGTTCGCGATACTCGTCCTCATCCATGTTCGTTTCTCTCCCTACCGGCTAAGTCCACGGTCGCGGCCGATTCCCAGCTCATGCGTCAACTGGCGACCCAGCTCGCCGCCGCCCATGTCACGGCCCCGGCTCAGGCCAATCTCAAGCCCCAGCTCGCGCGATCGGCCGCGCAGGATCGATTCCACTTGCGGGTCGCGCTCAAGGCTTTTCGCCATGCCCGCCATCTTCTCGCCCGCCTTCTCGCGGCCCGTCATGTCGCCGGCGCGATACAGCCGGTCACGGTCCTGGGAGAGCTGTTGCCAGCGCTCTACGAACCGATCGGCGCGCAAGTTCGGATCGGCCCGCACCTTGGCCTCCTGCGCCATCGCATCCATCATCGGGCCGCTGCGCCCCGCCGCCGCCTCATGGAGCAAGCCGGGTTCGCGCTGGAAAGCCGATGCCATATCGCGCGAGGCCCCCGCCCTGATCTGGTCCAGCGCCTCGGTCGCGCGCCTGAGCGCGACCTTCTGATGCTCCAATACCGGCCCGCCCGATGCGCGGGCCTGCAACACCGCCTCGGCCGAACGCGAGGCCCGCTCGACCGCGCGCCGAAAATCATGGGTATGGCCCTGCTCGGCACGCGCCGGGGCTTCCTTCGCCGGCGTCGGCGTGCGCGACGACAGTTTCAACCCATCGAACATGCCCCGCTTGGGAGCCGCTTTTTCCTTCCCGCCCTGCGCCGGCTCGGCCGCCTTCGCCGGGTCGGCCGACAGCTTCAAGCCGTCGAACATGCCGCGCCGCGGCTGTCGCTCGGCCGCGGCCTTCCCCTCGCCAGCGCCGCGGCCCTCGCCGATCTCGCGCGGGCGTGGATCTTCGCCCATCTGGCGCATGGTGCCAGCACGCGGGCCTAGAAGCTCCACGTCCTTGCGCTCGGGCGCATCCGGCAATCGGATCTCGCCCGACAGGCCGCGCCGATCGGCGAAGGATTGCGCCTCGCCGTCGCGGTCCCGATACATGGGATAATCCGACGCCATATCCTTCGCCCGCTCGCGCGAGAGCGTGCGAACAAGCCGCCGATCGTCGGCGAAGTCGTCGCGGCCGTAATGGAGCTGAACGCCCTCACGGTGCCGCGACAGCGCCACATAGGCCGCATGGCGGTCCATGCCGGGGGTGGCGAGGACATGCCCCTGATCGACCGTCACGCCCTGCGATTTGTGGATGGTGGCGGCATAACCATGATCGACATGGGCATAGTCCTTAAGGTCGAACGCCACCTGTCGGCCATCGTCAAGGCGAACGGCCATGCTGTCGGGCGACACGCGCTCGACCTTGCCCAGCGTGCCGTTCTTCACGCCAAGGCCGCGCTCGTTCTTGAGGAACATGATGCGGTCGCCGCTCGCGAACTCGCGCGCGCCGCGCTCGGCCGACACGCGCACGTCCTGCCCCAGCTCGCCGGCGTCGCGCAGCCGATCGCGCGCGGCGAGGTTCAGGTCGCGCACCTCGGCATTGGTGTGGGTGAGGATGATCCGCGTCTTGTCGGGATCGGCAAGCCGCTGCGCGTCCCATGTGTCGATCAGCTCGGCGCGGGCCTGCTCGCGCGTCTCGGCCGCGTGGACCATGCCGTGATCGGCATAGGCCCGGATCGCCTCGCCGGTGCGCCCCGTCGCCAGCGCCCGCGTAGCGTCCTTCTGCCAGTCCTCATGCTGCCGGCGAACCTCGTTGATCTCGGCCGCGCCGTGGCGCTCGGCAAGGGACCGGAACGCCGCGCCGGCCTCAATCGCCTGCAACTGCTCGGCGTCGCCGACTAGGACCACCTTCGCCCCTGCCCGCTCGGCCTCGGACAATACACGCTCCATCTGGCGCGTGCCGATCATGCCGGCCTCGTCGATCACCAGCACGTCGCGCGGGCCTAGCAGCTCGCGGCCCTGGTCCCACTGATATTCCATGCTGGCGATCGTGCGCGACGCGATGCCGGAGCCGCCTTCTAGGCCCTCGGCCGCGATCCCCGACAGGGCCGCGCCGCGCACCTGATACCCGGCGCGCTCCCATTCGTCGCGCGCAACGCCCAACATGGTCGATTTGCCGGTGCCGGCATAGCCCACGACGATTGCAAGGTCGTTCTTGCCGGTGATATGCGCCAGGGCGTCCCGTTGCTGGTCCCCCAGCGCGAGGCCACCACTCCCGGCAGCGTCCAGCCCCCTTGATTGAGACGTTGCCGGGAGACCATGCCCGCCCCGATCGGCAAGCCGATCGCCGGCGCGCTCCAACCGCTGCTCGGTGTCGATCATGTCGCGGCTCGTAAAGCGATCCTCGCCGCGCCCGTCCTTGCCGAGCGCCACCATCTCGGGCGAGGTCCGCACCACGCTCATCACCTGGTCGAACTGATCCTTGCCGTCGCTATGCCGGAACGCGAACTGCGCCAGGTCGCGCCGCGTGAACGTCGCTTGGCTGCGCGTGATCGCGTCCAGCGCGATTCCCGGGCGCGCAATGATCTTCTCGCCATTCTCGCGCGCGATCCGGGCATGGTCCTCAACCCGCTCGGCCTCAAGCCCCTGTTCGGGCATCCGCGACGCCGCCGGCCCGATTTTGTGTTGCGGCTCAAGGTCGATGCCCTGCGCCTCATAGCTGCGATGGTCGATCCGCGCGTCTATATCGAGCGAGGCAAGCCGCTCGTTGACATGATCGGCCCATGCCTCGCGCCACTCCTTCAGCAGCTCCGCGCTGTTCCACTCGCGCACCTTCTGGCCGAAGCCCTCCGGCCCTACCTCGCGCATCGACAGCATGACATGCGCGTGCGGCTTGGGCTGGCCGTCCTTGCCCATGTCCCAATGCACATTCATGTCCGCGACCATGCCGCGTTCGACAAATTGCTTTTCGACAAAATCGCGCGTGAGCTGGATGCCCTGCTGCTGGTTCAGCTCACGCGGAATCGAGAACTCCACCTCGCGGGCAAGCTGCGCGTCCTTCCGCCTCTCACCCGCCTCGACCTCGTTCCACAGGGGCGCGCGATCGTTTAAACGCTCCGGCGCACCTTCGGGCAATAGGATTTCCGAATGGACGACGCCGGCCTTGTTCGAGAAATCATGGTCGCGCCCGAGTCGGTCATCGTGCAGCCGTTCCGCCGCCCGATAAGCCGCACTTGCAACGGCGCTCGATCCGTTAGCGCGGCTGATGACCTTGGCCGAGAAATGGTAGATCGCCATGACGGCCGCTATACTGCCCTTCCTAGCGCACGTCGACAACGACGTATAAGCGCGCACTCACACTCTCTGCCGTTCGCATGATTGACTTTGCCGCATTTTTTATCCGGAGCTGCTGTCCTGTCACCGCGACCGTGCTACGCTGCCACTCCCGATCATGGGCGCGAGGGAGAGAATATGCGTAAGGTCCGCGACTATGACGCCGAGTTGAAGGCGCTGGGCGACAAGGCCCGCGCCCTCAAGGCGAAGAAGGTCCAGCAGCTAGGCGAGCTGGTCACATCCACCGGGGCCGATGCGCTCGATCTCGATGTGCTGGCCGGGGTGCTGCTCGCCGCCGTCGAATCTGCCAGCGCCGACGAAAAGGAGGCGTGGCGCGCGAAGGGGTCCGCCTTCTTTCAAGGACGCGGCCGAAAGGCTGGCCGAAGCACTGGCGGCAACGCGGGAGGCGGAAGCAAAACTGGCGCAGGCGAGACGCAGGGTTGAAGCCGCACAGCGCCGCACCGATACGAGGGAATGGGCCGTGGCTCGCCGCGAACGCACCCGCCACCTCATAGAGCTGGGCGGCCTGGTCCAGAAAGCCGGCTTGGTCGAGCTGGCCGACGACGATCGCGCCACCCTCTACGGCGCGCTGCTCGAACTGGCCGCCAAGGCGCGCGAGGACCGCGACCGGCTCATGCTCTGGAAGCGGCGCGGCAAGCGCGCGTTCGACGCGGAAGCGGAAGGGAGAGACGCACCATGAACAGGCTCGATGTCGAAGCGATCCGCGCCCAGGTCCGCGCGCTCGATTTCACGCGCGGCACCCCGGCCGAAGTCGCGCTATGGCGCGAGGACGATGCCGACGCACGCGCCAATCTCGCGATCGAAGGCATGGACCTCGACTTGGCTGAACACGCCCTGTTCGACATGCTCCGCGAGGAATCCGTGCCCCCTCCCCTCGCCACCGCGATCGTCCTCAACCCACATTCCCCAAGTAAATCGCTGATTTTGCTGTCAGGATCTCAATATTTCCGATATAAATCATGGTGTTGATGGCCGTGAGGGGCGCGTTTG
>FMTU01000042.1 GCA_900100475.1 Sphingobium faniae | reverse complement strand
TCGGCGGCATTTTCGGCATTCGCGAGTATCCGTCATCGACAACGCCGCGCCAGTTTGAATCGTTGCTGTCGGTCGATTTCAGCCTCGCCATAACGCAGTCGTTCACGTTCCTGTCGCGCACGGCGGCAACAGAACGGTTCCGGCTTCGCCAGACCCAAATGGCGAACGCCGGTGACAAGGCGATCAGTCAGATGGATGAGCTGATCGACGCGGCCGATGATTTGCAATCGAACCGCTTTGTGCTGGGGGACCATCATTTCACGCTGACGGTGTTCGCGGAAGATTTGAAAAAGCTGCGCGATAACATGTCGATCGCGCGCGCTGCGCTGGCCGATACGGGCATGGTCGCCGCCCGCGAAAGCGCGGCGCTGGAAGCTGCCTATTGGTCGCAGCTGGTCGGCAATTTCGCGTGGAGGGCGCGCCCCGCGCCGATCACATCATATAATTTCTCGGCGTTCTCGCCCTTCCATACGTTCCCGGCAGGGCACGAGGACGGCAATCATTGGGGGCCTGCGGTCGCCTTGCTCAAGACAAGCGCTCGCAGCCCCTATTACTTCAATTTCCATTCGGCGGACCTAGGCCATTCGATGGTCATTGGTCCATCGGGCGGCGGCAAGACGGTGCTGGTCAACTTCCTGATGGCGCAACTCGAAAAGTTCAACGCGCGCCATATCTTCATCGACAAGGATCAGGGCGCGGAAATCTTTGTTCGCGCCAGCGGCGGCACCTATCTCGCGTTGCGCAACGGGGAGCCTACGGGCTTCGCTCCGCTCAAGGCGCTCGACAATACGGCTTCCCATCGCGCGTTCCTCGGTCGCTTCATCCGCCAGCTGGTGAAGCAAGAGGGTGCGCCGATCACGGTGCAGGAATCGCACCTGATCGACGATGGCATTGAAGCCGTGATGAAGCTGCCACGCGAGCAACGCTCGCTGTCGGCGCTGCGGACCATGCTCGGCATGTCGGACTCGGGCGGCGTCGGCGCGCGCCTGGTCAAGTGGACCTCCGAGGGGAACCTTGGCTGGGTCTTCGATAATGAGGAAGATTCCATGTCGCTCGAAGCTCGTTTCGTGGGCTTCGATATGACCGACTTCCTCGAAAACGCGGAAATCCGCACGCCGGTCATGCTCTACCTGTTCGAGCGGATAGACGCGCTCCTGACAGGCGAGCGCATGGTGATTGCGATTGACGAATTTTGGAAGGCGCTGGCCGATCCGGCGTTCACGGCATTCGCGCAGGATGGCCTCAAGACATACCGCAAGCGGAACGCGTTCCTCGTCTTTGCAACGCAGTCGCCGGCAGACGCGCTGCGGTCCACGATCAGCCATTCGATCTTGGAGCAGGTCGCAACGAAAATCTTCCTGCCCAATCCGTTCGGCCAGCGCCGGGATTACATCGAAGGCTTCTCGCTGTCGGAGGCCGAATTTAAGCTGGTGCGCGAAGAGCTGTCGCCGGAAAGCCGCAAATTCCTCGTGAAGCAGGGCCATGACTCCGTTGTCGTTGGCCTGGATCTCATTGGCATGGACGATGAACTGGCCGTGCTGTCGGGACGCGCTGAAACAACGGGCGTGGCCCGCGAAGTTATTGCCGAACTGGGCAATGATCCGAAGCTCTGGTTGCCGGAATTTCACCGGCGCCGGCGCCCAAGCTGAAAGGAGTGAGACTATGAAGCAGCTTTTCTTGGCGGCTGTGTCGATCGGGAGCCTTGCGGCCGCGACGCCGGCCAGTGCGCAGGGTATCCCTGTGTTCGATAGCACGTCCGTGCTCAAGCACATCGAACAAATCCAGAAGACCATGCAGATGATCGAGCAAGGTCGCCAGCAGATTGCGGAAGCGCAGCAGCTCTACCAAGGGCTGAACCAGCTGACCGATGTTTCCTCGATCGCCAACCAGCTCAAGACGGATTCGCTTCGCACGCTCGGCGTCGATGTGAACTCCCTCGAACGCATGGCGCGCGGCGATTTCAGCGGCGGCGGCGGCTACGGCGGCCGTTCCGATGCGATCTATCAGGACATGCTCGAACGTCTCGGCGTGTCCGCGAATGGCGATCAGACTGATGTTCGCTATCAGTCCGCGCGCTCTATCGCAATGGACAAGGCCATGGCCGAAGGGATGGGCGAAGCGGCCACATCGCGCGGCGAAGGCCTGGAAGAGCTGCGCAGTCGCCTAGCGTCGGCATCAACGGCCAAGGAAGTTGCTGACCTTCAAGCGCGCATCCAGCTCGAAAGTGCGTCGATGATGAACGACCAGCTCCGCGTCGATGCCATGGAGCGGGCGCGTCGGGCCGAACAAGCGGCCAAAACGGCGGAAGCATTGTCCAGCTATTCCCGCGATCGTGAAGAGCAACTGGCCCGCGCACGAGCAGCGGCGGGAATGTAAGAATGCGAAAGATGGCCTTAGTAGCATTGAGCGCAGCCGGCATAATCGCCGGCTGCCAACGCGCGCCCGCTTTTCCCGAAATCCTCATGACCTATCACGACGTGGAATGGCTCAAAGCCAATGAAGATCAAATTCCGGTGATCGTATCGGAGTGCGACAAGATCATGAACAGCGAACTCAAACAATCCGATCTTCCCATTCCCGTTGCCAAGAATTGCGGAGGCATCAAGTCTGCCATCGCGTCCATCAAATATTCCCGTGATCGAGAAGATCAGATGGCTCGCGCTCGCAAAGCGGCGGGAATGTGACAGCTCGAAGCTCGATTGAATAATAACGCGGAGCGATCTGGTGGAATACGATCTATTCACAAATGCCTATCAGGGCTTCGTCAACGAACTCAACTCGTCTGTAGTTTCAAACTACGCTGGGTTTGTTGGCTGGATCGCTGGGCCGCTCCGCACGGGAATGGTGATTTATATCATACTGCTCGGCTACGCCATCATGCGCGGTGCTGTGCAATACCCATTCCGCGAATACGTCTATCGGTCCCTCATGCTCGCTGCACTCTATTGGGCTGTGACAAGCCTTTACGGGGCATCAATTGCACAAATGATCGTGACAGGGCTGCCTAATGAGTTTGCCTCAATCATCGGAGGCTCGCCAAATGGCGTCGGTGGGTCGTTTGATACGATGTGGGCTCGCGTCGATGTTGCCCTGATAGGGATGCAGGATGCCACCAAAGAATATGCTGAGCAGAACGCCAGCATGTGGGATTTGCAGGGGGCAGCGACTGCGATCATCCTGTGCATCGGCGCAACCATAATCATCTTGCTAACCGCTGTAGCCGCGTTGTTCGCGCTCGCGGTGGGCTTTGTGATCGTGCTCTATGCGCTGTTCGCGCTGGCCTGTCTGGCGGTGGTTGGTCCGATATTCGTCGGTGCGCTGCTGTTCGATTCCACCAGAAGCTACTTCTTCTCGTGGCTCGGTAGCGTCCTCAACTTCTTGATGCTGTCTTTGTTCGCGCTGTTGCTGGTGCTTGTCGTCGCCAACGTCGCAGAATCCGCAACAGCATCCTTCGACGGTCAGTTTGAGCACGTTTGGGACACATGCGTTCGCATCATCGCCTTCTACGTCCTCGCCTGCTTCTTCTTCCTACAAATTCCCGGAATTGCGGCCTCGCTGGGCGGCGGTGCGGCTGCGATGGTTTCGCAGTTCGGTAATGCCGTGATGAGCGGTGGCGGGGCTGTGGCAACGGGCGCAGGGCACGCCGCCAGCGATGCCCGCGCCATGGGGGCCAGCATGGGACGGGGCTTCTCGTCGGCGGTTCGCCGTTGGCGCAACCGAAACACAATCACCAGAGCTTGAGGGAACGAATATGCGCAAGTTGCTTGGACTCGGAATCTGCCTGGCGCTGGCGGCCTGCGCCGGTCAGCCCGTCAAAAAGCCAGCCAAATGCGAGGGGCCGATGCGGCCCGCAAATCCGCATGGGCTTACCCTTCCCTCGATCCCGGACCAGGCCGCACAGCGAACCGCCCCGGCAAATGTGGACGTGTTCAATCAGGGCGCACCGGCAACGCCGGACGTGGCCCCGGCGGACCCTGCCACTCCGGGCAATGAACAGTCGGACGCATCGCGCGCGGTCGAAGTGCCGCGCCTAAGCGCCTCGCTGCGCGGCCCGATCTACTCGAATTGCTGAGGTGTTACGATGGCAGTTGGTATTCCAAAGGACGAGCTGAAAGCCTATTTTGAAGAGGCTGCAAGCTGGGAACGAGACAAGCTTGCGGCGGCCGAGCGCTCCAAAAAGCTGGCGTGGGTCGTCGCTGGCGTTGCTGGCGCCCTGGCGACTGCTGGCGTTGTGGCCGTTGCAGCCCTGACGCCCCTGAAAACGGTCGAGCCATATGTTATCACGGTGGACCGTAACACGGGCGAGGCGTCGATCGCCGCCAAGCTCCACGGTGACGCGACGATCACCTATGACGAGGCGGTCCGTAAGTATTTCCTCGCCACCTATGTCCGCTATCGCGAAGGCTGGATAGCGGCCGCTCGCGAAGAATATTTCGATGCGGTCATGGTCATGTCGGCGCGGCCCGAACAGGATCGGTGGTCACGCTTCTACAAGACCGACAATCCCCAAAGTCCGCAAAACATCCTTGCGAACCGCACTGATGTTTTTGTCGAAATCAAGCGGGTGTCGTTCCTGGGCGGCAACGTCGCGCAGGTCTATTTCACCAAGGAATCTGTGACCGGCTCGAACTCGACCAAAACCGATGCCGTCGCGACCATCAAATATAAGGTCGATGGCACGCCGAGCAAGGAAGTGGACCGCTTCAAGAATCCGCTTGGCTATCAGGTCGAGAGCTATCGCGCTGACGTGGAGGTGCCCCAATGACCGTGTTGAAGTGGAGCGCCCCGTTTGCGCTCGCGATCGCGCTGGCTGCGTCGCCGGCGATGGCCGAAGAAACGCCCCATGCGACGGTGCTCGATCACCGGGTTCGTGAAGCGAACTACAATGATCGGCAAGTCTATGAGATTCCGGGCGTGTTCCGCATCGCCACGGAAATCGTCTTCGCCAAGGATGAAGTAGTCGAGCATGTGGCGCTGGGTGATACCGTGTCCTGGGAAGTCGCACCGGCTGCCAATTCGCTCTTCATCAAACCACGCGAGCGAGCGGGTCGCACGAACCTGACAGTCATTACACGTTCGCGCTATGGCCCGCGCAGCTATCGGTTCGCTCTGTCGCCAACGCAGCGGGGCAGCGGCTTCTATACGGTCGTTTTCCGCTATCCTGAACAGGAAGCGGCCGAAGCGCAGGCGCAAGCCGCAATGGCCCAGCTCGCCCAGCTGAAAGCCTTGGAGCGCGGCGCGGTGAAGTCGGCGCTCGATATTGGCGTGCTGGAAGGCACGCGCAACGCCGATTACATCATGCAAGGATCGACGGCCATCCAGCCCTCCGAAGTGTCTGACAATGGACAGTTCACGGTGATGCGCTTCCCCAACCAGCGTGAGTTGCCGGCGTTCTTCATCGTCAATCCTGATGGATCGGAAGCCATCGCCTCCTTCGATGTGCGCGATGAATATGTGGTGCTGCACGGGGTCTACAGAACGATCCGGCTGCGCCGGGGCCTCGAAGTGCTCTGCATCCACAATCAGAAGACTGATTACTACGGGCGCGATCCCAAAACTGACACGGCCTCGGGGCTGGTCGAGCGAACCACAGGGGTTGAGTAAGATGGCTGCGAACGATCATGACAATCCGCCGCATGGCGACAACATCATTTCGCAGGGCGAGACGGTCGAAAACCGGCCCCTTGCGTCAGAGCCGGTGCCCGATCCGGAAGACATTGAGCGGCAAAGCGAGCGCCAGGCGAAGATTGCCGCTCTTCCGAACAGGTCGATCGACCCCAAAAAGGCGGTCGTTCTCGCTGCGGTCGCCTGCGGCGCGATCGTGCTCGGTTTCAGCACAATCGACGCGATGCGGAGCGATCCAACCGAAAAAGCCGAGAAAGCCGAAAAGCCGGATGAAAGGCAGCTCGCCAACTACGATCCCAAGTCGATCATAGCGCCAACGCTTGCCGATGCGCCAAACGATCCGAACGCGCCGGTGCCCATGACGGAAGTGCCAGCCCTTGATGGAAGCCAAGCGCCCCGCACAGCCGGGGCAAGCGGCCGCCCCCAAAAGTCTGAAGGGCAAGTCATCGCAGAGGCCCAACGCCGCGCCGGGATCATGGCTTATGGTGGCGAAAACGGCGGCGGGGTCGGTGGAGCGGTGGCAGCTGCCACCGGCCTGCCCATGGGAGGCGGCACAGGAGCACAGGGCGCGCAGTTGATTGGTGCGTCGGCCGATAGCGATGGGCAAGGTGGATCGCGCCGGACCAATCTCGAAAACATGCGCCAGACCTCGCAAATTGATCGGGTGTCAGGCCGCGACATTGGCAACCGCGATATGCTGATCCTCGCGGGGTCGTTCATTCCATGCGTTCTGCAAACCGCGATGGATTCCAGTCAGCCCGGATATGTCAGCTGCATCATTCCCCGCGACATTTATTCGGACAACGGCCGCGTCGTTCTGCTGGAAAAGGGAACCCGCGTCCTGGGCGAATATCAAACCGGCGTCCAGCGCGGGAAATATCGTCTCTTTGCGGTATGGAACCGCGCCGTCACGCCTCGCGGCGTGGCGATCGACGTGGGTTCGCCCGCCAGCGACGCGCTTGGCCGTTCGGGCATGGCAGGCGGCGTGAAGAACTTCTTTTGGGAACGCTTCGGGGCGGCGCTGTTGTTCAGCTCCCTCAACGATGCCGCCTCGATCGCCGCCTCGGAAGTTTCCGACGCGGATAACGTCACGCGGGTTCCCAGCCAGGCGTCAGACACGATCTTGCGGGATACGATGCAGATTCAACCGGTGCTTCGTATCAATCAGGGCGCGGAAGTGGGGATCATGGTCGCGCGCGACTTCGATTTCTCCAACATCTACGGCCTGCGGCTTCGGCGCGGCCAATGAGCAATACGGCTGTCCTCGAAAACGCCTTGCTGCCGCTGCGCCCTCTGCTCGCGCGTGAGGACGTAACGGAGCTGGTGATTAATAAGGCTGGCGAGGCTGCGATTGAAACGCGCGATGGGTGGTCCTGGGAGACATTACCCGACCTCAATGAAAAGTCGCTGCTCGCGCTCGCGCGGGCAGCGGCGGCTTTCACCCATCAGGACATAAGCCAGTCCACGCCGATCTGCTCCACAATCCTCCCCAGCGGCGAGCGTGTGCAGCTGGTAGTGCCGCCTGCTGTCCCTGCCGGCACAGTGTCCATCACGATCCGCAAGCCATCATCGGTGACGTTGACGATGGAGGATTTCGAGCGCGGTGGGCTGTTTAGCGAGACAAAGATCGCAACCCGGCAAGTCTCGCCGCTCGATGTTGAATTGCGCGATCTGCTCGACGCAGGAAAGCACGTTGAATTTTTCCAAAAGGCAGTCCAGGGCCGCAAGAATATCCTGATTTCTGGCGCTACCGGCTCGGGAAAGACGACGCTCTCTAAGGGGCTGATCCAGCTTATTCCGCCGCATGAGCGGCTGCTGACGATCGAAGACACGCGCGAGCTGGTGGTTCCGCATCGTAACGTGGTCCACATGCTCTACGCGAAGGACAAGCAGGGCACCGCGAAAATCTCTGCAAAGGATCTTCTGGAATCGGCCCTGCGTATGCGGCCTGACCGGATACTGTTGCAGGAACTGCGCGACGGCACCGCGTTCTTCTATCTCCGCAACGTCAACTCGGGTCATCCTGGCTCGATCACGACGATCCATGCGGACTCGGCCGAACTCGCGTTCGAGCAGCTGACATTGCTGGTCAAGGAAAGCGAGGGCGGCGCCGATCTGGCCCGTGACGACATTCGCAGCCTGCTCAAGCTGCTGGTTGATGTGGTCGTGCAGACCAAGAAGGTCGAAGGCCGCTTTCGCGTGACGGAGATATATTTTGATCCAGAAAACAGGCTCTAACCGGCTCGCACTGGCCCTTGTCCTCCTTCCGATCACGCTCCTGCTGATCGGCCTGCTGACCGGCACGGTGGCGTGGTTCTTCCTCAAAATGCCCGCCGCGGCTTATGATCCGCTGACGCTCCCCGGCTTCTTCTGGTATTACCGGCATGATCCTGTCGTGACCGAAGCGCTTTGGCGAGGCGCGGTCATAGGCGTGCCGCTGCCGGTATTGCTCATGGCGATCGTCCTGCGGCCGAAAAAGAACCTCCACGGTGAAGCTCGTTTCGCGCGCGAAGGTGAAATCCGCAAGGCGGGCCTTCGCGCGAAAAAGGGCATTGTGCTCGGCCGCGTCCGCAATGGCTTTTTCCGCAACGGCTTTCTCATGGTGGGTAAGATGGAGCATGTATTGCTCGAAGCCCCTACCGGATCGGGCAAGGGCGTCGGCATCGTTATTCCCAATCTGTTGCAATGGCCGGATTCGGTTGTCGTGCTCGATATTAAGCGTGAGAACTTCGAAATCACGGCGGGTTTCCGCCGCAAAGGCGGCCAAAAGGTTGTCCTGTTCAATCCTACGGACAGGGAAGGCCGCACGGCCCGCTACAACCCGCTCAGCTACATCAACAGGTCCGACCCGATTGAGGTCCTGGTCGAATTGCAGAAGATCGCCACGATGCTCTTCGTGCCCCCGGAAAAGGGCGAGGCGTTCTGGACGGAATCAGCCCGCACGGCATTTGTCGGCATTGCATCGTGGATCGCGGCCAAGCCGGAACGTCCCTTCTCGTTCGGCGAGATCTACCGGACCATCACGATGCCAGGGATGAAGGCATTCTTCGCCAAGGAAGCCGGCGATGGTGCGCTATCGGAAGGGTGCCGCGCCGCGTTGAGCGATTTTACGTCCAGCGCTGACAACACATTCACCGGCATTATCCAGACCGTCACCTCCAAGCTCAATCTCTGGATCAATCCGATTGTCGATCGCGCGACGGCCGAAAGCGACTTTTCCCTGACGGACCTTCGCCGCATCCCGACCTCGATCTATCTCGGCGTTTCGCCGGATGAACTCGATAGGGTCGCGCCGCTCTACAATCTGTTTTTCCAACAGCTGATCGACCTCAACACGCGGCAACTGCCCGACGACAGCGAAAAGCTGTCCGTGCTGCTCATTCTGGACGAATTTGCGCGGCTCGGCCGCGCCCAGGTCATTGCGAATGCGTTCTCCTATGTGCGCGGCTATGGGCTTCGTCTGCTTCCCGTCATCCAGTCCCGCTCCCAGCTGCGGAATGTCTATGGTGAGCATGGCGCTGACGAAATCGTATCAAACTGCGGGGTCGAAATCGCCTTCACGCCCAAGGAGCTGCGGGTCGCAAAGGAACTGTCCGAACGCCTCGGCTATCTCGGTCAGGATGCGGAAAGCCGGTCCCTGACGATACATGGATTGCTCGCCAATCGAAGCAAGACAATCTCTGAACAGCGGCGCGCACTGATGCTCCCTCAAGAGCTGATGCAGCTGCCCGAAGACGATATTCTCGTCATCCGGGGCGGTATTCCCGTCATTCGCGGGAAGAAAATCCGCTACTTCAAGGATGCCGTGTTCCGCTCGCGCTTGACGCCCGCGCCGAAAGTGCCGGCGCTGCCAAAGCCTGTCGCGCCGATCGCGGCCGTCGATGATCTGAGCGATGAAGAGATGGCGGCTTTCAACGATTATTCCGCACTGGCCGATGACCAGGTGCAGGACATTCCCGAAGACGTTCTCGCCCTCGATCGCGACATGCCGAACCTGACAGTGAAGGACGGCAGCATGGCTTTCGATGAAATCGACTTCGACGACATTATTGGTCCCGACCCGACGAAAGAGGAGTGGGAAGGCCAGCGCCGGGATCTAGTTCTAAGTGAAGGAGAAGAATATGGCCGATGATGACACGAGCCAGCGCGATCCAGCTGAGCCGCGCCCTTTCGAAGTTCGCGGCGGACCGGGGAACACCAAACAGTCATTCGCTACTCTTCCCGATGCGATGCAGGCTTACGTCAAGGCGGACAATGGCGATCATTCGCTGACGATGCAGAAAGGTGGCAAAACTGCTTGGCTAGCATCCACGGACTGGCAGAACGATGGTTCAACGCCGGTGGGGCAATACTTAAGCCCTGCTATTAAGGAATATCATGGCGCCGTAAAACGCGGGGCGCCTGCCGCTGAATTGGAGCCCCGCGAGCGCGCCGCACTGGCCGATGTTGAAGCTTGGCCTCGGACGGTAAAGCGCGAAGCGGCGCAATCGGCCCCGGCCGACAAAGCGCTGAATATTGTTGAGGGCGAACGGTCGAAGGCGGAAAAATCAGACCCTGCGCCCTCCCGCGCCGACGCCCCGTCGAAGACGGCGAACCAAGGCAAGAAGGTCGAGGATACAACCTTGGCCCTGCCGGCGCAGCTCGAACGCAAATATCTGCGCGTAGGCGACGATCTGTTTCGGAGCGGCCGCGATGAAAAGCCCGATATGTCGATCAAGGGACAAGATGGCATCCGGATCAACAAGGACCATGCGATTGGCGATGCGGTCGCCATTGCGAAACACAATGGCTGGCAGTCAATCCGTGTTCATGGCAGCGATGATTTCAAGAAGGCGGTCTATCTGGAAGCCGCCCGCGCCGGTGTCGCCGTCAAAGACTTCGAGCCTTCTCCCCAGCTGAAGCTTGAGGGAGAGAGATTGGGGGCGCGTGACAAGGCGCGTGAAGCTCAAGACCCTACGAAAAGAGCGAGCATGGCAAAGCAAGACCCTACCGAGTCTCGCGCGGCGGCCGAACAATTCCGCCGCAACTCCCACCGCGAGAATGCTACCGATCCGCAATTCAAGGCCGCGCAATCGCACGTCCTTGCGGCCTCAATCGAAGCTAAGACGCGCTTTCCCAAAAAGGAGGATCAGGCGCGCTACATCGAGAACGCGAAGGAAACGGTTGCCAAGCGGATTGAGAACGGCGGACCGATTCCTGCGGCACGTTTCGAGCAACAGCGCCAGAATGAGGCTACCCGCATAGCCCGCGAAGATTTGACGCTTCGCCAGCAGGAGAGAAAGCCGTCCCGCTCGCGCTAGATGCATGCTCATGCCTTTTGGAAATGGGAGCCGCACAATGAACATTCCCCGGCCTGGTCCAGTGGCATCGAGAGACGTGTCAGATCTCGATCGTCACATTGAAACCTTGCTTCGCGTGATTCATTCCAGAAACCTCGCTTGGTCTGATCTAAGCGAAGTGGGTAAACAGGTGGACCGCCCTCTGACGGACGTTGAGCAATTGCTTACAAATGTGGGCGACGACGCCCATGAAATCACCCTTGCTACCGAGACGATCATAACAGCCCTCAAGCTGCAACGTGATGCGCTCGCGATCCAAAGCTCTCGCCGTAGAACACGCTTCGGCTCTGTTGCAAAAATCGTGAAGCTTGAGCATGCTTGGCGGAGATTGGACGGACGGAACGATGACGGATTTCAAGTGGCGCCATTTCCAGGGT
>FMTU01000045.1 GCA_900100475.1 Sphingobium faniae | reverse complement strand
CCCGCGCCGGCCGATGAGGAGCACGTGCGGGATCGGCCCGCCCATGTGTTCGCCCTGCAAGGGTGCAATCGAGGCGGCGGTCGTCGTCAGCATGGTCTTGAAGCGCTTCATGCGCCTGAGATCCGCCGTCAGACCGTTCGGCAGCGACAGCGGCATGGCCGCCAGGAGCCCCATGACCTGCAAGTAGCGCTCGTCGATGAGGTCCCAGCCTGCCGCCTTGTAGACCGATTTGACGAGCCGCTCGTTGACGTCGCCCTTGCCCAAGGGCGAGAGCGCGCCGACCCCGTAATAGACCTGGGCGAGCTTGCGGCCCTGGCGGATCTGGCCCTGGACGTACTGCCACTCGTCGCGCTGTTCGGAAAGCTGGGGGAGAAAGCGGGCCGAGCGGCTGTCGGCAAGGCTGGTGGTGCGCATGACCTTGAGGCCGGTGCGCGAGGCGACGGCCTCGTCGTCCTGGAAGACGAGGCCCATGACGGTCATGACGTTGCAGCCGAAGCGCAGCTTGTCGTTGACCATGTCGCCGATGATCTTCTGGACGTCCCACGGCGCCCATTGCTTGGGCAGGTGCCGCACCGCGAAGAAGCGCCAGTCGAAGGCGTCGGGGACGACCTCGCCGATCACCGGCGCGCCGTCGACATTTTCTCCGGTGGGACGGAAGCGCTCGGTCCTCAGCACGATTCGGTCGGGCGTGACCTGGGTCTCGAGATCGCGCCTGATGCACTGGACGTTGATCGGGTCGAGCTCGGAATAGTGTTCGGGCCGGTCGGCATTGTCGACAGAGGGGCAGAGAAAATCGTCGAGGAAGGCGATGAGCTCGACCGGCCCCATTTCGCGCGCCGGGATCGAAAGCGCCTGGCAGGTGCCCTTGAGGCTCTCGCGCACGCTCGACAGCACGTCGGCACCGATGGACCCGCTGAGCCTGGCGCCGACCGAGAGGATGAGGCGGGTGCTGCGCACGAAGAACGGTGCGTCGCGCGAGATCGACATCCAGGCTCCGCGCCTCAGCCAGCGCGCGCGGTGCGCGGCGGCGCGGCCATAGACGCCCTTGGCGACAACGCGCGGCATGACCCAATCGGCGATGCGGGTTCCGACCGACGGGCTCTGCCAGTGGATCAACTGGATCTCACAGCCAGAGGGCACCGCATCCGACAGGAATTGCGTGAGGATTTCGCCGCTGCGCTCGTCCGCTCCCATCATCGGGGCGAGTTCGAGGATGAACCCCATGGACTCGGTGTTGATGAACAGACCCGACTTCGCGTCGTAGCTGCGGTAGGGCAGCCAGTTTGCCAGCATCGGCGCGCCCAGCAGCGGCCGGTCGGCCTCGGGCCGCGCGCTCTCGCCGAAGAGGAGATCGAGGAAGCTGTCCCAGAAGCCGCGCCGCGCCATGGTTCTACTCCTCGACCTTGCCGGAGAAGGACGCGGGAGGATTGGCGGCCGTGGGTGTCGGGAAAGGAGCTTGTGCCGCGCCCTGTGTCGCGCCCTGTGCCGCAGCAGGTTCCGCGTCTCCCGGTTTGGCGGCGGTGCCGCCTTGGACGGGTGATGGCGCGGATGGTTGGCCAGCCTTGGTGGCGCCCCCAAGCCGTGCTTCGACCTCGGCCCTGATCGCATCGACCGGCGAGCCTGCCGACCTCGCAGCGCCCTTGGCCCGTGCTTCGGCCACCACCCTGGGATCGGGCAGGGCTCCCGATGGCACGGCACCTGGGCCGGGCAGTCCGGCTTGCTCGTCAGGCTTGTGGCTAACGGCAGACTGTGGATCGCCGGGCGGATTGGCCTGCTGCGCAGCGAGGGGCGCAGCGGCATCAGCGTCAGCTTGGGCCTGCGCCGCACCCTGCTCGCCCGAGCTGGCGCCGGACAGCTGCATCCAGCCACCCGCATCGGCGACGGTGTGCACTACCCGCGGCTCGTGAAAATTGCCGGAGCCATCGACATAGGAGGGGAACACCACCTTGAGCACGCGGCGCTCGCGGTGGGCGACACCTGGCCCGGCTGCGGCGATCCTGCCGCTGCCGGTCGGCATCAACCGGGCGCTCTGACCTGAGGTCCGTGACTGGGGCCGGAAATAGGGCCCTGAGGCCGGCACCATCGGGCGCGCATTCTGGATGACGGCAAGCGCCTGGTCGTCGATCACGGTCGAAGGCGCGCAGGTGCCGCCGGGCGCGCTGCAGGCAAAGTTGCCCTTGATGTTGCCGCCCCAGAGGCTCGTGCAGGCCGCCATCTGCGTCGCGGCCAGCCCGAGCGCGGCCACCTTCGCCGCGCGTGCAAGGCCCGGCCGCGCTGCATATCCGTGCGACTGCCGCGCAAGAAGCATCTCGATCTGCCCCGCGAGATTCCAGAGCGCCAGCCCGGCCTCGAGCGTCACGCTGTCCTGCGACAGCGCGATATGCCCCGCCGAGCGCTGCCAGGCACGCTGGCGCAGCAGCATGAGTTCGCGGGGGGTGAGCGCCCTGCCCCTGCCTTTGCCACTGTCGCTTGCGAAGGCTGCGACAAGATTGTGCCAGAGGGCGATTGCCTCCGATTGACCAAGATTCAGGGCCGGAAGCCGCACCTGTCCCCGCGAGCGGCGCTGCACCGCGCGCTGGAACACTGACTGTTGCCGGGGCGTGAGAAGCGTCATGAGCGCACGGCCTTGAGCCAGGTTTCGAGAACCGCGCGCGGGCGGTAGCCTTCGATCACAGCGCCGTCCGAGCGCACGATCACCGGGGTTCCGGCAATCCCGGCCTCGCGGGCGAAGCGCTCGTTGGCATCGAGCGCCGAGGTGTCGCAGGGCTTGCTGTCGGCGATGGCTGCGCCGGCGTAGGCCGCCTTGACCGCGCGGGAGCGGTTGCGCGCGCAGAACACCTGGTTGGCAAGGTCGCGGCTGCCGAGCACCGAGATCGGCCGCTCGATCACCCGCACGTTCATCGCCTCGAGCTCGGCCGAGAGCGCCCGGCAATAGCCGCAGCGAAAATCGCTGAACACCGTAACGGTCTTGCCGGCGGGGTTGCCCCAGACGATGCCGCCAGCCTCGGGCAGTTCGGCGAGCGACATCGTCCGGGGGGACCCCTGCGCGCCTGTCTCACGCGCAGCGGAAGTATTGAGCCCGCGGGCCGAAGCCTGCGTGGTTTCGGCTTCGCGGCGGCTGCCTGCCGCCCCGCCGACGAGGAGGTCAGGGTTGACCTCGAGCAGGCGCACGGCGGTCAGGTCCTGGCGGGTCTGCATGTCGTAGACCCGCCCGATCATCAGGTAGCGCGCGGTCCGGTCGACGTAGAATAGCTGCGAGCCGGCGGTCACTTCGCAGACCCCGTCCACCACCTGGCAATTGACGCGGGAGACCGCGGTGCGGGGCAGGCGCTCCTTGAGCAGGCTCGCCACCGCCACATCGGCTTGCGAAGGGCGGCGCTCGCCGCCCTCGGCACTGGCCCAGACCAGCGAGGCGCCGCTGCCGAGCGCCATGGCCGCAAGCGGCCAGGCCAGACGCTTGACGGCGCGTTTCGTGGGCTTGAGCCGTTTCAGATCAGCAAAGTGGAACGTCATCGCCTTCACTCCTCATCCGTTGATGAACACGCCCTCGAGGAAGACGATCTCGACATCGATCCCGGTCGGCATCTCGATCACGGGCTGGTACTGCTCGGCCCGCTCGATCAGGTATTTGGAGACCATGTCGGCCGAGGTCGCGACGCCTTCGCCCAATCCGCCTTCGAGGATTTCACCCGTGCCGAGCTTCTGGCGCTGGCCATTCACATTGACGTTGGCGCCCTGGAGGACCGAGCTGGTGTTGGCCGAGAACCCGCGCCCGAACCCGCCGGCGAGCCCGGCTAGGAAAGCCTGGCCGACGAGTGCGCCTTCGCGGCTGACCACCCGGCCCCTCACCCCGGTCTTGCCGCCAAAGGCGATGAAGCCCTTGACGTCCGAGACCGCGTAGCGGCCGCCCGGCTGCGGGCAGGTCATGCGCTGGAGCTTCACATAGACCTTCTCCGAGGAGAGGTCGGCGCGCGCCGCGCCGTTGACGAGGCAGCCGGCGATGTTGGTCGTGAGCAGCCGCCCCTTGTCGTAGACCGAGCGCGCCGGCCCCGTGATGCGCAGCACGACGGGGAGCGGATCGGTCTGGCTCTGGACCCCGGCATTGGCATCGACGCCGACGATCACCTTGGCGACTGCAATTGAATTGGGCGGCAGGTAATTGGCGCTGTCGGTATAGACCGTGTTGCCCCTCGGCACCGGGGTTCCAGTGCCGCTCGTCGCGCCTTCACCGAAAGAGACGAGACTGACCTCGCCGCCGCGCGCGATAGGAAGCCCGGCGGCAGAAGCTGCAGCCTGCCCCGCAGGCGTGTTTGGCATTCCCGCGAGGCGTGGGGCGCCCGCCACCTGGTAGCTTGGCGGACTGGTTCGCCCGTAAAGTGCATTGGGCCCGGAATTGATACCCGCACTGGAACCCACCGGCGACTGGCGCGCGGCGGCGAGCGCGGCGCGCAGCTGCTCGTTCTCGCTCTGGTAGGCGGAGAGCACGCGCTCGGTCTCGGGCGGCATGCCGGCGCCCGACTGCTGGGCGAGCTGGGCTTCGAGCTGGTCGGCACGTTCGGCGCGCGCCGCGAGTGCGCGCATGTTGGTGTCCATCGCCGAGATCTGCGCTTCGGACTGGGCGCGCCATTCCTTCTCGGCCATGTTCTTGTTGACCATCTCGTCGACCGAGACGCCCTCGACTTCCTCCTCGAGCGCCTTGCCGCTTTTGCCCGGCTTGTCGTCGAAGATGTAGAACGAGCCGGCGACAAGCGCGGCCGCGCCCGCGCCGCCAAGCAGCAGCATCTGCTTGCGCTTCACCGCCTCGTTGGTCGCCATGGCATCGCCGAGCGGCGAACCGTCCGCGCCCTCGCCGGCATCGAGCGCCTTGGGCTTCTTCTGGAATAACTTGGCCAAGTCCATCACCGCGCCCCTGTCAAAGTGTTGGCACTGGACTGGATGAGGTAGACGGCGGCTTCCTGGCCGGAGGCGAGTTCGCTCACCGGCGCCATGAAGGCGAGCGCGCCGCGTGCGGCGAGCATGTTCTCATCAAGACTTTGCGCCTGCCGCCCGGTGTTGCGCACGCGCAGGACCAGCCCCTTCATCTCCGCGCCGCGATACTCGCCGACCTGCTGGACCTGGAGGCGTCCGACCATGACCGGTTCGAGAACCGTCGAGCGCATGTCGAAGCCGTCGATCGCTTCGCCGCGGTACATCGCCTGGGCAAGCCGCACTGCGGCATCCTCGGGCGAGCTCTGCACCTCCCAGTCGCGGGCGCGATCGCTGGTAATCGCGGCATTGGCGATGAACACCTGCTCGGCCTCGGTGCCGCGTACCTGGCAGACGAACTTGTAGACGAAGCCCTTGCGGGTCGTGCCGAAGAACGAGAGCGACGCCTTCGGGAAGCCGTCGGGCACCGAGATATAGATGTCGCCGCGCACTGGCTCGTTGACGATCTTGAAATCTTCGGCCGGGTTGCCGGTAGTGATTTTCGAGACCGAGGCGAACTGGTCGCCCGCAAGGCTGATCCGGGTGAGGTCCCTGGCCGAGGCGACGCACTGGACCGTGCCGTTGTCGGCCGCCATGACATTCTGATCGGCCAAAGCTGGCGATGCGAGGCCGAGCGCTCCCAGGGCGATCAGCGCGGCGCCGATGGGTCTGCCAAGGGTGGCGAAAGGTCGTCCGGCGAGCATGGCGCCCGCGCCCATCGCGCAGGCCGGCAGGCTCAGGGCGAGAGCTATCGTCATGCGTCTTCCCTCCCTGTGGTGTTCTGGCGATCCGCGTCCTTGCCATTCGCGCCTTTGCCAGTGACCTGGCCAAACCCGGCGAGCTTCAGGCTCACGCCCGAGTAGGACCACACGAAGCGGAAGGTCCGCGCCTCGGCGGTCACTTCCTTCGATCCGACGACGGTATGGAGGATGCCGTTGACCTCGCTGGTCAGCCCTTCCGGATCGACGGTGAGTTTTTCGATGGTGAAGTATTGCGAGACGTTCGAGCCGTTCTGTTCGCTGAACACCTTCATCAGCTCGGCCTTCATGCGGCCGTGGGTCCTGGGGTCGGTGATCTCGAGGATCGAATCCATCCAGTACTGGAGGTTCGACGGCGAGCGGTTGAGCGTGAGCAGCGCCGCATCGCGGGTAACGAGCTCGAGATAGTCCTTGTCGATGTGCGAGGAGGAAAGCGTCAGCGGCCTTGCCAGCACCGGCTGCAGCACCACCTCGCGATCGCGGCTTGCCGCGGTCAGCGTAAGGAGCACCGAAACCCCGAACAGCGTGGCGCAGCCGATCGCCAGCAGGTTGCGCTGTTTCAAGAGTCGCTGCGCCTGGGCATGCGAAATCGAGAGATCCATGTCAGCCCGCCATCACGCGAAGGTGGGAGGGCGGCGTCGCCTTGAGGCCCATGAACGAGCCCGGCAGATACCAGTAGGCCGTGTGGATGATCCACGAGACCGCGCGTCCCGCCTTCAACTTGCGCAATCCCCACCAGGCCAGCACGCTTGTTAAGAGCCCAATCAGAATATGTTGAGACAGGACGCCCCAGGCGAAGGGCACGATCATCGCGATGAACTCATCGAGCGTCCAAAAGCCGATCAGTTCAGGATCATCGAGATGCGCCGGGACCGTGTATCGCTGCATGGCAGACACCACCCTCCAAGGATCCGGTCAGACGCCGAGGCCTGCGCCGGACAAACGAATGGTCAGATGGTCGCAGTGACCGCGGCGGTGACGATGGGAACGCCGGTGCCGGCCCCCACCCCGACCCCGACGGGGATCGCGACCTGGGCCAGGCTGAAGCGGCCCGAGGCGAGACCGACGATGCCGCCCGCGAGGCTGAGAACGGTGATGATCTTGCCGCCCGAGCCTTCGAGAAAGCCGGTGAACGCGGTGAGCGCGGTATTGAACGTGGTGTCGGCGCCGGCCATCGCCACCTCGCTGCCGAAGGCCAGACCCAGCGCCGCCACCGCCGCGCCCTGGGCGATACCTGCGCCCTTCCCCTTGAACCAATTTTTCATCGCAATGCTTCCTTCTTTGAAACCGCCCACGTCATCCCCGGGCAGGTTCAAAGAACAGGGGCGAGCATCTGGTCGCAATTAAGGAAGGGTTTCTTCCGATGCGCGAATCGTCATCATTCCTCTAGATGGATTCGGGACGGCTATTGGTTTTCCATTTGGGAAATCGAGAGGTTCCATTTCGGAATACCGAAGTTCCACTTGCGTGCAGCTGTCACCTGGGCAGGCAACCGCCATTGCCTGGATCGAAACTAGCCCGCGCGAATCGGCCAGTCACCTCGCGATTCGGAAAATTAACGATTCTGGGTCATGATCGCGCAGATCATGGAACACCCGGCGCAAACTCGATGGCTAGCGGAACACGCAATATCCGGATGCTCATAAGCCAGAATTGCTTCGCACTTCTGGCCGACGCCATGTGTGACTTTTCCAAGAAAACCGCTAAATTCCAGAGCTTGCGTGCAACTGTCCAGCACGCCTGCTCGCGCGCCAGTTCGATGGAGATCGCGCGCGAAGACCTGGACGGATTCCTCGCTCAGCATCCAATCGACGGGCAAATCAAGGTTTGGCTTGAAGTGGGTCCCGAGTGGCTTGACGATTATAACGCCGTGCGCCGAAGAATCGCGCAGATCAGCGGCAAGCCAGTGAAGGACAAGGCTGTCATTCCCTTTATTGTGCACCTGACAAAGCCCGGACACTTGATCTGAAAACGCTATGGGAATTGCCTTAATCGGCAATGCAAACACTTGACACTCTATGGTATCCCATAGAGCGATTGTCCCGAAAGGGGCGAGCCATGCCGCACAGCACTGTCACACCCGAGACCGTTTTCTGCCCGAAGCCAGCATCCTTGGGCGACTCGGTATTCTGCTTTGGACAGGCTGCGCCGCGCCTCTCCGAGCAGGAGCAATACAAGCGTCTGATCGATGCCGAAGCGGGCAAGCAGGGCTTGCCTCTTGCTCATCTGGCCGATCGCCTCGAGATCGCTCGCCCGCGTCTTCACAAGGTGATCCGCAAGAAGGCCCAGTCGGCCCGAAGCTGCGATTTTGGCCAGGTTGAAGAACGAACACTGAACGCTTGATTGATTCTACCAGGACCGTTGCTGACCACCGACC
>FMTU01000029.1 GCA_900100475.1 Sphingobium faniae | reverse complement strand
CAGCGCCAGACAATGCCACGCTCGCTATCGATGCCTTCGAAATAGCCGATCATGTGCATCCGGAAGTAGCGGCCCGGCGGCAGCGACGGGGCTCCCATCCGCGGCGCATAATAGGGCTTGCACGTCTCCTCGACGAAGGCATCGAAGCCCGCCTCGGCCAGCAGCTTCTGGAGCCTGTCGTAAAAGATGTGCCCGGGAGCGCGCGGTATCTCCGCCCACGTCACGATCAAATCGGGCTGAACCTCGCTATCGCGTCCCATCGCCATCGTCGCAAACCCGCATGATCAATCAACCCTCACACTGAATCAGCCAAGCCCGACTTCGTCAACGGGCTGTTAAGGCCCCCGACGTAGTTTGGGCCATCCGGGGGCCCGGGATGCCCTCCAGGGCGCCTTAGCCGGCGTTTTTGCGGTATTTCGTGATTTGTTCTCTTTTTCAGCGAGCCCTTCGTGCCGTTGGCCGCTTGCGAAGCTTGTAACTGGCGACTCATCCTGCTTCTTAGGAGGGAAGCGGTGGAGGAAGCTTTTTCGCTCTCGGCATTGAAGTGCAAGGCCATGTGGCCTGGTCGGCCAACCCCGCTGGTGATGACAGTTGCGAGTCGTTGGAAGTTTGACCTGTTCGGCGCAACGTAATGTGAAAGGTCAGGATTTGTGGCCGTGGATTACCTTGGTGGGCGGGAAGTGCAATGCTAGGCAGGCCCGCGCGACACTCACTCGGTCAGTGCCCTTCCCCTTCCAAGAATCTTCTAAAGAGAGGAAGCGCCGCAGGCGCCGTTAATTCCTTTAATAGATAGGATACAAAGTTAAGCTGTGGGCGCTTGCAGCGCGACTCACGGATTCGAGGCGAGTCGGGAAAAGTGAGCCGTTCCCGAAATACCGTCTCTGCGTTCCTGAAATACCCTGTGGGGCGTTCCCATTGGACCGTGATTCGGTTCCTGAAGTACCGTGAGCCGTTCCCGAAATACCGTGCCTGATCGAACACCCCACAGGGCCGCCAATAGGCGGTAAAACGCGTTTTACTCGCTGTTAGCAGGCTGATTTCCGGGACTATTTGGTCTTCCACGGATTCAGGGAAGAGCATCAAGCAGTGCATTTGGCAGTCGCGATCGAGGCGCTCGCGCGATTGGCATCCATGAAGCCGATTCGCTGTCACGACTCTCTCACGGTATTTCAGGAACGCGGGATCTGACTGAGTTCGCCGGTTTGCTGCCGAAACAACGTTTCGCCGTTGTGGGGCCACGAGAGCAGTCCACCGCGACTTCGGGAAGGCGTCGATGGTTCCCCTTTTGGAGGCTCGCCTGGGGCGCGGCTGCGAAGTTGGCGAGGCACTTCGAGAATGCCCAATTACCGGCCTGCGGAATTTTGTGTCACCTGCAATGGCGGATCAAAGCTGTTCGCTTCTGCTTCGCACGGTATTTCAGGAACGCCCTGTGGGTCTGTCACGGAAAGCCACTCTCGGCCATTGGAGCGTTCCCTCCCCTCCCCTCCCGTTGCGACGGTCGCAGTAGCTTCGCGATCCTGCCGCCTGGGTTCATTCCACATGCTTTCTGCGGATTGGAAACGAGCTGCGCTTCCCGCCAGGTTGTGCTCCCGTTCCCAATGTACCCGGTGCTGGCGTGGCGCCGCACCCGTTGACGTGGCGGGTTGATCGCATTTCAGGCGTTCAGGAAGGGCGCAATGCCACGAGCAAGGCCGGTGATGTCGGCCAGGCAACCGCGGTCTCGGACAGCGTAGCGTCGCTGGTGATGGGGATGGGACACCCTCTCGGTGTCAGACCGCTGGCACGAATGAGTCCGCCTTATGTGTTGAATGAACTTCACAATGGGGCGGCGAAGCTCGTGGGGAGGGGCTCGCCATTGCCGGCCATTGGCAGTCGGTACTTCAGGAACGCGGCAATGCCGCTGGGGTCAGGGGCTGGACGTTGTTTCTGAAATACCGCGCTGCCTGGTGCGGCGCTGTATCGCGCTACAGCGCGGCGCGTTGCTTCGAGCAGAACGTCGCGAAGATCTGCGTGATGTTACTGGCGTCGTATGCGATCTCGCGCTGCCTCAGGAATGAACGAAAGTCATCGGCGACCATGCCGTGGTCGCGCTGTGGTGCGGGCAGGTTTGCACGCGCGATGGCGCCGAAGGCACTATGGGCGATATGGCCATATTCCGGAAAGGCGATCGCCGGCGCGTCGGGCGCTTTGGCTTGCGGGGAAGGCGCGGGTCGGCCGTGTGCGGGTGCGGCTTGAACCGGGGCAGGGGAGGGGGCTCCCGGTTCGCTGGTGGGGTCGCGCCTGATCATGCGCAGAAACGGCTCGGCGTCCCCGCGCAGTTCTATCTCCAGCGCATAACCCGGCAGCGCATTTTCTCTGGCGATCTTCGTCATCTCGAACTTGAAACGACGATAGTCACCTTCCGCGCCCGATTTTTCGAACAGGGTCGGCATGGAGATGGCGAAGCCGTCCGTCCCTGCGCCGCCGGCGTGTTTGCGAGCAACCCGGTACAGCCAGCGCTCTCGTCCGCCAGTGAGCGAGAAGTAGGCGGGGTCGATGGCGAGAACGCCGCCTTCCATCAGGACGCCGTCGTAAAACCACTTCGCGAGGGTGATGCGCATGCCGCGCACGTTGCCGGTGCGATCCTTGAGCTGGCTGTAGCTGTCGATCCAGGAGAAGGTGGTCTCGACCGCGTCACCCGAGCGGATGTTGGTCTTGACCGTCGTCGATTGCAGACGGTCGAGGGCATTGCCCAGCAAATCATAGGCTCGCCCGCCGACCTCGCGTTTGAGCGTCCTGAGCATGTCGTAGGGCACGACGTTCAAGGTTTGCGGAATGTCGTTCGCACCGCGGCGCTTATGCTCGATGAGAACCGAGGCGCAATAGATCAGGATGTCGAGATCGTAGATCGTGGCAAGGCCGTATTCGGAGTTCGCCGAGACGTGGACCGTGATTTTTCGGTCGGGACTGATATAGTCGATCGGCTTCAGACGCTTGCGCTTGGACAGGGAAAAGAACGGCCGCTCCATCGTCTCGCGCTGGTCGCGAAGCGGTAGTGCCGTCAGTTGCGGCAGAAAGAGGTCTACTTGACCGTCTTCGCGGTAGTCTTGTGGCATCTCATGTCCTGCAACGCGGGTAAAACGCGTTTTACTCCGTTATAAATATATGAAATTAAACGATAAAGTGTCGACCATTCTCATTATCTCGCGAATCTCGCGCTTTCGATAACCGGACGCAGCGCGTCCAGAATTTCATCGACCGATGCGCCGCCGCCTTTGGGATTGATATTGATCGTGATGCCCTTCGCCTTCGTGTCGGCGAGAACCTGCCCGATTTCCTTGCCTGAAGCCGCCGTCAGAGACGGCTTCGCCTTCGGAGAAGGCGCCTGCCTGGCAGGTGTCACGGCCGCGGCCAGGCGTTCACAGACCTTGCTGCCCTCAATCTTGTCCGCGCCGGTAGCCCGCAGCTTTTCCTGCTCGGCGATGATAAGGGCGGCCTCGGCGAGAATGGCGTCGCGATAGCGATCGTCCTTGAGGAGCGGCGACAGCCGCATGCCGTGACGGACTTTCAGATCACCGGGATCCGCAAAGGCGCTTACCACCTCGTCGGGCAATTCCGCGAGCTGCAGCAGGTTGTGGAGGTTCTGCTTGGGAATCGCCAGGCGCTCGGCCATCTGCGTCCTGACGCCATTGTAATAGGCTTCGACCGCATGGCGATAATTGCGCGCCCGTTCGAGATCGGTGACGTCCTCGCGTTCCCGGTTTTCGAGGTCCGCGAGCCGGAAGGCGCCTTCGTCATCGAGCGTTTCGATCCGGGCGACGAGATCGATTTCGCTGTGATTGTTCGCATGGAGCCAGGAAATCGAAAAATGGCGACGAGTGCCGACGATCAGTTCGTAGGACTGCTCGGCATTTGGCGTTCGCCGAACGACCACCGGCTCGCGATTGGTTCCTTCCTCCCTGATCGATTCAATGAGGGAGGCACAGCGATCATAGCTGAGCGCCGCGTAATCGCGCGCGTTGCCCGGCCAGATCGAGCATTCCGATGGTTTGAGGCGAATGGTCGGCCGCTTGACGGTGCGTGTGATCTCGTCGAACACGATCCCGCGCCGTTCGAGGAATGACGGCGTCGCCGTGTCTTCGGCGGGCTTCTCGCGGACCGCGCGTTCCTCGGTGACGGGGACGTCGGCTGCCGGCGTCGGAAGAGGTGTCGTACCGATGCTTTCGATGGCGTTTGCCAAGAGACTCCGCCGT
Organism: Sphingobium faniae; assembly: GCA_900100475.1. GTDB lineage: Bacteria > Pseudomonadota > Alphaproteobacteria > Sphingomonadales > Sphingomonadaceae > Sphingobium > Sphingobium faniae. Next base: position 15,798 of record FMTU01000029.1, on the reverse strand, counting down.
CTGCCCCCCGCGCTGCTCATGCCGCCTCCGTCAACCGATCGGTGCCAAGCTGCGCCATCCGCGACGGCCACTGCTTGCAGATGTCTTTCTCTATCTCGCGGAACACCATGTTGAGATTGTCGCGGCAGCGAACATAAGTTTGATGCGAGCCGTAGGGCTTGTTGATCTCGTAGATCGAAGACATCGAAAGCCCGGCATTCTTGATCTCTTCCGAGAGCAGAATCGGCGTCGAGAGCATTTGCCCGGCGTAGGTCTTCTCCATGACCTGGAGCATCTGCGCCTCGTTCGTGCGACTGGGCTGGAACATCGTGCAGACGACCCGGATGAAGCCATAGTCGATCGACGTGTCGAACTTGGAGACGAGATCCATCGCCTCCCGGCAGGTCTGCATGAAATGGATCGTCGACAGATAGTCGAGCTGCCGGGCAGGGACGGGAATCAGCAAACCATCGGCTGCGGTCAGCGTGTTTACACCGAGGAACCCCATGGCCGGGGGCGGGTCGAGAATGACGACGTCATAGTCGTGTCGCACTTCCTCCAGTCCAATCCGCAGCATGCGGAACGCGCCGGCGATCGCCGTCGGTCCTTCCTCGATCGTTGCGGTCAGTTCCCATTCGGTATCCTGGAGGCCGAGGTTTGCCGGGCAAATGTCGATATTGGGCCAGGCCGTCTTCTGGATGGTCTTGCGCAGTGAATCCGCTTCGTCGATGCGCGGCGACAGGAAATTCGATAGCGTGTGGGTTTCATCGACCAGGGCTTCGAGATTGACGTCGAACATCACGCTCATCGAAGCTTGAGGATCGCAGTCCACGACGAGAACGCGGTAGCCGCGCAAGGCAAGATAATCAGCAAGGTGCTTGCCCGTGGTCGACTTGCTGACGCCGCCCTTGAAATTCTGCACGGCCACGACGACGGCCCGTTCGGACGGCAATTTGCCCATCTTGATGCCGAGCGCTTCGCGAATCGCGATCAAATCCTCGACCGTGTAAAATCTGCGCCCATTGGCGGACGTTTTCGGCGCAGGAAGCCGTTTGCGGGCCTCGGCCTTGGACAAGGCTTCGGGCGTCCGGCCAAGAAACTCCGCGGCGACCGAGGCGCCCATGGAAATATTGAGGGTTTTCCTGTCGGAGGGATCGATCGCGGCTTGCCGCAGAACGGTCTTTGCATTCTCGCACGAGGTAATCATCGCATCGAGAATCTGACCCGACAGCATGGGCAATGTCCCCCTTCTCAACCCGAATTGGCCTTGGTTCGTGAAAAAGGCCGCAAAAAGACCCTTAATCCCGGACAGCTATGCCAAAATGAGGGTGGTTAGTCAATTAGGCCCGCTCTGATGGCATCATGCAAGGACATGGCTTCCGCTGGAGGGTGAGTCCCGGACCATTTCCGGCGCACGGGCAAGCGCCAAAATCCAAACGAATCAGGTGATGACCAGAATTCTGGGAAAGTATAGATTATTCACGTCACAACCTTCGATAAGGGACCGCAAGTTCATCTCCAGAAACCTTCGAAAGGGCGATGGGTTTGCGAATCGGACAGAGGCAGGTTTATCGCTTCCGACCTTCTCTTCAGTATGAATAAGATCGCGGCGGGAGCAACCGTCGCGACCGGCATGCCTGATCTGCTTGGGCGATACAGCATCCGCTACGCGGCGGAGAATGGTGTCTGCTTATAGACCCCGCTCGAACATTGCAGGCAATCGGTCGAGCGAAAGAGGGAGTGGGGCAGGGGGTGTAAGCAGGAGGATACCCATGCCGCTTACAGCCCGACGGCCATCCCAGGAACTCATCGATCTCGTAGGTACTCTCGGCGGTACCTGGCATGGCCGCACCGCCATGTGCCTGTGCCCCGCGCATGCCGATCGGACGCCCAGTCTTTCGATCCGACAGGGTGATCGCGGCATTCTCGTCACATGCTTTGCAGGCTGTGACCGCGAGGACGTCCTGCGGGAATTGCGCCGGGTGTCAGTCCGACAACGCTATTCCTACCGTGACACGCCCGCGCGCGCATCGGGCAATGCCGCCCGGCTCTGGGAGGAGGGGCTTCCGATCTCGGGCACACTCGCCGAGCGTTACCTGACATTGCGGCGCCTCGAACCGCCCGCCGACGATCTCCGATTCCATCCGCGCTGCCCTTATCGCCCCAAACCGTGGACTACGTTCCATCCCGCATTGCTCGTGGCCGTGCGTGAAGGGCGGCGGCTGACCGCCATCCAGCGCATCTTTCTCGACCCGGAAACCGGCCAGTGCCGCATGAAGCTCATGCTGGGGCGGCCAGGGCAGGGGGCCTGGCAAGGGGGCGGGCATGGATCGCCTTGCCTGGCGCTGGCCGAGGGCTTCGAGACCGCGCGCGCTTTCACCCTCCTACAGGGTCTACCCTGCTGGGCAAGCCTTGGTGCGAGGCGCCTCGATCAGATCTTGCTCCCGCAGCACCTGACATCGCTGATCCTTGCCGCCGACAATGATGCGGAGGGCGAACGCGCGGCCGGTCGAGCGACCTTGCGCTATGCAAGGCCGGACCTGGAGATTACCCGCATGGTGCCTCCGGGCGTCAAGGACTGGGCGAACGTATTGGAGGCGGCTGTGGAGCCATTGCGATGAAGTCGAGCAGCAGTGCGCATATCCGCTCGATCGCTGAGAACCGCGACGTGCGGTTCCTGCTGCATTTCACCCAGACTGCGAATCTCGCCGGCATCGTGGCGCATGGCCTATGGCCGCGCCGCGATCTGGCGGCGGCAGACCATTTGGCCTACGCCAGCGATTACGGCCGGCTTGACGGGAACGAAGACGCCGTCTCTGTTTCGATTTCACGCGTGAACGAAGCGATGTTCACGGCGAAGCGGCGCAAAAGTGGTCATGCCGACTGGATCGTGCTTGTCCTGTCCGCCACCATCCTATGGACGCATGAATGCCGGTTCTGCTGGCGCAACGCGGCAAGGAGCGAGATCAAGAACCATAGGGGCTATCGTGGAGGCCCGTGGGCGTTCGCGCGGATGTTCGCTGGCGGCGAAGCGGCGAGGCGAGACCTCGCGCCTCACGTTCCCACCGATCCTGAAGCCGAGGTGCAAGTCCTTGAACGGATCGGCTCCGACTGCATTCATGGTGCCGTCATTGGCCAACCGGGACTGGTGGAACCCGTAAGAGCTATTCTGGACGAGCTGCCCGGCCGACCGCGACAGATTGTGTTTCAGGACTTCGGTCCGATTTGAGGATAGATGCAGCCGCGGGGGTGATCGATCGCATCCTCGCTGTCGGGCCGTGAACCAGTGACTTGGGAATGCCCGAAATAGGGAACGCCCCGTCCGCTCTTCGCGAGAAGCGATGTGAAGGCGACTTTGCCGCCGCGCGCCGCATCTCCGACCCCGCTCACCTGGGCCAGCCCCGCTACTCCTCCGATTCGAAGTTGCGGTTCTCGCGGCAATGCGAGATGCGCAGCATGAAGATGGTTCCGGCCGCGATCTCGTAGCGCATCTCGTAATTGCCGACGATGCCTTGCTGGTCCATTGGATCTTCATTTGACCGGCGAGGGCAGCGGCCTTTCCGTCCCAAGGCTGTCGGCCCATGCCTGGATCGCCTGATGGTCGATCACCCGTCCCGTATCGACATCCGCCAGGGCTTCGAGCGTCATCCGGTGGCGCTCCTCCTCCTGATCGACCCAGGCGGCGGGTGCCTGTTTCATCACCCAGCCGCGCGAGCGTTCGAGCCGCGCGGCCATTGTTTCAACCTTTTCCGCCAGCACCAAGGGAACGTGCGCGGTCAATACCTTCGTCTCGGCCGCCATGTTTATCACTCACTATCATCCCGGTTAAAATACAATCAAAATGATCTGAAAAAGCAAGTTGGGGAGCCGCAAGCGGGAACTCCTGCAATATGGTCGCAGTAGTCACGCGTTGCGTTCGGCCGCATCTTTGGCAATCAGGATTCTTCCGCCATTTTCCCGACTTTTGCGAGGAAGAAACGTTCCCCCCATAGCTCGAGTGACTTCATCTCGGTTGGACGCAGGAAGCGCTGCACATCGCGGGAAGCGGCCTTCCAATCGACCCTGCCGACTGTGGTCGCCAGAGCGTCACGGAGCCAAGGCATGTCGACCATCAGGGTTTCGTCGCTTTCCCACGGACCAGCTTGAACGAGCGCATTCTGGAGCAGGGCAAGATTGGGCACCGTTCCTTTGGCGACATACCAGGAGAAATCAAACCAGTCCCTTCCCTTGAGAAATTCGCGGCACAAAAGGGCGTGAATCTTGAGTGCAAAGTTCGACGAAAGATCCTGGTGCCGTACCTCATGATCGGCCGGAAAATCGAGATAGGTGAAGGCTTCGCCGGAACCGGCGGGCGGATTGACGTCGATTTCGAGCTTGATCTTTATCGTGCGGGGGCGCCCGGAGCCGGCGAAGGAGAGGTCGAGCTGGCTCGCGATCGAGTCGTCCTTGATCAAGGCCTGGCGTACGGTCTTGTCCATCCTGGCCTTGGGCTGGGCTTCCAGTTGCAGGCCGAACTGTCCAAAGACCTCCACGAGGATCTTGAGATAGGGCGACCAGTCGAAATCGGGGTGGGGCGCCCTCAAGAGAAAATCGAGATCTTCAGAGAAGCGCGGCAGGCCATGAAGGATACGCAAGGACGTGCCGCCCTGGAACAGGCCGACATCGAAGAAGTCACCGCGCCAGAGTGCATAGAGCGCAATCTCTTGCAATATTTCCTTGACCGCATTCTCCTCATCGAGCGCGTTCGATGCTTCATATCGCCGCAACTTCTCCTTGATGATGTCAATCATGGTCTGACCTTTCCGCTTCCATCTCCATGACCGCGCTTTCCAGCGCGTCGAGGAAGGCATTCACGGCCTTGTGTTTGTAAACCGGCCGCAGCTTCGCGAAATCCCTGTGCTTCAGCGAAAGGAGCAAGTCCTCCTCGATCCGCAGACTGCTCGTCAGCCAGTTGATCCCGGTCCATCGTTCCTTCCTAAGGGCGACGAGGTCCATGAGCGCGCGCAGTGGGCTTGCAACAAAGGCGGTGAGCTTGCCCATCTTGATCCGGTCGACCCCTGTCAGGAAGCGATAATCCTTGATGGCGAGAGGATGAAAACCGAAGGTGCCGAAGTCCGCAGTTGCGAAGGAGAGGCTCTTGCGTCCCGGCGAAACACTCGCTGTGACGAAGACGGCCTCGGGGATCCAGCCATGATGGGCAAGCGCGCTTTCAAAAGAGACGTAGCTCCCCGGCACCAGTCCCTGCGCGACGGCGAAGGGGTGCACGGGTTCACTGCGGAACTGCTGTCCCAATAAATAGGCACCCCGCTTGATGCGGATTAGCGACCCGTCTTTCAACGCCCGGTTCACGAGTCCATAGCGACGTGCGTCACCTCCGCCGAGCAGATCGCCAAGCCGGCGATCGCTCAGGATGCGGTCAGCCAGTCCGGCTGTGGAAGCGGCTCGTGCCAGGAAGGACATAAAATTCCTGATACTTCCAAAATATGAAAGTTTCCAGAAATTTCTGGGGAAAGCTGCTGGCGCCTCGGCAGCGGGAAATGGTTCCTCATTTCGCGCAAACGTCGCGCAGGATATCCCCCTATTGGAGGACCGCCATCCATTTAACCAGCTCTCCGAAATGCGTGGCATATGCCGTCCGCCGTGGATCCCGATGCAACAGACCGGCCGAGGAGCTCCTCAAGCACCGGTGTCTGTCGTCACCGACACTCCGGGATAATCCCAATTGCAGGAAAGAAGGTGGATGGCAGGTTGCGACCTGGGAGGCGCCATGACCCGCATCACGATCATTGACGGGCATCCCGACCCTGACCGGACCCGGTATGTTCACGCGCTTGCGGATGCCTATGCGTCAGGCGGCGAGGCAGCCGGCCACCAAGTGCGCCGGATCGAGATTGCGAAGCTGGATTTTCCTATCCTGCGAACAGCAGCGGAATGGCGTGACAATGCGCCTGTCGATGCTATCCACAAGGCCCAGACAGATATTCGCTGGGCGGATCATCTCGTCATCCTTTATCCGCTCTGGCTTGGAGACGTTCCTGCCCTCCTGAAGGGTTTTCTCGAACAGATTCTGCGCCCCGGGTTTGCGATTGATGAGGGCTCGACAGGAATGTCGGCGCAGCTTCTCACCGGCCGATCCGCCCGGATCATCGTGACGATGGGAATGCCCGCGCCTATCTATCGCCTCTTTTTTCGTGCCCACAGTCTCAAGAGCCTTGATCGCAATCTCCTGCGCTTTGTCGGCATTCAGCCGGTGCGCTACTCGATTATCGGGAGCGTGGAAGGAGACGCATCGTCCAGGGAAAAATGGCTACGGACCGTCGCCCGGCTCGGAGGCGCTGCTCGATAGCGCTGTTGGGCGACTGGATCGATCAAGGCCTGGGTTCGCGTACCATCAGCACATCGGTACCCACCGCCGACAGCAAGGCCTCCGCCTGGCTGCCAATTGTCGCATGGGCAAAGCCGCTGCGGCCATGCGTACCCAACACCAGAAGCGGCGACTTCGTGCGCTCAAGCTGGCGCATGACGACGCTGCCTGTCTCACCTTCATCGACAATGGCTTCGATGCGGGAAGCCAATGGCGCAAGCTCCTCCTGGGCAAGGAACGCCTCCAGGCCCTCCTGAGCTTCGGTGCGCACATAGTCCTTCACGTCATCCGATTTCAGCCAGGCTTCGTAGGGGACATGGAAAGCATGGACGACGGTGAGGTCAGATCCTGGAAAGAGTCTTGCGGCAGAAAGAAGAGCCGCGCGCGAACAGTCTGAAAGATCGGTTGCAACGACAACCCGCTCGTAAGGACCCGCTGCGCGACGCCGCACGACCAGAACCGGGGCTTGTGCATTGCGGACAATATGGTCGACGGCCGTGCCCAGCAGATAATCGCCGATGCTGTTGTAGCGCGCGACGCCGGTCACGATCAGATCGCTGCCGCGTTCCGCCGCGATTTGCGCCAGAACCTTGGGGGCAGACCCGGCCCGCACAATCAGATCGGCGTTCTGTGCCGTGGGCGGCAGTTCCGCACGCAGCCGCGCGACCGTGTCGGGCCCAGACTGCGCGCCTTCCCGCTCCAGGACATGCGCTATGGTCAGTGTGCCGTCATGATCGCGCGCGATCTGCATTGCCCGGTCGAGCGGACGGTCGCATCGTGCGGAGAAATCGCTCGCCAACAAAGTGTCGAAAGTCGCAGCCATGGTCTTTCCCTGAACCTGTATGGGAGATCGTACCCGCGCAGCTTCGCGCGAGGGACCCACCGATACCATCCGGTATTCTACCTGCCCGGCGACGGTCTGTGCGATCAGGCACTGGGGCACCCCCTTCGGTGAAGGATTTCAAGCGCGGGAACACGCGCGGCCGTGCAGCCGCTACAAAGAGAAGGGGGTGTGAAGGGTTGAGGCTACCGGAAGGGTAGCCGCCCTGGAGACCCCTACATGACCAACCTTTCTGATGCCGCGACGACGGCTGAACGCCGCGCGACCACCCTCCTTGTCGAACGGCTCCGGTCCGCTGATCGCATTACCCGCGCCGATCTCAACGCCGCGATGGTCGCCGGATTTGGCGGCTCCGATGCCGATGGCTTATGGACGCAGCGCGACAGTTTTGAGATTCTCGAGCACGCGCTCGCCCACCATCTCCAGTTCGGTCCCTATCCGCTGCGTTCGCTCGCCGATGTCGGCGCGGCCTGCGACCTGCTCGACCGTCTGCCCACCCAGACCGTGCGCAGCGAAGAGCAGATCGAATGGCAGCAATTCTCGACACCCGTCGATCTCGCCGCCGTTGCGTTCGTCCTGGCGGCTATCCAGCCTGACGATGTCATTCTGGAGCCGAGTGCCGGCAACGGCCTTCTCGTCGCCCATTGCCGGGATTATGCAGGTCTCCAGCTCAACGAACATGCCGCGCCGCGCCGCACGCGCCTGACCCACGCCTTTCCCGATGCCGTGGTCACCGGCCACGACGGTGCGATGATCAATTCCACGCTCGCCGACGCGTCGCGCCCCAGCGTCGTCCTGATGAACCCGCCTTTCTCCCGCTCCGTGGGTCTCGGCGCCGACAGCTACGCTGCCGTCCGCCATCTCCAGGCGGCCCTGCGGCGCCTGCAACCGGGCGGCAGGCTGGTAGCGGTCATGCCGGATTGGTTTGGACCCAATGCACGCATGCGCGATCTTTTCGAGACGACGCTGCGCGACGTCAGCGTCCGAACCTCCGTCCGGCTCGAGAAATGCTATCTCAAGCATGGCACGTCGATCGCGGTCCGACTGTTTGTCATCGACAAGGTCGTGGGCGGATCGAGCCCGGCGACCATCCAGCGTGGGTCGATCCGCGAATTGCTGGGAGCGCTGACCGTTCCCGAACGCAGCGCTTGCACGGCCGCGTTGCCGCCGCCGCCGAAGCGCTCCTCCGGGCTGTCGCTGTTTCGCGCGGTCAAGAGCATGCGGGCCGCGCCGAGGCCCTATCATGCACCGGTCCGCAATAATGTCCTGCCGGTCGGCTACACCGCGCTCGAGGCGCCAGCGCCCTTGCTCGACCAGGTCGGCGTCTATCTGCCTTACAGGCCCAGCCGCATCGTGTTCGAAGCGGCCGGCGAGCATCCGACCGCGCTCGTGGAATCGGTCGCAATGGGATCGATCGCTGCGCCGATCCCCGATTATGTGCCCAACCTTCCGGAGCGCACCGTCTCCGAACGGCTTCTTTCCGCTTCGCAGCTCGAAACGGTCGTCTATGCGGGCCATGCCTGGTCCCAGTTCCTGCCCGGCCGGTTTATGCCCAGCAAGGAAGGCGTCGGTCTCGAGAAGAACCAGGAAGGCCGAGCCTATCGCAAGGGCTACTTCCTGGGCGACGGCACCGGCGCGGGGAAGGGGCGGCAGGTGTCGGCGTGTATTCTCGACAACTGGCTGCAAGGCCGGCGTCGCAACATTTGGGTCTCGAAGAACGAGACGCTGCTCGAGGATGCCCGGCGCGACTGGACCGCGCTCGGGGGCCTTGCCGCCGACATCCAGCCCCTGTCCAACTGGAAGATCGATCAGCCCGTCATGCTCGAGGAGGGCGTGTTGTTCGTCACCTATCCGACGCTCCGCTCGGCGCGCGGCGATCACAGCCGGCTGCAGCAGGTCATCGCCTGGGCCGGCGATGATTTCGAAGGCGTGATCGGCTTCGACGAAGCGCACGAGATGGGCGGCGTCGCGGGCGGCGAAGGCGCGCTCGGCCCGAAGGAGGGCTCGCAACAAGGCATTTGCGGCGTTCTCCTCCAGAACCATCTTCCAGGCGCCCGCGTGCTTTACGCCTCGGCGACGGGTGCCTCGGACGTCAACAATCTCGCCTATGCGGTGAGACTTGGCTTGTGGGGTCCGGAAACCGCCTTCACCAATCGCGAGCAGTTTATCACCGGCATTCGCAAGGGTGGGATCGCGGCGATGGAGCTCGTGGCGCGCGACCTGAAGGCGCTGGGGCTCTACACTGCGCGCGCGCTGAGCTTCGCCGGGGTCGAATATGAGATCCTCCGGCACGAACTGACGCCCGACCAGATCGCGATCTACGACAGCTACGCCGATGCCTGGGCGATCATCCATCGCAACATGGAGCGCGCCCTCGAGCTTACGGCGGTGGTCGACGGGCTGGAGAACACAACGCTCAACAGCGGCGCCAAGGCATCGGCGCGCTCGCGCTTCGAGTCCACGAAACAGCGCTTCTTCGGCCAGCTCTTGCTCTCGATGAAGCTTCCGACGGTCATCGCGGCCGTTCGCGCGCATATCGCCGATGGCCAGTCCGTCGTTCTCCAACTCGTGACGACCGCGGAATCCATCCTCAACCGGCGTCTGGGCGATCTCAGGCCCGAAGAACGCGCGGATCTCGAGATCGATCTGTCGCCGCGGGAATACATCATCGACTATCTCGAGCGCGCCTTCCCGACGCGGCAGATGCAGATCTTCAAGGATGACACCGGCACGCCGCGGTCGCTGCCGATGACCGACGAGAACGGCGACCCGGTCTACAATCCGGAAGCCGAGGCGGCGCGGGCCGAACTGATCGAAAGGCTCTGCGCGATGCCGCCCATCATGTCGGCGCTCGATGCCCTGCTCGAACATTTCGGGCACGACACCGTCGCCGAGGTCACCGGCCGAACCAAGCGCCTGATCACGGCGAGCGACGGCCGGCAGAAACTGGAAAGCCGGTCCGCGCGCACGAGCCAGGCCGAAGCCGCCGCTTTCCAGGCAGGGCGCAAGCGGATCCTCGTCTTCTCCGATGCCGGCGGCACAGGACGCAGCTATCACGCCTCGCTCGACGCGGCGAACCAGGAGCAGCGCGTCCATCTCCTCCTCGAACCCGGCTGGCGCGCGGACCGCGCGATCCAGGGCCTCGGCCGCACCCACCGCACGCACCAGGCGACCACGCCGCTGTTCCGCCCGGTGACCACGGACTGCAAGGGCGAGCTGCGCTTCACCAGCACGATCGCAAGGCGTTTGGACAGTCTGGGGGCGCTCACGCGCGGCCAGCGCCAGACCGGCGGGCAGGGGCTGTTCGACCCCGCCGACAATCTCGAGAGCGAATATGCCTGCGCTGCCCTCCTGAGCTGGTTCGACCTGCTGGCCGCGGGCAAGCTCGCCAGCACCACGCTCGACGAGTTCCAGCATCGCACCGGCCTTGAACTGGTCGACAAGGATGGCGTCCTCAAGGACGAGATGCCGCCCATCCAACGCTGGCTCAACCGCATCTTGGCGCTTCCGATCGCTCTCCAGAACAGCATCTTCGACGAGTTCCTCGCCTTGATCGAGACGCGAGTCTCGGCGGCGCGTGATGCGGGGCGCCTTGATGTCGGGGTCGAAACGATCCTGGTCGATCGGGCAACACTCATCGACGACGTCGTGCTGCGCACCGATCTGCTCACCGGGGCGACGTCGCACCTGCTCACCATCGAGATCGAGCGCCGCCGCAACCCGGTCTCGCTGGAGCGCATCCTGCGGATCGCCGATGGCGACGCCAGCGCCGCCTTCATGATCAACCGCAAGTCGGGCAAGTCCGCGCTTCGCACAAGGGCACGGGCCCTGATGGAGGAGAAGGAAGGCACGCCTATTCCGCGCGTCGAGATGATGCGGCCGACGCGCAACGAATATATGCGAGAGGACGACCTCTACGAATCCTCCTGGGAAGAGGTGACACGCGAGACCTTCAGCGCGACCTGGTCGGAGGAAGTGGCGGCGGCTCGCCAGACCGTCGACAGCGAGACGATCCGGCTGGCCACGGGCTTGCTCCTGCCCATCTGGTCGGCGCTGCCCAGCGACCACCTTGCGGTCAACCGCATCGTCGACGGGGAAGGGCGCTCATGGCTGGGCCGTCTTGTCTTCGACGATCACGTTCCCCAGCTCTTCGCCAAGCTCGGTATCGACCGCGCGGAAATCCTACCGGTGGACAGCGTGGTCAAGGCGGTGACAGCGGGGCGGAGCATTGATGTCTCGCACCCGTTTCCACTCACCATCAAGCGCTCGATCGTCAACGGCTCGCCTCGCATCGAACTGGTTGGCTGTCCGCACGATCGCCTGCCGTGGCTCAAGTCGATTGGCTGCTTTACCGAAGTGATACAATATCGGACCCGTGTGTTCGTGCCACTGCCATCGGCCGAGATCATTTTGTCTGGCATCTTCGAGGATCGAAGTTGATGGCTCTCCGACGGTTCAGGCACAGGCGACAGCGTTCACAAACCGGTGAGGGCGGCCATCGCCTGCAAGCCTATCCCAAGCCGTTCGCTTTGCGCTGCGGTGGTCCAGTGTGTTTTCGCGTTGCAGATACGAGCGAATCGGTGAAACCTTTCGGGACCGAAGAAGTTCAGAAGTACTGGGCACAATTGGAACCTTAAGGGGCGTAATATGCAACGCTTCATCCTGCGCGAAAACTTGAAGAAATTCAGGGCTTGCCTGGGCGCAGACGTTGCTGACACCGAGCGCACCTATCTGCTCCAGCAGATCCGGTCCATTCAACGCGAGCTTGCATTGCTGAACGCCGCCGCACTTGGCGCACAGAGATATCCTATTGAATTTGGTTTCTTATCAACACGGGATCGAAGCCTTTTCCACCGCCTGACGGAGACCGCCGCCGAGCCTACGATGATCATCGACCCGAGGGCTGGTATGCGCATCCTCGACGTCAACGAGGCGCATACTGCCATCACCTATACCGAGCGCCGCAAAGTGACCGGAGAAAGGCTCTTTGACGTCTTTCCGGACAATCCGGGTCTCGAGGATGCGACTGGCGTCGCGAGCTTGTTCGATTCCATCCGAATCGCGGCACGGGGACGGTGCCAGCATGCGATGAAAGCACAGCGCTATGACCTGCGGGGTTCCGATGGGCGGTTTCTCGAGCGCTATTGGCAGACGGTGTCCGTTCCTATCCTAAATGACGAAGCGCAGCTGGTTTGCATTCTGCACCAGGCACGAGATGTCACCGAAACAATGGGCGCTGCAGGTTTCACTGGTCATTGACGACATCTGTTCGCGTCTCATCGGCGCCCGGCGCCGCTCTCACAGGTCTATTGGGCCCATGTGGCGGCCCAGGGTTCGAGAGGGAAGGGGGGAGTGAAGCTGGTGTCCGGGCTGATCCGGATGCCAGAAGGAGTTCCTCCGATGACCACAACCGTAAAGCTCTCGAAGCTTACGCTTTCCCCCATCAATGTCCGCAAGCGGCCCGACGATCTCCTGGAGATTCCGCAGATGGCCGCCGATCTCGAAGCGCGCGGCGTCCTGCAGAATCTGCTCGTCACCCCGGTCAAGAAGCCGCGCGGCACCTTCGAGGTGTTCGACGGCGGCCGGCGGCTGCGCGGCCTCCTGATGCTCGCCGAGCGGGGCGTGATCGACGCCGAGACCTACGACGTTCCCGTCAAGGTGCTGGTCGGCGACGAGGCGACGCTGTCCGAAACCTCGACGGCCGCGAACTTCCATCAGCTCAAGATGACGCCGGCTGAGGAATGCCGGGCCTTCCAATATTTCATCGGCCTCAACAACGATATCGACGGCGTCGCCAAGCGCTTTGGTCTCACGCGCCGGTTCGTCGAAGGTCGCCTGCGTCTCGCCACGCTGGCCGAGCCCATCTTTGAGGCGCTGAGCGACGGTACGATCACCCTTGACGTCGCCAAGGCCTATGCCTCGACCGAAAACCAGGAGAAGCAGCTCCTCGTCTGGAACAGCTACGGCACCAGCTATTCCAATGCCGACACCATCCGCCGCGTCATCGCCAACGAGACGATGAAGTCGACCGATCCGGTGGCGATCCTGGTCGGTGAGGACCGCTACGCCGAGGCTGGCGGCAAGATCGACCGCGACCTCTTCAGCGACAGCGGCGACAAATGGGTCAACCCTGAGATCGCGCAGCGGCTTGCGGCCGACATCATGGAAGCGGAAGCCAATCGAGTCGGTGAAGAACTGGGCCTCGCTTGGATCCGTCCGATCGCGTCGAATTATACGCATAGCGCGGCGGCGGGCCTCTACCGGGTGATCCTGCCGCAGCCTGACTTGACCGAGGAGCAGCTGGCTCGGCTCGAGGCAATTGCGCAGCGCCAGGAAGCTATCGCCGAGGAGATGGACGACGAGTCCATCGATGAGGACGCCTACAAGGCGCTCGACCAGGAATATGATGCGCTTTCCGAGGAAGAACATGCGCTCCACAACATCCCGCCGGTGCTGACCGATGAGTTCAAGCCGCTCGTCGGCGCGTTCCTCAAGTTGACGCCCAGGGGCGAGATGGTCCTCGACACCGAATATTACAGTGAGGAGCCGGTCCGCGTCGGCGGCTCGGGAGACGACGGCGAGGACGACCACGGTGATGACGCCGACGGTGACGGGTCAACCGGCTCGGGCAGCAGCTACACGCCGCCAGCGCCGCCGCCTGAGGCGATCGCTCCGGGTGGCAAACCGCTCAGCGCCCGGCTCTACGACGAGTTGGCGATGCAACGGCGCGACGTGCTCGCAGCGACCCTGCTTAGCCATCCGGCCCTGGCGCTCGACTATGCGCTCTTCGTCATGATCGACGATCGCGCCAGCACGTTCAGCGCCTATGGCTCGACCCTTCGTGCCCGCTCACCGCAGGACCCGGTGAGCGGCGAGCAGCCGGCGACGCGCGCGCGGGGCTATCTCGCCGAGGCCCATGACGGACTCGATGCGAGCTGGCTGGAGCATAAGTCCGAGGTCGATCGGTTCGAGGCGTTCCGCGCGCTCGACGACGACAGCAAGGCTGCCTGGCTCGCTTACATCGTCGCGATGTCTCTCGAGGCGAAGGCGAGCTACCGCGCCGAGCAGTGCCCGCTCCACAACCGGCTGGCGACGATCATGGACGTCGATGTCGCAAGCTGGTGGCGGCCGACTTCGGAGAACTTCTTCGATCGGATCAGCAAGGGTTCGATCCTGACCTTGCTGGCCGATGTTGGCGGCGCGGCGCTGACCGCGCGTCACGCGACGATGAAGAAGTCGGAGATCTCGGAATCGTGCGCAAAGCTGTTCGCAGGCGAAGCGATTGTCGAGCCGGAGGTGCGGGATGCGGCGCTCGCCTGGGTCCCGGACGCCATGCGCTTCCTCGACAAGACCGAGGCGGACGACCTCGAACCCGTCGAGGGCGATCCTGAAGATCAGGCGATCACTGATATCGAGGATGCGGAAGGGGCGGACGCCGACGAGCTTGAGGCCGACGCACAAACGCCGGATCAGGACGCCCTCGCGGCCTGACATCTCTCTCTCCTTTATACCTTGCCGCCGGCGCGCATGTGCGTCGGCGGCATTTTCTCATTCCGCTTGGGAGACCTGCCATGTCTGCTCCAAAACGCACAAGCCGTGACGTCGCCGCGGAAATCACTGACCTCATCATCCGCAAGCTCGAAGAGGGCGTCCCGCCATGGTCGAGGCCCTGGCGGTCGAACGGGGCAGGGGGGCGGCCTCTGCGTCATTGCGGAACGCCGTATCAGGGCATCAATACGCTCTATCTGTGGGCGCTCGGCGATGCCCAGGGCTATCGTTCGCGCTACTGGATGACCTGGCGCCAGGCGGCAACGCTGGGCGGGCACGTCCGCAAGGGCGAGACCGGCGCTCTCTCGGTCTATTATTCCTCGTTCAAGAAGTGCGAGGAGCATCCTGAAACCGGCCGGCAAGTGGAGCGGAGCATCAGGTTCCTGCGCCATTATATCGTGTTCAACGCCGATCAGATCGACGGCCTTCCACCTTATTTCTATCCCTCTGACGAACCGGAGCAGCCTCTGGTGCCGTCCGAGCGGCAGGCGGCGATCGACGCCTTCTTCGCGGCCATCCCCGCAGACGTTCGCCATGGCGGAAGCCAAGCCTACTTCGCCCCGACGTTCGATCATATCCAGCTGCCGAACCGAACGGCCTTTCGCAGCATGGACCATTACGCGTCCACACGCTGCCACGAGACAGTCCATTGGTCGGGCCATGCCAGCCGGCTTGCACGGACCTTCGGTAAGCGCTTCGGTGACAAGGCTTATGCGTTCGAGGAATTGGTGGCATTATCTGGACAGTCTGCACCGTGCCTGACGCACCATCGAACGGTATGTTCTTGGCACAACGCAGGGGGCCATCAGGCCGGATGAAGCGCTATCCATAAGCTGGCGTAGTCCGGCCTGATGGCCACCGTCCCGCAGCCGCGCAACGTGCGCGATCTGGAGTCGGGAGAGGTCCGGGGGAGGGACTGGCAAGCTGTGGATACTTCAGACACGTCGATCGTCATTCATGAACGCCGGGCGGCGGATGGCTTGGATTCCTACGTCCCGGTGATCCTGCGAGGTGGAGAGATCTACGATCCAGACCTCGACCGCTACTTTCTTGATCTGCCGTTGAG
>FMTU01000061.1 GCA_900100475.1 Sphingobium faniae | reverse complement strand
CTACCCGATACGAGAAAACTGATCAGAGCTACCGCGCCATGATCAACCTTGCGGCCCTGAAGATCGCTATGCGCTAAATGTCCACACGCCTTAGACCATCGCCATTGTAGTAACATACCTACATTCAATGAGAGTTACTTACGATGGGTATGACGACGATCTCAAGCCGGGACTTCAATCAAGGTGCCAGCCGCGCGAAGAAGGCTGCTCGCAACGGGCCAGTCTATATTACTGAGCGCGGCAAGCCCACGCATGTGTTGATGACAATCGAAGACTTTCACCGCCGGCAGGGCAAGAAACCACGTAGCCTTCTGGCTGCGCTTGCGCAGACGGGTGAGGCCGGCAATTTCGATTTCGAACCCGCCAAGCTCAACCGTATCACGAAGCCGGTGGATCTCGATTGATGTTTCTGCTCGACACGAATGTCATTTCCGCGTTGCGCAGACCTGATCGGCTCCCTCCCGAAGTCACCGCATGGGCGGACAGCGCGGATGCCGACCAGTTCTACATTTCGGCGATCTCGATCCTCGAGATAGAACAGAGCATCCTGGCAGAAAAGCGCGTCGATCCTGTTACGGGTGAGATTCTGCGCGCCTGGTTCGAAACCGATGTTCTCCAGGCATTTGCCGACCGCATCATCGCGGTCGACACCGAAGTCGCCATGCGTTGTGCCGCGCTCCATGTACCAGACCCGCAGTCCGAACGTGACGGCTTGCTTGCTGCGACTGCGCTTGTCCACTCCATGACAATCGTCACCCGTAACATCATCGATTTCGAAAAAACTGGCGTTGCTCTTCTCAACCCATGGATCTGAGCGGTTCTTCCGGCATTGCGATATCCGGTCTGCCAGCGGCGCATAAAAGACCGTGTGGTCGTTTACTTAGAAAGGCACGAAGATCATGTCCTCCCCCCACGATAAATCGATACAGCGCGTATATCCTCGCCGCGAAGTTCTACGACTATCGGACTTTACCGAAGCAGATCGCTTCGCCATCGCGGCTGCGCGCGCTCCAAAGGAAGCGGTCGCATTTAACGCCGAGCTTCCGTGAACATGGACAAAGGACCGTTCAGCAAAGCGGCCGCACAGAACGCGCTCGACCGCCTCATCGACGTGGCCCGTTCCGACACCGGGCAATCGCGGCGCGTGGCAAACTTCCTCCTTGCGTGGTGGAACGGCGAGGATTGTGGACATTTCCCGCTCGCCGATCTCTTCGGCGTCGATGCGACGATCGCGACGCACATCACCACGATCGTCGGGTTTCTCGGCCAGCACGAAGGCGCAGTCTATCCTGACGCGTTCGATCGCAAGGCCGAAATGATCGAGTTGGTCGATCGTTGGCGGGATTTCGGCAACTAGCCGTCCGCAGAGCCCGATCCAGCTTTGCGACTTGCGCGGTAGCGCGCTCGCCTCCGCGCACCATCTGCGCTATGGTCCTGCCCATGAACGAGATTGATCCCCATACGCTGCGCGTCGCCGCATCGTTGGTGCGTTCACGCATCGCCAGGCTGAAGCTCGACCCGCGCATGGATGGACTTCAGCGCCTGGGCGCGCATCGCACGCTCACGCAGCTCGCGGTCGACCTCAAAGTCTCGGCCAATTATGCCGGGCCGCCGCGCCGCCGTAAACGCACGACTTAGACACGCTCGCCGCCCGCTCGTGGCGATCCTCATACTCTCCATGAACCGCTGATCGGAGGCCGCGCGTTCGGCGCGCGCCTGACCGCCGCCGCGCTTCGCGCACGGAAAGGAGAGCGGGAAGGGGGCGTGGGTCCGGGCGTGTCGCCGAGGCCGGGAACCCGGGCGGTCCCAAACCCTCCTTCCTCCAGGAGCCAGCATGGCCAATCATTTTGTCAAAGCGAGCTTCGTGCTCACCGTTACCGACGCCGAGGCCGAGGTTTTTCGCGATATCGACGAGGCCGCCGAGATCGTCCGCGATTCCGATGTCGAGCAGGATCGGCGCGTCGCCGCATATTCCGCGCGGAGTGATGCCTTCAGGTCCTGTTTTCCGCCGGCCGAGGCCGACGCCTTTGGTGGATTCCTCGCGATCTTCAGCGATCCCGATTATCCTCGCCTCGGCTTCTCGCTGCAGGTCGATCCGTCCGATGGGTCGGGCAACTGCAAGGTCTGGCTCTATGGCGATCAGGTCGATGTCGAAACCGCCGCACTGCTGATCCAGACCGTCGCGAGGTCCGCTCTGCCGTTCGGCTTCGAATATGCGCTCGATTGCGACCGCCTGCGTCCTGGTGAATTCGGGGGCGGCTATGTCGTCATCCGCGAGGACGGACTCGAGTTCGGCGGATCGTCCCAGTTGCTCGATCGCGCGATCGCGCGCGCTCACCACGAGGGCGTCGACGGATACGTCCTTGTCACGCGCGATGTCGAGGCCGGCCTCCTCTTCTGGAACACCAGCGCGGGCTTCGGCTCGCTTGAGGCCGCGACGGTGTTTTCCGAGGCCGAGGCCGCGAACTTCGACATTCCCATCGCCGACGATCAGCCGGAATGGCTCGCCCTGCCGGCGCCGCTTTCCTGAAGGAGGCCGCACATGCGCTATATCATTGCGCTCTACGAGATCGACCGGGCCTATGGCGGGCCTGAAGAAGGCAATTGGTGGTACGACACCGGCGAACTGGTTCGTCTGCTGGCGCTCGCGCCGACCGAAGCCCGGGCTGTCGCTCTCGCAGACCGCGCCAATCGCCTCCTCGAACGGCTGCAGCGTCATCATCGCCGCGTCGATTCCGTGCTCTATGACGGCGGGCGCTATACCGCCGTCGTCTATGAGTGGACGGCGCCGCCGGCCTTTCCCGAGGTCCGGCCACGCTACGCCTGATCGCGCCATCGCTCCTGGCAGGATCAATCCATTCTCGCAGCTATACGTGCAGTACATCCGCGCTGGGAGGAAATCTCCATGTCGATCTCGCGTGAGCCGCGTCTTCTCTACGAAGGGGAGTCGGTTGCAGCCGCCTTCCGTCTCGCCCACGACTGCTATCTCGAGGTCTGACCACCTCGTATCCAGCGCGATCCCGAGGCCGCGAATGCGGGTCTCGGAAGGGGCGCTTACGCGCCTGCTCGGCCGAACGGCCGAGGAGAGGAGGGGGAGGAGGGACGGTGTCCCGG
>FMTU01000027.1 GCA_900100475.1 Sphingobium faniae | reverse complement strand
AACGTAGCGAGGTTCGCGGATGCAATGGCGGGCCATGCTCGATCCCCTCAAAAGGCGAAAGCGGTCTGGCCGCTCGCCTCGGTGAAGCTGGCGCTGTCGCCTGCGGCGTAGCGGTCGCGGCCCATGGGGGACCATTGCAGGAAGCCGGAACGGTCATAGGAAAACCAACCATCCTCGATCCCGATGATGAAGGACCACGCCTTATCCTCGGCGCAAGGTCCGTGAAGGTGGATCGGCCACCGGTCGGCCCCGCGTTCCTGCTGGCAAGCTGACGGCGTGGAAAAGCTGCGAAGCAACGCGGCGCGGTCGGTCGGCTCGGTGGCTCCCATTTCCCGCATGATCTGGCGGGCTTCTGCGGTGCTGATATGGCCGCTCGCCTTCTTGTCCTCATGGTGCGAGTAGGTCAGGCCATAGACAACGGCATTGAAGATGTTGCGCGGCTCGGTGAACTCCTGCGTTGCGAGCAATTCGCGCCATTCCCCGGCGCTGATAAGGTCCACGGCATGATGCCAGAGCGAATGCGCGCGGTTGCTGTAGCCGTGGCGGTTCGTCACGCCCTCGCGCGCGATCTCGATCCCTAGAACGCTCTCGACGTGCTGAACGAATGGATGGGCGGCAAGCAAGGGATGGCGAAGGCCGATCTTGCGCGGCTCGTCCTGCTCGGCGCGGATTACCTCAATCGGGAACTGAAAGAGGCGCGACGGCAGATTCCACGGTGCGGGAAGCTGGAAACCGTGGGGCACATCAAGCGCCCCGTTTATGTCCAGCAGGAAGCCATTGGCGGCAAGGCCAGCGGCAACGATCTGGTCCCCCAGCGTGTCGGTGGCGGCGATCACTTGCCTGCCTCCAATTCGGCGGCGCTGGCAATAATGCGCTCGAAATGGGCGGAAAGCTCCTTGGCGGTGCCGTGGGCGTCCAAACGGCAATCGGTATAGTAGGAAACCTTTTCAGCATGGGCGCGATGCCAAGCGGTGTCGTGGCGTCCACGATCTGCCAGCGCGATAGACGCGATGCGGAAGGTAACGCGATATTCGCCCTCGGCTTTGGTGATGGTCATGTGCGGCAAGGCGCGAACGGCTGCGAAAAGCTGGCTATCGGTCCTCATGGTGCTGTTTCCCTTCTTAAAATGGAGCCGAAGGCGATGGCTCCCATCGACTTCTGCCCGCTGGCGAAGTGGGTCGGGGAATGCCGCAAATAGGCGCCGATCATGGGGGAGGGGGATCGCCCGCCCTGCACAAGCGAAGCGCGGAAGGGTGGGGAAACCCCCATGATCGCCAAGCGAGGGAGCGCAGCGAGCGAGACGGTCCAGCCCTTGCGGCAGGGGGCCGGAACAGGCCCCGGAATTGGATGGATAGCGCGGCGGCTATGCCGCCTCGATCTGGTCGAGCATCGCGCGCCAGGTCAAAGCGTAGCGGCGACCTAGCGCGCGATCGGCATGGCGCCAGCGCCATGCCCTGACAGCCAGCGCCGGAAGCATCCGAGCAATCGGATCCTCCGTCATTTCAGTTGCCGGAACGATAGCGGGACACGTCCGCATAAGGCTTGCGCCGGCACTGGCTGCATCGCAGCCGCGCGATCAGCTCATAAATGCGTGTGTCGAAATGGACGCGGCGCGACCGGACAAACTCGCCGAGCGGCGCGACGACACGGCGACCGCAATCGCATTGGATGCGAAGATAGCAGTCTTTCCGATACCAGATTGGATCAATCGGCTTCGGGCGGTTGTAGTTTGCGGCCATGAGCCGCTTATGCGCTCTTTGGAACAGGGCGGGAACATGATCTATAGCGGGCAGATTATATCCCGTCGCCAGTAGCGATCCCAACGCAGGACGGTGCGGGTTGCGATCATCGCGCAATTGAGGTTCCGGCGATCTGCCATCTGGCAGAATGCGCCGGTCCTCGATCCCTTGGCGGGTCCGGTGGACAGGCAACGCATGGTGGCGGCGCTGACGCGGACATGATCGTAACGCGCGCCGGGGAAGCGCACGGTTCCCCGCGAACCGCCTAGCAGCCCGACAAGGGCGCGTAGGGCGGCGTCGGCCGATGCGGTCGGGCAGGGGTGCCTTGGGCGACATGAACCGTCGCGCTCGCGCGCGGCGATCCCTGCAAGGCGGATGCGTGGTCCTTCGGCGCACCATATGGGGCCGTCGCCATCGGCAACGTGGGTCGGGGTGCAGGCGAATAGCAGTCCTGCGGCGATGATCTGTGCGGGCATGGTCTTTGTCTTTCTAAAGCGAAAAGGATGGCGCGGGCCGTCAGGTCCGCGCCGCGATTTCAGGCCCGGCTCTCAAAGCAGGCGATCATCTGTTCGGCCACGGGCCTGATTTGGCTGGGGTCGGCGGTTTCGGTGCAATCGCTGCCGACGACTGCGCCCAACGTGCCGCCGTCGAGTTGCAGGACGCGCACAAGCCAAACATCGCGGCGGATTTCGCATTGCTCCGGCAACGGGCGCTGCATGATTTCATGAAATACAAGGTCAACCCATTGGTGCGCGTCGGGATCGCGAGCCGCGTCGGCGTAGTCGGCGCGGCTCGCCATGACGCTATAATCTTCGCCTATCAGGAATTGCCGTTCCCGGTCGCGCCGCTCCTGCTCGATCCGCTTGATGCGATCCTTCTCGGCGCGTTTCATGGCCTGCTTCATCCGAACATCGTCCGCGCTGCGCGCCAGCGCCGCGATGATGTTGGGGACGCGCGCGGGCATGTTATGGCCCGCGCGCTCTGCCGCCTCGATCACAAATTGCAAATCGGCAATCTCGGTCGGTGTGAAGGTGGCGCGAACGGCGCTCGCCGTGCTGCTTATCTTCATGGCTGCGGCTCCGGGTCGCTCTTGGCCTTGTAGGTTGCAAGGCCGATCCACGATCCATTGTCGCCGCGAAACTGGCGGACAACATCGCCGCCGTCCCAATGGCCGGTGAAGATGCCGCGCCGGTTGATGCCGCCAACGGGCCGCGTCCGCGCGGCCAGAAGGCGCGCGCGTCGGGTGTCTCGGTCAAGGTGTCGCATAGGCTGCATGGTCGATCACTCCTGTTCGCTGGTGGGGAGGGCGCGCACGTCGCCGCTGTCGATCTGGAAGCCTGCGCGGGCCAGCTCGTCGCAAAGGGCGCGCTGCCGGTCCTCCCGCGTTCCGCTGCTGGCGATGTAGCTGCACCGGCCATCGTGGAAGGCGAAGCCTGCGCGTTTCAGGCATCCGCGAAAACGCTGGTGGGTGCGGTCGCTCCAATCGAGCGATCCAGCATAGTTGCGGAAGGCGGCAACGGCGCAGACGGAACCATAATTCTCATCACGCCAGCTAAGTTCGATCTTCGGGGGATTCTTTGGCATCGGTCGATCCTTCGGGAACGGGGAAGAGGGGGCGGCGCTGGTTGCCGCCCTCGCTCGGATCAGGCGGCGCGGGCCATGGCGGGCGCGCTCATGTGGGACAGGATCAATTCGCTTGCTGCCTGTGCTGCGGTGGCGGCGCGGAAGATGGCGCGCTTGTCGTTGCGAAGGGCGGTGAGCCAGGACGCAACATAGGCTGCATGGTCCTCGCGTTCGGTCGGTTCCATGCCAAGCTGCGCGCAAAGCATCGCCGCGCCAATCTCAGCAATCAATTCCTCTGCGGCCCTGATTTCCTTGGCTTTCCCATAGTCGCGCAGGGTTTCACGGTTGAGCCGGTGGGCGCTGCCGCTGCTGTGGATCGCCTCATGGGCAAGGGTGGCATAGAAGGCGTTGCCGGTCACAAAGTCCGCAAAGGCGGGCATCTGGATACGGTCGGCGCGGGGGTCATAATAGGCGCTGCTGCCGCCTTCCTGATAGGGAACCGGCCAAAGCGCAAAGGCTGCATCAAGCTCGGCGTCTCGCTGGTCGCGGTTCTTGATTTCGATCTGCGGCGCGGGAAACTTGCTCATGTCCAAGCCGTCGATCTGCTCGACATTGAAAACGACATATTTTTTCAGGAAATGCCGGGTGGTTTCCTCGCCCTCGCCGTTGGTGATGGGTTCGCCGGTTTCGCCATCCTTCGGGGTGAAGGTGCCAGCATGAACGACAAGATTGCCCTTCTCGCCCTTGCGGACCTGTCCACCTAGCTCATGCGCTTGGCGGTAGGTCATCCAATGGGGATTGCTATATCCGCGCGTCATGGCTGCGGACCAAAGCAACAGGATATTGATGCCACGATAGGGAGTGCCTTCATGGCGAAGCGGAAGCGATGCCGCGCCCGATGCCCAACGGGGCGACCATGGGCGGGTGCCTGCCTCTAGCAGCGCAACGATCTGGCTGGTGACTTCCTCGTAAACGTCGATCCGCGCGGCGGTGGTGGTGGTCTTGCGGGCCTTGCCGGTATTCCGTGCCATGTGCTTTTCCCTTCTTAAAATGGAGCCGAAGGCGATGGCTCCCATCGACTTCTGCCCGCTGGCGAAGTGGGTCGGGGAATGGCGCAGATAGGGGCTGATCGCGGGGGAGGGGGATCGCCCGTCCTGCACGGAGCGCAGCGAAGGAAGGGCGGGGAAACCCCCGCGATCACCAAGCGAGGACGCGCAGCGGCCGAGACGGTCCAGCCCTTGCGCCAGGGGGCCGGAACAGGCCCCGAAACTGACATATGATGCGGCGGCTTTGCCGCCTCGTTGTCGATCGCGCCGGGAACGGCGCGCCCCAACAAAAATGCCGCAAGTTCCGCGTTGCGGATCTCGCGACAGTTTTGTGCGAGGATCGTCACCCGAATGGGACGAAACCGCT
Source organism: Sphingobium faniae (assembly GCA_900100475.1). GTDB lineage: Bacteria > Pseudomonadota > Alphaproteobacteria > Sphingomonadales > Sphingomonadaceae > Sphingobium > Sphingobium faniae. Next base: position 19,810 of record FMTU01000027.1, on the reverse strand, counting down.
TGCCGGGTTCGGTCGGAGCGTAGCGGAGATAGAGCCGTGCCCGAAGGGTCGCACCCGCCGTCCACTACCTTGTTGACTGTTCCAATTGCTCGACCAACCTGTAGATTTTGTCCAGCTTTTCAGGCGTGTGCGTCGTCTCGAAAACCTCGAAATTGCTGTGCATCAAGGTCAGGTCGTCCAGCTCATCGGCCAGTTCGTGAACGTAGCCAAGCTGCCTTTTTGACAGCAAAGCCATCCTCTCGTCGGCGTGACGAACGGAAAATTTTATCGCCCGCATCGACCGCGACGCGGCCCCCAACCAGAGGCCCAATTTTTCCTCGGAATCAGGCATTTGCCTATGCCTCATTGGCCCCGGATCGGTTCAGGACCGAAAATGTATCGGCAACCAGGTCGGTGCCATAAATCGTTGCACCTTCGCGCTCGTAAGACGTTTGTTTTATGCGGCCCGTTACATGAACCATGTCGCCTTTTCCGGCTTTTTGCGCGTATTCAGCGCACTTTCCAAAGCATGTGACGCGGTTCCAATGTGTATCTTCCTGCCATTCGCCATCGACCTGACGATTGTAGTTTGAAGCGACATTGACATAAGTGACTTTATCCTTCGGATCGACGCCACCAACTTGCCCGATGATACGAAATTCAGCGATATTCCTTGGCATTGCGACTACTCCTGTCGTTGAAGAAACGGCTAGTTCACCGGAATCGGCGGCACCTCGTAGGACTGCGTTTCCGGCGAGATTTCGGCCTGCAAGACAACTGGCCCGTCGATCTCGCGCGCGGGCAAAGTCATCGGTTGGGGTTGCTGCTCGATCTGCGGCGCTGACGCCCATCGCTGCGGCAAATTGTATCGCGCGAGATTTTCCGGCGTCATCGCGCGCCGATAGGCGTCGATCCAGTCGGTAGCGACGGCCTGTTGAGCGGCGGCCAGCTTTAGCTGGCCGCTGCAAACCATGCGATTCAGCAGGGTTTCAAGGCCGTTTTTCTTCTCGCTGTTCGCTTCGCCCGCCCAGGACTGCAACCATAGGTTGCGTTGGTCCTGGGGCGCGCCGCCGAGCGCGATCGGCACGAGCTGGTCAAGCGCCAGATTGTCGGGATTTTGGTCGGGATAGAGAACCGCGGCCATGCGGCGCGTCATCGCTGCCGTCCATGACGGCGGCGGGGTGCGGGCGCTGATGAATTTGGGATCGCAGATGGTGGCGGCGATATTGTCTTGGGTAATAGCTGGATCGAAGCTGCCGGGGGTTCGCCGTTCGTTGGGGAGGGGCGGGACCGCTGCGACCTGGGGCAAGCGGTTCTGGCGCAAGTCGTTGAAGGCGACGGCGGCGCGGCAATAGTCGGAATTTAGAAGCTGATCGCACGCTTCGCGGGTGGTCCCCGGAGGATTGTCGATCATGTCGGGATGCGACGCGACGAATACGCCTGCCAATATCACGCCGCCGACTATCAGGACGGGGAGCCGTGGGATCATGCGGCGGCCCGCCAAGCGTCGTTCCAGTCGCCGCCAGGTGGCGGCGTTATGACTTCTACGGTGCGGCCGTTCGCAGTAAGGTTCGCCTCGGCCTTCTCGATCCCGATCCGCGCGGCTTTGCCGTGCTGCGAATAGATGGTGATGGTTCGGATACGGTCGGGAATGTGGACGCGGGCGTAAAGCTCGCTGCCGCTGACGGACCAGCATCCGGGCAAACCGAATTTGGCGACGACAGATTCGGCGTCCTCAAACCCTTCGGCCAGGTTCAAATGACCGCCCTCGATCTGGCCGATGGGGACCGCGCCGCCGCGCGGATCGCCCAAGGTTCGCTTGGGATCGGCAAGCCGGGGATGCTTCCTGCCGCCCTCGTCCACGAAAACGCGCGCAAGCGCGACGAGCTGGCGGCGCTCGATGATCGGTAGGAGCAGGGCGGGGAGGCGAAGGCGCTTGCCGCCTTCATAGGTCAGCGCAGCGGGATCATATCGCCCGATGATGGAATGGCCGATGCGACGGCTATCAAGATAGCGTTGGGCTGGAGTGCCGGACAGGGGCCGCGCCTTATCCCAAAGCTCGCGGGCGAGCGGAGCGAGGTCGCGGCGCGTAGCTGGCGCGGTGTCGCGTTCGGTCGGGCGGACATATCCGCCGTAGGTCGAAAGCGCGGCCATGATTTCGGCCTGGCTGCATCCGGCGAAGCAATGGAACAGCACGGCGCTGCGGCCCGGTGTGATCGAAAGCGACGGGCTGCTGTCCTGATGGGCAGGGCAACGGGCTTTGCCATAGGAGCCGTGCCACCTTCCATTGAGGCGCTTGACGACTTCCTTTGCAGCGGCGGTAACGGTCAAGTTCATAGTCCGAGAATAGCCTATAGAACAAAACCGGCAACGATTTTCGCGCTGCCATATCGGCTTGCTCCCGCTGGGGAGCATTCCGGCGGCGCAGCCGCCGGTCCCGGCGGTGCGGCATTGTGCGAGGCTATCAGAAGGGGGATGAACGGGCCGTCTAGGTAGCCCGTCAGGGCTGACTCGTTGCCCGACTAGGGCAACTCCGCTTCTCGCTCTTATCAAATATAGAAATCATATGAGGAGGAAGCCATTCGTTGAACTCACGGCCCCCGCCTTCGGCGGCAAGACGGCGATCGGCGCGCGCAGCGGCGGCGATCAGGGCCGCGCGGGTGTCGGGATCGGTGGGCATGAGGCGGCGGCGCTCGACCTTCCCGGCGCTCGCCAACATCAAGGCATGTTCTTCAAGGGCTGTCTCGCGCTGCGTCACCGCGTCGTCTGGCGGGGGCGCATGGAGGCCGAGCAGCTTGGCAAGCCATTGGGGAAGATCGGCGCGGTAGAGGTTGGAGGTTTGCTCCGATCGCGCGCCTTGTTCCTTGCTGTGCGAGTAGATGAAGCGGCGTGTCCAATCGAGCAGGCCAAGGGAGCGAAGTGTTTGGAGCGCGTTATAGACCGTGCCGCGTGAAAGGCCGGTCCAGCGCATGACGGTTTCATAGGAGGGGACGCACCAGCCTTTACGATAGACAAGCTCGTCCACCATTTTCAGGTAGATCTCGTGGCAAGAGTTGGTGAAGTCCAACAGCCGCGATTGTTCGGCCGACAAGGCGTTGCCGGCGCGCGCGAGGCGCGCCAGTTCGCGCGCCTTCTCCAAGGTGAGGCGACAAGCGCGGCGAAGTCGTCGGCTCTGGTCGTTGGTGACGGGCCGGACAAATTCGGATTCCTCGCTCTCGCCGGTCTGAACACTGCCTGCCCAAACGGGATTGCCGGTGATGTGTCGGCCGCCCGTGCTTCTACGGGCGGGGGGCTTCGCGCGCATGATATGCGCGGCGGTGCTGCCGACCTGGGCGCGATAGTTAAGGGCCGGGGCTTCCGCGCCTACCAAAACGGCAAGCGGGAGAACCGGAACGCCAGAACGCCTTTGGGCGTTTTGCGTGATGATCCCTAGATCAATGTCGTCCTGCGGAATGCCGAGTGCCAGCAGCTCGTCAATGACGTGCTGCGGCGGCCGACGCTCGCCGGGAAATTGGGTGTGCAACATCGTTCGTCCTCCCGTGCGGAAGGCCGTTCGCAGGCAAAATGATAGCGTGGCGCGAGACGCGCTGTTTCTTGACAGTGGCTGGGGAAGGCTCTATCTTCTCGACAGATTTGAGGGCCGATCAAAGTGGCGCCAACCACCAGATAGAGCCTCCCCGTAAGCCCGGCCTCGTGCCGGGCTTCGTTTATCCGCTCACGGCGCTCCCCCCTTCATCAATGAGTGGCAACTGGATTGGTCCAGGCGTCAGGTCGCTGACGTGGGCACCAACAGTTTCCAGCGCGACACCCAACGGGATGCCGCGATTGCGAATTGCGACAGCTTCAAGAAATTCATGAAGCTCTTTAGGAATATGCACGGCAATTTGCTTGCGTGTCATATGATCTGCGGGCGGGGGCGGCGCGATCAGCTCTTCCGCTGAATAAGCAGTCATCGCCTTTCTGATCATCGCTGCCACGAGTTGATCTAGCCCGCGCTTCTTATGCCGCGCCTTCAACTCTTTGAGACGTTCGCCAAAGCTGAGGGGAATGCTCATTTTACATTGCACATTTCCGGCTGCGTAAAGCAACTGCCGTTTTTCCCGCATAGACGCGGCGGGTGCCGATACGACTCGTTTATGTGCAACAGCTTGGCCCATTGTGTATTCGCTATTGTGCCTTAAAGGGATTGTCAAATTCCAACCCCATTGAGGTAGTTAATCGGATATGGTCGCGTTTGTGGAGCGTAAAGCTATAAGGGGGTGCTTTGCTGGGGGGCGGGCTGATGGAGATGAACGGAACAGGTCTATGCCGCGATATTTGAAGCTGGATCAAGCGGCGTCTGGGCTTGCGAAGAATTTAGGGACGAACTGCCGTGAAAGGCGCGCGAAGCTGCGGATTTCACAGGCGGAGTTATCGGAGCGAACAGGCGTCGCGGCGTCCCATTTGTCGTATATTGAACACGGGCGGGCGAATCCGACGCTTGAGGTTATGAAACTTCTGGCAGACGGTTTGGGCTGCTCGGTCCTCGATCTGCTTGCAGAGCCAGAGGATCGAACATCATGAACGGGGTAATAATCTAGACACATTGGGCGAGGCGGCTAGGAAGGCGATCCCGTAAGCATTGGGATTTTGCCATGACTAGCCGTCGCAGGGGATCGGAAGCGCCAAGCGTGCAAGGAATGTTCGTAGAAAGGGCGCGGTCCTACGCCTGCAATAGCGGGCTTTCGGTGGCGGAGTTGGTGCAGGCCAGCACGATCGAACAGGACCGGCTTCTTAACATATTCGAGGGCAAGGCCCCGGATATTACGCTGCGCGAGATTGCGGGTATTTCGCTGGCGTTGGGTGTTTCGCTTGAAATACTTCTAGCCTAGCATGTCGGGCTTCTCCACCAACGGCGCGGCAACCGCGACGATGGCGACCGATCTTAGTGAGTTGCGCTCGCAAGTCCGCGCCATGGACTTTGTGCGCGGCACGGCTGAAGAAGTGGAGCAATGGCGCAACGCCTATAATGAGGCATGGGCAAATCAGATGCTGGCGGGCACCGGCCTGACGATCGGGCAACACAACTTATTGGCGCTGCTTATGGAAGAGGGCGTTCCGCCCTCGCTAGTGCCGGCAGTCTTGTTGAGCTATTACCGCAACGCCTCGGTTTGACGCTTCTCGGAAGGGTCTAAGATTTCTCATCCTGCCGGAGGCGCTGCAAGAAGTCGAATAGCGTCGTTCTTCCGACGCCGAGTTCCTTGGCAACACTGGTGACGGTCGCGCCTTGCGCGCCAAGCATCGTGCGAATTTCGTCAAGCTGATCGTCGGCCAGTCGCGCCTTGCGCCCTGGCTTTGAATCGTTGGCGTGGGTCTTGATGCCATGAACCAGGCGCCAGTGATTATCGAGCGCGGCGATCAGCTTGAACGGCTCGTCCTGTTCGTCGGGCCTGATCGTTATATCTTGCGCGTGAAAGCGCACCGTGACGCCTTTTTTCAGCACCTTGGCAAGCACCCGAATAAGCGTGGTGGTGTTCAGCGCAAGGCAATTGAAATCATAGACGGTGATGGTGTCACCGGCCTCCAGCCCGTCCCCGGCGCGCACAAGCGCCTTATCCATGTCCTGAAAGCTGATCGCCCCCGCATCCACGACTAGCGCCCCGTCATCCTGACAGGCCGATCGCTGTTCCTCAATAGAAGGCGATCGGTTGTTTTCTACAAGGAACAGGACGTTTTTTGGCAATGTCATCTCTGGTTAGAGTGGAAAAAGCCATCTTGAAGATAGCCGGGGGGGTAGGCGCATAATTGGCCACATAACCTAGGCGCAGAGTCCGGTTTTCATCAAGAGTGGAACCCGGACGATCCGAAATATGAGGTGAACGGTCATTCCGGTCTGGCGGCTTCCGCTAATGCGAATGGTTGTTGCCCTGCTGTCGCTTATAGCTTATCACTAAAGTCGGACTCATCGAAAGGGGGCCTTCAATGCCTTTAGATGCTACGATTTTGGCGGCTTTGCTGAACTCCTGTGCGCCCAATGTTGCGCCGGCAACGATGGTCGCCATCATTCAGGTAGAATCTGAGGGAGACCCCTTCCGCATCGGCATCAACGGGGGTGGGGCGCTGCAACGCCAACCGGCCAATCTGGCCGAAGCGATAGCGACGGCCAGGGGGCTTTTGCGGAAAGGCGCGAATTTTGACGCGGGCCTTATGCAGATCAACAGCGGCAACTTTGCGCGGCTCGGCCTCACGCCGGAAATGCTGTTCGATCCATGCACCAATCTGCGCGCTGGCGCGCGGGTGCTGGCGGACAATTACGGGCGCGCCCGTGATGCTGGGCACGCCAACCCGCTCCAAGCGGCATTGAGCGAGTATAATACCGGCTCGCGCTCACGCGGCCTGAGCAACGGCTATGTCGGCAAGGTCTTCGCGGCTGCGGGCGGTGGCGCTGCGTCGCCTCCTGCGCTGCGGCCAGCGGTTGTCCGTGTCGCCTATGGCACGCTGACCCCGGATCGTGTCGGCGGCCTGCTGGTTGACGCTTTCGGGGGGCGGATCACTGACACGCTGCGCCCGATGAATGCGCTCTATGGCGCGCGGAACAGCTATCACAAATATGGGCAGGCCGTGGACTTCGTGCCGCGCGGCGGTGTGGGTGCGATCAATCGCGATCAAATCCGCGCCCTGATGGCGGCGAATGGTGTCGAGATTGTCGAACTGCTCGGCCCCGGTGATCGCGATCATGACGATCATTGGCATATCGCCTTTTCAACCGGCCAGGGTGCGAGAACGCCCTTCATCCCGCAAGCGCCATGGGCGGTAGCGGTGCAGTCGCCGGTTTCCACCAATACCGTTGCACCAGAGGGAGCCTTTCGGGTCGCCGCATCCCTTGTGCCGGTTGACGGGGCTGGGGAGGCGTTTGTGGACGCTGAACCGGCCCCGCCAGCGTGGGACGTGTTCGCGCAAGCCGCGTGGCGCAACCGGCAAGCCTCGGCTTCGGTGGAGGGCGGCCTGTGAAGCTCTCGCGTCAAATCATCACGAAATTGTCAGCCGTGCTTCTGCTCGGCCTGATGGTCACGCCCGCACATGCGGACGTGGGGTCCATAGCAACTACGGTTCTCGATGAACTCAAGGCGCTCGTGGGTCCAGCAATAACGCTCGGCGTCATTTGGCTGGGTGTTCTCATAATGACGGGGAGGGGGACACTCATCACGTTCCTGACCTTCTGCGTCGGGATCGCAATCGTAGTAAGTGGAGGTTTTTTCTGATGAAGATTGTTCGTTACGTTAAGGATCGGTGGACGCATAGCTGCGCCCTTGCCGGTGCTACTCTCGCGCTGGCTCCCGCCCCGGCGTGGGCGCAGGCTGTCAACTCGAATGACGTCGAAACTATGGTGGACCTCGTTCTTGGCCTTCTGACGGGGCCGATTGCGAAAGGTCTGGCCGCGATTGCCTTGGTGGTCGCGGGCATCATGTTCTTCTTCGGCCACGGCAACAAGGGGCTGCTCGGCTCCATCATCATCGGCTGCTTCATCGTGTTCGGCGCTGGCTGGATCGTCGATACCATTTCCGGGACGTAATGCGGCGCGTTCCTTCACTTTGCGCCGCGCTTCTGGCGGCGGCGTGGTCGATGCCGGGGGCGGCGCAAGTCGCCTCCGCATCATCGCAGGCGTCATCCATGGCTGGCAAGATGATGGCGGCGGGAGCCGCCATTGGCACGCTGGTCCTGGTTGTCGCTGGATACTTTTTCATGGCCGGTCACGGCGATCGGCAATCCCTTGCGCTGTGGCTCGCGGGCCTCGCGGTCGTGCTGTGTGCGCCGTTCATCGCGGGTTTGCTGACGTAGGGGCCGCGCGGCGGCCAGAGAGAGGTTTGGGGTGTCAGAGCCAGTTTATCTAACCGAAGATCCATTGTTCCTTGCGCTGACGCGCCCGACCCTCTGGTTTGGCGTCCCGGTCGAAGCGACGCTTGCAATCGGCATGGCATCGGTTTTCGTCCTCATGGTCGTGGGCAATCCGATTTGGGCGCTCGCGATCGGCGGCGGCCTGCTGGGTGCTGCGCGGCTCATCGTTCGCGCGGACTACAATATGTTCAAGATAATCTTCCTGTTCGGCCGCACGAAAGCGCCGGCACCGAACAAGATGCTGTGGGGTGGTTCGAGCTACTCGCCGCTCCCCGTCGCAGGCGTGAAGCGGAAGGGGTTCAACCGTGTTTAAGCGCAAGCCCCCGATCAAGCTGGAACGCGATCCGTCGCAGTATCTTCCCTATGCGCGGCATGTGAATGAGCATGTCGTTGCGCTCGACAACGGCGAATATATGGCCGTTTTCGCGCTCGACGGCATTGCGTTCGAGACGGCCGATGTTTCGACCATCAATGACTGGCACGAGAAGCTGAACACGGCTTGGCGCACGGTCGCCCATGAGCGGGTCGCTGTCATGGTGCATACGATCCGGCGCATCGAGCGCGGCTATCCCGATGGCGACTTTCAATCGACCTTCGCCCGCGATCTGGATGCCGTCTACAAGCGCCGCGTCCTCGCCAAGCGCATGTTCGTCAATGAGCATTATCTGACGGTCATCTACCGGCCTGCGGTGGGCGCGGCCGACAAGGCGGCATCGTCGGTGTTCTCGATCTTCTCCAAAGCCACGGCTGCGGAGGCCGAAGAAGAGATTATCGACACGTTCAACGACATTCTGCGGGACGTTGAAAAGCTGCTCGGCCGCGTCAATCCGCGCGTGCTGGGCATCTATGAGTTTAACGGCCTGCAATTCAGCGAGCCGATGGAGTTGATTCAGCGGATCATGACCGCCGACAATCGGCGGGTGCCATTGGTGCGCGGCCATCTTGGCCGGGCGGTCTATTCCGATCGCGTGATTTTCGGACAGGAATTGTTTGAGGTCCGCGAACCGGGCGGCTCGCGCTGCGGCGGCGTTCTGGCCGTGCGCGAACATGCTGCCCGCACCTTCCCCGGCCAGCTCAATGCCCTGCTGGAAGCCAAGTTCGAGTTCGTCTTGGGGCAGGGCTTCGCCTTCCTCGGAAAGCAGATGGGGATGGAGACGGCGCGCCGGAAGCGGGCGCAGCTAAGCGCGACTGATGACGTGGCTTTCAGCCAGCAAGCCCAACTGGATGAAGCCATGGACGATTTGCAGTCCAATCGCTTCGTCCTGGGCGAGCATCATCTTGCGCTGTCAGTGTTCGGTGAGACGCCTAAGGTTCTCGCGGAAAATCTGAGCGTGGCGCGTGCAGCGCTTTCGGAAAGCGGCATTGTCGCCGCGCGCGAGGATTTGGCGCTGGAAGCGGCCTACTGGTCGATGCTGCCGGGTAATTTTGCATGGAGGACGCGCCCTGCGGCGCTCACGTCGCGCAACTTCGGCGCGCTGGCGCCGATCCATACCTATCCGATGGGCCGCCCTGATGGCAACCATTGGGGCAAGGCCGTGGCGCTGCTCAAGACCACAGCCAATTCGCCCTATTACTTCAATTTCCACTTTGGCGACGTGGGCCATACGCTGATCCTCGGCCCTTCGGGCGGTGGTAAGACCGTGATCCAGAATTTCATGCTGTCGCAGGCGGAAAAAAGCGGCGCACGCATGGCGTTCATCGACAAAGATCGCGGCGCGGAGATTTTCGTTCGTGCGGCGGGCGGAACCTATCTGGCGCTCAAGAACGGCCAACCTTCGGGCTTCGCTCCGTTGAAGGCACTGGATGAAAGCCCGCGCAACCGCGAGTTCCTTTCGGCCTGGCTGCGCCAGCTTGTCGCACCGGAAAGCGGAGAGTTGTCGCCGCAAGAGCTATACCAGCTCAATCAGGCGCTCGATGCGGTGGCGCGCTTGCCACAGGAATTGCGCTCGATCTCGGCGCTGCGTTCGCAGCTCGATCAAACCAACGTCGATGGGATCGGCGCGCGATTGGAGCGGTGGACCAAGAACGGCGAATTTGGCTGGGTGTTCGACAATGAAGCGGACACGCTGCGCCTCGATGCCCGGTTGATGGGCTTCGATATGACGGATTTCCTCGAAAACGACGCGATCCGTCCCCCGCTGATGAGCTACCTGTTCCACCGTCTCGATGACATCGTGGACGGGAAGCCGGTCATTATCGACATTGACGAGTTCTGGAAGGCGCTGGGCGATCCCGCGTTTCGCCAGTTCGCGCGGGATGGGTTGAAAACCTACCGTAAGCGCAACGCCATGATGATGTTCGGCACACAATCGCCAGCGGATGCGCTTCGCTCGGACATTGCCGAAACGATCATCGAGCAATGCCCGACGAAAATCCTCCTGCCGAACCCGAACGCGCAGGCTCGCGATTACATTGACGGCCTCAATCTGACGGAAGCCGAGTTCCGGCTTATCAAGGTCGATCTGTCGCCGGAAAGCCGGCGCTTCCTCATCAAGCAAGGTCATGATTCCGTGGTGGTCGAATTGGACCTGAACGGGATGGATGACGAATTGGCGGTCCTGTCGGGCCGACAAGGGACTGTCGCGCTGCTCGATAAGCTGCGCGCTGAGTTCGGGGATGATCCCGAAAATTGGCTGCCTGAGTTCAAGCGTCAGTGGCGCTCGGTCGGGCGTAGGGAATGGAGTAACTGATATGAGAAAGCGGATTATCAGAGCGGCGCTCCTTGCCGCCGCGACCTTCGGAATGGCAGGCAGCGCCCACGCCCAAATGGCGGTGGTCGATGTGAAGTCGATCGCACAGGCATTGCAGACGGCGCGGAACACGCTGAACACGCTACGCCAGGCTGAACAGCTCTATTCCTCGCTGAACAGCATTTCCAATATCGGCAACGTCAGCAACATGCTGCAACAGCGTATTTTGCGCGATGCGCTTCCCGATGGGATGCAGGAATCCATCAGCCTGATTTCGGGTGATCTGCGCGACCTGGGCGCGATCGGATCGCGTGCGGAGTCGATCTTGGGCAACGGGGATTTCTCGCTGTCGGGGATCAATGGGCAGTTCGGTGATGCAGCGGGCATCCTGAACACGGCGGCGACGGCCAGCGCGCGCGATCAAGCCTATGGCGAATACATGCTGGAAACCACCACGGCGACGACCGAGGGGCTGAACCAGCTCAACAATGGACTGACTGCCTCCACGACCATGCGGCAGTCACAGGACATTGCTGCGCGGGCCGCGATCGAAAACGCGGCGGTCAATAACCGGATGCTGCAAATGCTCGCGGCGGCGGAGGCGGCGCGCGGTCAGTCAGCGCTCAAATCGCAGGCCGAGTTCGCCGCCTCTCAGCGCAAGACCCAAGAGAATATCGAAAACGGCAGTCTCTGGCCGACTTGGGAAGGCAACTAAGCGGGGAGAACGAGCAATGCGGAAGTGTCTCATAGTTTTGGCGTTTGCGGCGCTTCCGCTTGCCGCCTGCGGTGAGGATGAAAAGTCCGTCGAATACTACATGCAGCATTTGGATGAAGCCCGCGAAAAGGCGGGCCGCTGCCAGAGCAATGGCGATGCTGGTGTCAATTGCGGAAATGCGGCGGTCGCGATCCAACGGGCGGCGCGCGAGCAGTTCGAGCGGGACCGGGCCAGGACCGACAAGGCAATCAAGGATGGCTCGATCTTTCCGACCTGGAACGGGAAGTAGGTGATTTATGGCGCTCGACGCGATCTATAACATGCTTGAAGGCCAGATTACCGGGACGCTTGCGGGCAAATATTCCGCCGTCATGGGTCTGGTGTCGGCACCGCTGCAAACTGCGATGGCGATCAACTTAGTGATCGTCGGCTTTGCGGTCATGCGCGGTGTCTCGAACGAACCGTTCGGCAATTATCTTGGCACCTGGCTCAAATGCTATCTGGTGATCTTGGCGGCAACGTCCAGCCTCGCGCCACAGATAGCGGCTGCGGCGCAGAATGCGCCGGATCAGCTTGCGAGCGCCCTTGGCGGTGGCGCGATCTCCGCGTCTTTCGATGCGTTCGTGAAAAACGCGGTCGAACCGGCTTTGAGCATCCATAATCAGATGGAGCCTTGGTTTGAGGCGACAACATGGATTCCCGTTACAGTCCCCAATCTGGCGACGGGCCTCATGGTGATTATCATTCTGCTGCTGGCTTACATCATCGCGGCAATTGCCATGACCATCGTTCTCTTCATCAAATTCGGCCTCTTCGTGACGATCGCTACGATGCCGATTTTCGTTGGCGCGCTTATCTTCCCGTCCTCGTCGGGACTGTTCTTTAGCTGGCTCGGCGCGGTGCTGAATTACACGATCCAGACGGCGGCGGTGGCGATCGCGCTCATGTTCGTGGTCGCCCTGGTCAATGCCATTCCGGGATCGGTCGGGGTTGGCGCTGGCGGCGACACTTGGACGGCACTCGCGGCCATGTGCTTGCAACTGGTCGCCGTCCTCGTCGGCGGCTTCATCATCATGCAAGCGCAGTCGATCGGCTCGTTTGCAGGCGGTGGTGGATCATCCGGCGCTGGCTTCCTGTCCGCGATCTATCCCGCAACGCTCCAACGCAAAATCATGAACTCGGCCATTGGCGCGCCACGGGGAGCGGCGCGGGCGGTGGGCAACGCGGCGGGGTGGTCGCTCAAGGCGCAGTCAGCGGGCCGCGCCAATTTCATCGCACAAGCTCAACAATCTTCCGGTCGAACGTCGATGCCTGGGGCGTCGTCAGGGCCGCGCAACAGGTAGGAGGAAATCTCATGGTGAAGGTGAAGCACGGTGCGTTGAGCGCGCGCCGATGGGGGCGGATTCTCTGCGTTGGGCTTGCAAGCTGCGTTCTCGCGGCCTGCGCCACGACTTCGGACGGTCGAAATCCGCCCGATCATTGCAGCCGGGGCAAGGCTCGCCCCGCCAATGCGAACGGGTCGGTTTTGCTGCAAGCAGCGGTCGGCGCGGTCCCCGCGCCGGGGCTCGGTCGCTCGGCCGAAGTGATGGTTTTCGGCAAGGACGGGGAGCAGGCCGCTCCCAACGCCCCTGCTGAAACGGTGGTGCCGGCGCCGCCGACTGCGACGGAGGGCGCGCCGGCTGCGCCTGCTGGTCGGCCGCTCTCGATGCGGCGCGATCTTGCCCCGCTGCAATCTGAATATGGGAGCTGCTGACCATGGCGCTTGGTGTGAAGAAAAAGAATGATCTCGATAAGTATTTCGCGGATGCGAAGGATTGGGATTTCGACCGCGTTCGCGAGGCGAACAAGCAAAAGCGCATTGCCTATCTGGTGGGCGGCGGCGGCGTAGCATTCGGCCTGATTATGCTCGCATGGCATGTCGCCATGCCGCTCCGCTCGGTGGAGCCTTATGTGATCCGCGTCGATCGCCAGACTGGCGGTATTGATGTGGTCACACGGCTTTCCAATACGCGGGGCATCACCGCTGACGAGGCGGTCAACAAGTTCTTCCTGTCGGAATACGTGCGGAACCGCGAAGCATGGAACGCGGCGGCGGCGCGCGAAATGGAAAATCGCGTCTATGCGCTCTCGATCCCGCAAGAGCAGGAGAAGTTCTCCGGGACGCGCCGCGTCCAGAATCCGAACAGTCCGGCGAATACCTATCAGTCGGGCGAGGTCGTCTCGGCGTCGGTGCGTAACATCACCTTCATCAACGATCGCGTAGCGCAAGTGCGCTTTACGCGGTCGGTCATGAGGCCGGGGAACGCCCCGGATGATCTGAGCAATTGGATCGCCACCATCAATTTCAAATATGTCGATCGGCCGACAACGGAGAGGGGGCGGCTCGACAATCCGCTTGGCTTCCAAGTCGTCAGCTATCGCGCTGACCCGGAGATTGCGTCATGAGCGGCGTTCGTGGACTTCTAATCGGCGGGGCTGTGGCGGCGATCATGGCCGCCTCGCCCGCCTTCGCAGAGGAAATTCCCAACGCGGGCCGTCAGGATTCCCGCATCCGGTATATCAATTTCGATACGGATGAGGTTGTCCGTATCAACGGCGTGTTCCGCGCCGCCTCGCAAATCGTTTTCGGGGAAGGGGAGACGATTTCAAGTGTCGCGCTGGGCGATACCGTAAGCTGGGAAGTAGCCCCGGCTGACAATATCCTGTTCATCAAGCCGCGCGAGAAAGCGCCAGCGACAAACCTCATTGTCGTGACAAAGCGGGGCGGGACGGTGCGAACCTACACGTTCGCGCTGACGGCCAGAAGCGGCGCGATCTCGACAGGGACGGACGCTCAATTCGTGGTGCGGTTCCGATACCCCGCAGAAGAGGCGGCGGCAGCGCGACAAGCGCAGTTGCAACAGGTCCAGATGCAGATGCTCATGGTCGAAGCGGGCGGCGTCAAGGTGGCGCTGGAAGCCGCTGCGGTGCAGGGCCGCCGCAATCTCGATTATTCCATTGCCGGGTCATCGGATCTCGCTCCTTCGGAAATCACCGACAACGGGCAATTCACGATCATGCGCTTTCCGCGCAATCAGCAGCTCCCCGCGATCTTCACGGTGCTGCCTGACGGATCGGAGGCGGTCGTTCCCTATGATGTGCGCGGCGAATTTGTCGTGGTGCATCAGGTGAGCCGCCAGCTTCGCCTTCGGCGCGGGCAGTCGCTGACCTGCATCTGGAACAATGCCTATGACCGATATGGGCCGGATAATTCGTCGGGCACAGCTTCGCCCGATGTTGAACGTAGCGTTGAGGGGAGCAGCCCGCGATGAGTGAGAATGAAAAGAGCGCCGCCGATGGCGGCCCCAAGTCGGACCTGACCTTTGAGGAAGCAAAGGGCCGTTTGACCTATGACGAAAGCGAAGTGCAGGACGATGTTCTAAAAGACGCGAACAGCACAAGGCCGGAGTTCGATCGCAAGGCGTTCAACCCGCGTGGCCGTTTGCAGTCCATGGGCAAGGGCATGACTGCGGCGATCGCGATTGGTGCAGCCTTCGTCGGGTTCATGGTCTATTCCATGGCTTCGCAGTCACAAAAGGCCGAGAAGCCGAACGACACCACGTTCAAGCTGGACGACGCCTCTGCGGAACACTCGGCGCGCCAGGCCGCGCAAGTGGTCGTGCGCCCCGATAAGCCGGGGCAGGGGATGCAACAGGTTGGAACGGACCCGTTCGGCAATCCCATCATGGCCGATGGCGGACAGGACTTGTCGGGCGGGATCACGGTTCCCGCGCCAACGGGCGCGCAAGGCGGTCGGGGCGATCCGGCGATGGAACGGGCCGAACAGATGCGCCGGGAACGCATGGCAGCTCTGCAACGGGAAAAGGCGCGCCAGGATGCAATGCGCCGCGCGCCGATCATGGCGATTTCTGGCAGCATGAGCGGGCAAGCCGGTGCTGGTCCGCAAGGTGGGAATGGCGGGCCGTTCAGCCATCTTCGGGTTGGTGGCGCTGACGCTGGCGGTGAGAGCCAGGGCGGCGAGGGCGGCGGCGAACCGAATGCCCTGCAACGCCAGTTGAAGGGCATGGACATTCAACAGGTGTCAGCGGGTCGTTTGCCCAATCGCAATTTCCTCATCACGGCGGGAATGCAGATTCCATGCGTGTTGCAGACGGCGATGGATTCGACACAACCGGGTCTGACAAGCTGCGTCGTCCCTCAAGATATTTGGTCGAACAACGGCAACGTGATCCTTATGGAAAAAGGAACGCGGGTGCTGGGCGAATATCAGGGCGGGTTCTCGACGGGCCAGCACCGCATTTTCGTGCTGTGGAACCGCGCAATCACGCCATCGGGAATTTCGGTCAGCCTCGGTTCGCCTGCGGCCGATCAGCTCGGCCGTGCTGGCATGGGCGGCAAGATCGACACGTTCTTTTGGCAGCGGTTCGGCGCGGCGCTGCTGCTCTCGATCGTCGGGGATGCCGGCGATGCTTTGAGTAACAGCGTTTCGGGTGTCGATGAGACGATAGACACGCCTAACACGGCGGCGGCGATTGCCGCGCAGGACTCGCAGCGGATCAGGCCGCGCCTTCGCGCTCCGCAAGGTCGGGAAATGACGATCATGGTCGCGCGTGACGTGGATTTCAGCAACGTCTATTCGCTGAGGCTGCGGCCCTGATGTTCGATCAGTCCATATTGGTTCACCACCTCGAACCGCTCCGCGCTTTGCTCGATGCCGATGCCGTCACGGAACTCGTCATCAACAAGCCTTTTGAAATCGGCATTGAGGGCCGGGGCGGTTGGGAGTGGGTGAACAATGACAAGCTATCCGTCCAATGGCTCGAAACGCTCGCTACGGCCATGGCGAACTACACAAAGCAAAAGGTGGGGCCGCAAACGCCGATCTGCTCCACCAGCTTGCCCACGGGCGAGCGCGTCCAGATTGTCGCGCCGCCTGCCTGCGATCTCGGCCTTTACTCGATCACGATCCGCAAACCGTCCATCAAGACATTCGGGCTTGATGAACTGGATGCGGGCGGCCTGTTTGCGGAAACCAAGATAGCGCGCGGTCGCACGGCGGCGGCCGACGCGGAGCTAATCGCCCTCAAGCAGAAGGGCGATTGGCCCGGTTTTCTGGAACTGGCCGTGAAGTCGCGCAAGAATATCCTGATTTCCGGCGCGACGGGATCGGGCAAGACGACGCTATCAAAGGCGCTCATCAAGCTGATCCCCGAAGAAGAGCGGTTACTGACGATTGAGGACACGCGCGAACTGATCGTGCCGCACCGCAATGCCGTGCATCTGCTCTATTCCAAGGACGGTCAGGGGCAGGCGCAAGTTGGCGCGAAGCATCTGCTTGAAGCGGCGTTGCGAATGCGCCCCGATCGCATCTTGTTGCAGGAACTGCGCGACGGCACGGCCTTTTTCTATCTGCGGAACGTCAACAGCGGGCATCCCGGATCGATCACGACTGTTCATGCGGACTCGGCCGCGCTGGCGTTCCAGCAACTTTCGCTGCTGGTGAAGGAATCGGAAGGCGGGCGCGATCTCGCGCGCGCTGACATTCTCGATCTGTTGCGGCTTCTGGTTGATGTGGTGGTGCAGTGCAAGAAGGTCGAAGGCCGCTTCCGCGTCACTGAAATCTATTTCGAGCCGGACACAACCGGCATGTGAGGGAGGGACGCGCATGGACCGGCGTTTTGTAGTTGTTTACGGTGTGCTGGCGGTCATCGCGATCTTTGTCCTGGGCGGCCTCGTCGCGATCGTCGCGATGGGGCAATTTCGTTCGGACCTCAATTTGATCCGACTGCCAGAATATTTCTGGTTCTATCGTCATAATGCCTACGTCATGGGCTGGCTCACAAAGGGCGTCCTGGGCGTCACTGGCGCCGCTGCGCTGATCGCGGGCATGGTCTATTTCAATCGTCGGCAGACGTTGCACGGCGCGGCCCGCTGGGCGCGGCGTGGCGAAGCGAAAGGCGCTGGCCTGCTCGATGCCGATGGCCTGTTGCTCGGCAAGAGCGGCAAAGACTTCATCCAGTTCGGGGGAACGGAGCATGTCTTACTCGAAGCGCCGACGCGCGCCGGTAAGGGTGTCGGCGTCGTCATCCCGAACCTTTTGGCATGGGCGGATTCGGTCGTCGTCCTCGATGTGAAGCAAGAGAATTGGGAGAAGTCGGCGGGGTGGCGCAAGAGCCTCGGCCATCAAGTGCTATTGTTCGATCCGCTCGACCCGCAAGGGCGCACGGCGCGCTATAACCCCTTCTCGCATATCAACCGGACTGATCCGGTTGAGGTCATTGATGAATTGCAGAAGATCGCGGCGATGCTTTGGCCGCCGCCTTCCAACGGCGAAAGTTTCTGGATGGATAGCGCGCGAACTGCGTTCATCGGCGTGGCGGCCTACATCGCGTCCACGCCGGAATTGCCGTTCACCATGGGCGAGGTCTATCGCAATTTCAGTGCCGGCGACGCAAAGGAGCGGTTTCCCAAGATCATCAAGGACAGGCGCGCGGCGAGCGATCCGCTCTCCGAAGCCTGCGTTTCGGCGCTGAATGACTGGATTTCCAGCTCGGCCAATACCTTCACCGGCATTCGGCAATCCGTGTCAGCCAAGATCAACCTATGGATCAACCCCTATGTGGACGCGGCCACATCGGAATCGGATTTTGATCTGCGCGAGTTCCGATCGCGGCCGATCTCGCTTTATCTGGGCGTCTCGCCCGACAATATCGAGCGCGTTTCCGACATATACAATCTTCTGTTTCAACAGCTCATTGACTTGAACGTCCGCGAGCTGCCGGACCCGAAGGCGGGCAAGCATCCGCTAAAGCTGCTCCTGCTGCTCGATGAGTTTGCGCGCCTCGGCCGCGCCAGCGTCATCGCATCGGGTTTCAGCTATGTGGCGGGCTACGGCATCCGGTTGCTGCCAGTCATCCAGGCGCGCGCGCAATTGCGCGATGTGTATGGGCCGGACGTGACAAGCGAGATTGTTCAAAATTGCGGCGTCGAACTGGTTTTCACACCCAAGCATGTCGACGTGGCGAAGGAGATTTCCGAACGCCTCGGTAATTACACTTATGAGGCGAAGTCCCGGTCCAAGCGCATATGGGATGCCTTTGAAGGGTCCGTTTCAACATCCGACCAGCGCCGTCCTCTGATGCTGCCGCAAGAATTGCTGCTGCTCTCGCAAGAGGACGTGATTGTCCTGCGGGCGGGTATTCCTCCGCTGAAAGGCGGCAAAATCCGCTACTACAAGGATAAATGGATGGTGAAGGCGTCGAGCGTTGCGCCCCCGCCAGTGAAGCCGCGGCCTCTCGATCCATCCATTGCCCGCCGTTCTCTGGCAATCATCGAAGGTATTGAATCGCCCGAAATGTCGGATGCCGAAGCCTTGGCCGGTGTCGATCATGCGCGTCTGGTTGGCTTCCCCTTCGATGAACTGCCCGACGATGGCGATCCGCATAAGGCGGCAAAATTTTTCGCGGCGCTGGGCCTGTCGCACGATTTCACCGGCATGGATTTTGACGGGACCGCCGAAGCCCCGGCAACGACGCAAGAGAAAGACGCCGGGAGCGCCCACAGCGCGAATGAGAACGTGGACGGGGCGGAAGCCGCTGCAAGCCCGGATGACGTGTCTGCGGCCCGTGAGGGCGACGATAGCGGCGATGCGGCCGATGGCGATAGCGACGCACTGGCCTTTCTGAAAGGAGCTAAGGGATAATGGCAGACGACAAGACGGAGCAGGCCGCGAGCGGCAAGCCTAGCGATCGGTCGAACGGCGCGCTCGATCCGGCGCGCCAGGATCGCGATCGACAGGTGGCGAGGGATTTTCGCCAGATGACACAGGCCGAACGGTTGCAGGACAAAAGCACCAACCCGGCTGCGAAACAGGTCGCGGCGATGGATGCCGCGATAGATCAGAAATACGGCCGCGCCACGCCGGAGGCCGCCCGCATGAAGGCGGCGGCGCGCGAAGCCGTCGCGCAGACATTGGAACGCGGTGGCCAGGTGCGCGCGCCGCGTGTGCGCGAGGTCGAGCAGCGCCGGGATGAAACGCGCGATCAGCACCGCGCGGCGGCCGAAAAAACGACAAAGGATCTAGAACGGTAATGGGAAGGAAGAAGATGAAAGCTCTTGTCAGTGCCGCGTTGCTCGGCGTGTTGACGCTCGGCGGCTGCGGCCAGGGCGACGAAAGCCAGTATCTCGGCAAATGGGTGAGTGCCAAGAATGAGCGGCGCAGCCTCGAAATCGTTGAGAATGGCGACGCCTACCTTGTGAAGATCACCAATCCGCGTAGCGGCGGCAAGACGCAGACGGATAGTTTTCCTGCCACCGTCAGTGACGGCATGATGACGTTTTCCTTCGGCCTTGGGGAAATGAATCTGGCCGTCGATAAAAGCACCGGCCACCTGACCGGCGCTGGTGAGGATTTCGTTCGGCCCAAATAGGGCCTAGCGATCGTTCTCGCGCGTGGGCGTGCCGGCGACGGCACGCCCTTTTTCTATGGCCTCAAGATCGCCATAGCGCTCGCGGGCAATCCGTTCGATCTGCTTGTTGCGGATACGCTCGA
>FMTU01000025.1 GCA_900100475.1 Sphingobium faniae | reverse complement strand
CAGCAACCCCAGCCCGAGGAGCTGGCGGCATGACGCGCGTCCGGAAAATTGGCGTCGGAAGTCAGATTGGGGCTGGACTGTCAGGATATGTGGCAGAGATGACATCCGCCCTGCTTGGCGCAGATCTTGGCCTCCCGACCGCCCATATCGACGATCATGCAGCATATATCGGCTCGTGGCTCGCGGTGTTGCGCAAGGATGCCCGCGCCATCATGACGGCTGCGGCAAAAGCCGAAGCGGCGGCCGCCTTTCTGCTCCGCGCAACTGGCCTCGCCACGTCGGACGAAGCCCAGGAACAGATCCGTGAAGCGGCATGATCGCGGCGATCGCCTGCCCCGACCCCGGCGCCTACCGCCGGATCGCCGTAGCGTTCCGCCGCCGCAAGGAGGGGGGAGGAGAGAACGCCTTCGGCCTTTTGAGCGCGCCAGAGCGCTCAGAAGGAGGCTCCCATGTTCTACGATACGCTCTACCGCCACAATCAGGCCCTTTCCCCCGCCGGTCTGGACCATCTGCCGGCAGCACTCCACGCCCTCAACGCCGCCGTCGACGACTGTCAGCGTGCTGGCAAGCCAGTCGCCAGCGACGCGGCAACCCTTCTCCTCATCCGCCATCTGGCAGACGTTGCCCTACGCGATGCGCCCAGCGCGGCCGCCCTTCGCCTTCGTTGCGAAGCGGATCGCTTGGCTGTCGACGCCGCACCAGCGCTGCTCGGCATTGCCGGAAAGAGCGTCGGCGGAAACTACCACGCCAAACGGACCTTCCACTATCAGGCGCGCCGCGCGCTTACGCGCCTCGCAACGGCAATCGGCCTCGACGCGGACGACACCCGTATCAACACCATCATGGGTGCCGATCACGAAGACGGCGCGACGGAGCTGCGCCACGCGGATCTCGCCCTTCGCGTGGTCCCGCGCGGCTTTCTTCCGGACAGCGAGGTCTCGATCAGCCGCTGTCGCGACGGGCAGGAGATCGGCAGGCCCCACCGCGCGCCGATTACCGAATTACTCGACGTGGCCGCGTTCCAGCACCGACTTGCCGGCACCCCCGGCGACATCGGCGCGGCGCGTTTCGCGGCTGCCGCCTGAACCCCGCAATCGCAGGAGATATCTCATGGGTTGGCTCTTCATGCGCGATATGGGTGGCTACGCCACTCCGCGCTCCTATCTCGACAACCAGTTCACCTATGCGCACGCGGACCATCGTCTCACGGTTCTCGCGTCTTCGATGGTCGGATCTACCTATTACGCGGCGTGCGAACGGATCGAGGCGTCCGGCGGTCGGGCCGTCTTCGCCGTCGTGTGCCTGACCCGGCAAAGCACCGGCGCGCGCGACGGCTGCACGTTCGGCTACAAAGACATGACGGAAACGATGGGTCCGTGCGAAAGTGACTGCCCTGCTGCCATTCTCGATGAATTGACCGAGACCGACAGCACCTACGCCTCCGAATGGCGCGCACGCTGCCGTGCCAACCTTGTTCGCCGCAAGCTAGAACGCGCGAAGCCGGTCCCGAAGCCGGGACAGACCATCGTCTTCGATGAGTCCATCCGTTTCAATGACGGCGAGGATCGCAACCGCTTCACGGTCATTGCCAATCCGAAGGGCAAGGCCCCGCTATTTCGCGATCCCATAACCGGCGCCATGTGCCGGATTACAAAGCTCAGGACGCGCGCATACCGGCTTATCAACCCGGCCATCGTCCCGAAGGATCCGACCGATGGTTGAGCGCGCGCCGGTGATCGCGGCCTGGGGCGCGGGCGTCGATTCTACCGCCATGATCATCGAGCTCGTCGAACGAGGCGAGCCGATCGATATGGTGTTGTTCGCCGATACCGGTTCCGAGAAGACCGATACCTACGCCTTCCTCCCGGTCTTTCGTCGTTGGATGGATCGTCACGATGTCGCGTCCGATGTCGTCCGCTACGAACCACGAAATTTCAAGCATTGGCCGCCCTATGATAGCTTGGGCACCAACATGCTGACCAACGCTACCCTGCCGTCCAAGGCATTTGGGCGGGGGACTTGCTCGCTCAAATGGAAGGTGGCGCCGCAGGACAAATGGACGGCGCAATGGGCACCCGCGATACGGTGCTGGGGAGAAGGCGGACGTGTCGTCAAACTGATCGGCTATGACTGTTCCAGTGCCGATCAGCGTCGCTACGCGCATGCCGAGGGATATGCCGACCCACGCTATGACTATCGTTATCCCCTTCGCGAACTGGGCTGGACCCGGGCGGATTGCATGGCACGCATTGAGCGTGCGGGCCTGCCTGTACCGCCCAAATCCTCCTGTTTCTTCTGTCCCGCGATGCGGCCGCACGAAGTGGATGCGCTCTCTAAGGATGAACTGCGCACCATCGTTCTGATGGAGGCTCTCGCAAAACCTCGCTTGCGCACGATCGATGGCCTTTGGCGCAAGCCCGTTGTCGGGCGAGGCGGGGCGACACCGAGACCGGGCAATATCACCGCCTATATCCGTCAGCACGGCCTTCTCTCGCCGAGCGAAGTTGATCGGATCGTTGCGGATGCACCGCTCGCGCTGATCGCGTTCCAGGCGGCGCAAGCCTGCAAGCCCGTCGAGCAGCGCATGTCGATGGCGCGCTGGCTCGACGCATTCCACCGTGGTCAGTCCGCAGGCTGACCCCCCTCACTAGCTACGGAGACTCTCATGGCCGATCGCGCTTCTGTCGCGATCCGCATTGGCGGATCGCTGTCCCCTGACCTCCTTCCCGGCTTCTGTGCTGCCGTCGAGAGCGACGGCGCCTTCACGGATTGGGAGGGCACCGCGTTCGACCCGGACGATCTCGATCCGAGCGTTCCCCTGTACCTGGCCGACCATGAGGTTGCTTGGGGCCGGTTCGAAGCGATCGAGACTTTCCGTGTCGATCATGCCCTTGTCTTCGCCCGCTGGGCGGGCGGCGCTTCTGGGGCGTTTGGCCCGGAGCGGGTGGTCTTTGACGGCACGACCGTTCGGAGTTTCAGCGCCTCGGACGATGACGAGATCCTAATCTCGGCGGAAACGGTGCGCCGTCTCGGCAGCTACGCGGCGGTGCTCTCGCATCTCGCGGCGGCGGAATTGGAGATACCCCCGTTCCGGATCGACGGCGCAGGCTGAGGACAAAGCGAAAACCGGTCTGTGCCGACACCTCCCCGCCAGAGGATGCTGCATATGGGCGCCCGCGAGGCGCTGGCAACCCGCGAACGGCGGGCCGAGTTGCCGTGTGCCACGGCTGCCCGCACCACCCCTTGTTCGCGAGTTTCCCTCGGCTGTGCCTCGGTGCCAGCCCCTCTTTTGCGAGCGCCCGGAGGATGCGCATCCGGCGGAAAGGCCGCCGGCACAGACAGAAAGGCTCGCTATCATGTCCACATCGCTTGCAGCCGCACTCGCGGCACTGGAGCTAGGGCACCTCGAACCCCGCGCTGAAGACCTGAGTGGCATGGCGCCGCCACCAACCGAGGCGCTGGAGCAGACCGTCACCGCAATCTGGAGCGATCTCTTCACGACGATGAGCAACACGTCGATCGAGCGTGACATCGAAGATCTGGGCTGGGGGCTAGTGAACCTATTCCACCGCGCCGCCGCCAAGAAACACGGGCTGGTCGACCGGTTGACCGACGACATCCGCCTTCTCCTCGCCGAACAGGACGGCTCCGAAATCAGCACGGCCAATCTGGAGGAAAAGATCGATCTCGCGAAGAAGGTCGAGGAGTCCGCTGGTGCCTTCGAGATAATGCGCGATGTCGCCGCCGCGCACTATATCCGGGAGACCGGGAGATCGTGGGTGCCATCGTCCGGCAACCGCATTTCGCTCGGTGTCACCGCCGGGATCGTCGATGGCCATGCCTTCCTGCGGGCGCGCCGCGAGCGGGCTTTGAACGCCAACACCGCGCATGGGACGCCGGTTGTGTTCGCCGGTGGCCGCCTCACCTTCGCCAACGACGAAGATATGAAGACGTTCGCCGATAACCTGCTCGCCACCCTCAACAAGGTTCGCGCCCATGTCGGCGACATGTATCTCGTACACGGCGGCGATATGAAGGGTATCGAACGGCTTGCAGCGTCATGG
This sequence comes from Sphingobium faniae, assembly GCA_900100475.1. GTDB lineage: Bacteria > Pseudomonadota > Alphaproteobacteria > Sphingomonadales > Sphingomonadaceae > Sphingobium > Sphingobium faniae. The sequence goes on along the minus strand of FMTU01000025.1, from coordinate 23,004 downwards.
GCCGAGCAGAACGGCATCCAGCAGGTGCGGTTCGGTCTCGATCGCAAACTCGGAGATCGCGCGGGCTTCCGTCGTAACGAGCAGATGCTCTCGCTCAAGCCGCGGTTCGTGATCGCCTTCCAGGGCAATGGCGTGACGGAGCGGCTTGTCATCGAAGCCAAGGCTCGGGGACTCCGGGTCGTTGATCGCCGCGGCCCATTGGGAAGCCCTCCTTCAGCTGCTGGTCGCGGTGCGGGCTGAAGCTGCGGGCCGCCGGTTTCCCGGCGGCCCTTTTTCCGCTCCGCTTACGGCCGTCTTCTCGAAATTCCCGCAGGCAAGAGGGGAGGTCGCCGAGGCCCTTTTGGGTGTCGCTGAATAGCACTGGAACCCGTCGGCCGTGTCGGCAGCGGGCGTGCATTTCAGAGTCCACCAGCCATCCGCGTCGCTCACGCTGCACCGGGTGTCGCTTTGCCACGAAGAAGGGAGATGATGATGCGCGATTTGCATGATGAGGAACTGCGCGCTCTGCTTGCATTCCGACAGCGCCATGGGCGCTGCTGGAAGGCCGCGTTGCTGTTGCGCTGGTCGGCCGGCACCGACGCCGATGAACCCGGTGCGGCGCATTTGCGCCATCTGCGCAATATCGGAGGACCGCGCTGGCTGCTCGGGCTATCGGCCGCCACGCTCGATGACGCTGCGCGGCGTTTCGCCGGAAATGTCGATCCGGTGCTGATCGACATTTTCATGGAGAATGCCACGGGCTTTGCCGGCGGCGCGTCGGCAAGCGTCGGGATCGCTCCGGCGAGCGCTGCGCATTCGCTGGCCATCGCGATCGAACTCAGCCTCAAAGCCTATCTGATGAAGGCGGGCTATGCCGACGACTGGAACCGCGTCCATATTCGGCATGACCTCGAAAAGGCCCTGGCGCTTGCGACGGAAGCAGGCCTGTCCGGATTGCCTCTGGAATTGCCGGATCTCACAGCGATCCTTTCGCCGGCCTATAGTCACCACGAGATCGACGCGTTGTTCCGGGTCGGGGCGTCACCCTTCGATGTGGCCGACGCCTGTCTCTGCGTCGACCGTCTCCTTGCCGTGATCCGGGTGCAGATCGCGTAACCGGCCCCGCAACATCATCCGTGCGCACGCCACTCGAAAGGGATTTGCCACCCCGATTGAAGCCAGAGTCGGTTTTCCGACTAAACCCGCCGGACGGCCATCATGTCTTCTTGTCGTAGGGGCCGCCGTTGCTGCGCTCCGAACGACAAGTCGAACTGGGAAAATGGGCTGACCAACGGTGGTGGGGCTATCGGGCTTAGATTGCTGCGGTGATAGGGCAATGCTTCTGCAGCGGTTCCTGGGTTCATAGAACCAAAGCCACCATCCCTTCTTTTTGACCTGATCCCTAAGTCGGTCGTTCGGTGCTTCCAACCCGCTCCCCTTCGGGCCGAGTTGCCGTGTGCCACGGCTGCCCGCACCACCCCTTGTGTCGGGGTTCCCCTACGCCGCTTGCGCGCTCCGGTGGAAGCACCGCCCATGCCCGCCTTTTTCGGGGGTCAGTCGAAGGGACGGTCCCTTTGGCACCCTAAAAAAGGAACCTCGACATGCAGAACCTCGTCATCCTCGCCGGCAATGTCGGCGCCACGCCGGAAGCCCGCACCACCCAGGGCGGCACCAAGATCACCCACTTCAGCCTCGCGACTTCGCGGCCCAAGCGGGACAGCAACGGCAAGGTCGTCAAGGACGACAATGGCCGCCGGATCGAAGATACCGAATGGCACCGGATCACCTGCTTCAACGGGGTCGGCAAGACCGTCGAGCAATATGTCGACAAGGGGATGAAGGTGATGGTGCGGGGTCGCATCCACTACACCCGCTGGACCGACAACGATAATATCGAGCGGTACGGCGTCGAGATCATCGCCGACGAGGTGACCTTCCTCACCCGCGCCAAGCCCGCGAGTGGCGACCAGGGCGGCAATGACAGCTCGGTGGATGACGACGAAATTCCCTTCTGAGACCGGCAAAGGCCCGGCGGCTCACGCCGCCGGGCCTTTGCTGTTTTTCTGTAGCCGGTTCGAGATCGAGGAAAGTTCGGGAAATGGATCTGGAAGTGCGCGGCTAGGAAATTGCCCTTCAGCGTCCTCTCAGCGGCAGTGGCCCGCCGCATAGCGGCTCCATCGCAGCACCGTGCCGGTCGCAATCATGGCGCAGCTGATATCGCCGATCGCTGGCGCGGCGCACCAGGCACCGGTGCGATCTCCTTTCGCATTGCCAGTCGATCGGCATTGGAGTCTTGGACCTGTGACAAGGATATGGCCTGTGGCGCTGCGCCCCTTCGCGCCGCCCAGCAACCGCACCAGCGTGTCGCGCGCGACAATCCCGCTGGCTCGCGGGCAGGGGGGTCCCGTGCGGCACGAGCCATCGATCTCCCGCGCCGCTATCCCAGCGAGCCGGATCCGTGGTCCCTCGCGACACCAGATCGGGCCATCGCCGTCCCAGACCCTGACGGGCGTGCAGATGAACGATTGGCCGCTGGGCACAACCGCCACAGCAAGCAGAAATATAGCGAGCATCAGCGCTCAATCCGAGAGGTGGCGTGCGTCATGCTTCGGGGAAGAGCGGCAATGTATCCGACCTCGTGGCGGGCTCGTCGGCGAGGATGTCGTAGCAGCGCAACCGCATTGCCAGGTGTCGCGCCAACTCCGCCGTTGCACGGCGTCGTGCAACGGTATCGCCACACCCAATATCGGTGACGAGGGCCGGTTCGGCCGTGGCGAGCGACACCTCGAGGTGGAGGGCCAGACTGTCTTCATCGACTCGGAGCATGGCTGCAGAATAGAACAAATAACGAACATCTATCAAGTGTCGAGATCCAGCGAGCCATCCATTATTGCTTGGGTGACGCCAGCCATGACTGGACATCGCCCAGCGTCCCCAACAGCGTGCTGATCGCCAAGCCCTTCGCGATCAGCCGTAGAGCCGGTCATCCCACCAGATTGGTTCGGGCAGCTCGAAGCTGATTGCTCGCGCGTCGGGATGGGCGGGATTGATCAGGATGTTGCGTTCCACCCGCGCCGGGATCGAAGGCACCAGCAACAACGCCGAGCGTTGCGCCGCGAACCACGCCTCGCCAAAGGCCTTGCAGATGTCTTCGCGCTTGCCGTCCCACCCGGGGAATTTCGCGGTCGGGAAGACTTCGTAGCTGACGCCGTTGGGGATCGTGATGCGGATATAATGCTGGTTGGGCGGCATCACCGTGTTCGCGTGGACGAGCTTCTCCAGCATCGCCGTCGAATAATGTTCTGACGTGTAGATGATCGGGCTGGCCGCGGTGTTCCACCGTCCCGGATAGAGCCGAGCGCCCTCGCTGTCATAGATCGGATGCGCGCCATCGGGATCGCCGATCCGAAAGCAGGTCAGCACGCGGTCGGTGATCTGGGCGCTCACGCCCCGCCGCCATAGGCCGCCCGTCCCAGCAGGTTGATGACGACATCGGCTCCTGGACCCGTCGCCAGCGCCACGTCGAGCGGCGGCTTGTTGTCGAGCATGGGGTGCGCGCGGCCCAGAAAGTCGCGGACCTTGGCAGGATCCTTGTAGATATCGAGCGCGAAGCTGAACACCTTGGCGATCCGCGCCAGCTTGTCGCCTTCCTCGCTGGTCAGGCGCTTGGACGCCGACTTCTTGCGGCGATCAAGCGTCGCCTTGGGAATCAGGCGGAACTTGAAGCGGCTGTCGCCCGGCGCGACGGTGTCGGCGAGATGGTCGAGTGCGCCGACCGGCAGGCCTTCGAGAATAGAATAGCTCAGCCCCAAGCGCGTGTCGCCCTTGCGGGGCGCAACCCCAAGCAGGGTCTCGATCGTCACGGGCTGGCTCGCCATCTGCTGCTCTTGTCTCACCTGATGCAGATATATGTCTCACATGACGCAAACACAAGCACCGGTGATATCCGTCCGGTGGGCCATGACCTCTTCCGGCCGGCAGCTTCACCCCGCTCTTTGAGGCGCAATCCTTGGTCCGGCGCGCGGCCTAATGCGATCAACCCGTAAAGGGTCCGGTCGCTTCGCTACGGCTTTTAGCCTGCGGCAAAAAGTGATCGCGGCCACCCTCCGAACACTTCGGGCGCCAGTCGAGCGGGGATGAACCCGCCGGCTTTCAAGGAGCCTCGACATGTTCACCGACATCAAGATCGCCCGCCTCAATGCGCTCGGCCTCTCCAAGACCCTTATGATCGCGACGATGGTCATCGGGATCGGCAACCAGTTCGCCGTCATCACCGCCGACGACTTTGACGGCGACCTGGTCGTCATCAACGAATATGATCCGTTCGCGTGACACTTGCCGGGAGCCCCAGGGCTCCCGGCTCTGTCCAACATCAACGGGCATCGCGCGCTGCTTGCGCTCTCGAGCAACCGATTATCAACATGCGCGCGATACAAAGTCGGGATGAATGCCGAAACAAAGATTCTACCCCAAAGTGATGACGCATTGTGGAGCCGGGTGGTCCATGATGTGAACGCCTGGCGCGGGGCCTGTCTGCAGTGTTTCTCCGCGGCCGAGGCTGGCGTGACCGAAACCTTGCTATCCTTGAGTGCGGTGCCGGAGAAAGGCGCGACCGTCCGTCTGCGCCATCTGACCGGGCAGCGGTTCGACGATATCGCGGCGGTCCTTGGTACGGAAGGGGCCTTTGCCGCTGAGGGCAAAGCGGCGTTCAAAGCGGTTGAGGCTTTTCGTGCCCATGAGCGCCTTCGAACATTTCTGGCCCATGGGGTGGCAAAGATTGCGGTTGAGCGCACCGACAAGTGGATCGTGGTTTACCGTCAGGTCTCTATCCGTGCGCGGCAGCCCGAACGCACCATGCTTCTGGTCGAGGAAGCGGAAGGCCTTGAGATGCTCGCTGATATACGGCGCAAAAGCCAACAGCTCTGCTCAATTCTGGCAAACCTGCGCCACCAGTTGGTGAAATAGACGCAGCACGCATCGCATATTGGAAATGAAGCAAGGACGTCGGCGGCTCCGGTTGCACCGGACCGGGCTCTAGGCTTGCGCCCCGAGCCCCGTGCCGGGTCTCGGCCCATGCGGGTAACGATCCCTGCCGTGGTCGCACTGTCAACAGCGCTCGGTAACGAGCAGCGCTGCTTTGTCGCTGAAAGGGGCTGGTCGACCAAGCGCCAGATGGGCTGGCGGGCATAGGCTCAGCCCGTCGCGCAGCGCCGCATCGTCGACCAGGATGCGCCACGGTCCACCATAGCGCCGGGCGGCCAGGTAGAAGGTCGCGCCATCGCATGCGACCATGCGGCATCGTTCCTGGCGATCGATCAATGACGCATTCCCGCCATAGCGGGCGACCAGCTCATCCAGGTCGGCGCGCATCAAAGCGCCGCACCGGCGGCACTGGGTACGAACCTGGATCTGCAACCGCTGCATCGCGCCGACGCTCGATGTCCAGCGTGGCCACAGGGCAATGATCCGGGCAGTGTCTGTCATGATCGGATGATAGCGAAGCCCTCGCTCGCGCGTCCAGCAGCACATCTGAAAAGTCGGCCATGCCGTTCCTTATTCCCTCTGACCGCCGCATCGACGGTCCCTTCCTGGCTTGGCGTCCTCGCCACGGCACTTGCCAGCGCAAGCCCGGTGCCGGGCTTCTCCACATCCGCTGCGACCCTGTCGGGTGCGCGGGCGCGCTATGCCCCGGCGGTCCGGTCGCCTATCGGAAGGCCCCGATCGGCGGGGTCTGACACAGCTTGGAAAGTCAAACGTCATGGCCGACCCCCAGAATGACAAAGTCCTATCCACAGACCAGCGCATCGCGACCATCGCACGGCTCAATGATGCCCTGCGCCAGTCCATCCATAATCCGGGCGTCAACCAAGTGGTCATGACCGCCGGGGTCGCCGACCTGATCGGCGATACCAGCCTGTTCCGCGGGTTCCAGCGCCGCGCCGAACTGCTGCGCACCGTGCGCGACTATGACGCCTTTGGTCCCAACGTCGATCCGCATGGGGAGCGTGATTTCGGTCGCTTCGAGTTCGCGGGCGAGGCCCTGTACTGGAAGGTCGATTATTATGATCGCGGGCTCACCTACGGATCGCCTGACCCGACAGATCCCGACGTCACTACCCGCGTGCTGACGCTACTTCTCACTCACGAATATTGAGCGATCATGGCCCCGACCCTGTCGGGGCCACCATTTTACCGAAGGAATTCGCCGGTGCCGCCCGCGTGGATCGCTTTGCTTCACCCGGCTGAGCCCGGCGTCGGCAGACCAGATTTCCATCCCTGGCGACTGACCCCGGCTATCCCCCCGACCGGGGGGATAGCCGAAAAGTCTGCTTGAGCAGACTGTCGGCGGTGCCGCCTGACGTCCATTGGACCTTGTTCCCCGGCACGAGAGGGGAGGCTGCGCGGCATGAGGGGCCGCGTCTTGCTGCGCGGTGAGGGGACCGATCTGTGTCCCTGGAACATGCCAAGGAGACCCGTTGTGGCCGATTATTTTTCCCGCCATCCCGACCATGCGTTCGTGTTCGCGTTCGTTTGCTTCGCGATCACCGTTTACCTGTTTCGCTATGTCGGACCCGGCATCGGCGGTGGTGGCGACTGGTCGTCGCGTGACCATTATGAGCGCAATCTGCGTGATGGTCCCCAAGACTATGAATCGTGAGGGTCCGGCGACCATGAAGACGATCGTCGTCAGCCTGCTGAAGGGCGGGGTCGGCAAGACCTTTCTCGCCACGCACCTCGCCTGGTATCTGGCCGAGCAAGGTGGCAACCGCGTCGCCTTTCTCGACCTCGATCCGCAAGGGAGTTCCACCCGGCGGCTTGCCAGCGAGCGGACCGGGTGGTTCTCGGCGGACCTGTTCGATCCCGAGGCGCGGCTCGAGCTTACCGATGCGCCGGGCATCACGGTCTTCGCCGCTGATCCGCGCCTGCAGATGGTCAAGGCGGCTGCGGATGTCCGCGATTTCCTCGGCCAGTTCCCTGCGCTTGGTGCCCATTTCGACCATATTGTCATCGATACCGGTCCCAAATGGGACGAGCTAACCTTGAGCGCGATGGCAGTGGCCGACGCAGTGATCGCGCCGGTCCAGGTCGCCGAGGATTCGATCGAATGCGCCAAGATGCTGCTCACCGCGCTCAAAAAGGCGGAGGATGCGCGAGGCGGGCGCAAGGTCGATTTTCTCGGGCTGTTGCCCTCGATGGTCAATCCTTTCGACCGACGCGAAATGGACAATGCGGTCAAGCTCGCCCGCGCCGTTGGTGAGAAGCTGATGTTCCCCGCCTTCATCAAGGCGCGGCCGACCTACAAGCATTCGGCCGAACAGCATCATCCCGTCTGGTGCGAAACCGGTAGCGGCGCAAAAGCGGCGGCTGACGAAATCCGGCCGATCCTGGCCGAGATCGTTCGCCGCATGGACGTCCGCCATCTGAGTGCGGCGTGATGGGCAAGTTTGATCAGCGCGCCGAAGAGTTCGGACTGCTCGTCGGTCTCCACGACAGCGCGCGGCGCGTCGAGGATCTGCCGCTCGACTGGATCATGGCCGATCCGGAAAATCCGCGGCGCGTGTTCGACGAGACGGAGCTCAAGGATCTTGCTGCCTCGATCGCCGCGCGCGGCGTCCTGCAGCCGATCATCGTCGCCCCGAAAAATGGCGACGGCCTTCATGTCATCCGTGTCGGCGAGCGGCGCTTTCGGGCATCGCGCCTTGCCGGGCGCGAGACCATCCCGGCGATCGTGATGGCGGTGGTGAATCGCGCCGACACGATCGCCGATCAGATCGTCGAGAATGATCAGCGCGCAGGCCTGACCCCCCATGATCTGGCGACCGGGATCGAACGCATGCTGAGCGCCGGCGTTACCCAGGCGGAGATCGCGCGCGCGCTCGGCCGCTCGAAGCAGTTCGTATCGCTCTATGCCGCCTGTACCGACATGGCGCCCTGGCTGCGTGCGGCGATCGACCAGATGCCGATCCGGTTGCTTTACGACCTCCATCGGGCTGCCCGCACTCATGGCGACGCGGTGCGCGCCTATGTTGAACGGCTTGGTGATGAAAACGTGACCCTGGCCGAGGGTGGCCGGTTCATCGCAGGACTTAAGGCATCCGAGACTCTGCCAGATGCCCGTCTCCGCGATGTGCCCGCGCTCTCGGACGGGCAGGGCGCCGCGCGCGCCGCACCGAGCCGGCCGGTTCGTGCCGGTGCCGGTTTGCGGTCGATGTTCGAAACGGAGGTGCCGCCGCAGCCTCGGCCGCTCGATGCGGTTCGGGTGACGGTGGGTGGGCGGACAGGACGTTTGATCCTGCCCGAGCGCGTTCGGGTGGCGTTCGACGACGGCCAGGAGGTCGAAGCGCCTGTTGCCGAGATCGCCATGGAGTAAACCATCGGCGGGGCAGGCCGGGGCGCACCCAATCACCCCTCACTCCGCGTCGAAACGATCGAGCTTTTCAGACAATTTTGACAGCCGTGCCCCTTTCTTCAGGGGCGCGGCTGTCTTCATTTTTACGGGCGGAGGGAATTGGTTCGCTCGGAGATATTCTCTTTTCCCATCGAGGCCAGGTCGAGTTGGATACGTCGCTTGAAGAGGGGCGGAGTCTGTTTGAGCAGACTATAAGACGAGTGGTTTTAGGTGAGGGCCGGATAGGCTTGGCGCCGTCATTGTTAAACAATAGCAATGGGGTGTGGCGTTTTTTGGCCTCCGTCTGCCCGAAGATCTCGCGGCGCGCTTCGATTCTAAGGCGACTGCCTCCGGCGGCCGCTCAGCGCTCCTGCGCAAGCTGATCGACGGTGCGCTGCAGGACGACGGGGACGTGTCGTGCGAAACGGCTTCGGCTCGGACCCGCACGACTGACCGGCTGCAGCTTCGGCTCCTGCGCGAGGATATCGTCCAGCTCGATGCGGCGGCCGATGCGCGTGGGCTCAAACGAACCGAATGGCTGGTGATGCTGTTGCGCCGACGGTTGCATGCGACGTCGCCGCCGCCGCGCGCGGACCGGGTGCTGATCGCGCAGTCCTGGCGCGAACTCAACCGGATCGGCATCAATCTCAACCAGGCGGTCCATGCGCTGCATTCCGCGACCATGGTTGATTCCCGTCTCGACCTGGCGCGCGAGGCCGCGCGGGTCGCTTCCTTCCGGGATGAGGTGGCCGATCAACTGCGCGTGCTTGGCCGCGCGCTCAAGGGTGACATGGCCTATTGGGATACGGCCGATGAATGAGGATGACGACGGCGTCCTGCCGCTCCCCAGTCTGATGGAAGCCTGGCGACCGCCGACGGGGGGCAAGCGCAGCCTGCGCGGGGGGACGCTGCGGATCCGCTCCGGCGGCAAGGGCAGGGGCGGGAGCAATGTCGCGCCGGCGCTGTCGGCGGCGCAAGCGCGGGCCAAGCTCGAGCGGATCGTGCGCAAGGCCCCCGAGGTCATGGTCAAGATCTCGGGCAAGCAGCGTGGCGCCAGGCATCTTGCCGAGCATTTCGGCTACATCTCGCGTCACGGGAAGCTCGAAATCCGCAGCAGCGAGGGCGAGATCATCACCGATGAAAAGCGGTTGAAGGCGATCGCCGCCGACTGGGACATGCTCGATCAGGCGATGAATGCTTATGGCAAGGACCGGCCGACCTCTATGTCGATGGTCTTGTCGATGCCCGGCGGTACGACCGATGCCGCGACTATCCATGATGCCGTGCAGGCGTTTGCGCGCGTCGAGTTCGAGGGGCAGTTCAGCTATATGGTGGCGCTGCACACCGACACCGCGCACCCCCATGTCCATCTGACCGTCGCGACTCAGGGCCAGGACGGGACGCGGTTCAACCCGCGCAAAGCCGATCTCCATCACTGGCGGGAGAGCTTCGCCCATGAATTGCGCCAGCGCGGCATCGCCGCCGAAGCGACGCCGCGCCGCGCGCGCGGCCATGTCCAGAAGCGGGTGCGTTCGCCGGCGCACCATCTGGAGGCGCGGACAGCGGGGCAGGGGAGGGAGTTGGATCTCAACCGGCTGATCGAAGAGCGCGCGCAGGCGTTCGCACGGTCACAGAATCCGGAGCGTCGGGTGGAGGATGTGCTGGCGCTGGGCCGACAGAAGCAGATACGGGGGGCTTACGCGGATGCCGCAGCCGCGCTGGCGGCGACCGGGAAAGACGAGGACCGCGCGCTGGCCGAGGATATCGCAGGGTTCGTGGCCGATATGCCGGCAGCGGTGTCGCGGCGATTGGAGCGGGCGCGGGAGATCATGATCGCCGATCGGGCAGAAGGTTCGGCGCGCAGTCGTTCGCGCGACACCAACAGAGATGTTGCTGATGGCCAAACGCCGATTCCGATTGAACGAAAGGTTCGGGACCGCGATCGTTAGAGAGTGGCTTGATGATAAAGTGATAAAGCGAATTGGTCCGTCTCTGTTAAACGACGATGTGGGCAGGCAATAGGCCTTTTATCCGTAGCGCGAAGCTTGACGCACCCGCCGCAGGAAGTCCGCGACCATGACTGGGTCGTCTACGTCCTGTACCAAGCGTGGTCGCAACGTTCGGACGATCGAGGTGTTCGGAAACCAGTCACCGAAATGCTCGCACTCGACGAGGCCTTGCAATGCAAATGTGACAGCGAACGGCCCTTCAATCCCATGCTTGCCAAGAAAAGCTGCTATATCTCCGAGATAGCGCCTCACCGCCTCGTCGAACTCAGGAAGCTGAAGGCGACGCTCACCTTGTGTTTCGGAGATTGCGTACCCGACGTGTCCATGGATGAACCAGTCATCACGAAGGAACAGCCGCTCCAGCCCTTGGGACCGCATGTCCATTGCGTAAATCTCATGGCCATCCTCGGCGATCCTGAACATTGGGCTAGAATATTGGTGAAACACGGGCCCTGGGTAGCGGACATGGTCGCGCTGGGAGAACGGCTCCCGCTGGTGGTCGAAATGTTCACGCGGAAGGATGGCAATCCGGAGAGCCTGTCGAAGCACGAGGCGGCCGCTTTCTGCAACCTTTGCGTCTTCGGCAGCGGTGAGTTCGCCAAGCTGGGACATCCACATGGTTTCGTCGACAAACCGGCTCCGAAGCGTCCCAGGATCAATCGGCAGGTTCCGTGATCCCGAGCGGATGAGATAGCTGCCAGACAGGCGGTTCATGAAAGGGCCACCGAGGTGTGACGGGAGTTGGATGTCGAGGATGAAGCCCTCGTCCAGGTCGAGGGGAACGACCTGCACATCGATGGGCAGCGGAGAAATGCTGTCCTGAATCAGCGTTTGAAAGCGCAGCACAGCTTTGTCGGGATCGCCGGCCATCGGTCGGAAGCTGTCGTATTTCCCTCCCTTCTCCTCAACGCCGACAACGATTCTACCTGACCCACGATTGAGGAAGGCAACAACGTCGTCGAGCAAGCCTTTCTTTCCCTCGATCTTCTCCAGGTCCACCATGCGCTTGAAATCGAGCTGCTGGCCCTCCTGCAGTTCACCGCTAGTGATCTGATCGACCGTGATTGGTTCAATCAATCGCCGCCGGCGTTCTGGCACACCGGGTTCCGTGACTGTGATATTGATCACGCAGTTAGCCTTCCTCAAACCGTCGCGCGGCGCGCGGATATCTCGCTCGGTCCATTGGGGTATCGCGGTGCCTAACATGCAGCCTGACCCTTGGGATTTCGCAGTTCCTACTTCGCCTCTGTTAGCGACGCCCGCACGCCTTTTTCCTCGATGATGGCGCTGATCCGATCAATTACAGGACCGAGCGCCACGGCCCTCGCACTGGCTTTGTCAGCAGTTGCATAAGGCAGCGGTGTCAGGCCTTTGAAGTCGGACGGGAGCGTCACATCGGTGCGCTGCGGCACCAGCAACAAGGTGCGATGGCGGCCAAGGCGAGACATGAAGAAGCCTAGCTCGAAGATGACATTGTCGCGCGGGACCGCAGATGTCTTGCCGCGCGCCGTGACGAGGTCATCAGGTTCGCAGAGCGCGACCCCGAAGTCGGCAATGTTGACCTGCTCTTCTAACGCTTCAATCGGGTAGCCGCCGGCCGGGAAGATCATGTCATCGCTCCAGATCTCGACGTCCGCATCGTGTGAAAGTCCCACGCGAATGGATCTTGCGATCGGAAGCGCTTCTGCAGAGCAGATCATGAAGACGCGGGGGCGAAAGTTGGCACGGTTGACGAAGCGATTTCGCTGCTCGAGCCGGCCGGCGAGATCCTGGGCGACCAGACGCCACATCTCTGGATGGGCTTCGCCGACCTCGGCAAACTTCTCATAGCCAATTTTCAGGGTGATCACGTCCTCGACCGCCTCGATGGTGGCAGATCGGCCAATACTGGGGTTTATGGCTGACATCTCGCCGACGGTACAGGGAGGCTCGCGGTGATAAAGCCGCACCCCATTGATGATGATCTGCCCTCGGCCGGACAGCAGAAAATATACCGACCGGTCGCTGTCGCCTTGCTCGATGATATTCTTCCCCGGAGCGAATGCGATCAAATCGCCGGCATCGGCAAAGGCCGCAGCGATCGTCTCGTTGCCGCGAATAATCTTCTGGCCGAGTAGCGCGTCGATCATCACCGCGCGATCCTCATATCGTTTCTGCAAGCTCAATCTTTCCTCCTGTTGACGTCTTTCTTGCGCCACCAATCCGGTCGGCTCCACCGCCATGTAATCCACGGGGCGGGAATGGTCGGATCATCGTCGGGCCTTGGCTGGATGCCGATCTCGATTTGAATCGGCACCGATCCCGGCGCGAATGCCGTTGCGCTAAGTTCGATCCGCTCGCTACCGTCCAGGCGGACGATGAGCAGGACCGCGAACAGCGGCGCGTTGGCCCCCTCTTCTACAATCAACTGCATCTGGGTCAGATCAGTGGCGCTCGGAACCGCTAGGTAGAGGGGATGGGAATGCCACTCGCCCAGATAGTTGAACCGCGCATAGTCGGTGCCGGTGCGGCGGAAGAAGCGCCTCATAAAGCGCCGGTGCTTCTCGGGATGGCGAACGAAGCAGCTGTCTGTTCCGCCTGAATGCTGAACAGACAGATCGACCACGCGGAATTCTTCGTCTGCGACGTGCTCGCCCACGAGCACGCCGCCGATTTCGCGCGTGCCGGCACGCGACAGCGCTTTTTCAAACTTTGCGATGAGGTCAGGCGGCAGCGTTACGATCATGACGTTCCTTGAGCAGGCGCTGCACCGTGGCTAAGCCATTCCCGTCTATGGGTTGCGTGGTCTCTGACTCCGGTCGGCCGAGGTCGACTGGAAAAGTATGAAACGGCTGCAGGAACAGCCATTCTGCCTTTAGGCCAATTAGATAGGCTGACACAGGAAAAGCAGATTTGCCTGGCATCAAGAGCGTGTCGATGGCGAAGCGCGTGGCGTGCGCTGCAATTACAGCAACGTCCGCATCGTCAGAAATTAGCGGGCCATCCAAAGCGTCGATCTCGTAGCCAGCCGTTGCTCTAGGTGCCAAGACGTTTTTCTCCGCACACATTGCTTCGATCCGGGCCCGCGCGATCTGCGGCGCGGGATCAAGACCGGGCCGCGACCGCGCTATCATCCCGCCAAACCCGCCACCGTAAATCTCTAGCCATAGGAGCGGCTTTCGCGCTGCGGCGACAACCGACCCGAGCAAGTTAAACACGCGTGGATTGGCGGTTGCATCGATGATGAGGTCACAGGTCTGCAAAAGAGCCAGCACGCCGTCGATGCTGCCACTGCTCTCCTGTCCGGCTAGCTGCTGACGACGGACAGTGCACTTGGCGGCTGGCGCGATCATTTCGATCCTGCGCTTCAGCCCCTCGGCCTTATGATCGCCGACCGCGTCCCAGTCGAGATCATGCCGGACGAGATTTTCGGGAAGCATCACATCATCATCGATGAGAAGGAAATTGCCAACGCCGGTGCGTGCGAGGCTGGTTGCAATCTTGCCGCCGGCCGAGCCGCAACCGACGAGACCCACGGTAAGGGACCCAAGGGTCGCGCGGGATAGCTCCAACCGGCCACCCCCGCCCTCGGGAAGGCACTTGAATTCTGTGACGGTATCGGGCTCGTCCTTCACCCAGAACAAACGGGCTGTGCCATCTGACCACACTAGGCACATATCCAACACGTTGGAAACATAACCCTCGGGATAGATGCAACCAGCATCGGCCAGGGCCTTCTTGAATCCCGACGCCGTTCCCAATGCAGGAATCGGCATTCCGTCTGGCAGAATGGCGACATGCCCTTTCAAAGAAAGACTCGACGCTTTGAGAGTTTCCGGAACCGTCGGGTCGCGCCACACAGTGTCTTCATCGCCGACGCTCAGTGGTATCACGACGTGGGTCGTCGAGCGCATCAGAAAGCCCATCGGCAGCAGTTGCGCACCAGGAATCGCGTCGAGCTTGGTCGCAAGCGCCCGGGTGAGGACAAATCCGACGGCCGAGCCGCGCAACTGCTGACCTAGGCTTTCGACGTGGCGCGACGGCACGACCGGATGCGCATCAGCGTCGTCCGGCGTTTCACCGTGCAATAGCCGGTGAGCACTTTCCACCATCTCGGCGCCTGTGATGTCGGGCGTCCAATTGTCCGGCCCCCATTCGAGGCAAAGTTCGCCGCGTCCCCATTGGTGCTCCGACCAGCGTTCGGGCGATTGAGGAAGAACCGACGGGGGCGTGTAAGGAAATGTCTGCGGATAGGTCAGCCGGATCGGAAAGCGTTTCGGGCCAATCTCGATCTCAGTGTCGAAGCAAAGCCGGACCTGATCGTCGAAATAGATGCTAACGACCGTGAACCAGGCCTGCCGCGCCTCAAGGTCGGCAAGGGCCGCCTGTTCGGATGTCAGGCGGCCCAGATCACGCATATACCACATCAGGCGAAGCCTGCCGGCTTGGTCGGCGTGACATCGCGGTTCGGAAAACGGAAGGCGCTGGGTGCCGCAGCGGCCGGCGCGGCAATGATCGGCTCGAGCAGGGACATCGACATCGCCGCCTTCGCGACCTTGGCCGCCGCAGCTGTCGCATCGCCATCGTCCGCGAGTTCCTTGAGCGCTACGTCATAGGTCAGGCCCGACCGCTTTCGGCTGGACCCAAAGATTTTCTGGCCCGCGTCGGAGCACCAGCCATACGCGACCGACCCGAGAGCGGTCTCATCCCCTGCGCAACGACGCTGCTCATGCTCGGAAGCCAGGACGGCCCGTCCCGTCGCGCAGCGGATCATCGACCCTTTCATGCCTAAGCGCGTTAGGGCAATCGGGCCGGCATCGAATCCGATCGCGATTCCGAGACCGGCAACGTCGATGCCCTCATCCTCAAGCAACTCCAGTGCGCGGTCGAAACCGCTGCGCAGTCCGCCAGCGCACAGGATTGCCGTACTTGCACTTGCCTCCGTATCCGCGGTCTGCGCCGTGCCTTCGCCGATGATGCCGTGGACGCAGTCGCCGATAAACCGAACTTTCCGCCCCCCGAAATCCTCGGTGAGGACGGCATCGAGCTCGGCGCGCAACACATGGAGTGCCCGCACCACGTCCACGGCGTCATCGTCATCGTCGATATGGTCGGCGACATAGGCCGTGAAGCCATCAATGTCGGCGTAGACCGAAATCGCATCGTTCCGGCGGGAATTGCCGGGCGTCAGCACTTCAAGATCGAGGTCAGCGAACGGCGGCGTGTGCCCGCTAAACGAGAATTTCCCGATCGGATTGGCTTCCAAATCCTTCTTCCAATCCCGAACGACGCCGTCGGCGGTCACGGCGAGCGCCGCTTCCTCTTGGCTGTCGCCAACTTCGGCAGGGGTCAGCGCGCTGGTATCTTCGTTAGCGACCTCGTCCAGATCGATCGCCGTGCGAGCTTCGTTGGACAAATAAATGCCATCAGCGGTCCCGCCTCCGGCGCGCTTGGCGGCGTGGTTTGCCGGCACGCCCAGGAACAGAGGCTCTGAGTTGCCGCGGCGGCCGTTCCGCACTGCCAGCGCGACGCCCGTATCAATGCCGACCCTGACCTTGGCCGCGGGAATCTTTTCATCGCCATCCTCGCCAGTCTTGGCAAGAACGTCCATGATCAGCTGACCGATCGCCACTGCTTTGTGCACGCGCGCCGCCTCATCGCCATACGGCTTGGCGACCACCAGGTGCAGCCGCTGATTGTGAAAATCGACTTGAATCGCATCCACCGCCGCGATGATCCGGTAGACGGCGCGATAATGAAGGTTGAGGAAACGAAGGGTCCGCTTGTGGCATGTTTCGCCTTCGGCCTCGGTCGACTGCAGCATCTCGCCCAGATTGAGAATGTCCGCGTAAATATGGACACCGTCGACGCGATACGCCTTGTTCCGCGCGAGCCCATGCAGGTCGGTATCACGCACATAGTCTTTGATTTCGACCGTTTCGACCTCCTTCAGGCGGGTAGCCACCCGCTTGTCGGTCGTCTCGCTCTTCCACACCTTCTTTGCCATAGCCTTGAAATCCCTGAACCTTTTCTGCCATTGGCCGGATGCCAGCAGATTTGTTGGTATCTTATACACCATGTTTTAACGATTGCCAACAAAATTGATGGCGTTAAGAGACGTTGAAGTTTCGTGAGTCAGGGAGGTGCGCTGACGATGGCGTATAAATTCAATCCGGCCTTTCAGTCCGACGATGAGGCGGTATCGAATTTTATCGTCCGACAGCCCGAGCTTGCTGAGACCCTGGCGCTCCTGCGCGGTGAGGCATCCGCGCCGCGCATGATTCTGGTCGCACCCCGGGGTGCCGGCAAAACCACCATGTGTCGGCGGGTACTGGCAGAAATTAGGACCGATGCGGCGCTGCAGGCATTGTGGCAGCCGATTTTTCTCGGAGAAGAAAGCTACACCGTCACCACGCCCGGGGAATTCTTCCTCGAATGTTTGTTTCATCTCGCCGAGGATGCCGGTGACGCGAGCCTTAAGGCCCGGCACCGCGAAGCAACCGCTATCGTCGACGAGACAACCCTGCTCCAGCGCTGTCTGGAGATATTGCGCGACGCCGCCGCTAATGTTGGCAAGCGATTGCTTGTGGTTGTCGAGAACTTCCACATGCTGCTGAACGATCAGATCGGTAGCGATCGTTCAGTCCTTCTGACCGCCTTGGCCGATGACTCGCTATTCGGTGTTCTTGCAACCTCTGTCGCGCAATCGAGCGACGAGAGTTCGGGCCGGCCCCTCGACGGCTATCGCACCCTGCCGCTCCGGCCGCTTACGCTTGAGGAATGCCATGCACTATGGGCCTCCCTCACAACGCACGACGTGCCGCGTGCCCGCATCCGGCCCTTGCAGATCCTGACAGGCGGTAGCCCTCGACTCATTCATATTCTGGCAGATTTCATGCGCACGCCGTCGCTTGGCGATCTCATGGAAAACCTCAACCAGCTGATCGATCAGAATACTGAATATTTTAAAAGCCAACTCGATACGCTCCCGGCGGTCGAGCGGAAGGTGTTTGCCGCGCTACTGGACGCATGGGATCCGAGCACTGCAAAGCAGATCGCGGAGGCGGCGCGCGTCAACGTCAACACCGCGTCGGCAATGCTAGGGCGGTTGAGCGACCGCGGTTCGGTGATCAAGGAGCAAGGTCGCGGGCGGGCGGCACTTTATTACGCCGCTGAGAGGCTTTTCAATATTTACTATCTCATGCGACGGCGCAGCCATCCTTCGAGCCGCGTCCGCGCGCTCGTGGCTTTCATGACCGAATATTACGACCGAGACGAACTTGTCGCGACGACAGCCAAGCTGGTTGACGAAGCATGCCGGTTCGAACCTGCGAAGCGGGCCGACTATCACTGGGCCTTCGATGCCATTTTGACAGGGCAGCCCGAGACGGTTCGCGCACGTATCCTCGCACAGACGCCCGCTGACTTCCTTCAGTCGCTGCGCCAGGATGTCTTGCCTGTGGAAATTGCGCCAAGTTTGATCGAAGCGGAACTTGGAGAGAGCGACGGCGATGCCGCCGTCGACCGACTTCTTCGTGAAGCACGCGACGCGGTCGATAGTGACGATACCGACCGGGCAAAGGATTTGCTCGCTGATGCGGCCGCCTTCAGCCCATCGAACCCGATGCCGTTCATCCAACTGGCGTTTACGCACCTTCAGCTCCACGAACATGAGGAATCCGTTCGCGCCGCCGAGCGCGCTCTGGAACGGGAGCCGGACAATCCGGGTACGCATTCGATGCTCGGGTTGATGCTGTCCTTCGCCGGCCAGACCGAGGAAGCCGAAGCGGCGTTCAACCGCGCATTGGAGATCGACCCCGGTTGCGCGCCGGCGATTCTTCATCTGGCACGCCTGCGTGACCGGAACGATGACGAAGATGGCGCGCTCTATCTGTATCGCAGGGCAGCTGCGCTCGGCGAGCTCACAGATGACGCAACAGCCCACTTTGCCAGAATCCTAATGCGTCAGGGCAAGGACGATGAAGCCGAGATACTTCTTCGCCAAGCGCTCGAAGATAGTTCTGATCGCTCCGATTCCAGGCACCTTCTCGCCAGCCTGCTGAGCGGAACAGGTCGTGCCCCAGAGGCGATAGCATTGCTACGAGATGTAGCCGAGCGCAGTGACGATTGGATGGCCTGGGCGGACCTCGGCGCCTTTCTCTCAGCCGAGGAAGAGTTTGCCGATGCGCGTGCCGCACTCGACCGGAGCGTAGCGGCAGGTGCCAGTAGTCCCGCAATCTATAAGATGCTGGCAACCGCCATACTCAACTTGGGCGAACCTTCCGAAGCCGTCGCTAAGGTAGCAGATGCGATGCTCGGAAAGCATGCTGACGATGCCTGGGCATGGATTGCGGCCGGAGACATATACAGCTTGAGCCGTCGGAGGGATCGCGCTGAGAAGGCCTATCGTCACGCCACCACGCTCGAGGATGGCGAGCCAGCATGGGTCAGGCTGGCACGGCTGCTCATGGAGAAATCGGCTTCGGATGCCGAGGCGGAGTCCGCGCTGCGAAAGGCCGTCGAGGCAGTCCTTGAAAGCGGCGCATGCGGTCCGATGCGGGAAGTTGCCGAACTCCTCGTCCACCACGGTGACGATGACGACGCGCTTGGGTTGCTCGACCAGGCCCTCACCGCAAATGAGGATTGCTATTGCAGCCTCGTACTCCAGGGTGACATCGCGGCCCGGCGGCACAACGAAGATGGTGCGCGCAAACATTTTGAAGCCGCCCTTGCCCTAAATGATATCGGCGTATCCGCGCTAACTGGACTTGCGCGTATCTCTACGCCCTTTGACGCGCAGGCATTGATTGGTCGAGCTATGGAGGCTGATCCCGACAATCCTAAATGCCTGCTGGCGCGTGCGCAGTTGACCAATCGCGAACTGCAATCCCGGATCGAGGACGGTTCAGAAGCACTCAAACGCGACCCGGATCTGACCGAGGCACGGCTCTTTCTCGCGCCGCTTGAAGCCAAACGTGGTGACATCCAGGCAGCGATCGCTCATCTCAGTGCCGCACTGCCAGAGTTGGAAACCCGGCGTGAACTTATTCCGAGCTTTGTCGACACAAGTCTGGAGCTTGCCCGCGTTGGCTTCAGTGCCGAGTTGAGCACATTGCTCGAATCAGAAGAAGGCCGGACCGTTGAGCCGCTTTCGGTGGCATTGAAGCTGGATCGAGGCGAAACGCCAGCCGTTGCAAAGGAAATTCGGGAAGTTGCGCTTGATATTCTCGAGCAGCTTCACGCAACCAAACGATAGCTGGCGCCTCCTTTGAGACAGCAATGTCGAGATGCGCCGCACCGAACGCCGACTACGGCGTCCACTGATAATTTGAACGATAAACATCTTCGTCCACTCCAGCGAACTTCATGCTTCGTTTTTCCCACATATTCACACCTTTGCTCAGTTTCGCCACGTCCAGCATCGCGTCGTAAACTGCGGCTGAAATGAATGTGCAATAAGGGTATTCCCGATTATCGGAGAGTTTGGCGGCAAAGCTTGGTGGACGGCCAATCCAAATAATATCGTTGTTGTTGCGGATGCCCGCGCGAACAGCCCTGGAAATGCCGACATCGATACCGCAGGCTTGCCGGATCTTCACATCGTTGTTCTTTACCGAGTTGAACCGCGCGGTTGCCTTTTTCTGAATCAGATTTTCGGTCGCCCATTGGATCTTCAGGGCAGCCTTGACGGCGTTCGTGCGCTTCGTATCTCCGATGAACACGCCCATCACGCGATCACCGTCGAAGCTTCGAATCTCTCCTTCATGCGCTCTGATGATGCGCACAGCGCAGTCCAGATACGCGCGGATAATTTTCGCAGTTGTATCCCATGGACAAACCTTGGCTATGAGGCCCGATCCAGCGAGGTCAGCATAGAGAAAAACGGCATCTAGCTTCACTGCGCCGTTCGACAGGGCGATGTCGGCCGATGTCGGTATTTTCTTGCCGTCGCGCTCCTGAAACGCCGTTCCAAGGATACCGTCGACGGAGTCTGTGAGATCGTCTTTCAATGCCATCTGCATTACCCGCCGATCACGGGCATCCGGGTATGCTCGATTGCCGTCATGACGAGAAAGATCGCAAACGGCAGGAAGGTCGCCAGCGTTATGCGGATCGCCACCGCGATGGCCCGGTACTTTTCGCACAGGATGTGGGAATTGCGCCAGACTTGGCCGAGCATATCCGAGCGATAGTCCGCCTCGTTAATGGCCTCGAACTCGTCCTTGAACTTGGTTTCGGTGCGGTCCTGAATTGCCGAAAAATAGACCAAGCTGCCTTGACCTCCCTCAAGATCCGGAAAGTTGCACCGATATAGAAAGGTGTAGGACCCAATTAACCCAAGTATCAGAAAGACGGCAGGAATTGCGATGTACCATTGTTTGAGATCGCCAGCTTCCACGTTGAGCGCGCTGATCGTCAGCACCGCAGAATTGACAGTGAAGAGCCCGCCGACTTTGGAGTCAACGCGGGGGAAAAAGCCTAAGACGCGCGTCAACTGCGCTTCAATAACGTTAATATCTTTCATGCCGCCCCTCCGATGGAAGAGCGTATCAAGATTCGCCGACACCGCAAAGTACGTTGTCTGAGCGCCAGTTAGACGCACTCGTGCCACTCGTGCGAGGGAGACTTCTGGCTTTGGAGACACCCAATATCGTTAGACGGCCGAAACAAAGGGCGAAGTTGTCACGGCGGCACCCGCCACGAATGTTATCCAACTTATCTAGCTCCAGAGCTGACCGAGCAAAATGTTCCAGAAGCGGCCATTATCGCTCAGCACATGGCAATATTCGGGATCGCCATCATAATGCCCTAAGGCAGCGGGCCAAGGGCATGGCCCTATCCTATTCTGGTAGATCGGCCTCGCGCAGCACGCGCATCACTTCTCGGAATACGCCTTCGAATGGCGGGAGGTCGCTCATCTGGTGCTGTAAGCGCTTAGTCCATAGCGTGCCCAGCCGCTTTTCCTTGGCAGCAATCGCCGCAGTCACGCCGTTGGGCATGCGTTCCCGGAGGGCGAGCTTCTGGGTGAACTCTCCAAGATATTCTGCTGGTCGGATGTCCCGCTCCTCAAGCAAATTCCAAAGGTCGTAGAGATCACGCGGCTCAGTGCGAGCCTTGTCCGATAGGGCCGCCAGCTTCTCGATGAAAATCTCCGCCAGGCTGTAGGCCAAGATGGTCGGGCCATCCGGCAGATCGGAAAATTCCTCAAAGGTTCGCAGGATCGGGCGCTCGGCCAGCGGAAAGCAGAACACCTCATTGATCGTGATGTCGACTTTCACGTCGTTGCGCGCGGGCAGGGGGCCTTTGTAGTTAAGGTAGAAGGTGTGGGTGTTCTGATGACCATGCCGGTCGGGCCTGTCATAGGCCATGTTGATACCCGACGCCGCCTCGACGATGGCGAAGATCTCATTCAGGCCAGAGAGGATCGCGTCCAGTTCGATCGGCTTGATCAGCGAAAAATCGAGATCCTCGGAAAAGCGGTAGTTCTCGAACCAGCAGCGGCGCAGTGCCGTCCCGCCCTTGAAGGCGAGAACTTCGCGCAAGGGATGCTGGGCCAGAGCGGTCAGGAACCAGGCCAGGCAATAGTCGCGTTCGATCACCGCCTCGGGGACGCGGCGGCCGCGCGGCTTGAGAAGGCCGTTAGCGATACGGGAGAGATCGCGCTGGGGTATCATCAACTGCTCCGGATCATATCGAGTTCGTCGGGCTCGACGTTGAGCCGGATGCGCCATCGTGCCAGCATCCGGCCCTCATTGGGAAACAGAGGATCGAGACGCTGATAGGTCGGGGTCAGCCGCGCGCGCAGCGGCTCCAATGCCGCTGCGTCGGCCAGCCCATAAGATTCCAGCAGATAGCCAAGGCGGCGGATTACCGCGCCAACGCCGAGACGAAGCGCGTAGTCGATCATCAGTTCGATCCGCAGCGTATCGCGCTTCATCCAGAGTCCTTTGGCGACCTCCGTGACGCCACCGACATATTGCGGATGGTCCAGACCATCGATAATAGTTCGCTCGGGATCGCTGATCCGGACCTGCTCTTCGGATGTAACCCAGATCTCGGTCAGGCCGAAGAAATCCTTTGGTTTGACTTCGACGAAGCGGAACTCATACCCGTGGATGTGCTGCGGGCGCAGGCGTTTGGCGCAGGAGACGATGATGGCCAACTGCGGTTGGGTGACCATGCGGTGCAGCTCGAGGGCGCTGCCGTGGGAGATGAAGTAGGGCGCGTCGCCAACCAGAGTCCTGGCGATGAGGTAGGGATCGCTCACATGCTCGGTGTCGCGGCCCCGCTCGAATGGCACGAGATTGTAAAGGCCGGGCTTGAGGCGCGTGACGATGCCGCGTGCTTCGGTGTTCGCAACGAGGCTACGTGCCGATGACGGGCTCAGACCTGTGATCTCGGTGACATCCGCGAGCGAAAAGATCGGCTGACGGCGCTCGTGGAGTTCGACGATCAGCTGGGCGGCCCGAGGTCCAAGCGTCTTGAGATTATATCCTTCGCGCAATTCGAGCCTCCGTGGGCGATGTCCGGCGCGTTCTATATAACGGTCATTATATTGTCTGGCAAGATTGTCGCGCTTTGCAGGACGGTTTGCGCGCATAGTATATCCGGCAGGCTCAAGTTATACCCCTCGTGGTTTGCCAATCA
>FMTU01000075.1 GCA_900100475.1 Sphingobium faniae | reverse complement strand
GGCGGGTGCCCTTGGTGTTCCCCCGGTGGCAGCTGCCACCACTGACGGAGCGCGGCCCTGGGCCGCTCGATCCTATGTGGCAGCTGACAGACTACTAAGCGCGCGGCCCTGGCCGCTCATTTTGGCGGCGGCTTGCATGATTTTGTGCTGTTCGTCGCACCCATCGGGATTTTCTTCCTCAACAGGCGCATTCGCTAATCGCAAAGGCCGGGCGGTGGCAGCTGCCACCGCCCCCAAGTTTGCGGGGAGCGCGGGAGTGAAGCGCGCTCCCCGTGCCGTCATGCCGCTTGGCTTTCGCTATCGGCGGCATCGGGCAAGGCAGAGGGTCGAAGGGCGGGGGGCAGGATGCGCCGCCCCGCAAGGCGCTCGTTGACCGTCACGGCAAGGTCAGAGCGCTTCATGGTCTGGCAATTCTCTACAGCGTCGTTGCCGCAACCTTCGGCCAGCAGCTTCAAGAGCGTGGCCTTGCTAAGCTGGTCATAGAATACCTGATTAGGTTCCCACTTGTCGGCCATGTTGATCTGCGCGGCTCCGACGATCTGCGCCAGCTGGCGGTCGCGGTCGCTGTGGAACGAAAGGCTCGTGATCTGCGAGGCAACGCAGTAGGCCAGCAGCCGCAATTTCGCTTCGCTGTCCATCTGGCGCATGTCGTCCAGCGTGGGTGTTTCGGCCAAGCGGTCAAGATCGGCCCTTGCGATCTCGTCAATGTCGGCAATCGTGGAATGGCCCATGACCGCATCGTCAACATGGAAGCGGTTCTTCTCGGCGGTGATTTCGGCGGCTTGTTGCCACGAATAAGCGTTGCCGCGAACCTGCCCCAAGAGGCCCGTTAAGAGCACGTCCAGCGCCAGCTCCGGGTCGCTGGCAAGGGCTTCCCGAACCGCCATCGTGCGGATGCCGCCCAGCTGATCCATGACTTTCTGCGAGTAGTCGGGGCGAGGAGGCTTGGGGCCATCGGCGGCGGTGCCCTTGGCGGTGCGGGTGAACGCGACCTGTTCGATACCGTCATGGCCGATGAAGACGATAAGCGAGTGCTCGGCCTTCTGCTCGGCGGTGAAAACGCGGCAAGCCGATACGATAGCGTCCTGTTTGCGGGTCAGGGCGCGCAACTCGTCGTCATAGTCGTGATCGTCCTCGTCCACCTCGCTTTCCCGCTTGGCGATTGCCGCCTCGATCTCGACCAGCTGCGCGGTTTCTTCCTCGGTCGGATCGCGCTCGCCAGCGGGTTCCAGATGGCCGCGCATCCAGTAGGAATCAGGCCGGTAGAGCTGCCCTTCTGCATCGCGCCAGCCATCTTCGCGCGCCGCCTTGGCGATGGCGTCGAGCCGATCTTGCACAAGGTCCATGACAAGGCCCGCATCATCGCAATAGCGACGTTCTCCGAAAAGATCGGTGGTGAAGGTGCCGCCTGCGGCGCAATAGGCTTCCTCGCCTACAATGCGAAAATGCTTGTCGGTATCGGCAACCTTCTCCTGGGTGAGCATGGCGCGGATTTGGTGGGCGTTGTCGCCGGTGCGCTTGAAAACCTCAAGCTGGCGGTCCTGATCGTCGGTCAGCGCGAAAGCCTGCGCCGCGCCCATGCCGATTTCGTCTTTCTGGAAGGCTTTGAGAATGGTCGGGTGCAGCGCCGCCAGCTTCAACACGCGGCGGACATAGGCCGGGGAGACGCCGAACGATGCTGCAACATCGTCAACGTCCTTGCCGCTGTCGATGATCGCCCGATAGGCTGCGATGGCATCGGCGGGGTGCATGTCCTCGCGCTGCGCGTTCTCGGCAAGCGAGATTTCCAGCGCCTCGTCCTTGCTGCGGATTTCAACGGGAACCTCGAAAGTGCCGGGGATGGCCTTTGCCTTCTGCAACAGCTTCAAGGCCCGGTAGCGCCGCCCTCCGGCGCAAATCCTGATTTTGCCGTCTTCATCATAGCCGATCAGGTTTTGCAGCACGCCCCGCGCCTGAATGTCGGCGGCGAGGGCTTCGATTTCCTTGGGCTTCACCTTCCGCACGTTGAGGTCGGAAAGCGCCAGCTTGTTCAGTTGGATGGTCTGGATGGTCATTTTTCACTCCTTTAGGCGAAGCCGCTGCCTGCGGCCTGCGGCTCTGACCCGCTGGCGAAGCGCGGGATGGGGAGGGGGGAGCAAAATCGATGGGAGTG
>FMTU01000024.1 GCA_900100475.1 Sphingobium faniae | reverse complement strand
TCGACATTCTCTGCGCGGAAGCCCTCGATCGGATCTCGCGCGATCAGGAAGATATGGCACATGTCCATAAGCTCAGGCGCTTCAACGGCATATCGCTGCATATCGTCGCCGAGGGCCTGACGGATGAAATGCATATGGGCCTCTAGGGGGCGATGAACGCGCTTTCCTGATAGCAAGGCATTTTGCCCCGCCACGCCATGGAGGCCAGCATCAGGGACCTGCTGGCAGAGGCTGTCATAGCGGTGGAGAGAAGAGGGACGCTTTGCCATGTCGGCGCATGAATGGCAGGTGCGGCAGGTACAAAACCGTATGGAGGCAAAGCGGCGAGAACTGGATAGGGTAGTGATCAAGCTGGGCCGACTGCTCGCCGCGATCGAAGACGGTTTGTACAGCCGGCGCATGAAAATCCGGTTCCAGCAGCTTGAGGATCAGGCAGCCCGATTGCGTGCTGCGCTGCAAATCGATGGTGATCGGTTGCAATCGCTGAAAGTGCAGGGAGGTAACGGGTCCGGCAAGGATGTCGCTACACTGGTCGCGGAACTACGTGCCACCGATGATGAATATGCTATCCTGAAACTCAGACGCATGCTCGGACCGCCATAATTTTACCGACTGAGCTGGTCGATCAGGTAGGCGCACTAAGTGTTTGGTCCCGAGATTTGATGGTGCGGGTTGAGTAACAACCGATCCGGCTCTGTTGCCCAGATTTTGCAGATATATTCGTAGGGTGTGAGGTCACGCAGGCCTTGAGACGACGTTCGAAATTATATGCGCCAATGAAGTTGGTGCGGGATCGTCGCCTGCAGAGGGTAGAGGCAGTCGTCGAGCGGGAGTAGCATGTGCTTGTGGAAAGCGACAATGATCGCATTCGGTTCTCGCCGATCCCCCGGATCGGCTGCGCTTCCTCATTCCTCGATGTTCAGTACCGTTGAATGAACGACTGTGAGGCTGGTCGGCAAATCCTTGACCGCCGTGCGCTTGTTACCACCCTGCGGGCGTTGCCTTCGGCTCCATTTGGCGACGGGTCTTCTGGTTGATGCCGTACCGCTTCGCCAAGACCCTCAGGCTCTCTTCACTATGTTGTATCGCTCGACGGACCTGTCGTGCGGGCGCTCCCGTGTAATACCTGTCCCATAGTGCATCCTGCCAGGCTTGCGCCGATGATGCGCTATCAAATCCCCGGACTGAACACTTTAGGCTTCGCAATACAAAGACTTCGGTAGCGTCAAGCGACCGAGATCCTCGTAGAAATGCAACACTGCCTAACCCGTTAATGTCCTGATTTATATCGTTTTAACGCCGAACTGTAATATAGTCGAGGCGGTAGCGTTTAGAACGGCACTTCGTCGTCCAGATCATTGTCGAAGTTCGGCCCACCTGTGCCGCCGCGTCCGCTGCCCTGCGAACGGCCGCCGCCCAGATTCCCGCTACCGCCGCCGAAATCCTCATAGTCGCCGCCGCCAAAGCCGCTCGAACCGCCTGACCAGTCGCCGCCGCCCTGAGAACGTCCGCCGCCCTGACCGCCGCCGCCACCCGGCGCGCCGTCCAACATGGTCAGCACCGCTCCCGGCCCCTGTAGCACCACTTCGGTGGTGTAGCGGTCATTGCCCGACTGGTCCTGCCATTTGCGGGTGCGAAGCTGCCCCTCGACATAGACCTTCGATCCCTTGCGAAGAAAGCGTTCGGCGACCCCGGCCAGCCCTTCGCCGAAAATCGCGACACTATGCCATTCGGTGCGTTCCTTACGCTCGCCGGTCATGCGGTCTTTCCAGCTTTCGGATGTGGCGATGCGGATGTTGCACACCTTGCCGCCGCTCTGGAAGCTGCGGACTTCCGGGTCCGCGCCCAGATTGCCGACCAGAATGACCTTGTTCACCGAGCCCGCCATGATCCCTCCAAAGCGTCCAAAGCCGCCCTTATAGAGCGCGGCGCGGCGTGGACAAGCGATCTATGAAGCGATTTAGCTCAGGCCGAGCGCGGTCGCCGTCCAGTAGGTCGCCCCGGCCGCCAGATAGGCCAGAACGAACAGATAGCCGACCATGAACATGGGCCATTTCCATCCGTTGGTTTCCCGCCGCGTCACCGCGATGGTGGAAATGCACTGCGGCGCGAAGATGAACCATGCAAGGAAGGCGAGCGCGGTCGGCAGCGGCCAGTTGTCCTTCAGCCGTTCGCCCAGGCTCCGTTCCAGCTTCGCCTCATCGTCGCCCGCGTCGATGGAATAGACCGTCGCCAGCGCCGACACCGCCACTTCCCGCGCGGCCATGGCCGGGATCAGCGCCAGCGATATGTCGCGGTTGAAGCCCACCGGCTCCAGCACCACGTTGAGCCCGCCCGCGATCCGCCCGGCGATGCTGTGATCGACCTGGCTGGCGGGGTTGTCGTCCGGCACGCGCGGGAAGCTCAGCAGCAACCACAGAATCACGGTGGACGCGAAGATGATCGTGCCCGCGCGCTTCAAAAAAACAAACGCGCGCTGCCACAGGCCCAGCACGATATCCTGCCAGCGCGGCCATTGATATTTGGGCATTTCCATCAGGAAGCCGCCGCTCTTGCCCTTGGTGACGGTCATGCGCAACACGAGCGCGACCAGCATCGCCCCGACGATCCCCGCGAGATAGAGCACGAACAGCACCAGCCCCTGCAAGCCGATGCCCCAGCCGACATCGCGCGCCGGGATGAAGGCGCCGATGATGACGGCATAGACCGGCAACCGCGCCGAACAGGTCATCAGCGGCGCGATCAATATGGTGGTCAGCCGGTCCTTGGGATCGGAAATGGTGCGCGTCGCCATGATCCCCGGCACCGCGCAGGCGAAGGAGGAAAGGAGCGGAATGAAGGCGCGGCCCGACAGTCCGACTTTCTCCATCAGCCCATCCATCAGGAAGGCGGCGCGGACCATATAGCCGGTCGCCTCCAGCATCAGGATGAAGAAGAACAGGATCAGGATCTGCGGCAGGAACACGATGACCGACCCGACGCCGTTGATGACCCCGTCCACCAGGAAGGAGCGGAATATGCTATCCGGCAAAGCCCCGGTCACGGCATTGCCGGCCGTTTCCGCCAGCCCTTCGATCATCGCGATGGGCGCTTCTGACCAGGCGTAGACGGCCTGGAACATGATAAACAGCAGCCCCAGCAGCAGCAGCAGGCCCAGCACGGGATGCAGCGCCACCCGGTCCACCGCCGCCGTCAGCCGCCGCGAAGGCGTTTCCCGCACGATCGCCGCCCGCGCGATCCGGCGCGCCTCGCTCCGCAGCGTGTCGAAGTCGCGTTCGACAGAGGGGGCGCGCGGCCGGGCCGCTGCCCCGTCGATCAGGCTTTCCAGATCCTTGCGCAGATGATCGAGGCCGCGCTTGCGCACCGCGACCGTCGGAATGACGGGCACGCCCAGTTCCCGCGACAGCACCGCCGCGTCCAGTTCCAGCCCGTCGCGCGTCGCCAGATCGACCATGTTGAGCGCCACCACCGTGGGCAGCCTCAGCGCGATCACTTCCAATGCGAAGCGCAGATGATTGTCGAGATTGGCCGCATCGACGACCAGGATCAGCGCGTCGGGCCGCTTCTCCCCATCCTGCCGGCCCAGCACGACATCGCGGGTCACCTGCTCATCGGGGCTGGCGGGCGACAGGCTGTATGTGCCGGGCAGGTCGACCAGTTCCACCGGCCGCCCATCGGACAGCGACAGCCGCCCCGCCTTGCGCTCCACGGTGACGCCGGGATAATTGCCCAGCTTCTGCCGCGCGCCGGTCAGGGCGTTGAACAGCGCGCTCTTTCCCGCATTGGGATTGCCGACCAGCGCGATCAGGGGAAGGGCGCTCATGCGGCCTCTCCTTCAGGGCCGGTTCCTTCCGGTCCCGCGCGGACGGTGATCGCCGCGGCATGATTGCGGCGCATCGCGATGGTCATGCGGCCGACCTTGCAGGCAATCGGACCATGGCCGAAAATGCCGCCATGGTTCAGCGTCTCCACGCTGGCCCCCTCGCACAGGCCGAATTCACGCAGGCGTTGCCCGTCCGTTTCCGAAAGGGCGTTCCAGTCGATGATATCCACATAGGCAAGCTGTCGCAGCGGCAATTCGGTCAGGCGCAAGGGAAGGCACTCGTTCAACGGCATTTTGCGAGTGACTATCAATTACTGCCGGACAAGGCCAGCCCGAATCCGTCCCCGCCGCTCAGATTGCGGGATAGCGCAGTCGCCCGATGAAGCGCGAAAGGCTGAGTCGCTCGCCCCCGGCCACGCCCCTGAATCGGGCCTTGGCGCGTTCGAAGCGCATCACATCCTCGATACGGCGGGCCAGAAAGGCGCGGCTTTCGGCATGATCGTGGCTGTCATCGTCCAGGAACACCAGCAGGGTGGAGGCGTAGACGCCCGTCAGCGTCATGCGCTTGCTATAATGGTTGAAGTCCGTGGCCGTGTCGCCCGCCGCCCGCCAGATCGCATCGGCGGCGCGCCAGCCCAGCTTCGCCGCGTCGACGCTGTTGCGCGGCATGGCCATGATCGCCATGGCCCGGCGCAGCGCCTCGCGGTCCGGCGCCAGCAGAGCGAGGCGCGCTTCGATCAGGGCGGCGATTCGCGCGCGGATCGACATGGCGGCCAGGGTCGGCGCGGGCAGGGCGTCGGTCATCCGCGCGTCGATGCTGGCGAACCATGCGCCGATCATGTCCATCGCCCCGCCCGTGAAGGCGAGCGCGGCGATATCCTGGTCGATGCCCTTTTCCGCCGCCGCCATGGCGACGGCTTCCGGTTTCCAGCCGTCAAAGGCGGCATGGCGCGGCAGCGCCGTCGCCAGCGCGGCGCGCACTTCATCCAGGGTCAGGTCTTCTGCGGTCATGACGCCTCTCTAAAGCATTGGCGGGGCATGTGGGAATGTGTTTTTCGCTAATCCCGTTCCGCCGCCTTTCCCGCCCATGGAAGTCGCACGAGGATCAGCGCCCCGGCAATCGCCACCATCCCCAGCATGTCGATGGGCCGCATGGCTTCGTGGAACAGCAGCCATCCCAGCAGCGCGGACACGACCGGCTGGATCATCAGGCTGAGGCCGAGCACAAGGGGAGAAAACCAGCCGATGGCATAGGTCAGCAGCCCCTGACCGATCAACTGGCTCGACAGCGCCAGCGCGATCAGCGGGGTCCAGTCGGTCGGCATGACCTTTTCCCCCAACGCCAGGGACGCCAGCAGCAGCGGCGCCACGCCGGACAGGCTGGCGACGGCCAGCACCGACCAGCTATCCAGCCGCTGGCGCACATCCTGCACGCTCACCAGATAGCCGGTATACAGCAGCCCCGCCAAAAGGCAGAGCAGGTCGCCGCGCAGATAGCGGGACGACATCTCATAGCTTCCCCCCATCAAGATCCCGCCGCCGACCAGCGCCAGCAGCAACGCCACCAGTTGCGGCCGGTGCAGCCTGCGACGCAGGACCAGCAATCCCCACAAGGGCAGGGCCAGCGCGCTCGCATTGCCGAAGATGGTTGCATTGGCGACCTTGGTATGGTGGATGCCGACATGCCATGTGGCCAGATCGCCCGCGAAGAACAGGCCCGCCACGATCATCAGGCCCCATTGCCGCCGGTCCAGCGACGCGGCGCGCAGGCGGGGCAGCGCGAGGAGGAAGAGAAAGGGAACGGCCAGCGCCAGCCGCCAGAAAGCCGCCGCGACCGGCCCCACATCGCTCAGCCGGACCAGAACCGGACCCATCGCCAGAAAAACATTGGCAAGGACAAGCGCGGGGAAAGCGGCGCGGGCGATATGCTTTTGTCCAAGGGGGATTGAACCGGCCATGGCGGCTCCCTAGCTGGCTTCGATACGGAAGTCCCGTTTCAAATCGAAACTTTCTAGAAGGGAATGTTCATGCCAACCCTGTTCGATCCGATCCAGCTTGGCGCCGTCGCCGCGCCCAACCGCGTCCTGATGGCGCCGCTCACCCGCGCGCGGGCGACGCGCGATCATGTGCCGACGCCCGTCATGGCGGACTATTACGCCCAGCGCGCCGGGGCGGGGCTGATCATCAGCGAGGCGACCGGGATTTCGCGTCAGGGCATGGGCTGGCCCCATGCGCCAGGCCTGTGGACCGCGCAGCAGGTCGAGGCATGGAAGCCCGTGACCGAAGCCGTGCACGAGGCGGGAGGGCGGATCGTCGCCCAGCTCTGGCATATGGGCCGTGTCGTCCATTCCAGCATGGCGGGCGAGCAGCCCGTCTCCTCCAGCCCCGTCGCCGCGCCCGGCCATGCCCATACCAATGAGGGAAAGCAGCCCTATGAAACGCCGCGCGCATTGAGGGTCGATGAAATCCCCGCGCTGCTGGACAGCTATGCGCAGGCCGCCCGCAACGCCATCGCCGCCGGGTTCGATGGGGTGCAGATCCATGCCGCCAACGGCTATCTGATCGACCAGTTCCTCCGCAACGGCGCCAACCGCCGGGACGATGATTATGGCGGCAGCGTGGAAAACCGCGTCCGCCTGCTGCGCGAAGTGGCGGAAATCGTCGTGGGCGCGGTCGGCGCGGGTCTCACCTCCGTCCGCCTTTCCCCCAATGGCGAAACGCAGGGCACTGACGACAGCGATCCCGCCAGCCTGTTCCCGGTCGCGGCGCGGGCGCTCGACCGGATCGGCATCGCCTTCCTTGAACTGCGCGAACTGAGCGCGGGCGGCACCTATGGCAGCAGCGACGTGCCGCGCCAGTCGCCGCTCATCCGCCAGCATTTCTCCGGCCCGCTGGTGCTCAACAGCGATTATGACGCGGCGCGCGCGCAAGCCGACCTCGACAGCGGGCTGGCTGACGCCATCAGTTTCGGCCGTCCCTTCATCGCCAATCCCGACCTGCCGCTGCGCCTGCGCCGGGATGCGCCGCTCAATGCGTGGGACACAGGCACCTTCTACAGCGCCGGACCGGAAGGCTATGTCGACTATCCCGCGCTTGAAGAGGCCGCCTGAGGGATCAGCCTGCGAACTGCTCGCGCAGCCTGAGCATGGCGATGGCGGCCCTGGCCGCCTCGCCGCCCTTGTCCTTTTCGGTGCGGCGGGCGCGGGCGAGGGCCTGCGCCTCGTTTTCGACCGTCAGGATGCCGTTGCCGATGGCGATCCCGTCCATGCCAAGCGCCATCAGGCCGCGCGCGCTTTCATTCGACACTACTTCGAAATGATAGGTTTCGCCGCGGATCACCACGCCGATGGCGACAAAGCCGTCATAACGCCCGCTTTCCGCCGCCAGCGCGACCGCGCCGGGGATTTCCAGCGCGCCGGGCACGGTGATCACGTCATATTTATGCCCTTCCTCTTCCAGCGCGGCGGCCGCGCCTTCGATCAGCAGATCGTTGAGATGGTCGTAGAAACGCGCTTCGACGATCAGGAACTTCGCCATGTCTGCTTTCCTTTTTTTCAGAGGTCGATGGCATGCTGGCCGACGACCGCCAGGTCATAGCCGTCCAGAGCGATCAGGCTGTGATGGCTGTTGGTGAGCAGGATCATGTCGTGCACGCCCAGTTCCGCCAGAATCTGCGCGCCCACGCCATAGTCGCGCAGCTCGTCGTCCATGCCCGGCTGTACCTTGCCCGCATGGCGTTCCAGGAAGCGGGTAATGAATTCCGACGTGCTGTTGCGGTTCCCCAGGACGACGATGACGCCCGCGCCCTCTGCGCCGATGATCTCCATCGAACGTGACAGAAGGTCGCCGCGCGGGCCGGTGGCGCCATAGACATCGTCCAGGATGGACATCTGGTGCATCCGCACCAGGGTCGGTTCGTCGGGGACGATATGCCCCTTCTGTAGCACGAGTTGCTCGGTCTGGGTCGCCTTGTTGTAAAAGCTGATCGCCTTCCAGTCGCCGCCCCATTGGCTGGTGAAGGTCGTTTCGATGCGGCGTTCGACCATATGATCGTGCCGGCGGCGATAGGCGATCAGGTCGCGGATCGTGCCGATCTTCATCCCATGTTTCTGCGCGAACGGGATCAGGTCGTCGAGCCGCGCCATGGTGCCGTCGTCCTTCATCACCTCGCAGATCACGCCGGAGGGATTGAGCCCCGCAAGGCGCGCCACGTCGATGGCCGCTTCGGTATGGCCGGTGCGGACCAGTACGCCGCCATTCTTGGCCACCAGCGGAAAGACATGGCCGGGCGTCACGATATCGTCGCGGCTCTTCGATCCGTCGATAGCGACGGAAATGGTGCGGGCGCGGTCGGCGGCGCTGATGCCGGTGGTGACGCCTTCACGCGCCTCGATCGACACGGTGAAGGCCGTTTCATGCCGCGTGCCGTTATTGCGGCTCATGAGGTCGAGGCCCAGTTCGTCCACCCGGTCCTTGGTCAGCGCCAGGCAGATCAGGCCGCGTCCATGCGTCGCCATGAAATTGATCGCATCGGGCGTCGCCATTTGCGCGGGAATGACCAGATCGCCTTCATTCTCCCGATCCTCGTCATCGACCAGAATGAACATGCGGCCGTTGCGGGCTTCGTTGATGATCTCTTCCGGGCTGGCGAGCGCCGTGCCGCCTTCGCGCCGCAGCAGGTAGGATTCCAGCTTGCCCAGCGTGTCGGCGGTGGGATTCCAGTCCGCCTCGCCCAGCCGGCGCAGGCTGTTGGCGTGCAGGCCGGCGGCGCGGGCGAGGCCCGAGCGGGACAAGCCCCCTTCGGTCACGAGAGAACGAAGCGTGTCGATAAGTGCGGCGGCCATTGAGCGACTCCTTGTCCCAAACGGACATCGGGGCGCTATTCACATTATAATGTGATTCATTGCAAGAAAAAATCACATTGCGCGATGGCGCAGGCTCTGCATCCGGTCGAGATAGCGGGCCAGCACGTCGATCTCCAGGTTGAAGGCGCGTCCTTCCGGCAGGCTTTCCAGGGTCGTGGCGGCCGCCGTGTGCGGGATGATGTTGAGGCCGAAATGCACCGATCCGTCCGGCTGGTCCTCCACGCCGTTGACGGTCAGCGAAATGCCGTCGACCGTGATCGACCCCTTGGCCGCGAGCGCGGGCGCGAGGTCGGCGGGCGCGCTGATGACGAGGCGGATCGAATCGCCCTCGGGCGTCGCCGACACCAGCGTTCCGATGCCGTCCACATGGCCCGTCACGATATGGCCGCCCAGCTCGTCCCCCACCTTGAGCGCGCGCTCCAGATTGAGCTTGCCGCCCTGCATCCACAGCCCCGGCGCGGTGCGGGCGATCGTTTCGGCGGACAGATCGGTGGCGAACCAGTCCGGCCCTTTTTCCACTACCGTCAGGCAGGTGCCGGAACAGGCGATGGAGGCGCCGATCGCCACGCTTTCCATGTCATAGCCGCAATGGATGACCAGGCGCAGGTCGCCGCGCTGCTCGCTGGAGCTTATGGTGCCGATGTCGGTGATGATGCCGGTGAACATGGAGTGCGATCCTGAACGTCGAAAGATATGGCAGGCGGCTTAGGCGTTGCGCGCCGCCACGTAAACCTCCAGCCGGTCGACGCCCAGCCGCCTTTCGTCCGTCAGCGTCCAGCGGCCATGTGCGTCCGCCAGATCGGCAAGGCCGATGTCGCCCAACGCGGCAAGACCCTCGCCGATCAGGATGGGCGCGCGATAGAGCAGCAGCCGGTCGACCAGCCCGGCGCGCAGGAAGGCCGCCGCCGCCCCTGCGCCGCCCTCCACCAGCAGGTGATCGACCCGCTCCAGCGCCGCGATGTCCTCCGGGCGTTCGATCCGTTCCCAGCCTTGGGGCGCTGCCTCGCCGCTCAGCAGGATGCGCCGGGGCGAGTGGCTCTCCAGTCCCGGCAGCCGCACGTCGAGTCGCGGCGCATCGGCGCGCAGTGTGCCGCCTCCCGCCAATATGGCGTCATGGCGCGCCCGCTCCAGATGGGCGTGGGCGCGGGCATCCGGCCCGGTGATCCAGCGGCTCGACCCGTCGGGCAGCGCGATCCGGCCGTCCAGCGACAGGCCCAGCTTCAGCGTGACGGCGGGCCGCCCCAGCGTCTGCCGCAGCACGAAACCGGCCATGGCGGCGCGGGCCTCCGCTTCCAGCAGTCCCATTTCGGCCGCGACGCCATGGTCGCGCAGCCATGCCGCGCCCTGTCCATCCGTGCGCGGATCGGGATCGCGCAGCGCGATGACGACGCGGCGGATGC
Organism: Sphingobium faniae; assembly: GCA_900100475.1. GTDB lineage: Bacteria > Pseudomonadota > Alphaproteobacteria > Sphingomonadales > Sphingomonadaceae > Sphingobium > Sphingobium faniae. Next base: position 20,016 of record FMTU01000024.1, on the reverse strand, counting down.
CGGCGCGCACGATCAGGTCGGCGCAGCGCGGCCCGCGCGGCGACAGGTGGAAACAAGGCTCCAGCGTCACATAGGCCGTCGCGCCCCGCGCCCGGTCCATCGCCTGTTCCAGCGCCTGCGCCTCGGCATGGGGCCGCCCGCCTTTCTGGGTCCAGCCGCGCCCGACGACGCGCCCCTCGCAGACGATCAGGCAGCCGACATTGGGATTGGGGGTGGAAAGGCCGCGTCCTCGCTCCGACAGGGCGATCGCCGCCGCCATGAAGCGCCGGTCTGCAAGGGGATCGGCCGTCGCATCGGCAGGCGGCGTCATGGCGCTCAGCGTTGGGCCGCTCCGGCGGCGGGCCTTTCCTCGCCCTCGGCCTTGGCGAGTCGCGAATCGAGCTGGGCGTTGATCTGCTTCAACGCTTCCTGACGGCGGGCGCGGTTGCGCGCTTCATCCTCGCGCCAGTCGATGCCGAAAATATCGGCGACATGCTGCATTTCCTTCTGCTTCTTTTCCAGCGCCGCTTCCCTTTTGGCGAGTTCGATCTTCTGTTGCAGGATGATCGTGGCGTCCGACCGGTGGGGGTCCCAGCTCTGCACATAGATGATCTGGTTGCGCGTCGGCATGGTGTTGGTGTTGGCGTCGATGACGAACACCCACATGATGAGCCAGGTGATCGCGATGGACAGGCCCAATATCGGCCATTTGTGCGGACGACGCGCGCGGAAATAGCTCCACATGTCATGGAGCGCGCTCTTGGGAGAAACCGGACGGGGAAAGATCGCCATCGCGCCGATATAGGACAGGAGCGGCCCGGATGCAAAAGGCGGTTCACGCGCCGCCCATCCGGAACGCTCGGCGGCGCCGTGTCGAGCGCCGCAGCCGTTGCGTTACGGATGAATGTGCCGCTTCCTCCCGTCCATCCAGGGTTGCGCCGATAAGGGCGTCCTTGTATAGGCGGCGCTCGCAAAGGGCGGCCCGGCGGGGGCCGCCTTTTTGCGTTTTGCGAAATGTCCCCCGGACGCATTATCATTGGCCCAGAAAGGGAAGCATCATGTCGATAACGCCGCTCATGCCCGTCTACCCCCGGTGCGATGTCCGTCCGGTGCGAGGCGAAGGCTGTTACCTGATCGGCGAACGCGGCGAACGCTATCTCGATTTCGCAAGCGGCATCGCGGTGAACCTGCTGGGTCATGGCCACCCCCGGCTCGTGAAGGCGATCGCGGATCAGGCCGCCACGCTGATGCACACGTCGAACCTTTACGGGATGCCGCTGGGGGAAAAATTCGCGCAGCGCCTGGTCGACGCGACCTTTGCCGACACGGTGTTCTTCACCAATTCGGGCGCGGAAGCGGTGGAGTGCGCGATCAAGACCGCGCGCCGCTATCATTATGCGAACGGGCAGGCGCGCCGGCATAAGCTGATCAGCTTCGACAACGCCTTTCACGGGCGGACGCTGGGCACGATCTCGGCCACCAGCCAGCCCAAGATGCGCGACGGGTTCGAGCCGCTGCTGCCCGGCTTTACGGTGGTGCCGTTCAACGATCTGGAGGCCGCGACGGCCGCCGTGGACGACGACACCGCCGGTTTCCTGCTGGAGCCGGTGCAGGGCGAAGGCGGCGTCACGCCCGCGACGCAGGAGTTCCTGACGGGCCTGCGGACGCTGTGCGATGAAAAGGGCCTGCTGCTGATCCTCGATGAAGTGCAGTGCGGCTATGCGCGCAGCGGCACCTTCTTCGCATATGAGCAATATGGCATCACGCCCGACATCATGGCGGTGGCCAAGGGGATCGGCGCGGGCTTCCCGCTGGGCGCTTGCCTTGCGACCGAGGACGCGGCCCGGGGCATGGTGTTCGGCACGCATGGATCGACCTATGGCGGCAATCCGCTGGCGATGGCGACGGGCATGGCCGTGCTGGATGAAGTGCTGGCGGACGGTTTCCTCGACCATGTGAAGGCGATCGGCGCGCGTCTGCGTTCGGCGCTGGAGCAGCTTATCCCCAATCATGACGGCATGTTCGAGGATGTGCGCGGCATGGGGCTGATGCTGGGCCTCAAGATGAAAGACGCCCATGATGCGCGCTCGTTCGTGGCGCATCTGCGCGATCATCATGGCTTGCTGACGGTATCGGCGGGGCAGAACGTCGTCCGCATCCTGCCGCCCCTCGTCATCGAGGAAAATCATATCGCCGAGTGCATCGAGAAGATTTCCGCCGGCGCGCGGAGCTTCGCGGAGGTTGCTTCGGCCTGATACCAATCATCCCCGTCCGTTCGTTGCGAGCGAAGCCGGGAAGCCTTGCAGGGGTTCTCGACAAGCTCGAAGCGAACGGGGGTTGGGAATGGGGGTTTTGACATGACCAGACATTTTCTGAACCTGACCGATGCGGGCGGCGACGCCATCGCCGCGATGATCGCCGACGCCATCGACCGCAAGGCGGCGCGCAAGGGCTTGCCCAAGGGCGCGGCGGACGCCGACGCGCCGCTCGCCGGGCGGACGCTGGCGATGATCTTCGAGAAGAATTCGACGCGCACGCGCGTCTCCTTCGACATGGCGATCCGGCAGTTGGGCGGCAGTTCCCTGATCCTCGAAGGCGCGACCAGCCAGCTTGGGCGTGGCGAAACGGTGGCGGACACGGCCCGCGTCCTCAGCCGCATGTGCGACGCGATCATGATCCGCACCGGCGACCATGCGAAGATCGAGGAAATGGCCCGTCATGCCAGCGTTCCGGTCATCAACGGCCTCACCGACCTGTCGCATCCCTGCCAGATCGTCGCGGACCTGCTGACCGTGGTGGAGCATGGGCTGGCGCTTCCCGGCAGCCAGTGGGCGTGGCTGGGCGACGGCAATAACGTGCTGCATTCGATCGTCGAGGCGGCGGGCCTGCTGAAGTTCGATGTCCGCATCGGTGTGCCGCAGGGCTATGATCCCGACCCGTCCTTCGCCTCGGCGGCGCAGGCGCTGGGCGCGCGCATCACCCTGACGCGTGATGCGCCGGAGGCGGTCGCGGGCGCGGACGTGGTCGTCACCGACACATGGGTTTCCATGGGACAGGACCATGCCGACGAGAAGCTCAAGGCCATGATGCCCTATCAGGTGACGGTCGCGCTGATGGCCGGGGCCAGGGCGGATGCGAAGTTCCTGCACTGCCTGCCCGCCCATCGCGGCGAGGAAGTGGTGGCGGAAGTCATCGACGGTCCGCAATCGCTGATCTGGGACGAGGCGGAGAATCGCATCCATGCCCAAAAGTCGGTGCTGCTCTGGGCGTTCGGCCTGCTCGGTTGAGTTTTGTCGCGGCGCTCCTATCTGGGCGGGACGAAAATCCTGTCCCGCAGGGACGCCGCGACACTCTCCCCGCCGCTAGGAAGCTGGGATCATCGGAGCCTGATTTGACCCTTTCCGCCCCTGTCGACCAAGCCCTTGGCTTCACCATCCCTTCGCGTCATGTGCGCGGCCGCGTCGTGCGGCTGGGCCCAGTGCTGGACGATGTTCTGGCCGCCCATTCCTATCCGCCGCCGGTCGAGCGGCTGCTGGCCTCCGCGCTGGTACTGGCGGCGCTGCTGGGCGCCACGCTCAAAAATGCGGGCGGGCAGTTGACGCTTCAGGCGCAGACGGAAAATGGCGTCGTCAGCCTGCTGGTCGCCGATTACAAGGCGGGCGAACTACGCGGCTATGCCAAGTTCGATGCCGATCGGCTGGCCGAACTGGGGAGCGACCCCACGCTGTTCGGGCTGTTCGGCAAGGGCTATCTCGCCATCACCTTCGATCAGGCGGTGACCGGCGAGCGCTATCAGGGCATCGTGCCGCTGGAAGGCGATTCGCTCGCGCAGGCGGCGGAACATTATTTCTTCCAGTCCGAACAGATCCCCAGCGTCATCCAGATCGCCACCCGCCATGATGCGGGCCAGGGATGCTTCGCGGCGGGCATGTTGCTCCAGCATCTGCCCGAAGGCGAAGTCGGCCGCGAACGCCTGCATGTCCGCCATGACCACCCCGAATGGGAACATGTGCAGGCGCTGGCCCTCACGCTGAAGGATGGCGAACTGACGGACGACGCGCTGCCGCTGACCGACCTGATCTGGCGTCTCTTCCATGAAGAGCAGGAGGTCCGGGTGACAGAGCCGTCGCTGCTTACCAAGGGGTGCCGCTGCGATCTGGATCATATCCGCGATGTCATCGGCCGCTTTTCGGAAACGGAGCGCGCGGAGATGGCGGACGAGCAGGGCATGATCGGCGTCGATTGTGCTTTCTGCTCGCGACTCTTCCCGCTCGCGCTCGACAGTTTCGTGCGGCATTGATGCGCGCCGGGCGGGGAAGGCCGTGACCGATCTGGGCGGGGCCATCCTGTTGAGGCTATCAAATTGCCGCAATTGGACGTTATTTCCATATCGGGGCAAGCGTATCGGGTGATGGGTTCGCTATGACGCGCGGCAGGGGCATTGAGGGCCTATGGTGACGATGGGATGGCGCATATTGGTTGCAGGAACGATGCTGGCGATGGCGGCAGGGCCGCTCGCGGCGAGTCCGCAACGGCTGGTGGCGCTCGATACGGTGCAGCCGGGCGAATGGGAATTGCGCGCTCTGGAGAAGGCGGACGGCGGCAAGCGCCGGATGTGCGTACGCGACCCGCGCCAGCTTCTTCAGACGGAACATGTTCGCCATCAATGCCGCTTTTTCGTCGTGAAGGACGGGCCTGCCGCCGCTGCCGTCACTTATGATTGCGCCGAAGCGGGCGGCGGACGCACCGATGTGCGGGTGGAAACGCCGCGTCTGGTGCAGATCCGGTCGCAAGGCGTGGCGAACGGCGCGCCCTTTGCGCGCGCGCTGGAAGCGCGGCGCGTGGGCGCCTGCCGCTAGACTTGCGTGGGGAGTGTTGGGGCGTTAGCGGGTCAGCCATGGTCGCAGATAAAGGAAAATTCGCCGTCGTCCTGCTTTCGGGAGGACTGGATTCCATGGTCGCCGGCGGGCTTGCCCGTGAGGCGGGTTATGAAGTGGTGGCGCTGACCATCGACTATAATCAGCGACATCGCGTGGAATTGGATGCCGCGTCGCGTATCGCGAAGGCATTGAACGCGGCATCTCACATCGTGCTGCCGCTCAATCTGGCCGCCTTTGGCGGATCGGCGCTGACGGCGGACATCGCCGTGCCCAAGGGCGGCGTGGGCGCGGATATTCCCGTAACCTATGTTCCGGCCCGCAACGCGATCTTCCTGGCGCTGACGCTGGGGCTGGCGGAAGCGTCGGGCGCGAACGATGTCTTCATCGGGGTGAACGCGCTGGACTATTCGGGCTATCCCGATTGCCGCCCGGAATTCATCGACGCCTTTCAGAAAATGGCGACGCTGGCGACCAAGGCCGGGGTGGAAGGCCATCCCATCCGCATCAACACGCCGCTGCAACATATGAGCAAGGCCGACATCGCGCGCGAGGCGGACCGGCTGGGGCTGGATGCGGGGATGAGCTGGTCCTGCTATGATCCGACGCCCGACGGCCGGCATTGCGGGCTGTGCGACAGTTGCCGGTTGCGGGCCAAGGGGTTTGCAGAAGCGGGCCTGCCCGATCCCACGCGCTATGCGATACGGCCCTGAAGGCGCGATGCGATGAGCTATGCGGTCAAGGAAATGTTTCTGACCCTTCAGGGCGAGGGGATCCATGCCGGACGGCGCGCCGTGTTCCTGCGCTTTGCCGGGTGCAACCTCTGGTCCGGGCGGGAACAGGACCGGGCCGAGGCGGTCTGCCGTTTTTGCGACACCGATTTCGTCGGCACCGATGGCGATGGCGGCGGCAAGTTCGCGGACGCGGCGGCGCTGGCGGATGCGGCGCAGGATTTCTGGGGGCCGGAGCGGGATTTGCGCTATATCGTGCTGACCGGCGGCGAACCCATGTTGCAGATCGACGATGCGCTGGTCGATGCGCTGCATGATCGCGGCTTCACGATCGCGATCGAAAGCAATGGAACCCTGGCGGTCCATCCGGGGATCGACTGGGTCTGCATCAGCCCCAAGGCGGGCAGCGAGGTCGTCCAGCACAAGGGCAATGAACTGAAGCTGGTCTGGCCGCAGCCGGGCGGCGGGCATTCCCGCGCGGAGGTCGAGGAGATGGAGCGATGGGTGTTCGATCACCTGCTCGTCCAGCCGCTCGACGATGCGGATGCGGCGCGGAATGTCGAGGCCGCCATTGCCTTCGTCATGGAACGGCCACGCTGGCGGCTGACGCTCCAGTCCCACAAATATCTGGGATTGCGGTAAAGCCCGGACGATTCGTGCCCCTGGCATCGCAGGAGCATGGCTGTGCGCGAGGGATCAGCGTTGCGGGTTGGCGCGGGCTTCCCATTGCTGCTGACATGCGGGGGTCAGCTTGCCCTTCTTCCAGCATTTTTTGTCGAAAGAAGGCAGCGCCACGGCATAGTCATGGCCCGGAACGCCATAATATTGCTCGCCCGCCATGATCAGGGATTTCTTGATCGAGGGCAGGCCGGTGCGCGCCACTTCATGCAGCTTGCCGCGATCCGCGAAGATCGCCTGACGCCCGACATCGCCCGCAGCCTGACAGAAACCGCGCTGCGCCTGCACCGTCGAATAGCCGGAATAGATGCGGGTGCCATATCGGTCGGCGGCGGCTTGCCCCGGCTTGCCCTTGCCAACGGTCCGCTGGAAATAGCCGAGCACCGTCCCCATCGCCGAGTCGAGTTCCGCGTCATGATGCGCGATCATCGCATTATAATTGCTGATCGCGAGCAGCGTCGGCTCGAATTGGCATTGCAGGGCGGCGACGTTCAGCGCCGCGCGCAGGTTCCATACGAGGCCCGCGCGGACTTCCGCCGCCGTGGCGCCCGGCAGGCCCAGAGCAGTGGCGGCCTGATCGTCCGTGAGGGGCGGCGCGCTCATGTCCGGGGGCGACCAGTAAAATTGGGCGGCGGCGGGCTGCGCCGCGATCGACGCGGCGGCAAGGGCGGCCAGCGCGGGAAGCAGGCGGCGAGCGGCAAAGCGGAACGTCATCGAAAATCCTTCTCCGAAGAAGGCCGGGATACCACCCCGCCTGACTTCGGTCATTAGGGGACGAGGAATGATGTTTCCAGCCACCTTATTGGTCGGCGACGATTTCCGCATCCGCCTGGGCCGGTTCGCTCGACTCTTCCTTGCGAGGCCTGGCCGCCGCCGCCGTGCCGGCATTGCTGGCGTTGGGCATGGCGGCGAGGGTGCCCTCGCTCTGGACGCCGTCCAGATCGGTCATGGCGTCGGTCGCGGTGCCGTCCACCACTTCCATATCCTTCATCTGCACGGCATTGCCGGTCTTTTCCCCGCCGCCGCAGCCCGTCAGGGCCATGCCGCCGCTCAAAAGGGCTACGCCGATCCATATCCTCATCCTTGCGTGCATCCGGGTCTCCTTGGATGGTTGTGCCCGGCAGCCCCCCGCCCGGCGAAGCGGCGACCCTAACGGCCCGTTTCGCATTGCTCAACCCCCGCCCCGCAGCGGCCAAGGTGGCCCAGAAAAGCCGGGAAATGCGCCTTCAACGCTGCGTCCAGCTCCGCCATCCCGGCTTTGCAACCCAGCGCGGCCATGCTCGTGACGGGATATTCGCTGATCCCGCACGGCACGATGCCGCCAAAATGCGACAGGTCGGGATCGACGTTGATCGAAAACCCATGCAGCGTGACCCAGCGGCGCACCCGGATGCCGAGCGCGCCGATCTTCGCCTCCCGCCCATTTTCGTCGTCGGTCCAGATGCCGATGCGCCCTTCCGCCCGCCGCGCGACGATGCCGAGGTCGCCCAGAGCCGCGATCATCCATCCTTCCAGATGATGGACGAAATTGCGGACATCGCGCCCGCGCTCGCGCAAGTCGATATTGAGATAGCCGATGCGCTGCCCCGGCCCATGATAGGTATAGCGCCCCCCGCGCCCTGCCACATGGACGGGGAAGCGCTGGTCGATCAGCTCCGCCGGATCGGCGCTGGTCCCCGCCGTGTAGAGCGGCGGATGCTGGAGCAGCCACACCCGCTCCTTCGCTTCCCCGGCAAAGATCGCCGCCGCGCGCGCCTCCATCCCGGCCAGCGCTTCGGGATAATCGACCGGGTCGGGATCGACGCGCCATTCGATCAGGTCGGGCACGGATGAAAGAGAGGAAGGGGAAGCCATGGCCTTTTCTTGACTTGGAGGAAGCGAGCGATCAAGTCTCCAGCGCATTTTCGCATAGAGGGACGAAGGCAAAGATATGGCGGCATTGTCGATCGGCAAGGCATGGGAAGACAGCCTGGCCTTCATCAAGCGGGAAGGGAGCCTGCTGTTCCCCGTCGCCCTGCTGTTCCTGTCGGTGCCGATGGCGATCCTGCAACTGATGATCCCGCCCGATTATATGCAGATGGCGCCGGGCCAGACGCTGGCGTCGCTGCCGCCGCTGCCGGGTACGGTGAAGCTGGCGATGATCGTCGGCGGCGTCGTCATGCTGATCGGGTCGCTCGCCATCTACGCGCTGGCGCTGCGACCGGGGATCAGCGTGGCGGAGGCGCTGCGGCTGGCCATCGGGCGCTTGCCTGCGGTGCTGGGCGCGTCGCTGATCGTGGGAGCCGGGCTGATTTTCATCCTGTTCGCGGCGGCGATGATCGGCGGCCTGCTGTCGGCTGCTATCGGCAAGGCGGGCGGCGTGGCGCTGGCGGCGATCCTGATGCTGGCGGGGATGCTTTATGTCAGCACGCGGATGCTGCCGCTCAGCGCGGTCATCATCGACCGGCGGGCGGGCGTGATTACCGCGCTGCGCGAGACATTCACCATGACGCGGGGGCAGGTGGGGCGGCTGGCGGTTTTTCTGATCGTCGCGGTCATCGTGATCCTCGTGATCCAGATCGCGGTGCAGTCGATCTTCGGCATATTGGGCACGTTGCTGCTCGGCAAGGAAGTGGGGCGCTCCACCGGCGATATTGCGGTGGCGCTCGCCGGCGGGGCGGCCAATGTCTATCTGATGGTCATCACCGCCCGCATCTATCGCCAGCTTGAGGCGCGCTGAGCGCGTTCCTCAATCCAGCAACGGCACATGCGGCGCGGCGTCGCGCGGCAATATGCCCGCCAGCCGGGGATCGGCGAAAATCTCGACCTCCCGCGCGAAGGGCGTGAAGCCGTGCTTCCGGTAGAAGGCCAGGGCCGCCGGACTGTCGAGCGTACAGGTGTGCACCCAGAAGCGCGTCACATCCCTGCGCCATGCCAGCGCCTTGGCCTGCGCCATGAGCCATGGGCCGAAACCTTTGCCGTTGAGGTCGGGAATGAGGCCGAAAAAGGCCAGTTCGCAATCGGGCGGCGAACGGAAATCCAGTTCCAGCAAGCCGACTTCCACGCCGCGTGGGTCCGTCACCGCATGGATGGCGACGGCGGGATCGTGGACGATGGCGGCAAGCGCGGCATCATCCATCACCAGCCGCGAAAACCAGAGCCAGGGCGTGCCCACCCGGCGGAACAGCGCGCGATAGGCATCCAGCTTCGGCGCTTTCCACGGCACCAGACGCAGCGGCGCGGGCGGGGTGGGCGCCGGCGCTGGCCGCTCGCGCATTTCCAGATGCGTGACGATGGCGGCCACCTGTCCCCTGCCCACCCGCGTCAGGCTCATGGGTCTCAGCTCCAACTGGCCATAGGCGGCAGGCTCATCAGGATCGCGTCGATATTGCCGCCGGTCTTGAGGCCGAACAGCGTGCCCCGGTCATGGACGAGGTTGAACTCCGCATAGCGGCCCCGCCATTCGAGCATGGCGCGATAGTCCTTCTCCGACCAGCTTTCATGCATCCGCCGCCGCACGATGGGGGCGAAGGCCTCCAGAAACGCCTCTCCCACCGAGCGGGTGAACGCGAAGTCCGCATCGAAATCGCCCTCCAGATGGTCGTAGAAGATGCCGCCCACGCCACGATGCACGCCGCGATGGGGGATGAAGAAATAATCGTCCGCCCATGCCTTGAACCTGGGATAATGCTCCAGGTCATGCGCGTCGCAGGCGGCCTTGAGCGTGGCGTGGAAATGCGCCGTGTCTTCCGCGCGCGGCAAAGGCGGGTTCAGGTCCGCGCCGCCGCCGAACCAGCTTTTCGTCGTCACCAGATAGCGCGTGTTCATATGAACGGCGGGCACATGCGGATTGGCCATATGGGCGACGAGGCTGATTCCCGTCGCGAAAAAGGAAGGGTCTTCGGCCGCGCCATGGATCGTGCTGGCGAATTCGGGGGCGAAAGCGCCGCCGACAGTGGAGACGTTGACCCCGACCTTCTCGAACACCTTGCCCTTCATGACGCCGCGCACGCCGCCGCCGCCTTCGCCCGAAGCAAGGCCGGGCGCTTCGCGGTCCCAGGGGGTGAAGGTGAAACGGGCGTCGCTTCCCGCCTCCCGCTCGATCGCCTCGAACTCCTCGCAGATGCGCGTGCGGAGCGACTCGAACCAGTCGCGGGCGGATTGCTGTCGGGAATCGAGCGTCAATGTCATTGCGGAAACTTTCCAGTCTGGCGAAGGGCCTCGGCTACCGCGATGCCCGTCGAAACGGCGATGTTCAAGGACCGAAATCCCGGCGCCATCGGAATGCGCACCCGAATATCCGCCATATCGCGTACTTCGACAGGCACGCCCGCGCTTTCCGATCCCATCATCAAAACGTCATCCTCATGGAAGGCGACGTCGGGCAGGCGCTCCGACGCATGGCTGCTCATCAGGATCAGCCGGCGGCCTTCAGCGCGGCGCTGTCTGTCGAAGGCGTCGAAATTCGCGTGCCGCGTGACCTCCGCCGCCGCGCCATAGTCCATCGCCGCGCGTTTCAGGCGAGAATCGGAAAAGGCGAATCCGGTCGGCATGATGATATCCACGGGCACGGAAAAGCAGGCGGCAAGCCGTAAAATGGCGCCGACATTCCCGGCAATCTCTGGCTGATACAGGGCGATACGCATGCCGCCCGCATAAAGCAGCGGGGCAAATTGTCATAGCCATGGCCAAATTGCTGTTGGCAAAATGCGCCTCCTGGGGTTATCAGGCCCGCGAAACCACGCCAGGGGGGAAGCGGGGGGCGTCCATCAGCCTCCCGAATCCCTTGATAATCAGGGCCGGAAACGGCAATGCGGCGTGACCAGGGACGTTCTTGCAAGGGTTGATGTGCATGGCGAGCGTTGAACATACGGACGGCGAAGTGCTAGCCGGCGGAGACGGAGTGCGCCGCCGCGATTTTATCAACATAGCCGCGGTGAGTTTCGCGGGGGTCGGCGCTGTCGCTGTCGTCCTGCCGCTGATCGATCAGATGAACCCCAGCGCCGACGTGCTCGCGCTGGCGTCCACGGAAGTCGATCTTTCGGACATTCAGCCGGGACAGGCGATCAAGACGACCTTCCGGTCGCAGCCCCTGTTCGTGCGCCAGTTGACCGAAAAGGAAATCGCCGAGGCCGACAAGGTCGATCCTTCCACCCTGCGCGATCCGCAGACGCTGGAGGAACGCACCGTCGACGGCAAGAAGCAGTGGCTCATCACCATGGGCGTGTGCACGCATCTGGGCTGTGTGCCGCTGGGCGCGGGCGAGGGTGAGAATCGCGGCGAATATGGCGGCTATTTCTGCCCCTGCCACGGCTCGTCCTACGACACGGCGGCCCGCATCCGTAAGGGGCCTGCCCCCAAGAACCTGGAAGTGCCGAAGTTCAGCTTCACTTCCGACACCGCCATTCTTGTAGGCTGAGGTAAGAAACGATGAGCTTTCCCTGGGCTGAGCAATATACTCCCAAGCACCCGGTGATGCAGTGGGTCGATGAGAAGCTGCCGCTTCCGCGCCTCGTCTACAACGCCGTCGGCGCCGGTTATCCGGTTCCGCGCAACCTCAACTATTTCTGGAACTTCGGCGTTCTCGCCGGCCTCGCGCTGGTGATCCAGCTCGTCACCGGCGTGATCATGGCCATGCATTATGGCGCGAACACGCTGGTCGCTTTCAGCAGCGTCGAACAGACGATGCGCGACGTGAACGCGGGCTGGCTGATGCGCTATGCCCACGCCAACGGCGCGAGCTTCTTCTTCATCGTGGTCTATCTCCACATCTTCCGCGGCCTTTATTTCGGTTCCTACAAGGCACCTCGCGAGATGGTATGGCTGCTCGGCCTCGTCATCTTCCTCCTCATGATGGCGACCGCCTTCATGGGCTATGTGCTGCCCTGGGGCCAGATGAGCTATTGGGGCGCGAAGGTGATCACCGGCCTGTTCGGAGCGATCCCCGTCGTCGGCGAGCCGATTCAAACCTGGCTGCTGGGCGGCTTCGCGCCCGGCAATGCATCGCTCAACCGATTCTTCTCGCTGCACTTCTTGCTGCCCTTCGTGATCGCCGCTGTCGTGATCCTGCATATCTGGGCGCTGCACATTCCAGGGTCTTCGAACCCGACCGGCGTGGAAGTGAAGGGGCCGCAGGATACGGTTCCGTTCCATCCCTATTATACCGCCAAGGACGGTTTCGGGGCTGGCGTGTTCCTGATCCTCTTTGCGATCCTGTTGTTCTTCCTGCCGAACTATCTCGGTCACCCGGACAACTATATCGAAGCCAACCCGCTTTCGACGCCCGCGCATATCGTGCCGGAATGGTATTTCTGGCCCTTCTATGCGATCCTGCGCGCCTTCACGGTGGACTTCTTCTTCATCCCCGCGAAGCTGCTGGGCGTGCTGGCGATGTTCGCGTCGATCCTGCTGCTCTTCTTCCTGCCCTGGCTGGACACCTCTTCGGTGCGTTCGGGCAGCTATCGCCCGACGTTCAAGAAGTTCTTCTGGATCCTCGTCATTGATGTGCTGATCCTGGGCTATTGCGGCGGCGCTCCGGCGGAAGAGCCTTATGTGATGATCTCCCAGATCGCCTCGGCTTATTATTTCGCGCACTTCCTGATCGTCCTTCCGTTGATCTCGCGCTTTGAAAAGCCGCTGCCGCTGCCGAACTCGATCACCGAGGCGGTCCTTGCGAAACATGGCCATTCCGACGGCGAAACCGCCGCGGTCCCGGCAGAATAAGGGGTAGAAACAACCATGGTTCGCATCGGCGCATTTCTCGTCGGCCTCTTCTTCGCTGGCTGGCTGCTGATCTCCTTCCTGGTGGGCGCGGTGGCCTATGTCACCGATCCGCCGGCCAAGACGGTGGAGCATGAATTCCATCAGGCTCCCAAGCATGTGTCCTTCTCGTTCGACGGGCCCTTCGGCAAATATGACCGGGCGCAGTTGCAGCGCGGTTTCCAGGTGTTCAAGGAAGTCTGCTCGGCCTGCCACAGTCTGCACTATGTCGCTTTCCGCGACCTGAAGGCGCTCGGCTATAACGAGGCGGAAATCAAGGCGATCGCCAAGCAGTGGGCGATCAAAGCCCCTGACGTGGATCCCAAGACGGGCGAGATGTCGACCCGCGATCCGGTCCCGGCCGATTATTTCCCCAAGCCGTTCGCGAACAATGTCGCGGCGGCGGCGGCGAACAACAACGCGATCCCGCCGGATCTGTCGCTGATGACCAAGGCCCGCCACCACGGCAACGCTTACATCTACTCGCTGTTGACGGGCTATCAGTCGCAACCAGCTGAACTGCTCAAGGCGTTCCCGGACTCCAAGACGCCAGAGGGGCTGCATTACAACCCCTATTTCGCCAACCTGAACCTCGCCATGGCGCCGCCGTTGACGGCTGACGATCAGGTGACCTACGGCGACGGCACCAAGGCGACAGTCGATCAGATGTCGCAGGACGTCGCGGCCTTCCTCACCTGGACGGCTGAACCGAAGCTGGAAAACCGTCGCCGTGCGGGACTGGCGACGATCATCTTCCTGCTGATCGCCACCGGCCTCGCCTATATGTCCTATCAGAATATCTGGGCGGACAAGAAGAAGGCGGCCTGATGGCGGAAAGCCGGATGGACTGAAATCGAAGGGGGCGCGGTCCGCAGGGATCGCGCCCCTTTTTTCATGCGAGGAACAGATGAGCATCGACAGCCTGGCCGCTCTGGTCCGCACCATCTCCGACTTTCCCAAGCCGGGCATCCAGTTCCGCGACATCACCACCCTGCTGGCGGACGGCGCGGGGCTGCGGGAACTGGTCGAGCATATGGCGGGGATCGTCCGGCCCCTCGATCCGGACCTGATCGTCGGCGTGGAGGCACGGGGCTTCATCCTCGCTGCGGCGCTGGCTCATGCGCTGGGCAAGGGATTCGTGCCGGTCCGCAAGGCGGGAAAGCTGCCGGGGCGCACCGTTGGGATCGACTATGTGCTGGAATATGGCACGGACCGGCTGGAACTCCATGAAGGGCAAGTGCCGCAGGGTGCGCGAATCGTGCTGGTCGATGACCTGATCGCGACGGGCGGGACGGCGCAGGCGGCCGCGCAGTTGCTGCGCGAACAGGGGGGCAATGTGCTGATGGCACTGTTTGCGATTGATCTGCCCGATCTGGGCGGCAGGCAGGCGCTGGAGGCGGACGGCGTGGCGACCGCTGCTGTCATGGCCTTTGCCGGGCATTGAACGCGGGTTGCGAGTCGCAGCTTTGCGCTGGCGATCCGGGCGTGGCTGAAACAGGGCCTTTATGGACCCGGCCGACATCGGGGCGAGTAAACGGGGCGCGCTGAAGTCGGCTTGCCTCCCGCCTCAGCTTTGCGCGCCGAGGGCTTCGGGCAGCATGTCCACCGCGACAGCGAGGCGTTGGTCGAGCAGCGCCAGCAAGTTTCGCCAGCCTGACATATGGTTCAACTCGCCGGGACCGTCCGACACGCCGCGCAATCCCATCAGCGGTACATTGAATCGCTGGCAGGCCCGCGCGATGGCAAATGTTTCCATATCGACCATGTCCGCGTCGATGGCGGCATATTCCTCGCCGCCGATGATATTCGCGCCGGTCGAAAGCCGGGCGGTGGGCAAAGACAAAGGCGTCATCATCGGCATGTCGGCCGGATGATCGAGGAAGGGCGTCACGCCCTTGGGCACGCCGAGCCGGGAAGCGTCCATGTCGCGCCAGGAGACACTGGCGATCTGATAGACTTCGCCCAGCGCGCAGATGCGTGATCCCGCCGACCCCAATGAAAGGACGAGGTCGGGCGGCGTCCCTTGCTGTTCGAGTTGATGCAGGGCGATGCCCATGGCCATGGCCGCTTCCATCGGCCCGACGCCGGTCATCAGGGGCGTGAAGCGTTGTCGCAGATGCGGGCCATATTCCGGCTCTGCCGCCATGACGAAAAGTATGCGGCGATTCGCAATCATCTCACAGCCGAGCATTATCATGTCCTTATTCGAGGCGGCCCCAGCGTTCTTTTGCAGGGACAGGGCTGCGCTGCAAGGCCGTGCGCCGGATGATTTATTCGCCGCACAGCCACGACTGTCAGGGGTTTCATCGGGGCGAATGAGCGGCCGGCCACGTCCTTGCGGACAGACGTCAGGGAGACGGTGGCGACTTCAGGACCATCGGAAGACCCGCCGTGACCAGCACGACCTCGGCGCAGGCAAGGGCCAGCTTCTGATGGAGCCAGCCCGCTTCGTCCCGGAAGCGGCGAGCCAGCACGTTGTCGGGGACGATGCCAAGGCCGACTTCGTTCGCCACCAATATGACGGGTCGGGGTGAGGCGAGGATAGCGGCTTCCAGCGCGGCGCTGGCGCTCGCTATATCCCGCCCCGCGAGCAGGAGGTTGGACAGCCAGAGCGTCAGGCAATCGACCAGAACGGCATCGGCCTTTTTTCCGGCTTCGGCGATGGCTTCGGCGAGGTCCAGCGGGGCTTCGATCGTGATCCAGCGCCTGTCCCGGTCGGCGCGGTGGCGGGCGATGCGTTCGTCCATTTCCGTGTCGTAAGCCTGCGCGGTCGCGACGAAGGCCAATGCGCCGCCTGTCGTTTCGGCCCGTGCCTGCGCATAGCGGCTTTTGCCCGATCGCGCGCCGCCCAGAACCAGCAGGCTGCTCACAGCGCTTGCGCCACGGCCGCTTCGGCGAAGGTCGCCATTTCGTCATGCGCCGCCAGTGCGCTTCGCACGATCTGCACCGCGACCGCCGCGCCCGACCCTTCGCCCAGTCGCATGTCGAGATGGAGCAACGGGCGAAGGTCGAGATATTTCAGCAGGCGGACATGGCCCACTTCCGCCGAGCAATGCGCGGCGAGGCAATGATCGGTGATGGCCGGCACGGCCGCGGCGAGCGGCGCGATGGCGGCGCAGCAGATGAAGCCGTCCAGCAATATGGGAATGCGCTGCATCCGCGCCGCCAGAATCGCGCCCGCCATGGCGGCGCTTTCCCGCCCGCCCAGACGGCGCAGCGTTTCGAAAGGCCCGTCGCAGGCGCTGCCATGGAGAGCGAGGGCGCGGGCGACCGCCAATATCTTGCGAGCCATCCCGGCATCGTCCACGCCCGTGCCGTGTCCGACCCAATCGCTCGCTTCTCCTCCAAAGGCTTGCGCGCAGAGCGCCGCTGCAGGCGTGCTGTTCGCGATTCCCATTTCCCCGACGAACAGCAGGTGGATGTCGGCGCTCACTATGGCGGCGCCTGCATTCAGCGCTTCCAGGCATTCGGCTTCGCTCATCGCCGGTTCGATGCTGATGTCGCCCGTGGGGCGATCCAAATCCAGCGGCACGACGCGCAGTTCGGCTCCGCATGCGCGGGCCAGCGCGTTGATCGCCGCGCCGCCCGCATGGAAATTGGCGACCATCTGTTCGGTGACGGCGGGGGGGAAGGCGCTGACGCCCTGGACCGCCACGCCATGGTTGCCCGCGAATATGGCGGCGCGCACCGTGCCGATATGGGGGCGTGCCCGGCCCTGCCATCCGGCCATGAACAGCGCGATCTCTTCCAGCCGCCCCAGCGATCCGGGGGGCTTGGTAAGTTGCGCCTGCCGCGCCGCTGCCGCTTCGGCAGCAAGGGCGTCGGGGAAAGGCAGGGCGCTCAGTGCGGCTTCGAACGCGGCCTTGTCGGGAAAGCGAATCATGAGCAGACAAATCCTTCCGGCGGCGTCCGGGTGATGAAATGGCCCTTCACGCCTTCGGGCCACTGTGCATAGCGTACCACGCCTTCCTCGCTTTGGGCATGGAGCAGGGCATAGGCCAGGATCGCCCGCGCGGCTTCCTCATCCGGCATGAAATCGCCGAGCACATAGCCCATTTTCCCCGGCGCGCGGATGTGGATGGCGCAATGGCGCTGGCAGGCGAAGAGGCAGGGCATTTCCTGCACCGCGATCGCGGCCAGCGCGGGATCGTCCGCCTGCACCCGCCGCAAAGCCTTGACGAGCAGCGCGCCGCCGCGCCGCCCGTCTTCATCCTCGCGCCGGTCGGGCGAGGCGCGGCAAGTGTTGCACACGACCACGGCCGCGCCCGCCCCGACTGGCTTCAACATCAGAACCTGCTCCGGATACCGGCGTGGAAACTGCGGCCCAAAGTGCCATAGCCGCTCGCCGTCTCATAATGCGTGTCCGACAGATTCTCGACCCGGCCATAGAGCGACAGGCCCGGCCGCACCTGCCAGTCGGCGCGCAGGTCGGTGAGCCAGTAATCGTCCAGCCTGGCCGTGCCCGTTGCCCGGTCATAGATCTCGCCCGCATAACGCACCGCCACGCTGGCCTTCAGGCCGAAGGGGAAGCGATAGCCCAGTTCGCCATTTGCCATATGCCGGGGGACGCGGGCGAGCTGCCGTCCATAATTTCTGCCGGACGTGCGGTCCTCCGCCTTGATCCAGCTATAATTGGCGTCGGCGAACAGGCCGCGCCATTCCAGCGATCCGGACAGTTCCAGACCCCTTGCGTGGCTTTGCTTCACATTGGCGTAATAGCCAAAACGCTCCGTGGTCGTGCCTGGAATATAGCATTCCGAAGGCAATGCACCGCTGGTCGGGCAATAAGCGAAGTCGATCAGAT
This sequence comes from Sphingobium faniae, assembly GCA_900100475.1. GTDB lineage: Bacteria > Pseudomonadota > Alphaproteobacteria > Sphingomonadales > Sphingomonadaceae > Sphingobium > Sphingobium faniae. Next base: position 2,209 of record FMTU01000024.1, on the reverse strand, counting down.
TGTCGGTATCGCGGTCGAACCATGTGGCGGACAGGCGCAGGAGTTGACCCACCGCCTGTTCGAACCCGATTTCCCATCCCTTCGCCTTTTCGGGGCGCAGGCCGGCCGATCCGTAATCGCTGAACAATTGATAGAGGGAAGGGGCCTTGAACCCCTCGTCATAGCTGGCGCGCAGGACCGTATTTCCCTCTTCGATCGACCAGACGGCCCCGCCACTGAAGGCCGTGTTGTTCCCGAACCGGCTATTATGGTCCCGGCGCACCCCGCCGCTCAGCGTGACGCCCTTCACCGGGGTGAGGCGCATTTCGCCATAAAGGCTGTCGGTGTCGGTTCGATGAGGCGTCAGCAGATAGGGCGCCGCGCTGTCATTCGGGGAAGCGGTGGTCATCCGCTGCTCATCCCGTTCCGCGCCGAAAACGATCTGGGCCATGTCGGAAAGCGTGAGTGTACCCTGATATTCGTAACGGCGCACGCGGCCATGAGCATCGAAATTGATCGGCCGGACCGTGCGGGCGGGGTCGAAATTCCGTCTTTGCGTATCGCTCTGCAATATGGCCAGCCGGTTGGCGAATCGTCCATCCAGCAGCAGGGCGTTGAACCCGGCATAGAGCGTCCATTCCTCCGTCCTGCCATATTCCGTGGTGTCGCCCGCAAAGCCGTCGAAATCATTGCGTCCTTTCGCCCAATAGCCCCGCAGGTCCACCGAGATTTCGGATGATAATTTGATCGTTGCGTTGCCGCTCGCGGCGCGACGGCGATAGCCGTCACCCTCGGTCCCGTTGGAGCGGGCCGAAACGCCATCGGTCGAAAAGGCCGATCCGGCCACGCGCCAGTCGATCAACGGGCTTGTTCCGCCCATCGCTGCGCGGGCATTGATTGTGTCTCGCGATCCGCCTTCGAAGGCAAAGCTGCCCTCCAGCGCCCTGGTCGGCCGTACCGTCTGGACATTGACCACGCCGCCGATGGCGTCGCTACCCCACAGGATGGATTGGGGGCCGCGCAAGATTTCGATCCGGCTGATGTCGTCGGCGAACAGGTTGGCAAAGCCATAGCCGCCAGCGGTGGAGGACGGATCGGAAATCCGCATCCCATCAATCACCATTACGCTCTGGCCCGCATCGGCGCCGCGGATGCGGACTGACGTCGCGGTGCCATAGCCGCCATTGCGCGACAGGCTGATGCCGGGCGTGCGCACCAATATGTCGGTGATGGCAAGGGGCTGCGCCTGTTCGATGGCCTGCTGGTCGAGCACGGTGACGCTGGAGGCGACCTTGTCCCATTCGACCGGCGTGCGGAAGGCGGTGACGACCAGTTCGTCATCGGGTCGCACGTCGGCGGCGGCGGCCGCATGGGCGCTCATGGGCGCGCAGGCGAACAGCAAGGGCAGGCTCAACAGGGAAATATGATATAGTGACATTCAAGTCCTCCGGACGGTTAAAGCCCGCCGGATGGACGTGGAGAGGGGGAGCATATGCCGCGCGCGACAGGACGCCCCCTCGCGCGGCCCGGCCGGCGAGGCGTCGACTGTCGCTCTGCGAAGGATTCCCCCCGTCCGTCCGACACACCCTGTCCGGACGAAGAACGACTGCGGCAGGCAGGTCTCCTGGCTCACGGGTCAATGCCGGTCCGGCCGCCTTCTCGGAACCCGAAGGCTCCAATGGCGTATTGGCCGGTTGGCTCGCCGCTTACAGTTGCAGGGGCAGCGCGGGTCTTGCACCCGACTTCCCTTTCAATCCCCATGTGGGGAACCTGTCGCGACCGCGCTGTTATCCAGAGGGGGGATGGGATGCAAGAGGGAGCGCCGTTGCATGATTCCGATCGAAGGCGGTCGATTCGCCTGGGCTGCCCGCCCGCTTACGAAAAGGGTCCCGTCATGCCGTAATGGCGCATGGGTGACCGGATGCCGCCCAAATGCAGATAGGCCGGGCATTTCCCAATGGCTTGGATAGAAATTTTGAAATCTCCCACTTTTCCTGTTGACCGACTCAGATCACGCGCCTAGATGCCACTCCACCGACGCGGTGAGGCCCCACGGTTTTCGCTGCGATTGGTCGCCAACATAGACGGGAAGAAATTCCCTCGGATGAAAGTTCGAGGAAGGGTTTCTGTCCCGGTCCATGTTTGGTTGGGCTTTTTGACATTGTGAGTATGATGAAGGGACATGTGGGCGACGGCTCCGGGTCTATGCGGCTTCAAGGCGCATGGTATT
>FMTU01000083.1 GCA_900100475.1 Sphingobium faniae | reverse complement strand
CTTTTACCAACCGGCTGAATGGCCTCAGCTACCCGGTCAATGATTACGGCACGATCAGCCAGCCCAAGCTGTCGGTCGCGGTCACGCCCGTCCCCGGTCTGACCGCCTATGGCAATTTCGGCCGGACCTTCCAGATCGGCGCAGGCTCGGGCGCCTATGTCGTGCCGCCGCGCGTGCGCGATGTCGCCGCCTCGATCAACGAAGGCTTCGAGGGCGGCATCAAGCTGTCACAGGGCCACTGGCTGACCGCCCGCGCGGCGGTGTGGCAGCAGACCGCGACCGGCGAGCTGAAGCGCCGCCTCAATGACCCGTCCGGCGAGTTCGACAATCTAGGCGCCACCCGTCGTCGTGGCTTCGACCTGGAGGCAAGCGTGCAGCCGCTCCCCGGCCTGTCGGCCTGGGCCAGCTGGTCGCACCAGAAGGCGATTATCCGTGTGCCCGATCCGGCCGCGCCGCTGACCGCGGGCAACGAGATCGACCACGTCCCAAGGAACGTCTATACCGCCGGGATCGAATGGGCGCCGACAACCCTGCCATGGCGTGCTTCGCTCTGGGGTAATGGCCAGTCCTCCTACGAGCTGAACACCGCCAACAGCCAAGGGCGTTACGGAGAATATTTCCAACTCACCGCCGAACTGGCGTACCGCATCACGAAGGCGATCGAGATATCGGCGCAGGTGCGCAACCTGACGAACGATCGATACGAATATGTCTGGTACGATGGCACGCAGCGCTTGCACGCGCCCGCCGATCCGCGCAGCGTCTTCGGCGCGGTCCGGGCACGGTTCTGACGATGCAGGCGCGAGTGGTACCCTTCAGGCGATCATGCGGTGAAGGCCGAGATTCTTGGTCGACAAGATATCCCATGCGGACCCCCATTGGCGCGAAGGGGCTGGCCAGTTTCGATTCCAAGATGAAGGGCGTCGAGCGAATGTGTTGATCGGCGGATCGGGTCCGGTTTCAATTGGCTTGCAGCGGTCGAGATCGATTTCCCGCGATAGGCCATGTTGCGGTCTTGCCGCCCCATCAGGCGGAGATGACCTCGCACGCCGGACCCGATCACCGCTCGGCGGCGATGGCCTGGACGAACTGACGTGGCGACTGGCCCAGCACGCGTTTGAAGGCCGCGCCAAAGGCGCTCTCTGAGAGCCCGCCCTCAAAAGTAGTTGAGTGATATCAGTCGGTTGCACTTGACGCGCTGGCACAGGGTTGATTCTGTGGTTTCGCCAAAAACTTTCAGGATTCAATCATGTGGACCGATATCACTCGGCGCCAGCATAGCCGTGCGGGTCTGCGTTATCCAAGTGATTTGCGGGATGCGGAGTGGTGTTTGATCGCGCCGCTGTTTCCGCCGGCGCGGCAAGGTGGCCGTCCGCGGGCGACGGACTTGCGCGAGGTACTGAACGCGATCCTCTACCTGGCAACGAGCGGCTGCCAGTGGCGGATGCTGCCCAAGGATTTCCCGCCGCTCTCGACGGTGCAGCGATACTTCTATGCATGGCGCAACAGCGGCCTGCTGGCCACGATCAATCAGTTGCTGGTGATGACCGCCCGCCAGCAGATGGGACGCGAGGCCAGCCCAAGTGCCGGTGTGATCGACAGCCAGTCGGTCAAAACCACGGAAAGCGGCGGGG
>FMTU01000039.1 GCA_900100475.1 Sphingobium faniae | reverse complement strand
TGGATAGCGCTTCATCCGGCCTGATGGCCCCCTGCGTTGTGCCAAGAACATACCGTTCGATGGTGCGTCAGGCACGGTGCAGACTGTCCAGATAAGGCGCAAAGCTCTTCAAACGCATAGGCGTTGTCGCCGAATTTCCTGCCAAACTCTCGGTTGAGCCGGTCAGGATGGCCGGTCCAATGCCCTGCCTCATGCGCTAACGTCGAAGCGAAATACGCGCGGGTGGAAAACAACGCGACCGGCGGCATCGTGATGCTGTCGGCAACGCGGTCATAGAAGGCGCGATCGCCGCCCTGGTGAACCGTCGCCGGCAGGGCATCGAGGAAGCGCTGTGCGCGATCCGGTAGCGCGTCGTCGGGAGCGACCACGCTGACGGGGCATGGATAAAACTTCTCCGGCAGCCCATCAATCTGATCGGCATTGAAGACGGCGTAGGATCGCAGCACGCGGCGCATTTCGCCCGTAGCATCGCCAGTAACGGGCGACTCGACGGTCTTGCTGTAGGATTTGTAGAAGATGGCGATTTGCGACCGCTCGCCTTCGCGGACCTGGCCGCGCAGCGCCTGCGACTGCTTGTAGGTCATCCAGGTGCGCGAACGATAGCCGGCGCTTTCGGCGCAGAGCCACAGCCAGAAGCAATTGATGCCCTTATACGGGTCGCCGGTCGCGCGAAGGGGACGGCCGCCGAGGCCAGGCCGCCACGGCTTCACCCAAGGGCGTACGCCGGATTCAAGTTTGTCGATGATCGCGTTTGTGATGGTGTCGGCGGGCGACGGTTTATGGGCTGTCTTTGCCACGGCAAGTTCTCCTGATCTGAAAGAGGCGAGCCCGGACCAGCACCCTCCCCTCTGAGAGGCTGCCGTCGGGGCACAAAAGGAGGGGCGACACTCCGCGAAGAGTGCCGCCCCCAGTCGCCTCGAACCGTGCAAGCAGGTGTCAGGCCGCCTCGCTCAAATCCTCCTGACCGTCGTGCGTCGCGTCATCGGGGTCGGACTCGTCGTCACCATCGTCGCCGGGATCGACATCATCGCCATCGTCGATGAAGCTCGAGCGCAGCGCGATGGTCTCGGGCTTTTCGATGGCATCAAAGCGCATGGCATCCGGCAGCCAGGCCGCCGCCTTTTCGCGGACTTCGGCCTCGACGATCCCCTGTCCGTTGCAGAGCGAGGCGCAGGTTGCGGCAAGGTCGCCCTTCTTGGCGTCCTTGTAGCGGCCGCGCAGGATCGGCCCGCCGATGGCCTCGAGCGCGTCGAGCATGACGTCCTTTTTGACGCGGCCGAAGAAGTTTTCAGCCGTGGGGCGCCACCAATGCTCGACCTGAATGTCGAGCGCGCGACCAAGATGGTCATGGAACCCATTGGACCGTCCGCCCTCAGGAACGTTCAGGCTCGGCTCCAGCGTGCGTGCGATCGAGAAGGCCACCCAACTGCCGCGGGCCTCGTCGTCGAGCGCACGAAAGGCATCGAAACGTTCGGACATGGTCTTATGACCGGCCCAGCTCGTATCGAGACGCTGGCGCTGATCCTCGATGGCCTGCGACGCCATCGATCCTTCGTCGCGGAAGCCGAAGATCGGGAATTGGGCGCCGCTGGACTTGAGCGTCGAGTGGTTGCGGACGTAGTTCTGCTCGAAGACGACATTCTGCGCCATCAGGAAGATGGTGAGGTCCAGCGCCATCGCCGGATCACTGGCGATGTGAGCGACGAGGATCTGCCGGCGCTGGGTCGCCAGCTCGTCAATCAGCGTAGCGCTGAGTTTGGGTCCATGATCGATGTCGTCGGCGCCGTCGTCACCATTGGCACCGCCCATCACCTTGGGCGGAGCATTCGGATCGACAACGGGCTTCTCACTGAACATGCGGGTGTGAACGCGGGCTTCGCCATCACCGCCGATATAAACAAACGTCCCGATCTGCGCTCGGACCGCCGGATCGATCTCGCGACGGGAATCCTCGATGCTTTCAAGTTCCCGTTCGATTTCGTCGAGACGATCGTTCGCGACCTCGGCTTCCGCCGTCCCATCGGTCAGTTCGCCTTCAAGCTGCTCGACGAGTTGGTCATTCTCGGCAGAAAGCGCTTCGACGCGCGCGCTTTCCGCTTCGCTAAGCGGCCGCGCGGGCGCGTGAAACTCATGAAGCTGACGCTCGAGATCGTAGGGAACGTGTGTGGCCGCAATCGGCGTCACGAATGCGAGGCCCTCGGCCTGCGCGAGTTCGGCGGCGGCCGCCTCCAGCTTTTTGCCGGCAAGATCTTCAAGAAGATCGACGTCGATCCAGTTCTCGTCCCCCTCGGCGGCAAAGAGATCACCCTCGATGCGGCCGCCTGCGGCGACATAGGCATCGCGACCGATGAACCGCGCCTTGGCATCGTTCGCCTTAATCGTCCCGTTGAGGATCGCACGCCGGATGTTGTCGGGCTGATCGCCATAATAGGAGGTGCTCATCTGTGCGAAGACGCGAGCCTGACGATCGATGTCGCTCGTCACGGCATAGGCCTGGGCGACACCCAGGGTGATTTCGCCGGCGGCGAGAGCCTGGAACACGCTCGGTGCAAGCTCGGCAAGCCGCACCCGCTGCTCGACGAAGCGGGTGGTGACGCCCTGTCGCTTGGCAACGTCCTCGGCGGTCATCCCCTTCTGGATGAGGAAGTTGAACGCGGTGCTTTCATCCGCCGGGTTCATCGGAACCCGCTGGAAATTCTCGGTGAGGCTCGCCTCGACCGAGTTGTCGTCGTCGGTAAGGACGAGGACGGGCACGACATGGTCGACCGGCAGAATGCCCTGCTCGATCAGGCTCTGGAGTGCGCGCAATCGGCGCCCGCCCGCCTTGACGGTAAAATGGCCCGCTTTCTTGAGCGGGGTAACGATGAGGTTCTGCAACAAGCCTTGCGTTGCGATGCTGGCGGCTAGGGCGTCGATACCGGCGTCACGGCTCGATTTGCGGACATTGTCCTTCGACAGCGAGAGGTTCTTGACCTTCACGGACTGGATCATCTTTCGTCTCCATCTGGAACTGGCGCGCCGCCTCGACGGTCACGCGAGCCTGCTCATCAGGCCCACAAAGCCGAAGGCCCCCTCCCCTCTCCTGCGCTGGGCGCGGAGAGAGGAACTGGATCGTCAGGCGGCGATGCGCTCGATGACGGCAGCGGCATTCGCGACGGGAACGAACATCCGCGTCCTGTGCTGGATGATGTCCGTAAAACAGCCGGCCGCCTTGAGTTCGGCAAGCCGCGTGTGCGGCCAATCGAGCAGTTCGAGGCGCTGCTGCCCGGCGACCAAGCTGCGCTTGAGCCGGTAGGCTCCGATGGACGATATCTCGCCGCTGGTCATCACATGCTTTGCGGTATCGTCGCCTGACACGGTGATGGCGGCGTTGATCCCGAAGGCGTCCGCGAGCTTCGACACCAGCGGTGCAGGAACGATCCGGCCGAGGAAAGACTGACCGTCATCGGTGTTCAGGCGCCAAACCTGAACATGATCGTCGGGCAAGCGATCCCAGACCGGCAGGAGCAGGCCCGCGACCAGATAGAGCGTGCTGGTGCGGGTCTTGTCCCGCATCTCCTCGACCTCGGCCTGCCACAGCGCCGCAAATTCCTCCTCGCTGGTCTCTTCCCACATCGTTTCGAGCAGCAAATCCTGCCGCATCCGCTCGGAACGGGTCGGCCGAACCAGCTCGTAACGGCGAACGATCTCACCATCGTCATCGGTGAGCGAATAGGTGCTGCACCGGATCGCGGCCCTGCCGGACTTGCGATTGACGATCGGACGCGCGTCATCGCCCAGGATGCGCAACGCACGGTCGAGCGGGAGCGGCTTGTAGCGCTCCTCCGTTTCCAGGCGCAGAATCTCGGTTTCGGCGCCACTGGTCTGGTCGCGCCGGATGACCGTGCGATCAAGGATCGTGATGCGTTCGGCATTGATGCTTTCAACCCCGAGATCGAGCGTGCCGGCTTCGCGCGCCGCCTCGATCCGGGCCTCGATCAGACCAAGATATTCATCGAAGATCGCATTCTGCAGCGCGATGCGCAGCGCGAGAATACGATTGAGCCAGCGCTGGATGGGCGGCAGCTCCTCCTTCAGCCCGCCGCCTTCGCCCTCGAGCTCAAGTCCGGTCAGCGTCTGAAATTCGCCAAGCGTGGTCGAGCGCAGTTTACCGTCGGCAAGCAGGCGGAACCATGTTTCGAGGGATTCCTTGGCATAGTCGCTTTCGAGATTGTCCCGCGGGTCGAACAGACCTTGGCCGCCTGTCTGACGCTGGCCCCGTGTGAGGGCACCAAGGCTATCGAGGCGGCGGGCGATCGTCGAGATGAAGCGTCGCTCGCCGCGGCAGTCGGTCGAAACCGGACGGAACAGCGGCGCGGTTGCCTGATGCGTGCGATGGGTGCGGCCGAGACCCTGGATTGCCGCGTCAGCGCGCCAACCGGGCTCGAGCAGATAGTGGTTGCGGCGCGACTGGTTCTCGGCGGTGAGACTGGCGTGATAGCTGCGCCCGGTCCCGCCTGCATCTGAGAAGATCAGGATTTTCTTCTCGTTCCGCATGAAGGCGTCGGTCTCGGCAAGGTTTGTTCGCGGCGAACGGCTCTCGATGCGCTGGCGACCGTGCGCGTCGATGACGATGCGCCGGCTGCGGCCCGTAACCTCGGCGACCGCATTGGTCCCGAAATGCCCGATGATATGATCAAGGGCAGACCCCACGATCGGCAGTGAGCAGAACCGTTCGACGAGATTGTCGCGCATCTCAAGCGCTTCCTGGCTGAAGATGGGACGCCCGTCCTCGTCGGACATCGGCTCGGAGCGCGTCTTGCCGGTATCATCGACGAAGGTCTTCATCTGTCGGACGGGAAAGGCGGCCGTGAGATAGGACATGACGAACTCTTTGGGTGAAAGCTCGATGTCCAGATTTGCCCGGTCCTCGGAATTCAGCGCGGCGAGTGCCCGGTTGAGCATCGCCTCGGAGGTCGAAACGAGCTGGATCACGACGCTCTCGCCCCGGGCGAGATCGGCACGGATTGCCGGGATCAGCGAAGGCAGCTTCATGCCGATCAGGATTTGGCCGAAGAACCGCTGCTTGGTGGATTCGAAGATCGACAGTGCCGCTGCCTTCGCGCCGCTATTGTAGGTGTCGTTGGAAAAGCTGTCCGTCACGCGGGTGGCATCGAGCGCGGTGCGCAAATTAGCATGGATGATCGCCCACGCATCGGCGTAGGCGTCATAGACCTCGACCTGGTCGGGCGTGAGGCGATGTTCGAGGATGTCATATTCGACACCGGCGAAACTGAGCGCCCTGGCAACATAGAGGCCCTGCATCTTCAGGTCGCGGGCGATCAATTCCATCGCCGCGATCCCGCCACGGCGCAAACTGTCGACGAATGCGCGGCGATCGGCGAAGGCGGTGGTCGGACCCCACAAGCCAAGCCGGGTGGCATAAGCGAGATTGTTGACGTCCGACGCGCCGGTTGCCGACACGTACAGGACGCGGGCGCGAGGCAGCAGGTTCTGCAGGCGCACGCCGGCGATACCTTGATCGGAGCCGTCCTTGGTGCCGAAACGGCCTTCGCCGCCGGCGAAACCCGCCATCTCGTGCGCCTCGTCGAACACCATCATGCCGTCGAAATCATCGCCGACCCAGTCGAGGATCTGCTGAAGGCGAGTACCCTTGTCCCCCCGGTTAGAGCGGAGCGTCGCATAAGTGAGGAAGAGCACACCCTCGGCCGCACCGATCGGCGTTCCCAGCTTCCACTGATTGAGATGCTGGATGTCGAGCGCGAGACCGCCGACCGCGGTCCAGTCGCGACGTGCGTCCTCCAGCAGTGTCTCGGTTTTGGATATCCAGATGTGCTTGCGGCGCCCGCGTAGCCACTGGTCGAGGATGATGGCGGCAACCTGACGGCCCTTGCCGGCACCGGTGCCGTCGCCAAGGAAGAATCCGGTCCGGTAAGGGCGACCGTCCTGGTCCGGCGCGAGCGACAACCCTTCCTCGGCCGCCTTGAACAGACCGGAGATGTCGCGCTCGAAAGCGTCACCGGCGTAGATCAGCGTTTCGAGCTGAGCGTCGGACAGCACCCGGTTGTCGACTACACCGGCCGGCAGCTTCGGAACGTATGACGGCCGCGGTGCCGTAATCGAGCCCATGGCGATCGATTCCACCAGAGCGGTCGGATGCGCGGATGCACAGGGAATGGCGATGCGGCTTGGCCGATACGGCAGGTACACCCCCACCGCCTCACCGGTCGGTACGGGTTCAGCAAAGACGGTGTAGCCGATATCAAGCGCGCTGAGAGATTGGGCGGTCGTCGCGATCGGGGCCGAAAGCCGCGGCCTGCTCGAGAGACCGCCGAGCAGGGATACGCGCGCACGGGTTGGTGCAAGGCGCGCTGGGGAGAGTCGCGGGACTTCCGTGACGCTGGCGGGCGAAGCGATGATCGTCGCGAGCGCTTCGGCGAGTGAGTTGCACCGAACGATGGCGACGTCATCCTGGAAACCTTTTTCCAGAACGATGAGCTTCACGATCTGGCTGGTTCCATGTTTGGCATAGGCCTTGGCGGGCAGTTCGACGTGGAGCGTGACCGCACAGCCGTCGGTCGCCTTCGCCCAGGCGCGGCTCGATGTATCCACGCGATCGGGAAGGATAGCGGCGCAGCGCCCCCCGGCATCAAGCCGTTTCAGGGCGGCGCGCAAATGGCGGAACGCTGCAAGCGGGTCGGCATGTCGACCGATGCTGCGAGAAAAGGGCGGGTTGATGAGCACGGCGGTCGGGCGGATCGACAGCGGCAGCAGATCGTCGATGAGTTCGCCATCATGGCGACTGATCGGTGCAGTGGGGAATGCTGCCTGGAGCATGTCAGCGCGCCCCGGATCGATCTCGTTGAGGACAAGCTTGGCGCCAGCGCGCGCGGCGAAAACGGCGAGGAGCCCGGTGCCGGCGGAGGGCTCCAGAACGGTATCGGCTGTGGTGATGCGGACGGCGAGTGCGGCAAGGTAGCCAATCGCCGTCGGTGTCGAAAATTGCTGGAGCGCGATCTGTTCTTCGCTGCGCACAGTATGCGTCGGGAGGGATGCGGTGAGCGCGGTCAGGGCCGCTAGGCACTCGGCGGGCTCTTGCGGCAGGTCGAGCTTGGCGAGGTGCAGGACTTGGGCCAGCTCCAGCACATCATAGGCGTCGCGGAGTGACCAATGCCCATCGGCTGCGGTTGAACCATAAGCGGTTTCCATCGTCCGGAGCAGGCCAGGCCGGTCCATGCCATCGCCGTGGCGCAGCACGGCACAGATCGCCTTCGCAGCGGTGATGGACGGTTCGGTAAAATCGAGTTCGACAGCAGCGGCTGAGGTGCGCATTGTAGGCCTCCATTGCATCATCCGGTGTCCATCACCGGATCAACAAGCCGGAGGCCTCCTCTCCTCTCTTCACTGGGAGTACGTCTGGATCACGGTGTGAGGAACGGCGTTGCGGGCAAGCCGATCGCGCAGAGCATCGTTCCAATCGTCATGCTCGGACGGGAGCCACTCCTCGACCCTTCGCCCGTTGGCGCTGAGCTGCTCCCCTGCCCTCTTCAGGCAGATCTTCGCCGCCTTGTTCCGTTGACCAAACACGATGACGCGCTTCACATGGGACGGTATGCCGACGTGAGCATAGCGCTCGGCACCAAGCACAGCCCAAACCGGCAATTGGAACCAGTCGATGGCGGACAGGGCATCTTCGATCCCCTCGGCGATTCCCAGAACGTCATCCGGCTCACCAAACCGCACGCTGCCCGAACCGAGCAGACCCAGCGCGAGCTTGGGCTTGCGGAAGGGGCGCCGCAAAATGTCGGTGGGATCAAGAAAAGTCCGGTGGACCGCGACCAAGCCCAGCTCGTTTCTCACTGCGGCGATCATTGCGGGAAGGCTGCGCCGATCCTTCCCCTTTCCTATGATCGTCTGTGGGTTGAAGCGAAGGTCGGGCGTCGGCGCATAAAGGCCCCGGGCATGAAGATAGGCTTCAGCCGGTGTGCCGGCGATCGGGATGCTGTGCTGCCATAACGACCTGGCCAAACCGCTCAGATCGCGTGACGCCGCGCGCGGTTCGACATGGACCGGCTCTCGATCGTGCAACCCCTGACGATCGAGAGCTTTGAGGACATCGGTCGATGTGCATCCCGCAAAGCATTTGAACAGGATCGCCTTGGTGCCGAGGCGGACCGAAAGACTGGGGGAATGATCGTCATGGGCGGGGCAGCGGCACTCGCCGCGCGATCCAGACCAGCGTCCGCCCAGGCTCTCGACGATCTGCTTGGCGCGAACCGCTGCGTCGATGGTGGCTGACATAAGCGAAACTCCTATCGAAGATTTAGGTTCGCTCCGCGCATGCCCCCTCCCCTCTTGCCCGATCGGCGCTACGTCCTACGCACTATGCCGCCTTTGCCGCGAGCACACCGAACTCTTCGACGATCCGGTCGGTCGTGTAGTGGGTGGTGCCATCGCGCTCGTAGGAGGTGTCGCGGAGCCGTCCGGCGATCCGTACGAGATCGCCAACCTGGGCCTTCTCATCGATATATTTCCGCTGGCCGTCGCTGAAAATGACGACGCGGTTCCAGTAGCTATCCTCGATCCACTGGTCGCCTTCTGCGCGGCGGCGATAATTCGCGCATACCGAGATGCTCGTGACCTTGGGCTTGGCGTCAATCTCGCCGATCCGTCCGATAATCTCGAATTTGTCAAAATTGATCATGCTACCTCCTCACTGCGTCTGCCCAGCGGCGACGAGCGGTGATTCAGCTGCTGTCGGGTCGCCGGGGATCTCGTCGCTGGCGGATCTGCCAAGGATCGAGACCGGGATGCTATCGTGGAACACCGGTCTTGCGGTATCCCCCCAGCTAGGGGGGAATCGGTTATGCTGTCCGACCTAAAGGGGTGAGCGAATCGCCTGCTTGTTCTTTTAGAATCAATCTAAAACAACGCCGCTGCTCGCAGCGGAAGGATTCATGATTCTAAGTGATTCAGATTCGGTGCCGAAAAGGCCTGTAATTTCAATGATCTGTAACGTTTATCCTGACCGAACGGGGGACTTTGCCTGACCCGGCGGGGGCGTCAACCTGACCGGTCGGGGGCAGATAGCTGACCTATTGGGGCTATCCTGACCGATTGGGGGCGATGGCCTTTGGCGGCTTCGCGCCTGTGAATGGTGTCGTTCTGCAGCGTTTATCGAGCGTGAGCGAGCCGAAAACGAAGAGAACGCAAATCGCATTGCGACTCGGCAGGATCCCAGTGCTTTTGCGGGAGTGCCACACGGTTCCAACCTGACCGGATGGGGGCGACAGAAAGTGTTTCAGCCTGCCCTGACTTGACGAGCGAGGACAGGTCAGGCAGCAATTAGGCGAATCTGCCCAATATGCGTTCGGCCTATATGACATGGAACATGCGGAAAATCTAAGCGCCGATGCAGCGCAAGAGGCGCAAGCCGATTCGGCGCCGGGCCGCGCTATGCGTGTCGCAGCGGCTTTGCAGGCGAAGGGTGGTGAAGAATTCGCCAAACCCGGCAGCATCGTTGAGATCAAATTTGTGAAAGGCCAGTCGCTCAGTTTGACGGCGTCCCGATTGCTGGCGTTGATGATCCTGACCGCAGGCGGCGATGCCTGGCAAGATCGGCCGCATCGCATGCGCAAGGCCGATATTCGCCGCGGTCATAAGGGTAATGAACGTATATCCGACATGTTGGAGGAACTTCACCGGACGTTGTTCGCGATCGACGACCGGTCCTGGCGCGGCAAGAAAGCCACCCTGCGCTTTTCCCTGATCTCGTCGTCTCGCGAAGAGGCGGAAGATACAGACGGGGCGGATGCAGGTTGGATCGAATGGGAGTTTACGCCTGATGCGCGCAAGCTCATCCAGGAATCCGAGAGCTATGCCGTCCTTAATAGGCAGGCGGTGCTGGGCTTCCGGTCGAGCTATGCGCTCAAGCTCTATGAGATTGGATCGCTGCGGCTCCACCGTCGCCAGTCGACCTGGAAGGGCGATATGGCAGCGCTGCGCGCAGCGCTGGGGATATCGCCGGACGTGTATAAGGATTTCGCGCAACTCCGTCGCAAGGTGCTCGAAAAGGCAAAGGCTGAGATTGATCAGCTCGCTCACTTCCGGGTTGAGTGGAAGGAGATACGGCAAGGCCGAACAGTGACCGAGATCGAGTTCCGTTTCGAACCGAAGGATGCGCCAGCGCAGATCGCTACTGTTGATGAGATTGAGCGGCACTCGACAGGACGCAAAGCGCGCCGGGAAGGGGCTGTGGAAACAGTCGCCGACACGGTGGAAGTGGGATCGGTCGTGAAGGCTGCGATCAGCGCGCTTATCGCGCCGGAGAAAAGTTCCGAGATCGTTTTTCCGCAAGGAACGATCCGGTTCAACGCGGAAGGCTTAGCCGCCATTGCCCGGTCGCACGGTGGCGGATGGGATATCGATATCATCGCCAACGCCTACCGTCAGCAGATGGGCGACCGTCTGGCGAAGCTTAAGGGTGCTAAACTGATGAGTTCTTGGACGGGTTTTTGCGAGAGTTTCGTTGCGCGGAGGGGGCGCCCCTAACGAAAATTGCACCGGTGCAATTTTCCTTTACCCCCACCGAGTCAGGATAGACCCATCGAAAAGCGGTGACTGGCGATATTCAGGTGATACGCCGACCACGATGCGCCGCGACTTTCGAAATGCCACTTCTATTTGACCAAAAAGCGCAATTAGCGCTACAGTGCCCCGAGTTTCGCAAAGGGGCGCCCTGTGGCAGCATCACTAGACATCGACGATACCCACGATCTTCTATCGGTGGCCACGCTTGCGCAGCGAACGTCCTCAGTACTGGAGCGGCTTCGCGATTCGGCGCGCAGCGCGCGGGCGGATGATCGTCGTGAGCCCACTTTTCCAATCGGAAAGGCGGCCGACCTGGTGGGGCGGACGCCTGCAGCGATCCGCGACGCAGAAAAGGACGGGCGACTTCCGCCGCCACCTCGAACCGAGAATAATCGCAGAGTGGGTTATACGCTCGCGCAGCTCAACGATATGCGGGGCCTGTTCGGCACGAGACCTTGGCGGGCAGCAGACGACCCGTGCTGTGTCGTTGCTGTCCAGAACTTCAAGGGAGGTGTCGGCAAATCAACCCTGTCGGTGCATCTTGCCCAGTATCTCGCCATCCAGGGCTATCGGGTCGCGTTGATCGACTGCGATAGCCAAGCGTCGGCAACGACGCTGTTCGGCTATGTGCCGGATCTCGACCTGACCGAGGACGACACGCTCTATCCTTTTCTCCGCCAGGAGGAAATGACCTCGCTCGACTATGCCCTGCGCAAAACGCATTTCGATGGCCTTGAACTAATCCCTGCCAATTTGCGGCTGTTTCAGTCGGAATATGAGATCGCGGCCCGGATGGCGCGCGGGCAGGGGGGGCTTATCGATCGCCTCTCTCAAGGCATCGCTAGCATTGCTGATCGTTTCGATGTCATCGTCCTTGATCCGCCCCCAGCCCTTGGCGCCATATCCTTGTCGGTTTTGCGCGCGGCGAATGCTCTCGTTGTGCCGGTGCCTCCAACCGTCATGGACTTTTCTTCTACCGCGGCGTTTCTGGCGATGCTTGATGAGACCATCGAGACGCTGGCCGAACGCGGCTTTGCGCCGACTCTCAAATTCCTGCGCTTTGTCGCCTCGAAGGTCGACGAGAACAAGTCAATGCAGAAGGAACTGCTCAATCTGATGCGGACGTTGTTCGGTCACGCGATGGTGCGTACGCCGCTTAAGGATTCTGCTGAGATCGACAATGCGACGGCTCGTTTAATGACGGTTTATGAACTCGATGGCCCCGTCACAAGCAGTGCGGTGCGCAACCGCTGCCTCACTTATCTCGATGGCGTCAACGCTGAGCTGGAATTGGATATTCGCGCCATGTGGCCCAGCCACTTAGGCCGTTTGCGAAAGGAAGGTTTGGCATGAAAAGCAAAAATTGCACCGGTGCAATTCCGGGTAGAGGGGCGGCATTATGAGCAGAAAGAATGCGAGTTTCGCAGCTGACTTGGCGGCCGGGATAAATCTGCCTGAAGATGGTGCGCCCGCCCCGCGTCGTCCCGGCCTTGGTTCGAATGTACTGACTGGAAGAGAGAACCGCTTGGCCGAATTGGCAGCGGGATCGGTTGTCAGCCGCACGCATGAACTGGTCGATCCCGCTCGATGCCGAATGTGGGCGGGGCATAACCGGGAATATGCGCTCCTCAACGAGGAGCGATGCGCCGATCTCATCGAGAGCATAAAGGCGCAAGGACGCCAGGAAATGCCGGCAATTGTCCGGCGGGTGCGCGGCGAACCAGACTTTGACTTCGAGGTGATCTGTGGTGCTCGGCGTCACTGGTCGATTAGCTGGCTGCGTAACCATAATTACCCCGACTTCCGGTTCTTGGTCGACATCCGTGAACTGTCGGATGAAGAAGCATTCCGCATCGCGGATATCGAGAACAGGGCGCGCGAAGACCTTAGCGACCTGGAGCGGGCACGCGACTATCTCCGTGCGCTTGATGCCTATTATGAGGGCCGGCAGAAGGTCATGGCCGAGCGGATCAATGTCACAGAAAGCTGGCTGAGCCGCTATCTTGATCTCGCCCGCCTTCCGGCGGAATTGATGGTCGCTTTTCCCAATCCGCAGGATTTGCGGATCAAGCACGTCACAATGATTAAGCCATTGCTGAAGCCGGACGATCGTCGCCAACGCGTATTTGCTGAAGCGGCCGCGCTCAGTGTTCGATCGGGAGGGGAGGGCGCTCCCATTGCTGTGCCTGACATCGTCCGTGCATTGGCGCTGGCGGCCGACGCCCCCAAAAGGTCAGGATCCCCCAAGAAGTCAGGAATGGCGCAGGTTGTATCGAGCGAGACTGGGAAAGCCGTGCTTCGCATCGAGGGCACTGATCGCAAGGGAATTCGCCTGACAATTCTCAATAGGGGTGGGGCCTCTCGTGAGGATGCCGAGAAAGCCATTCGCGAGGTGCTTGACGCCCACTGGGTCTGAAGTGGGCCGACGCAAGAACGGGAGACGTGACATCGAGCGGTCACGCCCCGCTGCGACTCAATCAGTGGTGGTGAGCCGAGACATCGATACCGAGGCCAGCTAGCACCGAATCGAGTTCGGCCATTTCACGATCAAACTCTGCGAGCGCGGGCACAAAATCTGGGAGCGCCTGGGGCGGGGCAGGGGGACGCCCTACCGGACGGACACCAAACCCGAAGGCGATAGCCAGATCGCGCGTCATATAGGTCCGCCAGGCCTGACGACCGCTCACTTCCACTAGAAGGTCTAGCTCTGCCGCGCGAGAAAGCAGCTTGCCGGCACCAGAGATCGTCACGTCCAATCGCCGGGCGAGCATCCGAGGACTGACGACGGGGACAAACTGGACAAGGCTGAGCAAATCCAGGAGTTTGCCAGGACGGTGCGCGCCATGGAGGGCTGCGGCGGCGCGTAAACGGTCTTCCTCGAGCGCCTGGAGCCTCACCAGCCCCTCTTCCGCCCGATCGGTAAGCGACCGGAGGTTGCGCAGGACGATGGCCTGCGTGTCGCGCGGCGAGAGGCGAAGCGCCTTGTCGCCAATGGTCAGGCACGGCAGCACGGCCTGGGTTATCTTCATCGATCGCAGGAGCCCAGGGACGGCAAGCCACGGCGTGATCGTGCTGTCTGCGCGGGAGCGCCGGGCCGTAATCTCAAGCGCGCGGAGGAGGGCTGGCCGCTGGCTCCAATCTTCTGGGACGTCCGTTGAGATCGCGAACTCGTCTCGCCAATAACGGGATTTGCGCTGGGCCAATTGCCGCTGCCAAATCGAAAGCGCATCACGATCGTCCAGATGTCAGCCGACATAATAGACCGCAGTTCGTCTAAACGGCGATAAATCAGATACATAGATCATAGTTTCTGCAGGACACTCTGTCCGAGCCCGATT
>FMTU01000091.1 GCA_900100475.1 Sphingobium faniae | reverse complement strand
AAGCGCCATGCTCCTCATCGTTCTTGCCCCTGAAGGAGCCTGACGGCGCGCCACACAAACCCGGCTAAAAACCGACTTCGTCACCGAGCAGTTAAATCGCTCTGTGCGGGCTTCTGGCGGGGCCGGATTTAGGACGCCAACGCACAATAATTCACACATATTCCTTCCGCGGGAGGGTTGGATCCACAGTGAGGCCCGGAGCTGAGACTCTGAGAGCCCACTTCAGTCCGATGCCGACGGCACCTGAACGATCCCGGAGAGCAACTTGTCGATCTCCGCCATCTCACGATCGAAAGTATCGAATGTGTCGACCAGCGCCCGACTAGCGGGAAGGGCAGGGGGCTCTTTCGCTGGGCGTCCGCGCTTCGACGCGGCGTAGCCAAATTCGACCGCCAGATCGTGGGGCAGGAACAGGCGCCAGCTCCGGCGCTGCGTGATCTCAACCAGCAGTTCGGCTGTGACTGCGCGTTCGAGCAGCTTGCTCGCGCCCGCGACACTAAGCCCAAGGTGATGGGCGACCGCTTGAGGCGAGAGCAGCGGCTGATGGACGGCGAGAGCCAGGAGCCGGGGCAGGGCGCCTGGCCGGAACTGCGCGACGATCGCCCGCTGCGCGTCGCGATGGAAGCGCTCAAGGTCATGGAGACGCTCGAGACCGTCGCGCGCCGCTGCTTCCACGGCCCGCACGGTGGCCAGCCAGTCTCCGACATCTGGCTTGCGCTTCAATCGGAACGCCTTTGCCCCGCCGGCGAGGCAGGGGAGGGGGGTAGCGGTAAGACCTATATCTCGAAGGGCAAAGGGCAGCCCGAGCCAGGGCAAGGCCGTGCCCTCGATCCGCGCATGCTGGCGCACCCGGTCGAGCGCGCGGATCAAGGCAGGGTGCTCGGCGGCAACCGGAGGCTCGCCGATAGCGGTGGGCAGGGCATCGCGCCAGGCGAGCGGGTCGCGATCGGCCAGCCCCGCGGCCCAGGCGTCGAAACGATCGAACAGATCGACGGTGGTTGAGCTGTCAGCCGACATAATAGACCGCAGTTCGTCTAAACGGCGATAAATCAGATACATAGATCATAGTTTCTGCAGGACACTCTGTCCGAGCCCGATT
>FMTU01000037.1 GCA_900100475.1 Sphingobium faniae | reverse complement strand
TGGATAGCGCTTCATCCGGCCTGATGGCCCCCTGCGTTGTGCCAAGAACATACCGTTCGATGGTGCGTCAGGCACGGTGCAGACTGTCCAGATAACGCGACGATTTCTTCGAAGGCATAGGCATCGTCCCCGAAACGCTTGCCGAACTGGCGATTGAGCCGCTTGGCCGACCCTGTGGCGTGGCCAAGCTCGTGGCACCGGGTCGAGAAATACGCCTCGATCGAATGGAACGCGTTTGGCGACGGCAAGGTGACTGTGTCGGTGCTCGGCGTGTAATGCGCACTGTCGCCGCCGTGGACGACGCGGATCGGGATCGCATCGAGGAAGGCCTGAACCTCGGCAGAGAGTTCGCCGATCGACTTGGGGTCCAGCGGCTCGGGGTAGTAGTGCGCCGGCAGCCCCTCGATCTGCGAGGCGTTAAAGACGTGGTTCCACTTCATGAACCGGATCGTCTTTTCGCTCTTTTCACCGGTCTCGCGATCGGTGTCGGTCTTGCGCGCCGAGCTGTAGAACACGCTGAACGAGCCGCTCTCGCCCTTGCGGACATGGGCGCCGAGTTCGAGCGCCTGACGGAAGGTCATCCAGTAGGGGCTGGCGTAGCCCCGGCTCTCGGCGACCGCCCAGAGGAAGAAGGTGTTGATCCCCGAATAGGGGACCCCGTTGTGGCGCAGCGGCCGCGTGCTGGTCGCGGTCCAGGGCTTGAGCCACGGGGCCGTGCCGGCGGCGATCTTCTCGAGGATCAGGTCGGTGATGACCTGCGCGACGTCGGGCTTGGGGTGACGGGTCACTGGACGGGGCCCTCCTGGGCAGGATCGAGCGAGAGGTCGGAGGCGGCGTTCGACCAGGAGAGGCGCAGCGTGCGCCCGTGCGGGATGCGCCAGGCGACGCGGTCGGCGAAGGCCATGCGGATGCCGGCAAGGATCGCGGCGTCCTCGCCTTCGAGGATGGCATGGGCGCGCACCGCCGCATCGTGTCGGAAGCGGGTCTCCTGGGTGTCGTAGCTGTCGGCATCTGAATCGTCGGAAGGGCTGAACACCGCATCGATGATGAGGTCGGTGAGATCGTCGGGCCCCAGCGCGGTGGTCCGGGTCAGCGCAATGTGCGCGCAGTCGGGATCACCCCAGGAATCGGCATCTTCCAGAATCGCAAAGTCGGTCTCGAGATCGAGCCGCCGGTCGTGCTGATCGGTGAGTTCGATCGTGATCGCGTCGGGGCGGACGGTAACGGCACCCTCTTCATCGGTCGGCTTGCCGCCATCGAAGGTGAAGCGCTCGCCGGTACGGACGAAAGCCGGGAGGGCATCGTACCAGGGATAGCCGATGAAGTTGGTGATCGGCTCGTGGAAGGCGCGCGGGTCGGGGCCGCCGAGGCGGTGCATCTCGCCCCCGTTCGAGCGCCGCAGGGCACGGCCGAAGGTGACGGCATCGAAGGAGTCCGTGTCGTCATAGATCGCCGCGCCCGGCTCGAGGTCGGCAAAGCGCGGCACCTCGCGGTAGCTGTCGCGGGCGAGCGTCGGGTACCACAGCGGCAACTGCCGCGCCGCCTGCGGGAAATTGTCGTAATACAGGCTCGCCTCGAGCCAGTCCTCGAAGCTCAGGCGGTGGAACGGTTCCTCGCGGATGACCGAAAAGATCGCCTCGCGGCAGAGTGCCACGAGCCGGTCGAGCGCGGCGTTGCGGTAGATTTCCTTGCGGGCGGGCAGGACCAGGACGAGATCGGGCGCGTCGATCACGTCGACCTGCACGGACCACTGGGTGTGATGGACTTCCTTCACGACCGGGAAAGCGTGTTTGAGGGTGACCCCGTGGAAATTGAGCGTCGCCACGTGCGGCGAGTGCCGGTCGCGGAACACGCCGATCCGGAACCCCTCCCGCTCGATGACCTTGTGCGCGTCGGCGAGGAAATCGGCGCTGGCGAGGTCCTTGCCGTTGTAACTGACGGCAAGCGGCAGAAACCGGGCCGCCGCCTCGACGCAGCGTTCGAGCTTACCGTCAGGCTGCGGATCGAACCGGAAGGCGATTGCCGTGCCGCGCGGCCCGTCGAAGGGCAGCACATCGATGTCGGCCTCGCCGGTCCAGGCATCGCCTGTGATTGCCAGCGAGAACGCACCACCCGCGCTTTGCGAACTGACCACGGTGTCGAGGCCAGCAAGGCTGAAGAAGCCCATGCCCGCCGGGTCCTCGCGGGTTCGACACTCCTCGGACCAGTCGGACTGGCCGAGTGAGAGGAGGTCGACCGGGTCGGCGATCCCGGCGCCGTCATCGCTCACCGTGATGAGGCAGGCATCTGCCATGTGCTCGGCGGTGACGGTGATGCAGGTCGCGCCCGCGCGGCGGGCATTCTGGAAGAGTTCGTTGAAGATGTCGTCGAGGGTCCCGTTGAAAATGCGGGTGACCTTCGAGATCGCGTGCGGTGAGACCCGGGCGCGCAGCTTGGTGATCATGGTCATGGGTTCATGTCCTGGATGGACCGGCACGCTGCCGCAGGTCGCTAGAGAGGTACGGGCAGCGTGCCGGCAGGGCTGTATCAGGCGTCGACGGTCTCGCCGGCTTCGGCGTCCTGCTCGTCGGCAGGTTCGACTTCGCCGGCATCGCTCTCGGGATCGTGCTCTACCGGGCCTTCTTCATCAGGCTCACTCGCAGCCAGCACCCGGAAGCGCATGGCCTCGGGCACCCAGGCGAGTGCAGCCTGCTTGACCTCGGGTGCGACGATGGTCTCGCCGGCGAACAGCTTTTCGCAGGAGGCCGAGAGATCGCCCTTCTTCGAGCCCATGAAGCTCGCCGCCATGGTCGGTCCGCCGACTTCGCTGACGTGGGCGAGCAGCGCCTGCTTGCTGACCCGGTCGAAGTAGTTGGCCGAGGTCGGCCGCCAGTGGCTGGCGACGTTGATCCCCATCAGCGCGGCGAGATGGTCGTGGAGGTCGATCGGCTCAGGGCCGGACTGCCCTGCCTTCCTGTCGATCCCCATGCTGGCCTCGAGCGTCTTTGCCATGCACCAGGCGAGCCAGTTCGCCTTGGCATCGTCGTCGAGCGCGCTGAACGCGGAGAACCGGTCGACCGTGCGGCGGTGCTCGGTCCACGACAGGTCGAGCGTCTCGCGGATATCGGCCATCAGCGTGTGCGCCGGGCTTTCAGGGTAGTTGGCTAGGTAGAGCGAGGGCGACGGGGCGCGGAGCGTCGTGCCCAAGGCCTGCGCACTGTAGAGCGCGCGAGAGTCGGCAATGGCGAAGATCAGGTAATCGAGCGCGATCGCCGGGTTCGAAGCGAGGTTGATCGCGAGAATGTCGCGGCGCTGGACGGCGAGTTCCTCGACCAGCTTTTGCGACAGAGGCTTGGGTGCGGCAGAAGCACTACCGCCCTCCCCTGCTGCCCCGCTGGCGCCGTCTCCCGCTTCGGACCCACGCGCCTTACGGCGTTCGAGCGGCTTGTCGCTGTAGAGGCCGCTCGCAACCACAGGCTGGCCGTCAGCGCCAATGATCACGAAGCAGCCAACATTGGCCTTCATCTCCTCGGGGATCACCGGGGGTTTGTCGTGGAGCGCATCGTAGGCGCTGCTTGCGGCATCCCATCGTGCCTGGAAGTCCGCGGCGGCAGCCTCGTCGTCCTCGTCCAGGGTCTCGCTTTCGGCTTCGAGCACCGAGATCGTCTCGAGCAGCTTGTCGGCCTCGACCTGCTCCTCCTCGGTGAGCGGCGGGGGTTCGAGATGGATCTGGTGGAGGTCTTCGGTTGCGTTGTAGGTGACGCGGGTCTCGAGGATCGGGCGCACCCAGGCATAGCCGGAGGTTTCGGCAATTTCGGCCGCGAAAGCCTGGAGCTTCTCGCCGGCGATGCGCTGGGCGATCTCCGCATCGATCCACGTCTCGCCGCCGTCCTCGGTGAAAAGGTCGCGCTCAATCTTGCCGCCGGCGGCGAGGTAGTCGGCCTCGCTGGCAAGCTTGGCCATCGGCGAGGACGAACGGATCGCGCTGTGCGTCACCATGCGGCGGATCGAGTCCGGATTGTTGCCCTGCCAGGAGTTCGACAGCTCGTTCCAGACCATCATCTGGCGGTCGTGGTTGGGCGTCGTCGCATAAGCCTTGGCGACGTCGAGGGTGATCTTGCCCTCTTCGAGCGCGGCGAAGATCGGATCGGCGAGGTCGGCAAGCCGCAGGCGGCCTTCGATGAACCGGCGGGTGCGGCCGAACCGCTTGGCGATCGCGTCGAGGTCGCTGCCCTCATTGACGAAGTGCTTGTAGGCCCGGATCTCGTCGGTCGGCGTCATGTCGAGCCGGATGACGTTCTCGATCAGCGAGAGTTCGGACTGCTCAGCGGCATCGATGTCGAGGACGCGGCAGGCGACGGGGTGGTCCTTGGGAAGCTTGCCCGCCGTCAGAAGAAAGTTGAGGGCGCGCAGGCGCCGGCCGCCCGCGGTCACATCGAACATGCCGCGCTTCTTGGCGGGCACGACGATCAGGTTCTGGAGGAGGCCCTTGGCCTCGATATTGGCGGCCAGTTCCTCGATGAAGAGGTTGCTGTCGTTCTTGCGGACGTTGGCTTCGGACAGGCGTAGCTTGCCGAGCGGGATCAACTCGATGTCGTTCATGGGAGTGCTCCTGAAGGCCGGATTTGGCCGAGCCCTTCGGCTCACCCCTTCCAGCCCCCCTCCCCTCACGGTTTCAGGATTGCCCGAATTCCCGGGCGCAACCGCGCGTCCCAGGGCGGGCCGCTTGGTGCCATGAGGCATAAATGATCGATTTATGCCTCATGGATCGGACCTGCATCGGAACCTGAGGCGCACAACTTGGTTGCGTTTATTTCGAATATGCGCTTCGGGATATCGCCATCAGCGGAGAGAAACGATGACACTGCCAGCCAATGCCTTGCCCTTCGGCAACAGGCCGCCCTCTGCCGATGATCGGCAGATCGCCAACCAGCTACGGCGTATCCTTGCCTCGCAGAAGCCCGGCGAAGCCAAACTGCACTTGACCGATCCCAAGACCAGGAAGCCGGTAGAAATCTCGCTGACACCGGCGATGTCGGACCTGTTCCTCAAGTTGCTGCGTCACATCGGGAGCGGAGATGCCGTCACGCTCGTGCCGATCCAGCAGATGTTGACGACGCAGCAGGCAGCAGATCTGCTCAACATGTCCCGTCCCTATCTCATCAGGCTTATCGAGAAGGGCGATGTCGCGCACAGCATGGTGGGCCGGCACCGTCGCCTCAAGGCTGAAGACGTGTTCGCGTACAAGGCGGAGCGCGACAAGATTCGTTCGAAAGCGATGGACGACCTGATTGCGGATGGCGCGGGTCGGTATTGATCTGACGCGAGCGGAACAATCAGACCTGTCGGATGGGTCCGGAGTACCGGCAGACTGTTTCGTCTGATGTGAGCAAGGTGATGCCCTCGACGATCGACTGAGCGATCAGCATTCTATCGAATGGGTCCTTGTGAATCGGAGGCAACTGGGAAATTGCAACGGCGTGTTCGCTTGAAATGGCGAGCTCGACGTATCCGTTGTCGATCAACGCCCGGCGCAATACGCGTGCGTCGACTGCGAAGTCTTCCCGCCCGAGCCCGTTCTTGATCGCGATTTCCCAAAGGCTGGCAGCGCTGAAGACCAGTTCGTTGCCCTCATCGTTGATCAGTTTCCGGGCGGCAGGCGTCAATCGTTCCGGAAAGCCCGCTGCCCAGAGGAGGACATGTGTATCAAGGAGAAATTTCATCGCTCAGGCTTCGAACAGCGCTTCAATTTCACCCTCGCCCATACGGTCGAAATCTTCCGGCACGCGCATTTCCCCTTTGAGGAAACCCAGGCGCTTGATCTTGGACGGTGCAGCAGTGTCGATTGGCACCATTTTCGCAATCGGCTTGCCCGACCGGGCGATCACGACCGCATTCCCGCGCAGCACGCGCTCGAGCAAGCGCGACAAATGCGTCTTTGCTTCATGAATGTTGACCGTGTCCATTTCCAGTTACCTTAGCTAAGTTCTATGAACTAAGTCTACCACATTCGTTCGCGTCTGCAAGCTCCTCGCAAGGTGCCTGTCCAATCAGGCTTGCAAGGATTTGGTCGGCCTTGTCCGTCGGCACGAACACCCGCGTCTTGTAGGCAATGATTTCCGTGAAGCAGCCCTTGGCCTTGAGCTCGGGGATGCGCTCGGCTTCGGCATCGACAATCTCGATCCTGCGGGAACCGTTCACTCGCGCTGTGCGGATCGTGAAATTGAGGGGATGCGGCGCCTTCCAAGTCCCTCCTCCGAGGATGGCGGCGGCAATCTTGGCCGGATCAGTCTGCGCCTTGCGGGCAACCCCAAGCTTCTCGAGGGTCGCATCGACGTAGAGGTCGTGGACATGCCGGCCGAGCCATGATGCACCGGACTTGTCGACGATGCGATTGACCGTGAGGTCTTCCTTGGGAAGCGCGCCCCAGATCGGGAGGAGCAGCCCGGTTGCGAGATAGACGGTCTCGGTGACAAGTTGGCTTTCGTCGGCTGCATATTCCTCCTCCCACAGCGCGCTGAACCTGGCCTTGGTCACGGGCTCCCAGGCGGACTCGTCGAGCCGGTCGGCGCGCAGGTACTCGCTGCGCAATGGCCGCACGAGTTCGTAGCGGCGGATCATGTGGCCCTCCTCGTCCATGTGCGAGGGCGCCGGAACCGCGAGTGCGACCTTGCCCGACTTGTCATTGCGCAGGAACAGCGGCTGTTCCTCATAGGATGCCACTTTAAGCACGCGCTCGAGCGAGAGGACCTTGCGCCGCTGGGTCAGCGACAGCTCGAGGAGGTGCGAAGTCGCGCCGGTAACCGGGTCGGTCCGGATCACCGTGTCGGAGAGCACCTCGCAGGCTTCCACCGACACGGTCTCGACACCGATGTCGAAGGTCCCGGCTTCCTTCGCCGCCGAGACTCGTGTCTCGACGAGGGTCAGGAACTCGTCGAAGATCGCGTTCTGGACGGCGATCTTCATGGCGAGGATGCGGTTGAGCCAGCGCTGGATCGGCGGCAGATCCTCGCGCAGCACCCCGTCCTGGTCAGTGAGTTCGAGCCCGCTCATCCGCTGGAACTCCGACAAGGTCGTGCTCTTGAGCTTGGCCATAGCGAGCAGGCCATACCAGTCGTGGAGTGCGTGCTTGGCGTAGATGCTCTCGAGGTTGTCGCTGGCATCGAACATCCCCTGCCCGCCGGTCTGGCGCTGGCCGCGGGTGAGCGCGCCCAAGGCGTCGAGGCGCCGCGCAATCGTGCTGGTGAAACGGGCCTCGCCCTTGCAGTCGGTGGTGACCGGGCGGAACAGCGGCGGGCACGCCTGATGCGTGCGGTGGGTGCGCCCCAGCCCCTGGATTGCGCGGTCCGCGCGCCATCCGGGCTCGAGCAGGAAATGGACCCGGCGCTGCTGGTTTTTCGCATCGAGGCTCGCGTGATAGCTGCGGCCCGTACCGCCTGCATCGGAGAACACGAGGATACGCTTGGTCCCGCTCATGAACGCGGTGGTCTCGGCAAGGTTGGTCCGAGGTGAGCGGCTTTCGAGGCGCTGCTGCCCTGAGCCGTCACGGACGAGGCGTTTGCTGCGACCGGTCACTTCGGCGACGGCCGTTACCCCGTAGTGCTCGAGCAGCGCATCGAGCGCGGTAGGGATCGGTGGCATGGCGCAGATATGCTCAATCAGGTCGGCGCGCGCGGCCTCGGCCTGCGGGTTGTGGACCGGATTGCCCGCCTCGTCCCACATCGGCCGTGAGCGCACGTCGCCAAGCTCGTCGGTGTATTCCTCCATCTGCCGGGTCGGAAAGGCGCGGGTGAGGTAGTCGACGACGTACTCCTTGCAATCATAGGCTATGTCGAGGGCCTCACGCTCAGTCGGCTCCAGTTCATCGAGCCGCCGGTTGAGGATGGATTCCGCCGTGCTCACCAGTTGGACGACCACGCTATCCCCTTCGCCCAGGTGCTCGTCGATCGCCGGGTAGATCGAGGGCAGCTTCAGCGAGAGCAGCACCTGTCCGAAGAAGCGTTGCTTGGTGCCTTCGAACCGGCTGCGGGCAGCCGCCTTGGCGCCGCTGTTGAGCGTCTTGTTTTCAAGCCCGTCAACAATCCCGGTGAGTTCGAGCGCGGCCTCGAGGTTCTGGTGAATGATCGTCCAGGCATCGCAATAGGTATCATAGACTGCGATTTGCTCTGCCGTCAGATCATGGCGCAGGATGTCGTACTCTACCCCTGCGAAGCTGAGCGCCCGGGCGAGGTAGAGCCCGGAGGCCTTGAGGTCGCGGGCGACAAGCTCCATCGCGGCAATGCCGCCGTCGCGGATCTCGCTGATGAACTGCTCGCGGTTTGCAAACGCCGTGCCCGGCCCCCACAGTCCAAGCCGGACCGCATAGGCAAGGTTGTTGACGTCCGATGCGCCGGTGGCTGATGCGTAGAGCACCCGGGCGCGCGGCAGCGTATTCTGGAGCAGAACACCGGCGATACCCTGGAGTGAGCCCTGCTTCTGGCCTAGTGCCCCTTCCCCGCCCGCAACGCCGCCCATTTCGTGGGCTTCGTCGAAGACGATGACGCCTTCGAAGTCTTCGCCAGCCCAGCGCACGATCTGGTCAAGCCGCGTGTCCTCGACACGCGAGCTTCTGAGCGTGCCGTAGGGCACGAAAAGGATGCCCCCGGGCGCGGTGATTTCCTCGCCGATTTTCCAGCGCGAGAGTTCAAGGACGTCCGACGGCAGCCCGCCGATTGCGGTCCAGTCGCGCTGAGCGTCCTCGAGCAGGGGCGCGTTCTTCGAAATCCAGATGTGGCGGCGATTGCCTTTGAGCCACTGGTCGAGAATGCAGGCCGCCGCCTGCCTCCCCTTCCCCGCCCCGGTGCCGTCGCCAAGGAAGAAGCCAGTGCGGTAAAGCTGGCCCTCGGGATCCTCCTTGAGAGCAACCTCGCCGGCAGGATGGCTGAACCGGCCATGGAGATCGCGGCTCCAGGCCTCGCCCGCGTAGATCACGGTTTCGAGCTGGGCGGCCGAGAGCAGTCGCGCGGTCACGGTGCGTTCTGGCAGAGAGGGCACGTAGCCGGGCTTGGGCGCGGCGATAGAGGCCATGGCGGCGGATTCGACAAGGTGCGTCGGGTGTTCGCCAGCTTCCGCGATCACCACGCGTGAAGGCCGGTAATCGGCATAGACCCCGCGCTGCTCGCCCATCGCGGCAGGTTCGGCCAGCACCTTGTAGGCGACGGGGCGGACGTCGTTGGTCTGGGGAGCTCGCACGATCACGGGCCGGGCTGGACCAGTCTTGACCGAGCGGAACAGACTGAGCTTTGGTCGGTGCACTGCCGCCTGCGTCGGGTCGCGCAATGTCGCCCGGGGCGGCACGGTTGACAGCGCGGCGAAGATTTCGCCGACCGAGCCGCGACTGATCGTGGATACGCCGATCTCGCCTGGCACCTTGTCAATCACCAGCACGCGTACCGCGATCCCGGTGCCGTGCTTGACGTAGCCTCCCTTGTCCAGACGGAGCGACAGGACGACCCGCGCGCCTTCAAGGGTGCGCCGGAATGTTTCTTCGTACCTGGCCGAGGGTGAGAACCAGTCCGGCATGATCGCAACGATCCGGCCACCCGGCAGCAGATGGTCGAGCGCGGCCCGCAGGTGCCTGGCGGCGGTGTTCTGATCTTCTCCCCGCGATTGCGACACCGAGAACGGCGGATTCATCAGCACGACGCTCGGCCGCGCGGTTCCGGACAGCAGCGCGCTGAGTTTAGCGCCGTCGTGGCGGTAGACCTTCGTGCTTGGAAAGAGAGCTTCGAGCAGGTCCGCACGGGTGGGTTCGAGTTCGTTGAGGATCAGGTCCTTGACCGCACCTCTGGCGAGCGAAGCGATGATCCCGGTGCCCGCACTTGGCTCCAGCACCATGTCATCGCCGGAAAGCCGCGCCAGATGGACCGCGAACCTGGCTAGCGCCGGCGGCGTCGAGAACTGCTGGAACTGGATCTGGTCCTCGCTGCGCACCGTGTGGGTCGGCAGTTCGCGCGTCAGCGCCTCGAGCGTGCCGATCGCGGATCCCACCTCCATCCGACCGACTAGCTCGGGAATTGCGAGGGACAGGGCGACTTCCAGGGCCTCGAAGCTGTCGCGCTGCTGCCAGGCACCTGCGGCGTCACTTCCGCCAGCACTCTCGGTCATGGCCTGGCTCAGAGCAGCGCGGTCGATCGGAACAGCGAGGAGCAGCTTGGCGGCAAGTGTGCGGGCAGCGCCGAGAATGGCGCTGGCGCGCGGAATCGTTGTTGTCATGCGGAGAACTCCTGAGCTCGTGCCGATCAGCGGCACGCCCGCTCCAGCCCCCCTCCCCTCACCGCTTCAGGAGCTGCGCCCAGTCATTCATGCGTCCGGGTGGCCACTCGGTCTCGATGTTGAGGCCCGGACGGTGGTAGGCTTCACGAGCGCGCTCATGCGCTCGTCGGCCTTCAAGATCGTTGTCCGCTAGCAGGATCACGGTTTCAACGGAGACCGGGATATCGAGCTGGTGGAAACGCTTGGCACCCATGGTCGCCCAGGCCTGAATACCGGTGAGCGAGGTATAGGCTGCCGCAGTCTCGAAGCCCTCGCAGATGCCGATGGCTTTGCCGGGCGGGCCATTTGTCCAGGCAGCCCCGATGGCTTGGCCGAGGACGCGCTTCTCGGTGTAGTCGGACGTCGATGGATCAAGGAAAATCCGCTGGATCGCGGCGATCGCGCCCGCCTTGCGCATCGCGACGAGGAGGGCCGGTTCGAAGCTGGCTTGCCTCCCCTGCCCTCGTGGGCATCTTGGATGGAAGCGGAGGTCTTCAAGCGGTGCCCAGATCTGACGCACCTCGCGAACATAGCGTTCCGCCAGCGTCCCTTCGATCGAACTACCGGCCTGCCAGATTGTGAGATGAGGTTTGACGCGGCGCTCGATGCTGGGGATCACGCGAGATGCATCGAAACTCGGCAGGTCCGCGATGCGCCGGAGAGCTTTGAGCACGTCTCGGCTGTCGCAACCGGCGTGGCAGGTCACGAGGATTGCTCGGTCACCTTGACGGATGGAAAGCGATGGGGTCCTGTCGGCATGGCAGGGGCAACGGCACATGGCGGTTTCACCCGACCATTTGCCTTTCAGATGTTTGACGAGCCTTCGGAGCTCTGGAGTTGGTCTGTTTCGGACTATGGACATGCCAGCCCAATCAGACCACCCTCCTCTCTCTTGTCCTTGAATCCAATTTATCCACACGCCCAAGCGTAGCTTGGGAGGTTTCTTAGATTCAGGATTCTATGATTCGGGCATCTTTAGATATGTAAAAACAGAGGTTTAAATGGCCTCTATATGAGCCTGAGGGGGCTTCAATGTGAGGCCGTGGGGGCTACTGCATGAGGCACCGGGGGCGTTATCATGAGGTCCTGGGTGATTGTATGAGTGATCGGGGGAGTTGCTGATAGCGCTCCAAGATCGGACCAGAAGGTTCTGATTCTAGTAGCTGAATCGCCAAAATGGTTCGTGGCGGGGCTAAAACGGCCGTCTAGATGAGAAATGGGGGGAATATGTGCCCCTGCAGATCGGGTTTACCTGAGGAATCGGGGGCTTGCGGGTTGAGAGGACGTTCGGTCTCACACCAATTATGTGAGTGATCGGGGTGCGCTTGAATTTACCTGATAAATCAAGGAAGTGGTTGGACGTATGTGTGAGTCGCAGGGGGCAGTGCGACAGCTTCCGTTTGCGACGCGATGAGGGCTCCGTGACCCTGCCGCAGAACTATGTGAGTGATCGGGGGAGTTTCGCTCAAGGGCGGAATCCTGCGGGTTTCCAGAATGCTCTTTGTGAGTCCTTGGGGGCTATCTCGATGTTGCCAATTTTGAGCGAACATACCTTCATATGAGGTATCGGGGGCCTGTCTATGTGAGTTCACGGGGGTGTGTTCTCATTATGACAAGGTGATGTTATGCAACTCACATGGAGCTCGATTCGAATCCCAGTGAAATCGAGGTTACTCCAGGTTTGGAGGGCCTGAGCCGCACCTTGCGTGTGGCCGAAGTGATTCGCCGCAAGGACCTGGACTTCGTAAGCAAGCCTGGCGAGCTCGTCGAATCTGAATTCGAAACCGGCTCCCTGAGTGCGGCCGCGAGAAAGGCCTTTGCGCTGATGTTGCGCAAGGCCGGGCCAGATGCGGGCGAGACCAAGACCTTTACGATCACCAAGAAGGAACTGCGCGGATCACATAAGGGAAACGAACGAATTCAACCGGTCATGGATGAACTGCTTCGCGTGATTGTCCGTATCAGGACCACGTCGAAGAAAGGCAAGCCAGCGGTCATGTCACAGTCGTTGCTTGCGAGCTGCGTCGAGGAAATCTCAGAAGACGGGATGAGCGTTGTCGAATTCGAGTTTTCGGACAATTTCAAGCGCGTGATCCAGCGTTCGGACTATTATGCGCGGGTCAATCTCGGGGTTATGTTGGCGCTGCAATCCCGTTACTCGCTCACCCTTTATGACCTCGGCTGCCTGATCATCAACCGTCAGAACCGGGTTGTGAAAATGACGGTCGAGGAGCTTCGCCGCAAGCTTGGCGTTCCTGAGGGGAGCTTCAAGAACTTCGCGGAATTCCGCCGAGACGTGCTCGCAAAGTCGAAGGCCGAAATCGACCAGCTCGCCGACTTCCTTGTGGAATGGGAAGAAGTTCGGGGGGCTGGACGCGGCCGTCCGGTTGTTGCGGTCAAGCTGACCTTCTCGCCGAAAGAGCCGGGCGAGCAAGAGGCAACAGCCAAGGAACTGGATCGTCCAAAGGTGGGACGCAAAGCCCGTCGCGATGGGACCGCAGAGCAGATCGTTGCCATGCCGGCGCCGAGGATCACGACCCGCAAGCTTTTCCCGACCGATTCTCTGCATTTCTGCGGTGATCAGACGATCTTAACCATTGTGAGTGATTTTGGTGGTGGCTGGGACAAGGATCTCGTTGCTGAGGCCTATCGCAAGCAGATGGGGCCCAAGCTCGAGACATTGAGCGGACAGGCGCTCTACAAGTCCTGGGAAGGCTTCTGCAAAGGCTTCGTCAAGGCACGCGGGCGGGCCTGAGCCCCCAATCACTCACAATAAGCGTCTTGCCCTGACTGATTGAGGGCTAAGCCCCCTCCCCTCCCCCTTCCGCAAGGTCGAGGAGCGCCACGATTCCGTCGGGCAGGCTCAGATTGCGGTCGTCGCACCATTGTACGAGACGGTCGCGTTCGGGTGGGGACAGGCGCATGCTGATGTGGAGCGTGCGCGTGGGGCCGCGCTGCGGCTTCCGCTTTGGAACCATCGCGGTATCGACGGCAACTTGCGGGAAATAATTGCCCGGCAGGGTCGCAGGAGCCGGATCGCGTGCAATTGGTGCTGCCGGAGCAGGTTTCGCCACTGTGGTGGCCGCGACAAGGTTCTTGAGCCGGTCCGCGGGGCTTGCAGGCGGCGCTGGTTGCTCAAGGCGCCGGCGCGTCGAGCCGATGATATCGCCCATCGCACTGTTGGCAGGGATCTGATCAGGCATTTACGGCCTCCTTGTTCTGGATTTCGTCGAGAATGTTGGCGAGCACGCTTTGGGCGATGTGCCGCGCCTTCTCGGTCTTCGCGAGCTTATTTGTCTCGACTTCGGCGAGCGTCATGCGAAAATTGGACATGGCGCGGAACGCGTCGAGATTGTGCATTTGCTCGGTGAAGGTCGGCAACGCCTTGGAAATCTGACTATCGATTTCCCATTCAGCCTTTGACCGGGCAACCTGGCCAGTTTGCGTAATGAGCACCCGATAAGGCACGCCGCGGCACATTTTTTCGAGCATGTCGCTGGTTTCGACGGTGCGCTCCAGATCCAAACGCGAGGACCGCGTCGGAATGACAACAAAATCGGAATCCATGGCGGCATAGGCCGTCTTAAAGTTGGAGGTTCCTTCGGAGTCCACGATGACGAGTTGCGCTAGTTCCCGCGCTTTTGTGATCGCGGCGCCAATGTCCGCATCGCGCAACTGTGAGGCATCCTCGACCTGAATTTTGGAGTCCCCTCCCCTCCCCGCAGCCAGTCGATCGCGATGCCAGTTCAGCAGGCTGTTCTGCCGGTCTGCATCCAGCATGTAGACCGAACCGCCCAAGGCCTCGAATTCCGATGCCAGCGCGAGCGCGAGGGTCGTCTTGCCTGCGCCGCCTTTGCTTTGGGCGATTGTGATAACGGGCACGGTAATTCTCCTGTGTGGCGTCAGCGCGGCACATCGCGCTGCACAATCTGAAAGTGCGATCACAAGCGCGGCACCATCTGCAAGTGCTGGGCCTAGCGCATATGGCAGCGCGTTGCAAGGCGCAAGCGCGGTACAAGATGGCAGCGCGAGCGATCGCGCAGGCAAATGGTGCCGCGCAGCGGAACGCGCGTTGTGCCGCGCCACACATGGCGCAGCACCAAGCGCGTCACTATATGCGGCACAACGAGCGGCACGGAATGAGGCACACAACGCGGCACAATGTGCCGCGCTCAATAAAATGGCAGAATTCAGCCAAAAAAGGGGAGGGCGGTGGCCCCGAGATGGGAGGCGTTTTCTGCAGACCCCAAAACCTAATTCAACCACCGGCGGCTTGAATCACCTTGTCAGTGGGCCGCAGCCGTACAAGATTTGCGTTTTCCAACGCGATCACAGCCTGGGAAGCAGTCCGAGGCGTCACATCGAGTGCACGAGCGAGCTCGGCACGGGTGAGGGGGCCCAATGCAGAGATGAGCTGCCACGCATGCGGGGCATGGGAAGAGGCATAAAGGCCGCGCAATTCAAGATTGCGACGGTTGAGTGCCTGACGCATCGACGAAAGATCCGACGACACTGCAACCGCTGCGCTGGTAATCGAAGTGGAGAGCAGGGAGGGCAGGGGGCTCTCGAGAATCTCCCTGAACAGGCTACGCGGCGTGAGCCCGGCCAGCGCGAGGGGGGCAGCGCCGAGACCGAAGAGTTGCGGGCGCAGCGAGGCGGCAAGTGAAGCGGCCCAAGCTGCGCCGCGCGGAGCAAAGCGGCTGAAGACGTGCCCTTCAATTTCAACGAACTCGCTGCCGCCCTCAAGAAACGGGGTCTCGTCCTCGCGAAGCTGGCGGACCCATTCGGCTAGCGCGGCGAGCGGATCGGCAGCGGGGAGCAAAGCATCAAGCCGCTCGAGCGCGCGATCGGCCGGATCGAAGCTGCTGTTGAAGCTTTCGCTGACGCCCTTGTGTCAGCCGACATAATAGACCGCAGTTCGTCTAAACGGCGATAAATCAGATACATAGATCATAGTTTCTGCAGGACACTCTGTCCGAGCCCGATT
>FMTU01000023.1 GCA_900100475.1 Sphingobium faniae | reverse complement strand
TTCTGCTTCCGGGCCAAAGCCACGACCTCGTCGGGGTGAAACCGCTGATCCAGGACGTCGAATTCGATATGTTCCTCGGCGACAAGGCGTTCGACGCTGATTGGTTGCGTACCGAACTGAACGAAAGGGGCGCTGTAGTGGTGATCCCTCCCAAATCGAACCGGAAGCAAAAAATCGACTGCGACTTCCATGCCTATCGCTGGAGGCACCTCGTCGAGAACTTCTTCTGTAGCCTCAAAACATTCCGGCGCATCGCTACCCGATACGAGAAAACTGATCAGAGCTACCGCGCCATGATCAACCTTGCGGCCCTGAAGATCGCTATGCGCTAAATGTCCACACGCCTTAGGATGGAATCGCGTGAAGATGGCCGGGCAGGCGCGGGGCCCAGCTGCAACAAGGGGAGGCGGCTAAGGTCCAGCCCAGCCAACGTCCGACGATCCCGACCCCGAAGCGACGCGAGGTACGACCGATTTTCTCCATTCCTACTCAATGCCGCAGATCGGCAGAGTCGACGCGGCCCGTCGGTCCGACCCTTGCCGGACCCGCACTCATATGCCAGCTATTGTCTGCTTGGCCTATGAAGAGTGTTGTCGAGTGGGGGGATGCAGGTTTCGTCCGGAATCGCCGTCTCGATCCCGGTCTCGATCTCCGTTATCGCACGAGCGCGACGCCTATTCTGAACCGCGTCATGCGCCGATCATAGTCGAGCAGGTTCTCGCCATAGCCAACGAAACTCTGTCCGAACAGATAAAGGTCCGGACCACCCCCCAGCAGACGAGGCAGCGGATAGGAGAGATCGGCACTGAGCGCGCCCTTGCCGCTCGAAAAGTTGAACCGGGTGGAGGTGGAGAGGCGCAGTCCTTCATCCTCCCCGATCTCCACGAATAGCCCCGTGATGCCGCGGTATCGGCGGATATCGGGATTGTCCGACTTGTCGCCGACGAAAAGCGCCAGACGTGGTGCGACCGAGAGGCGATAGTCTCCGCCGAGCGGGATCGCCGCCATCGGCGCGACATAGACGCTGTTGATGCTGCGCGACGCCGCGCCGTCGCGCCCGTTCGATTCATGCCGGATACCGCCCTGCGCGCTCACCGAGATGCCGTTCGACAAAGTGGCGGAAGGGGTCAGATAGAAGAGTTCGGGCTGATAATCGACATTGCGGAACGGCGAGGAGTTCCCGCCCAGGTCCCAGAACATACGCTGGCTATAGGCGAAGTGAAGCCCATCACGCCAGGACCCCGGCAGCCCATCAGCCCGTCTCGATCCGAACAGCTGGTATTTGAAGCTGATCTGGATCCTTGCCTCACTGTTGGTGCCAGGCCCGTAGACGGCGTAGATCGGCTCATAGGCCGAGAGATTGACGAGAAAGGCATTGCCAGCCGAACGGTCGGCGGGCGGCGGCGCCGCTTCCCGCTCCGGCTCGGAAGGCGCCTGCGGTGCGGATATGGCTTGCGCCACTTGCGTCGCCGACCGCAAAGCAACAGTGATCTGCTGCGAACGCCACGCCGGAATGGAAAGCGTCGCGCCATCCAGCGTCAGGTCGGAAGGCGCGCGAAAGCAATAGCGAGCGCGCATGAACCCGCCAGGCGGCACGGTCAGGCTGGCCGGGACATTCGCGGCGCGTTCGAGCCATACGGTCCGGACAGATCCGGCAGCCCCGATCCGTGCCTCGATTCGGTCGGGCAAGGATACCGTTTGCGGATCGCGGTCCCCGTTGAGCAATCGCAGATCGACCAGAATGGCGCCGTCCTGGTCGCGCTGGCCGGCGTCGCCGATCAGGATCTCGACCGGCGAGGCGGCATGGGCCGTCGGCGCGAGGAGAATCGATGCGCCAGCCATGAACCAGAAGTGCGGACGGATCGTCATGCGCGCAGGTGCCAACCGCTGTCGCCTGCACCACGGACCGGATAATCGAACAGCCGCGTATGTTCGCGCGCGATCCTGGCGTTGCGCCGCGGTCGCTTGCCCGGCGGGAGGGCGAGGTGAAATGTCCGGTCGGAGAAGACCTGGAGGAGCATTGCGGGCGGAAAAGCCGAGGCGAGCCGGGTAACCGCGGCGCGAATGAATGTCTCTGCAACGTCTTCCAACGGGTCTGGTGGCGAAGTGGCGGCGGATGTGTCCATGTTCCTCATCTCCAATCGGACATGCCCTTCCATCGCCTGACAGCGAGGAACACGCACTACGCGATGACGTAGCCTGACTCAGCATCCTCCCCTGAAACCGCCTCCGATTATACCATCGTTATCAAGCGGCTACTCTCATCTTACCACCACGCATGTCTTTCCGAGAGTCGCCAATTTCACAGAACGGTACTGCAGGGGAGAGATAAGGCGCAACCCCGGCCATCAGTATATTTGCGCCTGGCCCGACACAGAATATGTCCTCCGCCATCCGATTTGTGACGATCCTGCCGCTCCAGCCGTCGTCCATTCCTCACGCTTTCCCGGATGGAAAGAGGAACGAATTAGCGTCGATACGAAACGCATAAGTATAGTTCCCGATGGCGGGGTGGTGCTCCGGCGATGCACATGAACCGCATATCCCGTGGTGATCGGGAATCCAAAACGCCAGGGAGAGGTGCCGGATCGGCTTGGCGACGCCCGTTTTGGGCGGCGGCTTTCGTGCGCTCTGGAGAACCGGATGTTCGACTTCAATGACAAGGTCGCGATCGTGACCGGAGCCGCCAGCGGGCTGGGCGAGGCCATCTCCCGTGAGTTGGCCGCCTCCGGCGCCCGGCTCGTGCTCGCCGATCTCGATATCGACCGTGTACACGCTCTCGCTGCCCAGATCGATGACGGCAGGGCCTTTCCGCTTCGGACGGACGTGGCGAATGCCGCGGATGTCGAGGCGATGGTGGCTTTCGCGGTGAAGACCTTCGGCCGGCTCGATCTTGCCGTGAACAATGCCGGCGTCGGCGGCGCCTCCGCTCCGGCCGGTGAATATGATCTTGCCGAATGGCGGCGCGTGCTCAGCGTCGACATGGACGGCGTGTTCTACGGCATGCGCTATCAGATCCCGGCGATGCTGGTTTCGGGCGGCGGTGCGATCGTCAACATGAGTTCGATCTGCGGCATGCTCGGCCTGCCCGGCACCATCGCTTACGCGGCTGCCAAGCACGCCGTGGTCGGCATGACCCGGACCGCAGCCGTCGACTATGCCCGCAAGGGCATTCGCATCAACGCGGTGGGGCCAGCGGTCATCGATACGCCGCTGATCCGGGCGCAGGGCGAACCGTCGCCCGCGCTGATCGATCAGCATCCCATTGGCCGGCTCGGCCGGCCCGAGGAGGTGGCGGCGCTTGTCGCCTTTCTGCTGTCCGATCGCGCCTCGTTCATGACCGGCGGCTACTATCCCGTCGATGGCGGCTATCTCGCGCAGTGACCGCGTCGCCCACTCCCTTTTCATCAGCACCAGCAGCAAGGAATTTCTCATGTCCCGTATAGCGCTTATCACCGGCGGCGTGAGCGGTATCGGCGCCGCGACCGCACGACTCCTCAAGGCGCATGGCTACACCGTCGTCGCCAATTATTTCGGCAACGAGGCCGAAGCCCAGGCGTTTCACGACGAGACGGGCATTCCGGTCTATGGCTGGAACGTGGGCGATTTTGCCGCGAGCCAGGCGAGCGTCGCCAAGGTCGTGGCGGAGGTCGGGCCGGTCGACATCCTCGTCAACAATGCCGGCATCACCCGCGACGGCACGCTCCACAAGATGAGCGAGGAGCAATGGCGCAGCGTGATCGACGTCGACCTCGGCGGCTGCTTCAACATGTGCCGCGCGGTGATCGAGGGCATGCGTGAGCGGCGCTTCGGCCGGATCGTCAATGTGAGTTCGGTCAACGCGCTGTCGGGGCAGTTCGGCCAGACCAACTATGCCGCCGCCAAGGCGGGCGTGATCGGCTTCACCAAGGCGCTCGCGCTCGAGGGCGCGGCGCGCAACGTCACGGTCAATGCGATAGCGCCGGGCTATACCGACACCGCCATGGTCGCCGCGGTATCGGCGGAGGCGATGAAGGCTGTTCTTGGCGCCGTTCCCGTGGGCCGTCTCGGCACGCCCGATGAGATCGCGCGCGGCGTCCTCTTCCTTGTCGAGGACGAAGCCGGCTTTGTCACCGGCGCCACGCTTTCGATCAACGGCGGCAAATACATGGCCTGAAGCGGCCGAATGGAAGGAGAAGATCATGACCAAGAATGTTGTTCTTTGTGCACCCGTGCGAACCGCGATCGGAAGCTATGGCGGCAGCCTCAAGGACATGGCCGCGCCGAGACTCGGCAGTATCGCCATTGCCGAGACGCTCAAGCGCGCCGGCGTAACCGGCGACGCGATCGATACGGTCGTCATGGGCCAGGTGGTGCAGGCCGGAGCGAAGATGAACCCGGCGCGGCAGGCGGCGATCGGTGGCGGAATCCCTGACACTGTGCCGGCGATGACCGTCAACCGGGTCTGCGGCTCCGGAGCCCAGGCGATCGCCACTGCCGCGCAGGAGATCATGCTGGGCCTGACGAATGCCGCTGTCGCGGGCGGGATGGAGAATATGGACCAGGCGCCCTACCTTATCGAGAAGGGCCGCTGGGGTTATCGCATGGGCGACGGCAAGCTTTTCGACAGCATGCTCCATGACGGTCTCAACGACGCGTTCGTCGATCAGCATTCGGGCTGGGTGACCGAGGACCTCGTCACGAAATTTCAGATCTCGCGCGACGCCCAGGACAGTTGGGCAGTGCGCTCGCAACAGCGGTTCAGTACGGCCCAGGCGGCCGGCAAGTTCGACAGCGAGATCGTGGCGGTCGAAATTCCGGGACGAAAGGGGCCGACCAGCTTTTCGCGGGACGAGCAGAACCGACCGGATGCGACGCTCGAAAGCCTCGCCCACCTCAAGCCGGCCTTTCGTCCGGAAGGAACAATCACGGCAGGCAATGCGCCCGGCCTCAATACCGGCGCGGCGGCGATGATCGTGGCGAGCGAGGACTGGGCCAGCCAGCACGGCGTAGCTCCGGTCGGTCGGCTGGTCGCTTTCGGCGTGGGTGCGGTGGAGCCCGGACTGTTCGGGCTGGGGCCGGTCCCGGCCGTGCGCCAGGCGCTCACCCGTGCGGGCTGGTCGGTGTCGGATCTCGAACGGGTCGAGATCAACGAAGCCTTTGCCGCGATCGCCATCGCCGTCGTACGGGAACTCGGGCTGCCGGAGGACATCGTCAATGTCGAAGGCGGGGCGATCGCCCATGGCCATCCGATCGGCGCGACGGGCGCGGTGCTGACGACGCGGCTGCTCGAGTCGATGCGGCGCGACGGGCTCAGGCGCGGGCTTGTCACGCTTTGCATCGGGGGCGGGCAGGGCGTTGCCCTGGCTCTTGAAGCCGTCTCCTGAGCGAAGAGGCTTGGGGCGGCGATCGATCTTCCGTCGACGCCGCTCCGGTCCGAACGCAACCGATAAGGTGTCGCGTGCCCATGCTCATCGCGAGCTTTCTGGAAAACCCACTCTCGCAGGGGAACCGGAGAGCCGTGGATAGCGGCACGTCTGTTCATACGGATGGCGGTCCGGTGACCGGTCGACTAGGCGAATTGCAGAGTTCCGCCGGTGCGGCCGAAGGGCTCTCGATTGTGGGGATCGAAAAATCATTCGGTGCCCGAAAGGTCCTCCACGGCGTTTCGCTCAACGTCAAACCGGGCGAGATCGTGGGGCTGCTTGGTCCCAACGGCGCCGGAAAGACGATCTCCTTCTATGCGATCATCGGCTTGACGAGCGTCGATGCCGGCAGGATCCTGCTTGGCGGAGCGGATGTCACGGCGCTTCCGATGGACAGGCGCGCGGCACGGGGTCTGGGCTATCTTCCGCAGGAGCCATCGGTCTTTCGGGGCATGACGGTCGCGGAAAACATCACCGCGGTGCTCGAGTGCCGCACGGATGATCCCGCGGTGATCGCGGCGCGCCTCGATGAGCTGCTCGCCGAATTCAGCATCGCCCATGTCCGCGATACGCCGGCTCCGGCTTTGTCAGGCGGAGAACGCCGCCGCACCGAGATTGCTCGTGCGATGGCCGCGAAGCCGGCCATCATGTTGCTGGACGAGCCCTTTACCGGCATCGACCCCCTGTCGATCGTCGATATCAAGCTGATGGTGCGCGACCTCAAGCAGCATGACGTCGGCGTTCTCATAACCGACCATAATGTCCACGAGATGCTCGAACTGGTCGACCGGGCCTATGTCATCCATGAGGGAAGGGTGCTGTTCGAGGGGACGCCCGACGCGGTGCTTCACAATCCCGATGTGCGCAGACTCTACCTTGGTGAGGACTATGAGCAGTGACCTGTCCTTTGGTTGATCATAGCGCTCCGTTGCCGTCGGTCAGCACAGGCCATCTTTGACGGCGTCCTGCTCGTGCTCATGCATCGGGGCGACGCCATGGTGCCAGATTTGCGGTCGGAGTCCATGTCCAACAGGATCGAACATGGAGTTAACCGGAACAGTCTTCGTCCAGGAAGGGCATTCCGCGCGCGATGAGATTCATGGTGCGCTCAAGATAGTCGGATTTGGCGCGAGACGTGTTTTCCAGCTCATGCCGCAGGAGAATGCGCTGCCGCGGGCTTGTGACGAACGCGTCGAAGAGGAACGCCGCCAGGAACGACAGGTCGACCGAGCTGTCGCTGCCGTCGTTGCGATGGGCCTGCTCGAGAATTGACTGGATGATCGCAATTCCCGCCTTGGCTCCCATCGAAGGCTTGGCCTGGCCGGCTTCCGATTCATGATCGGCGATCCAGTTGATCAGGGAATCCAGGCCGATAACCTCACGCTTGAGCGATGCATCCAGGATTTTCCTGCCGACATGGAGCAGCTTGTCCCGCGTCGAGCCGGCCGGAATGGTCGATGCGATCGGCCTGAGATGATGCGCGATTCCATGCTCGACGGCAGCGACAAGCAGCGCCGTTTTGGACCCGAACCGGGAATAGAGCGTGCGCTTGGAGACGCTGGCGGCGATCGCGATCCCCTCCATGCTGGCGCCTTCCACGCCATGGGCGATGAACTGTTCGAGCGCCACATCAAGAATATGAACGCCCAGTAGCGCCGCGATTTCCTGCGTCGGCCGGCCCCCTTTGGGGTCACGCGGCGGCAGGCGCCTGGCACGTCCGGTTGATGTTGCTCTTGTCATAAAACCGTCTCTAACCCGATCATCCAGGTCTTGCATGAGTTTTGACTTGATCCGGTATCGCCAGGAGGCGATAACAAAACCGCTAAGTATACATACGCATTGTCCGGGGAGGAGCTGTGGGGGAAACCTCGCGGCGCATCTGAAACAGGAACGGACCCGGACGATCATGACGGATATCGCACTCGTAACCGGTGGCACGCGCGGGATCGGCGCGGCCATCGCCCGATCGCTGAAGGCCGAAGGCCATGAGGTGGCGGCCGTCTATCATGGCAATGACGCCGCCGCCGCCCGGTTCAAGCAGGACACCGGCATATCGGTGTTCAAATGGGACGTTGCGGACGAGGCGGCCTGCCGGGACGGCGTGGCCCAGGTCGAAGAACGGCTTGGGCCGGTGTCCATCCTCATCAACAATGCGGGCATCACCCGCGACGGGGTCTTCCACAAGATGAGCTGGGACAATTGGCGGTCCGTGCTGGCGAACAACCTCGACTCGATGTTCACCATGACCCGCGCAATCATCGAGGGCATGCGCGAGCGGCGCTTCGGCCGGATCATCAACATCTCGTCGATCAATGGGCAGAAGGGCCAGATAGGGCAGGTCAACTATTCCGCGGCGAAGGCGGGCGTGATCGGCTTCACCAAGGCGCTGGCTCAGGAAAATGCCGCGCGCGGCATAACCGTCAACGCGGTCTGTCCCGGTTATGTCGACACCGACATGGTCGCCGCCGTCAAGGAGGAGGTGCGCGCCGGGATCATCGCCGGCATCCCTGTCGGCCGTCTCGGCGACCCCGACGAGGTCGCGCAAGCGGTCTCCTATCTCGCCTCGCCAAAGGCGGCTTTCTGCACGGGCTCGGTGCTTACCATCAACGGAGGGCAATATATCGCCAATGGCTGAGCCTCGTCTGCCATCGTGCGTAAGGACAATCCCTCATATCGCAGCGCAGCATCGCAACGGAAACTGTTTTTCCTCCCGCCTCGATTCTCGAAAGGACCTGACCCATGAGCTATCCCCTCGATCAGATTACCGCCCTTGCCAAGGCCAA
Organism: Sphingobium faniae; assembly: GCA_900100475.1. Classification (GTDB taxonomy): domain Bacteria; phylum Pseudomonadota; class Alphaproteobacteria; order Sphingomonadales; family Sphingomonadaceae; genus Sphingobium; species Sphingobium faniae. The sequence continues at coordinate 23,673 of FMTU01000023.1, read as the reverse complement.
TGGCGAGCTTGTCCTCAAATTCGCCGAGATCGCCCGGAGCGGTGGCGAGGAGTATGCACAGATCGGCAGCAAGGCGGCGACCCTCTTCGTCGATCAGTTCAAGGAACTGAAGCCGGGGACTGTCCCGAGCTTCAGAAGCGACGCGGTCACGAGCCTGCTCGGCGAGGTCGAAAAGAGCCGGGAGGCCTCGGTGAGCAAGATCAAGGCGGCCGTCGACGAATGGCAGGGTAGCTGGAAAGATCTGCTCTCGCAGACGACCAACCAGCAGGAACTGTCCGATACGTTCCGGACGTGGTTCCAGCCCCTGGCCAAGCAGATATCTGTGGCCGAGCCCGAGAAGGCGAAGGCGCCTGCAAAAGTTTCCGCGACAGCCTGAGGGTCGCAACTCACGGCGAACAACGGCTCCCGCCCGGTCCCCCGGGCGGGAGCTGCCTATTTGAAGACCGAACCAGGGGGCAGTGCGCGACGATATGGCCGTTCCAGAGATCACATTGGCCAGATACCGACGGCCAGCGATAAGCGCAGCCTGTCTCGCTGCGTCCATGCTTCTGGCCGGCTGCTCGTTCGCGCCGGCGCATGTCCGTCCGCCGCAGCCCGTTCCGCAAACCTATGCCGCATCGGCCTCCGGCTCGCCGTCCATCGCCCGGATCGGCTGGTATGATTTCTTCCGCGAGGCGCAGCTTCGCACGCTGATCGCTGCTGCGCTGGAGAACAACCGCGATATCCGGATCGCGTCAGGGCGCGTCGCGGAGGCGCGGGCGGCGTGGCGGATCCAGGGATCGGCGCTCTACCCCCAACTCGATGCCGTGGCGACCGGAACGCGGGGACGAACCCCCGCCGATCTGTCGGTGACGGGCCAGGCGGTCACCGGCAACCAGATCTACGCCCAGCTGAGCGCCGGCTGGGAGATCGACTTCTGGGGCCGGCTGCGCAACCTCAACGAGGCGGCGCGGGCGCAATATCTGGCGACGGAGGAAGCGCGGCGCGCGATCGCGACCGACCTCATCGCCCAGGTCGCCAACGGCTATCTGCTCGAGCGCGAATATGAAGAGCGCGCGGAATTAGCGAGCCGGACGATCACGACGCGCGAGGAGTCGTTGCGCATCCTACGCCGGCGGTATGAGGTGGGATCGGGCTCGAAGCTCGAGATGACCCAGGCACAGACCCTGCTGGCGCAGGCGCAGACGGCGCTGCAGGCGCTCGACCAGGATCGCGACGTCAATCGCAACGCCCTGGCGCTGCTGGTCGGGCGTCCGGTCGACATCCCGCCCGGGCCGCTCGGTCTTGCCGAATCGGCCCCGGAGATGGCGCTTCCCGCTGGCCTGCCGTCGGAGCTTCTGGCCAACCGGCCCGATATCGTGGCGGCGGAATATTCCCTGCGCGCCGCCAATGCGAATATCGGCGCCGCGCGCGCCGCCTTCTTTCCCAATATCAGCCTGACCGGCGCCTTCGGCACGGCGAGCAGCGAGCTGGACGGTCTGTTCAGGGATGGAAGCCTCTCCTGGAACTTCACGCCGACCATCAGCCTGCCGCTGTTCAACGCCGGACGCCTCAAGGGCAATCTCGACGTCGCGAAGGCCCGGCAGGTGATTGCCGTCGCGGACTATGAAGGGACGGTGCAGGCCGCGTTCCGCGATGTTTCGGATGCCCTGGTCCGGCGCCGGCAACTCGGCCTCCAGATCGAAATGACGCGCACGATGCTCGCGGCGCTTCAGGAACGCGCGCGCCTTGCCCAATTGCGTTTCGACAACGGGCGCTCGGCCTATCTCGAAGTCCTCGACGCGCAGCGCGACCTGTTCGACACCGAGCAGACGCTTGTCCAGCTTCGCCGCGCCCATCTCGGGAGCGCCGTCGCCCTCTATGCGGCTCTGGGCGGGGGCTTCATCCAGAATCCAGCCTTCGACATCAACACGGCTGAAACCAGGAATCCAGTGCAATGACGATGCCCCAGAAGACGTGGATCATCAGGGGCGGCATCGCCATGGCCATTGTTGCCGTGGCCATCATCCTCTGGCTGCTGCTCAAGCCCGCTGACCTTCCAGACGGCATCATTGGCGGCAACGGCCGGATCGAGGCGATCGAGATCGACATCTCCGCCAAAACCCCTGGGCGGATACGCGACATCGTCGCCGACGAGGGCGACTTCGTGAAGGCGGGACAGGTTGTCGCGCATATGGACATCGATGTCCTCAACGCCCAGCGCTCCGAGGCACAGGCGCAGCTCGCCCAGGCGCTCAACGCCATCCTGATCGCGCAAAGCCAGGTGTCGCAGCGCCAGAGCGAGCGCGCGGCCGCCTTTGCCGCCGTCCGGCAGCGTGAGGCGGAGCTGAACGCCGCGCGCAAGCGGCTGGCGCGTTCGGAGACGCTGGCGCGCGAGGGCGCCACTGCCGTGCAGGAGCGCGACGACGATCAGGCGCAGGTCGAAGGCGCGACGGCCGCCGTCGAGGCGGCGCGCGCGCAGATGGCGGCGGTCGATTCGGCCATCGGCACCGCGCGCAGCCAGGTGATCGGCGCGCGCTCGAACGTCGATGCGGCCCGCGCTACGATCGAGCGGATCGAGGCCGATATCCGCGACAGCGACCTGCGCGCTCCGGTGGCCGGAAGGGTCCAGTATCGCGTGGCCCAGCCGGGCGAGGTCGTCGCCGGCGGCGGGCGGGTACTCAACCTCGTCAATCTCGGCGACGTCTACATGACCTTCTTCCTGCCCGAGACCGTGGCGGGACGCGTGGCCCTGGGGAGCGACGTGCGGATCGTGCTCGATGCCGCGCCCGACTATGTGATCCCGGCCAAGGTGTCGTTCGTCGCCGATGTCGCGCAGTTCACGCCCAAGACCGTCGAGACGGCAAGCGAACGGCAGAAGCTGATGTTCCGGGTGAAGGCGCGGATCGATCCCGCCCTGCTCGATCGCCACATCACCCAGGTCAAGACCGGGCTGCCCGGCATGGCCTATGTGCGGACCAGCCGCGATGCCGAATGGCCGGCGAAGCTGACCGTCAACGTGTCGCGATGACCGCGCCCGGCATGTCGGAGGGCGCCTCGCCGGAATTGGCGGCACGCCTTTCGGGCGTCAGCCTGCACTATGGCAGGACGCGGGCGCTCGACAGCATCGATCTGGAAATTCCGGCCGGACGCATGGTCGCGCTGATCGGCCCCGACGGCGTCGGCAAGTCCACCCTGTTCTCGCTGCTCGCCGGCGCGCGCGTGATCCAGGAGGGCAGTGTCGAGGTTCTTAGCGGCGATATGGCGGACCGGCGCCACCGCGAAGCGGTCTGTCCGCGCATCGCCTATATGCCGCAGGGCCTGGGCAAGAATCTCTATCCGACCTTGTCCATCGACGAGAATCTGGAATTTTTCGCGCGCCTGTTCGGGCAGGATGCACAGGAACGCGAGCGGCGGATCGCCCAGCTCACCGAGAGCACCGGCCTTGCGCCGTTCCGCAAACGTCCGGCCGGCAAGCTCTCCGGTGGCATGAAGCAGAAGCTCGGGCTGTGCTGCGCCCTCATCCACGACCCCGATTTCCTGCTGCTCGACGAGCCGACCACGGGCGTCGACCCGCTGTCGCGCGCGCAGTTCTGGGACCTGATCGACCGCATCCGCGCCGACCGGCCTGGGATGAGCGTGCTGGTCGCCACCGCCTATATGGAGGAGGCTGCGCGGTTCGATTGGTTGGTGGCGATGGATGCGGGGCAGATCCTCGCAACCGGCACTCCGGTGGATTTCTATGAACGCACCGGCACCGACGGCCTGGAGCAGGCGTTCATCGCCCTGCTGCCCGAAGAGCGCCGGCGTGGTCACAAGCCCGTGACCATCCCTCCGCGCAGCGACGGGAGCGAGACCGAGATCGCCATCGAGGCCAAGGGGCTGACCATGCGGTTCGGCGACTTCACAGCGGTCGATCATGTCGATTTCCGCATCGAGCGCGGCGAAATCTTCGGCTTCCTGGGTTCGAACGGCTGCGGCAAGTCGACGACGATGAAGATGCTGACCGGCCTGCTCAAGGCGAGCGAGGGCCAAGCGTGGCTGTTCGGGCGCGAAGTCGAGAATGACGACGTGGCGACGCGTCGGCGCGTGGGCTACATGTCCCAGGCCTTCTCGCTCTATTCCGAGCTGACGGTCCGGCAGAATCTCGAGCTGCATGCACAGCTCTTCCATGTGCCGGCGGAAGAGATTCCCGCCCGGGTCGAGGAGATGGCCGGACGCTTCGACCTGACCGACATCATGGACGCGCTGCCGGACGCGCTCCCGCTCGGCCAGCGCCAGCGCCTCAGCCTCGCGGTCGCGATGATCCACAAGCCTGAAATGCTGATCCTCGACGAGCCGACCTCGGGCGTCGATCCGATCGCGCGGGATCAGTTCTGGCAGATGATGATCGACCTGTCGCGGGGCGACAAGGTGACGATCTTCATCTCGACCCATTTCATGAACGAGGCCGAGCGTTGCGACCGGATTTCGCTGATGCATGCCGGCAAGGTGCTGGTCAGCGATACGCCGGCGGCGATCGTCGAGAAGCGCGGCAGCACGAACCTCGAGGATGCGTTCATCAGCTATCTGGAGGACGCGGCGGGCGGAGATGAAAGGGCGGAGGCGGGAGTGGCGGCCGCGGCGCCGGCCACCGAGACAAAGGCTGAGCCTGCTTCGTCCTTTTCCCGCACCTTCAGCCGCCGACGGATGCTGAGCTATTCCCGGCGCGAGGCGCTGGAGCTTCGTCGCGATCCGATCCGCGCCACGCTCGCCCTTCTGGGAAGCGTGCTGCTCATGTTCATCATGGGCTATGGCATCAGCCTGGATGTCGAGAACCTGCCGTTCGCGGTGCTCGATCGCGACGGGACGACCACCAGCCAGAATTATGCTCTGAATCTTGCGGGATCCCGCTACTTCATCGAACGCCCGCCGATCACCGATTATGCGCAGCTCGACCGGCGCATGCGCGATGGCGAGCTCAGCGTTGCGATCGAGATTCCACCGGGTTTCGCGCGCGACCTGCGCCGCGGCGATCCGGTCCAGATCGGCGTGTGGATCGATGGCGCCATGCCGATGCGGGCGGAGACCGTGCAGGGATATATCCAGGCACTGCACGCGCAATGGCTGGGAGAGATGGCCGTGCAAGAGCTTGGCGCTCGGCCCTCGGTGGGCCTCATCAATATCGAGACGCGCTACCGCTACAATCCCGACGTCAAGAGCCTGGTCGCGATCGCGCCGGCGGTCATCCCCGTCCTGCTGCTGTTGTTCCCGGCGATGCTGACGGCGCTCAGCGTCGTGCGCGAGAAGGAGCTGGGCTCGATCATCAACTTCTATGTCACGCCGATCACGCGGATCGAGTTCCTGCTCGGCAAGCAGCTTCCCTATGTCGCGCTCGCCATGCTCAACTATGTGCTGCTGGTGCTGCTGGCGCTGCTCGTCTTTCGCGTGCCGATCACCGGCAATGTGCTGGCGATGACGGTGGCGGCCTTGCTATACACGCTGTCCGCGACCGCGATCGGGCTGCTCTTCTCGATCTTCATGCGCAGCCAGATCGCGGCGCTGTTCGCCACCGCGATCGGCACCATCCTGCCGGCGGTGCAGTTTTCCGGGCTGATCAATCCGGTCTCGTCGCTGGAGGGCGTCGGCGCGTTCGTCGGGCGCATCTTCCCGACCACCCATTTCGTCACCGTCTGTCGGGGCGTCTTCTCCAAGGGGCTGGGCTTCGGCGATCTGGGTCAGCCGCTTCTGGCGCTGGCCGTGGCAGTACCGGTGCTGCTCGCACTGTCCGTCGCGCTTTTGAAAAAGCAGGAGGGCTGAGATGCGGCATATCGCCAATATCGGACGTCTGGGCGTCAAAGAACTGCGCAGCCTGTGGCGCGATCCGATGATGCTGGTCCTGATCGTCTACGCTTTCTCGCTCGGCATCTATGTGGCGGCCTCCGCCATGCCCGAGACACTGAACAAGGCGCCGATTGCGGTTGTCGACGAGGATCAGTCGCCGCTGTCCAGCCGGATCACCGGAGCCTTTTATCCGCCGCATTTCACGCAGCCGGCTTTGATCTCCCTAGGTGAGGTCGATCCTGCCATGGACGCCGGGCGCTACACCTTCGCGCTCGACCTGCCGCCCGATTTCCAGCGCGACGTCCTCGCCGGCCGCCAGCCGACCGTCCAGCTCAACATCGACGCCACGCGGATGAGCCAGGCGTTCACCGGCGGCGGCTATATCCAGCAGATCGTCCAGGGCGAGGTGTCGGAGTTCATGAAGGGAACGCGGGCCACGGCCGCGCCGCCCGCCGATCTCGCCCTGCGGGCCCGCTTCAACCCGACGCTCGCGCAAAGCTGGTTCGGGTCGGTGATGGAGATCATCAACAACGTCACCATGCTCTCGATCGTGTTGACCGGCGCCGCGCTGATCCGCGAGCGCGAGCATGGCACGATCGAGCATCTGCTGGTGATGCCGATCACGCCGTTCGAGATCATGGCGAGCAAGGTCTGGGCGATGGGGCTGGTCGTCCTGCTCGCCTGCGCCTTCGCGCTGCTGGTGGTGGTCGAAGGAATATTGAAGGTGCCGATCGAGGGATCGATCCCGCTGTTCCTGACGGGTGCGGCGCTGCATTTGTTCGCCACCACGTCGATCGGCATCTTCATGGGCACGATCGCGCGCTCGATGCCGCAGTTCGGTCTGTTGCTGATGCTCGTGCTGCTGCCGCTCCAGCTGTTGTCCGGCGGTATGACCCCGCGCGAGAGCATGCCCGAGTTCGTGCAAACGGTGATGCTCGCCGCGCCCACCACCCATTTTGTGAGAATGGCGCAGGCGATTCTCTACCGGGGAGCGAGCTTCGACGTGGTCTGGCCCCAGTTCCTTGCCATCGCCGTGATCGGTGCAGTGTTTTTCCTGATCGCGCTCGCGCGGTTCCGCCGGACGATCGGAACGATGGCATAAGCAGGCACATGGTGATGGCCGCCTCAGTAACACTACCAATATGCCCAACAGCGCGGCTGCGCGAAACTTTTCTCACCACAAAGGGGAGAATCTCCATGCACGCCCTGGACAGAATTCGTCAGTCGATCGACGTCATTTTCCTGTATGGATTGACGGCCGGTCTGGTGATGGCGATCGCCTCCATCATCATGGCGAAGCTTCCCGAATGAAAAGGAAGACGCGTCTCAGGCGTCTTGCGCCGCTCGTTCTGAGTGTTCTTCTTGGGCTTTCTATTCACACCGCCGCCCAGTCGGCGCCCGCTGCCGCCGAAGCGACCGCCCCGGCGGGCTTCCGCCTCGATTCCGACGGGACCTTGGTGCATGTGGGAAGCGGTGCGCGCTTTCCCCATATGCTCGCCGGATTCACCCGCGTAGCCGAGCAGGGATATGATCCCAGCGGCCAGTATGTTTCCGTCGAATATCGTTCGCCAGTGCACGGTTCGACGATCGTTGCCCGCATCTCGCTGGTTCATATCGAGCAAATGTCGGCGAAGGAGCATTATACGATCATGAAGTGCTTGCGCGCAGCTATTTCGATGAAAGCACGCCGCTGTCCGAGAGGCCGGTCGTTCTTCCCGACATGCCAAAGGATGCCGTCTGGCGCGGACGGTTCCGCGGCAGCCGCGAAGGCGTTCCCTTTGAATTCAGCCTCACGACGGTCGATTTAGGCTGTTGGGGCGCTCGCGTCGCGACGGCCTATCCCGAGGCTGATCAAGGCGAAGCCGAACAGCGGCTCGACACGCTGATCAGTGGGTTGCGGGCGTTGGCGCCGTCCGCACAGCGCAAGTAGAGTCGATCTCATCGGAGGCGTTGCCGCCCAGCTCCCAGGGCTGGGGCAGAAAACGCCGTCGCGCGATCAGAGATTAGATTGGATCGATTCGATCGCATATTATGTATGCCGACGATCCACTCGCTGACATTGCCCGAGCCCAACGACTCGATGGACGCCAAAGGCGAGACGATCGGAACGCCCTCCAAGCAAAGAAGAGGAAGAACCATGCTCGCAATCACCGGAGCGACAGGACAACTCGGACGGCTCGTCATCGCAGCACTGCTCAGGACGGTGCCGGCTGGCGAGATCGCGGCCCTGGTGCGTGACGTCGACAAGGCGTCCGACCTCGCTGCGAAGGGGGTCGTCGTGCGCGAAGCCGATTATAACCGGCCGGAGACCCTCGGCCCGGCTCTCGCGGGCGTAGACAAGCTGCTGCTCATTTCGGGAAACGAGGTCGGGCACCGCGTACCGCAACATAAGGCGGTGATCGATGCCGCGAAGACGGCCGGCGTGAAGCTCATCGCCTATACCAGCGCGCTGCACGCGGATACGTCACCGCTCGGCCTTGCCGAGGAGCATCGCCAGACCGAGGCGCTCCTCCGCGAAAGCGCACTGCCGACCGTGTTGCTGCGAAATAGCTGGTACACCGAGAACTACACCGCCTCGATACCCGCCGCTCTCCAGCATGGCGTCATGATAGGCTCCGCCGGAGTCGCCCGCATCGCCTCGGCGACCCGCGCTGACTTCGCCAACGCAACCGCGGCCGTGCTCGTCGCGCCGGAGGATCAGGCTGGACGCGTCTACGAACTGGCGGGCGATGAGGCCTATACGCTCGCCGAATTCGCGGACGAACTCTCTCGTCAGACAGGCAAGACGATCACCTTCCAGAACCTGAGCGAAGCTGACTACAAGGCGGCGCTGGTCGGAGCCGGACTGCCGGAGGCGGTCGCTGCGATGCTCGCCCAATCGGACGCGGCGGCGGGCCAGGGCGCCCTGTTCGACGACAGCCATGACCTTGGCAGGCTGATCGGCCGGCCGACCACGCCCCTGAAGGACGCGATCGCCGCAGCGCTGAAGGGTTGAGCGCCGACACCGGGTTCAACCGGCGCGTAGAGTTTTGCTGACCAGCACCAGGGTCGAGTCTCCAGGATATTCCTCGACCGAGAAGCCCATGTCGCGTTCGAGTTCGATCGCGGCGACATTGGCGCGGCTCTCGATCGACTCGATTTTCGAAAGCCCCCGGGCTTCGGCCCGATCGGCCACGAAGGAGAGGAGAGTCCATCCGACGCCTCGGTGCCGATAGTCGGCGTCAACGGAGATCGCCACCTCGCCCCGCTCGCCCGCTGCATCGGAGACGAGCATCGCGCTTGCGACGGCGACACCGCTCTCGGCATCGAATGCGAGGAAGCTTACCGCGTTGCCGTCATCTATCGGGGTCAGCGCGCGCAGTTGCTCTGGACCGATTTCGTTCAATCCCGACAGGAACCGGAAGCGCAGATCCTCATGGCTCACATGGTGGAACAAGTGCGTCAGGATCGGCCCGTCCGTCGAGCCCGCCTGCCGCACGCAAAGGCGAAGCCCGCTCCGCGTCACGAGTTCCACGGTCTTGTCATTCATCTTTCTGGCCTTTTCCGGATGGTGGATTGGAGGACGCGCTGCGGCTGGTTTGCGCCGTCCAGTCGACGAGTTGTGCCGCATAACGGGTCACCGCCCGGTCGAAAGCCGGCACGATCCCGCTCGTGCTGTTCGCAAGCGCTGGTTCCTCGACCGAGAAACGGCGCGACGCGACCGGCTGTCTGTCATCGGCACCAAACAGGGTCACCTCCCCGGCGATGACGACGGTGGGCGGGGTCTTGCCCTCGGCTTCCGGCGTGTAGCGCGCCTCAAACCTGTCGATGGTGACCTGCAGGGCCTGCGAGGCTCCCGTCGCGCTTCGGGGCGAAGCGAGGCGGAGGTCGGGCGCGCGCGCACCGAACTGCCGCGTCAGCGCCTGCGTGAAAAGATCGGGGACCGATGCGACCCAGCGGGCGTCCTTGATATAGAGCGCCTGCGCGCCGCGCGTGGTGAGGATGCGATCGCCCTCGATTTCCGGTGCGAAGCGAAGCCGCAACAGCGAAAGCGGCCGGCGGGCGACCGCCGCCTGCGGGGCGGTGTCGTTCGTCCGCTCGATCACGCCGAAACGGAAGAGATCATCACGCTTGCCACCCCCCAACAGGCTCCCGCAGCCGGCCAGCAACAGCGCTCCCATCAGGGTCGCGGATGTCCGATATCCAGGGGAATGCCTCATCGCGGTAGCTCCAGTTCCTTGCCACTGTCCTTGCCCAATGCCTGACGGGGATTTTGCCGGATCTGACGGATGAGCCCGTCCAGGGATTCGGCCGTCTCCTGCAGGCTGCGCATCGTGGCGTTGATGTTGGGGAGAGTGGTCGTGCCGATGTCGCCGCTCTGGGTATCGAGCTTCGCGATGACGCCGCGGGCCTCGTGAACCGCGACCTTGAGTTCGCCAGCCGCCCCGGAGATGTCTGCAAAAGCGCGTTTGCCGTCGCCATCGGCGATGTGACGGACGGATGCCGCCGCTCCCTGAATATCGGTGGCGGCGCGGTCGAGCTTGGTCAGCGCCGAGGCGGCGTTGGCGATCATGGTCCGGTTCGCCGCAAGCTCCCCAGTCGTCGTCCTGATGTCGTGGATGGCCGCGCCGACATCGGCAATGTTGCGATCGGAGAGCAGCTTGTTCACGCGGGTCAGGGCTTCGGTCGCGCTCGCGACCATCTGCCCTCCTCCCTGCAGCAGCGACGAGAGCGCATTGGGCTTGCTCGGAATGACCGGGCGCTTGCTATGATCGACCTTCCGTAGAAGCGGCTTGATCGCGGTCCCGGCGCTGATCTGGACGATGCTGACCCCCGAAATGCCCTGCGTTTCGGTCGACGCCATCGAATCCACGCGCACGGGCGTCCCGCGGTTGACCTCGATATCGGTGACCACACGGTTGGGATCGCGCTCGTCGAGCCTGATCCGCTGGATCTGACCGACCTTGATGCCGTTGAACTGGACCTCCGCCCCCACGCTCAGCCCCCGCACGGGACCATGAAAGACGATCTGATAGGGATCGTGCTCCCGTCTGAACTGCGAGCCGCCCAGCCACACCACGAACACGAGCGTCGCGATGAGCAGCACGATCGAGACGGCGCCCACCAGGGCATAATTGGCGTGGCGTTCCATCAGCCTTCTTTCTGCTTCTTGGCGGCACGGCCGCGCGGCCCCAGGAAATAGCTTTTGATCCAGGGATGGTCCGATTGCTCGAGCTCGGCGACCGGCGCGACCGCGACGATCTTCCTGTCGGCGACGACGGCGACCCGGTCGCAGATGGCATAGAGCGTGTCGAGATCGTGGGTGATCATAAAGACTGTGAGACCGAGCGCATCGCGCAGTGTCTTGACGAGGTCGTCGAACTCTCCCGCCGCGATCGGATCGAGACCGGCTGTCGGCTCGTCGAGGAACAATATGTCGGGGTCGAGCGCGATCGCACGCGCGACGCCCGCGCGTTTGCGCATGCCTCCTGAAAGTTCAGACGGTTTCAGGATGCCGGCATTATCGGGCAGGCCGGCAAGCTTGATCTTCAATCGCGCGAGATCACGCACGAAGCCCTTGGAAAGATGCGCATGCTCGAGGAGCGGCGTCTCGACATTTTCCTGCACGGTCAGGAAGGAGAACAAAGCGCCCTGCTGGAACATCACGCCGATCCGCCGTTCGATATCGGCCTGCGCGTCCGCATCGTCGATGTTCCGTCCGAAGATTTCGACGGTCCCGCCATCGGGCCGTTTCAATCCGAGTATGGTGTTGAGCAGGACTGACTTGCCGGAGCCCGATCCCCCTACGACGCCGAGTATTTCGCCGTGCCGGACCTCGAGATCGAGATCGTCGTGAATGACCTTTTCGCCAAATGCGGTCCTGAGGCCGCGGACACGGATCGGAGCATCGACGGCGTCGGTGGTCGATGGAGCGCTCACAGGTCCAACACCATGAAGAGCACCGCGAAGATCGCATCGAACATGATGACCATGAAGACCGACTGGACCACCGCCGAGGTGACGTTGCGCCCGAGGCTCTGGACATCGCCGCCGACCATCAGGCCATGCCGACAACCCGCCGAGGCGATCACCAGCGCCAGGAACGGCGCCTTGCTCATCCCGATCCAGAAATGCGTTATGCTCACCGTCTCGAGCGTGCGCTGGATGAAGAAGACCGGGCTGATGTCGATCGTGGCCCAGCTGACCAGCAGGCCGCCGGCGATGCCACCGATATCCGCGCAAAAGGTCATCAGCGGCATCATCAGCAGCGCTGCCAGAACCCGTGGAATGACAAGGGCGTCGAAGCGGTCGACGCCCATCACCTGCATCGCATCGGTTTCCTGGTTCATCCGCATCGAGCCGATCTGCGCGGCGAAAGATGATGCGGAGCGGCCCGACAGCAGGATCGCGGCGATGACCACGCCGAACTCGCGCAGGATTGCCACGCCGACAAGCTGAACCGTGAACACCTCGACACCAAGCGTCGTCAGCAGGTTGGTGCCGACGAGCGCGATCACCGCCCCGATGAAAAAGGTCATCACGAACACGATCGGGAGCGCGTTGACCCCCGCGTCCTGCATCATCGCAACCAGCGGCGTCAGACGCAGACGGCGCGGGTGCACGACCGTCCGGCCGAGCGCCACAACCAGCCGGCCGGCGAATTCGAGCATGTCGTAGGCGTCGCCGCCGAACTGGACGACCTGGCGGCCGAACCGGTCGAAAAAGCCTGTCCACCCCTTGAGGCCCTGTTTCGTCGGGGCTTCCTTCTCGAGGGCAGGTCGCACGAGGTCGATCAACCGCCGCAGATCCTCTCTCGGGCCGCAGTCGACATCGCCGCCGTTTGTCATGGACCGGAGCAGCGCCAGCGCACCGGCGGTATCCACTCGCCCCAGTTCGGAGACGTCGAGGCGCTGCGCGCTCCCGAATTTCGTGGCCAGGCGATCGGCAGCGTCGCCCAGATCAAGCGCCGTCCAGTCACCGCTGGGGTGAAGCGTCGGGACATCGGTGTCGTCGAGGCGCCAGTCGGCCTCGGTCACCGGACGAGCGCCACACCGATGCGCAGGCGCGTCGTTCGCCGGTTATGGTCGAGCAGGTTCTCGCCATAGCCGGCGAAGCTCTGGCCGAAGGGATAGACTTCCGGTCCGTCGCCGAGCATGCAATTCAAGCAGACGGCCGCCGCGTCGGCAAGGGAATCCGCGTGCTGCCGGTTGAAACCCGTCATGCGAGCAGGTGCAGGCCGCTATCGACCGGGATGACCGTGCCGGTGATCCGCTCGGCAGCATCGCTGACCAGGAACGCCGCCAGCGCGCCGACATCGTCGACATCGACGAGCCGGCCTTCCGGGACGGCCGCCGCGGCGCGCTCGATCAGTTCATCGAAGCGTTCGATGCCGCTCGCCGCCCGCGTCGCGATCGGACCCGGGGAAATCGCATGGGCGCGGATGCCCTTGGACCCCAGTTCGGCGGCGACATAACGGGTCGCGCTTTCCAGAGCCGCTTTTACCGGCCCCATCAGATTATAGTGCTCGACCACCCGGTCCGATCCGTAGAAGGTTACGCACAGCAGGCAGCCTCCGTCGGGCATCAGCGGTTCGGCCAGTCGCGCCATGCGTAGGAAGCTGTGGCAGGAAACATCCATGGCGATTGCGAAGCCTTCCGCAGAGGAATCGACGACGCGGCCATGAAGATCCTCCCGCGGCGCGAAGGCGATCGAATGGAGCAGGAAATCGAGGCCGCCCCATTTCGTGTTCACCTCGTTGAACAGCGCCTCCAGCTCACCGGGAACGCGGACATCGCAAGGCGCGGTCCATTCGACCCCCAGCCGTTCCGCGACCGGCGCCACATACTGTTCCGTCTTGGCGTTGAGATAGGTGGCGGCGAGCCGTGCCCCGCAACGCGCGAACGCCTCGGCACAGCCGGCCGCGATGCTGTGTTCATTCGCAATGCCAACGACGAGCCCGCGCTTGCCGGCAAGATCGACCAGCGGTTTCATGATTGTCCTCCTGCCGGGGTCAGCGCGGCGAGTGTGTGAATGGCGATCATACGCTCCTCGTCCGTGGGAATGACACGAACGGCAACTCGGCTGTCCTCCGCGCTGATGATGGGGGCGTTGCGCGCATTGGCGAATGGGTCGATGACGATGCCCAGCCAGGCCAGTCGCGCGCAGATCGCTGCGCGGATGACGGGATCATTTTCGCCGATACCCGCGGTGAAAATCAGCGCATCGACGCCGCCGAGCGACGATATGAGGGCCGACGCCTCGCGCGCTGCCCGCCAGATGAAGAGATCGATCGCCTCGGCAGCGCGCGGATCGTCGCTGTCATGGAGTGCGCGCATATCGCTGGAGATGCCGGATACGCCGAGCAGTCCGGCCTGCTTGTAGAGCAGCGTCTCTACCTCAGCCGCGCTCATGCCCTCCTGGGTCTGTAGATGAATCACAACTCCGGGGTCGATCGCGCCGCACCGTGTGCCCATGATCAGCCCATCCAGCGCGGTGAAGCCCATCGTGGTATCGACACTGCGGCCGTTCTGCATCGCGCAGAGACTGGCACCATTGCCGAGATGGGCGGCGATCACGCGACCCGAGGCGAGCCCCGGATCGGCCTCCCCGAGCGCGCGGGCGATATATTCATAGGACAGGCCATGAAACCCGTAGCGCCGGATACCCTTGTCGTGCAGCGCGCGCGGCAGCCCGAAGCGGGTGGCGACCTCGGGCAGCTCATGATGGAAGGCGGTGTCGAAGTAGGCGACCTGCGGCAGATCGGGCGCGAGCGAGCGAATGGCCCGGATCGCGGCGAGATTGTGGGGCTGATGGAGCGGCGCGAGCGGACATAGCGCTTCCAGCCCGGCAAGCAGGGCGTCGTCGACGACCAGAGGGTGGAAGAACTTTGTCCCGCCATGGACAACGCGATGCCCGACAGCAACGATGTCGTGATCTGGCAGATGATCCCCCGCCCACGCGAACAGGTCATGCAGCAGGGTCTCGTGGCCGAGCCCGCTGCCATCGTCCCAGTTCCGGTCGATCAGGATAGTTCCGTCCTTATCGCGCGCGACGAGGTGCGGCGCGGTGCCGATCCCCTCCAACTTGCCGGCGGCGGCATGCTGAGGGCCGTCCGGCCCCAGCGTGAACAGCGCGAACTTGATGCTCGACGAGCCGGAATTGAGGCTGACGACGGCGCGGCTCATGTCAGAGCCTTGCCTTCGGGCAGGCCCGGCGAAGCCTTGGTGGCGGCGCGCGCCAGCAGCACGGCCACGGCGCAGGAAGCCAGGCGTGTTCGCGCGGAGTCGGCGCGGCTGGTGAGCACGATCGGTACCCGGGCGCCCAGGACGACGCCCGCCGCGTCCGCACCGCCCAGAAAGGTGAGCTGCTTGGCGAGCATGTTTCCGGCCTCCAGATTCGGGACGACCAGGATCTCGGCCTTGCCCGCCACGGGCGAGACGATCCCCTTTTCCTTGGCCGCCGCCTCGCTGATCGCATTGTCGAACGCCAGCGGGCCATCGAGCACGCCGCCTGAAATCTGACTGCGATCGGCCATCTTGCAGAGCGCGGCGGCGTCGAGCGTCGATCGCATCGACGGATTGACCGTCTCCACCGCCGACAGGATCGCGACCTTGGGACTTTCGATCCCGATCACATGGGCGAGGTCGATCGCATTGCGGATGATGTCCGCCTTTTCCTCAAGGCTCGGCTCGATGTTGATCGCGGCGTCGGTGATGATGAGCGGCGTCGGGTGGTCGGGCACGTCCATCAAATAGGCGTGGCTGATGCGCCGCTCCGTCCGCAGGCCAGTCGAGGAGGAGACCACCGCGCTCATCAGTTCGTCGGTGTGAAGCGATCCCTTCATGAGCAGCTTCGCTTCGCCCGAACGGACAAGCGCCACCGCGGCGGTCGCCGCGGCATGGCTGTGCGCGGCGGGGACGATGCGATAAGCGGAGATATCCTTCCCCGCTTCTTCCGCCGCCGCGCGGATTCGCGCTTCCGGCCCGACCAGAATCGGCAGGATCAGACCGGCTTCGGCGGCGTCGACCGCCGCGGTGATCGCCGCGGCGCTGCAGGGGTGGGCGACAGCGGTCGGCGGCGCTGCGTCCGCCCTCGTCCGTTCGATCAGCTTGCGATAGCCGTCATGGTCGGAGATGCGAACGTCGGGAAGCGCTATCCGTGGAAGGCGGATCTTCTCGGTCGGCGCCCTGACCTCGGCCTGGCCCGTAATGACCTCGTCGCCATTCTGGTTGACGCAGCGACAATCGAGCAAAAGCACATGATGCTCGGATCGTTTTTCGGTCACGGTCACCGAGGTTGTGATGGCGTCGCCCAGGCCCACCGGCCGGGTGAAGCGCAAAGACTGGCTGAGGTAGATTGCGCCCGGTCCCGGCAGCTCGGTGCCGAGCACGGCCGAAATCAGGCCGCCGCCCCACATGCCGTGGGCGATCACGCGGTGGAACAGGTCGGTCGCCGCATAATCGGCGTCGAGATGGGCCGGGTTCACGTCGCCCGAGACGAGGGCAAAAAGCTGGATGTCCTCTTCGCACAGCGTGCGGGTAACGCTCGCCGTATCGCCGATGGCGATCTCGTCGAACGTCCGGTTCTCGATCATTTCCGGAACGGCTATCATTCAGTGCTCCAGCACATAGCGGCCTGGAGCGCTCTCGATTACCGGATAGCCCTTGTCCGGGGCGCCCAACGGCGGCGGGGCGACTGCCTCGCCCGAATGCGCGGCCAGCCAGTCTTCCCAAGCGACCCACCAGGATCCGTCCCGAACGGGGGCATGCGCCATCCACTCATCCGGATCAAGCGCGGCGCCGTCCGTCTCGCGGGTCAGGATATGATAGCGCCGCCCCTTGTGTCCGGGTTCGGAGACGATCCCGGCATTATGCCCGCCGCTGGTCAGCGCGAAGGTGATCTCGGCGCTGCTCAGCATATGGATCTTGTGCACCGAGCGCCACGGCGCAACATGGTCGCGCTCGGTGCCGACAACGAACATCGGCTTGCGCAGCGCGGACAGGCTGATGGTCCGCCCATCGACCTTGTAACGTCCCTCGGCAAGATCGTCGTCGAGGAACAGGCGGCGCAGATACTGGCTGTGCATCGCGTAGGGCATCCGCGTGCCGTCGGCGTTCCAGGCCATCAGGTCCGACATGGGTTCGCGCTCGCCCATCAGGTAGGTGTTAAGGATCCGCGACCAGACGAGGTCGTTGGAGCGCAGGATCTGGAAGGCGCCGCCCATCTGAGCCCCGTCAAGATAGCCGCGGCTCCACATCATGTTCTCTAGCACGTTGAGCTGCGCCTCGTCGATGAACAGGCCGAGCTCGCCCGGCTCGCTAAATTCGGTCTGCGCGGCGAACATGGTGATGGTGGCGAGCCGTTCATCCCCGTCGCGCGCCATCGCCGCCGCCGCGATGGACAGCAGCGTGCCGCCGATGCAATAGCCGACGGCGTGAACGGCCGGCGCCCCGGTGATCGCTGTCACCGCGTCGAGCGCCGCCATCGGGCCCAGGCGCCGATAGGCCTCCATGTCGAGGTCGCGGTCCGCGCTGACGGGATTGTGCCAGGAGATGATGAAAACCGTATAGCCCTGCCCGGTCAGCCAGCGGACCAGCGAGTTCTCCGGCGACAGGTCGAGAATATAATATTTCATGATCCAGGCCGGCACGATCAGAATGGGTTCCGGCCGCACGGTGTCCGTGGTCGGCGCATATTGGATCAGCTCGATCAGCTCGTTTCGGTAGACGACCTTGCCGGGCGTGGCGGCGACGTCCTTCCCGACCTCGAACGCTTCGGTCCCCGCCGGCGGCTCGCCGCGCATCGTGCGCTGCATGTCCTCCAGCAGCAGCCTGGCACCCTCGACAAGGCATTGCCCGCCGGTCTCGAATATCCGCTTCTGGAGGACGGGATTGGTCGCGACGAAATTGGTCGGCGCCATCGTGTCGAGGATCTGCCGCGTCCCGAAGGCGACCATGTCTTCATGATGCCTCGTGACGCCCACCACGCCGGTCGTGGCCGCGTGCCACCATTGCTGGTTGAGAAGGAAAGCCTGCGCGATCAGACTGAAAGGCGCTTCCTTCCAGGCCGGATCGACGAAGCGACGATCCTGCGGCAGCGGCTCGATTGCGGGAGCGGCGTCGTGGTCACCGATGCTGCGCACCGCATATTCGCCGAGCCGCATGAATTTGCGTGTCGTCTTGGCCGCCAGCTGCAACTGCTTGCCCGGCGAGCCGGCAAGATGCATGCCCCAGTCCGAAAAGGCTTGGAAGATCGTTGCGGGCGACAGGCCGTGGGTGATCTGTGCGATGCCCGCGATCGCGGCCCGGTCCAGGGTTTCGGCAATGCCGTCGAGCGGATCGGACGCGTCCTGACGTGAATGCGCTGCTGCCATCTTGGAGCTCCTGAAAAAATCCTGTCTCTACTGCGGCTGAACACGCGCAAGCGCATTACGTAAATGCCCCATGCCGCATGTCCCACGGCATTCCATTGCTATCACTTTCGCCTGTATTCTCAGGTATTTTGGGCCAGGGCTTGATCCGTGCCTTGGAAAAGAATCGCACCTTCGCAACGGCAATAAACGGTACTGCAAAGGTTAGATACAGCGCAAGTCCGTCGGTTGCTCCCGAACATTTTCGTCAGCGATCCATCGCCGCGCGCGTCCTCTGAAAAGCAGCTTGCCTTCATGGATGACATAGGTGCGACACGGCGGAATTGATCTTGGTAAACCCAATGATCGAGCAGAAGCAGACGGTCTTGCCCAGCCGTCCTTACATTGTGACCCTATAGTGCGGCACCAGATCGCGACCGGACAAATGCTCTCCGTACGGTCATCCAGAGCGCGCTTCTTGCCGCTGTCGCCAGGGGGTTCGCAGGATCGGTCGCGGATGGATTGAGATCGCTCCCCTCGGAGGGGAAATCAGCAGTGGCGCTATCCGTCACTTGGGAAATCTACGTAGTTCAGAGCGGCGACGTTGCCGTTAGACCGAATCGACCGGACGATTCCGGCAGTCCTTGGTTTGTTTGGCACGAGTGACACATAGGCCCACCGACCCGCAGATTCCTCACGCTGTGATCCTCCTTGTCGAGAGCGACACCGGATTGAGGCGCGCGTTGCACCTGTTGTTTATGGCTCGCGGCTATAGCGTGAAAGCCTATGCAGAGGAGACCCGCCTCCTGGCAGATCCGATGAGAGAGGAGGCAGCTTGCCTGATCGCCGAGCATCGGCCCGTTCATGTGGATGGAATCGACCTTCTGCGTCAGCTCCGGGCGGCGGGCTGGCAGCGCCCGGCCATTCTAACCACAGCCGATCATTCCGCGGAGACCGAACTCTGCGCACGCGGTGCGGGCTACGCGCATATTCTCCACAAGCCGTTCGCGCACCATGTGCTGCTTGGCCTTGTCGATGGAGTCCTGCCTCTGGGTCTCGGTTAGACGCAGCAATAGGCAGGGGTACGCGCTCCCATGCACGCGCTGCAGCGGCCAACGCCGCTTCGCCGCTCACGAAGATGGGGCAGGGGAGGCGCGGGGCGGGGCCGTCAATCGCGCGACAGCGTCAGCGAGCGCATGCTCGCGCAACGGTTTCTCGATGACGATGCTGAAGCCCTCCTTCATCGCCCGCTCGACAAGATCTGGCGAGCCATAGGCGGTGACGAGGATGGCCGGTCCCCGCCATCCGCGCGCACGAAGCGATTGCAAGACCTCCAGACCGTCCATTTCGGGCATGCGATAGTCGGTCACCAGGCAGATCGCGTCGTTCACAAGCGGATCGGCAAACATGGCCGTGCTCGATGCGTAAGAGCGGATGTCATAGCCTCGGGCGTGAAGGAGAAGCTGGAGAGAGCGGCGGACGGCCGGCTCGTCCTCCACCAGTAAAATCTTAGGGCGCTCCACCGGGAGAGGTGCAACAGTGCCATTCATGATCGTCTCGCATTGATCCGGTTCCTAACGTCGACCGGATGCAAGGAATCGCAGGAAAATCGCGGCAAGTCGCTACGTAGAGGTCCTATGAGCGGTCGCCGCCGAGATTGGCGGCGAATGCGATACGCAGCGCATCGGACAGGCTACGGACCCCCAGTTTCGTCATCAGATTGGCGCGATGCACCTCGACGGTCCGGGGCGATATGCCGAGATCATAGGCGATTGTCTTGTTGGGTAAACCTTCGGCCAGTCCCTTGAGCACGTCCTGTTCGCGTCCGGTCAGCGCGGAGATCATCACGGCCGCGTCGGCCGCCCTTGTCGCCCGTTTGTCGCTGTCGTCGAGCCGTTCGAAGGCGGCGGCGATAGCATCCAGTAGCACGGCCTTTTCGAAAGGCTTCTCGATGAACTCGACTGCGCCTGCCTTCATGGCCCGCACCGCAATCGAGATATCGCCGTGCCCGGTCAAGATGATGACGGGCATGGCGACGCCGCGCTCGAGAAGCGCCTGCTGCACCTCCAGTCCGTCCATCTCGGGCATGCGGACATCGAGAAGGATGCAGCCGGGCTCGGCGTGCCGCACCTCGCGCAGGAAGGCGACTCCGGACGCGTAGCTCGCCACCGTGAAACCCGATGTTTTCAACATGAATCCGGCTGATCGCCGGATCGCCTCCTCATCATCGACGATATGGATCATACGTCTTTCGGTCATTCGATAGTCTCCGGCTCGGCTTCGACGAGCGTGAAATGAAACTGAGCCCCGCCGCCGGGACGTGGCTCCAGCCATATCCGACCGCCGTTCGCCTCGACGATGGTGCGGCAGATCGAGAGCCCCAGACCCATGCCCTCGCTCTTCGTGCTGACGAAGGCGGTGAAGAGCTGTTCCGCGACTTCAGGCGAAACGCCCGGGCCAGAATCAGCAATAGTTAGCCGAATGAAGCCAGCTTTGTCATGGCGGGATGCAATCCACAGATGCCGTTCGGACGATTCCGCCATGGCCTCCACCGCATTGCGAAGGAGATTGATTAGCACCTGCTGGATCTGCACCTTGTCGAGAAGCACTTTCGAAGCGTCGGGAGCGAGATCGAACTGGGCGTCGATACCCTTCTCCCTAGCGCCCATCAGCCCGAGCGCCGCCGCCTCGCCAATGAGGGTGGGAAGATTCTCGACGGTCTTCTCAACCTCCCCGCGCGCAACGAAGTCGCGCAGCCGCCGTACGATCTGTCCGGCGCGCAGAGCCTCTCGAACCGAATCATCCAGGGCTTCGCGGATCATCGGCAGATCCTCGGGATTGGCTTCGGCGAGCAGGTCGCGCACCGCCTCCACATAGTTGGCGACGGCGGTGATCGGCTGGTTGAGCTCGTGGGCGAGCGTCGAGGCCATCGTGCCCATCGCGCTCACCCGGGCGACATGAATCAGCTTGGACTGCAGTTCATCGAGGCGCTCCTGGGTCTCCTGGCGTTCGGTCAGGTCCCGGATGAAGCCGGTGAAGACGGGCTGGGTCTCGCCAATGGCTTCGCCCACAGATAGTTCCATCGGGAAGGTCGAACCATCACGCCGCGCGCCGATGACGACGCGCCCGATCCCGATGATCCTTCGCTCGCCGGTTGCAAGATAGCGTTCGAGATAGCTGTCATGGCGTTCACGATCGGGCGACGGCATGAGCAGGCTCACGTTCGATCCGCGAATCTCAGCCTCTGAAAAGCCGAACAGCCGTTCGGCCGCGGCGCTGAACGAGAGGATGATGCCGTGTTCGTCGATCACGATCATCGCATCGGGGACCGTCGAGAGGATCGAGCGGAGATGGCTGGCGCTGGCTTTGTGCGCACTCTCGGCGGCGCGCTCCCCCGTTGCATCGCGGACCACCTTGCCGAAGCCGCGCAAGGCTCCGCTTTCATCACGCAGCGCAGTGATCGAAACATGCGCGAGGAACTCGGAACCATCCTTCCTGAGCCGCCAGTCTTCCTCCTCGAATTTGCCTTCGTCGCGCGCGCGTTTGAGGTCGGCTTCGGGCTTGCCGGCCTGGACGGCGTCCGCCGGGTAGAAGATCGAGCAATATTGGCCGACGACCTCTTGCTCTCTCCAGCCCTTCAGCCGCTCGGCGCCGTCGTTCCAGATCGTGACGCGGCCTTCGGGATCGAGCATGTAGATTGCATAACCCTGTGCTCCGTCGATCAGCAGGTTAAGTTCGTCGGCGATCTCCGAGAGCTGGTTCTGGCGTCTCCTGTCCCAGGCTGCACGCCGCCGTCGCAAGGACGCGTTGCGAGCGTCGAGCAGGGCGATGCCTGCGGCCACCAGCAGCGAAAGCAGCAGATCGAAGGGTTCAAGACCAGGCAATGGGCGCAATAGGGCAAACAAGGCCCCGACCAGAATAGCGAGAATAGCCGCGCCCGTTGCGGCGCCCGTTCCACCCAGCGCGGCTGCAACGATGATCGAAAGGATGAGCAGCAGATAGGGGCTGTGGTTGACGCCCCCCGCGCGGAGAGCAAGATCGGCGGGTACGGCGAGGAGAACGGCCACGATGCCAATCGCATAGCCCCAGCGGGCCTGCCGTGTTGAGCTATCCTGCGCGTCACTTTCCATATGGAATCCCGTCTGGCTTTGATCCATCCTCTCTGGTTGCACCTTGATTATATTCCGAGCGTCGGAACTCGTCAGTTGACTACATCAGAAAATGCTACTCGATAGAACAGAAGGACTTTTTGGAATGAGATCGTAGCCCGTCTTCGCAACTCCACTGCCGTCCTTCTAAAAGCCTCGAATCGGCCCAAGACCCTCGCAGGTTCCGTCTCACTTTGAGACCTTTATCTGGCAACCTTGCCTTGGAAAAGCATCAAAACATCCGCGATGCCAGGCATCGTTCGGGTTCGCAGCCGAGTGCAATCCTGCCAACAGTGGGCGCCAACGCATCGGTCGATGCGTGAGCAAGCCAAGAGGCATCGCGGGTCATGAGGCATACGTCATTGGCCGTCCCGTGCCTGCCGCGCGTCCCGCCAGTCGGGACGGTTGATCGCGCGCAAACATAGGAAAACGCGCCCGGCGTATTTCCCGAAGATTTTGTATTCCGCAGGCCGCCCGACCGAAGCCGAGAACCCATGTTTGCCGCGCGATGCGGACCCCTCTTCACGATCAAGATCGATCGGTCCATTGGATGTCTCATTGGTCTAGCTGTCGGTGATGCTTTGGGCACGACCCTCGAGTTCAAGCCGCGGGACACCTATCCCCACATCACAGATATGGTCGGGGGAGGGCCGTTCGGCTTGGACGCGGGGACTTGGACCGATGATACGTCCATGGCCCTTGCGCTTGGAGAGGCTCTTCTGGCCAGCGCAGCAAAAGGCTCGGCCTTCGAACCGGAAGAAGCACAGCGGCGGTTCATCGATTGGTGGCGGAACGGCGCCTTCAGCCCCACGGGAAGTTGTTTCGATATTGGCATTGCAACTCGCCAAGCCCTTGCACGCTTCGAGGAAACTGGCGACCCGATTGCCGGCTCGACCGATCTGCATTCAGCAGGCAACGGCTCACTAATGAGGCTTGCGCCTGTTGCGATTTGGGGGATCCGGCCGGATCCCGCTGTCGTAACGCGAGTAGCCCGCCGACAGAGCATGACCACGCACGCTGCAGACGCGTGCCTCGACGCCTGTGAAGCGTATGCACTAAGGCGTGTGGACATTTAAGGGATTCCTTTTTCCGCGCGGATCGGATTCAAGACTGGCGAAGGGAGCGCCATCTTGGATCGACACGGATTAAGCGACGAGCAGTGGGAGCGGGTTCGCCCCGTGCTTCCCGGTAAAGTTGGGGACCGAGGCCGTTCGGCTGCGGACAATCGTAGATTTCTCGAAGCGGTTTTGTGGGTTGCTGGGACCGGAGCGCCATGGAGAGATTTGCCGGAGAGCTTCGGCAACTGGAACTCCTGTTTCCGTCGTTTTCGTCGGTGGGCGGTGAAAGGGGTCTTCGACCTTCTGTTTGAGCAATTATCGGGCGACCGTGATTTTG
>FMTU01000007.1 GCA_900100475.1 Sphingobium faniae | reverse complement strand
CGATCCGTAGCACCCTCAGCGGCAATCGCGGTATAGAGCTCACTCAGGCGCGGAGTGTACGGGTGACGATACCGCGCCGAGTTGAGGTTGGAACTTGCAAGTGAACGAACAGGTGGTGTGATCGATCGATCCGAGACGCGTGACAATCCGTTTGAATCAGTGGCCATCAAAGGTCGCTTGTCTGTTTGGAACTCGCGTCGCGGAAACCATCTTGGCCCGCGGTCATGTGCGACCGCACCCAGAGGCCGGACATATGATCGCAAGCGATCCGATCAAAATATCTGTTCAGGGATCTTGTAAGAGGGGGTCGTCCACATATGATTCAATGACACATGATACTGGCGCATTGTTGCGCGTAATCGCACGGGATCTGGAACAGATCGTCCTGCCGAATATTGCCGTCCCGAATGTGCAAACCCTGGTCGGGATGATGAAGTCCCTGCTGGAGCGGGAAGCGGGCCAGATGGAAACGCCCGATGAGGTGCTTTCGCCTCCCGCCGGATCGGGCTTGCCCGAATTGATCGCATCGGCGGAAGCGCAGTTGAGCAGGGCGCTGGCCGGTGAGACGACCAGTCGCGACGGCGCCTGGGCGGAATCGGGTGCGGGAAGATCCGCTGCGCAGAGCAGCGACAATGTCCGCCTGAGCGCGATCACTGCCGACCAGATCACGGCTTATCTCCGGAAATTGCCGGACTGGAACTGGGTCAAGGAAGCGCGGGTCAGCCAGACGGCGGGCGGCTTTTCCAAGGATACTTTTATCGTGACCGTCACGGGCGATGGGCGGGAAGACGGCATGGTCCTGCGCCGCGATCAGGCGTTTCGGCCCTTGCTGACGTCAGTGACCGACGAATGGCCGGTCCTGGCATCGCTCGCGGCCCTCGGCTTTCCCGCACCCCGGCCGCTCTGGATCGAAAAGGACAGCGCTATATTCGGCGCGTCCGTCATCGCGTTGGAGCGCGCGTCCGGCAGCGCGGATTCCGCGCAATGGTCAGGGGAGGAAGAAAGGCGGGCCAATGTCGTGCGCAGCAGCGCGCGCCTGTTGGCGCAATTGCACGCGATCCCGGCGGCGCAGGCCGGCAGCGCCGGGTCGGGCGTTCCCGGATCGAACGGCGCGTCGCCGGCTGAATTCGCTGCCGATCTGGCGCGCTATTGGGATCGCATCGCGCCCGCGCCCAATCCGCTGATGGACGCGGTGCTGTCCTGGCTCGCGGATGCGGCCCCGGAACGGTTCGAGCGCAGGGCGATCGTGCATGGCGACTATGGATTGCATAATCTGCTGGTGGATGGGGAAGATATTCGCGCCGTGCTGGACTGGGAATTCTGGCACATCGGCGACCCGCGCGAAGACCTGGCCTATATCAAGCCGTTCATGGACCAGATCGGCGCCTGGGACATTTTCCTCGCAGCTTATCAAGATGCGGGCGGCCTGTCCTCCGACGCGAAGACCGAGCAATTCTATGCCGTTCTCAGCAGCGTCCGCGTGGCGATGGGATGCTATGCATTGCAGCATGGCTTTGGCCAGCGCACGCCAACGATCGATTCCAAGATGATCTATGTCGGGCGCAGCTTTGCCGATCGTTTCCTGATTGATGCCGCCAGGATCGCGGCGGGAGGCGGCCAATGATCGCGGCGGCGCAGGATGTGCCGATGGCCCCGGCATCGGGGCTGTCGCCTTTGTTCGAAAGCGCGGCGACGCGGCAGGCGATATTGGTCGCCGTTCGCAATGCGCTCGCCAGCCTGGTGATACCCAAGCTGACGGAGGAGCAGGATGTCGTGACCGGGCATTTGCTCGTTCGCCTGCTGGACTATGTGGAGGAACAGCATCGCGATGCCCAGCTATCGCTGGCGGGGCGGAATGGCCTTCCATCCGATCTGCTCGACGAACTTGCATCGCTCACCGGCGTGGGCGCCTTGCAGGCTCAGGATCTGGCCGGCATCGCCGATGCGCTGGCGCGGCTTACAGCAACGCCCGGAACGTCCGACGAGCGGGTGGATCGAAGGGCGGCTTTCCTGAACCGGCTGTCGTCCCACGAAAATGCGGCTCTCGCCACGCTGGACGCGCATGAGGGCGTGGCCGGTACCTATACGAAGGGCGTGGTTGATTTGCAGGACGTGCGGACAGAGGCGATTTCGACGCCGCCGCTGACGGAAGAGGGACTGACCGCCGCCATTCGCCGGGCGGGCCTGTTCGGGCCGGACGCGAGCGCGCATTCCATCGTCGAGATTCCCGGCGGTTTCAACAAGATCACCGCCGCCTTCAAAATCCGCCATGACGGGGGCGAGGATGCGGTCATCATCCGCCGTGATTCCGTCCCCAATCCCACCGGCTTTACCTGCGTGGACGAATTTCCGACCCTGCGCGCCGTATGGGAGGAAGGCAGCCTTCCGGTGGCCGAGCCGTTGATGGCCCAGGGCGATGCCTCGGTCCTGGGGTCGCCCTTCATCCTTGTGCGGCGGATGGCGGGCAGCACCGATATTTCCCATTGGAAGGACAAGCCCGGCGCTGGCGAGGCGCTGGCCCGCACATTGGCGCAGGCGCTGGCGAAGCTGCACGCGATCGACGTGCGCCGCTTCCTGCCGGAAGGGGAAGCGGTGCGACCGCTGGAGGAATATGTCGCGGCAGAGGTCCATCGCTGGCGGAGCAAGTCGCTGGGCTGGCGCATACGCCCCAATCCTGCTCTGGATGCGGGGTTCGCATGGGCGGCGGCCAATGTGCCCCATGTCGCGCGCGCGCCCGTTCTGGTGCATGGCGATGTCGGGTTCCACAATATGCTGATGGATGGCGGGACGCTGACCGCACTGCTCGACTGGGAATTTTCCCATATCGGCGATCCGCTGGAAGACATCATCTACTGCAAGCCCTTTGTCAGCGAGGTCTGCTCCTTTGAGGAGTTTCTGGTCATGTATGCGGAAGCGGGCGGAGTGGCCTATGATCCGTCCGTTGCGGATTTTTATGAATTATGGCCCTCGCTCCGGAACGGGTCGGGATGCGATGCGCTGATGCGGACGTTTCTGGAGCATCCCGGGTCCGACCTGAAGTTCGCCGTGGCGGGCACGCAGCACGCCCGGCGCTATGAAAATGCGGTGCTTGCGCATCTCGGGCAAATCGCGGATCGGGAAGGGGGCGTGCGATGACCAGTGTCGGCGAAGCCGCCGCGCGTTGCGCTCCCTTGCCGAAGGTCGATTTTTCGGAATGGGACGAAGATAACGATCCGGCCCTGTTCGGAAACGGCGCGGAAAGCTGAGCCATGACACCATCCAACAACCGTCTGCTCCATGCCCTGCGCGATACCCTGCTCGCGCGATTGGCGCCAAGGCTGAAGGATCGCGATGCGCTCGATCTGGTGGGCGCGATGGACGTGGCGATCTGCGAATTGCTGCATCGGGAGGATGGTCGTGTGGAACTCGCCGCCGCGATGACGGCGCGCTACGGCGCGCTGGTCAGCGACGGCGAGCGATTGCTGAGCGTTGAAGGCGAAGAACCGCGGACCTTGCCCGCCCTGCGCGAGCGACTTTCGCACCTCGTCGCCCTGGCGGCCGGGCATGATGGCGATGCTTCAGCCCTGTCCGACTGGCTTGCCGCCGTGCTGAACGCCGATGTCGAGGAGGTGCTGGCTTCCCACGCTCCGATCCCGCATGAGGTCGTGGAAGCCTTCGATCCTCTCGCGTTCGACCGGACCTCGCTCGCTTCGGAAATCGCGCGGCAATGGGGGCGCGCGCAGCCTGTCCGGATCGACGAAATCGAAAGTCTGTCGGGAGGGTTCTCCCGCTCGACCCTGGCGGTTCGCTGGAGCGACGGAAAGGATGACGGAACGCTCGTCCTGCGCCGGCAAAAGGCGGAAGGAATATTGGCCGACGTGTGCCTTAGCGCCATCGACGAATTTCCGGTCCTTCGTTTCGCCGAGCGGCATGGACTGCGCGTGCCCGCGCAATATTGGGCGCAGCCCGACGCCCATGTCATCGGCGGTCCGTTCATCGCCATGGAACGTGCCGCCGGACGCCCCTTGGGTTCGGCGATGGGCGCGCAGGGCGTGGATGACGACATCATGCGCCAGATTGCGGTCGAACTGGCGAAACTGCATCGCCTGCCCTGGTGGGAGGCGCGAGAGGAACTGGCCGGGGCATTCCGCCTGCCCGCAGACCGGATCGATGCGGAAAGCTCGCTCGATATCCTGCTCGATCGGTGGAAGCTGCTGTGGGACAAGTCCAATCTGTGCCCTTCCCCCGCGATCAGTGCCGGTTATAGCTATCTGCGCCACAACCTGCCGGCCAAGGCGGTGGCCACCTGTTTGCTGCATGGCGATATCGGCTTTCACAACCTGCTCTTCCAGGATGGCCAACTCACCGCGTGGCTGGACTGGGAAACCAGCTTCATCGGCGATCCGGCCAAGGATCTGGCGACGTGCCGGTCCTTCGTCCCCCTTTATACCGATTGGGACCGGTTTCTGGGCTGGTATCACGACGCCGGAGGTTTCGAAGTCGATCCCCGCTCGATTGATTATTACAGTGTGCTGCGCGTCTTTACCCAGTTGATCGTCGGAGAAATGGGCTGGCAGACGAAATTCGCCGGACAGCCGCGCAGCGAGATCGAATATCTGGTGCTGGGCGGTCCGGTCCGCGCCTATTTCTATCATGATTACAAGAGTTGCGTTGATATCATCGCAGCCAGGGGACAGGAGGCACAGCCCTGATAACGCCTGAAATCTATGCGAAGTTCGAAGGGCTGATTCCTTCGGACGGCCATCCGCTCTGGAACCAGAGCTATTATTTCAACGCCTATGATCCCGCGACCGGCACCGGCTGTTTCCTGCGCCTGGGATTCATGGAAGGGCAGGGGAGTTGCAATAGCTGGATCGTGCTGTTCCAAAATGGCAAACCGCTTTTCCAGCGATGCAATGCGGCGCTGCCCTATACGGCCGCGCGGCCGCTGGACGGGATTGAGCTGGACGGGTTGCGGATGGAGGTGGAGGAACCGCTGCGCAAGGCGCGCATCCGGTTCACCAGCCGGGAACTCGACCTCGACCTCTTGTGGGAAGGGCTTCAGCCCTTGCAGGATTCGATTGCGCTCAGTGCGGACGAGGATGGCGCGTTCAGCGAGGATATTGCGCACGCGCATCTGGAGGGGACGTGCCGGGTAACGGGGCAGGTCCGGCTTCGCGACGGGACGATCGTGCTGTTCGACGGCAAGGGCGGGCGGGACATTGCCGCCGGGCCAAGGGACTGGGGCGCGCTGGCCCATTATCGCATCGTCTTTCCGATCTTTGACGATGGCCTGACCCTGATCGGCATCCATGGGATCGCCGATGGCGGGCGCCATGCCTATATGAAGATGCTGCATGACGGCGCGCGGTGGAACCGGATCGCGCGGCTGGAGGACGAACTCACGTTCGAACCCGATGACATGACGGTTCGCGCGACGCGGTGGAGCGCCGAACTGGAGGATGGCAGGCGCTGGTCGGTCGAGGGCCGGACGTTGTTCCGCGCCTTCATCCCCCATGACGGATTCATGCTGGCGGAACATATGGCGGAATTCACGCGCGACGACGGCGCAAAGGGCTATGGTCTCATCGAATGCGGTTATCGCTTTCCCTGGTCGGGCAACGGCAACGCCGGCTAAACATGGGAGGGCGCTGCGTTAACCCTGGCGCAGTGCCTGCCAGCCAGATATTTTCCATTCGAGCGCTTGCTTATGGTTTGTATCAGAACTATTATGACTCGATAATATAACAGGTGGCGTAAAAGCCACGAATTAGCGCGCTGGATGGAACGCAGCGCGCTTCTGGAGAAGCCCAATAAGCGGCGCCAGGACGCATCGTAAATCAGGGAGAGGGATGCCATGAAAATCACTCAATATGCCGTCGGCGTTGCTGCATTGACCGCATGGGCGCCAATAGCGGCTCACGCGCAGCAAGATATTCCCGCTCAGACGTCGGAAAGAGCGGGAACGAGCGGCGGGATCGCCGAAATCGTGGTGACCGCCCAGCGTCGCAACGAACGTTTGCAGGATATTCCCATCTCCGTGAACGCGGTTGCCGGCGACAGCCTGGCGCAAAAGGGAATTACGAATATCACCAACCTGTCCGCCGCCGTCCCGGGTTTCGATGCCCCCAAGGTCGGCGCGGCCGCTACGCCATTTCTGCGGGGCGTCGGATCGAACGCGGCGAACCCCAATAATGAGCCTTCCGTGGCGATGTATGTGGATGGGGTCTATATCGGCGCGCCCTTCGTGAACCTGTTTTCGTTCAACAATATCGAGCGGATCGAAGTCTTGAAGGGGCCGCAGGGCACGCTGTTCGGCCGCAACGCCACCGGGGGCGTCGTGCAGGTCATCACGCGCAAGCCCAGCCATGAAACGAGCGTCGAGGCTCAGGCGGGCTATGGCAATTACGACACCATTTCGCTGGGCGGCTATGTGACGACGGGCCTGTCGGACACACTGGCGATGGATGTCGCGGTGCAATATGAAAATCAGATGGACGGCTGGGGCCGGAACATAACGCTCGACATCGACAACAATAAATCGCGGGAGTTTTCTGCTCGTTCCAAATTGCTGTTCACGCCATCCGATGGGACCGAGATCACGCTCGCGGGCGATTATGGTTATAACCGGAACAGCAAGACGAGTTATCATTTACCGAAAGGCGCGCTGGGTCCGGATGGTCTGCCGCACTATTATGGGCGCTACGACACCGATGCCGAAACGCCGTCGATCATTACGGCGAAAGGGCGCGGCCTTTCTCTCACCATAGAACAGGATGTCGGGTTCGCCAAACTGGTCAGCATCACGTCCCGCCGACTGAGCAAGGGACGATATTATTTTGACCGTGACGCCACCAATCTTCCCCTGGTCGTCGCCGATCTTTATTATTACGCGAACAACTGGTCTCAGGAAGTACAGCTTATCGGCGAGGCGAGCCAGTGGGCCAACTGGCAGGTCGGCGCATTCTACTATCAGAGCGTGGCGGCCTATAATAACGGCAATATCTCTACTCCCGACCCGGACACCGGTCTGCTGACCACCGCGTCCATTTACGGCCGCCAGCGCACCAACTCGGTTTCGGTTTACGGGCAGACTACCGTGACCGTGATGGACGGCACCGAGCTCACCGGCGGCTTGCGCTATACGAGCGAAAAGCAGAAGCGCAAGAGCGCTGTCAACGGGTTCGACTTTCCCGACGGCAAGCAGGATTTCAACAAGTTGACGTGGCGCGCGGCGATCAATCAAACGGTCACGCCGGGCGTAAAGGTGTATGCGTCGTACAACCGGGGCGTGAAGTCGGGGGGCTATGACCTCCTCGACCCAATGAGCGCCGGGTTCCGGCCCGAAGTCCTCGATGCGTATGAAATCGGCCTGAAGAGCGATCTTTTCAACCGTCATGTGCGTTTCAACGCCGCGCTGTTCTATTATGATTATCAGGATATTCAGGTTTCGGCCGTCCGAAACCAGCTCACCGCCACGTTCAATGCCGCCGCCGCCCGTATCAAAGGCGGTGAATTCGAGCTTACCATTGCGCCGACAACGGGCCTCATGCTCACCGCGGGCGGCGCGGTTCTGGACGGAAAATACAAGGATTTCCTGAATCCGATCGCCTTCGGCGCCGATGGCTCCATTGTGGTGTTCCCGAACAACAACGCCAAGGGCTACGATACGGTCAGGGCGCCCAAGTTCACGGGCTTCGCCGGGTTCGACTATATGTGGCCCGGCATGGGCGGTGACTTCAATATCGGGGCGAACGTCAACTATAATGATGGGTTTGTCTTCGACGATGTCGCCGGCCGCCTGCGGCAAAAAGCCTATGCACTGGTCAACGGGACGATCGGGTGGACCGCGAAGGACGAGCGTCTGGGCGTCACGCTTTGGGTCCGCAATCTGTTCGACGAATATTATCTGGGGCAGGGGGTCACGGGCCAGCTCGGCGACATCATCACCGCTGCCGATCCCCGCATGTACGGCGTCACCCTGAGAACCAAATTCTGAAGTCGGGGGCTTCCGTCGCGCTTCCATGGCGCGGCGGAGTTTCATGATCGGAGACGTGCCGGACCATCATCGAAGAGCGCCACTGGAATGGAGGATGCTTTGACGCGAATCCTGGGGAAGAAGGATCGGCATTGCTATGAAAGATCATAAGATCATCGTGATAGGCGCCGGGGCCGCCGGTCTGACTGCCGCATTCCGCTTGCAGCAGGCGGGTTTCGAGGTGCTGGTGCTGGAAGCATCCGACCGGGCCGGAGGGCGCGTCTGGTCGCGCCATCAGGACGGCTATATCATGGACGTCGGCGCCGATGGCAACTCGACGGGCTATCATAGCTATCTCGCTCTGGCCAAAGAGGTGGGGCTGGCCAGCGCGATTTCACCGATATCGAGCACGGTGGGAACGGTGGTCCGTGGCAAGATCAAATATATGGACGTTGCGAGCAAGTTATCGCTCGCCATGACATCCACATTCTCGCTGGCGACAAAAGTGAAGCTGCAGCGGGGCATGAAGAAGATTGCCCCGGATCTGGAAGGCATCGACTTCCGCTACCTGTACAGGTCGGCCCATCTCGACGATCCCAACAGATCGGCGGAATCCTATGGCCTGCGTCATTTCGGCCCGGAAGCGACAGACTATATGATTGATCCATTGTCGCGGCTCATGCAATCGACCGGCGCGGACCTTACATCCATTCTCGATGTCGCAGCGGGCCTTGCTTTTGCGGATGACGGCGTGTGGACGTTCCTTGGCGGGGCTGACCGGCTGCTGAAGACGCTCGCGGACATGCTGCCCATCCGGTTCGAATGCCGCGTCGAAGACGTGCAGGAGCAGGCAGATGGTGCGCTCGTGCGTTATCGCAATGCCGATGGCGACCTGATCGAGGAAGAGTGCGCGGCTTGCGTCGTGGCGTTGATGTACAAGGACGCAGT
Source organism: Sphingobium faniae (assembly GCA_900100475.1). Lineage (GTDB taxonomy): Bacteria > Pseudomonadota > Alphaproteobacteria > Sphingomonadales > Sphingomonadaceae > Sphingobium > Sphingobium faniae. The sequence continues at coordinate 247,617 of FMTU01000007.1, read as the reverse complement.
CCGAATATATCCAAAACTTCGGGATATTTCGGCGGAGTTCGCCGATAACCTCCAATATATGCGATCCAACAAGGTTCATCTGGGCTATTCAAGGCGGCCGGATACCAAGGCGTGGACCATTCAAATGCCGACCGTCGAAGATAGCGAGATTTTCCTGCTCTTCCTCGACCACAACAAGGCGCCGGATCGAGCGCCCGAGGGGCATAGCCTTTTCAACGTCCAGACGGACTCGAAATTCTATCCGCAGGCGGCCCGGATGACCGATGAGGAAGCGATCGGGTTCGCGCGCGCGAAGGTCGAGAAATATTTTCCGGAGCTTGTCGGGCATTTCAATGGGGTCAGCAATATCGAACGCTGGCCGCATATCGGGCATCTGAATACGCCCGGCTATTATCGTCGGGCGGCAAAGTTCGTCGAGCGGTTGAACGAGGACAGCCGGGTCCAGGTGGCGGGCGACATGTTCAGCAAGGCGAGCCAGGAAACCTCCGCCAGGCGCGGGGAGGATGTGGCCAATACCATCATCCGGCTCTGGCAGAGGTAGCAGGGGCCGTCAGGAAAGCTGGCTGGTCGCGTCCGCGACGCCGTGCAAATAGCGCGTCGGATCGAAATAATCCGCATAATAGACGATCAATCCGTCCTTCAGGCGGAACGAGCCCATGGTGGGGGTCGAATGTTCGCCTTCCCTGGGGTCGACCATATGGTCGATCCGCTCGACCATGGCCCGATCGCCATTCGCGACAAGTGCGATCACCTCGACGTTCGCGCCCTTGATGCCGAATTTTTCGAGCATGCCGGTGAGCAAGGTCATCACCGCTTCCTTGCCGACCACGTCGGGGAACCCGCTGTTCCGCCAGACGCAGTCCGGATGAATATATCTGGAGAACGACTCCATCCAGCCATCATTCGCCCATTCGGTGAGGAAATTCCGGATAATCGTTTCTGAATCGCCTTGAGACATGTCCTATCTCCTTGTTTCGATTGTTGTCTTGTCTTGTCTTGTCTTTTTCGGCCATGGCATCGGCGATCCGGCCGGCTCCATGGCGTCAGCTGTTTTGCGGGACGCCTCGCTCCGACCAGCCAACCCCCTCCTCGCCACCGGACCTCAGCCGCATCGGTTCGTCGAAGACCAGTCCGATGTCTGAATACATCGCCTTGCCCGGGCACATGTCCCAGGGAGTCATCAGTCCCGTGGCGAAGGTCGCCAGGACATCGGTGAACTCGATCGTCATGTCGCCGATCTCGCTCCGCAGGACGAGTGTGTGCACACTCCCCCAGCTCTGGAAATCGTTCAGGAACTCGATGGCGACCACTTCAGCCGGATAGAGGTGGCCATCGGCGACCATGGCCGCATTGGACATCCCCATGGACCCGTCGGGCGATTTCATCGCGTAGACATAAAAGCCCCGGCCGGACGGAAAGACGCCATGCAGCCAGGCGGAGCCTTCGAAACGGATCAGGTCGCGAACGCCCCGACTATGATCGCGAATGGCATAGGCATCGACCAGCGGGTACTGCGCGCCGTCGAATTCGATGGTTCCATTGGCCGCGCCAACATGGTCTATGTGGCTGGCCCCCGCCATGGTCCGGGCTTCCTCTGTATCGCTGTTCAGGTTCCACACGGGCAAGACGCCCTCGAAACCGATATCGAAGCGGCATCGAACCGTTGGCCCTGCCGGCGCGCCCTGTTCGATCAGGTCGGATAGTCTGGCCTTCATCATCGGGCCGTCAAAGGTCACGCGGATGCGATTGCCGGGTTCGACGATTTCAAAGCTGGATACCGACGCCCCGGCCGCCGTGGCGGTGCCGTTCCGTCCATAGCCCCTGAACCAGGCAAGCGTACCGTCCGGCAGCGAAAGCTGGACGCATTCGCGCCAAAGGGTGGGGTCGGCGTGCCAGCGGCCGATGCTGTAGAAGATTGCGGTTCGCGTCCTAGGGCAGGCAAAGCCGGCGAAAAAATTTTCGCTCCACCATTTTTCGGACGGAATATCCTGGATCGGATTTTCATCAGGCAAGTCGGCTTTGTTCATGAACTGCTCCTGATTGTGATTGGGTAGGCGGATTTCAGCACTGGGCAGCGGCTGACTGGCTTTCATGTCTGTGGATGGACTTCAAACGCCTGTCATGGATGATCATGCCGTGCCACGATGAGTAAAGCGACAGATAGCCCCATTGAATAGCCGAGCTTTCGTCCTTTTCGTACAAAGTGCCTGCAAAGAATCCGCCCAGAACATATTTCATGCTGTTATAGACGTCGAAGTAGCGCAAGGCGTCTTCGTCGATCGATGACCCTATGCGTTCGGAATAGTATTGCTTTATCTTGTCAGGATCGGCCCGATGGCCCAGGCATTGCAACAGGAATGACAGATCCTCCATCGGATCTCCAATCCGGGAACCTTCCCAATCCAGTACGGCGGCAACACGCCCTTCATGGAGCATCAGATTATAGGGCGCATAGTCGGTGTGAACCAATGCGGGCGCGCGGTCGCTCGTCGGTACGTTGCGACGCAGCCACTCCAGCATGGAGGTCGCAGTCGGCGAAGGCGTCATCGCCTGCGCCCAGGGCTGGCGCGGCCACATCTCGACGGCGGCTCGACTGTTCTCGCCCAGAGTCGCCCGTGCGCCCCAATGTTCGACGCAGGTTCCCGCGAAGCGATCTATCGGAATCAGATGAATATCGGCCAGGGTTTCCGCGATCGACCGTAACTCGCCCTCGGTCATCTCATGCGGGTGGTTTACCGCGCCCGGCGTGACGCCCTTCACGCGGTCCGAAACCATGAAGGGCATTCCCAACCGCGCCGCATCGGACTCAAGCCAGAGAGGCTTGGCGGTGGGAATGCCCGCCGCGTGAACCCGGCGAACGATCTCATATTCATCCCGGATGGACCCGGCGTCCAGATTGACGAAACGGTCCGGCTTATCGGCACGGATCACATAATCCCGTTCCAGCCCGCTATCGTCCTTCGCCCTGAAGAGCAGCGTATCCTTTTGATAGCCGCCGACGATCCGCCGGAAATCCAGCAGCGTCAGCCCGCGGGCCTCAAGATAGAGCGCCAGTGAATCCCGCTCTATCCGCGGCGTGGGTGCGTCAGCCGCCTCTGGCTCAGGCGCGGCTTTCAGCCTGTGACCGTAGAGCGCTTCCTCCCACGCCACCACCTGTTGAACATATTCGCCGTCCAGATCCTCAACGGCGCGGATCGTGTCGGCAAGACGCGTGGAGATGATGCCAAGCCAGACGCCGAGTTGCTGATAACAGGTGTGGGGAGGCACCGTGGAAGGTAAATCCTGAAGCGCCACCTGCCCGGAAGGCGCGGAAGCGGCGTTCCATCCCTCCAGCAGGGCACGGCCTTGCAGATAGGTGGATAGGTAGAAATCGCTGTCTTGCCGTTGCAGGATTTCGCCAAGCATGGCGTCGGTGACACGCAGAGTGTCGCGCGCAAAATCGCTGATGGCTTCTGTCTTGCGGATGCGCGCGAGGCTTGTGCGCATGCCCCGCAATATTCGATCGGAAGAAGGCAAAATCGTCATGCTCATCAAGGCTCCTCCTTACTGTTGAACGGACCCGTTGTCGGCGGCTGCCAGCCGCGCCGGGACTCGCTCTGAACCGCTCATGCCGCCGCAGCTTTGGCACTGGCTGCGCGGTGATCCGGTTCTGTAGCTTTTGCACATGCGCGGGCGTCAAGAGGCGGCGCGCCATCCTTCTCCATTCACCCTATTTTGTAAGTTATCACATGGTACGATAGCATATTATAAAGGGTTCGCAAGCGGCAAATTCGTCCCGATATTCAACCGATCCGGGGTTATGGCTTACCATGTTTCCTTGCGGATAATAATTTGCTAGCATATGATAGTCATGCGAAAATTATAATATATGTCGGTATTGCAGCCAGGTTGAACCGGGAGAAAAGCCCGGGAAAGCCGGGTCGTCGGGGCCTGAGAACATAATTTGCAATGGGAGTCACATAATGGATGCAGACGTAATTGTGGTCGGCGGTGGCAGCAATACGCTTTCCGCTGCTGCTTATCTGGGCAAGGCAGGTCTTGGCGTATGCGTGCTGGAGAAAAATGACCGGCTGGGAGGATGCGTCGTCTCCCACGACAACCCCGAAGGCTATATTCAGGACACCATTGCGACGGCCATCGTGACCGGGGCGGCCAACCCCATCATCGCCGACGATGAACTGGACCTCTTCTCCCGGCATGGGCTGGAAATCGCCTGGTCGGACAAACCCTATGCGACCATCTTCGAGGATGGCAGCGGGCTGATCACCTATCGCGACCTGGATGCGAGTTGCGAAAGCATCGCACGGTTTTCGACCAGGGATGCGGAAGCCTATCGCGCACTGGTGGGAGAGGCGCTGGCGATCTGGCCCATCTTGCGGCAGGCTCTGTTCGAACCGCCGGTTCCCTACGGGAGCTTTATCGCCGGGCTGGATTCAACGGAGCAGGGCCGCCACTTGCTGTCCCTCTATCACAGCAGCATTTACGATATCGTCCGCCAGCGGTTCGAGAATGACGCGGTGCGAACGCATCTGGCCCGTTGTCCCGAGACCGCGCAATCCGCCGATACAAATGGTACGGGACTCGTCCTCTATCTGTTCCTGGCGCTCGCGCACAGCTATCCGACGGGCGCCGTGGTCGGCGGGCTGCAAAAGCTGTCGGATGCGCTCGGCGCTTGCCTGGAGCAGCATGGCGGCTCCATTCGCTATGGGGTGACGGTGGACAAAATCCTGGTCGAAGGGGGGCGTGCCGTCGGTGTGCTGACCAGCGACGGCGAAACGATCCGGGCGCGCCGGGCCGTGGTCGCGTCGATCCACCCCTGGGATCTGGGCAGCATGGTGCCGGGAGTTTCGGAAGCTCTGGTGCAGCGCTGCGCTTCCGTGCGGCTGAGCCAATATGGCTCCTTCAACATCCATTGTACGCTGCCCACGACGCCGAGTTATCATGCGGGGACCGCTTTCGACGATGCGATGAATGTGTGCCTGCTGGACCGCGACCCGAAAACCTTCCTGCGCAATCATAGCGGATATCGGTACGGAGACATGCCGACCGAGTTGGACCCGATCATTTATATTCAGTCGAACTTCGATCCCACGCGCGCTCCGGAAGGGCATGCGACGCTTTATGCCTATAATTTCGTCCCGTTCGAACCGGCTGGGGCCACCTGGGACGACATCAAGTCGGAATTCGCCGACAGGGTGCTGGCAAAGATATTCGCGCACATGAGCAATCTGGATATCGACCAGATCCTTTCCCGGACCGTGGTGACGCCCGCCGACCATGCCGCCTGGTCGCCTTCGCTCAAGAACGGCGATACGGTGGGCATTGCGATGGACGCCGGCCAGATGTTCGGCATGCGGCCGATACCGGAACTGGCGAACTACCGGGTGCCAGGGGCCGAGGGCCTCTATCTGTGCGGTCCCTTCATGCATCCCGGCGGGACGATCATATTGGGCGGACGGGCGACCGCTTTGCAAATGTTCGCGGATATGGGGCTTGAACGGGAAGGAGTTTTTATCGGCTAGCAGGCGGTCTCCATAATCCTGTCGCTTCCCCCTCCATTATCGACCGAAACCTCATGAATCAGCCTCTGTCTTCCTTGGGAAACCTTCATGTCGATCCGTGCTAGGGTGCTGGCGGCGCGGATCGAAGAGCGGTTTCAGCCGCTCTCCAGTGAACCGCTTTGGACAGAATATCTCTATTTCTTCGCCATGGACGAAGCCAGCCAGCGCGCCGTGAGCCTGCATGTGGGGCGATGCGTCGATGATCTCGATCGGTGGCGGGCATCCGTGGTGGCCTATCTGCCGGATGACGAGATCGCCATTGCCATGGTCGAAGGACGCCAGACGTCGGACCGCCGGCTGGAGCTGGCCGGTCTTGTCGTGGAGATCGTGGAGGACGCGCGCCTGTGGCGGGTCGCCTTTACCGGAACGGCCGACAAGGTGCATCGGCGGGACAATATGCAAGGCCCGCATCGCGGGGGCACGCCGGTTCCGCTGATGTTCGACCTTGAATGGCAAGGCGTGATCCCGCTGTGGGATCTGCGCTCCAGCGTGGGCGATGCGGACAGCTATTCCCACATGCATCACCAGCAGATCGGGCGCGCGCGGGGCAGGTTCCAATGCGATGCGCCGACGCTCGCCTTTTCCGGCATGTGCGTTCGCGACCATAGCTGTGGACCGCGCGACTATGCGCTGGTGGAAGGCGATTTCTGGATTTCCGCCCTCTTCCCGAGCGGCCGGGCGGTCATGGCACAGGTGGTTCAATTGCAGAACAGCGTGACCAATGCCGCCTATGTCGCATCATCCCGGTCGGACATGCTCCAACTGGGCCATGTGACGATCCATCCCGCCGTGCCAGGCGCCAGCGCGATGCCCGGCAGTTTTCCAGCCGATCCGATGGACGACCCCCGCGCGGGCAACATGGATGTCGCCATCAACGTGGGCGGCGAAGAATTGCGCATGACCGGCGAACTGCTTCATTCCGCCGCTCTCACCTTTTATCCGCCGGCGACGGAAGAGCCCGGCACGGACTTTTCGGCCGTGGGAGCCTTGCAGTGGACCGAATCCCTGCTCCGCATCCGTTGCGGCGATGAAATCGGCTTCGGCGTGCGCGAGCGCATCGCGCCGATGGCCAGCCTGGCGAGGCCGCGCCGTTAGGGCCAATCGACATTCAGGCCGTCAGAACTGAAAGTCGATCCGCCCTAGAGTCGTTCCGGTTCTGATTGAACCGAAACGCCTCCAAATTATCCTTTGATTACCGTGATTTCCGAGTCGCCAGATGATTCCATCTGGCTCGAGATCACTCTAGGAAACGACGGTCGCCACCGACACCAGGATACAGGCCGCCACAAGCAACCCGATACGCAGCATCGACGCCGGTTCATGATAGACCAACGTTCCCACGATGATGGTGGCGATGGGGATCACCGCCGACATCAACGGCACCAGCAGGCCCAGCGGCTGTCCTTCCCGGATGATGGTCGACATGATCCAGAAGGACAGCGCATAGGTTCCCAAACATGCGCCCGTCCAGCGAAGACTGGCAAAGCCGTCCGTCTTCGGAAGCATGGATACCGCCGCGATCTGGGTCGCGATCAGGCCGATGAACAGCAGGATTGCCCTTGCGGACAATCCTGTCGACGAACCGTTGTCCATCAGGCTGTCGGGCGACCGATATAGCGGTCGACCTCCGCCAGATAGTGGCGGATGCGCACTTCCGATTCCGACAGGACATAGCCCTTGAAGGCGCGGGAGCGCAGGCCCTTCTGCACTTCGGGCACGCGCCGGGCGTCCTGCGAGAGGACCGAACCGAAATCCTCGACATTGATCGGCTGCTCGATGGGCGGACGGACGGCGCCGTCCCAGCCCGGCTCGGAAATCGCTTCAGGACCGAAGGAGCCGGGGTCCATGACCATTTCCTGCGTGTCGGGCACCGGCAGGCATAGCGAAATGGCGCGATAGATGCTCTTTTCCGGGTCGGTCGGATGCGGGCGGAAGACCTGGATCAGCAGCGCATCGCTGAACACATTGATGGTGATGTTCGGGAAGACGAAATAATTCCAGTCGTCCGTGACCTGCGCGTCGCTCAGATTGTCGAAATGATCGTAGCCGTGGCGCTTGGCCCAGTCCCGCTTCACCTTCGCCAGCGCCTGGGCATAGTCCTTGCCGGGAAGCCCTTCGAAATCCGCCGGATTGCCGCCGAAAAAGGCAAGGAACATCTTCAGCCCCTCGGGCACCGTCACCCGATCCTCGAACCTGTTGGTGACATAGCCGAGCGCGATCACCATGCGGCTCAGCCCATGGTCGTACAGGTCATACTGACATTCCAGCGTTTCGGAGAAAGGCAGCACCTCGGGATGGACATCGTCGGCATGGTAGAATTCGACGAAAGCATCCAGCGCGGTCTTCCAATTGGCGTCCCAGCAAACCTGGATGTCGCGCAGAACCCGGTATTTGTCGAAAGGATAGGCTTTCAGATGTTCGGGCATCACATCCAGTTGCTCCATCAACGACGGTCCGTCTTCCGCCATGCTGATGAAGATCAGGCTGTTCCATACCCCGCAACGCGCCGCCTTGAGGCCCGGCCGATGCGCGATCACTTCGGGCCGGAAAATAATCTCGTCGCGAATTTCGACATTCGATCCGTCCAGCCCGAAACGCCAGCCATGAAAGTCGCAGCGGAAACAGCCATCGTCCGATACCGCGCCAAAATCGCCATGCGCGATCCGGTTGCCGCGGTGCGGGCAGACATTGTAATAAGCGGCGATCTCGTCAGCGCCTTCGCCGGTCCGCACGACGATGAAGGATTCGCGGCCATGGTCGACCTTGAAATAGTCGCCCACATTGGGGATGTCGTGGGCGAGGCCCGCGAACCACCAGGCCTTGGTCCACATATGATCCCATTCCAGGTCGGCCTCTTCCTTCGACCAGTAGCGGCTGGGATCGATCCTGCCCGTTCCCATGTCGACAAAGGGCGCCTTGGCGGCCGGGCTGCCCGGTTCTGCATCGGGATAGCTCACAAAGCCGGTGCGATAATCATAATCCATGCGGTCATCCTCTTCTACCCGATACCCCGGCCGGACATTTTTCGTCCCCGCCTTCAGGCTTGCAGATCGGCGGTCAGATTAAAGGTTATGTACGCAAGAGTAAAGTTCGAAAGCATACGTATTGACATTCAGTCCAGGCTCGTCGCCACATTGAAGGCCCGCGCCAGATCGTCAAGATAGACCTGCTGTTCCAGATAGCGCAGGCTGCCCAGCAGCAGCACCGCATGTTCGCCCCGGTAGAAGGCGCGCCACAGCGGCACGATCACCGCGATTCGCCAAAGTTGCGACCAGATGGCGAAGAACAGCACCTGCCGAAGTGGGATGGGACGACCTCCGGCAGCTCTGTAGGCCGCCATGAAATCGTCCCATTGGCTGATCTGCGTGACATGGGGCCAGGCATAGCCAAGATCCTGCGCGGGATGGCCGCGGACCGACAATTCCCAATCCAGAACCGCCGACAACCGGCCATTTTCTATGAGAATGTTGCGCAGGTCGAAATCGCCGTGAACGATGGCGGGGACCTCCGTCACGCATTCGTCGAAATGGGCGTCCAGCCAGTCGAAGGCCGCCATGACGAGGGGCGACTGGTCCCCCATGGCGCAGTCCTCCCGTGCTTTTGCGATGTTCTGGGCCAGCCGATCCGCGATGGACTGGCCGTCGCTCCGCAGGCGGGGCACCTGGTTCGGGTCCAGCGCATGCAACCGGGCAAGGAAAGCGGCCATATCCGCCGCGATCGCCGGACCCGCCGCGCCGATCTTGGCAACCCCCTGTGCCTGACCATGGACGCGCTCCAGCAGCAGGACGCGCCCTTCGAGAACATTCGGGTCGGCCTCGGCGAACAGGGGGCGGGGGACAGGCAGTCCGGCGTCATGCGCCAGTTGCAGCACGTCATATTCATCGACCAGCGAAGTGGCGACGACGGCGATCGGCGGTTCCCTGCGCAATATGGCCTCGCGCGGCCATCCGGGCGCCGAGCAGGCGACGGCGAAGATTTCCTTGGATGTCTCGGTCCAGATCGGCGCGATCGATTCTATGGCGACGGGATGGCCCGTGCTTGCGCATATCGCGGCCGTGAGAGCTTGCGCCGTCGGCGCTGGACGCGGAATGTCGGTTTGCCGCGCGGAATCCGGTTTCAGTTCATCGCCCGACACATGGCGCGCCAGATGTTGCCGCGCCCGATGTTCCCGTTCCAGCGGCGTATCGGTCGAAAGGGCGGGGTCGTCATGCCCGCCCCAGGTCGCGCGAACCCAGCCGAGCCCCGCAGTGGCGCGCCTCAACAGGTCCGTGTTTTCTCGCGACAGTCGGTCGCCCTCTTCGGCCTGCACCCTGGTCAGAAGGGACTGGACGGCGGCCAGCAGGGCGAGGGCGTCGTCGTGCCCTCCATTTCTGCTTTCGCGAGCGTTTTGGCTCTCCATCTTCTCTTCTTTCATTTTCATATCAATTTTTCGATGCCGCCGCCTCTTCGAGAAGAATGTCGCGCAAGCGTTCCTTGCGTTCCGCGTCCAGCCGCATCTCCCGTTCCAGATAGGCTTCCGTCGAACCCCATCGGTCCGCGATCGAAGCCAGTCCATGGTCCAGATATGCCGGATCGGAAGACAGCACGGCCGACACAAAGGATTCGGGCTTTTGCAGATAGCGGGCGACGACCGACCGCGGATTGCGCTGCGCATCCTTGCGGAACAGGCTCAGATAATGGACGAGTTTTTCCGAGGCGGCATAATCCTCCAATATATCCGACCGGGAAACCCCGATCGCTTCGAGGATCAGGGCGGCGGCGATGCCCGTCCGGTCCTTGCCCGCGGCACAATGGAACAGCATGGGGACTTTGCCCGCGACCAGCCGTTCGAACATGACGCGATATTTCTCCAGATGCAGCACCGGCAATTGTTCGTAGATCTTCATCACGGCCCTGCGCCCGTCTTCGCGCGTGCGCATCTCGCCCTCGGCCAGCCCCCTATGGGTCAGATCCTGGGCATCGTCCCACGACACGATCTCGACAAGATCGCCGACGAGGGGCGTGGGTTGATCCAGCCGTTCGTCGGGGGCGCGAAAATCGCAGATGGTCTGCAACCCAAGGGCGGCCAGGGCATCGGCCGATTCGGCCTCTATCTCATGCAGGCTCCCCGAACGGAACAGCATCCCATGACGCAGGACGCGTCCATCCAGACTGCGTAAACCACCCATATCCCGCAGATTTCTCGCGCCTTTGATCGGCAGCAACGAAGCAGCCATTCTTCACCTCTTTTCAAAACCGGAATTGATCGCTTGCGTATAGTGCGTCTGTTGTCCAATATATTCAAGACAAGCCGAAAGTGGCTTTTTTGCTTCATGGCTCAATGCCGATATGAATGGGGAGTAGGGTGATGGGAGTGACAAGCCAGATCGCGCAGGCGCCGATCTTACAGATGCCGGAACCATTGCAGACGATTTTTTTCTGGGTGACTCTGGTGTTGGCCGCTTCAGTGTTCCTGTATTCGCTGAAGATGGCGCGCCGCGACGGCTCGCTCGTCCCGCCGCTGCTGGTCATCGGCGCCTTCACCTCCATCATCCTTGAAACGCTGGTCGGCTATCTGGGCCATGTCACCCATCCGTCCGGTGGCAGCATCGCCCTGTTCAGTGCGGTCGATCGCACCATTCCCTGGCATATCGCGCTGGGCTACACTTTCGGCTTCGGCGTTGTCTATCTGATTATCTACAGGCAGGCGATGGCCGGAACGATCCGCCGCAGCCTGATCTGGAAAACCGGCGCGATCACTGTCACCTGCTATTATTTCGGTGAGATCGTCGGCGTCAGCACCGGCCTGTGGGCGTATTTCGAACCCGCGCCGCTGTGGATCTGGAAGGCGACGGCCCCGCTGACATGGTCGTTCATGAATTCCAGCGCCGAACTGTTCGGGGCGTCGCTGATCGCCTTTCTCCTGCCGCAACTCACGGGGGTTCGTCAGCTTCTCGTTCCCGTATTGACGACCATGGGCACGCTGATGGGCCATTTCGGGACCAATTTCATTCTCTTCAATGTCATGAATGCGTCAGTGTCGAGAACGGTGATGGAAGCGGGGGGCGTTGCCACTATCCTGCTCGCCATGATCATGTGGTGGATCGCTTCGCAACTGGCGACGGCGAACGTCCGGCTGGCGCAAACGAAAGGCTAAGGATCATGCAACTGCGAACGATCGACAATGACTCGCTGATGGATGTCAAGGCGTTGCGGGTCGAAGGCGATGATCTGGTGATCGAGGGACGGATCATGGGCGCTCTGCCGATCCAGGCGGTTCTGTCCCCCGATCAGGCGCGCGCGGCCCTCAAGCTGCTCGATGTCAAGACGGTTCTGTTCCTGCTGACATTGTTGTTCCGGCGGGGCAAATAATCAGGATGAAGGAAGGCCACGACGTGCAGCAAGCCTATATTCCCGACGAATATCCGATGAAGGACATACCCTCCACCAAATGGTGGAGCGAAAATTTCTTCGTTGGCCTGGCATGTTTCGAAACGAAGACAAGCCTCTTCTACAGCATTGGCCGCTGGCACAGCGATCCCATGCTCTGGCGCGAGAATATTCTGGCAACCTTTCCTGACGGCACGGTGGCCTTCCATCGCGGCTATGGCCGCACCAGCACGGACCGTTCCGTCAGCGGCGGCCTGTCGCATTATGAAGTGACCGAACCGGGGCAACAGGCGATTTTGCGGTTCGATGGGCCGATGGTCAAATCGACGGCGGTCGACCTGATCGAGAACGGGCCGCAGATCACGGCTTCGGAACGGTGCGTCTTCGACTTCAGGCTGGAAGGCATCGCGCCGGTCTGGAACATGAAGGGAAATTCGCTCCAGGCGCAAACAATGGCGGGATCAATGCATATCGATCAGATCTGCAAATTCGCCGGCACGATATCCTATGGCGAACAGTCTTTCACCATATCCGACGGCTATGCCATTCGCGATCACAGTCGCGGTGTTCGTGATGTCAGCAAATATGCGGGGCATAACTGGCTGAACGGCATCTTCCCCAGCGGCCGGGGATTTTATGTCTATATGATGCGCGCGGAGGATGGCTCCCTTGGCATGTCCAACGCCGCGGTCTTTCAGGATGAGCGGATTTATCCGGCGACCGTTCGCGAAACGCAATTCGCCACCAAGGAAAATGGCTGGATGAAGGGCCATCGCCTGGTGGTTGACAGCGAACTGGGAGAGATGGTCGTCGATTTCGACCCATCGTTCGCAACGGTGCCCACGGCGATGGTTCATCCCTATGATACGTGCGCGGGCCGTGCCAAGTCGCTCGACATCAGCCTGATGTTCGATGAAGGTTCTGTCATTCACTGGAACGGCGAAGTAGGGAAGGCGTGGGCGGAAAGAGGTTTTTCCGGCGCGCGAGGTTAGGGATCGCAAGAAGGCACAATGTCGGACGCGCCCCTCTATCAGCATCCTTCGGAGGTGGCCCGCGATCATCCGGGCAAGGCCGCGATCATCATGGCCGATAGCGGCGCGACCGTCGATTATGCGACGTTGGTCGCCCAGGCCAATCGCGTCGGGCACCTGTTTGAAAAGGCTGGCGTGAAGGAAGGCGAAACGGTCGCCTTCCTTCTGGGCAACAGCACACGCTATCCCGAGTTGATCTGGGGCGCGAAGGACAGCGGCATTCGCTATGTGTGCATTTCCACCCATCTCAATCCCGATGACGCCGCTTACATCGTCAGGGATAGCGGAGCGAAGCTGCTGGTCGCGGATCATGGGCTGAAGGATCTGTCGCAGTTGGTCGTCGAACGGCTGGAGAATAAGCCAGTCCTTTACATGCTGGGTGGAAGCACATGCGATTTCGCCGATCTGGACGCGATCCTGCCGACATTTCCCGGCCATAGAATCGCAGGCGCGCGTCGGCGCGGTCCGTCCATGCTATATTCCTCGGGCACGACGGGGCGGCCCAAGGGGGTGAAGACGATATTGCCCGACGCGCCGCCCGAGGAACCGCCCCAGCGGTTCGCGATGCTGCGCGCGCAATATGGATTGGGAGACGATAGCGTCTTCCTCAATCCCGGCCCCTTCTATCACGCCGCGCCCAACCGGTTCATGATGTCCGTCCTGCGGGCGGGCGGTACGATCGTCGCTTTCGAAAAATTCGCGCCTGAACCGGTTCTCCGGGCGATCCAGGATTATCGGGTGACGCACGGCTTTTTCGTTCCGACCATGTTCGGCCGCATGTCGGCCCTGCCCGATGATATTCGCTGCCAGGTCGATACTGGTTCCTTGCGGCACGCCATCCACGCCGCAGCGCCATGTTCGATTGCCTTGAAACGGCGCATGATCGAATGGTGGGGTCCTGTGATCGACGAACTTTATGCCGGCACGGAAGCTTTCGGCCATAGCTTCATCAATTCGGCGGAATGGCTGGACCATCCCGGATCGGTCGGCCGTCCGGCGGCGAATTGTCGGATCAAGATCGTTGATGAGCAGGGGCGGGCGCTGGCGCCAGGGCAAGTGGGACGGATCATGATGTCCAACGGCTTGCGCATTTCCTATCATGACGATGCGGCGAAGTCTGACCTGCTGTATGACGACGACGGCTTCGCCTCATTGGGCGATATAGGCTATCTCGATGAAGCGGGTTTCCTCTATTTGACCGACCGCGAAAGTCACATGATCATTGTGGGAGGCGTGAATATCTATCCCCAGGAAGTAGAAAATATTCTGATCGAGCATGAACTCATAGAGGATGTCGCCGTCATAGGCGTGCCTGACGAGGATATGGGCGAACAGGTCAGGGCCGTGGTGCAGTTGCGCGCGGGAATTGGCCGTCAACCCGGCATGGAGCAGGAGATCATTCAATTCTGCCGCAATCGCCTGTCCCTTTACAAATGTCCGAAGTCCGTTGATTTTATGGAGCAACTGCCGCGTAGCCCCATGGGCAAGCTGTTGAAGCGGGAGTTGCGGCAACGCTATTGGGCTGATCGTGCCCATATGATCTGATAAATGGCGCTGTGATTATCGGCTGCAAACCGTTTCCCCGGCTGGAGGCGCGCTTGTCTCCAGCATGGGGCCATCGCCTTGCCGATTGATCTGAAAGGGAATGGGCCACCAATGCGACTGTCGCATTGGTGGCCGGTCGAAATGACCAGATGTCAAAACTTCACATTCGCGGTGACGCCATAGACGCGCGGTTCGGCATTGGTGATAATGTCGCCGAGCTGACCGGTGACCGCCTGGCTCAGATAGATCTTGTTGAAGATATTGCGGACCCAGAGGCTGATGCCGAACCTCTCGTCCAGCGTGGTCCAGCCCATGGCGCCGTTGACGACCTGATAGTGTCTCTGGCGTAGCCTGCCCGCTACGTCGTCAAAGACAAATCCATCATTATAATATGCATTCGCGCCCAGATTCATGTTTCCGCCAGCCAATTCGAATTCATAATTGGCTCCGAGGGAGCCGGTGAACTTCGGTGTCCTGTTGGTGGTGCGGCCCTTCGCGTTGTTGTTCGGGAACACATGGGCGGAGCCATCCGCATTGAACGCGACCGGATTGGGGAAATCCTTGTAGCGTCCGTGGAGATAGGATGCGCCGGCATTGATGGTAAGACCGCGTACAGGAGCAACCGTCAGATCCATTTCGGCGCCCTTGATGGTGGCCGCCGCCGCGTTGAACGTGGCTGTGAGCTGGTTGCGGACGGCCGTGACCTGGATGTCCCGATAGTCATAGTAGAAGGCGGCGAGATTCAGGCGCACATGGCGGTCGAAAAGATCGCTCTTCAACCCAATTTCGTAGGCGTCGAGGATCTCAGGCTTGAATCCTGCGCTCGTCGGGTCGAGCAGGTCATAGCCGCCTGACTTCACGCCGCGATTGTAGGAGGCATAGACCTTCACGTCGGAAGCGATCGTCTGATTGATCGCAGCGCGCCAGGTGAGCTTGTTGAATCCCTGACTCCGGTCAGGAAAGACGAACCCGTTGACATTGTTTATCGCCCGCTGCTTTTCGTCGGTGTAACGCAGGCCCCCCGTGATTTCCGTGCCCGGGAGGATCTGCCACGTGGCCTGACCGTATAATGAGAAGGATTTCGTCGGCTGACGACCATAGATCGTCGTCGTGGTCAACACGCCGTTGGCGTCGGGCGTAATGATGTCTGCGCGGTCGTAGGCGGAAACGCTTTTGAAATAAAATCCGCCCACTTGCCATACGAAGCCGCCATTTTTCTCGCCTACGAGCTGCAACTCCTGCGACCAGGTGTTGGTATGATAGCGAAGATCGGCAATCACCGCCGGTATATTGGTGCCGTCGCGGTCGAAGGCATAGCGGCCACGATTGAGGCGGCGGGCCGTCGTGCTCACCAGAGTGGCGAAGTCCAGATCCTGTTCGATCGTCAGTGAAGCGCCACGCGCACGGGCGAATATAATAGTCGGCGTATCCACGTCGCTGTCATAGGGGCCGTAATAATGCGGCAGCCCGTCGAGGCCCAGCGAACCTTTGGGGATGTGGAAGGTCGTATAGCTATTGCGATTGTACGAATAATCGCCCGCCAAAGTTATCTTCGTGCGGTCGGTCGGGGTGAACAACAGTTTCGATCGGGCGGAAAACTCCTTTGATCGGTTGTTATCTACATCGAGAGTGATATTGCGTCCCCAGCCATCCCTCTGATTTCTATACTGTATCGCGAGATCGACAGCCACCGTTTCAGACAGTCCTGTCGTTCCATATGCGCCCAACGAGATCGTGTCATAGTTCGCATAGCCTGCCTGGGCTTCGACAGAGGTATCGTGACTGGGTGTCCGAGTAATGATCTGGACGACGCCGCCGGTGGCATTGCGACCGAACAAGGTTCCCTGCGGCCCCTTCAAGACCTCGATACGATCAATATTATTGAACCCGAACAGGTTGGAGAATGGCGCACCGATATAGATACCGTCGACATAGAGAGCCACCGACGGTTCGTTGTTCGGGTTCGCGGCATTGGAACCGACGCCTCGCAAGAACGGAATGGCGGTCGCTCCGTTCTTCGACACGTTAAGGCCAGGCACCGACGATTCCAGATTGGTGAGATCAGTAATGCCGCGCTGCGCCAGATTGCCGGCAGTGACAGCGCTCACTGCGATCGGCACGTCCTGAAGTCGCTCGGCCCGGCGTTGTGCTGTGACGACGATGTCGGCGATGCCACCCCCACTCTGGGTTGCCGCGTCGGCTTGCGCATTTGCAACATTGGGTGCGGCAATGGTCAATGCGGTCGACAACAGGAAATGGAACCTGAATCTCATAACTTCTCCCCTTTTTATGTGATGAAATATAGTATGAAAAAGGTAATTTGGTATTCAAGTCATGATATAATCATTATTAATATTATGCTGACTTATGAACATCAGTATCCCGGGGTTCGTGACTGACCTTTTTGGGCTGCGTCCGTATCCCCGTTCGTGGCTTGTCGTGCGCCCTCGCGGATGAAATAGTAAAGATCGTCCATCTCCGCGTCGGTCAGATCATCATATTGAGGCATGCCGCGGGAGATCAGCGTTCCGTGCCGGAGGAGGTCCTTGAACGCGTCCCTATCGAACGCTATCGCGGATTCGCGCAGATCGGGAGCCAGGGCGCTCGGCGCCAGATCGCTATGACACATGCTGCACATGAAGCCGTAGAAGATTTTCTGGCCGCGTTCGACCTTTCGTGGATCGATCGGGATGGACGGATCATCCAAAGGATTAATGCTGAAATCAGGAGCGGGCGTGGATGGAAGCTTGCCTTTGGCATCCAGCGCGAACGTCAGCAACCGGCGGGGATGAACGCCATATTTCCAGCCTTGCTGGCCTCCGGTCGTACCACCTGCTCCGACCAACAGTGAGATATATTGCTTGCCCTTGACCGAAAAGGTGATCGGCGGCGCGGCAATGCCCAATTTGGTGTCGAAGGTCCACAGACGCTGGCCGTTTGTCGCATCATAAGCGTATAAAAGGCCCTGGTTGTTGCCCTGAAAGACAAGATTGCCGGCAGTCGTCATGGTCCCCGCATTTTTGGACGTGGGATAATCCACCCTCCAGCGCAGTTTCTGAGCGACCGGGTCCCAGGCGAGCAGTGATCCCTTGCCGTCAAGCGGGTCGTTCGGATCGTTATAGCGGGCGGCATCGACCCCGATCCTTACCCGCATCCTGCCGGGATCTTCCGTGACCTGCTGCTCGGCCTCTTTGGTATGGCTGTATGTCATCCCGCCCTGCATGTACGGAATATAGACCAGCCCGGTATTGGGATTGTAAGAAGAAGCCTGCCAGTTGTGGGCGCCAAAATCATTCGGATAGATAGTGAAGGGAGCATCCTCATAGCGGATGCCCGCGCGCTCGACAGGCAGCCCCGACTTCAAGTCGATCCGGTCGGCCCAATTCACCTTGCCGATCTTTTCCGCCGACAGAAGTTTTCCGTCCTGCCTGTCGATGATGTAAAAGAAACCGTTACTGGGGGCCTGCATCATGACCTTTCGGACTTGTCCTCCGATCGGCAGGTCAGCGAGTATGATGTCGGAGGTGGCCTTTCGATCCCAGACATCGTTGGGATTATATTGATAATGCCATTTATACTGTCCGCTGTCCGCATCGACGGCAACGACCGAAGCCAGAAACAGATTGGCTTTATTGCCCTGCGACCTGAATTTGCCGTTCCAGGGACCTCCATTGCCCGTGCCGATCAGGATCTGATTGAATTCGCGGTCAAAGGAAATGCCGTTCCAGGGCGTGCCGCCGCCGCCATATTTCCACCATTCGCCGGACCAGGTCTTTGCGGCCATGGCCATGGCGTCATTTTCAAAGCCTTTCGCCGGGTCGCCGGGCACCGTGAAGAAGCGCCAGAGCATCTTGCCGGTCTGCGCGTCGAGGGTGGTGACATAGCCTCGCGCTCCGAACTCCGCCCCGCTGTTGCCGATGATGATCTTGCCGTTGAAGATGCGGGGAGCGCCCGTACTTGTGGACAGGTCGCCTGCCCTCAAAAACCGCGAGATCCAGACCGGCTCGCCGGTCTTCGCGTTGACCGCGACCATCCGGCCGTCCTTCAGCGCGATGTACACCTTGCCATCCCAGTAGGCGACGCCCCTGTTGATGTTCATCGTCAGACGCGCTTCGCGGGGATTGTCCTTGTTGAGTTCGGGGTCATATTGCCAGAGCAACTTTCCCGATATCGCGTCGACTGCGTAAACGAAGCCTCGGCCGCCGCTGAAATAGATCACCCCGTCCACCTCGATTGGCGTGGCCTCGAGAGAGACTTCATCGAGGTCGAGAGACCAGGCGAGGCCCAGCTTATCCACATTGCCGGCGTTGATCTGCTGCAATGGACTGAACCGCTGCTCATCGGAATCCCGGCCATGTCCGGGCCAGTTGTCCCTGGCGCCGATGTCGTCTGATGTCGCTATCCGCGATACCGACGAAGAACAGGCCGAAATAATGGCGGCCATAACCAATGTAGTGGCCTGGGCTCGCCAAGACACGCCCAGTTTACGCTGAACCATTCGAAATCATTCCTTAAGCTAACGCGATTCGAATTTTTACGAAGGCGTTCGGTGCGCCGACGTTAATAAGGCTGCACAATCAGGAGCCGGGTCTTATCCTGTTCCAGAAAGTTTCGTTCATCCTGCTGGATCTTTTCGATCACATCGGGACGGGCGGCGCCTTCCTTGAAGGCTTCGAAGTCCTGGAGGGATGCGAAGGTCACCTCCGTGACGACATCGTAATCGCCGCCCATTGCCGGAAGCGGCTGGATTTGCGCATCTTCGAACACATAATTTCGTACATAGGTCGCCGAATAGGGGAGCAGCGACGCCACCAGCGGTGCGTGGTTATTTTCATAATGATGGATGAAATCTTGCAAGGATATGCCCGACTTCCGTTTAATCAGCGCGATCAGCTTCGGTGGTTTTTTCATGATGATGTCTCACTCTCATGAGGGTTGTCGGGAATCGAAGTGCGATATCGTTATGCATGGACCAGAGCCTGACCGTCCATGTTCTCAAGGAACCCTGAAGTTGGCGCCCGTCGCCCGGTCTGTCTCGAATTCCTCCACCAGGTAGAAGGTGCTTTTCTTTCGGTCGAAGAGATTTTCTTCATCCTGTCGCAGGGCCACCGCCAGGTCTGTTTCCGCGACGAACGCCATCGCCCGATCTATGTCTTGCCGGTTGTCGAACCACAGTTCGGCCATGACATCGAAGTTCGTCGCGCCGACCCCTTCCGAGGAAGGCGTGGCGATCGGAGTCAGGTAGCGGCGAAAATATCGGCGTACATAAGGAATCTCCAAATTCAACTTGGAGTGATGGTCCTCATAATAACGCCTGAAGTCATCATGCGACATGTCGGCCCGCTTCTTGAGCAGTATTACCAGTTTGATCACACATCCGCCTCCCGTTTGCGAACGTCAGACGAGGACATAGCCTCCGTCGATCGTGACGCTCGAACCCGTCATGTAGCCATTGCGCTCAGACAGCAGCCAAACCGCCGCGTCCGCCATTTCCTGTGCCAGGCCGAGCCGCTTGAGCGGAATGCGTCCGACGACCGCCTCACGCATGCCCGGTTGGGAATCGAGCACCTCGTCCATCATGGGCGTGCCGATCGCGCCGGGCACCAGGACGTTGACGCGGATTCCGGCCTCCGCATATTCGAGCGCCGCAGTCGTCGTCAGTCCATGGATGCCATATTTGGAACTGACATACAGACCCATATAGGCTTCCGCCGGCTGGGTCGTTGCCGATGACACGTTGAGAATGACTCCGCCGCCATGGTCCTGCATCCAAAGGATTTCATGGCGCATGCAATTCCAGGTTCCCCGCAGGTTGGTGGCGATGATGTCCTCGAACTCGGCCGGTGTATAGTCGGCGAGCCGCTTGCGCTCTCCGTCGATCGCGGCATTGTTGAACGCGCCGTACAGGCCGCCGAACGCCGCCACGGTTTCGCTGATCAGCCGCGCGCAATCCTCGTCCTGAGCTACGTCCGCAGTGATGACGACGCATTTTCCGCCCCCGCCGCGGATCAGTTCAGCCGTCTCCTCCAGGCTGGATCGTGTTCGCCCGGCCAATGCGACAGATGCCCCTTCTTTTGCGAAGGTCAGGGCGGCCGAACGGCCGATGCCCTTTCCGGCTCCCGTCACAATGATGGATTTGTCCTGTAGTTGACCATTCATTTCTGGATTCTCCAAATCATCTTCGGCTCACCGCCGATCGCGCCGCTGCTGTCCAAATTGTCGAAAATATGCTCATGACCGGCACGAATCCTGTGCGCGACTGTCCGGAGCATGAGCGTGAAGCGTCTCCGCAGCGCGATTCAGAAGCGCTCGTCGACCGTGTAAATCCGCATCTTTTCCCGGTCGAAAAGAAACTTCTCGTCAGGAACCAATATGTTGGCGATCTCCGGGTCTGCGCTCCGGCGTAGCGCGAATTCGAGATCCTCACGGCTGTTGAACCACAATTCGGCCATTGCGGTGAAGACCGGCTCCTCGCTGAACGGCACCGTTCCGCCCGGCAGGGTCTGGAGGTAGCGGCGGAAATAGCGCTGCACGCCGGGAATCAACTTGATGGTTTTACAATGCTTGTTCTCATAATAATCCTGAAACTCCTGAAAGGAGAGTGCGGGATTCTTCGTCAGGATCGACACCAGCTTGATCGGTTTGGGGTCCATGCCTTATCTCCTGGGATGCGAGCGGGAAGCGGCGGCCATCCATGGTATCGAGGCGATGCGCAACGATCCTGACAGCGCCGGGATATCCGCCCGGGGCGAATGTTATCTGATGGTCAGGAAGATACGGGAGACGTTGCAGGTTTTTATACGCCAACGTCCGTCCAGATGTTCGTAGGTTTCATGATAATATCCAATGCCGTTCATGTAGACGAACGGGCCGTCCGACGCGTGAACATGGTCTTCCGACGGCCAGATCGCCTTTGCCTGATCCGCCGCCGTGAATTCGATGATCGGGGCGAATAGTTTGTGAAATGAAGACTTGCCGATCATCGCGGCTTTGCCCGCGGCGGCGATCGCCTCGGCTCCCGCCACCGGCTGGATCGCGCGGGAGAACTCCTCCAGTTCTTCGAGCGAGAAGCTGCTGCCGATGCTGTTCCACTCGCCGGTTTCGGGATGACGGGCGATCATGCATCCGCTGATGTCCCAGACCGCGTCCGGCGCGAAAACGCTGGCGAAACCGGACCAGTCCCGCGCATCGACACTATAGCAATAACGTGCTTTGCACTGCTTGATCGCCTCGATGTTCCGAAGCCGCCATGCTTCTTCCTCCATGCTGCTCTCCTGTGGATATATGTTGTTATGTTCGGGCTAACGACCGTGTCTGGCCGTCAGCTTGCTGGGGCAGCAGGTTCCGATGGCGCCGCGCCCCATCCCTGTTCCTGACGCCAGATGCGGGTTGTTTCGGCCCGAATGGTTTGGAACCGCCAGCCTTCCAGCGTACGGACGTAAGTTTCGTGATAATTGCCGCTGAAACCCAGATGTTCGCCATCGGGCATCGTGGCCATCAGCACATATTGCCAGGTTCCTCGCGCAGTATCGCCGTCGACTTCTATGAAGTCGTTCATCACATTGTGAATGGCGAAAGGCACGGCGCGCAATTCGGATTCGACCCAGTCCTTGATGCTGGCGCGCCCGGCTTTCATCGGCAGCGCTGGCCGTCCGTCCCAGATCCCGTCCTCGACAAATAATTCGTCCATCGAGCCCATGTGAGAAGTGGGACGACCCGGCCAACCGCCATCATTGCATTTGACATATTGCGATTTCAGCCTGCGGATCTCCATGAGGTCCTGAAGGGCCCTGACCTGCGCCGCAAGCGCGGCAACTTGTCCGGTCAAATCCATAATTTGCACCCTCCAGCGGCCTTATCGCAATGATCAGGATGACTGGCCGTTCCGGAACTTCTGCAAAGTCCCGCCATGCGAGAAGAATTGCGGATAGACAATACCGGCAGGCGCCGCGCAAACCACCGGGATGGCCTGCGTGATGAGCGCCGCCGTTATATAATAGCTTGGTATCGTCGGATCGCCTTCGTGCAGTTCGCTATTGCGATCGACCGATGCCAGGGCCGCCGCGTCGATACGGATCGAGGTAGGCTTTCCTTCAATCTCGATCCGCCAGTGATCGGAGGAGCCGATATTGTCGAACGGGGCGTCCTGCCGCCGCAAATACCAGGTGACTTCGAGCGATATTTTGGGATCATCGCCATAGAAGCCGACAAATCGATGGTTAATGATGCCGACCTGGCCCGGTTCGATCGTCATGATGGGAAGCTCGATCGTTTCCTGCGCCGGATGATAGGACGGCTTATGTTCGACGCGGTCGGGCCGCTCGCCAAATAGTTGCACGCCCGTCTGATGAACCGATTCGACGAACAGATATTTTCGCCACACAGGGTCCAGCGGGCCGCCCGCCTGCATTTCGGCGGGGTCGCGGCCAAAGCCGAACTGCTTCATCGCTTCACCCACGATGCGCGAGCAGTCGACGGCTTCCTCCACGCTGATCCGCTCGATCGTATTGGCTACGGCCGAGGCGGTGACGGCAAGGCGCTCCAGCATGAAGCCGGGATTTTCGCCTGTACCATGCAAGCTGGCGTTTCCGCGCCGGCAGGCGTCCTCCAGGCGGCGCAAGGATTCTTCGCCTTGAGCGGGGGGGAAGAAAAAGCCGGTCGACGAGATCACGTTGCAGCCGCTTTCGAGCAGGCGCACGGCAAGATCTTCCATGAATGTATCGAATGGCGGCGCGCCGGCGTACACCACGCAATCGGCCGGAACCGCAAGAAATGATTCCACATCATTGGTGACAGTGATGCCGGTTGACGGCTTGCCTACCAGTTCTCCTGCATCCTTGCCCGCACTGGCAGGGTTGAAGGCGAGAACGGCGACCAGGTCGAGCGCAGGCTCACGCAGGATCTCCTTGATGCAGGCTCCGCCGATTCCGCCTGGACCCACGACCGCGACCCGCAACGGTTTGAAAGAAGGCTTGTTTGTCATGATTTCGTCCCGTCATCTAAAACCATCCGAGCCTGCATGCCAGGCTGGAAACGCGTTGACCTCTCTAATAATGGTACTACCGTAATGGCGCGCCTATGGCGCATCGCCAGAACGTCGCGCCTCATTTCCATGGGATTTTTAACAATATCATGATTTTCCTACATAAAAAAACTTATGCATGGATTTCTCCCGCCGAATTTCCCAAGGGAAGTGCTCGGCGATTTTTTAAAGAGTATACTAGCGTATCGTTCACGGCAAGAACTTTATGAGCCTTTGACGTCGTGCTGTGATGCGGACGGTGGCGATGGTGATCTGGCCAGCCCATGCTAAGCATGGAGGGGCCAGATCGGCGCGCACGACCGCGCGCGATGATGCACGGGCGCGATAGTTGGGTAACAGGCGGCGGTGCGCTGAAGGGAAATGGGATGCATGATTTCGCGGACGGCCAGCTCTTATCGGATCGCAAGCTGTCCGAGCAGATGGCGGTCAGGCTGATCGGCCAGATCGCGAGTCGCGGGCTTGGCCCCGACGCATTCCTTGGAAATGAGGAGGCGCTCGCCAAGGAGTTTCAGGCAAGCCGCAGCGTCATTCGGGAAACCGTCGCGATGCTCGAAGGGTGCGGCCTGGTCGAAGCGCGGCGAGGGAAGGCGGGCGGTCTGTTCGTGACGCGCCCGGACGCGCTCTCTGTCGCCCGCTATATGACCCCCTATCTGCGCTATCGGACCGTGAAGCCGACATCCGCCATTCGTTTGCTGACCATTCTCGACAGGTTGCTGCTGCAGTCCCTTTCCCGCGTCGAACTGGACCCCAAACTCTTCGCGGGTGCTGTCTCGAAGCTGAAATCCGGGCAGCATCTTGCCGGCTCTCTCGAAGCATATGGCGCTTTCTGCAAAGTGATCGCCAACCCGGTGATTGAGGCTCTCATCACCGTTTGCGTCCAGATCGTGGCTGGCGCCGCACTCAGGTCCCATCTGTCCGATGAGGCCGTCGCGGGCATAATCGCGGACATAAGCTATTTGCGTATCGGCCAGATCGACTCGATGATTAACGGGAGGCTCCAGGAGGCGCTCGAAACCGAAGAGCAAATTCTGAACCGGTCGCTCCGGCTTCTTGCGTCGGCGGCGACGAGCCGGGAACCGGCGCAGCCCAAATCACGCGCGCTGAAGTTGTTTGGAAACGTCCGGCAACTCAAGCGCTCTGAACTGCTGGGCGAACAGATCATTTCGGATATCATCGCTCTTGGCTGGCGCGAAGGCCAGCATCTTGGCAATGAAAAGGAATTGCTGGCCCGCTATTCAGTCAGCCGCCTGGTCTTCAGGCAGGCTGTCCGTTCACTGGAGGAAATGGGATATGTATCCATGCGTTCCGGCGCGGACAGCGGTCTGAAAGTCGGCGCGCCGGAGGAGCGGAAGATTGTGAGCCGGGTTCGATGGCAATTCAGCCTGATGAACCTTGAGGATCGCCACTATCATGTGGTGTTCAATGGCATCGCCACCGATTTTCTGCGGAGGGTGTCGCCCCAGGCCTTGAGCCATTTTCCGTTGGAACATGATCTCGTATCGGCCATCCACATCTTCGCCCAGCGGGAGGCGGACCCGGCCCTGTCGCTTGCTCTCGCCATCGTGTCGCCGGTCGCTGTCGCCGAATCGACCAACCCGGCGTCCGAAGGCGGCGCGCACGATGTGGGCGGGTGATCGTCCATTGAGGTTGAGCCGGACCAAAGGCATGGATGGATGCTGTCCCATCGGTTCCGCTCACCAGGGGGCATCGGGCCGGGCAGCCAAAGACGCTGAAGGCGCCGGCGAAGGTGAAGGATCAGCCGGGCCGACAAGGAAATCGGCGATTTGATGGGCTGGACGCCAGAGCGCGTTGGGCACATTCGAAAAGTTTATGTTGACGGGAGTAAGGTAGTAGTGGCAATCGGCCGCCTCATATCCGAGAGACAGTCTGCAAACCGACTTGCAAACCAATCGGATGGCGAATAGGCAAAAAGCCTAGCTTTTGCTGGGGTTTAGCGGGTATAGCTCAATGGTAGAGCACTAGCCTTCCAAGCTCTGCAAAAACCAGAGTTTCCGGCCTTTTGGCTGTAAAACGGCCAAAAAAGCGGCCTTTTATTTTCAATACCTTGGCTTCCGCGTGTAAAGCGCAGCTACCGATTCCCCCGCCATATCCGTGGGCTGTCACCGGGCCGGACATTGATGCTCTTCGACCCGCAGCGCGAGCAGACCATACGCTTTTCAAGAGCTTCCCGCCGCGCGCCCGACAGCTTCGGGAAACGCCGCGTCCAATCCATCATCCCCTTCGACACAATGAAGTGGCCGCAGCGATTGCACCAGACGCAGACCGGCACCCCGAAGCGCCAGCAATCCAGCACGCACTCGATTCTCTTCGTTCCCATAGCGAGAACATAGGTGAAACATTGCGAGTGCGCTAATCTCAAAAAAGATAAGCTACCTATCATTTTCCGCTTGCGCAGGAATGATAAGTAGCTTATCAATGTCTTTGTCAGACGGCGATACCAACCCGGTTAGCCCGCTGACAAACCCGAAAGGAAAGAGAGTATGACCCTCTCGATCCGGCTTCGGATTTGGAAAGTGAAGTTCAGCTTCACAGTCGAAATCTAGAAGCCCCCCGCCCCGGTGGATCAGACCGGGGCGGGGATAGGGTTGAAGATAAGGGATGGACAGGCGCGATGCAACCCGATGAACTCAAGGCGCTCCGCAGGGATGCGGACATGACGCAGGACCAGCTTGCCGAAGCGATTGGTGTGTCCCGCGTTCTGATCGGCCAGATGGAAAGGGGACAGGCCCCAATCGAGAAGCGCACCGCGTTGGCCGTGCGTTACATCGTGGAGAGGGCGCAATCCGCATGACCCAATGGCGTTACGTCACACCCAAAACCACAGGCCGTTGGCACCCGACCCGCGAGGCAGCCGAGGACGCAGCCATCCAGGCTGGGTTCGGACACCGCGACAGCCATTGCCAATCAAACGGAACGCGCGGGCGCTTCTACGCTCACCCGCTGGTGAGGATAGAGGAAGAGCCTTGAAGGACTGGCTCTATGTCGCTGCCGCCCTGTTGATCGGTATGGCGATTCTCATCACCACGGCACAGGCGTTCATGGGGTTTCTGACCACGCCCTGACCGCCGCGACCTTGTTGCGACAGTCCGCCCCGGCCTCCATCACGTCGACCAGATAGCCCGAAGCCTGCGCGTCGGTGAAAGTGCCCTGCGGCCCAGCCGGAGCCGGTGGAACAGGTTCTTCCGCACAGGACAGATATTCAGGCGGCACGGGTAGCCTAGCGGGCGGCTCTTTCCCGCAGGCGCTCAAGAAGGCGCTGCATCCCAGCGCCGACAGCATCATCAGTCGCTTGCTCACTCACAATCTCCCGCAATTCCTTGATGTCCGTTGCCGTTTTGGCGTGAAGGCTCAGGCTGACCATGGCCGCCGCCTTTTCGGCGCGGGCAGCGGATGCCAGCACCTTCTGCGCGGCTGCTTCCGCCTTGGCGCTGGCCGTCACGGTGGCGTCATGTCGACCAGAGCAATAGGCGACCGGGGCGCACATCAGCGCTCCCGCCGCCACTGCCGCGACCAACTTCCAGTTGAAGCCCGCCAGCGAAGAAAGGGGGATCACCATTCGATGTCCTCCTTCCAGATCCGATAAGCCCAGCCCGCGAGCAGAGCGATCAGGACGAACGCGCCTGTGAACGCGCCCGTCACGAACCCGGCGATCCAGTTCATTTCTGGGCCAGCCGGCGCGTGCGAAACTGGCCCCATACAAAGGGCACCGCGATAACCGCCACGGTGACGATCGCGGTCAGGGTATCCTCTTCCAGCCAGCCGCGCCCGATGGCATAGCCGCCGACCGCAAGCGCGATCTGGCGCACCGCAGCGGCAAGCTGCGTCGCATTGACTTCATTCATGGATGTTTCCTTTCAGGCTTAATGAAGCGTGGCGCGCCGCGCCGCATAGGCGGCTGCAAGGCGCGTGTCGTAGAAGTTTTCTTTGAATGCCGTGCCGTTGTAGCTCTTGGCGAAGGCGGCCCAATCGCCGCGCTGGAGCGCACCTTGCAGCCGGTTGCCGATCACGAACCGGACAAAGGCATCCAACTGGTCGCCCTCGGTGCGGGACTGCCGCCATGCGAAGGCCCAAGGATCATGCGCGTCGCAGACTGCATAGTTCTCGCCGAGGATCTGGAAGCCGCCATAGCTGGCCGACATGAACCCGGCATCCACGTCCAGCGAAACGGCTGCCAGCAACTGATCCCACCGGCCTTTCTGGCTGGCCGGATACAGCTTCCGGTTCCATGTCCGCGATGAAATGGCGGGATGGCTGTTGTCGTATCGGTGGCCCGTCGATTTGCTGAAGCGGTGCGGCTCGAACAGGATCGTCGGTCGCCCCTCAATGAAAGGCTTGCCGGTCGATTCCACGTCGTAGACCGCCCAGACCTTGGCCGGGTCCACGCCCAGATCGCGCGCTGCCTCCGCCACATCGCTATCGGTAATGGGATAATCCGGCCCATCGGTCAGGCAGGCGAGGATTGCCGCCTTGCTGACCGGCCCGATCTGACCGTCAATCGCGCCCTGATAATAGTCGAGCGAAGCCAGCCGCCGTTGCAGCGCTGCTTGATCCATCTCATTTCCCCATGAAAAAAGGCGCCCGAAGCGCCCTGCATCTGTCTGATCGCGTCAGGTTGGCTCAGCCGTCCAGCGACCGCTTTCCGCTCGCGATGTCGTGCACGACGCGTTCCGCGCTCATCTCGGTTTGCACCTCTTCACGGATCGCGGCCTTGTGCTGGACGACGCTTTCCATCAGCGCCGCGTCGACCTGGCGAAGGAAGCGGTCGGTATAGAGCTTCACCACGCGATCAGCCCCGACCGTGGCCGCCGCCGTCATCAATGCCGCGCCCTCGCCATGCACGCCCGCCTGACTGACCAGCCAGAAGGCGATGAGCGCCACCATCGGCAGCAACAGAAGATCCGCCAGCACAAGGACCGGCTTGATCTTCACCCCACGCTTGATGAGCAGCGCGTATTTCGCGGCCAGCCCGAAGGTCAGGCCGAGCCATATCCACCCATATTTCGCGATCAACGCTTCAGTCCATGGCGTCATCGCCGCATTTCCTTGTGCCATGATGCGGTCCCCCGCGATGCTGATATTATGCTGCGGGTTCTTCCGGCTCAGGCTCGACCAGCGCCTCGATCCGCGAAATCTCGCCATCCACCAGTCCCCGGACGTTGCGAATGACGCTGATGACATTGCGCGCCTGCTGGGCAGCCACGCTTTCATTGGAGAGGTCTGGCAGAAGCGCCTCAAGGTCTTCGGCCAGCGTGGCGACCTTGCCAGCCACAAGGGCGGCCTTCACTGCCTTTGATCCATTCAGCGAGGCCAGATCGCGCTGGCGCTGGAGATCGGCAATCTGCTGGTCGAGTTCGGCGATCGTCGGTTCGGTCATTGTGCGTTTCCTTCCTGCGTTGCGGGGATATTCTTCGGCTCAGCCTTCGCCTTGCGCGCAGGCTTCGTTTCCGGCTCCACGCCGTCCATTTCATCCAGCGTATCTGCCACCTGAAGCGCCATCGGCTTTCCGAGCAGATCGACGTAGAGGACAGCGTTCACGCCATTCTCATCCCCGAATTTTTCCTTCCGGCCGACGATCCGCAGGCGGCTGAAGAACATGCGGCCTTCCTGATGGGCGATGATCGCTTCCTCGCCTTCGCCGACCCGATGCTGCTCGATGATGCGCACCTCGATCGGATTGACGATCGCGGCAGCGTCGACCGCCATCTTCTTGAGGTGGCCATATTGGTCGGCAAGCTGCTCAATCTGCGGGCCGCTGCCCATGTCGTAGATCAGGCCCGAAGGGTTCACGCCGTCGCTCGGCTTCATGACCGCGACGATGGCGCTTTCGGGGATTTCGAGCCGCTCGTTATTGGCTGTTTTCAGGTGAAGCATGGGAGTTCTCCTTAGTCGCAGGCAAAGCTGCGATTGATGACGGGTGCGTCGTAGCCCCGCGCGGATACAGACACAGGGATCAGGCCGCCGGGAACGCTGTCGTCGCGGATCAGGACGCGGACTTCGCGCCCTGCCTGCTTCGCCTCGCGGATGACCTTGTGGGCATTGCGTTCGATCCGCTCGCGGCGGCGGGTTTCGATCAACGATCCGCCGCATGCGCCGCGATAGTCCAGAACCACGGTGGTGAGGGCGGGAGACGGGCTGGTCGCCGCGATGAGTAGAGCCAGGCTGAACATGACGTGTCCTTTCAGAGGATGGAAAGCTGCTGGGTGGATGGGTCGATGGTGGCGGCTCGCCCGCCAAGGCTGTCATCGAGACAGTTCTGGATCAGCGCATGGTCGGCGCGGCTGACCTCATGGCGCGTCATGCCGTCAGGCGCGGTGGGAAGCGTGTCCGCATCCCCCATGCCGACGCGGCTCACGACGCCGCTGGCATCGCACAGCGCATAATAAATGCGGCCGGTCACAGGATCTTCTTCGCCTCCATGATGGTGATGGTCCCGGACGACACCGTCGCGGTCGTATTCGTGTTGTTCGAGCGATTGGCCCGCAGCGTGTAGGTTTTGGCCCCGGCGGTCGGCGTGATGATCTTCTGGCCAAAGAAAGGCTTGGGCCGCCCCGCATCGTTACGGCCGACCATCGCGCTCCAGATCGAAACGCCATTCTCTTCGACGGAAATACCCATCGTGGTGGCCGCTGTGTTATCCGCGTCGAGATTGGCAACGCCCCCGAAGGTCAAGATAAAGACCGAGTCCGCATCATATCGCGTCCGCGTGGCCGAGCAGACCGTGACCCATGCGGTGCCGATCGCGTTGCCGGTGCCGGAATCGTAACTGACATCGAAGATCGCGGCCTTGGCGATCTTGAGGGTGCCGATACTGGCATCCTTGATGATCGCGTCCTTGATGTAGGTGACGCCGCTGATGACCTCGAAAGGATAGGCGGTCCCGGCCCCCGCCGATGAGGTGATGGCGAAGCGGTCGGCGCGGATGATGAAGTTCGACCGCGACCCGTTATTGTTCGTCGTGATGCCGCTAATATAACCGTTCACGTCGATCTCGACGCCCCAGCGCCCGAACAGCGTCGTCACATTGCCGTTGATCGTCGTGATCGCGGTCTGCTGGCTGGTGATCGTCACGCCCTGCGTCGAGACGGTGGACGAAAGGGAGGCATATTGCGTCGTCAGGGTGGAGAGCGCTTCGAAAGATTGCGTCACTGCCGCTTCATAGCTGTAGGGCGTAACGAAGGTGCTGCGCTCCAGCTTCACGCGCAGGAAGTCGAAGCTGTTCGCGCCGCTGCCCGTCCCCCACACCTCGAAGAACGCATAACCCTTCGCGGTCCCGGCCGGGGTGACGCCGATGCAGGCCGACTCGATGCGCTTGTTGCCGCTATAGTCGCGGCCATGGGCCGTCATGATCGCGCCGTAGAGTCTCCCGACTTCCCTGTTCGATGAGTTCTGGCAGATGATGACGAGGCGATATTCCGTCGCCCCCGCCCCAGACTGCGAAGTGTCGGCGTGGAGGGCGTAGGTCGCCCCTGCCGCCATCGTCACAGGCTCATATTGCGCCCACATGCGCGTGAGGGTCGATGATGCGAGACGGAAATATTTGTCGTCGCCGCCCGTGGCGTTGTTCACAACAAGGGTCGAGCCGGAAAGATTCGACCAGCCCGCCGTCCCGTTGGTAGGACCGGGGTTGCCTATCAGGTTGGTTGACGATCCGGCCTTTACCTGCAAGTCCAGCGTGGCGACATTACCCTGAAGCGTGGTGATGGCATTCGCGTTGGTGGTGATGGACGAACCGTGCGTCGCGACCGTGGACGACAAGGTAGCGTATTGGCCGTTCAGCGTCGAAATCGCGGTAAAGCTCAGCGCGGACGATGCCTCACTCGTGTAGGCCGTCCAAACAGAACCTTCCTCGAATTTGACCTGCCGCCAGCCGATGGTCCTGGGCAGGGCGTAGGCGGTGTAGTTGGCTAACCGCACCGCGACCCACGCCGCGCCTGCCGGAGACGTGGTGGCGAGCGCGAGCGCTGCATGGCCCGCTCCATCGGACGAGAAGGTGTGATCGACATTACGCCATGGACCGGCAACGATCCCGCCGATCTGCGCGCCCGCTCCGTCGTACCAGAGCAGTTCGACCCGGCATCGCGCATCGGACGGGCTGGTCTCGCCGCTGGTGACGAAATAGCTGTCGGCGGTCACCACATAGGGCCTACTTGCCCCGACCGCGAACTTGTCGGACGTGACATGACTGGTTCCCGCGCCCGTGCTGGCGGTCAGGTTGTTCAGGTAGCTGCCATACGAGCCATAGGTTGACGCCCATCCCGTGCCGCCAGTGACGTTCCACCCCGTCATCCCGTTTTCGAAACTGCCATAGGGCAGCAGATTGGGCGTCGAGGCCGTGACCTGCACCGTCAGCGCCGCCATACTGCCCTGAAGCGCGGTGATGGCCGTCTGGGCCGCGCTGATGCTCGCACCCTGCGTCGATACGGTGGATGAAAGTGTCGAGACGCTGCCTTGCAGGGTGGTGACGGAGGACTGGAGCGTCGTGATAGACCCGCCCTGCGTCGTCAGGGTCGAATTGATCGTCGCGATCTGGCCCGTATGGTCGCTCGCCGTCTGTTGAAGCGTCGTGATCGACGCACCCTGACTATTCAGGGTCGATTGCACCGTGGCGATGTCGTCCGCGTTCGCAAGAATATCCGCGCCCTGCGCCGTGATCTGCCCCTGCGCCGTCGTGAGCGCCGCCTGCATCGCGGCGGCATCGCTCTGCATGGAGGTGATGGTCGCTTGAGCCGCGGCTATGTCGATCAGGGCTTGGGCGGTGTCGGCGTCGAGCTGGGCCAGTTCCGCGTCTATGTCCGAAAGGCTGCCCTCGATCTCGGTGATCTTGCCCAGGCCAGTCGTGACATTCGAGAAGATCGTGAAGTTGCCGACGATGGTGCTGACGCGGTAGCCGATCCGCACGTCATAGGCGGTTTCAGATTCGAGCGGTGCGATCACATGACTGACCGGCTCGACGGCTGAAACGATGGCCGAATTCTTCCACTCGCTCACCCCGGACAGCCGATAGTCGATCACGATAGCGTCGGCGGAAGGAAGTTCGCTTGTGCCGGACACGATCAGAGCCGGAAAACCTTCGCCCGATGTCGTGCCTGCGACGGACCATGCCGTCTCCACAGGCGCAGCGGGTTTCAGGTCAGGCGCGGACAAGCTGAACGGCGGCGGCGGCGTCGTGCTCTGCCCCAGCGCATAGGCGTGCTTGGAATAGGTTTCCGTCTCGCCCGCGAACGACACCTTGCCGGTCGATGGGTCGGGAGAGCGGCGCGTGATGAGGACGGGCTGATTGCTCAGGCCTTCTTCCGGCACGTTCAGATAGACGACATCGCCCGTCTTGAGGCCGATCCATTCAGGCCCGGTCGTCCATGTGAACGGCCCGGCCTCGCGGCTGTTGACGATGGCGTAGGCGGCAAGCTGACCCGGCTGGGTCGCCGTCGCGCCGGAGAACACCTGCACCAGCGGGAAGTCGATTTCCTTGGTGCGCGCGCCGCCGTCCGCCGTGACATAGGCAGGTTCCGACACGACCTTGCCGGACACGACAGCCCAATCGCTGTCTTCATCGACATAGCGCGGGATGACGCTGTTGAAGCGGTCGCGGCGGCTCTTGGATGCGGCGATGGACAGGCCGTCATGGAGATGACGGCCTTCGATGGTCGCAATGGCCGTGCGCGGCGTGGAGACGAGGCAGCCGATCATCGCGCCGGTCTGCGTCGGGACCGCGCCCCCAGCCTGAAGCATCCGCTTGAGCGTGTCCCACTTGCTGTCCGTGGTCCATTCGACGCCGCCGACCTTCCAGCCGTTCGCCTCGCACACATTGGCGCACTCGACGAAATCGGCCACGCGGATGGTGGATACCGGCGCGCCGATCCCGCAGACGCGCTTACCGTTCGACCAGCGGCCCAGCGCCCATGTCAGAGCATGAAGGCCGGGATTGTCCGTCCATTCATAGGTGCTTTCGTCCAGCGCGCGATGAGAGCCTGAACCGCCGGGATAGGTGCTGTCCTTGCGGGGGTCGTAAGCCTTGACCCATTTGCCGACCCATGCCGGTTCGGGCGCGCCAGCCCCGTAGAAATCGCCCTTGGTGTCGAAGCGGAACGCCATCTGTGCATGAGCAATGCCGCTGAGCTTGTGATTGGCGGTCCAGCCGGGGAAGGTCTTGCCGCCGAAGCTGAGAGCCAGCGCCGAACCACTGGACGGTCCCAACGACAGCTTTTGGCCCATATAATCATGGAAGCGACCGCTGGCGTTGCCATCCGCCGCGAAAGACACAACTTCATTGTCGGCGGTGAACTTCTCGATGCTGTGGATCGGACCGGCAATGGACAGCAGGGCGATGAAAGCGAGAATGTCGTCCTTCGACTGGATTTTGAACCCGTCATAGGTCTTGGCATAGATTCGCAGCCCTGACATGCGCGTCCGCCCAATGGCGTAGGGCAGGCCCGATTGCGGGTTCGTCGTGAAGGTGGTCGGATTGCCTTCAACGGAATAGCCGGGAGCCGTGGCTTGCGCGGCCACCGAAAGGACGCCTGCCGCAAGGCTGCCATAAGTGCCGATGGCGGTCAGGGTGGCGGCGGAAATCCCCGCTATTCCCCCCGCGCTGGCCGCCGTGGTCGCGGTGGCGGCAACTGCTGGTGCGGCAAGGCCCGCCGTGGCGGCAACCAGCGCGACCGCGCCAACCACCATAGCCGCTGTGCGAAGCGCCTTGCTCATAGAACGCTCCAGGCGCGCAGGATGGCCTTCGGTTCGAGCGTCACCAGCCCCGGATGGTCCTCATGGAAACCGAACAGCTTGCCGTTGCCCGCATAGAGGCAAATCGTGCCGACCGGGCTATCCCCTTCGATCTCCGCAATGTCGCCGAGCAGCATCCGCGAATAGGGAATGGGCGTGAGGCCGATGCCGTCCGCCATTTCCGCCAGCGTGGAATAGCCCAGCCGTTTCAGTGCACGCGCCGCGCCAAGCTGCGACTGATAGGCGCCCGCCTTGCTGATAAGGATTTTATAGCCCAGCTTCTTGAGGTGGAACGCGGCGACCTTGGCGCAATCAACCTTGCCCCATGCAAAGGGCCGGTCACGATAGCGGGCCATGGTCGCCTCGATCGCGGCGTGGCGGCGTTCGAGTGGGGTCATTGACCCAATCCCCCCTTGAGGCTCTGGGAAGCCACCAGAGCGGCGGCTACAGCCCCCCAGCCGCTCTTTGCCGCGCTACCGCCCTGCGGCGGCTTTGCGCCCCAATAGAGGTTCACGTCCGTGCCGGTCATGAACTCAAGGCCAAGCTCGCCGGGATGGATGGACTGGTGCCAGCCATCGGACGCGCGCTGGCCTTCCTCTACCTCGAACAGGCGCTCGAACACGCTGACGACGGTGTATTCGACGGTGCGCGCGCCGCTCTGATCGATGCCGATGGTCGGCACATCGATCTCGCCAAGGAACAGCGTTTCAGGAGTGCCGATGACAAGGCCGCTTGCCATGTCCACCGCGCCGACCATCAGTTGCACGGTGCTGCCCTGCATGTTCGGGTGCGAGAGAGCCGCCGTGGCGCTCACATCGGGCGGGAACAGCGTAACCGTGATCTCCGGTGCGCTGTCGCCAATTTCTTCGGTCAGTTCCGAAATGCTCGCGATGGTGCCGAACGTCGCGTCCAAACCGACATAGGTTTCCCCGCCGACCACAAGCGTGGCTGACCCGTCGAGCAGGCGCAGGGTGTAATCCGGCAACTCCATGCGGAGCGCGCCAAAAAGGAGCACGGCTGGCTGAGCCAGCGCGTTCTTGAGCGTTGCGTCCAAGGTTGATCCCCAAAGGAATGAGAAATTTCGACGGAATTCATAACTTTTTAATTGACTAATGTTATATTTAAAGTTATTGAAATGTTATGAGCAAACGGCAGATCACATTCACGAGGCAGGCGGCCAAGGCGCTTCTCAAGATGCCCGCCAACACGGCCCGCCTGATCCGTGGAAAGATCGACCAGCTTGCGACCGATCCCGAAAGCCTCGCCAATAACGTGAAGGCGCTCAAGGGCTCGGACTATAGCCGCCTTCGCGTCGGCGATTTTCGCGTAATCTATTCGATGGACATGGTGGTGCTGGCCATCATCGAAATCGGCCCGCGTGGCGGCATATACGATTGAAAGGACAGACGATGACCTATCACCCCCAGAAGATCACCGCGCCGGACGGAACGGCGCTGGTGGTCATTACCGAAGCCGACTATCTCGCCCTGCTGGATGCGGCCGACATCGCCGCGGCCGACCGCGCGCTGGCGGAAAGCGATTTCACCATCCCCTCCGGCGTGATGGACGCCATGCTCGCCGGGAAATCTCCTGTTGCTGCGTGGCGCGAATATCGGGGCATGACGCAGGATATTTTGGCTGATGCCACTGGCATGTTGCAGCCCGCCCTTGCACGCATGGAAGCCAGCAAGGGAAGGCTGCGCGAGGCGACTGTGTTGAAGCTGGCGAAGGCGCTGGACGTGCCCGAATGGGCGTTGAAGCCGGCGGATTGATGTCAGGCGGGCAGGACGCCCGCGAGCGAGAGGCCCGACCCGACGATAAAGCACAACAGCGCCGCACATAAGACGACGATCGCGACCTTCATGTGAGCGTTCCCTTGTTTGTGAAACGCCAGTTCCGCCGCCATATCCTTGTCAACCTCGGCGCGGCTCAAGGTTCGCTGATGCCGCCACATTTCTTGCGCAGCCTGATTATAAAATGCCAACTGGCTGAAGAATGCGAAAAGGTGGGTAATCAGCACGAGCGCGATGCCGAGCGAAAAGCAGGCGAAACCACCCCACAGAAAAGGCGTGCTGAACTTCACAGGAGCGTTGGCTTTTCCAACCACGTTGCCGATGAACGTGAACAGGCCGATCAGCGCGCCCCCGTTCGCCAGCAACAGTGCGGCCAATGCCTTTTCGGCAAATGACATCTGGTTGCGCAATCGCTCGACGACTTCCTCCCGTGCAGATATCAAATCGAACTCGGTTTCGGAACGCTGCGCGTCAGTCAATCCTGCCATCTCACCTTCCATGTCATGCCCCCTCCGAAATGGTGAAACTGAAACTCGCCAACCGCTCCACCGAAATCTGCCACGAAAGCTCATCTCCTGGCGAAACCATACCCTCGATCTTTGGGGAAGCGATTTCCACAACGTCATTCAATGACAGCGAGGTTCGCAGCATCGGCCAGATCGACGCGCTCATCGTTCCGCCGCCCGCCACCGTCCCGTCAGCCGAAAAGATATGCACGTAGCGGCGACCGCCGTGGATGATGGCAAGGACTTGGCCTTCCTTGACCTGATAGCCCGCCGTCATGCCTTTGAGCGGCAGCGCGACGCCCGATGTGACCGCCGCCGAAACGAGCGGCGCACCCGGCGCTCCCGTGTCGAAATCGGGCTGGGGCCATTCCATCCGCAACCGATCTTCCCGCGCTCGCAGCAGCCGGGACTGGACGATCAGCGCCTTGTCGCGCGTTGGCATCGGCGGCAGCGTCACACGCAGTCCGAAGCGCGTGCCAAGCCGGTTGATCCGCTGCTCCGGCCCGCCAAGGAACGGTGTCAGCACTGCGCCGAAATCGCGCAGGAACGGTTCTGCTGCGCTGGGGACAGCCCAATCGGGCATTTCGATGATGGCCATCAGCCGCGTCCCGGAATGCGGCGACGGCTTTTTCGCGCCACGTCTGAAGTAGCGGCGCTGCGTGCCTGCATGCCGGATGCCATGGCCATGGGGGCGGCGACTGAAGCGGCCCCCTGAGCGACCCTGGCATCAAAATATTCGTTGGCTTCCACCAGAACCTTCACGATACCGCCGTTGTCGTTACCGGGCTTACGAATATCGACCATTTCGCCACGCGTTGCCTTGAAGGCGACGACGTTCTTGTCGATCCCCGGCACGCCGCCGACACGGAAACTGCCGCCGGTCGCGAAGCCGGGAAGGTCAGGGAATGGCGATTTGCCGACATTGGCCGCAAGGCTGGCGACATTCTTGCTGGCCGTCGTGAGTGAACCAGCAAGCGGATTACCCCCAAACACGCCACCCAGCACGTTGGACAACCCGCCGACAATCGCCTTCTGCAATTGGATGCGGATGAGGTCGGCGATGATCTGGTTGGTAACGCTCTTGAACACGTCGCCGAGCGACCGGGCGCCCGTCGCCGCATCGGCAAGGCCGTTGACGATCCCGTCAATGCCATCGACCTGTACACGCTCCAGCGCCTCGCGCGCTTCGTCAGCCGAACGGGGCAGACGATCCAAATAGGCGTCCAGCGGGCCTTGAGTTTGCCGCGTAACCTGATCGCGAGCGCCTGCCTGTAACGCCGGAAGCGCCATCAACCTTGCGCGCGCACGCGTGGCTGTTTCCAGGTCGCTGGATGCCGCCTCTATTTCCAATGTTCGGCGTTCAATATCGAATTGCGCGTCGAGAATCCGCAGTTCGACGGCGCGGCGCTCGCGAGCCGTGCGCGCTGCATCGGCGGACAGGCTCATCAGTTCAATCGCTAGGTCTGCCCGGTCCCGCTCTTGCCTGATGGTGCGTTGGTCGATTTCTTCCTTCGCGCGTTGCGCCGCCAGATTCTTGCGTGCCTGCGCGTTCTGATTGTTGAGTTCGATAAGCTGCTGCTTTTTCGCGGCATCAATATCATCGTCAGATTGGATAGCG
The DNA here is from genome assembly GCA_900100475.1 of Sphingobium faniae. Classification (GTDB taxonomy): domain Bacteria; phylum Pseudomonadota; class Alphaproteobacteria; order Sphingomonadales; family Sphingomonadaceae; genus Sphingobium; species Sphingobium faniae. Next base: position 209,411 of record FMTU01000007.1, on the reverse strand, counting down.
CGCTCCCGAACCTGACGCTCAACCTCAATCTGGTTGAGGTCTGCGTCTCGGCGCGCCTCGATGGTCCCGGTCAAATCCGCCGTGGTCGAAACGAGATCGGCATTTTCGCGAGCGAGATCGTCGGTGAAGCGGCGCAGGGCGTCCGCTGCGCGTTCCGCCTCGCGCTGGGCCTTCTTGCGGGCGGCTTCGGCGCCGCGTTCAGCCGCATTATCCTTCTTGGGGTCGGTGGCCGCTGGCTTGAGAATAGACGGCTTTTGCGGCGCATCACGAAGGGGGTTCCCCTGCATGATCCGATCAAGCGTCGCCTTAGTATTGGCATTATCGATGTTTTTGTTCGTTCGGCTAACCAGCGCGGCAGCGCTCGTGCTAGTCATGAAATCATCAAAACCCTTGCGGAATGTCCCGCCGGTTGCGGCGGAATAAATGCCGCGGCCAAATGCCTGCGGTCGCCGCCACACCCCGGTCAAGAAGTCAGCGCCCGATGCCATCCCCTCGGGGCTGATCTTCGCACCGTTCGGGACACTGTTTTCGATACCTGAAAGCAATCCGCGCACTTGTCCGAGAAGGTCGATTAAAGGCTTAATCGCCTCGGAAACTGAATTGATCTGCTGGCGCGTCGTTATGCCGAATCTCTCAGCGGCGGAGCCCATGTCATCAAAGCCCTTCGCGCCATCGGTGACGAAATTGGCGATAGCCGTTGAGAATTGGCCGCCGCGATCAAAATCGCCGAAGGTGGTCACAGCCGCATTGCGAACCTGCTGCATAGCCTCGTCGAACGTGACGGGCATCTGCTTGAACTCGGCATCGATCGCATCAGTAAACTTGCGATCGGTCAGGGCCTTGAACAGCTTGTCGGCCGTCAATTGGCCTTCTTCCGCCATTTTTCGCAGACTGCCCACCGGCACGCCCAGACTATCCGCCAAGAGGCGAGCGAGCCGTGGCGACGATTCCATGATGCTGTTGAACTCATCACCGCGCAGGACGCCAGAAGCCAGCGCTTGGCCGAATTGCAATGTCGCGGATGCGGCCTCCGCCTGGCTGGCCCCGCTGACTTTGAGCGTTTTGGAGAACGTCTCGGTCGCGCGCGCGGCTTCCCATTGCTGGCCGCCAAGTTCCTTCGTGGCGCGCATGAAATTCGCATAGAGAGTGCCCGTCTCCGACAGCCCGTTGCGCGTAGTGGCAGCAATGCGGTTCACGTCCTGCTGAGCCTGTCCAAAGCTGCCGAACTGTGCCGTAGCGAGCCTGAGTTGGGCGGCAAGCTGCTTGGATTGGTCAGCGAGCTTGAGGAAGGCCGCGCCTGCTGCCGTGATGGACGTGATGCCCACGGCGGCGCCTATTCCTCGCAAAGAGCGGGAAATCTGATCGGACGCGCCTCGAACTTCCTTTGCCGAACGCACGAACTGCTGGTTCGTTTTAGAGGCGCGTTTGATGCCAGTTTCGAACTGAGCAGAATCAAGCCCGAGTGTGACGCGCAGTGCGCCGATCACAGATTTTGCCAAAGCTCATCTCCGAAAAGTTAGCTATCAAATAGTGCTTGCGTTTGACGGAATGCTATCATAATATGCTTGCATGAACGGCAAGCAGCAGAAGACGCTCAAGGCGATTTTCACCGACCCGGTTTCGGGCACCATCGCTTGGGCGGCCATCGAAAGCCTGTTGAGCGCCGTGGGTTGCGAATTGATCGAGGGCAACGGTTCCCGCGTTCGGTTCGCGAAGGATGGGATGATCGCCAGCTTCCATCGGCCGCACCCGGCCAAGGAAGCGAAGCGCTATCAGGTCCGCGAAGCCCGCGACTATCTTATGAAACTAGGAGTAACCCCATGACTGTGATGACCTACAAGGGATATGCGGCCACCGTTGATTTCGACGCCGACGATATGATCCTTGTCGGCAAGCTGGCCGGGATCGAAGACAATATCAGTTTTCATGCCGATGACGGCAAAGCCTTCATCGACGCTTTCCATGAAGCGGTTGAGGACTATCTCGAAACCTGCGCCAAGGTCGGCAAGTCCCCGCAGAAGCCCTACTCCGGCAAAGTGATGTTCCGCATCGATCCTACTGTCCATGCTCAGGCCGCGCTTGCCGCTCAACTGGCGGGCAAGAGCCTGAACTCTTGGGGTGAAGACGCCTTGAGGATCGCCGCTGAAAAGGCGGTGGGCGAAGGATTGCGCGTTTAAATTACCAAAGCTTAGTCCTGTTGCTTCCGCTCCACAATTGAGATTACATCCCTCCAGAATGGGAGGGCCAGATGAAGGTTTTCAAGATATTAACGTTTATAGGAGCAGCAATCGGCCTGCTGCTCATACTCGCCTCTTTGGGCGCACCAGGAGCAGCCCAACAGGCAGCAGCGGCGGCAGTCGCAGTATTTTTGGTGGCAGCACCTTACTGCATCCAAGGCGTGATGTTTCGCGACCGCTTTTTCGAGAAGCCGCAAAACGAAGCCCAGCCGAAGAACTCAAGCGGCGTGTCCAGCGACGCTTATAGAAACTGGTCGAATCTCAACAAATGAACGGTTGACGACCGCTTAGCTTCTGCCGACCAGGGATTGCATCGCCGCCAGCATCTGCTGGTGGCTTTGCATCTTCACCGCCGCTCGTTTCTCCCCTATGACCTTTTCCAGCGTCGGCATTTTCTTGACCCGCCCGAACGCGGCACCATGCCATGCGGCGGTCATTTTGTCCCGATGCTCCCAATGAATACGCTGACTATAGCCGTCCACTGCTGCCTTCAGGAGACGGGGTGTCTGCAACCAGAATTGCGCGGGGTCGAAGCCAGCTTCGCACCACAGCGAAAAGAGCTTCAGCCAGTTCCAGCCGCTGCTTTCTTCCGACCCCGCTTCGGAGGGTTTACCTCCTCTTCCTCCTTTTCAGGCCATGCGTGCTGCATCGCCTTGGAGACGGCTTCGCGCACCATGGGGACGCCCCAGCGGAGAACACGGTCGGCCATTTCGTCATAGGGGATGGCATATTGCCGATATGTGCCAGACCAAGCGAGCGCCGCCGTCATGCCCAGGTGCGCTCCACTGTCGAACAGGGCCAGAATTGCGCTGATCGGCTTGCCGGTGATGTTTTCCGCCATCATCAGCGCATCGGCGTTCATGGTGACAACATAGGTTTCGCCATCAGCCTCGAAAGAGGCTTCGCCCCTCATCGGATTTGTCACGGGGCGGGAACCGGGTTGACGGCAGACTGAGTGACTGCGCCGTTCACGCGCATGGTGACAGTCGCCGTTTGACGGTCATCGATCGGGATTTCCTTTTCAAACCCTTTGATGATCGCCGAATATTCGAAATACTGGAACGTTGCACCGGCGGGGATGGCCACCACGACATCGCGCGCTTCGCCGCCTTCCAGCGCCTCGGTTATGAGTGTGTCAGTCGCGCTGCCAGCGATATAGTTGATGCCGAACGTGACTTCACCGTTATCGATCAGCCCGGGCACATATTCATTCGCGCGGCCCGGCGATTTGAAGTGTGTTGCCAGGACATCGTTCTGCTGCGGGTTGGGCAGACTGATCGAAATCACTTCCGCGATCTCGGTCAGGGCATCTGCGTCGTCCGCGATCCATAGGCCGGCGCCATAGCCGATCTTTACGTTGGCCATTTCACATTACCTTTCAGAGAGATTGCCACCAGATGAGAAAATCCGCGCTGATGCGGAACACAGTGCCGATTCCCGGCACATCTTCATGACCGTCCCGCTCAGACTGGAGAAAGGACATGCCGAACACAGTGCCACCAACAGTAGCGGGAGCTTCTAGGATGTCTGTCAGGGTGGCGATGACGGCCTTCGCCTGCGCGACCTCGATCGCCCATGCATCGAACTGCATCAGCGTGCCGTGCGCCCTGACTGGCCCCGCGAACGTATAGGCCCGCCCCGGAGAAACCGTCATCAACGTCAGCGCAGGCAGATCCTCCCCCTGAACGCGGGACACAGGATTGACCCGGTTTCCGATAAGCACCGACAGTCCGCCATCATCCAGCAGGCGAGCGATAAGGTCTGCTTCCATTTATCGCCCTTTCGGAGCCTTCGCGGCGGCATTCGTCACTTCGATGCCCAGCGTTGCGCCGATCAGGTCCAGCGCCGTCATGCGCTGCGATTCCCACGCTGGGCGCATGAATGGCTGCGCTGGAGAAAACCACGTCCCAAACTCCTGCGTAATCGCCTGCGGATGCTGGCCGGGGCCGACATGCATTTCCAGCGGAGCCACTGCGCCGCGGTCGCCGCGCTGTGACGGCGCTAGGGTTGGCAACACATCAATACTTTCGCGCAGATCTCCTTCATCGACCGGCGCCATGGATCGAGCCGATTTAGCGATCGGCTCGCCCCCGGCACGCAAAGCCTTAAAGCCGATGCGCCGGTTTTTCGGGACGTCACCGATCTGCGCCAGCGCCTGCTCCAACTCTTTCATGCCGGTGAGTTTGAAGGTTTCAACCATTACGCCGCCGCCCTGACCGCATTGATCTTCACGCCATCCCGGCCTATCGGCGCGACCGAGCGGATATCCCACAGGCCGCCGCCGAAGCTGATCCGGTCCGTCACGCTGATCGCGCGCGTCTTGCTATTCGCCAGAACTTCAAAGCTGGCGACTTGTGACGCCTGCGTCTGGGCGGCCTCCCGCTGCTCCGTGCCGTTGCCGTAAAAGACGGCGGCATATTCCCGGCAATATTCGCCCCAAGTCTCGAACGGCTCATTGTAAGGGTTGCGCGTGATGGTGGCGCGCTCGATGATGATACGCCTATCGCGGCGACCTGACCGGAGAGACCCAGATGCCATCACACCCTCCGGAAGCGATAATGATCGACAAGGAAATCGACATTGGGCGGTGGCAACGAAAAATCCCTGGTCGAAAACCAGTGATCGACGATCATGCGCGTTGCCTGTTTGACGTCATCCGGCGACGCATCCTCGACATACCCGATGCTTGCCGTAACCGTGAGCGCCCCCACGGCTGCGACATTGGCGGGCCAGTCCGTCCCCATCGCTGGACTGAGCCATATCCATCCATCTCGCTCGTTTGCGCGGGCTCCATCAATAATCTGCGTGGTGCCTTCCGTGTCCAGATATGTGACGCCGATGGTTGCCAGATCAACGGGGATGCGCGGGATGCGGATTTTCGCTGGAAGGCCGTCGAACAAAAACGATTCCTCCCGCTCGCGGCTGACCACGCCATAGGTGCTTTCGATATGGCGCGCCGCCGCATCGATCATCCGTTCGATGACGGCGTCTTCGTCGCCGCCATCGACGCGCAGATATGCCTTCGCATCTTCCAGCGAAATCGCACCGGCCATTGCTATACCCCAATTGCGGAAAAGAGGAGCGGGCCGGATGGCCGGCCCGCTGCCGTTCAGGCCTGGTTGGCCTGCGGGTTGTCGTGACCGGCGCCTTTAAGCACGACCGCTGCGATCGGCGTTCCGGTGCCATGCGTGCCGCTGAAATCCGCCAGCAACTTCAGATAGCGTTTGCCGCCCTTGTAGCCGAAGCGATAAGCGGCAGCGGCAGCATGGGCGCTGGTCAGCGCCTTGATGATGCCGCCGGTGCCGACGGAGGCCGCACCCAGCACATCGCCGATATCGACAGCGTCATAGGTTACGTCGTCGTCGGAATGGGTGAGCTTGAACTCGATCTTGTTGGTGCCGCTGAACGTGATGCCGCCAATGCCCACCATCAAGAGGATTTCAGCGCCATCGTAGCCAATCAGATCGATGGCTGCGGGGGTGTTGTCGGCGTCCAGCACGGCTGCGCCAATCGCGACGGCCGCGAGCAGCGCGGAATGAATGTCCTTCATGGAAAGTCTCCAGGAGAGAGGTATGGCCACCGCCAGGGTCGACGGCGGCCGGTCAATCGATCGGGGCGCGCCCGATCAGGCCGAGCACTTCAACAGCTTGATCGCCTCGAAGTTGGTGACGCCGCCACCCACGCGCTTGGTCGCATAGAACTGGACGAAAGGCTTATTGGTGTAGGGATCGCGCAGGATACGCACGCCGATGCGATCGGCGATGGTATAGGCGCGCTTCCAGTCAGCGACGGCCACGGGGAATTTGTTCGCGCCCAGCGTATCCATATAGTCGTCAGTATAAACGGGCTTGCCCAGGATCGTTCCGACCTGATCGCTCGTGGACGGCGGAGCCCAGAGATAATTGCCCTGTCCGTCCTTCCATTTGCGAATTTCTGCCATGACGGCATCGGAAGTGAGGAACGCCGCGCCATTGCGGTAGCCCTGCTTGAGTGCGAAGAGCAGGTCGATCAGGGCATCGCCGGGATCGGTTCCGGCAAACGCCGCGGCTGCACCGGTCTTGACGAACCCAATCTTGCCCCAGGCATAGGAAGCGTTCGCAATGGTATCATAGGCAAGAACACCACGCGGCTTGTTCTTGCCATTGCCGGTGATGAATGCTTCGCTTTCGGCTTCCCCAAACTCGATTGAGATTTCTTCGGCCAACCAACCCGCGACGTCGAACCGTGCATCGTCGAGCAGCTGCTGGGTCGCGGCCGGATTGGCATAGACCTCGCCCGAGGGTAGCGCCAGCTCGCGCAGCGTGGGCGTGCTGGTGCCGGGACGACCATCTTCTTCGCCGACCCAACCGGACGTCGCACCCCCCAGACTGACCAGTTTCTTGTAGGTCTGGCCTGAAATCTGCACGACACGGGCAAGCTGCCGCATCACCGACATTGTGCCGAGCACACGGTCAATACCCTGTTCCCAATCGACAGGCACGACATAACCGCCGTCCGGATCGGACTGTGTGGTCAGGGCAGCGTTGACCGACAGCTCGCCAAGGTCGGCGTCGACGTTGCCGCGACGAAACCAGGTGGCAAAGGCATCGCGGTGTGAGCGCTGAGCGGCGTTGAGCCCATCGCCTGCGCCGCCGCCCAACTGGGCCGCAGTCAGTGCCGCCGACAGACGATCGATTTCGGCGTTGATCGGCTCGATCAGCGCGTTGGCCTCGTCCTGCGTGAGGCGGCCAGCAATGGCTTCCTCATGCTTGGCCCGCATGGCTTCGACAGCGGCATTGATCTGCGCGATCATGACGACGGGATTGTCGGCATCGGCGCGCGGCGCCGCGAATACGGCGCGGGGCTTGGATGCGACAACGGTCGCGCCCGCCGCCAACAGGGCGGCGCGGTGGATATTCTTCATGACAGGTCTCCGGTTAAGAGAGGGTGGCAAGGAGCCCGGACAGGGCCTCAGTCATCTTGCGGCCATCAGCGCCCGGCGTGATGTCCTGGTCAGAGGCAGCGCCTGGCGTGCCCTTGAGATTGCGGATACGGGCGCGCGCCTGTGTGCGCGTCATGCCCGATGCTACGAGGGCCAGTTCCATGGCCCTGAGTTCATTGATGGACCGATCTTCCGCCTGTGCGTCTTCATCGGTCGTGAGCTGGTCGGCGGGCAGGAGAGCGTCGGCAAAGCCGCGATCCACTGCAACGCTGCCGGACATGAACGTCTCGCCATCCATCCATTTGACGATCTGCTCCCGCTCGCCCCCGGACCGCGCGGCATAAACATCTGCCATGGCGCCGTCGAACGGCTCCAGCCATTCAGCGGTTTCGGCCATGTCGTGCCGGTTGCCGACCGCAATGACCCAGCAATTATGGATCATCAGGAAGCTCGCCGCGCCGATCTCGATCCGGTCGCCCGCCATGGCGATGATCGATGCGGCGGACGCCGCCATACCCATCACCTTTACTGTGATGGACTTGGGATGCTCCCGAAGGACATTATAGACAGCGATACCCTCGAACATGTCGCCGCCATAGCTGTTGATATGCACTTCGACGTCGCGGTCGCCGATGGCGCGCAGCTGTGCCTGGACCTTCTTCGCGGTCACGCCGCCCCCGGTCCAGTAATCCTCCCCGATGCTGTCGAACATGGTGATGACATTGTCGCCCTGCATCACGGCCCGCACGCCGGCGGCGGTATCGCCATGGCGATCCAGCACATTGGCAGGCGTGAATGCCTGCAATTTGCGGTCGGCGGGCAGGGGCAGCGCGCCAGGGCGCGCACTGGCGAACACGCGCGGCGCGTTACGCATCGTCATCATCGTCGTCCTTCTGCGTTGGGCCGCTGGCCTTTCCGGCCGTGTTCGGCGGGGGATAGTAGATGTCACCGCCCTCGCGCGGGTTCATGTCTTCCAGCGCGCGGACCTCATTGGGGGACATCCATCCCCACTGAAGCGCCTGCACATAGGCGGCGTTGCGCGTCTTGATGTCTGTTCGCACCATGGCGGCGCGATTGAAGCGGGCATAGATCCTGGGATCGGAGATCATTGCGCCGATCTCTTCTTCCCACATGACCAGGTGGTCATCCAGCGTATAGGCGCCGAACCCATCCGACTTCTGCTGAAGGCCGGTCCCCCAGTTCGAATCGCTCCCGCTATTGTCGCCGATCATTGACGGCGGGACGCCGAAAAACATGCAGATCTCTGACCGGGACAATTTCTGCGCCTCAATCCACTGCAAGTCGGTCGGGCTGAGTGAGATGGTTTCCCATTTCAACCCTTCTTCCAGCAACAGCACGCCGCCGTCTCGTTCGCCACCTGCCCGGAACTCATCCAGCGACCGCTGAAGGTTATTATAGGCATTGTCGCTCAGCTTCTTGCCATCGGGCATGGACACCGCGCCGGACGGACGGGCGCCATTTTTGAACGTGCCGGCGACCTGACGGTCCCGCGCCCGCGCCTGCCCGATCGTCTCGCGTGCAAAGGTAAGAGGACTGACCCCGCAATAGCCGTTCAGCGTCAGGCCATAGAGGTGGAACATTTCCGACTGGGGAACCGTGATCCGGCTCCCGTTGCGGCGCACCACGTCATATTCCAGTTCCAGATTGTCGAGCTGACGCACTGTCACGCGATCGGGATGAAGCGGGACAAGTTCGCGCACCTCGCCCCGCGAAACCGATTTCAGCGCGTAGCCGTTGCCGCGCAGCAACACATGGGCCTGCAACATGCGCTTGAATTGGGCAGGCCGCTGCCAGCGATTGGGTCGGCGGCGCATCAATTCCCACATCGCCGTATCGGATGCCTCGACCCGCGTGCGGTCATCGACGCGGCGGTTTACATCCAGCGGCAAGGTGGCCACCTTGCCCGCAATCAGGCGAATGCATCCAAAAACTGCCCCGACGCGAAGGGCCGTTTCCGGCGTCACGACTTCACCCGTGGCCGTCGGTTCGCCCCGAAGCGCGGCTTCCAGTTCTGCCGGCGACGTAATGACGATGCCGCCGTCAGGAATGGCAGACGCACGCGGACTTCCCGCCTCCGGCGCACGCCCGAGAAGGATGTCCCAAAAGCTCATTCCATATCCTCAAAGAATGCGCGCGCCGCGCTGGTCATAGACCGATGGTCCGTTGGCCGCCGGATTGCTTTCCAACAGCTTGGTCGCGTTCAATCCCGCGATCAGCGGATCGATCTTCGCCTTGCCCGCGGCCTGTTTCGTGATCAGCACGGCATTGCCTCTTTGCTCCGCCTTGGCATTGCCGACACACCAGTTGATGAGCGGCGAACCGCAATGGACGGCCATGCGGTGCTTCAGTTTGCGCTCCAGCGACCAGACGGCGGAAGCGAGGCGAAAGCCCTGGCTGACGCCGACGACTTGCGGATGGACCATGCCGATATCGGCAAGCGAATCGACCAGCGCACCGACGCCTTGCGGGTCCAGACCCACCGCTCCCTGATCCGGGAAAAGACCCGCCTCCTTCACCCGTTTGATAATGGCGACGATGTCGGCGATATCCTGTTCTTCCGCCAGGAGCTCTGGCGGCGGCTCGTGCATATCTTCATCATCGAGCGGCGGTCCGCCATTATGGCCGATGATGAGCAGGTCGCCATCCTTCTCGAAATCCAGCAGGCGCGGCGCGATTTCCTTGCGCTTCAGCACATCTGGCTGAGCCCATGCGCGAAACCAGTAGAGCCAGCGCTTCGTTTCCCGCTCCCGTCCCGCGATGCACAGCGCGAACAGATCGTCCAGACCGCCGCCGTCGATGCCCGCCACAACAACCTCGCAGCGCGCCAGCAGCTCGTCGAGCGTAAGCGCCGTATCGGCGCATTGCTCCCAATAGTCCGTTCCACGCCAGCGGTCGGTATGGAGCGCCAGGCCGATCTGCACATTGAGATGCTGGGATGCCCAGCGACGCTCCTCTTCCTCGCCCTTGTCCCGCGCCTGTTCATATTCTTCGACTAGGCGCTCTATCGTGATCGACAGGCCCAGATTCGGCAGCACCATGTGCCAGTTTGCGGGATCGCGCCAAGGCTTCGCCGGATCGGCCTGCATGGTCTCCGGGAACTCATAGAGCATCGGCAGCACGCGGGCATTCGATACTCGCCCGTCGCGCACGGCGCGGGCATAATCCAGCTCCAGCTTGAACACGCCCGCTGGCGGTTCGTCGCTCTGCGTCGTGATGACGACCAGGAACGCTTCCGGGTTGGCGATCATGCCGCCGCGCAGCTGGCCGATAACCCGCTGTGCATAGCTGATCGATCCCATCAGGTGCAGCTCGTCGATCAGCACCATCACCGGCTTTGATCCGGTGGCGACCTTCATGTCGAAGGTTTTGATCTTCAGCTTCGCCTTCGTGACCCGGTCGAAGATCGTCTTCAGATGTTCCTGCACATGGAACCGCTGTTTCAGATACGGGTCCGCATCGATCATGCCGGACGCCTGCTGGAACGCAGTATCCGCAATTTCCTGTGTCGGTCCGACCAGCACGAATTCAGCGCGAGGCCGTTCATTCATCAGCAGCGCAGTGACACCGATTGCCGCGCCGTTCGTGGTCTTGGCGTTCTTCTTCGGCACTTGGACGAAGACTTCACGGACCATCCGCTGGCCATCGACCATAGACCCGAAGATGGCGCGCACGATATCCCGCGCCCATTCGCCTGCCGCTTCCTCCATCGTCGGCTGCCCCGGCACGTCCGGCAGGTGCAGCTTGTTGAAGATGGCAACCGCCCGCCCGGCTTCCTCATCGTCCAGCGGCAGGTCCGGCAACAGGGAACGCCCCTCGCTCAGACGCTCCGCCCAGTCTGGACAGGCAAAGTCCCAGCTCAGTGCTTCAGCAGGCTGCCCCATTCGTTCCCTTTATGTGCATCCTGTGCATCGGCGACGGCCTGAGCCTTCTTGCCGAGCTTTGGCGCCTTCGCCGGTTTTGCAGGACGCGCGATGGTGCCGGTCGCCAGGTCGTGACGGTCGAGCCGTTTCCAGAGCTTGTCGACGGCGGACACATTACCCTTGTCGACCTCCGTCAGGAGCGAGGCGAGCAGCTTGCCTTCCAGCCGCTGGCGCGCTTCGAGCCGAGAACGCAGTTCACGAAAATAATACTTCCGCAACGTCGGCGGCGTGATCGAAAGGGCGGCAGCTATCTGCTCCTCGTTTTTATCGAACGCCGCCAACACCATGACTTTCCTACGGTTTTCGTCCGTAGGCACATGCGGCGGTCGCCCGCGCTTGCCCCAACCCTCGGGGATGGGATCGCCCAAGAGGTCAAAATCCCATTCCGACATGAAAAAAATCTCCGCGTGAGAGGGGCGGCGGTGATGGTGGCCTTACCCCTCCAGACTTTTGACCCACCCCCCCCTTGACGATGAAGGTGGCGGGCTCCCACCGCCTGCCCGACGTTGGAGCGCCGGTCTGCCGTCTGCCGCCCTCGGGCTGGGCCTACTCACCGCCGGACGTTGGAGCGCCCACCTTCCACGGCTTTCGCATGAATATCTTCAGGCCCGACCCTGCGCCCGCGCCGCCCGCGCCTTCGCGGTCTTGCGCTGATGTTCGGAGTTGGTCAGCCATTCCGTATTGGCCGGATCGAGATCCGCGCCGCCATCCTTCCGCTCGACCTTGTGATCGAGGATCATCCGCTCACCCGGCTTTGCCCGCTGGCGAGCCAGTTGATAATCGGGATCGCGCTTGCGATCAGCCACCAACCCACGCCATGCGGGCGAAGAGTAGAACCCTTCGACCACCTTGGGCGCGGCCCTCACCTTCGCGGGCATCCTGCCGAGGCGGGAGCCAAGAGATTTGAGCCTGCCCATCGAATGCGCCCACAAATGACAACGCCCCGCAAGGCAAGGGCCAGACGGGACGTTGTCAGGTTTAGGAGAGGATGCTCTGAACAGCCATAAGCCTGCCCCAAGCGTAGATATCTATAGGCCGAAACAGGGGGAGAAGTGGACAAACATTATTATCGAACCGTAACTTAAAGTGTTTGACATGCGGTAGGCCGCAGCAATCCTTGGTTTGCGGCTTTGACAACCTGATGCATCGCCCGATCATAACGCTTGCGAAGCCCGTGCGCGCCCAGCTTGATCCCCATCGGCTTGCGTAATCGCATCCACGGCACCCGCTTTTCGCCCCGCGCGAGCGCGCCAATGGCGAGCGCGATCAACCGCCGATCCTCCGCCTTGGCCGCCATCACCCAGGCGAAGGCTTCCTCCATCATTGCGATATCATTGCGCGTGGCGGGCAGGGGGCGCAGCGGAATGTCGGAACTGTTGCCAAGATAACCGCGCGCGTCATAGTCGCCGGGCTCGGGTTCGCCGACAATGTCCGGCCAACTGGCCTTGACCCGCAGCCATCCCGCTTCCCTGTCCGACAGCCGCCGCATCACCAGCATCGCCTCGACAAGCCGCTCCTCCACATCGGCAAAACTATACATCCTCCCTTCCTCCCTCTCTTGGGAGGGAGATATGGGAGGAAGAATAGTAATAACATCAATAGGTTGTTCGTCGTGTGGGAGCATGGGAGGATTATCCTAAGAAGTTCGCGCGCGCCTGCGCGCATGTGTTACGCGCGCCCGTGCACGCACCCGTGGGATTTGCTCGATTTCCCTCCCAAACTCCCGCAAGCTCCCAAACTCGCGGAAAACTGCGAAAAATGAGGATCAACGACCCTCCCGCAGTTGGGAGAGAGGGAGGATCATGGCGGCAAATCGTCGTCGTCTAAGCTCGACGGAGGCATGGCCGAGGGGGGAATGGGGGGCGCGCCGTCCGTCGGCGGAGCACCGGCAGGCGCGCCAGCGGACGGCTTGTCGACGTGGCGCGGCGGCGGCAGATCGCGCTCGACCGGCTTGCCGCCTTCGTCAAGGAAATCGTAGCGGTCGAAGCGCAGGACGATATCCTGCCACTTCATCGTGCTGGACTTGTTGATGCGGAAGCTCTTGCGCTCCATTTCCTGCCGCAGCTTCTTGGTCGACCACGCCTTGCCGGTCTGGGGCAGGTTGCCCGACCATGTCTGCCACGCGACGAACAGCTCGTGCAGCGCGGTGGAACCGACCATGCTGCCGGGATCGCGCGCGACGCACATGGCCAGGAACTGGCCGAGCAGGTCGTTGTCTTCATGATAAGCCTGCGTCGCCTCGACCATCGCCTCTGGCATGGTGAGCCCGTCGGTCAGATAGGCGAGCGCGCCTTGGATCATCTGGTTGAGAATGCCCGACATTTCGTCGCGCAACTTCGCCTTCAGCAAGGGGTCCTGCTGATCCTTGGGGATGATGATGGTCCACGGCACCACCTGCATACGCCGTCGGATGCCGAAATCGGTCCCGATGCGCGGCAGATTGTTCGCCATGACCGTGTTGGTGAAGGTGATGAGCAGTTCGAAGGCGGGGCCGTATAGCTCGCGCACGCCGCCGATAGGCTCGTCGGACGTGAGCGATTTGACGAGCCCGTCGGAGAATTTCGAATTATCCTCCGGCTCATTGGCATAGACCATGCGGCGGCCCGCAAGGGCGGCAAGGTGCGGCGAAGGACCGCCGCCATTGCGCTTGAAGCCGCTGTCCATGAACGTCTCGATGCCCGTTGCCCAGGCATAGTCGCCAAGGATATGTGCATGCGTCTGGACCCATACGCCCTTGCCGTTCGATCCTTCGCCATAGAACAGGGCCATGACCTGCGCGTCGGCGATGCCCAGCGCATTATAGCCCGACCAGCTTTTCAGCCATTCGCGCATATCGTCGGCGGGCTGGACCTTCTGTAGGAAGGCGTTGAATTGCGGACAGCCAGCGGTCGGGTCGTAGATCGCGCGCGCGATCTTCGTGATCCTGTCCTCGCGCCGATGCTCGCGCAGCTCGACGCGCGCGGGCTCGCCGCCACCAGGCCGGTGGAAGATCAGCGTCCCGTTCTGGACGTTGAGCGCCAGCGGATCGGCGTCGAAATCCTCCGGCCGGGCCGACAGACGCGGCGGGGCGAGCTTTCGCAGACACTCGATATGACCGGAACTTTCCGATGTGCGGCCCCATGCCGCCAGCTTGTCGGAATAGAGCACGATGTCGCCATTGCTCTTGATCTGATGGATATAGTCGTGGCGCGGCCCGTCATGCCGCGTTTGCCGGGCCAGATGGCGCTGGAGATACCATTGCGAGCTTCGCCGCGCCTGACGCTTCGCCTCCGCTTTCAGGAAAGCCTTCTCAGCCGCGCCGGGATCATCACTCTCCGCCGTATCCTCATCCGGATTGACGTCTTCGCACCCTTCGTCGGGATCGGGCAGGTCGCCTTCCTCGGGCGGGAACGGCACGCCGCTCGCGCGGATGAAATCGGCTTCCTCCTGGATCAACCGCACCATCTTCTGCGCGGCGATCCCGAACAGCGCGTCGGCCATGCTGCGGTTCCAGCGGGTCTTGTCCCACGCGATATAGCCCGGTGACGATGAGCTTTCCGCCCACGCCGCCACGCACAGGAAATCGGCGCCATAACGGGCAAGGAAGCGTTCGAGATTGCCCAGGTCCGTCATCGGGTAGTGCGCGCACTTCAGCGTCAGGGCCGGGTCTATGGCGTCCCCGTCCCCCCTTTTCTCGTTTTGACGCGCTTCCCCTCCCTCTTGGGAGCTTGGCTCGCCATAATCAGTCGAACGGAGAGGGGCGGAGGCCGGAGGGGAAGCGGCGCGGGAAGATCGATGCGGACGCTCCGCGCGCTGGCGCGCGCGCGTCGCGACGTTGGTCAGGTCGCGGGGAGTGTCCTCCCCGGCGGTCCAGCCGCTGTCGATGGTGGCGATAAGCTGGCGATCATCATCGTCGCCGGGATTGTCGCGCGCTGCCGCCTCGATCGCGGAGCGGGCGAAACGGGCGTCCACGGCGGGGAAGGGCTTCGACGCAACCAGCGTGGCGATGTTGAACGCGCTCCCATTAAGCTGGGCATTCCGGGCGCCGCTCGGGGCAGACCGGATCAGGCGGCATTCCTCCTCCAGCGCGGAGAGCCCGTATTTGCGGATGGCGTCATATTCGGCCTGGCTGGCATCGGCCGGGCGGGAGGGCGCGCTGTCACCCCGCGGCGTCGCTGGCGAGGATGGCGCACGCCCGGCCGATGTCTTCTTCCCCTTCGATCGCAATATCCCGACCAGCGGGGCCGGTGCATCGACCGGATCGTCATGCCGGTTCGACAGCCAGTCATAGCGACCCTCGCTGCCGTCATCGTGATAGAGGACGCTCGGCGGAGCGATCACATAGCCGCCAAGCCCCCGCACATCGACATGTCGGGGCAGGTTTCCGCGATTGCGGATCGGTTCGCCTCCGTCGGATGGCTGCAACAGATAGACATGGACGCCGCCGCTCTGCGTCGTCGCTGTCAGACTGCGGGGCAGGTCGCATCCCATCTGCTCGACCAGCGCCGCCTTCATGCCGTCGAGCGTGAAGATCTCGCCCGTCTCCTCATCGATCCGGGGATCGAAATCGAGCGCGAACAGGCCGTTATGCCCCATGGCGAGGCCGATCATCGCGTTGGGCCACCGGCGCCACCAGCCCTTGATGACAGCCTCGTCGATCGTGGCGTCCTTGACGCCGCTACCGCCATAGGGGGCTTTGGCCTTGAGTTCGCGCTTCCTGCCGCCGAACGTCTCGACGATCTCGGTCTTTTCCCGGCATGGGAAGACCGGCCAACCCCGGCGCGCATAGGAAAGCGCGGCTTGTCCAAGCGGCGAAAGAAGAGCGGCGGATTGGCTCACGGTCAGAAAATTCCCCCCGGCACGAGCGTTCGCGCCCCCGGTCTATCGGTCATGGCATGGCGTCGCGCGGGTCGATCCGCCCGGCGTCTAGAATGGCACTTCGTCATCCAGCGGCGGCGATCCGCCGGCGGCGCGATCCTTGCCCGATTCCTCGCGGCTGGCGGTTTCGCCCTGGCGGCTGTCCATCAGCTTGAGGTCGCCGCCGAACTTCGGCACAACGATCTCGCTGACCTTGCGCTCAACATTGTCGCGGTCCGTATAGCGCCGGTATCGGATCGCCCCCTCGACATAGACCGCGCTGCCCTTGCGTAGATAGGACATGGCCGTCTTGCCCAGCGCTTCGTTGAAGATGACGACGCTATGCCACTCGGTAGATTCCCTGCGCTGGCCGTCGGCGGCCTTCCATCGCTCGGTCGTCGCGACGCGCAGGCTGACGATCGCGCCGCCCTGCTGCATTTCGCGGCGCACCGGATCTTCGCCCAGAAAGCCGAGAAGCTGCGCCTTGTTGATGCAGGCCGTCATGGGCGCCACCCCGGCTGCGCTTCGATCAGATCGGCGGTTTTCGTGAGACAATCGGCAAAATGCCGCAGCCGTCCGGTCGACATGGCGACATGCACAGCGCTGGTGCCGATCCGCAGGACGATGACGGCATGGGTCAGCATCGCGCCCTTGCCTAAGGCGCAATACATGGTTTCGTCCGCCGGCAGGCTGGGCACCCGCGCATCGCCCTGCGAAAAGGGAATGAACTCGATTCGCGCGGGTGGTTCGTCGCCTCGCGTCTCCTGCAGCAACGACCAGTCGACCTGATAATCGCCGTTCCGGTCGCGCGCATGTTTGAATGGCCTCACCACTTCCTCCCCTTGCCGATGTTCCAGTCCGCAATGGCCGTCGCATCATCGCGACACGCATCTTCAGATTCCGGCCCAGCCGCGCCGCAGCCTGGGCATTGCACCCATGTTGCCACGGCACCCTCCGCGATTCTGCGGGACCGCACGCCGGGCATCCGCCCGCAGCGGCAGCGACGGGGCCTCATGCCGCCTCTCCCATGTCCAGCAGGGAGAAGAGATCGCCCGTCGCGCGGCCTGCATCCTGCTCGCGCAGCAGACTGACGCCATCGGCGAAATAGCCGGGATTTAGCTCCGTCGCGGACCCGCGCCGTCCATGCTTCACGGCGCGCAGCGGCACCGTCATCAGGCCGCCGAATGGGTCGTATACGAGGTCACCGGGATTGCTCCAGTTGAGGATCGCGCGATCCACGATATCGAAAGGCAGGGGGCACAGATGCTGCTCGCGGCCCTTGGCCGACTGCATCGTGTTCGCGCCATACATGCGCGCGACATCGGTCCAGACGGCGGGGTGCCAGCTTTGCACCGGCATCAGCGCAAAATCGGTGGGAAGCGACCAGCGCGCTTCCATCGCTTCCATCAGCGCGACATGCCCCTCATGATCATAGACCGTGGCCCACGACCATGCCCGCACCCGCTGATAGACGCTGTCCCAAGGCAGGCCCACCAGATCTTCCGGGAGCAGCGTGCGGTTCCCGTCCGACCGCCAGTAACCGGCGGCGTCCGTCTGCCAGCGCGCCCGCGAATAGCCGGTGCCCGGAACCGGCTTCGCCGCCATGGCCCGCACCAGACCGTCATTCCACGGCTCCGGCTCGGCAACGGCCTCGCCCGTCTCGTCGATGCGGACGACGCTCGGCTTGCCCTTCGCCACGGGCACATCGGCGTAGCCATTGCTCCGGTCGGTCGGCGGCTTGCGGAACAGTAGCAGATATTCCGGCAGGCCGACGCCCATGCCGCTGGCATCCTTGCATTGCTCGGTCCAGCCCAGCCGGTAGGTGCCTGCATTTTCGCGCACGACGTCGGTGACGATCGTCACCATGCCCAGATAGGCAAAGCCGTGGCGCCGATAATGCTCGATGCACTGCGCGTGAAACGGATCGATGGTGCGAAAGCCAAGGCCGGTCATGCCGCTCGGCACGACGCGATCCTTCACATGGACGGCAAGACGGCGGCCCGGCTCCAGCACGCGCAGCAGCTCCGGCGTCAGATAGTCCATCTGCGCGAAGAAATGCGTGGCATCGTCGGTATGCCCGAAATCATTATAGCTGGGCGAATATTCATATTGCGTCCCGAACGGCACGCTGGTGACGATCAGGCCGACGCTCTCGCTTTCCATCTGCGCCGTCTGCAACACCGTGTCGCCTTCCCACACTTTCCAGTCGGGCCCTTGGGCGCATTCCAGCGCGGGCTTGGCGGTCACGGTGCGCGCCAGCACATCGCGCGCGCCGGTCAGGCCAAGGCCATAGGTCCGGATGATCTCGCTCATCCGCGCGGTCATCAGCTTATGGCGCGCCCATTTCTCCTCCAGGCTGCGCCGCACGGCGCGTTCCGCCTCCGAATAGATGAGGTCGATCCGCACCTGCTGCGTCTGGAGAAATCTCTGGATGCGGTGGATGGCCTGGATGAAGTCGTTGAACTTGAAGCCGATCCCCAGGAATATCGCCCAGTGGCAATGCCGCTGGAAATTGCAGCCCGATCCCGCCAACACGGGCTTGGCCGCCAGCTCCTGCACATCGCCGTCGGAAAAGGCGACGATCCTGCGCTCGCGTTCGTCGAGCGGCAGCGCGCCATAGATCGAGGCGACGCCGGGCACGGCCCGCTCGATCGCTTCGCGCTCCCTTTCAAGGTCATGCCACAAGATGCGATGCGCGGCGGGATCTTCCGCCCGCAACTCCATCATCTTGCCGATACGGCCGTCCAGGCTCTCCCGCTTTTCGCGCGATGCGTCGACAATGCCGATGGCGTCCTTCTTGAGCAGCAATCGCTGGCCGCCCTTATCCTCTCCCGCCGCGCTGTGATCGGACGCCACCTCATGCCAGCGCACGTCCAGATCGGGCAGTTCATAGCCCTCGTCGGAAAAGCCCAGATCGCTCGGCCGCTGGACGAACGCGGCCCAGCTATTCACCCACAGCCAGAACTCATCCTCCTTGTGCGGATGGATGGTCAGTTCGTCGGCCTTCTCGCTGTTACGCTTGAAGAACCGGGTCTTGGCCTGCCCCACATCCATGATTTCGAGGAAAGCGGCATAGGCCAGCAGTTCGATATACTCATTCGGGGACGGGGTCGCAGTTGCCACGAACTTATACTGCATCCCGTCGAACAGGCGCATGAACTCGCGGAAGGTCTTGGTCCCGCCGAACCCGCGCAGGCAGGACGCCTCGTCCAGCGACGCCGCGTTGAACAGCGAAAGGTCGATCTTCCCCTCGCGGACAGATTCATAGTTGGTGAGATACAGCGCGCCGCCGGGTCGGGCGGCATGGGGCACGATATCGGCTGTGCTGCGGATGAAGATCGGCTCCATGCCCAGCAGGGCGGCGTCGCGCTTGAACTCGATCAGCACGGTGAGCGGCACGACGATCAGTTGCCGCCCGCCGAGCTGGCGGCCAAGCTGGCGCATGATCTCCAACTGCATCAGCGATTTGCCGAGGCCGAATGCCGCGAAGATCGCGCGGCGACCGCCCTCGACGGCCCAGCGGACCAGCTCTGCCTGATGCGGCTTCAGGACGGGATGAAGATCGTTCGCCGCGACCGGCAGGCCCAGCGGCGGCAGAGTGATGATCTTGGCGCGGATGAAATCGAGATAATCCAGCGGCTGCGCCGCCGTGCTGGCTTTGAGCGCGGTCGAATGCCTCATGCCGCGATCTCCGCCAACTGACTGGGAAGGGTCGGTCGCCCGACCTTCAAGTTAGGGTTGAAAACCCTGAAGCCTGATGCCCGCACGATTTGCAGGGTATCCTTGAATGCATCGACGCCAGCAGCCTCGGTGAACGACCAGCCCCCCAACGAACGCAGTAGATCGACCAGTCGAACCACGTCGCCGATCTCGTGATCGACGGCCATCAGGTTATATCCAGTCGGAAGGTGATGCACGATCCATACCACCGCGCCGGTTTCGACATTCAGGCCCCAGTCGAGGCCGAACGGTTCCGAAATCCAGCCGGGCAGGGGCATCTTGCCCGACGGCGTGGCGATCATGATGACACCAGATTGCCATTCGCTCATGCTGCCAACCCCTTCTCAGGATTGGCTCCGTCGCCATGCTTCAACGCGTCGACCACGAACGCCCACAGATTGTCCGGCGATAGCTGGAACCGATCGAAGGACTGGTCGAACTCGCGGCCGTGCATGATCAATGAACTGGCGTGAACGGTCCCCTCATGGAGCTTTTCCAGCAGCGTCACGACGATGCCGCTATTCGGCGTCTCATGATATTCCAGTTGCTCCATGGAATAGCTTTGGCCGGGGCCATAGACCTCATTGCCGCCAGGCCAGACCATGACCCGTTCCGCCACATAGGACAGGCGGCCACCCTTCTCGCCGCGTGGGCCGTCATGGGAAATCCGGTCATGATTGCCATCCGGCGACGCCACGACCGTATAGCGCCGGTTGACCTGCTGGCCGATCAGCACAGTGCTGCGAAAGCTGAACCGATGATTATGGATCGCGGACCATTGATAGCAGGACCGGCGCGGCAGATCGGGATGCCACACGTGCAACCGGCGGTTTGCGGGCAGCTTCACCTGAATGAAACCCAGGCCATGCAGGCTGATCTGCTCAGCGGTAGGAGTAAAATCCTTCATGCCGCCAGCCTTTCCAGCACCTTCAGCACCGGATTATGGTCATAGACCCCCAGCATTCGCGCCATGCGGCTCGCGTTGGGCGCGACGCCTTCCGCGAGCAGCGAACGCACCTGCGGCGTCAGTTCGCGGATCAGCGCGGCGCGCGCCGTGCAGCGCAGGTCCTGCGGCTTCTTCTGAGGCGGCAATACACCTTTGACCGCCAGTATCCCCGGCGCGGCCTGTCCCGGCAGCGGGCGTCCGGTGCGCCGCGCGACATAGCTGAAATTCTCGCTTCCCGCGCCATGCTGGCGGCGCCGGCGGAACAGATGGACATGCCCTGCCGCCGCCAGATCGCGCATCCGCTTCGCAACGGCGCATTCGACCGGCAGGAAGGTGGCGCGCGCATAGACCAGTTCTTCGCCCTCGGCGGCGGTTTTCAGCCAGTTGGTGACGACGCTGTCTCGCACGATCATGCCGCGATCCTCCGTCCACCGCTGCGAACCTGCCGCAGATGATCGAGACCCGCGGCAATCGCCGCCTGCATCGCCGTGGCCGTGCTTTCATCCAGGCACAGCGCCATGCCGCAACCCGTCAGCACGAAGCCCTGCGGGAAGCGGCTGTCCGCGATCGGGTGGAACAGCCGACCAGGCGGCAGATGTCCGCCCAGCGCGCCCAGCGGCGGCAGGGCCGGGGCACGATCTTCGGAAGGTGCCGGAACCGCAGCCATATTGGGGGTCTGCTGTGACTCCGGCGCCTCCCCATCCACGCCAGGGGCGCTTTGCGTGGATGTTTCCTTATTCTTTTCCAGCCCCTCCGGCTCCGGCTGGCCGAACATCTTCGGGAGCACCGCGCCATCCGTCGCGGCGGCCAGCGCCATCGCGAAATCCTCTTCGGGCAGAACTTCGCCCGCAAGGATGCGTTCGATCGCCGTGCCGCTGTTCAGCGGATGGGTGCCCGCCTTGGGCAGGGCCACCTGATCCCGATGATCCATGATCCATGACGCCAGCGCCAGCGCGCCCGCATTGCCCGGACGGCCCGTCCAACCCTGATGCTTCATCTGGCAGGCGCAGATGAGGTCGAGCGGCCCGCCCAGCGCGCCCCAGCCCTCTGGCACAACGGCTTCGATCGAAAAGGGACGAAATGCGGAAAAGTCGGTCATGACTGTCCTCCCTTGAGTTTATTGCTGAGCTTGAGGCGCAGTTGCGCCGACACGCGGTCCAGATCGTCGAGCGCATCGAGCGCGAACCGCGCCTCCCGCTCGTTGACTTCCTCGCCGTCCGGGCCGTGCGGGCACACCGCGTCGGCCACCGCGCGCGAAACGTCGCCGAACTCCGCCGCCATTTCAGCGACGGTCCGCATCATGCCGTCGGCATCGTCATCGCCCTGCGGTAGTGGCACGAACACGCCGCCCCGCCGGCGGCACAGCCAGTGGGTGACATGGGGCCATCCCGGCATGTCGACTGTCCGGTCCTCAAGATCGTCGATCAGGTCCAGCGTCGGAAATTCCGCAACATTGGGCAGGCCCATGTCGCTGATCTTCTGGCGACGAACGCCCGTCTCGCTGGACGCGGCATCCTGCCCGCCGAAACTCTTGACCAGCGCCTTGAACGCGGCCTTGCCCGATTGCTGGTCGGGGGTGAGAGCGAGGGACCGGCTCATCGGCCCAGCCCTCCGGGGGCACGGCAACGGATATCTGGACCCGGATGGTCCGCCATGCCCCCTTCGGCTATCGTGCGGTTGTCGAATCCAGCACGAAGGAACACTCCATTGAGCGATACCGCATCCGAAGCCGTCACCGCCTTCCACCTCGTTGCGGAAATCTTCCGCGAGCTGGATGCCCGCTTCGGTCCCGAATTCGGCGAAGCGGTCCAGGGGCGTGTGCAGCGCCGGATGCAGGATTTGCTGGATAGCGGGAACGACGTGGACACGGCCGACGGAGAGGCGCTCGCCGAGGGGTTGGATTGGCTCAAAACCATTCTTAAAGACCCCGTTTCGTAATCGTCGAAAGGGCTGCTTCCAATTCGCGAATGCGCCGGTCGCGCGCGGCATTGCGTTGCTTTTCCGTGCAAAGAGCGGAGCCAATGGCAAGGAAGGCGGCACGCAAGGCGGCCTCGCCCGCCGTTGGATCGCCTATCGTGGCGCAGGCATCCTCAATGTGCCGAAGTTCGACCCGCTGCGCCTTCGGCGACGGACTATCTTGATCGGCCTGGCCGGGGGCCAGCCGCATCGGCCGCGTAATAGGCAAAAAACGCCGTTCCATCACGCCGCCTCGCTTTCCGAGGCGGCAAAGTCGCCGATTTTGCCGGGTGACGATTGGCATTCCTCTTGATTATCAAGGGGCCAAGCGAGACCTTCCGCTTTCGCGGCAAGTTTCAGATGGGCCAACCGGGCAGGAGGAATGCCATTCTTGCGCCAACTATGGACGGTCGAAGTGGGCACATGGGTCAGTCGCGACACCTTTGTCGTGCCGCCCAATCCATCGATGATCAGGTTTGCTTCGTCGTTCATGCGCCGACCTATGCGATAATCGCACAGGAAAGGCAACAGGAATTATGCGATAATAGCAATTGCGATAATCGCATTGTATCGCAATGTCAGGGAATGGACCCTGAAGAAATCTTACAACTCCTTGATGTGCAAGATATGAGCCAGTCTGAGCTGGCCCGTCGCATCGGACTTGATCAGGACAAGCTCAACAAATCACTCAAGGGCAAGCGACGCCTCACCGTCCGGGAGATGGATGCAATCCGGGACGTTCTTTTTAAGGGGCAGTCCCAACACGTCATTCGCACGATCCCAGTTATTGGGCAGATTGCTGCTGGCAATTGGCGTGAGGCTTTGCAACATCCTGTTGATGCGGTGCCATTACCCGATCCCACGCTTCCATCGCGCGCTTTCGGGCTACGAGTGATGGGTGATTCCATGGACTTGCTAGTGGACGACGGCGCAACAATCATAGTCGATCCAGATGATCGAGTGCTTTTCGGTGACCGCTATTACGCTGTTTTGAATAGCGACGGGGAAGCCACCTTTAAGCAATTCAAAAGCGATCCTGCCCGGCTCGTCCCTTGTTCTTCAAACCCGATCCATCGCGAAATCCTGCTGAATGGCGAGCCGTTCGAAGTGATCGGGCGGATAATCTGGCGCGCTGCTCGGATGTGATCAATTCCAATACCTGTTGGTCTGTCAAACCCAGCAAACTTGCTCTAACCGATTTGCTTTCGATACCGCCTGGGACGATATCGTAATAGGCCCCATATTCATCGAACGTGCCCAGTCCGGCGGCGATGGCATCGCGCCGCGCTGAAGTCAGGCGCAACCTCCACACGCCCGCCGGTCGACCAAAGCTAACCACCCTATATGCATTGACCGTCTGCGACATACGCCGATTCGCCTCTCGTTCCTTCGGGGACAATTAGGAACAAAGGTTGAACAAATATCAATACAGCATGAGAACTATGCGATCATCGCATAGAATTCGATTGACAGCGATATTGCGATAATCGCATAAGCCTCTCGTTCCACAACGGGAGGCATCCATGTCCCATTACGAATTGAACGGCGAACTGCTCGCGGAGGCCCGTCAGGCTGAAGCGAACGCGCTCGCCTATATGATCGTTTCTCTTGTCGCGCTGGCGCTGGCCATCGCCCTCATCGCCTGGGCGATCTGGGCATGAGCGGGCATCTCACTTCGCTCGGCATGGCCGGACTGCATCTGGAAATGGTCACCGGCCATGTCGCCAGCCTCGCCGCCCGCGCGGCGCAGGACACGGCGCTGCTCGATCAATATTCCGAGGAACTGGATAACCAGTCCATCGCCCGCGACGCCTTCCGCGCCGAACTGGAGCGCGTCACCTGCCTGCCCGCCGACCTGATCGAGCGGAGGCTGTCGCTATGATCGTGATCGTCCACGGCCCGATGGCGTCGGGCAAAACCTTCCACAAACAGGCGTTCGCCAAGCTCTTCTGCTGCTCGCATATCGTCGATGATTGGCAACCGACCATCCACGAGACGCCCGACGACGGCCGCCTTGTGCTGACCAACTATGCGATGGACGAAATCCACCGTGCGCTCCGCCTTGATCGCCCGGACGCAGCTATCCGCATCATCGATATCAAGACGGCGCGCGCCGCCATCGGGTTCGAACCCTATGCGCCGGGGCGGACGGAAAGGGCGACGCTGTGAGGCCGCTGCTCAAGTGCCCTAACTGCGAACGCGCATGGTCGACCAAGGACTGCGCGGCGCGGGAAACCATCCTCTGCGATTGCGGCCATGGCCTTGTCGTTCCGGACGTTCGGTCAACGGCCATCGCCGCCGCGAGCAACGCGGCGGAGGCTGTCCATGACCTGCTGGCGTTCGCTCGCGAAGGCAACCAGCTTGGAAGCACGGCCTATTCCGTCTCGGTCGGCGAAAAACTGGCCGATGCCTTCCGCCTCGCGATCGATGCTCAGGGCGGGCCCGAGGACGATGACGAAGCCCAATTCTACAGCGCGGCTCTCAAATATCTCGACCCCGCCGCGCTGCTCACCCCCGAAGGAGAAAGACCATGACACTCGCCACCACGGCGGAAGAAGCCTTCGCGCGCTATGAAGCCGCGTTCAATGAGGACCGCCTGTTGCAGGGCAACTGGCATCAGGAACGGGACGGCCGCCAACTCGCCTGCGCGCTGGGCGTCATCGGCGATGAGGTCGATGGTCCGGCGAATTGCCCGGCCGCCATCATGCCACGCTGGCTGGCGCGCATGGTGCCGTGGTTCTTCGACCGCATGGACTTCGCCGATGCGCGGCAATGGGGCCTCGAATTTTATGCCGAGTTGAAGCGCCTCAACGGCAATGTGCCCTTTGAAGTCGTTTATCGCTGGCACGCCGAGCATGTGACCGTGCTGGCGATCGAGGTCAGCGAGCTGCGCGAACGCTCCCCCGAACCCCACCGCAAGCTCCAGGCACTGCATCAACGCGCGCGCGCTGGCGACCGCGCCCCGGTCGAGGAATGGCGTTCCATCTTAAGAAACGCCTACGCCTACGCCTACGCCGACACCTACGCCTACGCCTACGCCGACGCCTACGCCTACGCCTACGCCTACGCCTACGCCTACGCCTACGCCTACGCCTACGCCGACGCCTACGCCTACGCCTACGCCGACACCTACGCCTACGCCTACGCCGACGCCGACGCAGTCCGAGCGGAGCGCATGAAACGGATCGCCTTCGGCATGGTCGAATGCCTCAAAGCCGTAGCATCCCCGGCGGCCGCCTGATGCACGCCGCGCAGCACATGTTGGATCGAGGGCTGACGCCCTCGATCAGGGCGGCGGTCGCGGTGCGACCCCGCAGGTTGCAGCGTCCCCGCAAACGGGGCGTCCCAGTCCACGCCGGTGTCCGCTATGTCGGCCGTCCTACCGAATTCGCCAATCCGTTCGACGGTCGCGGTTTCGGACATGTGCGCGCGGTTCGCCTCTTTGAACGCTGGATCGACAGCCGCCTGGGCGACCTGACGTTGGAAATGCTGGGCTTCTGCCCTTCCGAAATCGAAGCCCTGCATCGGCTGCATGAACGCGTCCTGCGCCGCCTGCCGATGCTGGCGGGTCTCGATCTTCAATGCTGGTGCCCGCTCACCAGCCGCTGGTGCCACGCGGACATCCTGCTCCGCCGCGCCAACCCCCATATCTTTCGGAGCTTGCCAGATGAAGCATCCCCTTCTTCTCGACGCTGAGCGAGCGCCCGAGATCCGCGACTGGAACGACGGCATCATCGTCGACAATTTCGCGGGCGGGGGCGGTGCTTCGACGGGTATCGAACTGGCCCTGCGCCGGCAGGTCGACGTCGCGGTCAATCATGATCCCGAAGCTGTCGCCATGCACACCGCCAATCATCCGGAGACGCGGCATCTGTGTCAAAGCGTCTGGGCGGTCGATCCGATGGAGGCCGTCACCTTCGACGGCAGGCCGCGCCCGGTGCGGCTCGCCTGGTTCTCGCCTGACTGCAAGCATTTCAGCAAGGCGAAGGGCGGCAAGCCCGTCGAGAAGAATATCCGCGACCTCGCATGGGTGGTGCATCACTGGATAGACCGGCTCGGACCGATGCTCAGGCCCGCGATCATCATGCTGGAAAATGTCGAGGAATTTCGCACCTGGGGGCCGCTGGGCGACGATGGCCGCCCGTGCCCGGCCGGGAAGGGCAAGACCTTCGACCAGTGGGTCGCGAAGCTCCGCCGCGCCGGATATCGCGTTCAGTGGAAGGAATTGCGGGCGTGCGACTATGGCGCGCCGACATCGCGCAAACGACTGTTCCTGATCGCGCGCTGCGACGGGCAGAAGATCGTTTGGCCCAAGGCGACCCATGCCAAGCCCGGCGCGGCCGCCGTATCGAGCGGGAAGCTGCTGCCATGGCGCACGGCGGCGGAGATCATCGACTGGTCGATTCCCTGCCCCTCGATCTTTGAGCGCACCCGCCCGCTAAAGGATGCCACCTGTCGCAGGATCGCCGCGGGCATCATGCGCTATGTCATCAATGCGCCGCATCCCTTCATCGTGCCGGTCTGCAACAGCCAGTGGGCAAGGGACAGGGCCTATGCGGGTGACGAACCGCTGCGGACCATCACCACGGCGAAGGGCGGCGAATATGCGGTGGTCGCACCCGTCGTCGTCGGTTGTGGTGGTCGAAGGGGTCAGTCCGGTCCGGTCGATCCGCAAGGGCCGTTCCCCACCGTAACAGCCAAGGCCGATGCCTGCCTTGTCGCGGCGCATATCATGACCATGCGGAACAGCGGAAAGCCACATACGGCCGCCCATGAGCCGACCCACACGGTCACCGCTGGCGGGGCGCATCAATATCTGGTCGCGGCCTTCATGGCCCAGCACAATGGCGGCACGATAGGCCGACAGGCGGATGCCCCGCTGTCCACCATCGTTCATCGCGGGACGCAACAGAACCTCGTCACCAGCCATCTGGTCAAGCTCCAGAACAATCAGGACGGCAAGCCGGTCACCATGCCGATCGACACGGTGATGGCTGGCGGCCTGCACTATGGCGAGGTCCGCGCCTTCCTCGTCAAATATTACGGCAACGAACATGACGGACATGGTCTGGCTGGGCCGCTTGGCACGGTAACGACGAAGGACCGCTTCAGCTTGGTGACAGTCACGATCGCGGGCGAGGAATATGCGATCGTCGACATCGGCATGAGGATGCTCACGCCGCGCGAACTGTTTCTGGCGCAGGGCTTCCCGCCCGAATACATCATCGATCTGCAATTCAACGGAAAGCCGCTCACCAAGACGGCGCAGGTCCGTATGTGCGGCAACAGCGTCAGCCCCGTCATGGCCGAAGCGCTGGCCCGCGCCAACATCGCCAATGACGACGGCGCGGAAAGGCTGGCGGCATGATCAGCGCATTTACCCCCGTCGGCACGAAGATTGTGGCGCTTCGGTCTGGCCATGGTGTCGAATCGGGCAAACAATACACCGTGCGCGGTTTCGTGGTGAACCGGCATTTCCGAACCCGCGAGCCCGATCCCCATGTCCTGCTGGAAGAAATCCTCCATCCAGTGGGGTGGCCTGCTGGACGGTTTGGCGAGATCGGCTTTCCTCGCGACGTTTTCAATTATCCGGCGCTGTTCAAGCCCGAACGGCATCTGGAGGCGGTATGACCGATCCCGTCGCCCATATCCGCCGCCGCTTCGCATCGCTCGCGCTGGAAGCCGAAGCCGCGCTTCAGCGGCGGGAAGAACAATATCCTGCGCTGGTCGACGCCGGGAAGATCCCGGCCGAGCAGTCAGCGCAGGAAATCCGGGTCTGGCGCGCGATCGCAGCCGATTGGAGGCGCGTGGTCGACGGGGCGGGGGACGCAGCCATATGGGGCAGCCGCGACGATAAGATTGCGGCCCTGCGGGAGAGCATCCGGCGCTATAACAAGGCATTGGCGCGCGTGATCGGCAACGCGCCTGATGCGGTCCGCCGCGACTGCGGCGATGGCACCCCATTGTGGCGGCTCGACGAAAAGCATGGCGAGGCCTTCGCGCCGATCCTCGCGGTCATCCATCAACGCGACCGTGTCGAGGACATGCTTGATTGGTATTTGGCTGAGCAACCCGGCTCCAACCGGCTGGGGATCGGCGGCTATCTCGAACTGAACCGCATCCTGCGCGAGCGTGCCAATGGAGCCGAAAGGGTGGCCGCATGAACGCCATGACTCACAATCCCCGTAGAAGGGCCAAGGCCGTTTACCCAGGCAAGGTCGCGATCCGACATGCCAAAGAGGCCGCAGAGTCGATGGGTATCGATCCGGGCGGCCTTGAGATATGTCCGGACGGAACGATCCGCATTTTCGACCGCAAGGCGATTCCCACCGCCGCACCGAAGGATGAGTTTGAAGAATGGCTACAGGCCGGAAAACTGGGGTAGAGGGCGTCCACATCGTCACGGCCCGCAAGGCCGGAAAGCCGGTGCGCCATTATATCTACGCTTGGCGCGGGGGCCCATGCATCAGGACCGTTGTGGGCGGTGAGAAGCCGACCATCACCAAGGAAGACGTCAAGGCTATTGCGGCAGCGCTGGATGCCGCAAGGCCGGTTCCCAAGGACACGATCGCGGGCCTCGCGACTTCTTATCGTGCAAGCCCCGAATGGAAGACCCTGGAAGCATCCACCCGCGACACATGGGGCAGGGCGCTTGACAAGATCGAAGCGCGTTGGCCGGACGTGCCGCTCCGCCTTTTCTGCGATCCACGCATGGTCACTCAGGTCGTGAAGTGGCGTGATGACATGGCCGAAACGCCGCGCGCCGCCGACATAGCAATTGCCCAGCTCGCGCGGCTGCTCGAATTTGGCCGCCTTCGCGGGCAGGTCACCGTCAACATCGCCACCGGCATCCCGACACTTTACCGCAACGCCCAGCGCGCGGAAATCATCTGGACCGAAGAAGACTTCAAGGTCTGGAATGAGCATGAGGATGTTCACCAGTCCATCCGCGACGTAGTCGCGCTGGCGGCGGCGACCGGCCTCCGCCGCGCCGACCTGATCGGCCTCACATGGGATGAGATTGGGGACGTGGCTATCACGCGAATCGCGCGGAAGAAGAGCCGGGGGAAGCGCCGCCGTGTCGTCATGCCGATCGTGCCAGGTCTGGCCGAAGTGCTGGCTGCACTGAAACAACGCTCCCGGCAAGAAGGCGTCAACACGGTGCTCGTGACGAGTTACGGCACAAGCTGGTCGGGCAATGGTCTGTCGGGCAGCTTCGGCAAGGCCGTGCGCGCGGCCGATATCCACCATATCGATTCGGACGGCGAAAAGCGGTTCAAGCATCTGCACGACATTCGCGGCACCTATGCGACCAAGCTGATGACAGCGCCGGGGCTGAACCTGACCGACAAGGAAATCGCCGGATTGATGGGCTGGACCCCCGAACAGGTGTCAGAAATCCGCACACACTATGTTGACGACGCGGCCATTGTCGTGGCACTGGGCGAACGTCTTGCACAGGCAGCTGTAAAACGCTCTGTAAAACGCTAGACGGCAACGGCGCTAAGTTGTTGAAAAGCGGGTATAGCTCAATGGTAGAGCACTAGCCTTCCAAGCTTGTGATGCGGGTTCGATCCCCGCTACCCGCTCCACCGTTAACATACATCGCAGCATCAAGGGGCTGGCCAGCGGCCAGCGCCAGCATGTTGGCGATGCGGCCATGGCCTCGATTTCGACGCCATGGCGCGCTTTCTCCCCGGCAGCGAGACCGGGGAGTGGGGTTTTCAGGCCCGTTCTCCTGAAACTATGCTTTGGCGGCAATGATGATGATTTCGACCTTATATTCCGGCGTAGCGAGTTTCGCTTCGCCCGTGGCGCGCGCGGGGGCGGGGTGATTGGCGATCCATGCATCCCAGACGCCGTTCATTTCGGCGAAGTCCGCCATGTCGGCCATCCAGATCGTCGCCATCAGCAGATGGTCCCTGGAACTGCCGGTTTCTTCCAAAAGCTGGTCCACTTGCGCCAGTGCGGCGGCCGTCTGCGCGGCGACGCTTTCGCCCGCGGCCACCTGTCCGGCCAGATAGACGGTGTCGCCATGCACGACGGCCTGGCTCATGCGCGGGCCGCATTCGATCCGTTGGATGTTCATAATCTTTCCTTCTTCCTGTAGCGCGGCGCGGCCGGCCTTATGGCGTGACGCCTGACGGCCGTTTGCGCACGCCATGATGAATCCCGCACGCTCTGTCCAGTAGGGTCCGGGCGTTTTGCCGCGCTGACAGGGTCAGGGG
Organism: Sphingobium faniae; assembly: GCA_900100475.1. GTDB lineage: Bacteria > Pseudomonadota > Alphaproteobacteria > Sphingomonadales > Sphingomonadaceae > Sphingobium > Sphingobium faniae. The sequence continues at coordinate 178,626 of FMTU01000007.1, read as the reverse complement.
TGAATCAATAGCTCCTCGGCATGCCAAGGACATGTTCGGACAGGTAGGACATGATGAGGTTGGTGGAGATGGGCGCGACCTGATAGAGGCGCGTCTCGCGGAACTTGCGCTCCACATCATATTCCTCGGCGAAGCCGAAGCCGCCATGGGTCTGGATGCAGACATTGCCCGCTTCGACCGATGCGTCGGCGGCAAGCAGCTTGGCCATGTTCGCCTCGGCCCCGTTGGGGATGCCCTTTTCGTACATCCGGGCGGCTTCATGCACCATCAGTTCGGCGGCGCGCATATTGGCGTAGGCGCGCGCGATCGGGAAGGACACGCCCTGATTGCCGCCAATGGCCTTGCCGAACACCTGCCGTTCCTTGGCATAGTCGACCGATTTCTTCGTGAACCATTTGGCGTCGCCCACGCATTCGGCGGCGATCAGCACGCGCTCGGCATTCATGCCCGACAGGATGTAGCGGAAGCCCTTGCCCTCCTCGCCCAGCAAATTGGCGGCGGGAATGCGCATATTGTCGAAGAAAACTTCGGTCGTCGCATGGTTCATCATCGTGCGGATCGGGCGAATGGTCAGCGATCCGTCGGCCAGCGCCTTCTTCATATCGACGATGAAGGTCGAAAGTCCTTCGGTCTTCTTCGCCGCCTGATCGCGCGGCGTGGTGCGGGCGAGGAGCAGCATCAGGTCCGAATGCTCGGCGCGGCTGGTCCAGATCTTCTGGCCGTTGACGACATATTCGTCGCCCTCGCGCTGGGCGAAGGTACGCAGCGCCGTGGTGTCGGTGCCGCTGGTCGGCTCGGTCACGCCAAAGGCCTGAAGGCGCAGTTCGCCGGTCGCGATCCTGGGGAGATACTGCTTCTTCTGTTCTTCCGAACCGTGGCGCAGGATGGTGCCCATCGTGTACATCTGCGCGTGGCAGGCGCCGCCGTTGCAGCCTTCCGCCTGGATCGTCTCCAGGATTGCCGCCGCCGCGCCCAGGCCCAGGCCAGAACCGCCATATTCCTCGGGGATCAGGACCGACAGATAGCCCGCATCGGTCAGCGCCTTGACGAACTCGGTCGGATATTCGCGCTTCGCGTCCAGTTCGCGCCAATATTCGCCGGGGAAATTGGCGCACAGGCGGCGGACGCCTTCGCGGATTTCGGCATATTCGTCATTGTCAAAAGGGCTGAGGATCATTGGTCGGTTCCATATCGGGTTTCATTTTCTGGAAAGGGCTACGCACCGACTGGCCCGCATGAGCGGTTGTGCAGGCGGATATGACTCATTTCCTGTCAGACGCATTTTTCCATCCTGATTGCTCTTTAAACGCCAATCGGAAAAGATCGAGTCGGCCGGAGCCGTTTACGCCATAGGGATATCCTATGGAAAATTCGCGGCAAGGGCATCGCCCGCCGGGAAGGAATATCTCCTCTGTTGCCCGCCTGTCAGTCCCGCAACTTTCGTATATTTTCCTCCACCGGCGCGCGCCGCGACCGAAAGCCGTTGGCGGCATGATCGTGGTCCGCATGACCGAAGGCCGCGCCCACCACGAACATCAGATTGTCGGGCACCGCGAAATGCCGCCGGATCAATGCCGAATGCCCCGCCAGCGCGGCTTGCGGCGTCATCCCCAGTCCCAGGCTTTGCGCCGCCAGCATCAGCGTCCCCAGATAAACGCCGCAATCAATCGCGCCATAAGGCCCCAATTCCCGCTCGCAGTAGATCAGCGCCACATGCGGCGCGCCGAACAGGCGGAAATTCTCCAGCGCCTGCTTGGCCGACGCTGCCCGGTCGCCCCGCTGCACGCCGACGCTGTCATAAAGCTGCCAGCCCACCTCCCGCCGGCGCTCGGCATGGATGCCGGGAAAGGATTGCGGATAGTCGATGTCGGGCTGGGCCTCATGTTTGTCCGACGAGGCCTCGGCGAACAGGGCGGCGCGGAAGCGCTCCGTCGCTTGCCCCTGCGTGATGATGACGTTCCACGGTTGGGTATTGCACCAGGATGCCGACATCTGCGCCAGTTCCAGCATCCGGTCGATAACCGCGTCCGCCACCGGCTCTGGCCGATAGGCGCGGCAGGTGAAGCGCTCCGCCAGCAGGTCGCCCAGAAGATAGCTGCTGTCCGGGAAAGCAGCCGGATCGGCGTGGGTCATGAATGGGGATCGGTCTTGCGAAGTCATGGGCGTTCCAGTTTCTATGGGCGGAAAGTGCGGATCATGTTTCAGCCTGTTGGCGACACGGTGGCTTCCAGTTGGAAACGGTCGATCATTTCGCTCAATATCATCTTCATCGCCTGCTCGACAGAGGCGCTGGCCTGACTGACAGGGCGGGATTGCTTGCGGAGGAGATAGGCGGTGCGGATCATGGACGGGTCCACGATCCTGACGAGGGTGAGCAGCCCCGCCGCGACTTCGTTGATGACCGCCGCGTGCGGAAGGATCGTATAGGCGCTCGCCCGCGCCGCCATGACGATGATCTGTGGCAGGGAATCGATTTCCAGCACGATATCAAGGCGCAGCCCGCGCGATCGGGCGAAACGCTCCACCACCTTCCGCGCGCCATGGGACGCGCTGGGCAGGGCGAGGGGGAGGGATTGCAGCGCCGCGCCGGAAATCGTCGGCATCCCCGACGGATCCCGGCCAAGCCCCAGCGGGAGATTGTCGCTGGCCGTCACCAGGAAGAGTTGTTCCGTCAGCAGGGGATGGAAGGACAGGGGAAGGCCGTCCCGCACCTCATAAACACACCCCAGATCGAGCCTTTCCGACATCATCCATTCCAATATGTCTCCCGACATGGCTTCCGTGATGCGAAGGCGGATATGCGGAAATTCATTCTGGATGGTTTCCGCCAATGGAACGCTAAGCAACAGGCCGAGGGAAGGGGGGAGTCCGATGGAAACCGTGCCGCGCGCGTCGTTATGGACCTGCCGGATTTCATCGACGGCCTGAACGGCGGCGCTCACGATCCGGCGGCTATGTTCGCTCAGGAGGCGGCCGGCTTCGGTCAACTGGATTCCCCTGGCGGTGCGGATGACGAGTGGAACCTGTAGCTTGCGTTCGAGGCGGCTCAGATTCTCGGACAGGGAAGGCTGGGCGATTTTCAGCGCGGCGGCGGCGGCGGAGATCGAGCCCTGCTCCGTCACTATGAGGAAGTAGTAGAGTTGTCGCAGGTCCAGCGAGGGCAGGTCGCGCATGATCATGCAGGATGGCCGTGGGGGTCCGGGGTGCAGGATTGGTATAGGTCAAGCCTATGCCTTGTGTGGTTCGGTGGTCAAGACTCGCGGCGTGATTTTTTGTCGCTCCTGCCGGAAAGGCGCGCGGGCTGCGTGGGTCAGGCCGCTTGCAGGTCTATGGACGGCCCGGCGCGAGGTCGGGATGCGCGGCCTGGACGGCGGGATGTTCGCGGGCGTGGCCGGCCGCCGCCATCAGGGCGGGATAAGCCTCCAGCGGCACCGCGAATCGTTCCGCCGAATAGACCTGCGGGACGAGGTGACAGTCGGCGAGGGTGAAGCTGTCGCCAAAGGCGTAGCGGCCGCCATGGAGGGCGATCATCTGTTCCAGCGCGGCGAAGCCATCGGTGATCCATCGGCCGATCCATGCCCGCCGCGCCTTGTCGTCCGCGCCCAGATCGCCGGCGAGCGCGTTCAGCACCCGCACATTGTTGAGCGGATGGATATCGCAGGCCACGGTCATCGCCATGGCCCGCACGATGGCCCGGCCGTCGCTGTCCCGCGGCAGCAGGGGAGGATCGGGATGGCGTTCCTCCAGCCATTCGATGATGGCGCTGCTTTGGGTGAATATCCGGCCGCCTGCCTCCAGCACGGGCACGAGGCCCTGGGGATTGAGCGCCAGATAAGCGGCGGCATGCTGTTCGCCGCTGAGCAGGTCGACCGGCGCTTGTTGATATTCCAGTCCCTTGACGTTCAGGGCGATGCGCGTGCGGTAGCTGGTGCCCGATCGCCAATAGCCATGCAGGACGAGGTCCGTCATCCTACGGTTACAGCCGAGGCGCGGTTGCGACGCGGGCGCGGCATTCGCCAAATCCGATCCGCGCGAAGCCGGCCGCCTCCGCAAAGGCAGTCATGATGACCTCGTCGCCGTCCTCCAGAAAGCTGCGGCTTTCCCTATCGGACAGGCGGACAGGTTCCTTTCCGCCATGGGTGAGTTCCAGCAGGCTGCCCCTGCTTTCGTCGGCGGCGCCCGTCAGGGTGCCCGTGCCCAGCAGATCGCCGGGGGCAAGGTTGCAGCCATTGACGCTGTGGTGGGCGAGAAGCTGGGCAGCGGTCCAGTACATCGCCGTCATCGAACCGTGGCTGAGCCGGTGGGGGGCCTGACCTTCGGCCCGCATCCGCGCGGTCGACAGATGGACCTCCATCGTCACGTTCAGCGCGCCGCTTTGCTGGTCGGCAGGATCGAGCAGATAGGGCAGCGGCGCGGGATCGCCCTCCGGCCGGGCCGGTTGCGGAACGCGATAGGGCGCGAGCGCATCCATGGTGACGATCCACGGCGACACGCTGCTGTGGAAGCTCTTGGCGAGGAAAGGGCCGAGCGGCTGATATTCCCATGCCTGCATGTCCCGCGCCGACCAGTCGTTCAGGATCGAAAGCCCTGCTATATGCTCTGCCGCTTCCGCTATCGGGATCGGCTGGCCCAGCGCATTGCCCCGCCCGACCCAGATCGCCATTTCCAGTTCATGATCCAGTCTTTTGCAGGGACCGAATATCGGCGTCTGCGCTCCGATCGGCAGGGTCTGGCCATTGGGGCGGATCACATCTTCGCCCGAAAGCCGGACGGAGGAGGCGCGGCCATGATAGCCGATGGGGACATATTTATAATTGGGCAGAAGCGGATTGTCGGGCCGGAATAATCTGCCCACGTTCACGGCATGATGGATGCCGCTGTAGAAATCCGTATAGTCGCCGATCCGGACGGGCAGATGCAGCCTGCATTGCGCCATGGCATGGAGCGCCGGACGGACGGCCTCTTGCGATGCGGGATCGGTGAGCAGGCGGAACAGGCCGTGACGCAGGGCACGCAACGCTTCATGGCCCGCGTCCAGCAGATCGTTGAGCGTGGCCTGGCCGGCCAGGAGCGCGATGTCGCGCGCGCCTTCCGGCAAGAGGGAAGCGATGGCCGCGATGTCGAGGATGGCCGCGCCTATGGCCACGCCTCCACGCGGTTTGCCGGAAGGCGGCGCGAATATTCCCAAAGGCAGGTTCTGGACCGGGAAATCGTCATGACCGTCCGCGCTTTCGACCCAGCTTCGGGCGGCGGGATCATGCGTGAAGTCGGTGCGGGCGATCAAACCCCTTCTTCCCTGTGCAGCCAGTCGGCATGACGCGGGGCCTTTTTGGTTTGCGACCATTCCTCCAGCATCAGCGGCGCGACGCGCGCCAGTTCGGCATATTGCTCCGCCGTCCCGATATTGCAGGCCAGTTCGACGCGATGACCGTTGGGATCGAAAAAATAGATGGATCGGAAAATGCCGTGCCAGGTGGGACCGAGCACCTCTATCCCCTCTGCCTCGATATGCGTCTTGGCCGCGAGCAAGGCATCCATGTCGGGCACTTCGAAGGCGATATGCTGGACCCAGGCTGGCGTGTTGGGATCACATCCCATTTCGGGCTGGTTCGGCAGTTCGAAAAAGGCGAGCACATTGCCGCCGCCGCAATCCAGGAACACATGCATATAGGGGTCGTAGGCCCCCGTCGACGGAACATGATCTTCGGCAAAGGCGGTGGTGTAGGTCATGCCCAATATCCGCTGATACCACTCCACTGTTTCTTTCGCGTCGCGGCAGCGATAGGCGACATGATGGATTCGGCTGATCCTGAATGGCGGGGCCATGACCCTCTCCTTGCACGGTTTTTCGCCGCAACCGGTATCAATTGAAACAAATTACGCTTGGCCGGAAACAGTGTCAAATGATGGCAGTCCGGCATGGTGCGAAAGATGCTGCGGCTCGATCAGCTTCTGCCTTATCGCCTGTCGGTCGCGGCCAATCGCGTAAGCCATGCGATTGCGGGCGCTTATGAAAGGCTTTTCGCGCTCAGCGTTCCCCAATGGCGGCTGCTCGCCGTGCTGGCCGAAAATGAAGGGGCGACCCAGAATGAGATCGGCCGGAAAACCGTCATGGACCAGGTCACGCTCAGCCGCGCCGTCCATGCGCCGGCGCGGCGTGGATTGATCGTCCGCTCCCCTCATCCTCGCGACGGGCGATCCCGCAGGCTTTTTCTGAGCGGGGAGGCGCGCGATCTTTATCGCCGGATTGCGCCCAAGGCGCTTGAACTGGAAGATCATGTCTTTTCTTCCCTGTCGCAGGAAGATCTGGCGCGTTTCCGTGAGATTCTGGACCATGTCGCGCGCAAGGCCGGGGAACTGGCCGACGCGGGCGATCAGGATTCCTGCGCCGGAATGGGACGGAAATAAACTGATCGGGAATGCGCATGGATCGCGCAGGGATATGGACCGCAGCTTCGCGTCTGGCTATGCGCAGTGGGGCATCAATCGCACATGAAAGGAATCGTAATGAATAACAGCGATCTGGCCGACAACATTGCGGCCGCAAACGGCCTGTCCAAGGCGGATGCGCGCAAGGTTGTCGACGGCGTGTTCGCCGCCATCGCCGATGCGGCGGCCAAGGGGGATGAAGTGTCGCTCAACGGTTTCGGCAAGTTCAAGGTGAAGGACACGCCCGCCCGCGAAGGCCGCAACCCCGCGACCGGCGCGACCATTCAGATCGCCGCTTCCAAGAAGCTGACCTTCGCGCCCGCCAAGGCGGTGAAGGACAAGTTGAACGGTTGATCCGGTAAATGAATTTCGACGACCAGCTTCATCGTTATTTCGGGAGTGCCGGGCTGGATGGCCTGGCGCCCGAAGTGATCGCGGCTGGCATCGAAAAAATGCGCGTCGACTTCGGTCTGGAAACGGATCGAAGTCGACGTTTTGCCTTGTGGTCGCTGCTGTTCCTGCTGGGGAACGCGCCCGATCTTGATGTGGCCTTTGTGGAGTCCGCGGATCGCGACGCCGCGCGGAATTTCATGGAACTGATCGAAAAGGCGGAATGAAATCGCCGCCGGGACGCGCGTGGCTGGTCATATTGGGACAGCCATAGGCGGTGGACAATATTTGCATCACGGCATAGATTTACTTCTGTCTGAGAAAACTCCAATAAATGGCGTTATCCGATTCGATAGAGAAGGCGGTATATTATGACTGATGGCGTTCATCCCGACCTCAACCTGCTAACGGTTCAACTTTTGAGCGCCTATGTCGCCAACAATACGGTTCCCCGAGAAGATCTGGTGGAACTCATCCGTTCGACCCGCGCGGCGTTGGATGAACCGGTGCAGGAAGCCCCGGCGCCAGTCGAACAGGCGCCCGTCGCCGCCGTATCCGTTCGCAAGAGTCTGGCTTCGGCCGATCATATCCTCAGTATGATTGACGGAAAGCCCTATAAGACCTTGAAGCGTCATCTTGCGACGCATGGCATGACACCGGATGAATATCGGGCGAAATTTGGCCTCCCCAAAACCTATCCTATGGTAGCGCCCAGCTATTCGGAGCGTCGGCGTGCGGTGGCGAAGGAAGTCGGCCTCGGCCGGAGGCGGCCTGAAGACGCGAAACAGAGCGCGCCGGTTGTCGAGGTCAAGGACGAGGTCAAGGAAAAGCCGAAATCGGGCAATGGCGCCAAGGCGGCGCCTCGCAAGCTGCGCCCCGCTTTCGCGCAGAGCGCTGCTCCGGCCGACGCTGCGCCGAAGACCAACGCTAACGCCAACGCAGCGGCGACTGGCAGTCAGGCCAAGGCCGCGAAATCTCCCGCGCCCAAGACCCGGTCGCCGAGAAAACCCGCCGCGCGCAAAGCCGACTGATGATGCGCTGATCCGGGGGGTGAAGCGGTCTGCGTCATTCCCGGATCACATTTCGCGGCCTTCCTGAAATTTTTCGGTGGCGCGGTTTGATGAACGGCGTCATGAAATCCCGGCGTCTCCGGCAAGGCCGTATCGGAGGCGATGGAGGGTTCTGGAACTATGGCGGGCACCGCATTCATCACGGGCGCAACGGCGGGCATCGGAGCGGCTTCGGCGCGGCGTTTCGTGGCTGCGGGCTGGAAGGTGATCGTGACCGGCCGCCGCGCGGAGCGGCTGGAAACGCTGGTGACGGAACTGGGCGCGGACAAGGTTCATGCCATCGCTTTCGACATGCGCGATGACGCCGCGATCGACCATGCCATCGCGGCTTTGCCCCCTGCCTTCGCGGATGTCGATCTGCTGATCAACAATGCCGGTCTGGCGTTGGGCACGGCCCCGGCGCAGCGAGCCGACCTCGCCCAATGGCGGCAGATGATCGACACCAATGTGACGGGTCTGGTGACCATTACGCACAAGCTGCTGCCGGTCCTCATCGCACGCAAGGGCGGGATCATCAATCTGAGTTCGGTCGCCGCGACCTATCCTTATGCGGGCGGCAATGTCTATGGCGGGACCAAGGCGTTCGTGCGCCAGTTCAGCCTTGGCCTGCGGTCCGACCTGCACGGCACGGGCGTTCGCGTGACGTCGATCGAGCCGGGCATGGTGGAGACCGAATTCACGCTGGTCCGCACCGGCAGCCAGGCCGCGTCCGACAGTCTCTATGGTGGTACGACGCCCATGACGAGCGAGGATATCGCGGAAACGCTGTTTTGGGTGGCGTCGCAACCGGCCCATCTGAACTTCAATACTATCGAGTTGATGCCGGTCAGCCAGTCTTTCGCCGGCTTTCAGGTCGTCCGCGAGAATTGAGAAAGCCAGATTCGCCCGGATCGGCGTGGCGATACCGCTCCGGGCGGGGTAAATTCAGCTTCTGTATTTCCGATTTGCCTTGGCTGCCTTGCCGGCCGCATCCGCCAGTTCCGCCGCTTCGATGCCGTAAATGGCGGCGGCGGCCTGAAGCAGAGAGGCAGAATAGGAAGGGGGGAGCTGGTGGCCTGAACGATGTTTGGCGTACATGCGACATCCTTTCCCGGCGATGTCATCAGCCGGAAGATGAGTGAATATTTGCGAAGAGATCGCGCCATGGCTCGCGCCATGGGCCATGTCCTGCCGATGGCTGGGGTCGCAACCCCAATAATGGGCAGGGTTCTATCTGGTCATCATGATATCGCGCATCATATCTTCCCCAATGTTGGTGGGGGAACACGACACTGGCGTTATCGCCCTGGCATCGTGCGCTTTAGCTGTTGGTGACGCGGAGCAAGCTGCATCCCGATCAAAAGCCGCGGGTCATATGCCGATGTTTCCATCCGGCCCGGCGACCATCCGGACCGTTCTGGCAATCTCTACTTAATAAATAGACTGAAAAAGGGCAACTCAATTTATGCTTGCCCGCGCGATAGCTGCCCTGTTCGCCGCGCAACGATCGGGTGCGGTGTCACGGGCGGAAATCCCAGCGCCGCAGCGCAATTTCGCCATCGGCTTCGACCGCCAGTTCGCCGAGCGCGCCAGTTCGCAATTTCAATGAGGCGAGCGGCAGTCCCAAGGCCACCAATGCGAACCGCGCCGCGCCGTTGCTGGTGACGAGTATATCCGTGCCCTGGCCTCCATCGGCGAAATAGCGGCGCCACGCCGCGATGCGTTCTTGCGCATCGACCCGCCAGTCGGGGGGAGCGATGGCCTGTCCGTCCCAGGCCGCAATGGCCTGCGCGCCGATGCGCGCCACGACTTCTGCTTCAGGACGGCCTTCATCCAGGCCGTGGTCGATTTCCTGGAGCCATGGCAGGAAGGCATCGACGGACCTGCCAGAGGCCGCGCCGATTCTTTCGGCGGTTTCCCGCGCGCGCAGGAGCGGGCCGGAAAAAATATGCCGGATCGTGAAGGGCTGGTCCGCAAACCATGCACCCAGGCGTTCTGCCTGCGCCTCGCCTGAAGCCGCCAGCGCGATGTCCGTCCCCGCGCCAATGCGACGGGCCTGCGCGCCGCTTTCAAATGTATTGCCATGCCGGACGATGAAGATGCGGCGAGTCATGGGTGCATGATCACGGCAAAGGAGGCGTCGGATCGCCATGGAGAGCGATCAGCGCCTCGACGCGGGCGATATCCTCTGGCGTGTCGATCCCCGAACTGTCGAAAAGAGGAGGAGGCACCGCAACGGTCGTGATGGCTATGCCCAATTCCAGCAGCCGCAATTGCTCCAGCCCTTCCAGCTTTTCCAGTTCCGTCGGCGCCGCTTGCTCGAACCGTGTCAGTGCATCCATCGCATAGCCATAGAGGCCGACATGCCGCCAGACAGGGGAGAGCGGTTCCGTCCGGCGTCGGACTGCTTCGTCGCGGATCGCGGGAAGGATCGTCTTGGAAAACCAGAGCGCCCGGCCATCCGGAGCGCGCGCGCAGGTCGTGCCGCTGAAAGGAGAGCGGCTTTTATGATCCCGCAGCGCATCGAGCGCGTCCCAATCGAGCGCGATCACCGGCGTGGCCACTTGTGCTCCTGCCAGCAGGGCGGAGATGACGGCGGCCAGCGCCCCTTCCGGCTGGAAGGGGGAGTCCCCTTGCAGGTTGACGACAAACCGGGGCGGTACGGATCGGGCAAGAGCGGCGGCCAGTGCGCGCCCCGATCCCGTGGCGATGGCGCTTTGCGTCATCACCGCCTCGCAGCCTGCCGCGCGGGCGTGATCGGCGATCTCGTCATCATCGGTCGCCACCACCAGATCCATGTCCGGCAGGCCTCCCATGGCGCCGCGAGCCATGGAGATGGTTCGATGCAACAGGCTGCGCCCTGCGATCATGCGCAGCGGCTTGCGCGGGAGGCGGGACGATCCTGCCCGCGCCGGAATGACGACCAATATGTTCAGACGACCCCGGCTTCGAGCAGATCGTGCATATGGACCGCGCCGATCAGCCGTTCCTCATCGCAGACGAAGAAGAGCATGATGCTGCTGTCATGCATCCGGCGCAGAGCTTCCGACGCCAGTTCGTCCGGGCCGACGGACAATGGCGTGACCGTCATGAAACGTCCGATGGATTCGCTCAGATCCTGTCCGGTCGTCAGGCTCCGGCGCAGGTCGCCGTCCGTAAAGGCGCCGATCAGCCGGCGGCGGTTGTCGACGATGGCTGTGCCGCCCAGCCGCCCCCGCGTCATTTCGATCATGGCTTCCAGCAATGTGGCGTCTTCCCGGACTTTGGGAACGTCATTGCCCGACGCCATCAACTCGCGAACCTTGACCAGTTGCGTGCCCAGGCTGCCCTTGGGATGGAATTTATGGAAATCATCGGCTGAAAAGCCGCGCATCTCCATCAGGGAGACCGCCAGCGCGTCGCCAAAAGCCATCTGGACCGTGGTCGAGGTGGTCGGCGCCAGCGAATTGGGGCAGGCTTCCCGCACGGGCGGCATCAGGATGCAGAGATCGGCGGCCTGCGCGACCGTGCTGCCCGATTGCGCCGTCATGCCGACGAGGGGAATGGCGAAGCGCTTGCAATATTGGATGATCGGGCCAAGCTCGGTGGACTCGCCCGAATGGGAAAGCATCAGGACGAGATCGGCGGGTGTCACCATGCCCAGATCGCCATGACCGGCATCGGCCGGGTGCAGGAAGAGCGCAGGCGTGCCCGTGGAGGTGAGCGTCGCCGTCATCTTCCGCGCGACGAGGCCACTTTTGCCGATGCCGGTGACGATCACCCGGCCACGCACATTCATGACCAGCCCGACGAGGCGGAGGAAAGTCGCCGCGAAATCCCGTTCCGCGAATCGCGCTTCCAGCGCATTGATCCCGTCGGCAGCGACGGCAAGACTGCGGCAGGCGGCTTCGATGATGTGCCCGCCTGACTTGAATGGCACAATATTGGATACTGTCGACACGCACTCGTCCCTTTTCGCGTATCGCTCCGGCCCCATCCGGTTGACGAAACGCGTCGACGACCACTTTGCGCGGATCGCCTGTTATCTTGTCTTGTCCCGGCCCTCATGTCCCGCCGGGAATGAGGTGACTTACGCCATTTCGGGAACTTATTGCAATCTATTATGCCATTGGGAAATATGGCCGATCTGGATCGTTCCTGACCAGGAATGCGATTAAGTGGAGTAGCGGCGCGCCCGGCTGCGGAACCTTTCGCCGCCTCGTGCGTGCCGGTCAGGCGCCATGATAGTCGCGATACCAGGATACGAATCGTGGCACCCCCACTTCGATGCCGGTCGTCGGAGCAAAGCCGACATCACCCGCGATGGCGCTGATATCCGCGTAGGTGGCGGGCACGTCGCCTGGCTGCATGGGCTGGAAATCTATCTGCGCCTTGCGCCCGCAGGCCTCTTCCAGCACGGCGATCAGATGCATCAGTTCTTCGGGACGATTATTGCCGATATTGTAAAGGCGATGGGGCGTCCGGCTGCCCCCCGCCTTCATCGCGCCATCGTCGGGCGGCGCATTGTCGAGGCAGGCTATGACGCCCGCGACGATGTCGTCGATATAGGTGAAGTCGCGCTGCATCCTGCCATGGTTGAAGACGGGGATCGGTTCGCCCGCGAGAATCTTCGACGTGAAGATCCACATCGCCATGTCGGGCCTGCCCCATGGGCCGTAGACCGTGAAGAAGCGCAGCCCCGTCATCGGTATGCGGAAGAGATGGGCGTAGGTTTCGCTCATCAACTCGTCCGCCCGCTTGGTGGCGGCATAGAGCGAGACGGGATGATCGGCGCGGTCCTCGACCCGGAAAGGCAGGCTGTCATTGCCGCCATAGACGGACGATGAAGACGCATAGACCAGATGGCGCACCCGCCGCTCGCGCGCCAGTTCCAGCATGTTGACATGGCCCGCCAGATTGGAGCGCACATAGGCGTGGGGATTGACCAGCGAATAGCGAACGCCCGCCTGCGCGCCCAGATGGATGATCGCCTCCACCGGATGATCCCCCAGCGCCTCCTGAAGCGCGGGCATGTCGGCGAAGTCGAGTTCGGCGAAGGTGAACAGCTTGCCGTGACGTTCGGACAGGGCGGCGATACGATCCCGCTTGAGCGACACCGCATAATAATCGTTCATATTGTCGATGCCGATGACCGCGCGTCCATCTTCCAGCAGGCGATCGGCGACCTGCATGCCGATAAAACCGGCCGCGCCGGTGACGAGAATGGTCATATGGACGTCCGATGCTGCGATAGGCCGAAATTCTGTGGCATGAAGCTGTCTCCCTGCGTTCCGGTCATGACGACATTGCCCATGATGTAAAGGGTCTTGCCGCCGATGTCGCCCATGGAAAAGGCCGGTGGCGGCCGATGCTTAGCTATTCTCTAATCTTTCCCGCCTATGGGGATGAAGATGGATATGGCAATGCATCCTTTGGTGCCGGGGGGTTATCCCAATGCGCCCTTGCGCCATGCGCGCTGGGCCGATCTGGCCGGCGCGGCGGCGGAGGCGAACGCCTTTTACGCGCCCGATATGCTGGAGGCCGCGCTGGACCATCTGGGCGCGCACAAGGGCGTGCGGCTGATCGAGGCGCAGGAGGAAGGGCGTTCCATCGGCCTGTTGCCGGTGGCCGTCTCGCCCAGCCATGGACGTTTGCCCGTTTCCTGCGTCGTCAACTGGATGCACGACCATTGTTTTTTCGGCGCGCCTCTGGTCCGCCGGGGGTATGAACTCGCCGCGTGGCGCGGTTTTCTGGCGCAGCTTGACGGGGCCGACTGGGCGCCGGGCTTCCTGCATCTGGAATGTCTGGACGCAGCCGGAGCCAATGCCGCCGCTCTGGAAGCGATCTGTGTCGAACAGCGGCGCGGGCGGCGGGAAGTCCATCGTTACGACCGCGCCATGCTGCGATCCGGCCTTTGCGCCGACGCCTATTGGGAAAGCCATGTCCGCGCCAAGAAGCGCAAGGAACTGCGGCGCCTGCAAAAGCGGCTGGCGGAACGGGGGCGGATCGAGACCCGGCTCCTGGCCTGCGCGGCCGACCTGCCGGGCTGGTGCCAGGACTTCCTGACGCTGGAGGCATCGGGATGGAAGGGGCGGGCAGACACCGCGCTCGCCAGCAAGCATGCGGACGAGGCGTTTTTCCGCGCTGCCTGCGCCGCCGCTCTGGAAGGAGGACGGCTGCATTTCCTGCGGATGGACCTGGACGGACGCGCCATCGCCATGCTGGTCAATTTCCGCCATGGCGATGGCGCTTTTTCCTTCAAGATCGCCTTTGACGAGGCGTTGGGGCGCTTTTCCCCCGGCATATTGATCGAGATCGCCAATCTCCATGCGGTGCAGGACGATCCGGGCATTGCCTGGATGGATAGTTGCGCGGCCGCCGACCATCCCATGATCGACAGCCTGTGGGCGGAGCGGCGGACCATCGTGCAATATCGCATCGCCCTGCGCGGACGGGGCGCGCGGCGCTGGCAAAGGGGTGCGGCCTTCGCCATTGCCAATGGCGTTGAACATATCAGCCAGATCATGAAAGGACAGGCATGACTGCCCATGGTTCGATCGGGCCGGGCCAGGCGACCATGACCCGGATATTCCCCGACAGCGCGCGCGTCGCCTTCACTGCCGCCTATCCCGATCGGGCGACGCCGCTGACCCATGGCCTTGTCGGTCATCCGCTGTTGTCGCTGGAGGCGCTGGCCGATCTGGCGGAACGGATGCTGCAGGGCAGCGTGGAATATAATCTGGGCGCGCTGCCGCTGGGCGTGCGCCCGGACGACACGCCCACCAACGGCCTGACGCCGGGCGAGACGATCCGGACCATCGAGACGAACGGAAGCTGGGCGGTGCTCAAAAATGTCGAGCGCGACCCGACCTATGGCGCGCTGCTGGATCAGGTGCTGGCGGAACTGGAGCCGCTGGTCGCGCGGCGGACGGGACCGATGCTCCATCGCGAAGCCTTCATCTTCCTGTCGTCCCCCGGCAGCGTCACGCCTTTTCACATGGACCCGGAGCATAATATCCTGCTCCAGATTCGCGGAGCCAAGACGATGACGGTCTTTCCGGCCCGCGACGAGGAACTGGTGCCTCCGCGCAAGAGCGAGGATTTCCACAATGGCGGCCATCGCAACCTGGTGTGGCAGGATGGCTTCATGGCGCAGGGCATTCCTGTCCTGCTGGAACCGGGCGACGCCATCCATGTGCCGGTGAAGGCCCCGCATTTCGTGCGGAACGGTCCCGCCGTTTCGGTCAGCCTGTCCGTCACATGGCGGTCGGAACGGAGCGTCGCCGAGGGCGAACTGCATAGTTTCAACGCGCTGCTGCGGCGCTGGAAAATGCCCGTCGGGACAGTCAGCGCGCGGCCGGAAAAGCAGGTCGCGCGGCGTTTCGTCTATCGTGTCATGCGGAAATTGGGCGCTTGAGCACACGCCGCAGCAGGGCTTCGGCCTCCAGACGCGGGGAGAAGCGTTCGAGCGCCCACCATTCCAGGCGATCCTCGCAAGTGGCGAGGCTCTGCTTGTATCGGTCCTTGCCCGCCAGCAGCGAATAGCGGGCAAAGGCCCGAGCCCCATAGTCGGCGACGGCCGCCGCATGGCAGAGCAGGCCCGGCTTGTCCCTGGCCGAACGGGGAGCGGCGAAGGCGGACTGGTAGTTCATCGCTGCGCCGCGATGGAGGAAGTTGACGAGCAGCCCGACCACGCCGCCATCGTCCGTGAAGCGGAGCAGTTCGACATCGCCCCGTTCCAGCCCATGCCGGGCGATGGTGGCGACGAAATGACGGAAGGAGGCGCTGTCCCACGCATTGTCCGCATGACGCCCCTGATTGAGCGCCCGCATCTCTTCCAGCCAGGGTTCGACATCGGTGGGACCGGCTCTGGCGACCCGCGGAAGCGAACCGCCATGTTCCTTCATCGCGCGGCGGATCTGGCTCCGGCTATTGGCGCTGAGCAGCGAAAGATAGTCGCCCTGAACGGAGCGCACGGCGTCGAGATCGACTTGATAAACCGGCGAATCATCCAGTTTTACCCGGCGGTGGACGGGAAGGTCCAGCAGCGGCGATTCCGGATCGACGCCCGCCAGATGCAATACGCGCCAGTCGCGGCGCTCCCCTATCGCGGAGAGCGCGGCTTTCACCGCTGGCCGTTCCTGCCCGGTCAGGGCGAGCAAGCCGTTATATTCCATGAAAGGGCGATCCATGTCCGCATCGCCCGCCTGATGAAGACAGAGCGTGGCGACTTTGCCCAGCAGGCGCGGCGTCATCGCATGGCCGACGAGCGCCAGCGCGACATCCTGTCCGTCCCCATCGGCGACCGTCAACAGTTCAGGCCGCGCGCCATAAGCCTCAAGCCATGCGCCGATCCATGTCCAGCCGAGGAAAAAGGAAGCGTCCGACCGCGCCTCCAGCGCCCGCCAGCGGGTTTCGAGCGTCGGCCTGTCGGGAAGGCGGGAAAAATGCGCGCGCAGGGCCATGCATCCCCTTGTGGCAAAGGCGCGGCAGGGGTCAAGCGGATAGGATGATCTTAGGGGTGAAGCCGCCGCCCGGGGGCGATGGAACCGTCCGCCCGCACCCCGGCCATCGTCAGATCACGCCCCATGCGCCCCGTCAGGAAGCGATACCACATGCGGAAATCGGCGCGCAGGGACCAGAAGGGATAATGGAAGGTCGCGGGCCTGTTCCGCTCGATCAGGCTGTGGCCCAGCCATGCAAAGCCATAGCCGGCAAAGGGAATGGCCGCCAGCAGCAGCCACCAACGCTCGGCCATCACCAGCGCGCTCCCCGCCAGCACGACGACCAGCGTCGTGCCGACATAGTGCAACGCACGCGTGCCGGGGCGCGCATGTTCCTGAAGATAATAGGGCCAGAATTGCTGAAAGCAGGTAAACCTGTCCACGGCGCTCCTCCCATGCTCCCAATAGCGTCCGGCGGCGCGGCGGTTAAGCCGGATGCGTCAGGCCGTGCGCCGGGCGGGTGCGAACAGAAAATAGTCATAAGCCGCGCGGGCGGCGTGGGCCATGATGCTGTCCCGCGTCGTCCGCCCCTTATAATCCTTCATCACGAAGACGGAGATGGCGAACATCCGTCCGTCGGGCAGGGTGACGATGCCGACATCGCCGCCATAGCCGTTCAGCGATCCCGTCTTGTGCGCGATCCGGGCGCCGGGCGGCAGCATGGCCTTGAGCCGCGCCTTGCCCGTGTGGCAGCGTTCCATCATCTCCAGCAGATAGGCGGTGCTGGCGGGCTTCAACGCCTGCCCCAGGCGGATCGCGGCCAGCAGCGCGTTCATGGCGCGCGGCGTGGAGGTGTCGCGCGGATCGCGCGTGAAGGCGACGTTCGGCAGGTCGCGCGCGTCGCGCTGCCGCAAGGACGGGTCCGCTTCCAGCGCGGCGGCCACATTGCGGCGGAAACTGCCCGCGGCGGGGCTGATCCCCATGGCTCGATAGAGCAGATGCGCGGTGTTGCTGTCCACCCGCAGCCCCTTGACGCCCAGCGCCCCGACCCAATCGTCGATCACGGCGGGGCCGCCCGCCCGCGCGACCAGCGCATCGGTCGCGTCATTGTCGCTATGGGTCAGCATCAGGTCGATGAGGTCGTGGATGGAACGCGTCCTGGCGGGCTGCGCCGGATCGAGCGGCACCTGATCCTGCAAGCCGAGCACGCCCGCATCCGCCATCGACAGGATCTTGCCCGCGACGGCGACCTTGTAGGTGCTGGCCATGGGGAACAGCATGTCGCCGTTTAGCGATTGCTCTTCCCCGGTGGACAGGTCCTGCACGGCGATGCCGACCGTGCCGTCGGTCAGCGCCGCGAAACTTTCGAATTGGGCAAGCAGCCGCGCTTCGGCGCTTTGCTGCCTGACATTCTTGACCGGGCCGAAAGCGTCCGCCGTGGGAAGCGGGGCGAGGAACAGGCCAAGGGCGGCAGCGGCAGCGCCGAAAATGCGATAAAGCGGCATGGCCGTTCTCTCTCCCATCCCGCTGCCCGAGGCAAGAGGCTTTGGCCGGGCGCGGTTGACAGGCGCTCGTCCGCCGGTTCATCTCCCCGCATGATGAGCGATAGCATCAAGCTGCACGAAAGCTGGCGGGAACCGCTGCTGGGCGAGTTCCAAAGTCCCTATATGCTGGCGCTCAAGCGCTTTCTGGAGGGAGAGAAAGCCAATGGAAAGCGCGTGTTTCCCAAGGGGTCGGAATATTTCCGCGCGCTCGACCTGACGCCGCTGGACAAGGTGAAGGTCGTGATATTGGGACAGGACCCCTATCATGGCGAGGGGCAGGCGCATGGGCTTTGCTTCAGTGTGCGGCCGGGTGTGCGGACGCCCCCTTCGCTGGTCAACATCTACAAGGAACTGAACAGCGACCTTGGCATCGCACCGCCGCGCCACGGCTTTCTGGAGCATTGGGCGCGGCAGGGCGTGCTGCTGCTCAACAGCGTGATGACCGTGGAGATGAGCCGCGCCGCATCGCATCAGGGCAAGGGGTGGGAGCAGTTCACCGACGCTATCATCCGGCTGGTCAACCAGAAGGAGGAGCCGGTCGTCTTCCTGCTGTGGGGCGCCTATGCCCAGCGCAAGGCGGCGTTCGTCGATCCTTCGCGGCATCTGGTGCTGAAGGCCGCGCATCCTTCGCCGCTGTCGGCGCATAACGGCTTTCTGGGCTGTCGCCATTTCTCGCGCGCCAACGCCTTTCTGGAAGAGAAGGGGCGCGGCGCGATCGACTGGGCCTTGCCGGAATGTTGAGCGGACGGCGATTCGCATGAGCAACCTCATCAACCTGCGGCAGGCGCGCAAGGCGAAGGCGCGCGGCGAAAAAGAGCGGCTGGCCGCAGCCAATCGCGCGAAATTCGGGCGCAGCAAGGCGGAACGGCAGGAAGCCGAGGCCGAGGAAGCGCGCCAGCTCCGCGCACTGGACGGCGCGATGCGGGAAAGGGACGAGCCGGACGCCTCCTAGCTTCTGGATGTCCGGCCTTCCCGAACAGGAATCCACCTGTGGCGCATGGATGCGGTTGCGCTGGAGGCCTGTGCCTGATACCGGCGCGCCCAATATCCGCGCCCGTTTCGAAGGAAGGTGCCCCGCCCATGTCCGCTTCCAGTTCCGACCAGATCAACCGCATCGTCCTCGCCTTTTCGGGCGGGCTGGACACCAGCGTGATCCTGAAATGGCTGCAACAGACCTATCAGTGCGAGGTGGTGACCTTCACCGCTGATCTGGGGCAGGGCGAGGAACTGGAGCCTGCGCGGGCCAAGGCGCGGCTGATGGGCGTCAAGGAAGAACATATCTTCATCGACGACCTGCGCGAGGAATTCGTGAAGGATTATGTGTTCCCGATGATGCGCGGCAATGCGCTTTATGAGGGGCTTTATCTGCTGGGCACGTCGATCGCCCGCCCGCTGATCGCCAAGCGCCAGATCGAGATTGCGAGGCAGGTCGGCGCGGACGCCGTTTCCCATGGCGCGACCGGCAAGGGCAATGATCAGGTCCGCTTTGAACTGGGCTATTACGCTCTGTCGCCCGATATCAAGGTGATCGCGCCGTGGCGGGAATGGGATCTTGCCAGCCGCACCAAGCTGATCGAATTCGCTGAAAAGCACCAGATTCCGATCCCGCGCGACAAGCGGGGCGAAGCGCCGTTCTCGACCGACGCGAACATGCTGCACACCTCTTCGGAGGGCAAGGTGCTGGAAGACCCGTGGGAGGAAACCCCGGACTTCGTCTATTCGCGCACGGTCAACCCGGAGGACGCGCCCGACGCGCCGGAATATATCACCGTCGATTTCGAGCGCGGCGACGGCGTGGCGATCAATGGCGTGGGCATGTCGCCCGCGACGCTGCTCGAAACGCTCAACGATTATGGCCGCAAGCATGGCATCGGCCGGCTCGATCTGGTGGAAAACCGCTTCGTCGGCATGAAGTCGCGCGGCATGTATGAAACGCCGGGCGGCACCATCTATCACCTCGCCCATCGCGGCATCGAACAACTGACGCTGGATCGTGGCGCGGCGCACCTCAAGGACGAACTCGCGCCCAAATATGCCGAGCTGATCTATAACGGCTTCTGGTTCTCGCCGGAGCGCGAGATGTTGCAGGCCGCCATCGACCACAGCCAGGAAAAGGTGACGGGCACCGTCCGGCTCAAGCTCTACAAGGGCAGCGTCCATGTCGTCGGCCGCAAGTCGCCTTACTCGCTCTACAGCGAGAAGGTCGTGACGTTCGAGGACGATGCGGGCGCCTATGACCAGCGCGACGCGGCGGGCTTCATCAAGCTCAACGCCCTGCGGCTTCGTCTGCTGGGACGGCGGGACCGTTAATTCCCGCCGTTACAGTTTGCGACATTTTATTCCGTGACATGACATAGTTGCGGGACAAGTCTTGCCGATAAGCGTTTTCAGGAACGGCCGATGCCGTTCGTGACAGACATTGGAGGAAAGACGATATGATCCGCAAATTCATGATGACGGTGGCCGCTGGCGCGCTGTTGACGGGTGGCCTCGCCGCTTCGCACATCGCTTCGGCGCAGGATGGCCCCGGCCGTGGCGGTCCGCGCGGCGGGATGATGATGGCCGACGCCAACAAGGACGGCAATCTCACCAAGGCTGAACTGACCGCCTCCCTCGAAGCGCGCTTTGCGAAGATGGACGCCAACAAGGATGGCAAGCTGACCAAGGAAGACCGGGAACTTCGCCGCCAGCAACGGCAGGAGGCCCGCTTCGCGCAGCTCGATACCGACAAGAACGGCCAGATCAGCAAGGCCGAGTTCACCGCTGGCCATGACCGCCGCGCCGACGCTGGAAAGCCTGATGGACAGGATGGACGCCATTGGGGCGGCCGCCATCATCGCGGCTTCGGCAAGGGCATGATGCCGGGCGGGCGCGGCGCGGCGGACGGCGCGAAGGACGGCACCCTCACCCGCGATCAGTTCGTGGCGCGCGGCATGGCGATGTTCGACCGGGCCGATGCGAACAAGGACGGCACCGTCACCGCCGAGGAAATGAAGGCGGCGCATCAGGCCATGCGCAAGGCATGGCAGGACCGCAAGGGAGCGGCCCCGGCCGCGCCCGCCAACTGATACTCCGCTCAAAAGGGAAGGGGGAAGGCGGCGACCTTCCCCCTTCCGCTTCATCCCCGGCCATGACAGAAACGAAGGCATGAGTGAACGACCCCATCTGCTGCTCGTCGATGACGAGCGTTCGATCCGCGAGCCGCTGGCGCAATATCTGACGCGCAACGGCTTTCGCGTCACCGCCGTCGAAAGTGCGGTGGAGGCGCGGATTCGCCTCAACGCCAACGCCATTGATCTGGTGGTGCTCGACATCATGATGCCGGGCGAGGACGGGCTGTCGCTCTGCCGCCATATCCGCGAGACGAGCGAAATTCCCGTCATCCTGCTGACCGCGAAATCGGAGGAGACCGATCGCATCGTCGGGCTGGAAATGGGCGCGGACGATTATGTGCTGAAGCCCTTTTCTCCCCGCGAACTGGTGGCGCGGATCAAGGTGATCTTCCGCCGTGTCGCGATCGGCGGTCAGCGGGTGACGGCCCCGGACGGCGCGACCTATGCCTTTGCCGGATGGCTGCTCAAGACGCAGGAACGCGTGCTGGTGGACAGCGAAGGCGTGGTGCTGCCCCTGTCCACGGCGGAATATAATCTGATGCTGACCTTCGCCACGCGGCCCAATCAGGTGCTGAGCCGCGACCAGTTGCTCGACATCACGCAGGGCCGCGAAGCCAACGCCTTCGACCGCGCCATCGACAACCAGATCAGCCGCCTGCGCAAGAAGATCGAACCGGACCCGAAGAGCCCGACGCTCATCAAGACGGTCTGGGGCGGCGGCTATACCTTGTCCGCCGAGGTGCGAAAGCTGTGAAGCGGTTGCGGCTGTGGCCTCAAAGTCTGGTGGGGCAGATCATCCTGATCGTCGCCATCGCGCTGTTCGTGGCGCAGGCGATCAACTTCGCGCTGCTGCTGCGGGAAAGGAACCGGCTGGAACTGACCGGACAGACCGCGCCCGGCGTTTACCGGATCGTGGACGCGCTCGACAGCCGAGGCGAACGGCGAAACGACGACCGGCCGGTTCGCGCCCGCTTTGCCGATGCGCCGCCGCGGATAGAGGGGGTTCGGCGTCAGGATGTGGAAAACCGGGCCGCCGCCATGTTCGAGGATATCGGATTGCAGATGCGCTCCATCCGGGTGATGCAGGATAGGCAAAGGCTGCCCGCGCGTCGCTGGGAGCGGCTGCGCGCGCGGGCGGCGGGCGAAGAACCGGCCCTGCACCATGTCGGACGGCTGGTGATGGCGGTCGAATATGAGCCGGGCAAATGGGTCGTGGTCCAGACGCGCACGGGCGACCGGCCGCAACGTTTCGGCGGCTGGCTGATCGGGCAGACCGCCGTCCTTTATGTGATCGTGCTGCTGCCGTTGTTGTGGGTGGGACGGCGTCTGGCGCGCCCGCTACGGCAATTGACGGGATCGGCGGAGCAATTCGCGCGCACGGGCGCCGCCGATCCGGTGGATGAAAGCGGGCCGGGAGACGTGCGGCAACTCACGACCGCCTTCAACGCGATGCGTTCGCGCATCTTCCTGATGCTGGATGAGAAGGACCGGATGCTGGGCGCGATCGGGCATGATTTGCGTACGCCGCTCGCCTCGCTGCGCGTCCGCGCCGAATCGGTGGAGGATGAAGGAGAGCGCGCCCGCATGTCCGAAACCATCGACGAGATGAACCGGATGCTGAAGGACATATTGTCGCTCGCCCGCGCCGGACGAAGCAGCGAACCCGCGCAAAAGGTCGATCTTTCCGCGCTGGCGGATGCCGTGGTGGAGGATTTTCTGGAACTGGGGTCGCCGATCGACATGATCGACAGCGACCGCGCCGTCGCCAATGCGCGCCCGCAGCAGATCCGCCGGGCGCTTCGCAACCTGATCGAGAACGCGATCGTCTATGGCGAGCGGGCGCATGTTTCGGTGGCGCGCAGGGACGGGGCCGTTCACCTCATCGTGGCGGATGAAGGCCCCGGCATCGCCGAGGACCGGATGGAAGAGATGATGGAGCCTTTCACCCGGCTGGAAGGATCGCGCAACCGCGACACGGGCGGCGCGGGCCTTGGCCTGGCGCTGGTGCGGGCGATCATGGCGGAACATGGCGGCTCGCTGCGCCTCGCCAACCGGGTGGAAGGCGGGCTGGAGGCGAGTTTGATCCTGCCGGCTTGATAGCATGGCTCAGGGCCAGCCCAATTCAGCCGGGACCGCTCCGCTATGCCGCAATCCCGCTCAATGCTTGCCCGGCTTGCTGGACGTGCCCGGCGTGGTCGGATTGATGAGTTGCACCCCTGCGGGCAGGCCCGTGCCGCCCATGTTGAGGCGCAGCGCCTCTTCGCGGGCGGCGCGCAGGGGATTGTCGCGTTCCGCGATGGCGGCCTTCGTTTCCGCATCCGTTTCTTCGTCGGTATCGGGCCCCCCCCCATCCCTGCCCGCGCCGCCGGTCCAGCCCAGCACGATCGACATGCGGCGGTTGCGCGGGTCATAAGCGTCGTCCTTCACGAACGGCTCGCGGTCCGCCACGCCTTCGATCCGGGCGAAGCGGGCATTGCCGATGCCTTCGTCCGACAACGCCCTGCGGGTCGCCTCGGCGCGGGCCGAGGAGAGCATCCAGTTGTTCATCGTCCGCCCCGCCGCATAGGGCAGACTGTCGGTATGGCCGCGCACGATCAGCGGGTTGGGCATGGTTTCCAGCACCTTGGCGACTTCGTCGACCAGCGCGCGCGCCTGCGGCAGCAGCCGGTCGGTGCCCATCGAGAACATGGCGAAATCCGCTTCGTCGATCAGGTCGATGCGAAGCCCCTCGCGGGTTTCGGTGAAGCGTACATTCTTGCGGAGATTCTGCATCCCCCGGCGCGTCATGCGGGCTTCCAGTTCCTTCTTGAGCGCTTCGAACTTGGCGCGGTCGGCGGCCTTCATCGCCTTGCCGCCCTGATCCTTCGTTCCGGTCGCGTCGCGGGGAATGGTGATGGACATATTGCCCTGACCGCCGGTGGTCGGATAATTTTCCTTGCCCATGAGACTGTCGCCGCCGAGCAGGCCGGTCGCGCCCGCCGATCCCATCTTCAGTTCGACCAGCGTCGGCGTGAAATAGTCGGCCAGCGCCTTGCGCTGCTTTTCCGTGGTCGCGCCGAGCAGCCACATCAGCAGGAAGAAAGCCATCATCGCCGTCACGAAGTCGGCATAGGCAACTTTCCATGCGCCGCCATGATGGCCGCCATGGCCCTCGACGACGATTTTCTTGACGATGATCGGCCGGGGTTCGGGTTCGTTCCCGCCGCGCTTCTTTTCGGCCATGGCTTATTTGCCCCGCATGCCGTCGAACACTTCGGCGAAGGCCGGCTGATTCGCATGGGTGAGGCTGGAGCGCGCCGCTTCGATGACCAGCGGCTGCGGATGGCCGTGGAGCGAGGCGATGATGATCTGCTTGACGACATGATACATGGAACCGTCCGCCTCGATCACGCTGCGGCAGCGATTGGCGAAGGGATTGACCATGCCATAGGCGAGCAGGACGCCCAGGAAGGTGCCGACCAGCGCCGACCCGATCATCGCGCCCAATATGGCGGGCGGCTGGTCGATCGCGCCCATCGTCTTGACCACGCCCAGCACCGCCGCGACGATGCCGAGCGCGGGAAGGGCGTCGGCGAGGCCCTGAAGATTGTCGGCGGGTTTGAGAGACTCATGATGGTGGGTCTTGAGAGCGTTATCCATGACTTCCTCGACCGCGTGCGGATCGAGCGTGCCGGACGACACGACCACGAGGCGCAGTGTGTCGCTGATGAGGTGGATCAGCGTCTTGTCGGCCATCAGGCGCGGATATTCGGTGAAGATGGTGGAACTGCCGGGGTCTTCGATATGCGGCTCCAGCGCGACCGGCCCTTCGACGCGGAGCGTCTTCATCAGGCGGCTGACGAGGAAGATGCAGTCGAGGAAATCCTGCTTCTTGTATTTTGGCCCCTTGAAAACCTTGGCCAGACCGCCGCCCAGCGCCTTCAGGTCCGCACCCGAATTGCCGATGATGAGCGCGCCCACGGCCGCGCCGCCGATGATGAGCATTTCATGGGGCAGGGCGTGCAGGACCGGACCGATGTCGCCGCCGGTGAAAACGAACCCCCCGAACACCATGACGAGCAGGACGACGAGGCCGATAATTGCGAACATGAAAATCCCCGAAAATACTGCCCGAAGGCGCCAAGTCCGTGCGCGTCCCGCGGACCGCCCTCACTTTGGTTAATACGGACTGGTTAGCGTTCGGTTTAGGACGAGCGTCCTTTTTTCCGATCAGCCGATCAGATCGAACAGCGTCTGCTTGTTGATGCGCGCGAAGGCGGACTGGGCGGCGTTCAATTGCAGCAGCTTGGCCTGAACCGAAGAGATGACTTCGGCCAGATTGGTCGATTCGAGCGTGGCGCGGCGCTCCGTCAGGTCAAGGTCGACATTGGTGAGGCGCGTGCCCACCACGTCGAGCCGGTCGGAGCGGACGCCCTGCTTGGCCAGTTCGATGACGATATGGCTTTGCCCCGCCTGGATGCCGTCGAGCGCGCTGCCGATGTCAGCGTCCGTCCCGCTGGCGATGGCGGCGATGCTCTGGCCGAGAATGTCGTCGAGCGACATCGCCGCGCCGCCCACGTCGATCCCTTCCGACACCTGCTGGCGCGTGCCCACGACCGCGAGGTTGAGGCCCCGGCTGACCGGCACCAATACGCTTTGTCCGTCGTCGAAGACGGGCACGCCCTGATAATCCTTCTGGCCCAGCAATTCGCCGACGGTGGTGCGGATGGTCGTCAGTTCCTCGACGATCGCGCCCCGGCTCGTGTCGTTCAGCGATCCGTTGCGCGCGGAGGTCACCAGATCCTGCGCCCGGATCAGCAGATTGTTGATTTCGTCCAGATTGGATTCGGCATTGGCGGCGCGGGTCGCGCCATAGCTGATATTGGCCTGCCATGCGGCCTGCTGCGCCTGCGCGCGGCCGATGTCGGACACCTGCACCCAGGCAAGGGCGTTGTCGGACGGCCGGGTCAGCGTCACGCCGGTGGAAATGGCGGTCTGGCCTGCGATGATGCTCTGCGAAAGCTGCTGCTGACGGCGGATTTCGGCGGTCAGTGTCTTGTTGGTGATGCCGACCATCAGTCAGTCCTTTTCGGTCAGATGATCTGGAGGATGGAATCGACGGTCTGCTTGGCGATCTGCAGGATCTTCGCGCTGGCCGAATAGGCTTGCTGAAGGCGCAGCAGATCGGCCGCTTCCATGTCGAGGTCGACGCCGCTCACCGCTTCGCGCGCGGCGACGGCCTGATCGGCGCGCCCCTGCGCGGTGGTCTGTTCCGCCTTGGTGGCGGTCAGCAGATTGGCGTGGGTCGCGATCAGCGCGGTCCAGTTCTGCTCCACGCTGCCACTGCCGCGCAGCACCGTCTGCACCGTCAGCAGATTGCCGTTGAGCGTCCCGTCGGCGGATTTGGTGGCGAGCGCCGCCGGGTCGGTGATGAGCGCCGCCACGCTGGCCGCGCTTCCGCCATAGGAGAGCATCGCGCCGCCTGCGGCATCCGCGTCCGTCAGTCCCAATGCGTGCCAGGCGTTCATGTCGGTCACGAACTGCTGCGCCAGCGTGTCGAGGTCGGCGCGACGGCCGGCCACGGTCTGCGCGGCGGAGAACAGGCCGCCCAACGTTCCGTTGGCCGGAGCGGTAAGGGCCGTGCCGTCGCTCATCGCGAAGGAGAGCGTGCCGGTGGCGTTGGCGCTGACGGCCACGGTGTTGGCGGCGTCGCCCTGCACCAGGGTCTGGCCGTTGAAGCTGATCTGCACGGAATCATGCGTGCCGAAGCTCACATCGACGTTCAGATTTTCCGAAAGCTGTTGCAGGGCCGCGTCCCGGCTGTCGAGCAACTGGGCATAAGCGGACGTGCCCGGCTGGCCGCGCAGCAGGCTGCCATTGATATTGGCGAGTTGATTGAGAGCGATGTTGATATTCGCGACCGATGCATGCGCCTCAGTGGCGATGCCGCTGGATGCGCTTTGCAGGTCGCCGGCGGTCTGACGAAAGGCTTCGGCGACGCGGCTGATGCTATCCAGCGTGGTCACCCGCAGCGACTTGTCGGCGGGGCTGGCGGCCAGCTTGTCCATATTCTGGAACATGCCGGTCATCAGCTTGCCGATGCCGGTTTCCGTATCGTTGAGCGCGGTTTCGGCATCGGTCAGCCAGCGCATCCGCGCGGTCGCGCTGCCCAGCGCCATGCCGGCGAGGCGCATGGACGCATCCAGATAGGGATCGGTCGCGCGGTTGACCCCGGCGATCTGCGTCCCGCCGAAATTGGCGCGCGAGATGTAGAAGGCCATGGTGGCCGTGGATGAGCCGGACTCGATGGTCGATACCGACCGGCGCGAATAGCCGTCCGTATTGGCGTTGGCGATATTCTCCGACACCGCCGCCATGGCGGCGCGATAGGCCCGCGTGCCCGATGCGCCGATGACGAACAGGTCGCTCATGCGCTCTTATCCGGCGCGGCAGCGGCGGGGGAGGGTTGCGACTGGCCGCCGAACTGGCTCAGCAGCAGTTCCGCGATGCCAAGGCTGCCCTTTTCCGCCATGCTGTCCGCCGTGCGGGCGTCGGCCATGTCGCGAAACTGGTCCGACGCGCTGGAATCGAGCAGACCCTCGCCCATGCTGGACGAACGCATCGCGCCGATCATCTGGCGCAGGAAGATGGCCTCGAACTGCTTCGCCGCCTGTTGCAGCGCGGCCTTGTCCGGGGAGCTGGTCGATGGAGACGATGCCCCTGCTACGGTCGAAATCTGCATCACAACACCACCAGATCGGCTTTCATCGCGCCCGCCTGTTTCAAGGCTTCGAGGATTGCGACCATGTCCGCCGGGGAAGCCCCGATGGCGTTGACCGCCTTCACTATATCGGCAAGAGACGCGCCACCTTTAAAATTGAGCATCGGTTTTTTCTGTTCGTCGATCTGGATCGAGCTGGATTGCTCCATGGCGGTGCGCCCTTGGGAGAAGGGGGCGGGCTGGACGACGCGGGGCGCTTCGTTGACGGAAACCGTCAGTTTTCCGTGCGCCACGGCGGCCGGATGGATTTTGACCGCGCCATTGATGACGACCGTGCCGGTGCGCGCATTGACGATGACGCGGGCAGGGGCTTCGGCGGGAGAGACTTCGATATTCTCGATCATGCCCATCATCATGATGCGGTCTTCCGCGCCGGGCGCGGCGGTGATGGCGACCGAAACGGCGTCCATGGCGCGGGCGCGGTGATCGCCGAAAGCGCGGTTGATGCCGTCCGCCACGCGCAGGGCGGTGGTGAGATCGGCGTCGGCCAGATTGAAGGTGAGCGTCGGGGCCGTGTCGAAGCCGGTCGCGACCGCGCGCTCGACCGTCGCGCCGCTGGGGATGCGCCCGGCGGACGGGACGTTGACCGACACCTGACTGCCGTCCGCGCCGGAAACGCCAAGGCCGCCGACGGCGAGGTTGCCCTGCGCCATGGCGTAGATTTCATTATCCGCGCCGCGCAGGGGCGTCATGATGAGTGTACCGCCGCGCAGTGACTTGGCCTTGCCCAGCGCCGAAACCGTGACGTCGAGCCGCTGTCCCGGCTTGGAGAAGGCGGGGAGGTCGGCGGTGACGAGGACCGCCGCCGCGTTCTTGAGCGCCGGGTTGACGCCCTGCGGCAGGGTGAGGCCGAAGCGCGAGACGACGCCCTTCATGCCCTGCGTCGCATAATCGAGGCTGTCGTCGCCGGTGCCCGCGAGGCCGACCACGATGCCATAGCCGGTCAACTGGTTGGGGCGGACGCCCTGAAAGGTGCCCAGATCCTTGATCCGTTCCGCCTGCGCGGGGACGGCGAACGCCCCCGTCAGCGACAGGGCAAGCACAGCGAGGAGGCGGAAGAGACGTGCCACGGGCATGAACTCCATCAGAAGGGGCTTATCATGGAAAAGAAGCGTTGCAGCCAGCCCTGACGGCTGGCGCGCGCGATCTCTCCCTTGCCGGTGTAGATGATCTTCGCATCGGCCACGCGGGTGGAGGCGATGCGGTTGTCCGGGCTGATGTCCGCCTGCCGCACGAGGCCGCTGATCTGGATGAATTCGTCGCCGCGGTTCAAGGTCAGGGCCTTTTCGCCCTTCACCAGCATCGTGCCGTTGGGATAGACCGCCGCGATGGTCACGGTAATCTCGCCATTGAGCGCATTGGACTGGGTCGCGTTGCCCTTGCCGGTGAAGCCGCTCTGGCCGCCCATGGCGACGTCGCTGGCCGAAAAGACCTTGGACAGCACGCCGGTGGTCGGCGGATTGAGGCCGATATTGCCGTTGCGGCTGGTGTCGGCGCTGTTGCTCTTGGTCGCCTGGGTGCGTTCCACAAGGACGATGGTGATGATGTCGCCCACGGTCGTGGCGCGCGCGCCGCTGGTGAGCGGGGTATAGCCCATCGACACCTGAAAGATCGAACCGTTGGCGGCGGGCGCGGGCGCCTGCTGCACGACGGTCGGGGCATAGAATTGGCGTTCGTCCTCGCGCTTCTTCTTGCCCGCCATGGCGGGGGAGGCGACGAAGGACGCCAGCGAGAGGGCGGCGATGGAGGCGGAAAGAACGCGCATCATCCGGCTCACAACTGCTGATTGACGTATTGGAGCATTTCGTCGGTCGCCTTGATCATCTTCGAATTGACCTCATAGGCGCGCTGGGTTTCGATCATGTCGACCAGCTCCTCAACCACATTGACGTTCGAGGTTTCAAGGTTGCCCGACCGGATCTGGCCGCGCCCGTCGAGGCCCGCGACGCCGACCTGCGGCGTGCCGCTGGCCGCCGTTTCGAGCAGCATGTTGCCGCCGATGGGCGCAAGCCCCGATGCGTTCATGAAACTGGCGAGTTCGATCTGCCCAAGCTGGGTCGGTTCGCTTGTCCCCTGCAAGGTGGCCGATACGGTGCCGTCATTGCCGATGGTGAGGCCGGTCGTGCCTTCGGGCACGGTGATCTGCGGGATCAGCGGCAGGCCGTCGCTGGTGACGACGACGCCTTCGGCCGTGGTCGTGAAATTGCCCGCGCGGGTATAGGCGATGGAGCCGTCGGGCCGCTGCACCTGAAAGAAGCCCGCGCCCTCGATCGCCATGTCGAGCGCGTTGTTGGTTTGTTGCAGGGTGCCCTGCGTGTTGATCTTGCTGGTGCCCTGCATCGAAACGCCCGAGCCGAGATTGAGGCCGGTCGCGAACTTGTTTTCCGTGTCGGAATTCGCGCCCGCCGCCACCATCTGCTGATAGGCGAGGGTTTCGAAATCGGCGCGGTCGCGCTTGAAGCCGGTCGTGTTGACGTTCGCCAGGTTGTTGGCGATCACGCGCATCTTCGTGTTCTGCGCGTCAAGGCCGGTGCGGGCGACATGAAGGGCTGCGTTGGTCATCGTCTCTCGTCTCCGTAATCCTGCCCGTAAAGAAGCAAGGTTCGTGCCAAATTAACCATCCAGACGCATGAGCGATGCGCCCCCGTCATCAAGCTGTTTCGCGGTGTCGATCATCTTGATCTGCGTTTCCCACGCGCGGCTCGCCTCGATCATCTGGACGAGGGCGGCGGTGGCGTTGACGTTCGATCCTTCGACCGATCCGGCGGTGACGGTCGCGAGCGGGTCCTGCGGCAGCGCGCCGCCATTGGTTTCGCGGAACAGGCCGTCCGTGCCCTTGGCGATGGAGGAGCCGGTGGCGTTCACCAGTTTCAGGCCATCGACGCGCTGCGGATTGGCGGCGTCGCCCCCCTGCGGCACGCCCCAGATGCTGCCGTCCTGCGCGATGGACAGGCTGTCCATCTGCGGCAGGGTGATGGGACCGCCTTCGCCCAGCACGGGCAGGCCATCGCCGGTCGTCAGCAGGCCGCTATCGGTGAGCTTGAGGTCGCCCCGGCGCGTATAGGCTTCGCTGCCGTCCGTGGCCTGAACGGCGAGCAATGCGTCGCCGTTCATCGCCACGTCCAGCGGATTGCCGGTTTGCGTGACCGCCCCCTGCGCCATGTCGGCGGCGATCACCTGTTCGGATTGCTGCGCCCGCGTGTCGAAGCTGTCCCCCTTGATCCAGCGCGTCTCGGCATTGGCGATTTCCGCGCGGAAGCCAACGGTGTTGACGTTCGCGAGATTGTTGGAAATCGCTGCTTGCCGCGCCATCGCGCCGCGCATCGCGGTGAGTGCCGTGTTGACGAGCCGGTCCATGGGGTTTTCCTGTCCTTATGCGGGCGCCGCGCCGTTACGAGCGCATGTTGACGATGGTGGTCGACAGCGTGTTCGCCGCCTCGATCGCCTTGGCGTTCGCCTGGAAGTTGCGCTGGGCGGAAATCAGGCTGACCAGTTCTTCGGTGATGTCCACGTTGGAGCGTTCCAGCGTGCCCGAACGGATCGAACCGTACAGGCCGCTATTGGCGGCGCCGAACATCGGGTCGCCGCTCGCCGCGGTCGAATACCAGTGCGCGTCGCCGCGTTGCCGCAGGCCGTCCTGGCTGTTGAAGGCGGCCATGGCGGCCTGACCCAGATGAACGGTCGTGCCATCGGCATAGACGCCGGTGATGTCGCCGTCTTCCCCCACGCCGACGCTGGAAAGCTGGTTGCCGGTGCCGCCCTCGGGCCAGTTGGTCGGAACCTTGAGGTCGATGAGGTCGGCGGTGCCCAGCGTGCCCGTCGCCGTCGGCGCGCCGGTCACGGGATCGACCGGAACCACCTGAAGCCGCGCGCCGGTGGTGTCGACCACATAGCGGTCGTTCGTCACCGAAAAGGCGCCGTTGCGGGTGTAGCTGACCTGATCGTCGGCGTCGCGCTTGACGGTGAAGAAGCCTTCCCCGGTGATGGCGAGGTCCAGCGTCTTGTCGGTGCCCTGGGTCGTGCCCTGCGTGAACTGCTGGGTGATGCCCTGCACGCGGACGCCCTGGCCCGACACCTGCGTCGTGGTCTGCATCGGCGCGGCGGCGAAGATGTCGCCGAAATTGGCCTGGCTGCGCTTGAACGCGGTCGAATTCACGTTGGCGACATTGTTGGAGATGGTGGCAAGGTCGGTCTGCGCCGCCTTGAGGCCGGAAAGAGAGATGTAGAAGGACATGGCGTTGCTCCTGGGTGAAAGGAATTGGGTGAAGTTAAGCGAGGCTGATGGCGTCGGACGGGCTGTAGGTGCCGAGCGCGGTGATGAGCTTCGACGCGCTGCCGTCCGCGGGTGACTGGACGGCGGCGATGGTGGCCCAGCTTGCGACGCGGGCCGGAGACGCGCCGTTGACCTTGATCCGGAGCGGGCCGGACGCCACGGTTTCGCCCGTGTCGTTCTTGCCGTCCCAGTAGAAGTTGACGTCGCCCGCAGATTGCGCGCCGAGGTCGATCGACTTGACCACATTGCCGCTGCCGTCAACGAGATCGACCGAGACATTTTCCGCATCGTTGCCGAGCGTGAGCTGGCCGATATACTGGCCCGCCATGTCGGGCGCGGCGATGTTGCTTTCGACCAGCATCGACTTGCCGATCCAGCTTGCCGCGTCGCCAAGGCGCGATCCGGTGAGTTGCGCGGACAGATCCTTCAGCGTCGCGTTCATTTCTGCGATGCCGGTGGAATTGGTGATGGTCGCCATCTGGGCCACCATCTGCGAATTGTCCATCGGCTCGAACGGGTCCTGCGTCTGCATCTGCGCGGTCAGCAGGCGCAGAAAGTCCATCTGGCCCATCTCCGACTTGCCCGTCGCCTTGATCGTGGACGGGCTGTAGACGGGGATGCCCGCGCTGTCGGTTACGGAAGTGGCGGTCATTTGCCGATCCTTATGGTTTCCATCATCAGCGATTTGGCGGTGTTCAGCACCTGCACATTATTCTGGTACATGCGGGCGGTCTCGATCATGTCGACCAGCTCCGCGCTGCTATCCACGGCCGCTTCCCACACGTCGCCATTGGCGTCGGCCAGCGGGTGATTGGGATCGTGGCGCTTGACGGGCTGGGCGTTGGTGGTGACGACCTGCTCGACCTTCACGGTCGACACGCCGGGGCTGTCGGTGACGGAACGGAAGACCGGCTTGATCGCGCGATAGGCTTCCGCCGCGCTGCCCGACACATTGCCGGCGTTCGCCATGTTGGAAGCGGTGGTGTTCAGGCGCATGAGCTGCGCGCTCATGGCGCGGCCGGCGATGTCGAACACGTTCATGGGGCCAGAGCCGCTCATGCTCATTCTCCCTTCAGCGCGCGGGTGATGGTGTTGAGGCGACCTTCCAGGAAGGAGAGGGTCGTGCGGTATTTGACGGCATTCTCCGCGAACAGCGTCTGTTCGGTACTCAGTTCGACGGTGTTGCCGTCGAGGCTGGGCTGAAGCGGGATGCGGTAGCCCATGGAGTCATCGACGGCCTTCGACACGCTGCGGCTGGCGGTGCTGGTCGCTTCCTTGAGCGCGGCGTCGAAGTCGATGTCGCGCGCCTTGTAGCCGGGGGTCGAGGCGTTGGCGATGTTGGACGCGAGCAGGGAAAGGCGCTGCGAGCGAAGCGCCAGCGCCTTTCCATGGATCCCGAACAGACCGTCTTCCAGCGACATTTCGTTTCCCGTCTCTTTTTGCTCCGGGGAGCCTAAACTTTCGGATCGCCCTGCCGTTCTGAGGCCTGATGGCGTGCAGGGCGGGCAATCCAGCCTGATATTCGCAAGAGCCGTGCCAATTTGCGTGGGTGACGCAGCGGCAAGGGCAAAAGTGGCGGAAATCCGGGGGATTGCCTTGCGCGGGCGGCAAGGACGGCACATTTTTGCCGGGCGGCGGCAGGGATTTGCCGGGTCGGGGTGGAGCGGCGTTGCATGATGGGAATATTGGGGCATCTGTTCGATCCGCTGACCTTGATGGCGATGGTCGCGGGGATCGGGCTGGTGGCGCTGTTGCAGAATGGCGGGACGCATTTCGCGCGCGCCTTCGCGGTGCTCAGGCCGCTGGTGGCGGCCCGTCCGGCGCGGGATCGCGATGCGGCGCGGGCGGTGATGCTCAAGATCGACCAGGTGGCGCAGTTGCGCGGCCTGTCCTGCACCGACCGGGTCAAGACCGCCAATCCCTTCCTCGCCGAAGCGGCGCGCAGGCTCGCCAATTGCGAGCGGGTGGAACAGTTCGAACTATGGGCCGCGCAATCGCTGGCGGATCGCGGGCAGCGGCATGCGGCGGTCCGCAATGTCTGGCTGTCGGTCGCCGACGCCGCGCCCGCTCTGGGCATGACAGGGACGATCATCGGCCTTGTCGGCATGTTCGCGGCGATGGACGATCCGGCGAAGCTGGGGCCGTCCATGGCGCTGGCGCTGCTGACGACGCTGTATGGCGTGGTGATCGCCAATATCGTCGCGGCCCCTGTCGCGGCGCGGCTGGCCGATCTGTCCGAGCGGGAACTGGCCTGGCAGCAGGAGGCGGTGGATTGGATGCTGGCGATCGCGCGACGGGAAAATGCGCCGCTGCGCCGCGCCTCGATCCGCG
The DNA here is from genome assembly GCA_900100475.1 of Sphingobium faniae. Taxonomy (GTDB): domain Bacteria; phylum Pseudomonadota; class Alphaproteobacteria; order Sphingomonadales; family Sphingomonadaceae; genus Sphingobium; species Sphingobium faniae. Next base: position 144,314 of record FMTU01000007.1, on the reverse strand, counting down.
AAGTCGCATGAGCGCGCCGCCCTCTTACGCCTTGGTCCGGCGCAATCGGTGGGCGATCAGCTTTGCCGATCTGCTGTTGTTGTTGCTGGCCTTCTTCGTGTTGTTGCAGGCAAGCGGGCAGAAGCGGGACGTGATGCTGGCGGGGCTGAGCCAGCAATTTGGTGGACGGCCGATGCGGCAGGGGGTCGAACTGCGCGCGGCGGAACTGTTCGTGCCGGGCGAGGCGCTGCTGACCGGAACCGGCAAGGCCCGGCTGACCGCAATCGCCCGCGAGTTTGCGCGGGAAGGCGGCGGGATCGCAGTGCGCAGCCACGGCACGGACGCGGCGCGGCAGCGGTTCGACGACTGGGATCTGGCGGCGGCGCGGCTGGGCGCGGTGGCGCGGGCCTTGCGGGCCGAAGGGATCGCGGAGAGCCGGCTGTCGATCCGGGGGCTGGATCAGGCCGAAGGGAAAGCGGGGCAGGGGCAGGTCATCCGTATCGCGCCCGACCCGCGATAGGTCCGGTTGGCACGAAAATTGCTGAAATACACGACAGGATATCCGCTTTATCGGAGACTGATCGTGTTGAGACTGCCTGCCCTTGGCCTTGCCGCCTTCGCCATGATGAGCGCCGCACCGGCGCTGGCGCAGCAGAAATTCGAAAATCTGGACCGGATCGACAGCCTTGTCGCGATGACCGTCGGCGCCAATCCGGGTGAACCGGGCGGTCCCGCCGCGCCGGTGGACCGGCGGCTGAAACTGGCGGCCTGTCCCACCATGCCCAGTGTCGAAGGGCCGGTTTTCGGCGCGGCGATGGTCAAGTGCGACGCGCTGGGCTGGCGCATCCGGGTGCCGCTGGTTCCCGGCGGCGCGGCGGCGGCGTCCGGGCCGGTGGCGCGCCAGACGGTGGCCGCGCGCGTCCAGCCGAAGGAAGCGGTGGTCAAGCGCGGCGATCCGGTGCAGTTGATGGCGGGCAACGCGCTGTTCAGCGTGTCGCGGATGATGATCGCGGATGAGGACGGCGCTATCGGAGAGACGATCCGCGTGCGCGAGGACAAGAGATCGTCGCCCATATTGGCGCAGATCGTGGACATGGGCATGGTGCGCGTTCCGGGATTTAATGATTTTTGAACTTGTCCGTTATAGACGGTAGGGACGAGTGAAGGATTGAACCCATGATCAAGTCAGTTGGCCAGAGCCTGAGCGCCGCCGTCGAAGCCTCCCGCATCCGGGAAGGCGGCAAAACGCGGGCGCCCTCTGTTGGAACGGACAGCGCGCCCGCTTTGTCGGCGGCGTCGGCCAGCCCGGCCGCGCGCATGGCGGCGGAAGGCGCGCCGGTCGATATGGATCGCATCGCGGCGATCAAGGCGGCTATCGCTTCGGGCAATTATCCGGTCAATCCATCGGCGATTACCGATCGGATGCTGGCGCTCGACCTGCCGGTCGCGGGATAAGATCGTGCCGCTCGGCCTTGCCGCCCTCGACCATCTGCGGACCGCCTGCGAGGATTTGCGGGTGGCATTGGACGGATCGGATGCCACCGCGATCGACGCGGCGAGCGCGCGGCTGGGACAGGCGGCGGCTGCGGTGGGGGCCATTGGCGCGTGGCGGTCCGAGCCGGCGGTGGCGGACCGGCTAAAGGCTATCGCCCCGATGCTCGAAACGGCGCGGGTGCGCACGCGGGTGCTGTCCGATCAGGCGAATCAGAAGCTGAACATGCTGGCGGCCCATGGCGCGCAGAATGCGCCGCTGGTTTACGGGCGGTAGGTTTCTTTCCTTGCAGATGATGGATGGGGCGCCTTCGGGCGCTTTTTTTGTTTGCAGAGTCGTTAAGTCCGTTGCCGGTTTCGGCCAGAGGCCAGGTTCCGCGCTATCTGGAAGGCAGCATCCCCCTCACCCAGCTACGATCAAGGCAGCAAGCTGCCCAGGTCTTCGCAACCCTCTCCCCTATGGGGCGAGGGAGAGGGGGGGCTTCCACCCAATAATCATCCTTCTCCCAACCGCTCCGAATTTTCCTACGGCCGCGTTAACCAAATATTGGCATAAGGCTTGCTCTAATGATCCCCGCTAGCAAAGGGGGTTGTTCACGTGTCGGCATTTGCGGACATCACAGTGCAGGGGGCTTCGACCGGCAATCGCGTCACCAACGCGATCGCCATGGCGAGCCGTCGCACGGGCGTCGATTTCGGCTATCTGCTGGGGCAGGCCAAGATCGAAAGCAGCCTCAACCCCCATGCGCGCGCGTCGACATCCTCCGCGCGGGGACTTTATCAGTTCATCGACCAGAGCTGGCTCGCCGTCATCGACAAGCATGGCAGCGAATATGGCCTTGGTTGGGCCGCCGATGCGGTCAGCCGGGGCAGCAATGGCCGCTATCATGTGTCGGACCCCCATTTGCGGCAGCAGATACTCGACCTGCGCAACCATCCGGAGACGGCTTCGGTCATGGCGGCGGAACATGCCGCCGACAACAAGGCCTATCTGGAACGGCGGCTGGGACGCGAAGCGCAGCCGGTCGATCTTTATCTGGCGCATTTCCTTGGCGTGGGCGGGGCGGCGAAGTTTCTGTCGACCCATGATCGCGCGCCGCAAGCCACCGCCGCTTCGCTGTTCCCGGCGGCGGCGCGGGCCAATCGGTCGATCTTCTACGACAAGCAGGGCCAGGCGCGCAGCTTTGCCGAGATTCGCGGCCGCTTCGCCACCAAGCTGCAAAAGGGCATGGATTCGCCGGGGAGCGATGTCCGCTATGCCGACACGTCGCTGCCCACCGGCGCAAAGACCATCCAGCCCGCCGACTATGTGCGGATCGAAACCCAGCGCCTCGCAAGCGCGGCCGACGTCACCGTCAGGCCGCAGCCGCAGACGGCGCGCCTCGCCTACCTCATGCTTGCCACCCTCGGAAGGTAACGGCCCGATATGACTCCCGCCCAGGTCAAGACGAAAATCTGGATGAACACCGCCAGGGGAGCGGTGCTGCCCATCGCGACGCTGATGGTCGTGCTGTTCATGATGGTGCCGGTGCCCGCGATAATGCTGGACATCGGGTTCATCACCAACATCATGATTTCTCTCGCGGTGCTGATGGTGGCGCTGAACGCGGCCAAGCCGCTCGATTTTTCGAGCTTCCCGACCGTGCTGCTGTTCGCGACGCTGCTGCGGTTGGCGCTCAATGTCGCGTCGACGCGCGTCGTGCTGGTGTCGGGCCATGAAGGATCGGACGCGGCGGGCCATGTGATCGAAGCCTTCGGCCATTTCCTGATCGGCGGCGATTATGTCGTCGGCATCTTCGTCTTCGCGATCCTGATGATCATCAACCTCGTCGTCATCACCAAGGGCGCGGGGCGCGTGTCGGAAGTCAGCGCGCGCTTCACCCTCGACGCTTTGCCGGGCAAGCAGATGGCGATCGACGCGGACCTGAATGCCGGGCTGCTGACGCCCGAAGAAGCCAAGGCGCGCCGCCGCGAAGTGGCGACCGAGGCGGATTTCTACGGCTCCATGGACGGCGCGAGCAAGTTCGTGAAGGGCGACGCGGTCGCGGGTATCCTGATTCTGGTCATCAACATCGTGGGCGGCATCATATTGGGCGTGGTCAGCCACGGCCTGACGATGAGCGACGCGGCGCAGACTTATATCGTCCTTGCCATTGGCGATGCGCTGGTGGCGCAGATCCCCGCGTTGCTGCTTTCCATCGCGGCGGCGGCGATCGTCACCCGCGTCGGCAGCGAGCAGGATCTGGGCGGCCAGATCACCAGCCAGTTCGGTTCGGGCCGGGCATGGGGACCGGTGGCGGCGATTCTGGGTTTCCTTGGCGTGCTGCCGGGGATGCCGCATATGATTATCCTCCCCGCCGCGGCGGTGGCCGGCTTCATCGCATGGCAGCTTCGCAAGGCGAGCCAGCGCAAGGCGGCGGAACCGGCCCCGGCTCCTGCACCCGTCAATCCGGCGGCGATCGAATGGGACGACGTGTCGGACGGCGCGATTTTGGGGCTGGAGATCGGCTATGGCCTGATTGGCCTGGTCGATGAACGCAAGGGCGCGCCGCTGATGGCGCGGATCACCGGCATCCGGCGGCAGCTTTCCAAGGAACTGGGCTTCGTCGTGCCGATGGTGCGGGTGAAGGACAATCTGTCGCTGGAACCCAATCAATATCGCATCACCATTGCGGGGGTGATCGTGTGCGAGGATGAAGTCTGGCCCGAAGATCTGCTCGCGCTGGACAGCGGCGCGCTGGAAGCCACGGTTCCGGGGCGCGAGGCGAAGGACCCGACCTTCGGGCTGGACGCCGTATGGATTTCGCCCGCCCGGCGCAGCGAAGCGGTGATTGCGGGCTATACCGTGGTCGATCCGCCGACGGTGGTGGCGACGCACCTCAATCAACTCATCGCCATGAATGCGAGCGAGATGTTCGGGCTGGACGATGCGCGCAAGCTGCTCGACACCCTCAAGGACGCCGCGCCGCAACTGGTGGACGGGTTGACGCCGGGGCTGCTCAGCCTCACGCAGATTTCGGCGCTGTGCCGCGCGCTGCTGTCGGAGGGGATCGCGCTCAAGGACTTCCGCCGCATCTGCGAGGCGATGGTCGATGCCGCGCGACCCGACATGAGCCACGAACAGCTTGTAGAAGCGGTGCGGCAGCGGATTGGAGCGCTCATCATTCAGGGGCTGGTGCCGGTGAAGATGCCGCTGCCGGTCATTACGCTGGACGGCGATCTGGAGGCGTTGCTGGCGCAGGCGATGCGGGTCGCGGGGGACGCGAAGCACCCCATCGAACCGGCGCTCGCCAACCGCATCATCGAAGCAGTGGTGCAGGCGGCGCGGCCCTTGCTGGGGCAGGCGCGCAATTTCGCCATCGTGACGTCGCCGGTGGCGCGTCGGGCGCTGGCGCGGCTGTTCAAGCCGCATCTGCCAGAGACGCCGGTGCTGTCCTTCCTGGAAATTCCCGATGGCAAGGGGGTCGAGGTCGCGGCCGTGGTCGGCGGCGAGCAACGGCCCATCCCGCGCCATGATCCCGCGCCCGCCCGCGAGCGGGTCGCTTGAGGAGGCTTGATCCATGTATATGAGCAAAGTCACCGCCGGATCGGACGTCCTTACTTACGGGCGGCGCGGGACAGCCCATTCGCCGGAGCGGCTGGCGCGGCAATATATGCCGCTGGTCCGCAAGATCGCCTGGCATGTGCATGGCCGCGTATCGAGCGCCATCGAGATCGAGGACTTGCTCCAGATCGGGATGGTGGCGCTGGTGGAGGCGGCCAACGGGTTCGAGGACCGGGGATTGGGTTTCGCCTCTTACGCGCAGATACGCGTCCGGGGGGCGATGATCGACCATTTGCGGCGGCAGGCGACGCTGTGCCGTTCCGCCATGGCGCGGCGCAAGGAACTGGCGGGCGTGCGGCGCAAGCTGGAGCAGCGGCTGGGTCGTGCTGTGGGCGAGGCGGAGATGGCGCAGGAGATGGGGCTGGACGCCGCCGCCTATCGAGCAATCGCCGACGGCGCGGAGATGGCGCAGCATAGCAGCATCGAGGAGGTTTATTCCGACCAGTCCATGTGGTTCGCCGATGTCGAGGACCGCGCCGACGATGTGATGGAGCGGGAGTCGCTGAAAGCCGCGATGGCGCAATATATCGGAGAACTGCCGCAGCGCGAGGGGCTGGTGCTGCAACTCTATTTCGTCGAGGAACTGAATCTGGAAGAGATCGGGCAGGTGCTGGATATCGGCGCGGCCCGCGTGTGCCAGATCAAGAAAGCCGCGCTCGACAAGCTGCGCGAGAAACTCAAGGATTGGGATTAACCGTCATTCGCGGGCCAGGTCGGCGTGATGGTCTGGCCATGGACGCTCAGGCGATAGCGCAGCGGGCGATAGCTTTGGGTGCGCCACCATGGTTCGGGCACCTGAAAGAGGCCGCGCTCATCCGCCTTGCGGCCAAGTCCCTTGCGCGCGGTGACGGCGGCGAGCAGCGGGGCCAGGATCAGGCCCGCCACCACCGGCATCATCCATCCCAGCGACATATTGCCCCGGATGGCCAGCAGCGTCAGGCCGACGCCCAGCAATATATGCCATTTGAACAGCCAGATCGCGCTGGTGATCGCCATGCCGTCGCGGTCGCGGGTCTGGCCGTTCCATGCGCTTTTGCGGCCCATCAGGATGCCGAAGAGGTTGATGGTCTGCGTCAACATGCTGACCGGCGCCATCAGGATCGACAGCAGGATGTCGAGCGCCACGCCCCGGCTCATCCGCGCCGCGCCGCCAAAGCCGATGCGGCGGGCGGGATCGGCGAGCGCCCAGATCATCGAGAGGATTTTCGGGCCGAAAAGCAGCACCGCCGTCAATGCCAGCAGGCTGCCGGCCGGCAGCACGGCGCTGGGCGGCCAGAGGCCTGACGCCGCGCCGCCCAGCACGACGAGGATCAGCGCCAGCCACAAGGGCGAGGTGCAATAGGCCGATGCGCCGACGAACAGCTGGAAGCGGCTGACGGGATGCAGCCCCTTGATCCTCGCGAGGAGCGGGATGTGCTGGATATTGCCCTGGCACCAGCGCCGGTCGCGGGTGGCGAGGTCGGGAAGGGACGGCGGAAATTCTTCGAAACTGTCGTCGGCCGTCACCATGTGCACGTCCCAGCCGCGCCGCCGCAGCAGCGCCGCCTCGATCATGTCGTGGCTCATGATATGGCCGCCAAAGGGCGCGCGGCCCGGCAGTTCGGGCAGGCCGCAGCTTTGCGCGAAGGCGCGCACCCGCAAGATGGCGTTGTGGCCCCAGAACATGCCTTCGGACCCCGCCCACCAGATCATGCCCGCCGCCGAGATCGGGCCGAAAAGGCGGCTGGCGAACTGTTGCCAGCGGGCGAAGAGGGTGGAGGCGCCGACCACCGTCGGCACCGTCTGTATGAGGCCCAGATGCGGGTGCAGTTCCATGTCGGCGGCGAGGCGGGCCATGGTCTGCCCGCTCATGACGCTGTCGGCGTCCAGCACGATCATATGGTCGTAGCCGCCGCCGAAACGCTGCACCCATTCGGCGATATTGCCGGGCTTGCGTCCGATATTGAGCGCGCGGCGGCGATAATGGACGGTGCGGGAGAAGCTGTGGCGGATCGCCTGATAGGCTTTCCGTTCGATCTCGCCATTTTCGGGGTTGGAATCGCTCAGGATGAAAAATTCGAAACGCTCGCCGCCCATCACCTGCGTCAGGGACCGCTCCATGAGGGAGAGGCGGCCGAGGACGCCGAGAAAATCCTCATTGCAGACGGGGAGCAGGATGGCGGTTTGCCCCCGCAAGGGGTCGCCGGGGCGGAGCGGGCGGGGCTGGACGCCGCGCCCCCGGCCAATGGTCAGCAGCAGGAAGCCGATGAAGCTGGTCGCGAAACCGAAGGCGATCCACGCGAACAGCGGGATGAACAGCGCGAGATAAATGCCTTCCCACAACGAAATGCCGTCGAGGCCGATGGAAATCCGCATCTCATGCGCGGCCATCGAGGCGGGGAGGAGGGCGAGCAGCACGACGAGCAGCCGCCGCGCCCACAGGTCGATATTGAGCGGGCGCGCGGGCGCATTTTCCGGGGCGGCGGAAAAATCCTGCACCGGCATGGCCAGCGGCATTTCCGCGGGCACCTGTTCGAAGGCCCGTGTCATGGACGCGCTTTTTCGCTGTTCATGCACCGGCTTTATGCCGTCCGTGCCCTTCATTCCAGTTCCGTATCCTTTTGACCCGCACGCACAACCCCCCATGTCCTTTAACTGTTCCGGCAATTGTGCCCATCAGGCGCCCAGCGGATAATGCACATATTCGCTGATGGCGCGATTGCCGGAGCGAAGCTGGACGCGAATATCCGTCGCTCCGCCGCCCTGACGCGCGACATCCAGCACGACGCGGAAGAGGTCGCGCTGGCCCAGCACGGGATAACCGGCCGTCTTGAGGATCGTGCCATGGGCGGCGTCGGCCCGGATTTCGGGCCTGGCCTCCTTCACGTCCGCGAAGTCGATGACCAGCCGGTCGTGACCCGGTTGGTCGCCGCGCCCGCGCCAGACGTCCGTCACCCATGCGGCCGTGGGGGAGGCGGGCCGCTGCGCCGCCGACCAGTCGAGCCGGTAGCTGGCGTCGATCCGCCTGCCCGGACGGACGGCGGCGGAGGGCGTCCAGTAGGCGGCGATATTGTCGGTATATTCGCTGTCGGTCGGGAAGGCGTAGAGGCGCACCTCTCCCGCGCCCAGCTTCTTCGATGGCGTGGCCCAGAGCGAGGGGCGGCGGTCGTAGAAAACGCCGTCATCCTGATAATGGCTGAAATCGCGGTCGCGCTGGAGCAGGCCGAAGCCGCCGGGGTCGCGCTCGGCAAAGACATCGACGCGCGGGGCGGAGGGATTGACGAGCGGGCGGCATTGCGCGGTGCCGTCCGCGCTGGCGATGGCGAGAAGGTCGGAATCGTGGATTTCCGGCCGCCAGTCGGTGCCCTGTGTCCGGTTCGCCTGATCATACCAGAACATGCTGGTCATCGGCATGAGGCCCAGTTCCTCTATGGGCCTGCGGGGGAAGAGGGCGGCGGTGACATCCTGCCGGACGTCCTGCGGCGTGTATCGGTTGATGAAGCGGAAGGCCCCGGTGATCGACGCGCCATCCAGCAGGGCATGGACGGTGACGCTGTCGGGGCCGGTGCGTTCCAGCCAGAAATGGGTGAAGCGGGGAAATTCCTCTTTCCCCGCGACGCTGGTGTTGATCGCGATGGCGCGGGCGGAAAGGCCGAACTGCTTTTGCGGGCCGGGCGCGCGGAAATAGCTCGCGCCCAGGAAAGAGAGCCAGTCTCCGTCCCGCGCCGCGTTCATGATGCGGAAGCCCGCGAAACCGGCGGCAGGACCGAGCGCCGCCACGGCATTGCCCGGCGGCGTGTCGAACATGGCGGGATCATAGGCGAGCGGCGTGGCGCGGCCTTTTTCCACGATGGCGATGGTGACGGGCTGGGCGGCATTGGCGCTCAGGGGAAAGAAGCGGATGCCGGTATGGCCGGGCAGGTCGCCCCAGAGCGTGCGTTCTTCCCGGAAGCGCGCCTGATGCAGGGCGTCATAGTCCACCTTGGCCGCGCCGGGGTGGAGCGGCGTTTCCCGGTAAGGCGCGCGGGCGAGGCGCTGGGCCATGGCGACCAGCGCGTCCCATGAAAAGGCGTCGTTCCTGCGCTGGGCCAGCAGCGGGCGGGGCAGGAGGATGGCGGCGCTGGTGGCGGCGATCATCGCGCGCCGGTCGATCATGGTCATGGCGTCATCATGGGAAGGACGTCGCGCTTTGCAAGCGGCAAGGGCGTGGAAATGCGATGAAGCCTCCGTCCGGGGGGACGGAGGCTTCTCCATGCTGGCCGTTTGATCGAAAGGTGCTGGCCCCGGCACGGTGGGGACTGTTGATGTGCCGGGGCTGGCGTCGAGCGGATGAGGCGACCAGACCTCATCCGATCAATTCTTAGCCGATGAGCTTCAGGACGTTCTGCTGGCTCTGGTTCGCCTGAGCGAGCATCGCGGTCGAAGCCTGGCTCAGGATCTGCGCCTTGGCGAGCGAGGTCGTTTCCGTCGAGAAATCGGCGTCCTCGATCCGGCTGCGGGCGTCGGTCAGGTTGGTGACGTTCGCGGTCAGATTGTTGATGGTCGATTCCAGGCGGTTCTGGACGGCACCAAGGTTCGCGCGGGTCGTGTCGATCTGCTTGAGGGCCGCGTCAAAGGCGTCCAAAGCGGTTTCGGGATCAAAGGCAGCATCCTCTACGTCGACCTTGGCAAAGGGGTCACCAGCCGCAGCAGGCGCAAAATCTACGATACCGCGCATGGCCGAGGCAGGCACAGCGGGCGGGCCTGCAACGGCATCAGCCGTGAGATCCGCCATGTTAATGGAGATCGCGTCTGACGCGCCCGCACCAGCCTGGATGGTGATTGTGGCATTGAAATCCGTATCCGCACCATTGAAGAGCGGAATGCCATTGAATTTGGTGTTGTTGATAGTCGAGGCAATCTGCGTGCTGAGCTGCTCGATTTCGGTCTGAATGTTCTTTTTCGAGTCCGCATCGTTGGTGCCGTTGGACGCCTGAACGGTCAGTTCACGCATGCGCTGCAGCATGTTGCTGACTTCACCGAGCGCGCCTTCCGCCGTCTGCGCCAGCGAGATGCCGTCATTGGCGTTGCGGATGCCCTGCGTCATGCCACGGATCTGGGCGGTCATGGTCGACGCGATGGCGAGACCGGCGGCGTCGTCCTTCGCGCTGTTGATGCGCTTGCCGGTCGACAGGCGTTCCATCGCGGTGCTGAGTGCTTTGCCCGCCTGCGCGGAAGAATTGGTGGCGCGCAGAGCGGAAGAGTTGGTTCCGATAACAGTCATGATGTTCCCTTTCGTTTCACTTCAGGTCGCCGCCATCAGGCTGCTTGCGGCCTCGAAAGGGGATAACGGCGGGGCGGGAGAAGCTTTTAGGGGCTGATGCGATTTTTTGAAAAATAACCGAAAAACCGTCTCTTACGCGCGGGCTTCTATAAGGAGTGCGGCAAATCTCCTTGCCGGGGCGGAAGAAAATTGCCGGTCGGCGGCAAGGCAGGGGTGAAGTTAACCATATGATAACCATGCAAGGCGCAAAAACGCCCTATCGAAAGGGGGCTGAAAAGTGCGGGGGCACCGGACAGCCGAAATGATGGGGAATGTGCATGTCGTCTCTCGACGTCAGCCAAAGGGTCTGCGCGCTGGTTCCGGGGTTGCAGCACTGGCTTGAAAATGCTTTTTTCGCCGTGCGGGCGGTGGATGCCGCCGCGCCGCGCGAGCGGGACGAGCGGCGCGTGCTGCTGGCGACGGAGATCGCCCATGCGACCCATCGCGATATTCTGATCAATCTGGTCGAAGGCCCGCCTTCGCTGGCGCCGGCGGCCAACGGCCTGCCCGCCCGCGTGGCTTTCGGCCTTGAGGATATGGGCTTCGCCTTCGCGCTGATCGCGGAACTGGCCCGTCCCGATGTCATCCCTGCGGTCGGCGACAATGCCAGCGCGCGGCTGATGACGCTGGCGGGGCGCGTGGCGCGCAGTGATGCGACCGTGCTCATCCAGGGCGATACCGGCACGGGGAAGGAAGGCATGGCGCGCTTCCTTCATGCCCGGTCGGGCCGCGTGTCGCGCGATTTCATTGCGGTCAATTGCGCCGCTTTGCCCGAAACCATGATGGAAGCGATGCTGTTCGGTCACAAGAAGGGCAGCTTCACCGGCGCGGCCCATGCGTCGGAGGGGCTGTTCCTGGCGGCGGATGGCGGCACGCTGTTCCTCGACGAGATCGCCGAACTGCCGCTGGCGTTGCAGGCGAAGCTGCTGCGCGCCTTGCAGGAGGGCGAAGTGCTGCCCGTGGGCGCGACCCATCCGGTGCCGCTCAATGTCCGCGTCATCGCCGCGTGCAACCGCAACCTCGCCGGTGAATGCGCGGCGGGGCGGTTCCGGGAAGATCTTTACTGGCGCCTGAACGTCATGCCGCTGGAACTGCGCCCGCTGGCCGAGCGTCCCGGCGACATCGCCGCCATCGCCGCCGCCATGCTGCTGCGGCATCAGGATCTGGCGAAGGACGCCTTTGTCTGGCCGACCGCCGATGCGCTGGCGAAGCTGGAGGATCATGCCTGGCCGGGCAATGCCCGCGAACTGGGCAATGTGCTGCAACGCGCGCTGGTGCTGCGCGATGGCGCGCGGATCGACGCCGCCGACCTGCATCTGGCCGCCGCGCCGCATCCGGTCCGCCACTCCGCGCCGATCCTCGTCCCCGACGAGCCGGTGAAACTGCGCGACGTGGCGCGCATGTCGAAGCTGGAGGCGATCCGCCTCGCGCTGCGCGAGACGGACGGGCATCGCGCCGCCGCCGCGCGCAAGCTGGGCATTTCGGAACGCACCTTGCGCTATCGGCTGGCCGAGATGCGCGAACTGGCCGCCGCCTGAGGAGATAGCAGATGAGCGGCATCTCTCCCACCGACAGCGTGATGGCGATCCGCAACGCCATCCTTCAGAAGAACGCCGCGCTGCGCGACGTCGCTTCGACCGGCGCGGCTGGCGGAGCGGGCGGCGTCGGCGGAACCGACGCGACGAAGCCCGGCAATTTCACGCAGGCGCTCAAATCCGCGCTGGATCAGGTCAATGGCCTGCAAAGTCAGGCGGGGGAAGCCGCCTCCGCCTTCGAACGAGGGGAAACGACGGACATCGCCGCTGTCATGCTGGCCAAGCAGCAGGCGTCGGTCAGTTTCGAAGCCACCCTTCAGGTCCGCAACAAATTGTTGTCCGCTTACAAGGACATCATGAGCATGCCGGTGTAATCCCATGAGCGAGAACGCACTTACCATAGATGGCGGCGCGGCTGCCGCGCCCGCCCTTCCGGCGACGGCTTCTTCCGGCTTTGGCGGGGCGAAGGGCGTCGACGCGCTGAAGGCGCGCTTCACCGGCTTCATGAAACAGCCTGCGGTGGCGAAGAGCCTGCCGCTGCTGGGTCTGCTGGGCGTGGTCGCTCTGGCGGGCCTTGCCTGGCTGGCGCTGCGCGAACCGCCGCAGCGCGACCTGTTCCGCGCCCTGCCCGATGGCGACAAGTCGGCGGTGGCGCAGGTGCTGGACCAGAATGGCGTCCGCTACAACTTCGACAATGCGGGCGGGATGACCGTGGCGCAGGACGATTATTTCAGGGCGAAGATGATGCTCGCCGCGCAGGGCCTGCCCAAGAGCGCGCCCGACGGCAACAGCATGATCGACAGCCTGCCCATGGGCGCGAGCCGCGCGGTCGAGGGCGAAAAGCTGCGATCGGCGCGGGAAATGGACCTGGCCCGCACGATCGAGGCGATCGACTCCGTCGAAAGCGCGAAGGTGCATCTGGCGGTCGAGCCGCCCAGCGTGTTCCTGCGCGACCGGGCCAAGCCTTCCGCTTCCGTCATGCTGCGTCTGGCGCAGGGGCGGTCGCTGACCGACAGCCAGGTGAGCGCCATCGTGCATCTGGTGGCGTCCTCCATCCCCGAACTCAATCCGCAGGATATTTCGCTGGTCGACCAGAATGGCCGCCTGCTGAGCAATAATGACGCGAACTCCGCCGATGACCGGCAGCTTGCGGTGCAGGATCGGGTGGAGGATCGTTATCGCCAGTCGGTGATCGCGCTGCTGACGCCGATTCTGGGCGCGGGCAATTTTTCGGCCGAGGTCCATGCCGAACTCAACTTTGCCGAGCGTCAGGCGACGCGCGAAACCTATCCGCAGGACGAAGCGCGGCTTCGCAGCGAGCAGGGAAGCTGGCAGTCGGACCCGCGCGGTCAGGGCAATGGCGAGGCGGGCGGCATCCCCGGCGCGCTCAGCAATCAGGCGCCGGTCAACCCGACCGTGACGCAGACCAATCCCAACGGACAGGCCGTGCAGCAGGGGCAGACCGAAAATGGCGCCGCCGCTGGTCAGCCGGGCACGCCGCCCAATCCGCCGATGAAGACGGAAGAGACGTTCAACCGCAATTTCGAACTGGGTCGCGAAGTGTCCGTCATCCGCGATGCGGTGGGCACGGTGAAGCGCCTGTCGGTCGCCGTCGCTCTGGACAATGGCGCGGACGGCAAGCCCCGCAGCGCGCAGGAAATCGCCGCCCTTGAGGCGCTGGTGAAGGGCGCGGTGGGTTTCGATCAGGCGCGTGGCGACGTGGTGGCCCTGTCCTCGCGCGGCTTTGTGAAAGCCGAGGAAGTCAAGACGCCCTGGTATGAAGCCGAGTGGATATCGCCGCTGGTGCGCAATGTGTCCGCGCTGCTGGTCGCGCTGCTGCTGATCTTTGGCATCGGCCGCCCGCTGCTCAAGCGCCGTGCCGCCGGGCAGGAAGCCGCCGCCGTCGATGTCGCCGAAAACGGCCAGCGCATCGGGCGCGAGATTTCGGGTGAACTCAGCCGCCAGGCGGTGGAACATCCGGGCGAGGGGCGGCCGGTCACGCTCGACATGATCTCTTCGGCTCCCGACTATGCCCAGCGCGCCGACCTTATCCGCAATTTCGTGAAGCAGGACCCGGATCGGGCCGCTCTGGTCGTCCGCGACCTGCTGAAGGAAGGGAAGAAGGAAAATGCCTGAAGCCGGCTCCATCCCCCCTTCGGCGCTCAAGGGCAGCGCCGCCGCCGCCGTCCTGCTGATGCTCTTCAACGAGGATGAGGCCGCGCAAATCCTCTCGCGCCTCGAACCCGACGAAGTGCGCCAGCTCGGCAACGCCATGTATGGCGTCGCCGATGTCGAGGTGGACGAGGTCAATCAGGCGCTCGACCATTTCGTGACCAAGGCGAAGAAGCGCACCACCATCGGCTATGGCGCGACCCAGCATATCAGGGGCGCGATGACCAAGGCGCTGGGCGAGGAACGGGCGGAAAACATCCTCGCGCGGATTACCCCGCCGACCCGTTCGACCCAGCTTGAGATGCTGAAATGGATGGACGCGAAGGAGATCGCGGCCCTCATTGAGGCGGAGCATCCGCAGATCATGGCGATCGTACTCGCCCATCTGGAAGCGCCGGTGGCGGCCGATGTGCTGCAATTGCTGCCCACGGAATATCAGGAAGAGATCGTCTATCGCATCGCCACGCTTGGGCCGGTGTCCAATGAGGCGCTCGACGATCTGGAACAGCTTTTGATGCGCGGCCCGGCGACCCGCAAGCAGGGCGTGGCGTCGCAGCGCGGCGGCACCATCGAAGCGGCGGCGATCATGAACAATGTCCGCAAGGACAATGAACAGCGCATCATCAAGGCGCTCGCCAAGCGGGACAAGATGATCGCCCAGACCATCGAGGAGGAGATGTTCGTCTTCGACAACCTCACCGACATGGACGACAAGAATCTGGGCACGCTGATGCGGACGGTGGACAGCCAGGTGCTGGTCGTGGCGCTCAAGGGCGCGAACGAGGTGCTGAAGGCGAAGATCTTCGCCTGCATGTCCGCCCGCGCGGCGCAGGCCATCGCCGACGAGATCGAGGAGCGCGGGCCGATCCGCCTCGCCGAAGTGATGGACGCGCAGAAGCTCATCATCGGCACGGCGCGGCGCATGGCGGACGCGGGCACGATCATGCTGGGCGGCAAGGGGAACGACTTTGTCTAATATCTGGACGCTCGATCATGACATCGCCGTCGCCAGCGTCCCCTTTGCGGACATGTCGCGGGTGGAAAGCGGCGGGTTTCGCAGCCTTTATACCGCCCTGGCGGCGACGCAGGCTCCTCCTATGCACATGGCCGCGCATGTCGAGCAGGAACCCTGTGCCGATCCGCTGGAACAGGCGCGGATCGAAGCCTTCGCGCAGGGGTTCGACGAAGGCTGTCGCGTGACCAAAGAAGGCATGGCGTCGGACGCCGAAGCGCGCAACCGGCTGGCCGAGGCGCTGGAGATGCTGACGCCTGCGCCGAGCGGGACGCTGGCGACGATGCTTTCGGCCGCGGTCATTCGCCTCGTCACGCAGATCGTGGGCGAGGTGGCGATCGACGCGGACCTGCTGCAACAGCGGTGCGCGGGGATCGCGGCCTTCATCGACGAGAATGAAGGGAAGAGCGCATTGCACCTGCATCCCGACGATCTGCCGCTGGTGGAAGGTTCGCAGGTCGGCGTGAAACTGGTCGCCGATGCGTCGATGGGCCGGGGCTGCGTGCGGCTGGATACGGCGGACGGCTGGGTCGAGGATGGGCCGGACGTGCGGCTGGCGCGGCTTCGTGCGTTGCTGGACGACATGGAGGGGAAGGCGTGATCCGGGCCGCGGTCGTACAGGCGGAGATGCTGTTCGATCATCTCCAGGTGCAGAACCGCCAGCCACGCCATGTCGGCCGGCTGGTGAGCCATGATGCGGGGATGCTGGAAGTGACGGGCTTCCGCCGACCCATTGGCGCGGGCGCGCGGGTGATCGCTTCGGACGGCACGATCTGCCGTGCGGAGGTCGTGGGTTTTCGCGGGGAGCGCACGCTGCTGGTGCCGCTCGACAATGACGCGCCGCTGGAAAATGGCGCGCGGGTGGAGCCGGACAGCCAGGCGAACATGGTGCAGGTCGGCGAAGGGCTGATCGGGCGCGTGATCGACGCCATGGGCCAGCCGCTTGACCGCAAGGGGCCGATCATCGCCGGGGGAAGCTGGCCGTTGAACGGCGTCAAGGGAAATGTGCTGGATCGCGGGCGCGTGACCGAACCGTTTGACCTCGGCGTGCGCGCGGTCAACGCGCTGCTGACCGCCGGGCGGGGGCAGCGGATCGCGATCATCGCGGGATCGGGCGTCGGCAAGTCGGTGCTGATGGGCCAGATGATCCAGGGCGCGGAAGCGGACATCGTCGTCGCGGGCCTGATCGGCGAGCGCGGGCGCGAGGTCAGCGATTTCCTCGAAACCAAATTGAAAGGCGCGATGCACAAGAGCATTGTTGTCGCGGTTCCGGCCGATCATCCGCCGATCCTGCGCCTGCGCGCGGCGGCGCGGGCGACGGCCATCGCCGAATATTTCCGGGCGCGCGGCAAGAAGGTGCTGTTGCTGCTCGACAGCCTGACGCGCTGCGCCCATGCCCAGCGCGAGATCGGGCTGGCGCTGGGCGAGCCGCCCGCGATGAAGGGGTATCCGCCCTCCGCGCTGGCGCTGATCCCGCGTCTGGTCGAGCGAGCGGGCGTCGATGCGCGCAGCGGCGGGTCGATCACGGCGCTTTATACCGTCCTGGCCGATGGCGATGATACCGACGATCCCATCGTGGACGCGGCGCGCGCCATCGTGGACGGCCATTATGTGCTGTCGCGCCATTTGTCGGAGCAGGCGATTTTCCCCGCCATCGACATTGGCAAGTCACTCTCGCGCGTGATGGCGGACGTGGTGCCGGACGAACATCGCATGGCGGCGGCAGCCTATCGACGGCTCTGGGCCGCCTATGAGGAAAATCGCGACCTGATCCTGATGGGCGCATATCGCCCCGGCAACGATCCGGTGATCGACGAGGCGGTGGAGCGGCGGCAGGAAATCCTCGACTTCATCCGGCAGGATCAGAAGAGCCGGGTCGATCTCTCCACCAGCGCTGATGCGTTGATGGCGGAGTTCGGGGCGTGAAGGGTCTCATCGCCCGCCGCAACCGCGTGCTGCGCGTGCGTCATGTGCAACATGCCATGGCGGCGGCGGAAACGGCGCGCGCGCGGGACGAGGCGGAGGGGATTGCCCTCAATGCCGAGCGTTTGCGGCGGGTGCGAAGCGATCTGTTCCAGATGGAAGGTTCCGCGAACGGGGCGTCCTTCGCGGCGATGCAGGAACTGGCCGGGCGGCTGGAACAG
Organism: Sphingobium faniae; assembly: GCA_900100475.1. Lineage (GTDB taxonomy): Bacteria > Pseudomonadota > Alphaproteobacteria > Sphingomonadales > Sphingomonadaceae > Sphingobium > Sphingobium faniae. The sequence continues at coordinate 127,096 of FMTU01000007.1, read as the reverse complement.
GCGGGACGGCAACTCGACGGGGCGCTCTATGACGCGCGGCGCAAGGTGGAGGTGAAGGAAAGCCTCAGCCTCGCGGCGAACCGCGATAAGGAAATCGCAACCAGATTGAAGGACCGTGCGAAAGCGGACCTGGAAGAATGGCGCGAAACCCGGCTGGTGGCTTTGCCAAGCTACCGCCGGATGCAGCGCAGGGGAGATGCGTGACATGAACATGCTGACCAATCTGAAGACGCTTCTGTTTTCCTCCGCGGCGATGAAGATGCCGGTGGCGGGTGACGGCGCGAGCGTGGCTCCGGCGACGGGGGAACTGGATTTCGCGGCGTTGCTGACCGGGTCGATGACGGCGCGGAGCATGCCGGTCGCCGACGTTCCGGTTCCGGCCATGGATGCGGCGGCGGTGGAGGCTGAGGGCGATCCTGCGACTTCCATGGCCGATCCGGGCAAGGGGGAGGCGGTTCCGCTGGCCCTCCCGCCTGTGGTGGTGGCCGGGGAAGGCGAAACCCCGGCGCTTCCGATTTCTCCCGCGAAGGAGGAAAGGGAACCGGAGGCGCAGGGCGAGCCGAAGGTACGCTCCGAAAACTTGCCGGAGCGGCCCGCGCCCACGCAAGCTGCGCCGGCAGCGATCGTCACGCCGGACGAGGACGAGGCTCCAGTCAGCGATCACAAGGCGGAGAAGGCCGAGAAGGTGGACGAGGACGCTTCTCCTGACGCGTCGTCCCTGCTGACGCCTCCGTTTTTCGTGCCGCCGGTCACGGTTGCCGCTCCTCCTTCCGCATCGAAGGTGGCAGCGGCCCCGAAGGCGCAAGCGGTTATTGAGGCTGCTCCTGTGGCTTCGATGGCGGGACAAGCTGTGCAACCCCTCGCGACGGAAGAAAAGGCTTCGATCTCGCCTGCCGCGCCCACGGTGCCGATGACGCTTCCTGTCGTTGAAAATGCGGACAAGGATGCGGCGGCTATGCCGCAAGATCGGGCGAATATGCCTGTCTTGCCCCCCGCGGGACCGTCGAAGGACAACGGGAAAGAACCGGGCAGGCCGTCGACCTTCTCGCTCAAGGATGGCGCTGCGCCGGTTCCGCCATCGCACGATGCCTTGCCGCCTGCCGCGCCCGCCGCGAAAATATCGCGGTCGGAGGCGCTTTCGCTGCTCCAGATGGTGCGAGAGCAATTTTCGCGGATGCCGGTCGAAGGCGTTCGCACGACCGAAGCAGCCGTCATGCCATCGCCCCGGAGCGCGCGTGACGGGAAGCCCGTGGCGCTCGATCTGGCCGCGCCAGCGACCTCCCTCAACCAACCCGATAGCGCGGGGAGCGCTCCTGCGCCTCTGCCGCCATTGACGGTGACGGGAGCGCCGGTTCTTCCTGTCGCCGCACCGCCTTCCGTCAATCTCGGCGCGAGCCTTGGCGCGCAGGTGGTGGATATGGGCGTATCGGGCCAGTGGATCGACGGTCTGGCGCGCGATATTGCCGGGCTGGCGCAGAATGGCGCGCAGGGCCGCTTTCAGATCAATGCGAGCCAGCTTGGGCCGGTGCAGGTCGATATCCGGCACGGCGCGGACGGTGCGGCCGTCAGCCTGACCGTCGCCCATGAAGCGGCGGAGCTTGCCTTGAAGCAGGACAGCGACCGCCTGCGGCTGGATGCGGGGCTGGCGGCCGTGCGTATTTCCGACGTCAGGATCGAACGCGCGCCGCATGTCGCCGAGGCGGCTCGCCCGGACGGCGGCGGACAGTCCGGCGCGCAGCAGCAGGGGCAGCAATCCTCTTCGCAGGGGAGCGCTTCGGGCTGGCAGAATGGCGGGCAGGGCATGGGCCAGCCGGAACGGCAGGGTCATGGACAGGGTCAGGGTCAGGCGCGGGAAAATTCCGCTTCCGGGCTTAAAGGAAGCGCCGACCGGGCCGTTATTAACCAAAAGGATGCAGGCGACGGCGCGGGCGACATCCGCCGCGCGCGCTATGCGTGATCGCAGTTTCCAGGGGACATGAACGATGAGTGACGCGGCGAAGGCCAAAAAGAAGAAGGGCGGGAGCATGAAGATGATCCTCATGCTCGTCATCGCCACGCTGGTCGGGGGCGCGGGCGCTGCTGGCGGGCTGTATGCGGCCGGCTTCTTCTCGCACAAGACGGAAGGTCCGAAGGAAGATCCGAACAAGCCGGTGCTGGTGCTGGCGGGCGAAAATGCCGAGGAAATCGCTAAGGTGCACGGCATGGGTGGCGGCGCGGGCCAAGGCGGCGGCGCGGCGGCCGCGGGTCATGCGCCGGGCAAGGGCATCGACCTGCCGACGCCCGCCAATCCGGCCGCCTATCAGGCGACCTATTTCCAGCTTCAGACGCCCTTTACGTCCAACATGTCCGACAGCGACGCCTTCGCGCAGATCGCGGTCGCGGTGTCGACCTATTATGACATGCGCGTGATCGAGGCGATCAAGACGCATGAGATGGCGATTCGCAGCCAGATACTCATGCTGCTGGCCCAACAGCCCGAAGCCATGCTGGCGACGCCCCAGGGCAAACAGCAGCTTCAGGGCAAGATCAGGACCGCCATCAACGATGTTTTGAAGCAAAAGACGGGCTATGGCGGCGTTGATAACGTTTATTTTACCAATTTCGTTATTCAATAGGGCTGCCTGAACGTCGGGAAGTCCCCTGACGCCGATGGCTGGGGACTTTGATGGAAGACGTTCAAACCTATGCATTCGGGCGCGGGGAATCGCAGGCTCCGGTCATGCTGTCCGGGCTGGACCGGCTGGGCGAGAAGCTCGGGCGGCGCATCCGCGCGCTGATCGAGCCGATTTCCGGCATCCGCCCGCATGTGACCGCGCAGGCGACCCGGGTGCTGGAATTTAGCGCATGGTCCGCCGATCTTCCCGCGTTTTCCAGCATGTCCTTCTATCGGATGGCGCCCCTTAAAGGGCAGATGATGCTGCGGATGGACGCGGCGATGATTTCGGTGCTGGTCGACTGCTTCTATGGCGGCGTCGGCAACCGGCCCATTCCGCCCAAGGGAGAATTCACGCCCACCGAGGACCGGCTGATCGCGCGGATCGCCGAGGCGCTGGTGACGCGGCTGATGGAATGCTGGGGCGATGTGATCGCGCTGGACGTCGGGCTGGTCGCGCGCGAAACCGGGCTTGGCTTTGCCGCCGCCGCGCAGCCGAGCGACCAGATGGTGCTGCAACGCTTCATGCTCAGCCTCAGCCGCGATCAGATATGGCCCATCGACCTGCTGTTCCCGCTGTCCGCCCTGCGCGGGGTGGAGGCGCTGATGGGTGCGCGAGTGCCCGCCGACGAGGAGCATGCCGATCCCGTCTGGCAGGCGCGCATCGCCCGCCGGATGCAGGACATCCGCCTGCCCGCCCGCACCGTGCTGGCGCGGCCCAATCTCTCGCTCGCCGACCTCATGCAGTTGAAGGCGGGCGACGTCATTCCCGTGACCATCGGGCGCAGCCTGCCGCTGATCGTCGGCGACCGCATCGTGGCGCACGGGACTATCGGTGAACAGGACGGCCGCGCCGCCTTCCAGATCGAAAAATTAGCACAAGGATCGGATCAATGAGCGACATGATGGAAGCCCCGCGCATGGAACGGCAAGAGGATGCGGCGGTCGGCATGGCCGCCAACCGTCAGTTCCGGCTGCTGGCGGACATTCCCGTCCGCATGTCGGTGGAGGTCGGATCGACATCCCTGCGTCTGGCGGAGGTCATGGATTTGGCCGAAGGCTCCATCGTGGAACTGGACCGCCAGGCCGACGATTTGCTCGACATCATGGTGAACGGCGCGCTGATCGCCAAGGGCGAGGTCGTGACGGTGAATGGCCGCTATGGCATCCGCATCGTCGATATCGCGGCTACCGAAACCCGTCTGGCAGGCGTCGAGCGGCGCGGCTGATCGCAGGCGCAAGCATTTTCGCTTGCGTTGCGGACCGTTCTTGCGGATCGGATGGCGCATTAACCATAGTCGCGGGGCCGCTTCATGTTCTGGTACTTCGTCAAATTGCTGATCCTGCTGCCGCTGGTTGGCGGCATGGCATTCGGCGCGCTGTGGCTGTGGCGCAAATATCAGCCCGGCATGATGGCGGGGCAGGACGGCCGGTCATTGAAGCTGCTGGAGGCGTTGCCCATGGGCACGTTCGGCAAGCTCGCCGTGGTGGAGTTCGAGGGCAAGAAGATCCTGCTATCCGTCACCCGCGGACGGATCGAGAAGATCGCGGAAGGCGATCCGTTCCGTGCGCGCTAAAACGCTGCTGATCGGGCTGGCGCTGCTGCTGGGCGGGGTGTTGCTCGCTCACCCGGCGCTGGCGCAGGCCGCGCCCGCCGCGCCGGTCGATAATGGCGGGGCGCTGAGCCGCGCCATGGGGCAGATTTCGGGCGATGGCCGCCCGCTGTCGCTGAGCCTGCAAATCCTGGTGCTGATGAGCCTGCTGACGGTGCTGCCGTCGCTGGTGTTGATGATGACCAGCTTCACGCGGATCATCATCGTGCTGTCGCTGCTGCGGCAGGCGCTGGGCCTGCAACAGACGCCGCCCAATCAGGTGCTGGTGGGACTGGCGCTGTTCCTGTCGCTGTTCGTGATGCGGCCCTTCATCGACCAGATCAACACGCAGGCCTTCGACCCCTATGGCAAGGGGCAGATCCCGATCGAGGAAGCGGTGGGGCGTTCGGGCAAGGTGCTGCATGGCTTCATGGTGAAGCAGACGCGCGAGACGGACCTGAAACTGTTCGCCAATATGGCCGAAGCGCCCGCTTTCCGTTCGCCCGCCGACATTCCTTTTTCGATCCTGTTGCCCGCTTTCGTGACGAGCGAACTCAAGACGGCGTTCCAGATCGGGTTCATGATCTTCCTGCCGTTCCTCATCATCGACCTGGTGGTCGCTTCCACGCTGATGGCGCTGGGCATGATGATGTTGTCGCCGACGATCATCTCCATGCCGTTCAAGCTGCTGCTGTTCGTGCTGGTCGACGGGTGGGCGCTGACCATGGGGTCGCTGGCAGGGTCGTTCGCGACATGAGCGCCCTGGCTTTATACGAACGGGCGGGAGCGTAATCGGCGATGGAAAACGCCGATTTCTTTCTGGGGCTGGCGCAGCAGGCGCTCTGGATCACGGCGCTGGCGGCAGCGCCGATCCTGATTCCGGCGCTGATCGCGGGCCTGCTGATCGGCATGGTGCAGGCCGCGACCTCGATCAACGAACAGACGCTGAGCTTCATTCCCAAGATCATCGTGGTGTGCGCCATGCTGGCCCTGTTCGGCGGGTCGATCATGGTGCTGGTGGCCGACTTCACGCGCGAGATTTTCGAGCGGATACCGGACCTTCTCCAATGATCGCACCGGGCTTTGCGGGCGTGGAGGCACAGCTCTGGATCTGGCTGATCGCGATGATCCGGCCGGGAGCGGCCTTTATCGCCGCGCCGGTTTTCGGCGCGCAGGCGGTGCCGATTCAGTTGCGGTTGATCCTGTCGCTGGCGCTGGGGCTGGCGGCGCTCAATGCCGTGCCGATCCAGTTGCCGCAGAATGGCGTCGCCAGTTTCGAAGGCGTGGTGCTGGTGGCCGGCGAAGTGCTGGCGGGGCTTGCCATGGGGTTCGCCGTGCAGATCGGCTATGCCGCCGCGCTCATCGCGGGGGAAGCCATCGCCAATAGCATGGGGCTGGGCTTTGCCGCGATGGTCGATCCGCAGTCGGGCCAGTCGACGCAGGTGGTGGGGCAGTTCCTGTCGATCCTCGCGACCTTCCTGCTGCTGGCGATGGACGGGCATTTGATGCTGGCGAGCTTCGTGGTGCAAAGCTATCGGGCGATGCCGCCGGGCGGCGCGATGCTGAGCAACGATGCGGTCTGGCATATCGTCGAGTTTGGTGGGGCGCTGCTGGGCGCGGGCGTCACCATCGCGCTGCCCGTGGGCTTCGCGCTGGTGCTGGTGCAGATCGTCATGGGAATGCTGGCGCGGGCCGCGCCGTCGCTCAACCTGTTCGCCGTGGGGATGCCGGTCGCGCTGATGACGGGGCTGGTCCTGCTCGCCATCGCGACGCCGGTCATGAGCGAGGGGATCGCCGCCGCGCTCAAGGCGGGGCTGGAGCAGGCCCGGTCGATTTCGGAAGGACGCTGAGCCATGGCGGAGGGGAATGGCGGCGAAAAGACCGAAAAGCCGACACCGAAGAAATTGCAGGACGCCGCCAAGAAGGGCGACATCCTCCAGTCGCGCGAACTGGCGACGGCGCTGGTGGTGATGGCGGGGATGGCGTGGCTGGCGATCACCGGGCCGTCGATTGTCGAGGCGCTGTCCCATATGATGATCGAGGCACTGCGTTTCCGGCGGGAGGATATTGTCGATTTCGCGCCTGCCGACCGGGGCATGGCGCTGCTGTCGGGGATCGCCTTGCCGGTGGGGGGCATATTGCTGGCGACGCTGGTCGCGGCCATTGCCGCGCCTGCCTTGCTGGGGTCGCTGGGGTTCCGGCCGGGGGCCTTCGCGCCCAAGGCGTCGAAGCTCAATCCCGCGTCGGGCCTCAAGCGCATGTTCGGCGTCAACGGCCTCATCGAACTGATGAAGTCGATGGCGAAGGTAGTCCTGCTCGGCGCCATCGGCATGTGGGTGATCTGGGACCGGCTGACCGCGATTGTGGGCCTGGGCAAGGCAGGCGTCGCGCCCGCCATGGCGAGCCTGGGCGACATGTTCATCATGACCTGCCTCATCATGGCGGGCGGATTGTTCCTGATCGCGGGGATTGACGTGCCCGCCCAGATTTTCCAGCGCGGCAAGCGGCTCGCCATGTCGAAGCAGGACATCAAGGATGAGAACAAGGAAAGCGAAGGGTCACCCGAACTGAAAGGGCATATCCGCCGCAAGCAATATGAGGTGCTGAGCGGATCGACGCGCAAGGCCGTGGCCGAAGCCAGCGTCATCATCACCAACCCGACGCATTTCGCGGTCGCGCTGCGCTACAAGCCGGGGCAGGACGCCGCGCCCATCGTCGTGGCGCGGGGCTGCGACGCCATTGCGGCGGCGATGCGCGACCTTGCCGACCAGAATGGCGTGCCGGTCATGCAATTCCCCGAACTGGCGCGCGCGGTTTACTTCACCTCGCGGGCGGGGCAGGTCATCAATGAAGGGCTGTATATGGCGGTCGCGACCGTGCTGGCCTTCGTCTTCCGGGTGGAAAACCGCATGGCGAACGAAATGGACAGGCCCTTCATCACCGTGCCTGACGACCTGCGATTCGACGCGGAGGGGCGGAAGGTTTGAGGGGCCTGGCCCGGCAAACCGCGCCATCCCGCAAAAAAAACGGCATGGTGAATTAAAGTTTAGGCGAATTTGTCCGTATTCCTTTCATGGGGACGCATCAGGATGTGCGTCATGAGCGACTATCTGTCGAAGACCGGGATATCCCCTGTGGACCGGGCGTCGGGCCAGCCCAAAGCCGTGTCAGCGGTTTCGGCGGTTTCATCCGTGGCCGTGCGGCCGGACGATGGCGATGCGGCCGCGGCGCGCGCGCGCGCGCCTGCCTTGTCCCCCGTCGATATGGCCGCCGTTGATGAAGAGGTCGCCAGCGCCGCCGAATATGCGCGCATCCATGCGGAAATCGCGGATATCATGGCCGCCATGCGGGGCAACGCACAGGCTACGGTCGAAGCGGCGGCTTCGGAAATCCAGTCGATGTTGCCGACGCGGGTCGTCATCGTGCCCCTGCCGCCCGCCAGCAGGGAAGCGGTGGAAAGCACGGTGCTGCTGGCGCGGCGGATGGCGGAGCAGTCGCGCTACGCCCATGCGGCGCAGGCGCATATGAAGCGCGGGACGGTCGATCAGATCTTGTCCATGGTGGTCTGACAAAGCCCTTTTCCCATGTGTCGGTCGATGGGCGGCGGTCTTGAAAATCTTTCCTAAAGGTCTTGGCGCTAGGGCCGTTCTTGCATTCTGAAAGGACGGCCAGATGACCTCGGTGAGCAGCAGCATTTCGACCGCATTGGGCGTCGGGTCCGGCATTGATACGGGCGCGCTGGTCAACAGCCTCGTCAGCGCCGCCCGCGATCCCAAGCAGAAGGTCATCACCGACCGCCAGAGCCTCAATAGCGCGCGCATTTCCGCGCTGGCTTCGGCATCCAGCTCGCTCAACACCTTTGCCGATGCGCTGAACAGCCTGCTTGCGGGCACCGGCTATTCCGGCGTGCCTGCGTCCAATGATCCCAGCATCGCGACGGTCAGCGCCTTGCCGGGCGGCGCGCCGCAGGGCCTGCCGGCCCAGCTTCAGGTGCAGCAGCTTGCCGCCGGGCGCACGCTCGCGACCGCGCCGGATGGAAATATGTCGGCCACGGCCTTGGTTGGGGCGGGCACGCTGACCTTGGCGGCGGGTAGCATGTCGAAGGCCATCGTCCTGACGGCGTCGAGCACCTATGCCGATCTGGTGAGCGCCATCAACAGCAGCGGCACGGGCGTCACCGCCTCGCTTGTCACCGACACGCAGGGAACCCGGCTGGTGATGAAGGGCGCGACCGGCGAGGCGAACGACTTTTCGCTGAGTGCCGATACGCCGGACCTCGAAAAATTCGCCTGGTCCAAGGCCGGGCCGAACGACAATTCCGCTTTCACCTCCGTATCGACGGCGCAGGATGCGGTCATTTTGCTGGATGGGGTGGAGCAGCATTATGCCTCCAACACCATCGATACGGCCATTCCCTATCTGCGCATCGACCTCAACAAGGCGTCTCCGGGCATGTCCGTCACGCTGGCGACGACCGAGCCGACCACGTCGATGCGCGACCTGATGGTCGAGTTCGTGGACGCCTATAACACGCTGATGAAGGCGCTGAACACGGCGACGGCGAAGGGCGCGGACTCCTCCAGCGCGGGGGTGCTGAACGGCGAATCGTCCATCCGCGACATGAAGCGCCAGCTTTCGCAGATGACCTCGGCGGCGCTGTCGCCGACCGGCAGCTATCGGACCCTGGCGGACCTTGGCGTCACGACCAATCGCGACGGCACGCTGGCGTTGGACACGAAGCGGCTGGACAAGGCGATGGCGGCCGATCCTGCCATCATCACGCAGCTTCTCAACCCGACGGTCAAGTCCGACAGCAATCCGGGTCTGGCCGGTCTGATGGACAAGGTACGCGACAATATCCAGAAAAAGGACGGCCCCCTCGCCAGCGCGCAGAGCAAATATGAAACGTTGGCGAAGAGTCTGTCGGAACAGCTTGAGAAGCTGAGCGACCAGATGACGGATTATCAGGCGCAACTCACGAAAATCTACACGGCCATGGAAACGCGGCTGACGGCGATCAAGGCGACGCAAAGCTATCTGCAACAGCAGATCGACGCCTGGAACAACAGCGACAATTAAGCAGGGACGCAAAGGGCGATGTTCTACAATCAGGGATATGCGGGCAATATGGCGGCGCGGCGTTATGCGGCCGTCCATTCAGGCGCGCGGACGGAAGGCGCGACTCCTCATGCGTTGGTGAAGATCCTGTTCGACGAACTGCTGATCGCGCTGGACGCCACCGTTCTGGCGGAGCGGCACAACGACCGCCTGAAAGTGTCGGACAAGCAGGCGCGGGCCATGTCGATCCTCTTCGCGCTGGAAGCCAGCCTCGATTTCGACAAGGGCGGCGACATCGCCCTGGGCCTGGCCCAAATCTATCGCGAGGCGCGCCGCCTGCTCCTCGTAGGCGCGAAGGAACGCGATGCCGGGGCCGTCGAACAGGCGCGCGCCATGATCGGCGAAATCGCGGAAGCGTGGGACCAGATCGGCCGCCCGTGAATGTCCGGGCGATAATCGTATCTGGTCGAGGCGCTGGAGGACGACCTCTCTCCTTGACGACGCATATTCGGTGATGAAAATAACCCCGCCGGAGCAGATCTGCGGCGGAGGAGGGTTGATTCCCTGCATCAATACATGTGCTGACCGCCATTCATCGACAGCGTGCTGCCGGTGATGAATGCCGCATCGTCACTGCAAAGGAATGCAACGCCACGAGCGATTTCCTGCGGCTGGCCCAGACGGCCCACCGGGATACTGGCCACGATCTTGTCGAGTACGGGTGGAGGCACGGCTGCCACCATATCCGTATCAATGTACCCCGGCGCGATGGCGTTCACGGTCACACCATGTTTTGCGCCTTCCTGCGCCAGCGCTTTGGTGAAGCCGTGGATGCCGGACTTTGCAGCCGCATAGTTGGCCTGGCCATATTGACCCGCCTGGCCATTGACCGAGCCGATGTTCACGATCCGGCCCCAGCCGCGTTCGCGCATTCCGCCAAAGACCGCCTTGGCCATGTTGAAGCAGCCGCCAAGATTGATGCGCAGGACTTCGTTCCAGTCATCGAAGCTCATCTTGAATAACACGCTATCGCGGGTGATCCCGGCGTTGTTTACAACGATGTCCACCGGGCCCAGGGTCTCGCTGACGGTCGCGCAGCCGTCCAGGCAGGCCTGATGATCCCCCACGTCCCATTTGAAGATCGCAATTCCCGTCCGACGCGAGAAGGCATGGGCTCTTTCCTCATTTCCGCCGTAGTTTGCGGCAACGGTGTAGCCCTTTTCCTGCAACGCCAGGCTGATGGCCTCGCCAATGCCGCGAGTGCCTCCCGTGACGACTGCAACTTTGGTCATGATAAACGCTCCATATCCATGTTCACTATATTGGCAGGGCCGGCGCCTGATCCCTTCGCCCAATGCGCTTCGCACCGGCGTCGGCGATTTTAATCAAACCTCAGGGCCAACCGATTGGCATTGGACCCGACAGAGCAAAAACCGGGCCGGCGAATTGCCGGCCCGAGGTGGAGAATCTTCCGAAGAAGATTCCCGGGTCGCTCCTGAAAGATCGTGAATGCCCGGCCATCGCATCAAATGATCGCGCGAGGTCATCGGCCATGCTGGACGAGGGGTCTTGGCCGGGCGCAAATCCTTTACCGCCTATTCGGAGGCGCCATCCGCCACGGCCCAAAATCGTTCTTGCAGCGCCTTTTCCGCCGCGGCAGTCAATGGATGCTGCTGGAGACGGGAAGCAGAAGTCGGCCAGGGTCTGGGCGCCGGGGCAGAAAGCTGTCCTGATCCGCTATAAAGTCTGGCCTCATTCCTGATTGCTGCAGTCAACGGTCGCCTCCTCTCGTTATACAAAAGAATGAGCAGTCGTGTTTGAGATAATATTAAATTAATATTGATATTTGATTACAATAAAATACTTGAGTGCAATATTTGACTTCGATCTTTAGCTATATCCGAAAAGATTTATACATATAAGAAATGCCTTCGGAAGGTTGAAACTGTGTACGAAACCGTACAATTCAGGATAAATTGCAATTGCCTTTGAACCCATGATACTCCCAATGGAGTACCTCCTTTGCGCCGATCCTGTTTTGCTGCGGGAGCGGAACGATTGAGCGGCTGGAGCGCTTGTAAATAGCTGGAAATAAGAGATACCGCCGAGGATTCGACGGGCGCCGCCGCCACAGGAGGGGCTCTGCGTCATGCAAGGTAGCACCAGTGTTGCAAGGGCCTGCAATGACCTGCTGGCAGGGATGGCCCCGCAAGATCGGCAAATGATATGGCCCGATCTGCATCGCGAAGAATTGCCGGCCAGGATTTATCTGGAGCGCACCGGCGATCGCTCGGAAAAAATCTATTTCATCGAATCCGGTGTGATATCCCTGCTTGAGACCGGCGATCTACGGGAACCGATAGAGGTGGGCCTGATCGGCCGGGAAGGAATGGTCGGAGCCAGTTCGCTCGTGACGGATCTTTTCCCGCAGCGCGACAGCTATGTCCAGGTTGCAGGGCGTGCGCTGGTCATCACGCGGTCCAACCTTCTCCGGGCGGCCCGATCCAGCGATAAACTGCTCTATTATCTGCTTCGCTATGTGCAAACGCAAATCGCTCAGATGAGCTTGACGGTCAGCGCCAGCGTGCGGGCCAATGTGCAGGTGCGGCTGGCCCGGAAATTGTTGATGTACCATGATCGGGTGGGGATCGACGATTTGCCGCTGACTCACGAAAATATGTCAATCATGATGGGCGTTCGACGCGCAAGCGTCACCCACGCGATCCATAGCCTGGAGGGTGAGGGATGGATTCGAGCGCAGCGAGGACTTGTGACCATCCGGGACAGGCAAGGGCTTGAGAAATACTGTGGCCCTTTCTACGGCGTTGCCGAGCGTCGATATGATCAGATCATGAATATTCAACGACCCACCCGCTCTGATCATTTGCCTCGGCCATCGGGCGCTGCGGGAATGAGCGCCTAGGGGCTGGACAAGAGATGACGTCCGCGACGAGTTGGACCGTGGACAGATAGGCTCGTCAGGGCCGTGTATTGTTCAATGCCATCTGCATGATGAGCGGCATGTAGAGCTGCTCGATCTCGATCAATCGCCCGTCCCGACTGCTGAGGTCGGGGCTACTGCCAGCCCAGCCCCAGCGGTTTCTGCAACGACGCGCAGCCGGTCATCATTGCGGCAATGATAACCGGCCTGAACACTTCTAACGTCGCACGACGATGTTGTGGATATGACCGATCGCGATGAAAGGCCGACGATATGGGCAAGGATCAGCGTCCTTGCCAGCGCGGATCCCGCTTTTCCAGGAAGGCGCGAAAGCCTTCTATGCGATCTTCACTGTCATAGGGACTCGGCCCCTCATCAAGCTTCAGCGCGGCGGCGAGCGGCATTCCCTGGCTCAGCCGTGCATGGGCCTTGATCCGGCGCAGGGAGAGCGGCGCATTGCGAGTGATCGCCTCGCCCATGCCGATCGCGGTGGCCAGCGCCGCGCCGGTGGGAACGATCCGGTTGACCAGCCCCCAACGATGTGCGGCTTCCATGGCCATCGGCTCGCCCAGCAGCAGCATCTCCATGGCAATGGCGTTGGGAACGGTGCGGGGCAGGATGATCGAGGCGAAGTTGGCGGCCATGCCGCGCTTGGCTTCGGGCAGGATGAGCTTCGCCTGCTCCTCGCCAACGCGCAGATCGCACGCCAGCACAAGCTCGCACCCGCCGCCCGCCGCCACGCCGTTTACCGCGGCGATGGTAGGCTTTGCGCATTCCACGATGGTCTCGTAAAGCCCGCGCCGGGAGCTTGCGGGCCGCATTGAGCGCGCACCGGATGCGGCGGCGGCCTTGATGTCGGCGCCTGTGCAGAAGAAACGATGCCCGACCCCTGTGAATATGATCGCTCGCACTTCGGGATCGGCGTCCGCCTGGACGACCGCTTCCAACAGCGCGCCGGTCGTGTCCGGATCGAGCGAATTGCCGCGCGCCTGCCGGTCTATCGTCAGCAGTCGCAGCGGGCCGCGATCCTCAATGCGCAAACCTTCGCTCATGCAGCTTCTCCTTCCGCCACGATGACCAGTCCGTCGACCGCGATCGCACCCCGCGCGCCCAGCATCACAGGATTGAGATCGACTGCGGCCAGCCGGTCCTGATTGACGAGCGCGAATGCCTGCACCTGTCCGAGCAGATGCAGAAGCTTGCCGCGCGTATCGGCATGGGGCCAGCGCGCGCTGGCGAGAACCCGGCCGATCGCGCTTTCATCCAGCCCGCGCGCCAGCGTTTCCGGCGATACAGGCAAGGACCACAGCGCAGCCTGGCCGATCGCCTCTGCATGGATGCCGCCAAGGCCCACCAGCAGGATCGGCCCGGTCGCAGGATTGGCGGTGACGCCGACAATCGCCTCCAGATCGCCCCGGATCATCGGCTGCACGACCACGGCGGGCGCGCCCATGCGGTCCCATGCGGCGCGCAAGGCAGCCTCGTCCTTGAGGTCGAGCTGAACGAAGCCATGCTCGGTCTTGTGCGCAACGCCTTCGGACATGCCCTTCATGGCGACCGGCCAGACGAGGTCATTCGCGGCCGCAATGGCATCGTCCAGGCTGTCGCACAGCCGCGTCTCCACGGTGGTCACGCCGGCTGCGGCCAGCAGGGCCAGGCTTGTCTTCTCATTCATTGGCCCTGCCGCAACGCCGGGGTCGATCACAGGCATGCCGGCAAGATCCAGTTCCACCGCTTCGGGCGCCGGCGCCATCAGCGCGGCGAGCGCGTCGAAGCAGGCGGCGCTTTCGGTGAACAGCACCGCGCCACCCGCCTTCTGCGTCGCCGCGTCATCATCCGGCAGGCCGCCGGGCGCAAGCACGATATGAGGCTTCCCGTTCGCGGCGGTCGATTCCTTCCAGGCCGCCGACATGATCTCGGGCCGACCCTCGCCCATGGAATGCATCATGCACAGGAAGGCGGCGGTGTCGCTGTCCGAGGCGAGCGTGGTAACGACTTCGCCGATACCCTTCATTGAACCGAACACGCCGATATCGGTGGGATTTCCGAAGTGCGAGAAGCGGCGGCGGGCCGATAGGCGCTCGACCGTCTCCGCCCCATATTCGGCCAACCGCGCACCGTGACGCGCGGCGAGATCGGCGATGATCGAAGCTCCCGCGCCTGAGGTGCAGAGCGCCGAAAGCCCGCCTTCGCGGTGCCCGAAGCGTGACAGCATCGCCGCAGCGGCCATCAGGCCTTCCAGGCTCGACGCGGTGGCGATGCCCGATGCCGCAAACAGCGCGCGATAGCTGGCGGCATCACCGGCAAGGCGGCTCGAATGTGCGGCGGCGGCAGCGGCGCCTTGCTCGGACTCTCCGATCTTGAGCGCGACGATGGGCTTGCCGAGTTGGCGCGCGCGCGCTGCCTGCGTCCGCAGTCGCCTTCCGTCAGGCACGGAATCCAGCAGAAGCGCGATCACCTGCGTATCGGGATCGAGCAGCGCGTGATCCAGATAATCGAGCACGTCGAGGTCAAGCTCGTTGCCCGCCGACGTGAAGATCGAAAGCCCCGCCCCGAAATCCTCCAGCCGCCGCACCAGGGCATCGAACAGCGCGCCGCTGTGCGACAGAATGGCGACGTCACCCAGTTCGTGACGGCGGCCGTGGCCGGTGTTGAAGCCGATCGAAAGCGAGGCATGACCCGAATAGACGCCATTGCAGTTCGGGCCGACGATCCGCACGCCCGCCTGCGCGGCGGCATCGCCTAGCGTGCGCTGGAGCGCGGCGCCTTCCTCGCCATCTTCGGCAAAGCCGGATGCGCCCACGATCAACGCGCGCGTCCCCCTGGCTCCGGCCTGCCGCACAAGATCCACGGTCGCGGTCGCAGGGACCGCCGCGAACAACAGCTCGGGCGAGCGGTCCAACGCATCGAGCGAAGCCACCACGTCTATCCCTTCGGCCTGCGTGGCCGATCCCACCGCGACCACTTCGCCGGCGAAGCCGCTGCTGCGGATATTCGCGAGCACCTTGTTGCCCAGCTTGGTGGCATCTTGCGAGACGCCGACCACACCGACAGAGGCCGGGTTGAAAATACTGGAGAGGGGAAGCGGGGATTGGGCGGCTTGGGAAGGCCGTTCGGTCATTCCGGGGTCTTTCGATTTTCGAGGGAGATGCGGCGACTGACGCCGGCGGGCGGCTCAAGGCCGGCAAAGCCCTGCGCGATCTGGTCCAGCGCGGCGCGGATGTCGTCCGGGAAAGGCGCCGTACTGCGGGTGGAAAGGTCTATGTGAAGCGACATATATTCGGACGTCGCAGCGCGATAGTTGCGCTCCACGTGCCAGAGTTCGTGAAAGTGGTGCAGGCGCTTGACGTCATGCCCGATTAGCCAGGTGCGGATCTCGATGGGATCGCCACCGCGCAGCTCACGCTCATAACTGATGTGCGTCTCGCGCTGGAAGAACGAGAGGCGGCGCTCGGTGACATATTCGGCAGACACGCCAATATGGCGGAACAGGGTACGCAAATTCGTCCAGAAGAGCTGCGCGTAAGCCATCGAATTCATGTGATGATTGGCATCAACCCATTCCTCTTCCACCACACCCCGAAAGGCGATGAGCGGAAAAGCCTGAATACCGTCGACGGGCGGCGTCTCGTCCAGGCGCTCGCCATGGCGCGCGAAGTCGCGATTGACGTCGGACATCAGGAAACTCCTACTCCACTTATGGCAGGCGCGGTTTTCGCGGTCGGTTGACCAGCGGGCAACATCAACGTCAGCACCACGCCCAGCACCGCCAGGCCGCACATGATCGCAAGCACGGTCGTATAAGCCTGGTTGTCCGGATATTGCGCGCCGCCGACCGAATCCTTGATGGTCGAACTTGCCAGCACCACCACCAGCATTTGAGCGCCCACCGCGCGCGACACCGCGCGAACGACAGCCATCAGGCCCGTGGTTTCACTGGTCCGCCCCGGCGGGACGGCGGCGATAATGATATTCGGCACACCCGCATAGGCGGCCTGAATGCCCATCCCGGAAATCATGCTCACCGCGAAGATCACCCACACTTCGCTGTGGTTGAAAACCGCCACGAACAATGCGCAGGCAACCGCGATGCACCCGACGAGAGTCGGCACGCGGCCGCCGTATCGGCCGGACGCCCAGCCGGCCCATGTCGAACAGATTGCGCCGGTCACGATGGAAGGCGTGCGCAACACCCCGACGAAGGTTGCCGAAACCCCAAGGCCAACCAGCGTCCATTCGGGCTGTTGCATCAGCATCGCCATGAGCTGCGTGAACTGAAACGCGCCTACGGCCAGGCAGGCGAGCACCAGGTTGGCGATCAGCACGTTACGATTGGCGAAAAGGCGCACGTCGATCAGCGGATCGGGCAGCCGCAGCTCGTGCAATGTCCAGACCGTCAGCAGGATCGCGCTCGTCGCAAAGCAGCCCAGCGCCGTGGCGCTGGTCCAGCCGCCGCCGCTGCCCTCGCCCATGCCGAACAACAGCAGCGCGATGGCGGGTGCGAACAGCACCGCGCCCAGAATGTCGAGCTTGCCGGTGCGCGGCTGCGGCGTGGATGGCGGCAGGAGCAGAAGCGAGGACGTAAGCGAAATCACCGCAAGCGCGCTGCTCGCCCAGAAAATGCTGTGCGGTCCGAAAGCGTCCGTCAGGATGCCGCCGACCAGCAGGCCGATCACCGCACCGATACCGGCGATAGCCACGATCAGGCCCACCGCTGTCGGCACACGCTCGGCCGGAAGATGTTCGCGCGCAAGGCCGTAGCACAAGGGAATGATCGCGCCCGCCGCGCCCTGGATGGCACGGCCGAAAATCATCAGTTCGAGCGAATGCGCCGTGGCGCTGATGAGGGACCCGATGAGGCAGCAGCTCAGCACGATCAGCAGCACCAGCTTGCGACCATAGATGTCGCCAAGCCGACCGCAGATTGCCGCGGAGGAAGACCCGACCAGCAAGTAGCTGGTGACGAGCCAGCCCACCGAGATCGGGTCCTTGTAAATTTCTATCCAGCTCTGCAGGCCGGCGACGACCATCGAGGTCTCGAAGGCGGAGGTGATCTCGGCCGCCATCAAGACGCCGACGATGATTATAAACTTGCGATCCATCGCTTTCCCTCGCCCGGTGCCCACGCTTTTACACCACATCCGCCGCCCCGATCATTACCAAGCGCCGGGTTTTAATGCTCTGTCGTCTCGAGCCGCAGCCGGGTCAATGCGTAGCGCCCTTATGCTTGTATAAGCAGCCATGCGGTCGCCACCACGGTCAACCTGTATATATTAAATGCAATGGTCCCGGACGAGGGCCGGGTAAAAGTGGGAGACAGAGGCGTGCCTGAGGAAGTCACGCGGCCGACAGAATTGTGGACCGCGTTCGTCAATCGACCATTTGCGGAATTCGATGCTACCGTTGATCTGGTCGACGGGTTGAATTTCGATGGCTTGTGGGTCGCCGATTCCCAGAACATTATGCCCGAAGCATGGGTATTGCTGTCGCGTGCGGCCGTGTTGTCCTCGCGTCTGAAGCTCGGAACTTTCGTGACTAACCCGGTGACGCGCCATGCCGCCGTCACCGCCTCGGCGGCGGCCACGCTGCAGGAAGCCTCGAAGGGGCGCGTGGTGCTGGGCCTGGGTCGCGGAGATTCCTCGCTGGCCTACATCGGTTCAGGCCCGATGAAGCTTGGCCCATTCTCCAGCTATCTGGATCGCGTGCAGGGCTACCTGCGCGGCGATGCGGTGTCGTTCGATCCGGCGGACGTGCGGAATGATCGTTCCGCCACGCTTGAATCGCTGGCCTATGGCCACGCACCCGAAGCCAGCCGCATCGAGTGGCTTCCATCCGGCCAGTCCAAGGTTCCGCTCGACGTCGCTACCAGCGGCCCGCGCGTGATTGCAATGGCTGCGGCCAAGGCGGACGGCGTGACATTCGGCCTGGGCGTCGACCGGCAGCGGATCGCGGATGCCATGGGCGAAGTACGGCGCGGATGCCTGGAGGCCGGGCGCGATCCGGCCGAAGTTTCGATCAGCGCGCTGGTCAGTGTCGTCGTTCACCCGGACCGGGAGACCGCGCAGCAGATGGCCGCAGGCAGCGCGGCTTCGATAGCCCGCTGGCAGGTCATGCAGGGCGCCGCGCGCGTCAGCGCATCGAAGAGCGATTACGAAGCGCTCGACAAGACGCGCAAGGCCTATGACATGACCAATCACGGTGCGACCAACACCAGTCATTCCGACGCTATCACGCCCGAAATGATCGACCGCTTCGCGATCGCCGGCCCCCCCGATTACTGCATCGGCCGGCTTCGCGAGTTGAAGGAGCTGGGCCTTGCCCGGCTCGTCCTGCCCTATCGGTCGCGGGGAACCGACCCCGCCCAGCAGAAACTGGCGACCGAACTGCTCACCAGGGAAGTGCTGCCAGCCGTGCTGGCCTGATCCGGCGCCGCAAGGCGCTGAAAGGGCAGCCTGCGGCCAGCATCCGCGCCAGCCAAAGAACGAGCGCCCCTATGTCGCCACAGCGATGGGGGCGCTTGGAATATCAGATCAATGGAGCCTTGGCTCTGTGATACAGGGAGGAAGAATTGAAGTTCACCACCATGAGTTGCGCACGCGCCCTTGTCATCTCGTTGATGGCGTCCAGTGCATTCACGCCCATCGCCCATGCCCAGGAAACGGGCGCGCCGACCCGGGTCGAGGAGCAGCAGTCCGGCGCCATCGGCGACATCGTCGTGACTGCACGCCGCCGTTCCGAGCTTGCGCAGGACGTGCCGGTCTCGATCACCGCGCTTTCGGGCGAGGGCCTGACCGACCGGGGCATCCAGAAGATCGACGACCTGAAGTTCGCCGCCCCGGCGCTGAACACCACCCCGCTCTCCAGCCGCCGCAGCGTCGCCGCCTATGAGCTTCGCGGCATCGGCACTTCGGCGCTTTCCTTGCCGCAGGATCCCACCGTGGGGTTCTACGTCAACGAAGTCGCGCAGGCCCGTCCGCACGGCACCAACCAGTCGCTGTTCGACATCGAGACCGTGCAGGTCCTCTATGGTCCGCAGGGCACGCTGTTCGGCCGCAACACCACGGCCGGCGCTATTCTGATCTCCACCCGGCGTCCCGAGTTCAAGACCGACTTCGACATCACGCTGAACGCCGGCAATCTTCAACGCCGCGACATCACCGCGATCGTCAACGTGCCGATCACCGACACGCTGGCCGTGCGCGCTGGCGTGAAGCGCAGCCACCGCGACGGCTACGTCACGAACCTTACCGACGGCAGCGACCTGGCCGACCAAGACGCCTGGTCCTGGCGCGCATCGGTGCTGTTCAAGCCGACCGACGCGTTCGAGAATCTGCTGATCTACGACGGCTACCGGGCGCGCGAGAACGGCAGCCCGAACATGATCACCGCCGATACGCAGGTCTGTGGTACGTCGCAGACCTACGAGCGCGTAGGCGGCGGCACGGTTACGATCCCGGTCAACCCGTCGATCTGCAACAACGCCGCACTGCGCTCGCGGTTGACGGCCGCCTTCCAGCAGCAACAGACGCTGGGCCGCAAGCAACTCCGCGCGGCCCCCGGTTCGTTCGAGGATGTGGATGTCCATGGCTTCGCCAACATCTCTACGCTGAACCTGTCGGACGCGATCACCGCCAAGAACATCTTCGGTTATCGCGACATCAAATCCAACACGCTGACCGACTTCGACGGCACCACTATCGACATGGTGAACACCTACAGCCTCACCGATGTCGACCAGATTTCGAACGAGCTGCAACTCCAGGGCAAGGCCGACGGCTTTAACTGGATCGTTGGTGGCTTCTACTTCCGCGAGAAGGGCCGCGACTTTGCTCTGTCGCGCACGCAGGAAGGTGCGCTGACCACGACGGACAGCGTTTCCACCAGCATCAGCAAGTCGGTCTTCGCGCAGGCGACCTACCGTCCGCAATTCCTGGAAGGCTTCGGTATCACCGCCGGCGCGCGCTACACCTGGGATACCCGCCGCGGCCTGTTCCAGCACATGAACGTGCAGCCAAACGGCAGCTTCGTGCTGGATCCGTCGCTGTATAATTACACTTGCCGCAACGCCGGCCAGTGGGAATCGGCAAGCGCCGCAGCCCCTCTGGACGTGAAGCGCGCCAGTTGCGCACTCAACCGCGAGGCGAACTTCAGTGACCCGACCTACACGCTGACGATCGACTACAGGATCGCGCCACGCGTCCTCGTCTACGCCGCGCACCGCCGCGGTTATCGCAGCGGCGGCTTCAGCCTTCGCGGCGGACAGGCCGGCGCATACGGCACCACTCCGCCTTCCGCCTCGGCAACCGCCGTCGCGCTGGCCGGCCTGACGCCGTTCCTGCCCGAAAAGGTGCTGGACGTGGAAGCCGGCATCAAGGCCGACTTCTCGCTCGGCTCGATGCCGGTCCGCACCAACCTTGCCGTCTACAAGATCTGGTATGACAACATCCAGCGCTCGAACCAGACGGTCGTTCCCGGCACCAACCCGCCGGCGCTGGCCACGATCATCGGCAATGCGGCGAAGGCAGAAATCAAGGGTTTCGAGCTCTCGGTCACGGTTATCCCCATTCCCGATTTCCAGATCAACGCAAGCTGGGGCCATGTCGACGCTTCGCACAAGGAATTCGGCTACAACTCGGCGGCGACCGGTCCAGTCGTTCTGGCCAACATCCCGTTCGGTCAGCCCAAAAACTCTGTTTCGGCTAACCTGTCCTACACGCCCGATTTGGGTGATGCGGGCCGCCTGAACGCGTCGATCAGCTACAGCTACAAGGACCCGTTCTTCCACACGACGGTTCTGCCACGGGTCGATCCGTTCTCACGCACCGACTCGATCGAACTGGTCAACGCCCGCCTGGGCCTGACCAACGCGTTCGGCTCCAACGCGGACGTGTCGCTCTACATGAACAACCTGTTCGACACGAAATACCAGAATGGCTGCGGCGCCTACCAGTTGACGATCGGCTTCACCGCCTGCCTCGTCGGCGAACCGCGCACGTACGGCGTGGAACTGCGCTGGAAGATGCGCTGATCCTGCCATGCGATTTCGTGGCTGCCCGCCCAACCGGACGGGCAGCCCTTTGGTCGCGGATTTTCGTGGCGTAACTTTCGAGGATCTCGCCTTCCTGGTCGACGGCGCGCCAGAGGTACATCATCTCGCCGTTCACCAGCCTTGCCGCAGCGCTCGATGATCCTCTGGCTCTGCTGACTCAGGCCGGCATAACGCTCGAGAGCGATCCTCTGCGGATGATCTTCAAAAAGGCCGAACAGCTCTGTCCGTCGGAAGCAGCGTGATGTGATCAGTGATCTGGTGAGCAAGGTGGTCGTCCATCCCCATGAGCTAGCGATCCGGCTATCGGTCGCAGCGTTGTGCAAGGCTTGCACCATAGATCCAGCCAATAGGCAGAACAGCATTTCCCCTACCGCGCCGGTTCGCCTCACCCGGACGGGTCTGGCCCTCCGGCTGATCCAGCGCGATGGCAGGCCCGTCACGCAAGGGCAGCCCGACCCCGGCCTGATTGCGTTGCTGCGCAAAGCCCGCAATTGGTGGCAGCAGCTTCAGACCGGCACAATCAATATCGCCACCATCGCCCATGAAGAGAAGGTCAACGACTCATGGATATCACATATCGTCCGGCTGAACTTCCTTGCCCCGACCATCGTTGAAGCTATCCTCGCCGGTACGCAACCTGCCTCGGTCAGCGCGACATCATTACGCACCGCCAGTTTGCCGATCGACTGGGACGAGCAGATCGTCATGTTCGGAATGTGATGGCGCTCAGTCCGTCACGATACCAGCGGCGCTTCGGCGCCGCTTTGCGTTGCAGGACCAGCGCAGGCAACCCGTCCTGTGACCTCACTCCGTACTGCCAAAATGGGCGACAGAGAAAAAGACCTCGGGGCGGCCAATTGTTGCCCCTGATACGCTCTCCGCAGACCGGACCATCTCCGCAAACGGCGCGGAACTGCGCCACTTTACGAAACATTATCCTTTTATATCAATGACTTAGATATGAATGGCGGTGCTGCCAGTCATAGGCGAACCGCTCTCCGGCAGATGCATCGAGCAGCGGGGAGGCGTGCTCCGTATTTTGTCTCCCATGGACGCCCCCTATCGCTTTGGGACCTCACATCAGCTGAGCTTATCCAACCGGTACCATGGCGTACAGGACATTGGTCGCCGGGTGTAAAACGACAAGCATCCCGCCTTCACCGTTCTCAGCAGCGAAATTCAGGATCGTCGGTTCGCCTGCGTCGGGCATCGTGAAGTCCGGCGAGCTTTCGAGAATCCTGAGCATCTCTTCAGGTAACGGGCGAAAGGCCAACTCCTGAGGTTGCCAGAGCCCGGTCAACCACGGGATCAGTTCGTATTGGACGGCAGCGATTCGCGCGGCGTTCGCGAGATATGGGTCCTCGTTATCGGGCGAATTGGTCATATCCCAGTTGGACCGAAAGGGCGGAGGGATGCAACCGCCGTGATGAGGAAAAGGATTTGAACTTGGTAGCCTGCCACGCTCTCCGGCAGTTGGGGAGCAGCTCACTATGCAAATTTTAGGAATAGGCGGATAGGTCGCCATCAATCCATATGAGGGGGGAATAATGGACCAACTTTCGAGTGCCGCTCGTGCGTTCCGTGCCCGGGTCGGAGACGAGTCTCGCTTCCTTGACACCTGCGACGGAGGTGATCACGGTGCGCCGGCGAGCCCTTCGATCTGGGTGCTGGGCATCGAGCCCGGCTGGAGCCTGGCGGATGAGGCTGCTGATGAAAAGCGCACCCCTGAAATGGCTGAGCTATCGAATCAGTACAGCATCGGACTACAGCTCAGTTGGCCCTACAACCGCAATGCCTTCAAGCTCCTTGCCGCCATCGATGGGAGGCCGCCTGAGCATTATCGGGAGTTTGCCGAAGAGAGGCGGCCCTTCGAACAGGGATCCAAAGGCTATTTCAAAGGAAATCTCTTTCCCGAGCCCTTCAACAACGTGGGCGCCTGGGATGCCGAAGCCACCGAGTCCACCGGTTTTGCCACCAAGGCTGAATACCAAGCCTGGCTACGCGCCACCCGGTTTCCGGTCATTCGCTCCTGGTTAGAGAAGTGTCGACCCAAACTGGTTATCGGCACCGGACTGACCCACCTTGCAGACTTCCTTACCATCACCGGCACGACCGAAACGCCCCTCGCTTATCCTTTCGAGGTCAATGGTCAGCCCAAACGCATTCACGTTGCAATGTCGGGGATCGCACCGATTGCAGTCGTGCCACATCTCAGCGGAGGGGCGAACGGGCTGAACAGCTACGAAGCGACCCGAATCACCGCTGATCGCATCCGAACGATATTGCAGCCGGTTTAATCGTACAGCCCCGCCCGCCAGAATGTACGTCATTTTCGTCCTGGTGCAGGCTCCTCCAGCATTCCCGCTTCGGGTGCATTCAGGCTCTCATCAAGATCTGCCTTCTATCGCCACATGGCGGAAGCAAACGCGCGCTTTTACGGCAAGGGCAGCATGGGGAGCAACCAGGCGAGCAATAATTCCGCCTCGCCGTCACTGTACAGGGTGATAGTAGTTTCGCCGGCAGGATTCTTGTTCACCTGGCCTTCGGGATGCCTCCCAAGGGCCTTTTGCCGAAGGGTAGATTTCGCCTGGAGAGCTGGCAATCTAAGGTAGAAAAGCAGATGATGCGGATTCTTCTGCCAGGCAAAGACATAACGTCCTGTACGATCATGTACTGTTACGCCATCAATAACGCCGGTGGTCTCGCCGAGGGCATACCCGATCTGCCTGAAGGCTGCCGACAATCTTTCGTGCGCAAGCGTGATTGTTTCGTCCATTAACCCATCCTCCTGCCTGCAATTACGGCACCGCCCAGACCTCTCCATCCGATAGCCTGCGAACCTGCGGCAGCGCGATGCCAGGTTCGTCCCAGCTGATGCCATGGACTGGTACAAGCGCTTTGGGTGCGATAGCGGCGGCGAAACGCGCAAGATCACCGGGGCTCGCGTGGCCTGATGTATGCAGCCGGTGACACGATGCGCCTGCCGCTGTTGCACGAGCCCAGCCTGATTGCGGGTCACCGACATCCAGGTAGCCGCTCCAGTTGGAAAAGACATAAGCATCCCGCGTGCTGAACCCGAGCCCGCCCTGCTCGAAATCACGCAGCATGGAATCGCGCAGCATGATAATCGCCTTTTCGCCCACCAGGCGAGCTCGCGATGTAGCGAATGCGCTGGTCGCAATCCGAGTGATGTAATCGGCGCGTCCCTGCCGGTCATAAAGACGTTTGCCGCCGGGCGTGATCAAAACCCGCAGCTCTGGAAAATCCGGCCCCGGCACCGGCAGGCGTGTGCCCTGTCCGATCCGAAGCAGCACATCTGCGCCATAGAGGTCCACGACCAGCTTGCGCCCGGCGCGCCTTGCCGCTCGAAACAGCGTCACTGTTCGATCAAGATTCTGGGCGGACCATTGGACGAAGAGGTGCCCGTCAGTTTCGCGCGCGAGCTCAACGAACCTCTCCTCCAGTTCTGCCTCAGTGATGACGGGCTTGGCGGTACCCAGATTTGTCCCTTCCATCAGCAACACGTCTATGTCCCGCGGCGGAGCGGAAATCATCGCTTCAGTGAGCCGCGCCTTGCGGCCGTGCGCCCGGAAGTCACCCGAATAGAGAACTCGACGCCCCTCGCAGTCAATGAGGAGCATATAGGCGTCGGGCGCCGAATGATCCGTCAGAAAAGGGGTGATCATGAAGCCGCCGATCGCAAGTGGTTCGGAGCGGCTGGACCAGGTTCGGATTGGCCGTTCGATGCGACCACCGAACAGTTCGGTTGAAAGCCGCATCAGTTCAGCGGCTTTAGCACCGGCCCAAACAGGCCAGCTGGCCGGCAGCTCATTGATCAGCCCCCAATGATCCATATGGCCATGACTGAACAGCACGGTCGCTGGTCTATGCACATCGAGAGTTTCTGGCAGGAGACCGCTTGCGTCGCGTGCAGCGTCAAGCGGCCGGCCCGCATCCAGAATCAGCCGATCTCCATTTTGCGCAACGATTTCTATGCAGGAGCCGCCGATCGCCTGCGTGCCCCTGTGAACAGTGATCGTCAGCGTCAAGCGAAAGTGGCTCCAGCCGATAGGATCGGGAGTATCGGCTGATCGGAGCTTGATCACACCTCGTGTACGACTACACCCATCGCGTCCAACTTCTCCCGATGACCGTTGCGCAGAAAGCTGGCAGCGGCCTGCGCCATTCGACCGCTGGCGATGTTCTCGCGAGAATTTTCGGGCCAGTAGTTGCCGATCACAATCCCGGGCTGCACAATAAGAACGGGCTCGGAATCGGCCAGAAGCCGCCACAATGCCACGCAGTCCGCCGTTTCAGTGCCGGCGCCGCCAAAAAATTGCTGGAACTGAAGCATTGTCGCCGCTGCCTTGCGAT
Organism: Sphingobium faniae; assembly: GCA_900100475.1. Taxonomy (GTDB): domain Bacteria; phylum Pseudomonadota; class Alphaproteobacteria; order Sphingomonadales; family Sphingomonadaceae; genus Sphingobium; species Sphingobium faniae. Next base: position 101,429 of record FMTU01000007.1, on the reverse strand, counting down.
AGGCCGAACGGACCTCATCAATGCGCCCAGGCTTGCCCATCCATTCCACATACTTGCCGATCTGATGCAGCACCTTGGGTCCGGTGAACCCGCCATCGGGCAGCTGCGAATAATCGCTGTTCGAACGCAGCTCGCTGTTATTGGCGCATTTTGCTTCCCAAAAGACAACGGCCGGGCCGGCGGGCTGTTGTTCGATCAGGACCAGATCCATGCGCGGCGCGACGCGCGCGCTGCCTGGATCTTCATGGGCGGGAAGACCCATCTCCAGGTCGATCACCCCGGAGTTGCTTGCTACAAGGTCATCAACGAAGCGCTTTTCTGCTGAAGCATAGCTTAGCGCCGTTCCGATCCAGCCGTCGATCGCAGCTGCCAATCCCGGCTCAGCCAGCGATTTCGAATCGAACGGCACATATTTCTGTCCGCGCGGCCCCAGATCTGGTCCGGCATCCCTTGTCCGCCCCTCGACATAGGCCTGATGTACAGAAAGGCTCGGACCAGTGCGCGTCCAGTCGAGCCGCGCTACCGACTGGCCTTTTGCATAGAAATTCACGTAGCCTGCCCGAATGGCGAGCCGCAGAGGTGTTGACGCTGTGGCTGGCGTGCCGGGCAGTGCCCAGCCGTCGAGGAGTGCACGAACGGCATTCCCGGGGTTGCTGGCGTTCCACTCCGCCAGTTCAGTCACAGCAAAATGACGCGAAAAGACAGGCATTCACTATTCCCTCAAGCCAAAATGAAGAATCAACCTATGATGGTCTTAATATCTGCATCAATAAAATACAGGTACGTCAAAATCGGTCCCGTTATCGAACGTCATTCACCTGCTGAAAGGGCAAAATGAGAACCATTAGTGCTCAAGATACATGGCTACTTTATGGATGATTTATAATCTGATCAGGGTTTATGGATGTATCAGGCCGCGCATTGCCTTTTCGATTCCGGCCCATTCATGCTCGTGTGAACCATCATGATTTTGCATGCCGGGTTTCGTCAGGCACCCCTTGGGGCTTGTGTAGCTGTGGATGGTTTTAGCGGGCTGCTCGAACCAGGATATGTTGAAAGCCCAGTATTTCGGGAAGAAGTAGAGGCTGGAATAGGGCAGATGATCATGGATCCACCATGCAAGCTTCTGCCAGTCGCCCTCGGCCTGAAAGGCATCCCAAAAAGCGGGAACCACGACGCATGCGGTTGCCCCCATCATACCGTCACGCCGACGGTCCCAGATATGGCTGGCATGGTTGCTCTCGTTTGAGGCGCAGCTGTAGCCGGCCTTCCCTGCGTTCTGCATTTCGGCACCGAACCCATTCACCTCCGCAGAGCGGAAGGCGGACCGGATAGCAATCCGTCCGAATCGATCTTGGAGCGGTTCCAGCAGATCCTGACACAGCCTGCTGCCAGCCGCTATCGCCAGGTCCGGGTCATCCGGGATGTTCGCAAACCCATGGATCGCCGCAATGTCCGAGAACAGAAAGTCGCGCATGAAAAACGACTTCGACAGCCTGGCTCGGCCAAATTCGGTCAAACTCGCGACGCTCGCAGGCTTTTTCATAAAGCCTCCTTTGCTGCTTGATTACCAGCGGGTCACGACATTTTCGGTCGTGGACGCTGAGTATCTCTCATCGGCCATGCGGACAGGCCGCATGCACGGCGCGGAGCGGCTATCTGCCCTGAAGCACTCGCTTCACCAATGGGGTGGGGTCTGCGGCAGGGGTGCGCCAGTCTGCTCGCCCAGGATGGGTCACAGTAATGACAGCCCGGCCGTTGAAGGCCTCGTGCGCTTCGCTCTTCCATCCGCGGGCGTTCTGTTCCCGAAATTCAGCGATCTGCTGGTGGGCGCCAGTCTGTTCGCGCACCCATTTGCCTGCCGTTGCTCCAAAGCAGAGTATGACCCTGATATCCAAAGAGTTTATGACGGCCTGGTGCACAGGCCAGCACATTTCGAGCAGCCAATCCTTCTCCAGGCGCAGCTCGGCTTCATTGCGCGTTCGCGGAAACACCACGTTGCTTGCAGGGGTAAGGCGCGGATCACAGCCGAGATTTCGCAACAAATGAAGAACCCGGGGCTGCATGCCCCATGTTCCTGGTGCAGCCCCCTGCCAGCTGTCATCCAGGTAGGCCGACCAGGGACTGCTCCGGCGCCTGAATTCCGTCAAAGCCCTACCGACAGTCTCGCTTTCCTGATCGATCGGATCGCCCCCGGGGTTCAACCCGAGCAGATACAGTTTCTGACGACCGCTGAATGCTTCCTTCCCGGTATAGAACAGGGAGCCTGATCTCTCCAGGAGCCAGGGCGAGAGAGAATCGAGGGCTTCACTGATCGAATTCCCCGACACGCCTGCAGGAACCGCTGGACGGGGCAGCTGACTGACATTCTGTCGCGAGGCTGGCGGCTGTTTGCGTTTGGAGCCCGACTTTCGAGGGGAAGCCGTTACCGCCGCAGGTTCATCTTTTGGAACAAAGGCTGCCAGCACGATCAAGGCAGCCATAAGACACACGAAAAATAGCGGCCACCCTCCCTCTTCGATAGCGTTACCCACTACCAATAGCAGCACCAGAAATCCGAACAGCCTCCAATATACGATAATTTTCATCCGACACCCCCTGCGGATTACTGATCGATTGTAGATCTTTATGCATATTTATCCTGAGTAGATAGAATGCTTACAATATGTTGTTCTTGAAATTGACCGAAGCATTTGAGTCAATTCACCCAGATTTGGAGATAATAATTCAACTTCATCACCCGCAAAATACTAAATAAGAAAGTAAAATCAGTGCTGATCTTTTGATTCGGCTTGCAGATTTACTCTGCCGCATTCGCATGCCGAGGTGCAATCATCTTCCCGCGAGGATTCCGTCAGGGTCCAGACGGCTCCTGATTCTCTGCCAATCCGTCGATGAGATCAACAACATCGCTGAGCTTCTGTCTGAGCGCGGATAATTCGACGGCTAGCAGGATATCCCTTCTTCCAGCGGCGACGAGCAGTGTCCCGAGGATCCGATCCGAGTGTCGCATCAGCGCGAGAAGGTGCGGACCTTGCGGTGCGTGAGTTCCGGCGAGCCAGTGCTTTACGCTTCGCTCGCTTGCGCCGGTCCAGCGGATCGTCGTCTTCACTGCCTGATGGGTGCGCCCCAGTTCCTCGACGAGCGTCCGAGAAATCATGGTGGTGAAAGCCTGGTTCGCCTCTCTCGAGGGTAAAACATTGCCCGTTTTCGGAAACATCTTTCCTCCCCTTCACGCATATAGTCGCGGGTGACGAGGGCACCGAGTTCGGTGTCCGATCGGTGGAGCAAAGCTGGCACCATAGCCATCAGGTTCCGAAGGCAGGGATCCGGAATGTTGGAGAGTCGGCCGGCAGATCATCCCCAGGAGGCACAGCCGCCCATCAGGGCTGCGGAATATGTTCGCATGTCCACCGACCATCAAAAATATTCGATTGAAAACCAGCATGATGCGATTCGCTCATATGCAGAACGACGTAACATGCAGATCGTTGGCACCTACGCTGACGACGGAAAAAGCGGGCTGAGCATTCAAGGTCGGGATGCCCTTCAGCAACTTATCGATGAGGTCACGTCAAGCAGCGCGAGCTTTTCTGTCATCCTTGTTTACGATGTAAGCCGCTGGGGCCGTTTTCAAGACGCTGATGAAAGTGCTTACTACGAATATATCTGTCGCCGCGCCGGCGTTAATGTCCTTTATTGTGCAGAACAGTTCGAAAATGACGGCACGCCATTGGCTACCATGGCCAAGGGCTTCAAAAGGTGGATGGCCGGTGAGTACAGCCGCGAACTTTCAACCAAGGTCTTTATTGGTCAGTGCAGGCTGATCGAACTCGGCTTCAGACAGGGCGGTCCGGCAGGGTTCGGGTTGCGTCGCATGCTTGTCGACCAAAATGGCGTTGAGAAAGGTGAACTCATACGGGGTGAACAAAAAAGCATACAGACTGATCGGGTCGTCCTCTACCCAGGGCCTGACCATGAGGTCACCGTCGTGCGCCAGATCTATACGTCCTTCGTGGTGGACCGCCTCACCGAGCGCGAAATAGCCGATCAGCTAAACGAGTCGGGTTTGCGCACCGACCTTGGCCGGCCCTGGACGAGGGGAACGGTGCACCAGATACTCATCAACGAGAAGTATATCGGGAACAACGTGTGGAACCGCGTCTCCAACAAACTGAAGAAGAAACGCGTCCGTAATGATCCCGCGATGTGGATCCGCGCTGAGCACGCGTTTGCGCCAATAGTGGATCCGGGCCTCCATAACGCGGCGCAGATCATCATTCGGGAACGATCTGCCCGAATGTCCGACGCCGAAATGTTGGGCGTGCTTGACGGTCTCCTCAAGCGCCACGGGCTTCTCTCGGGGATTATAATCGACGAAGCGGAAGACGCGCCCTCAAGCAGCAGCTATCGCTCGCGCTTCGGTAGCCTGCTGAGAGCCTACACACTGGTTGGCTATCAGCCCATGCGGGACTACCAGTATGTCGAAATCAACCGCCAGCTGCGCCGCCTCCACCCCGGCGTGGTGCAGGATGTCATCCGGGGGTTTGATACGGTTGGTGCCCATGTGGATAAGACCGACGAAGATCTTCTCATCATAAACGGGCAGTTTTCCGTTTCAGTTCTGATCGTCCGATGCCAGCGTAACCCGTCGGGATCGCTACGATGGAAAATCCGGTTTGACACCAGCCTGTTGCCCGACATCACGGTTGCTATCCGAATGGATGCGGGCAATCGGGAGGCGTCGGACTATTATATTTTTCCGCGTCTGGACTGGCTTGGCTCAGCTCTCCGGCTGACGGAGGAAAATGGTCTCATGCTTGACGCCTACAGATTCGATTCGCTCGACATGCTCTTCGGCCTGGGAGAACGATACAGTCTGCTGGAGGCGGCATGATGGTTGAAGCGTCTCACCAGGCGATCGAATATGTTCCGATCACCGACATACAGGTACTCAATCCGCGTACTCGCAGCCGGAAACTTCATCGTGAGATTGTGGAGAACATAGAGGCCGTGGGGCTTAAGCGACCGGTCACCGTCAGGCGACATCCCGGAACAGCTCAATATGATCTGGTCTGCGGTGAGGGCCGACTCGAGGCATTCCGCATATTGGGGGAAACGGAAATTCCGGCCGTAGTGATCGACGCGGACGAAAACGATTGTCTGGTCATGAGCCTGGTCGAGAACATCGCCCGGCGCCAGCACCGTCCGATTGATCTTCTCGGAGAGATCGGGGCACTGCATCGGCGCGGATATACTGATGGCCAAATTGGTCAGAAGATTGGCTGCACCGCCAGCTGGGTAAACATGGTCGTCCAGCTGCTGGAGCGGGGTGAGGAAAGGCTCCTGTCCGCGGCCGAAACCGGCCTCATCCCGATCAGCCTGGCGGCAGATATCGCGAGGGCCGAGACAGTAGCGGCTCAGGATCTGCTGCTGGAAGCTTATGAATCCGGAAAGTTGAAAGGCAAGAAGCTTGGGGCTGTCCGGCGCCTGCTTGATGCCAGGATGCGGCGGCATCGGACATTCGGGAACCAAAGCCTCGGTCGGAAGTCACCAAGCAGACGCCTGTCACCGGCCGACCTCATGAGATTGTACCAAACGGAAGCAGAGAAGCACCGGATCGTCGTTAAAAAAGCTGATTTCACGCAAACGCGACTGCTCTTTCTCGTGGAAGCCCTCCGCGATCTGCTCGCCAGCGAGGCTTTCGTTACCCTGTTGCGTGCCGAGGGGATGGCAGTTCTGCCCAAAGTGCTGGCCGGGCGGCTCGGCAGGGAGCCAAGCTTGTGACTGAGGGGCATGGGGTCAGGCTCGCTTTTGAAACGACACCCCGACTCGTGGCTCTCGATCGTCTCATCCCTTTGAAGACGCTCAGGGACGGATTGCGAGAGAGCACAAAATACCGCCAGATACTGGGCTCCGTACGTGCTATCGGCCTGGTCGAGGCTCCCGTTGTAGCGCGTGCACCAACAGCTCCGGGGTGTTATTATCTCCTTGATGGACACCTGCGGATCGAGGCTCTGAGGGACATCGGGGTCGAGGAGGTGGAATGTCTCGTTTCAACCGATGACGAAGGCTACACCTATAACAGGCGGATCAACCGGCTTACCCCGGTGCAGGAACACCGCATGATCAGGCGGGCCGTCGAGCGCGGCGTTCCTGAGGCCAAAATCGGGGAAGCTCTGGGCCTGGACGTTGGCTCAATCCAGCGGCGGACACGCCTGCTCAATGGCATCAGCCCCGATGCCGTCGATCTCCTCAAGGATGTTCAGTGCCCTGCTATCGTTTTTGATCTCTTGAGGCAGATGCTCCCGGCGCGACAGGTCGAGGCAGCTGAGTTGATGATCGGCCAGAACAATTTCTCTGGTCAATTCGCGAGGGCGCTTCTGGGCGCTACGCCCGACAAGCTGCTCGTAAAAAGCCGAAAGAAGACAGCTGATGCCGGTAGCTCTGCTGATCAACTCGCCAGGATGGAGCGCGAGCTCGCCCGGTTGCAGATACAGGTGAAATCAGTTGAAGATACCTACGGCGTTGATAACCTGCACCTGACTGTTGCCCGCGGCTATGTCCGCTCTTTGCTGTCAAATCCGCGGATTGTTCGCTGGCTGGATCAGCACCGGCCTGAATATCTCGGTGAACTGCAGGCCATCGCCGAAATCGAGGCGATAGTGGCTACTGCAGACGCTGCAGAGTGAGTGAAGGGGACCCGGACCCGTAAGCGCGGGGACCGCAGGAGACGCCGCACTGAGGGGCGGATCGAGGGCGGGATGGGAATGGCGGCGATCCCGCACGGAGCCCATCAGGTCGGCAGCGATAGGCCGACTGAAATGGCGGAGGCATGATCGACATGCCTCCGCCTTGCCGCGCGTGTATTTAACAGGGTACCATCTGGCGTCTTCTATGGTGCGGGACATGCACGCGCGGCAGTATGAACGAGGCATTCGGGATAGCTGCTTGTCAGCGGCACTCCCATGTCCACGATTTTCGCATCATGCGACGATAGCGGACGTATTGGGGATTGAATCCGCATGCCTCAGTTCGCATCGTGCCGGAGCTGGCGTGGAGGCAGCGCTCCGCAGCAATCGGGATGCGGCTTGGAATGAAATCTTCAGATCATCAAGGATCTGAGAAAATTTTGAATCTGCGACCGAGCGCGATGAATATTTCATTATCTCACGCGCTATGCTGTAGGTTTTGAGCGATTCAAAAGCATCTCCTCCCCGATAGCGCTTTCTACCGGTGAGGCCATTTTGCATGAACCAGGTCTGATGGCATTCTTCGAGGAAATTACGGAACCTTGCGCTGCATCCCGCAGTGCCATCGCGCAGGATAAGAAAATGGCGGTAGTCGTCACCCTCGATCTGAACCCCGATGCACAGCCTGGATCGCGGCGTGCTGTTCTTGCTGAAATCGGTTGTCAGTAGCGGAACCGAGATTTCAAGATGAACTCCGACCGTTCCGTTGTGATAGATGACCCTTGCGTCGCGCTCCAGACCCTTGATTGAAGGTAGCTGATGGAAAGCATCGGCCGCCATCTTCGGCAGAAGTGACGAGACCGAATATTTGGAGACGAGATCATGAAGCTTCAGCTCCTTGTACGTCTCCCAGCGCTTTAGCTTGTCGCCCCAACTGAGCTCGGGGTCGTTGGCAATAGCCTGTTCGGCTTCGACAAGGTGCAGCATGGCCGCGAGCCCATCGCGATAATCCTTCAGCATGTAACGGAGATGATCAGCGTCAGGACCCGCCATTGCAGCCATGCCGTTGTCAAGCGCGTCGACAATCTTCGGCCAGCGAACCACATCCCAGCCGGAAAATATATCCGGGGAATTCGCAAGAAGAACCCGTTTCACTGTTGATGGGTCTATTTCTACCTGGTCGGAGAGGTCGCCTCTCTTTTCACTGCCGCTGGGTCCACGCATGCGTGGAAGATCGAGAATGAGTTTCCCGTTGGACTTTTCAGTGTATCGATCCAGTTGCTCCTGCGTTGGCACGCTCTTGAGCTTCGCTTCGACAAGAATGGCCTTCGAAGCCTGCCATCGAGCGGCTTTCGACTTTCGGGTCTGGACGGGATTCTGAGCGGTAACAACGACGATCAGCAGGTCGAAATTATATTTTTCGCGCCAGACGTAAACCTCGCCCCCGGTATCGGTGGCCAGATTGTCGATTTCAAAACATCGCCCGAGCTCACGGCGAATGGGATCGAGTTCCCGGCGGTCAGCCTGAAGAAGGAAAGCCAGAAAGTTGGTATGGCTCGTCTCTTTCGCAGCGGAGGTCAGTGCGAATATCGGGGAAGTAACCAGCTTCGCTGCAAGGTCCTTCGGATCCGCGGGGCGCTTTATCTCGTCAGATTCTGCTCCTTCCGAAGAAGCATGCATTTCGGTCAGATTGGTCATTAAAGGTCGTGTTCCCTTCAACAGGGGGCGTTCGACAGACTGCCGCGCTCGCCCCGAGAGAGTCAGTCAATCATCTTGCCCGAGAAAGGCTTTGGTCTGATCATCCGGCTTGCTCGGCGTACTCGGGTCAGGGCCTTTTCGCCAAGCTCTGGCACTCGAGGCAGAAGGTGCTTCAGAAATGATGTCTTTCGTACGCGCAACGCCGCTTCCACGGCGTCCAGCGCCAGCTCCTCCCGTTCATCAAGGACGCCATCGGCTGCAGCGATTTCCTTCAGGAACTCCAGCAGTTGCGACTGCATGGCTGGTGCATTGCAGTCCGGATTGGACGTCTGAAAGTCCGCAAGCTGGTGAGCAAGGCACTTGATATTCATCAGGCCTGCGTCTGCGATGAATACCTCAAGAGCCTGCTCTACATAAGCCTGGTCAAAACCCCATTCGCTGACAAAATGCTCCGCAATGGCTTCTCTTTCGGTCTTATCGAAGTGGCCATCGATCAGCGCGATGCGGACAGCCAGAGCGCCCATCATGTCCATGAGCGACGCACCCAGCAGGTCGATCGGCGTGTTGATGAACTTCGGGATCGTTTCGATCCGTGATCCGGAAAAGCGACCGAAAAGGCGGGTGACACCGTAATAGGCGCCGGCCGATCCGACGGCGGCGGCTACGACCCAGCCGACAGGCGTTACAGCTGTGCCGAACCCGATAAACGCAAGAAACCCTTTCGAAGCAAAGAAGGTCGTGGCGACTGTCTGGGATGAAGCAACCGCTGCCCCAGTTCCTGCCCAGCTACCCAGGTCCCAGAGTTTGATCAGATTTTTCTTCAGGCGCAGAGAGGCATAGGCATCTTCGCCGATGCCCAGCTTTCGCTTGAACCTCAGATGGTCGGCAACAACCCGGTCGATGTGATCGAAGCCGGCTTTCAGATCATTTTCCGGATCCATCGGATCACTTTTCCCGTGTCGAAGCGGTGAAATGTTCTTCGAGCCTGCTGATCCGGGTGCGGATGCCATCGTCCTTAAGATCTTTCCAGGCGCCTGAAACAAGACCGAAGGCGAGCAGCATGGGACTGAGCAGGGGACCCAGTACGACTCCGAGCAAAGGTATCGAGGCAATCAGCGAAGAAACTACCGTCGCCACGATCAGGCCGAATGCCGTATTGGGGAACTGCCTTGCCAGATCGAAGATGAACCCCATGATCTGTCGACCAGCGCTGATGACCCTGCCTCCCACCTCGACGGTTACCTTCAACAGATCGTCCAGCAGCGCCTTGGCATCTGCGGAAATGTTCAGTCGATCGATCCTGTCGCGCAGGACGCGCAACGGAGGCGCTGGCGGGATATTCAATATTTCACTTCCCGGGTCATCCGTCACCTCCATTGTCTTCCTCCTGCATTTTGCCCCCATCCGGTCAGAGCAACTGTCTGCAGGGCTCACCCGATTTACTGCGTAACCGTCAAGTCATTCTACGATCATTGATCCGTGCCGAAGTCTCCAACGACCGTCTTTGTCGCATTCGCGTCCGCCAAAAAGGACCAGGCATTGATGGTAGAGACAGCTTCCCTCGATGATCGAACAGAATGCCGGCAATTGCGAATTGCCAGGTCACTGCGTGTCCTGACCAGGCTGCCTGGTGCTTGACCACGCATGCTCAACTTTTCGCTCGATCGGATGCGACCATTTCTGTCGTGTGTTGGGCGCTCAGTCGTTACCCTGAAATGAAAGGAATGACGTGGATCGAAACAGCCTTGCCGACGCGCGTACGAGCTTCAGCCATCCGCTCCAGATCGCAGAATTGAGCTGCGGCCGTGGTCGTGGCCGGATCGGGATCACATTGTGCCCTGGAAAGCGGCAGTGTGACGCGTCTACCGGTGTCTGGGAGCGCGATCTGGATATCGACCTCGATCTCGTCGTCCGGTGGGGTGCCAGCGCTGTCGTCACGCTGATCGAGGATCATGAACTGCGCGCGTTGGGCGTGGAACGCCTCGGCACCGCCGTGCGCGAGCGCCATATGGACTGGTTCCATCTTCCAGTCCGCGATGTGTCGGTACCTGGGGCTGATTTAGAAGAGCAGTGGGCGGTCATGGGGCCAAATCTCAGATCTCGCCTGCGGCAGGGGTTTGATATTCTCGTCCATTGCAAGGGCGGCCTTGGGCGCGCCGGGACGATAGCCGCGCGGTTGATGGCGGAACTCGGAACGGAACCTGCCGAGGCCATCCGGCAGATACGGCTCGTCCGACCCGGCGCAATCGAAACCCCTGAACAGGAAGTATGGGTGCTTCGTCAAACAGCTATCCCGCAGGACTATCCTCCTGCCGATGCCGCTGCTGTGAAATCGCGTGCGCGAGGATCGATGATCGGCCTTGCGGTCGGGGATGCGCTTGGCACCACCCTCGAATTTGCGCCACGTGACAGCTATCCCCTTCTCACTGATATGGTCGGCGGCGGACCGTTCAACCTGAAGCCAGGCGAGTGGACGGATGATACATCAATGGCATTGGCCCTGGGCGATAGCCTGGCCAGTTGCGGGTACCTCGACGAATATAATGTGATGATCCGGTGGGAGAGGTGGAGAGACGATGGAGCCTATTCATCGAACGGCCGCTGCTTCGACATTGGCGCGACAGTCAGTGCGGCTCTGGACAGATGGTGCGACACGGCAAACCCGATCGCGGGATCGACGAATCCCGCAACAGCGGGGAACGGCAGTCTCATGCGTATCGCGCCCGTTTCGATCCGATATTGGGACAAACCGTCGCAAATTCGTGATGTGGCCGCACGACAGAGCATGATGACCCATGCAGCGCCTGAGGCGGTCGCTGCATGCGCAATTTACGCAGAAATGATTGGAGCAGCGATCTCGGGCCGATCTCTCGGCAAGATCCTGCGGGCGTCGGGAGAGGGCCTCGCGGGTAGCATATCGGGGATAGTTGGAGGTTCCTGGCGGGGCAAGGCGAGACAGGACATTCATACTTCTGGCTATGTGGCTCATTCCCTGGAGGCTGCGCTCTGGTGCCGGGGCAGAACTGGCAGTTTTTCCGAAGCGGTGCTTACTGCCGCCAATCTCGGCGAGGATGCCGATACTACAGCAGCCATCACCGGTCAGCTGGCCGGAGCGGTCTATGGCGAAGAGGCAATACCGCTGGCATGGCGACAGCGGATCGTGGGCCACGATATGATCCGGGACATGGCCGACCGGCTTCTGTTGAGGTGAGCGATCAGCAACGACATGATCATCCCGGCCCTGACGAACAGGCCTTGGGCGAGAGCTCAGGCCGACTGAATCTCGTCGTCCCATAGGGGAAAGGACCAGGATATGATCCGGCAACTCACGCGAAGCGAGCTTTTTGCGCTCGTGTGGTCAACGCCCACGCGCGAGCTCTGCAGAGAGTTTTCCATGTCCGACGTCGCGCTGCGCAAACGTTGCGTCCGTGCCGATATTCCTGTTCCGCCAGTCGGGTACTGGGCGAAATTCGCTCGGGCAAGAATGTCATGCAGCCTCGCATTCCGCCCCGCAGTGCCGGGATGTCGGATGTGATAATTTTTCGGAGGCGACCGCTATGGTCTCCGCCGCCTGACCGATGAGGAACTGCCTGGACCAGTACCCGATCCTCCGGTCTTCGAAGAACCTCTGGAGAATGTCAGAGAGCGCTATCGGACATCGATTGGACGGGTATCAGTGTCGCGGGACCTGTCGTCAGCCTGGACTTGTAACGGTTTTGTGCCGGTCACCTATCTCATTATGCCACCTTGGCTTCGAACGCGAGTGGGCTAATGCCGCCCAGATATGAATGGCGGCGACGGGAATTGTAGAAGCCGTTGATGTACTGGAAGATGGCTGCCTCTGCTTGCCGCCGGGTTGGCCAACTCTGCCGCCAGATCATTTCCGCCTTCAGGGATTTGAAGAAGGTCTCGACAGCGGAGTTGTCGTAGCAATTGCCCTTGCCGCTCATCGATGGACGCAGGCCATAGGCCTGCAGCTTCTTCTGATAATCATAAGAGCAATATTGGCTGCCGCGATCGGAATGAAAAATGCAGCCATCGGGGGGCTGGCGAAGGCGCACCGCCATATCCAGCGCCCGGATCGCCAGATCCTTTTTCATCCTGTCGCTGACCGCCCAGCCCACGACCCGACGGCTGTGCAGGTCGAGAATGACGGCCAGATAGAGCCAGCCCTCTGACGTCCAGACATAGGTGATGTCGCCCGCCCATTTGCGGTTGGGCGCATCGGCGGCAAAGTCGCCGTCCAGCCAGTTCGCCGCGACACCCAGGCGATGATGACTGTCTGTGGTAACCCTGTGCTTGCGCGTGCGGACTGGCTTGATCCCGTTGATCCGCATGAGGCGGCCAACCCGGCGCTCGCCGACATCAAGTCCCGCCTCTTTCAACTCCATCGTCATTCTCGGACGACCATAGCTGCCAAGACTCAGACTATATTGCTCCCTGATATGGGCCAGCACCTTCATGTCCGTCCGCTCCCGAGGGCTGATCGGGCGCGAACGCCAGGAACGGTAACCCCGCTCGCTGACCTGCAGGACACGGCACATCAATTCCACCGGCCAACGATGCCGCCAACTGTGCACAAAGGCGAACCTCACGGCCTTTGGCTGGCGAAGAACTGAGTCGCCTTTTTTAAGATTTCCCTCTCCTCCCGAAGCACGCGGTTCTCAAGGCGAAGCCGCTCATTCTCTCGCGCCAGATCTGCCTGCGGCGCTGCCACCAGGTCCGACGGACGATAGTGCGACACCCATTTGTTCAAGGTCGACTTGCCCACGCCCAAATCCGACGCGACACGTTCGCGCGACAACCCGCTGGTCAGCGCAATCCGCACCGCCTCCTGCTTGAACTCCTCACTATGCTTGATCATCTCGTCGGTCTCCTTGAACGAGCTCTAAACTCTCAAGTGACCGGCACAAAACCGTTACAAGTCCAGCCCATGAGCTCATACGCAACATACTGGCAGAAGAGGAAGCCCGCCGAAAAGAGCAGAAAGGTCGAGCGTGGCAGAGCTGGTACGATGCCCCTCGCTTCGACAGCCCGTTCGAGCAAAGGCGCCTGCGTATTCTCAATGGCCTGCTGCTTGGATGTGCTGCCCGGGGCGTGAGAGCAAAGGTTCATGGCCGGAAGGCGCGGGAGATCCTGATATCGATCCACGATCAGCATCTCTGGATTGCGCTCGAATGCGAAGCGGAAATCAGGAAAGGGCATGACGAGCATGACGAGCATGACGAGCATGACCGGCAGGAGCGAGCTGCCAATACACCAATGCAGCTCGTGGTTCTGGAAAGCTGGGGAAGCCGGAGCTGGTCGCTGTCATGGGCAGACAGGAAAGGGGCAAGGCTGGAAAGCCTCCTGACCGAGATCGTGCCGGAGCTCTTCGTTGAGGCGGAAGCAAGATATCGCTCCTCCTGTGAGGCCGAGCATCGTTGGCGTGTACAGGCCAGGGAACAGCGGATCGAGGCCATTCGCGAAGAACGGGAACGCCTTGTGCGTGCCGAGCAGGAGCGGCTTGAGCAGATTCGCCTTGCACGCATTGCTCGCCTCCTGTCGGAGGCCGATGCGTTCAGGAAGGCGCAGAGCATTCGCGACTATGTGGCGGACGCGGCGAAGAACGCGGGAGAGGCCGTCGCAAGGGAAGATCTCGAAAGGTGGGCAAGATGCGCGCTCGAGATCGCAGACTCGCTGGACCCGGTCCAAAGTGGCGCATTTCTCCAGCCCAATGGCGGCATGCTCTGACCGATCGCCAATCGGAGACAAAGCTCAGGTCAGCTGCAGACGTGGAAAGCCGGGGGAGTCCGGACGAGCGTTACGGACTTCAGGTGCTCACCAGGCTACGCGTGCCTGGAGCATATGCTCAGGCGTTCTCCTCTATCACCGGATAATGCGGCATAGCCCATTCATGGTCGGGATTGTCCATCATGAGATCGATGAACACGGGAAGCAGGCAGCCGAGCAGTGCTGCTCCATCCCTGACCTGCGCACGATTGACCTCGCTGTTCCAGGTCGCACCGCCATGGACCAGCTGGTTGCGCAGAACATACATGCGGCCGAACAGAATCGAGAGGATCGTCGCTGTATCCTGTCGCCGCAGCGCTCCGCCGATTGCCACGCGCTCACGCTCCAGTCTGACGTTCCAGTCGTCGTAGCCCTCAATCTGATTATGATGATTCCAGAAAGGAGCAAAAACGAAGCGGTTATCGAGCAGAAGCCGGATTTCCTGGCTGAAACGCTGCCATACCATGTCATAGATGCGGTGTTTGCCATCGAACGCGACCAGCGTGGCGAAGAACTCGCTGAACATGTCGCGCTCTCGCCGACTATCGCCTGCAAGGGCAAGACCAACGTTTCCCGCATAGGCAGCATTGAAACCGATCCAGAGCAGAACGAAGCGGACGTCCTCATCCTGCTGTTCCGCTTCCGCGCGCCGAAGCCATGATAGCGCCCGGTGAACGCGTAGCGTAAGCGGCATTGAGAAGCCCTCGCGGAGCGTGCGCTGCTTGTCCTTCAGCGATTCGGGATGCAGGGGATGGCCGGGAGCATGTCGACTGGTCATGACTGTCAGGTAGCCAATCCGCCGACCGTGTGGAAGGGAGCTTCTCCGAGGCTTCCGGCCCCTCGCGCCTGGCGGCTCGAATTTGGATCACCTTTCATTTGTCGCGCAGCGCCCGTCCGTCCGGAAAACGTCAACGGCTGCCCCGTCGGCCAAGCACCGGGTCCAGTTCACGGGCGAGCTGCTCCTCCAGAACGACGAGCATCTCGTCGGGTGTGTCGTCTCCATATTCATGAATATCGAGCAGAACAGACCCGGGCAGGCTGGTCGCCCACCATGAAAGGTGTAACGCATATGTCCGGGCGTTCCCCGCTCCCAGATGCTGCCTGACCCGCGCTGCGGTTTTCCTTGATGTCCCGACATAGAGGCACCTGCTGTTCCGACCGGCCGCGACAGGATTGACCCGAGGGTAGGCTCGGTTCCCGGGATTCACTCCCCTTGCCTGCAGGATCATTTCCCTGACCTTTTCGGGACTGCATTCGTCCGGAAGACGAAAGGTATAGAGGGAGCGGCACTTCTTGCCCAGAGCCAGCGTGATCTCATCGGTAATTTCGTCCAGCCGACTTCCTGTCAGATCGGAGAAGGGAATGTTCCAGCTCGTTCGAGAGGGTTTGCCAGCCCGCTCCACGAGCAGCGCTGTAGCTCGAAGCTGGTGGGCAGCCTTCGCGTTGAGAAGTTCAAAATCGAAATCCATATCAGGCATCCGTCTGGCTCATGTTCAGTTTGTCTGGCTGGGTTGTTGCGGCATCTTTTGCGCGCGTAAGGTTGGACGACCATCCATTTCAATATTTTCTTTAGAGGTACTTGCCATCCCGCGGTTCGGCATTAACGATGCGACAGTTTCGGACGCAGGGGGCACATGACCGAACGAATGGGGAAACTGGACCGGCTTCTCATGCTGGTCCAC
Organism: Sphingobium faniae; assembly: GCA_900100475.1. GTDB lineage: Bacteria > Pseudomonadota > Alphaproteobacteria > Sphingomonadales > Sphingomonadaceae > Sphingobium > Sphingobium faniae. The sequence continues at coordinate 85,585 of FMTU01000007.1, read as the reverse complement.
GCGCTGGCTGACAGTTCTGACGGGCTCACGCTTGACGAGATGGGAGAGTTGCTCGGGGTCAACCGGCGTACCGCCGAGCGGATGCGGGACATCATTGCGCAGCATTTTGATCTCGATGAGTTCATGGATGATCGCCGCAAGCGCTTCCGGATCAGGGACAGCCTGAGGCGCGTCTTCACACGTCCGACGGCCGCCGAGGTTGCCGCACTGCAGGCTGAGGTGGTCGGGCGCCGTGAGGCTGGCCAGGAGGTGCGGGCCAGAGAGCTTTCCGGCCTGCTGGCCAAAGTGAAGGGCGCGTTTGATGACCGCGAGAAGCGACGGATCGAGCCTGATCTGGACGCACTTACGCGGCTACAGCGCACCATGGTCGGCGCTGGCCCGGTTGCTTCGGTCGCCCCTGAGACGATAGGTGCGGTTCAGCAGGCGATCCTGGCAGGATGTTGCATGGAGTTCGACTATGCGAGCGACGAGCGTCCGGAAGCCCGCTGGCGTCGCGTCATTCCCTATGGTCTTGTGCATGGCCCGCTGACTTATCTTGTGGGGAAGATGCCCGATCGGGCAGACCAGCCAGTCTATTACCGACTGGACCGCATGATGAACGTGCGCGTCAGCGACATGCTGGGGTGCGCTCCCGATGACTGGAGCCTTGATGACTGGCTGGGCGAGAGTTTTGGTGTCTGGCGGGACGAGAAGCAGCATGTCGTGCTTCGCATCCTTCCGCATGCGACTGCACGAGCCCGTCAGTGGCGCTTCCACCGCACGCAGCAGACCGAGAATCTCGTTGATGGGGGGATAAGGATCAGCTTCACCTCCGGAGGACTTCGGGAGCTCGCCGAACATCTCTTCACCTGGGCTGGCGACCTGGTGATCGAATCGCCTCAGCCGCTGATCGCAATGATGCGGGAGCGCCTCGCCGCAGCCGGAGGGATGCTGGATGGGCTTCGGCAGGATCAGGATACGACCTGTTCTGTCGTGGCAGTGGCCAACTGAAGACGGATGATGATTCTTACGAAAGCGGGCCATTCGGCATCTCCGGCGCGTCAGGGCTACAGCCATCAGGCTGAGGCTTCGAAGCGCGCCTATTCGGGCGTTCCAGCGGGCCTTGATGGACGCCGCAGTTCAGCTGATCTCATTCTTGGTGAGCAGTCGTGAGCCGCAGCGTCATCTACACCGTCGACGGTGACGGCACCCTGACTGCGATGCGCCCTTCCGTCCCGCGCGACGAGGATTACATGCAGATGCTCGTTGCACGCCATCCGGAACTCATTGCCGACGATGATGGGGCGCTTCTCCTGATCCGCCGCGAGCAGCCAATTGCGGACCGGGAGGATGGCAGCGGTCGCTGGTCCCTCGATCACCTCTTCGTGACCCGCAGCGGCATCCCCGTACTGGTGGAACTCAAACGCGCGGTCGATACCCGGCTCCGCAGGGAGGTGGTCGGGCAGATGCTCGATTATGCCGCCAACGGTACTGCCTACTGGCAGGGAGGGCGGATCGCCGAGAGTTTCGCCGCGACCATGGCAGAAGCGGACATCGACGCTGATGCCGAGCTCGCTGCATTCCTCAATGGCAGTACGGACCCGGAGCAGTTCTGGGAACAGGTCGATGCGAACTTTGCTGCCGGCCGTATCAAGATGGTGTTCGTGGCTGACACCATCCCCCGGGAGCTCGCCCGCATCGTCGAATTTTTGAACGAGCAGATGAAAGCCGACGTCAGAGCGGTCGAACTCTCCTGGTTCGAGAGCCAAGGAGGCATTACTGCCCTCACGCCGCGTATCATCGGAGAAACGGTACGCGCGCAGAATGAGAAGGCGGCGCGAACCTCCTTACCCGCCATCAGCCGGTACGAGTGGATAGGACAGAGGCTGACGCCATGCGGTGATGAGGTGGTCAAAGCGGCTGAGATATTCATCTCACTCAACGAGGACGCGGGCGGGAGAGCCGTGGTGACATCGTCCCAAGGCTCGATCATCTCCGAATTTGAAACTTCGAGCGGCGTTCTCTACCCGCTGCGCCTGAGTCCGGAGCGCAAGGGATCCATCCAGCTTTGTCTCGCCTATCTCGTAAATCGGCCGGCGTTCGCGTCCGCTGAGGCGAGACAGCGAGCCTATCAAGATCTGGTCAACATCGTCGGCCCGCTCAGTACGAAGACGCTGACCGGTTATCCCGGCTTTGATGCTCGCAAGCTCAATGATCCCGCGATCCGGTCGCAACTGGCCGCATATCTCGGCTGGATCCGGCAAACGGCGGAGCAGTCCATATGATAGCCGGAACACGTCGTGCAGGCCTCTCCAAGTCGAAAATCACCATGTTCGAGCAGTGCCCGAGGCGGCTTTGGCTGTCGGTTCACCAGCCCGAAGCGGCTGTGCTGGACGATGGGGCTGAAGCGCGCTTCGCGGTAGGGCATGAGGTTGGTGCCCTGGCTTGCGCACTTCTGCCCGACGGCATTATGGTGGAAGCCGAGCCTGATCTTTCCGCGGCTCTCGCAACCACCGGCACCCTGTTTGAGGGAGGGCACGAACAGCCCATCTTCGAAGCGACGCTTGAGCATGATGGCGTCCTGGTCCGCATAGATATTCTCGAACCGGACGGTTCGGGAGGGTGGCGCATGGCAGAGGTGAAAAGCTCGACCAAGGCCAAGCCCTATCATGTCGGGGATCTTGCCACTCAGCTCTGGGTCGCTGCAAAGGCAGGCCTTACCATCAGCAGCGCGGCTATTCGCCACCTCGACACTGGCTTCACGCTGGAACGCGAGAGCGATTTCGCTGGTCTGTTTTCCGATACCGAATTGATGGCAGAAGCGGCGCCAATCATCGCCCGTCGTGCGGAAACGGTGGCCGATGCTCGCGCTACTCTGTCTGGGCCAGACCCGGCGACCGCTCCCGGTCCGCATTGCGACGCTCCCTTTCCCTGCGAGTTTGCCATGCATTGCCACAACTCACTTCCAGCTGGGCCAGAGTGGCCGGTCACTATCCTTCCAAATGGTGGAGGGAAGCGCTGGCTGGAGATGGGCATCGAAAATCTGGCCGATGTCGATCCGTCAGAGCTCAAGAGCGAGGTCCACAGGCGTGTTCACCGCGCGACCATGACCGGAGAGCCGTGGCATGATGTGGCAGGCGCCAGGGCCGCAATGGCTGCATGGACATTCCCGCGGACATGGCTTGATTTCGAAACCATCGCCTTCGCTGTCCCGAGATGGATTGGCACCCGGCCCTATCAGCAGGTGCCGTTCCAGTTTTCGGCGCATGTCGAGCATGAGGGTGGCGACATTGACCATCATGAGTTCCTGAGCATCGACGGCCTGGATCCGCGGCGTGCCTGCGCGGAGGAACTGGTGGCGAAGCTGCCGGCAGCCGGGGCGATCATTGCCTACAATGCGCCTTTCGAGCGGCAGTGCATTCGAGGGCTCGCTGCGCAGTTCCCGGACCTGGCTGACGCTCTCGAAGCGCTGGCAGATCGTATTGTGGACCTTCTGCCGGTGACCCGCGCCTGCTGGTATCACCGCGACCAGCGCGGAAGCTGGTCGATCAAGGCGGTGCTGCCGACGATTGATGCCAGCCTCGACTATTCAGAGCTGGATGTGAAGGACGGCGCGCATGCTCAGGAGGCCTATCTGGAAGCCATCAGAGTGGAAACGGACGGCGAGCGGCGGGCGCAGATTGATTCCGGACTCCGCGCCTATTGTGGCCGTGACACCGAGGCAATGATCGTTCTGGCACGTCATCTTGCAGAGCCGCGGACAATCTGATGGGACGTGACTTAAGCGGATATCAATTCCTTTCTGCGACCGGTTCTGTCGTTTTGATCGGCCATTGCAGTCAGGAAAGGGGGCGTCATGAAGCAGCCTGAAAGCATGTCAGCCATGAGCGGCATGTCCAGACCGGGCCCCTATTGCTCGTTCTCCATGCGTGAAACGTGGACGATCATATGAAATGGAAGGCGGCGACTGTATCGCTTGTTTCTTCCCTGTTGGCACCATTCAGACGGTCGGGTGTGGATAAGGTGACTACGAAGCAGGATTGGTCGACGGAAGAACTGCTCACCCGTCTGGGCACTCCCATTGTGGATTCGGGAGCCATGATTGCATTTGCACTCGAGGACGGCCGACAGATCGCTCTGCAGAAAGATACTGATCCACATCGCATATGGGTGGAGCACGATCCGAAGCTCGGCTTCCCGCCCGCGGTTGTGCTTCGTAAATACGATCAGCCCCAGGGACGCCATCCTGACCTTCCGCCCCGCCTCGGACATCGTCCCGGCTCACGCGAGAGACCCAGGCCCGCCATGGTTCTGAGCGTTGCCGGACCGACGATGCTGCGTTCCATGCTTTCCTGGTACGGCGCTGTCGCCAAGACCACAATCCATGAAACGGCGCAAACGCCCAAAGCGGTTCGCCCCATCACTGCGGATCATGAGCGCGGTGGCAGGGGGCAATCGAACACGAGCAACGCCGATAAAGCTCATCCTCCAGCCTCCCCGGTCAAGGTGGACGGGGTGGTGGTGGAGGAGCGCATCAACGAGCCTGACCTTGCCTCACTTGTTGCCAGATACGGCGCGTCCGTTCGGCTGACCAACTGCATCAACCGGTCACCGCTCGCCAAAGTGAAGATCGCTGAGGCTGCTTTGGATCTGGCAGCGCTCGCCCAGCGGTGCCGACTCGTTCCCGGGATGGGCACGAAATCGATCCTTGAACTTCAGCTCCTCATTGAGCGCCACAGCGTAGCGGCAGATGCGGGGACGATAGCTGTCGAATCCGCCGTCGTCTCCGAGGCCGAGGAGCATGATCCCGCAACCGGATCGTGCATCGATCGGATGGCAGCGATGAGGGAGCGGCTCACTGGGCTGTTCAGCGAAATTCGCCTTGGTGAAGTCTGTCGGGCGCTTGGAGCTTCGCAGAGGCTGACCAATGCCGTGGAGACGTCCTCCTATAACGATCTCGCGATGGGTGAACTGCTGGCTGACTGGAATGGTCATTTCCGTCGCCTTGGCGAAATGCGGAACTTCGGGCGGCGGAGTGGAACAGAACTGCATTCGCTGTGCGGCAGCCTGACTGAGGATCTGTTCAAGGCAGCCGGAATCCCGGAACATGACGCCTCGGAGCTGTCGTCCATCCTGCTCGACGAAAGCACACTTCCAGATGAGCGGCTCGCGAGCCTGCAAAATTTGATCACAAACCTGCGCCGATTTGCGCTTGACGACCTTGCCTCTACCGAGATCCGATCAGCAGAAGAGCTCGCAGGGGAACTCCTGCGAAACCTCGATGAGCGATCCCGTGACGTCATCTGCAGGAGGTACGGCTTTGATGGCACCGGAAAACGTACACTGGAGGAGATAGCTTTCGACTATGGCGTGACCCGACAACGGGTCCAACAGATTGAAAGCAAGGCCTTCGCCAAGATGCGGATGGCAGCAAGACTTTTTCCCGTGTTGGGGATCCTTCAGGAGAGCGCGCGGACTATATGGAGCCGGCTCGAGGACGGCAAAGCTTATATCACACGACGTGACTTCGAAGCAGGTGCGTCCATCCAGCCGGAGATTCAGCTCCTGATGGAAATCGGGGATCGTTCCCTGTCAGAAGTCTTCGACGCCATCGCGCAGCCGTGGGGCACCGGCTGGTGTTCTCCGGACGTCAATATCGCCCTGCTTGATCAGATGGCCGACAGACTTGAGCGGGCGCTTTCCGAGATGCCATTGCCCCGTCCGATTGCCTCGCTACCTGTTTCCTCGGGGAGCAGGCTCGACCGGATGGTCATAGCGCTCCGGTTCGGCATGGACCTGCACGAGGGTTATGTTCTTGGAGCTGGCAGCCGGCGGTCGCACAGCCGTATCGTCGATCTGCATCGCCTGCTCGGTGCAGATGGCAGACCCTCTGTCAGCCCGGAGCTCGCGACGCTCTTTTCGCGGCAGCGCGGACAGGAGCCGCTTTCGTCCCGATATGTCGTCTCTCTCATGTCTCGCCATGCGCATCTTTTTCTTGAGGGGGACGATGACCGCTGGTTCGCGATCGCACCTCAGCCAGGTGGCGTGGAGCGAATATCCGAGACCATCGACCCGGAATATCAGGATGAACCGGAGGTATCCGACAGCCAGACGCTGGCGGACCTGCTGCAGGACTACCTGCTGAAGCAGGGACCTCGCCCCCTTTCCGAGTTGATCGCCTACGCTGGTGAATTGGTGGATCGTGCCAGTAGCGCTGGTCCGACCCTGCTGATGCATCGCGAGTTGTTCACCAGAGTGCTGCCGGGCGTTTACGGGTTGCGTGCAGTCGTGCCGACCACGGAGGACGTGATCCTGCGCCCGCCTGAGGCTCTGCTCAACGAGAAGCAGATGCGTCTATACGCACTGGCAAGGCGGGCGGGGGAACCATGGGGCACTTACCCTCTATGGAGTCCGGCTGCCGAACACGCACTCTGCGTCTGGGGGAGCGAGCACGCGAGCGCGGGCCTTTTTGAGAGCCTCCTGTCCGTGGTGACCGTTGAGGCGTGGCCGATCGGCGAAGCCGAAAGGGCGTTCTGGAAGGGGTACGCAGAGGACGCCGGGGGAGCGTTTCATCTTCACTTCCAGCCGAGACAGGAAGCTGGGTATGATCTTCCGGAGCTGGATCGGGTGCTTGCCGCATGCCTCGAACTGGCCGCACGCGGGCATCTGAACTGGATGGCAGGTAACCGGATTCTCAATCGCCCGGTCGCTTCACATCTTTCGGCGGGCCTGATGGCACTTCTGTGCAGTCTGGACGTCATTTCCTGTGCTCCGCAGAGCGACTGGCAGCTGCCTCACCATCCCGGGCCGGCACTTCAGACATTGCTTCGTGAACTCTCGGGCGAGCTCCACGACTGTGGTGTGCTCAGGTGGCAGTCGCCTCTGGGGCAGCGTATTCTGGCCGATGCCTCGCGGTCAATCGAGAAGCCCCGGTACTGGGTTGATCGGCACCTGCTTGCAGGAATGCTCCAGGGTGGTGAAGACCTGCCTGACGATGGCTCACTGATCGAGCGAGCGGTAACAGCCGAGCTGGACGGGATTGCGTGGGAAGCGGACAGCGTCCCCGTGGCTTCGGCTGTTGTCCCCGAAGCAGCTATCGACTCCAGCTATCGCGCCATTGCAGTGAGAGCTGCCCAGATCAGGTCCGACGACGAGGCTGAATGGTCACTCGGCGATTTTGCGGATGATTGATCTCTCTGAAAATGCTGATATTTCGCAATCGGGGGGCGAAATTGAATAACATCACAGCAGGTCGGCGGAGTGCTCCGCCGCGAGCCCATGCCATGGCCGAGTCCTTGCGCGGGCTCGGCTACAGCACGGCAACCGCTCTTGCCGACATCGTCGACAACAGCATCTCGGCGGGCGCCAGCTCGGTTGATATCCAGTTTGAGTGGAATGAGGCAGACCCGTACATCACCATCCTGGACGATGGTCGGGGCATGGACGATGCCGAGCTGGAAAATGCCATGCAGCTGGGGGCGAGAAATCCTCTGGAGGAGCGAAGCGTCAGCGATCTCGGGCGTTTCGGACTGGGGCTGAAGACCGCTTCCTTTTCTCAGGGGCGCCGGCTCACCGTGGCGTCCCGCAGAAAAGGCGAAGGAAAGGTCTGCCTGCGCTGGGACCTCGATCTCCTCTCGGTACCCGGCAACGAGGGCTGGCATCTCTACGAAGGCCCTGACCTGGCATCCATCAGCCGCCTTGATGCGCTGGAGAATGTCCCCCACGGCACTCTTGTCCTGTGGGAAAAGCTTGACCGCGTTGCAGGTCAGGGCTTCACCGTTCAGGATTATCTGAACCTCCAGGATGAAGTCCAGAAGCACCTTGCCATGACCTTTCACCGGCTGCTGGGGAGCGGGGGTGATGGACTGCTCCTTACGCTGAACGGTCAGCCCATAGCGCCATGGGATCCGTTCATGGTGGGACATCCGGGCAAGGCATGGGCCTCGCCGGAATACACCCTCTCAGGCGGCAGTGACATCAGGGTGCAGTGTCATGTGCTTCCGCACAAGGACATGCTCAAGTCCAGGGAACTGGAGCAGGCGGCCGGCCCGGGCGGATGGATCGTCCAGCAGGGCTTCTACATCTACAGGAATCGGAGGCTGCTTGTCGCCGGGGGCTGGATGGGTCTCGAACATGCCGGAAGATCGCTCACTCGGGATGAGCCTCACCGGCTTGCACGGATTCGGCTGGACATCCCCAATTCGGCTGATGCTGACTGGAAGATCGACATCCGGAAATCCTCGGCCCGCGTGCCGGTGAGATTTCGCAGGCAGCTGCTGATGCTGGCGCAGGAAGCGCGCGAGAAAGCACGCAGGGTCTTCGCCCACCGAGGCCAGTGGAGTCCTGCGCCGCAGCGTCAGCCAGTCGTCGAGGCATGGGTGGCCGAGAAATCCGCCGGGGCAACCCGTTACCGAATTTCGCGTGAGCACGAAGCCATCAGATCCCTGCTGGATCGATCGGGGCCCCTCAGGAAAGAGCTGAATGCCCTTTTGAGGATCATCGAGGAAACTGTGCCGGTTCAGCGGATCTGGCTCGACACAGCCGAAGACACCGAAACCCCTACCAACGGATTCAGCGGCGCACCCGAGCCTGAAGTGCTCGAGCTCATGCAGATTACATGGGGTAATCTCGTCGAACATCGCGGTTTCCAGCCGGAAGAGGCACGGGCCCGCATGCTCCTCATGGCTCCCTTCGACCGGTTCCCGGATCTTGTGGCGAAGCTGCCCGCGTGAATTTTCCAGGAGAATATATGCCTGACGTACAGGACAAGGCTCATGTCGAGATTGTGAAGCTTGTGCAGATGCTGCTCGGGCAAATTCCGTCCGGGCAGGTCATCACGCCAGAGGTCATTGGTCAGCAGCTGGACAAGGCGCTGACAACGCTCGTTCCCATCATTATGCCTGATCTGTCAGTTGAAGCAGACCGTGACCTCCTCATGGCTGAACTGATACGACGGTCGAGCCAGACGGTAGGCAAAAGCTCGACACTTGCGTCTGAACAGGACCATCAGGACTGGCTCAATGCCGCTCGGAAGAATGACTGGCGCTACTGGCGCAGGTACGCGACCTGGCTGGAATCCAGAATGTCTCCCAGGGCGGTCGATGCGCTCGATGAAGCTACCGATGATATTCTCAAGCAGCTGGAGGATCCGCGCCGGCAGGATCGCTGGGACCGGCGTGGACTCGTGGTGGGACATGTCCAGTCAGGTAAAACCGGCAATTATACAGGCCTCATCTGCAAGGCTGCGGACGCAGGTTACAAGATCATCATCGTACTGGCGGGTCTGCACAACAATCTGCGCTCACAGACTCAGATGCGGCTCGATGAAGGCTTTCTTGGCTTTGCGACAATCCCCAACATCGATCAAAAGCCGATCATTGGTGTCGGGGAAATAGATCGGGATCATTCCATCCGCCCCAACTTCGCAACAAACCGGTCCGATAAGGGCGACTTCGATACCAAGGCTTCAAGAACCCTCGGCGTGACACCGGAGGAGCGCCCCTGGCTTTTCGTGGTCAAGAAGAACAAGACCGTCCTCGAGCGGCTGCTCTACTGGATCAACAATCATGCCTGGGACGCGCAGGATGAGGAGACCGGGCGGAAGCTGGTCACCAAACTGCCGCTGCTCGTCATCGACGATGAATCCGATCATGGATCGGTCGATACCGGCGAGCAGGTCATGGACGACAATGGCCAGCCCGATCCGGAATATGAACCCAAGACGATCAATCGCCTGATCCGGTCCATTCTGAATGCATTCACCCGGAAAGCCTATGTGGGCTATACGGCAACCCCATTTGCAAACATATTCATCCATGAGCAGGGCGCGACACGGGAACATGGCCCCGACCTCTTTCCTTCCTCGTTCATCGTCAATCTCGCGGCACCTTCCAATTATGTCGGACCGGCCAGGGTTTTCGGCTATGGCAACAGCCAGAGCGACGAACTTCCCCTGATCCGCGAACTGCGTGATGACGAATATTCCTCGTGGATGAGACCGTCCCACAAGAACGGATACATCCCGACGTACGAAGGGGAGAAGCGCCTGCCACCTTCTCTTGAAGAGGCCGTGAGGGCCTTCGTCCTCGCATGTTCGGTTCGGCGGCTGCGCGGCCAGTATAACAGGCACTCTTCCATGCTGGTCCATGTATCGAGATTTACGTCGGTGCAGGAGGAGGTGACCCGACAGGTCGAAGAATATGTGCGGCAGATGCGCCAGCGTTTCATGCGCGGCATCGACCTTCATGCGCTGGAGGCGCAGTTTCGCAGCCAATGGGAAGACGAATTTCAACCCGCGGCCAGACGTATCCGCGAAGCGATGCCCGAGAGCGTTCCAGTGGGGGATTGTGCCTGGGAAGAGATCCGTCAGGTGCTTCCCGAAATTCTGGCCGACATCAGCGTGCGGCAGATAAATGGCACAGCGAAGGATGCTCTCGATTATGCCGATAACGAGGCGACCGGACTCAAGGTCATCGCGATCGGCGGAGACAAGCTCGCGCGTGGCCTGACCCTGGAAGGGCTCTGCACCAGCTATTTCCTGCGTACTGCCAAGATGTACGATACCCTGATGCAGATGGGCCGATGGTTTGGCTACCGCGACGGCTATCTCGACGTATGCCGTCTCTACACGACGGGTGAACTGGTCGAATGGTTCGGTCATATCGCCGCGGCTGCCGAGGAAATGCGCAGCGAATTCGACCAGATGGTTGCAGTGGGCGCTACCCCGAGAGAGTACGGCCTCAAGGTCCAGTCGCATTCGGTGATGACGGTCACCTCTCCGGCCAAGATGAGAGCTTCCAAGACGCTGATGCTTTCGTTCAGCGGCGACCTCCTGCAAACGATTGTTTTTCCCAACAACATGGACGGGATCAGGCATAATTTCAAAGCCGGCGAGCGCCTGATCAGCTCAATGGGCTCGCCGGCGCCGCTGTCAAAACAACGCCGCTTGAATGGGCAGTCATGGGCTGGTCATCTGTGGCGAAGCGTGCCTCACACACTGATTTCCGCATTCCTGCGTGACTATCAGACGCATCCGGCCTCGATGCGCGTGGTATCGCCCGTGATAGCCCAGTTCATCGATCAGATGGCGAAATCCGGAGAACTGACTGACTGGACGGTGGCGCTTGTCGGCAAGGGCGATGACGCTGCTGACACGGGAAAGCCACCCGTGATCGGCGATCTTCCGATCGAGCTGCTCACGCGCAAACGCAACCGGTCTCACTCCGATCGATACTCTATCAAGACCCTGATTTCGCCTCGCGATGAACATATCGATGTCTCAGCCGGCCAGTGGGATGCTGCCCTTTCGATCACCCGCGACAGATGGCAGGGTGACGCAGGACGAAATCAGACGCTCGAAGCGCCCGACGAGCCTTCCGGCCCCGCGCTTCGGGAGGTCAGGGGCTTTGGACCTCACGCAGAACCGAAAAAGGGTCTGCTGATGCTCTATCTGCTGGATCCGCAGACAAGCAACGTCAGTGAAATAGAGGGTGCACCTCCCGTGCTCGCGTGGGCAATCAGCTTCCCAGGCAGCAATTCGGGAACTCGCGTCCCCTATGAAGTCAACAACGTACTCTGGACGCAGGTCAATGGCTGGGCAGACTGAATATGAACTGACGATCGCGTGGAAAGCGCTGTCCAGCGGCAGCGATGGTGCTGAGTGGAAGCTGATCCCGGTAAGGCAGCCTTCCACCTTCACCGCTCACGCCGCACGCAGATTTCCACAGGATCTCGAGGCTCTGGTGATCGGATTTCCGAGCGCGACGATCAGCAGCACCCGAAAACTGCCTGAAGGCGGCGGCTTCGAGGTGATGAGGTCGAAGTCGGATGACGACGGTCTGGGGCGCTCAGCGATCGCCCTCGTCCGAAACCAGTCGGGTCCGCTGGATATCTTTCATACAATGGCCAGCGACATACTGGCGCTGCTTGACCGCAGCCAGTCGCTTTCGCCTCCCATACTCGTCGACAGATTTCTGGATCGCGTGGTGGCCTGGCAGCTGTTCATGCAGCCCCCAAGGAATGGTCCCCTCGGACCTGATGCGCAGACAGGCCTTTTCGGGGAACTCTGCTTCCTGCGCCGCCTGCTGGACCGACGCATGCCGGGCGTGCTCGCTGTTGGCACATGGGATGGGCCTCTGCGCGGCGCTCAGGATTACCGGATCGGCTCCGGAGCGGTTGAAGTGAAAAGTTCAACCGCGATTGAAGGGTTCAATGCGAAAATCCAGTCGCTCGAACAACTCGATGATACGGAGTGCAGTCCTCTTTTTCTGCTGGCACTGCGCTTTGCTGAAGATGCCGCGGCGCTCACTCTGCCTGAGCTCATAGCCGAGCTTCGGGACAGGCTGGCGGACGAAGGGGCCAGAACGCCTTTCGATGGAAAGCTGCTTGCCGTGGGCTATCACGATGATCATGCCGGCGCATACGCCCGCCGCCTGTCGCTTACGGAAGAGCGGGTATTCAGGGTTGGGCCGGGTTTTCCGAGGCTGTTCCGCGGCAATATCGCGGCACCTGTTCACAAGGCCGCTTACGAAATCGAAATCGATGGGGTCGAAGCGGGCCTTGCTGATCTGGACATGCTCTTCCAGGAACTGGGGCTTGAATAAAAATGGAACTGACGGACTTCCTCAACACAACCCGACTGCGCATTCAGGCGGAAGTGGCGGATCGCATTGCGGCTGGCGACGGCCCCTTCCCGAGCGAGGAGCTTGTATTTGCAGAAGTGGTCATGGAGCATCTGGAAGATGCCGGCCTGTGTGACGAGCCTCAGGTTCAGCATTATGAGGCCAGGGTCGGTAACGCAAACCTTAGGATGACAGGCTATGCGCTGGCGGACGATCATTCACAGCTCGATATATTCGTGAGCCTCTATCTTGGCACCGCCAAGCTTCAGTCGGTTTCCGCCGCTGATGTCCAGACAGCCGGCCGTCAGGCGCTCCAGTTCCTCATGAACGCGGCGCGTGGGAAGCTGGGCAAGGTCATGGACTCCAGCAACCCCGTGTATCAGCTGGTTATGGAGACGGAGGAGCACTGGAAGGACATCGATCAGGTTCGGATCTTTGTGATCACGGATGGCCAGTCGGAAAAGAAACGTTTCAGCGGCGCCGAAATCGAAGGAAAGCTCGTGGCCATCGAGGTGATGGACATCGAGCGTCTCTATCGGCATTCGGCGGCCGGGAAGCCGCGGGACGAGATCGCCATCAACTTCACTGAAACGATCGGCACCGCCCTCAGCTGCGTTTACGTTCCTGATCAGGTGGCAGATTATGACTTCGCTTTGACAGCCCTGCCCGGCGAAGTGCTGCGGGCGCTTTACGAGCGTTACGGGCAGCAGCTGCTGGAAGCCAACGTCCGGTCTTTTCTCGGCGTCACCGGGAAACACAACAAGGGAATTGGTGTCACCCTTCGGGAGGAACCCGAGCACTTCATGGCATTCAACAACGGTCTGGTCATCGTCGCGGATGAGGCCAGGTTTGAGCGCACCGCACAGGGAGAGGTCGGCATTGCATTCATGAAGGGCTTTCAGATCGTGAATGGCGGCCAGACCACTGCGTCGATCTATTTCGCCAAGCGGCGGGTGCCGGACGTAGATCTTTCACGCGTCCGCGTACCCGCCAAGATCATCATCCTTCGCGGAGCGGAAGAAGCCGGGCGCGAGAAGCTCATTTCGAACATTTCGCGTTTCGCGAACAGCCAGAACGCAGTCAAGAATTCCGACCTTTCGGCCAACCGCGCCTTTCATGTGCAGCTCGAGAAGCTGGCGAATTCAACCTATCTTCCCGACGGGGTTGGCCGCTGGTTCTATGAACGTGCCGCTGGTAGCTACAACGTGCTGCTTGCCCGCGAAGGCACCACGCCTGCCCGGCTGCGGAAGCTCAGGGAAGCCGTTCCTTCCTCGCGCAAGCTCTCGAAGAACGATGTTGCCAAATATATCCAGACATGGCGCCTGCTGCCGCACATTGTCAGCCTGGGCGGAGAGAAGAACTTCAAGGCGTTCATGGATGAGCTCGACGAAGCGCCGGAGATCGTTCCCGATCCACTCAGCGTTTCATGGTATCGCGAGATGATCGCAAAGGCCCTCATCTTCCGGACCGTTCATGGCAAAGTGAAGAGGATGTTCCCTCAGGGGCAGGCAAACGTCGCTGCGTATCTGGTGTCGGTTGTGGCGAGCCGTCTTGATGGCCGCGTCGATTTCGAGCGGATCTGGAGCAAGCAGGGCATTTCGGAAGAATTCCTGCAGCTCCTCCTTGACTGGTCACATATCGTCTTCCAAGCCATGATCGAGCGGGCGGGCGGTAAACAAATCCCGGAATTCGCCAAGAAGCAGGAATGCTGGGAACATGTCAGGCAGCAGGATTTCCCGTTGCCTGCTCGACTTCCAACGGAGATTTCAGTCTCATGAGAAGGCGCTCCTCAGTGCGATGGGATGGGGCTGACATGCTGCTGCTTGCCCGGCCCACGCTGCCCCCGCCAGCTTGCCAGAAGTGCTGGCGCATCAGGGAGAAAACAATTGAGTAAAGGCGGCTACAGGGGTGGCTCAACCATTGTCGGTCCCCAGTCCGGGTGGTTTTCGCACTCGCCCCCGAAAAAGCGTAGGATCAGCCGTGCCGCTGCCGTTGGTGCTGCTGTGACCGCGGATCGTGCAGAGCAGCGCGCCAAGTGGCACGCTGAAGAACACCCTCCCGTCCTGCTCACCAGAGAAGGTTTGAATGATCTCTTCGGTCGATCGGCATGGCGAACACCCAACGGCGCCAACGTCTCAATCTCCGATATCGATGCCACGAGCCTGCGGGAAAAGCGGCTCGCCCGAAAAGCGGCGAAACGCAGGCGGCTTGGAATCGAGGAATAACAGACAGAAGTGTGGAGCTGGCAGGCATTGCCACCCCCGGTTGGAAGGCGTTTCAGATTTTTGTCCGAGCCTGAAGGATGTGTAAATGAGCTACCGCACCGAGAAATACGGCAGGTACGATATCAAGTCAGGCCCGCTCGGCACGCAATGGGGAGCTCACGCCTATCGTGGCAAGGTTCTCGTCGCCCGCAAGACGGCAGGCTCGCGGGAAGATGCGGTCGCCGCGCTCAGGACGGACCTCGACCAGCTTGACGAGCTGGAAATTTCCGGGCGTGACAGGGAAGGAGCGCCGTCGGCCAAGGTGTATGAAAAGGCTTTTCTCATCGTCCTGCCGCAGGTCAGCGATCCTTACCGGAACATGCTCAAGGCTCATTTCCAGGCTCCGGACTTTCTCATTTCAGCAACGAGGCTCGCTGAGGCAGCGGGGTATGACGGCTACGGGGCCGCCAATCTGCATTACGGCAAGCTTGGAAAGCTGATAGCGACTGAAACGGATTTCAGCCCTCCGAGGCGCGCCAACGGCACGGAAATATGGACCTGCGCCATTGCTCGGGATCCGGCGCTGGACACAGAGTTTCCCGAAACCAGCCTTCTCGAGAGGGTTATCCGCAACATGGATTCAGGGCATTTCGAGTGGCAGATGCGGCCTCAGGTGGTGGAAGCGCTGAGGACTCTGGGCTTCCGTTGATATAATATCTGGCTCCGCATGGCCCAGAGGCATTTCGGCGATAGGCCAGAGAACCTGCATCATCGCATCTGGTGCACGGCTGGCAGGATTCGTTTCTCCTGTTCATTCCAGCTGGGATCGACAGCGCCGGATTCCAGCAATGCAGCGACAGCGAGCCCGGATTTCTGTCGACCTGCAAGAATGGCTTCAGTGACAGTGGGCGAAAGAAACGCAAGCCGCACCACGCGTGTCATCCATGAGGCGGTCACTTTTTCCCTCTGTGAAAGTGTCCTGATGTCGATTTGCTCGTCACGAAGAATACGCCACCAGCGATGTGCCTGAGCCAGCAGGCGCACAATAGATGGATCGATTTCTGTTGAAAGCCTGCCTCCCCGGTCGTCGATCAAACGCAGAGCCCGACCGGATCGGGTGAGCCGGACTTCCGCGATCAGGATCAGCGGAGTTTTGGTGCTCCCGCCAGGAAGCTTCAGGATTGTGGCGACTGCGTCGCCTGGGCAGCGGATCGCTATGCGCGTGGCCTCGATCTGCACGGCACCTACCAGTGCGAGAATGACTTCCCGGTCCCGCTGTCGGACGAGCGCGGCAGCGCCAAGGGCAGCCGCTCTCAATCCAGCGATATCCCTCACGCCCTGCAGAAGGCCCGCTTCAGCCGCGAGCGTGAGCGGATCTTCAAATGCCTGTGCCAGCCGCTCCACGACAGCGGTTTCCAGTTCCCGAGCCGGAATGCGCATGGCTTTCTCATTTCCGTCAACGCCGGGCCTGCCTGCATAATAGCGGTATCGGACCTTTCCCTTGGTAGCATGATCAGCAAAGAGGGGAGCTCCGTCACTGGCAATCACCAGTCCCGCCAGCAGGCTTGGGCTACTGGATCGTCGGCCTGAATGCTGTCCCTGTCTGTTGTCTGCCAGCGTCGCCTGCACCTTATCCCAGAGATCCCGATCAACAATCGCCTGGTGCAATCCCTTATGGGCGGTGCCGTGGTGGCTAATTTCTCCAAGGTACGTGCGGCAGGCAAGCATGAGATAGAGCTGCCCGCGGGTGAACGGCCGCCCTCCCATCTTTCGGCCTGTCGCCGTCTGACGCTCTGGTGCCAGCATTCCGTCGCGTTCCAGAGTTTCGGCAAGCAGCCGCACATTTCCAAGGTCGGCGTAGCGCCTGAATATCTCCCGCACGAGTTCGGCATGTTCCGGAATGATGGCAAGGCTGCGCCCATTGGGCTGATAGCCGAGTGGCGGGATGCCTCCCATCCACATGCCTTTTGCCTTGGACGCTGCGATCTTGTCGCGAATCCGCTCGGCCGTCACCTCACGCTCGAATTGCGCGAACGAAAGCAGCATATTGAGTGTGAGTCGTCCCATGCTGGTGGTGGTGTTGAACGCCTGCGTCACCGATACGAAGGAGACGTTCGCACCATCGAAGGCTTCCACCAGCTTTGCGAAGTCGAGCAGCGAGCGTGTAAGGCGGTCGACCTTGTAGACGACGATGATGTCAATGCACCCGCTGGCGACGTCATCAAGCAGACGGCGAAGACCCGGCCGTTCGAGCGTGCCGCCTGACACTCCTCCATCATCATACTGGGCCGGTAACTGCGTCCACCCCTCACCCGCCTGCGAGAGGATGTAGGCGGCGCAGGCTTCCCTCTGGGCATCGAGGGAATTGAAATCCTGCTCCAACCCTTCTTCGCTCGATTTCCTCGTGTAGATGGCGCAACGAACCGTCTTCACGCGCCAGCTTTCTGTTTGAGGCCGAAAAACGCAGGCCCAGACCAGCGGGTGCCGGTAATGGTGCGGGCAACTTCGCTGAGGGATCGCCACTCACCCCCGTTCCAGCGGATTATCCTGTCCTCCCCGATGGTGACAACATGGGTGACACCGTTCCATTCCCGCACCAGCCGCGTGCCGGCTTTCACCTCACTGGTGCGCGTCTTCCCCGCGGCAAGTTGCGCAAGCTTCTGTTGAAGCTGGCGGGACAGTCCTCCGTGCTTCCTCGACTGCCATTCAAAGGCGAGTGCAAGGCGCATCATGGACGGGCTGATCCGGGGCGCCGGCGTACCGGTCAGGCGCTGCCATTCGGCTTTGAGGGCTCCCGAGGACATCCCTTCCAGCGCAGTGATCTGACGGTCTGTCATCAGTGCCCAGTTCCGATGCGATAGCAGGCCTTGCCGTCGCGCGTTCCCCTGTCGATGATATTGCCCTTTTTCCGAAGACCTGTCAGCGCGGCCCGCACGGTGTGAGGCAGCCAGCCTGTGGTGTCGGTCAGTTCGGCCATCACCGCCCCTCCGGGACGCTGAAGCATGGACAGCAGCAGATTCGCCTTGGTGGTTCGTGAAGGAGAAGAGGCGGCGGGTGCAGAATCCGCTGCTACATTTTTCTCATCGTCAGTCTCAGGCTCGATCCCGATCGCGGTCAGGCCAGCATTGTTGATGTGGAGAGAAGGGCTCGCACCGTCCCCCTCCCGCTCCTGCACCAGGCCGCGCCGCATCAGTCCGCCAATGGCCTTGGCACCGCCACGGGGATCGACATTTGCGGGAAGCGGATGAATGCTCCCGTCGTCCCGCTGCGCGGCAGTGGAGAGCAGGATGCACTGCAGATCGCTCAGATTCTTCATGGGGGGTCTCCTTCTCAGGGTGAGCGGCATCTGCCGCTCCCACCACCTACAGCCCCGATCTTCAGCAGATCGGGGGTACGGCCCACCTCCAGGCAGCGCCTCGACTCGATGGTGACGCTGGTTCGCTCGATCCGCCGGTGAAGTCGAATGGATTTCATGATGTCGCAGCCGCCGCGGCATGTGCCTCGTTGCTCCCTCCACGGGCGGATCGCCAGGCCTCGGCAAAGGGACGCAAGGCGAACTTGGTGCTGGCGATGCTCCTCATTCTGAGGCAGGAAATGCAGACGGGGTACATGCTGCGGGGCAACTGTTCGAAATGCGAACCATGCTTCCAGCGTGTTGATGAATGAGGGGGTAAAGGTGACAGTCACCGCGTTTCTCGGACAGGGCCTGATTCTCTTCTTTACGGGAGTGCCCGGCATTCGTGACGCCATGGCGGCACTACTTGCAGTCAGCCTTGTTGGCGCCGCAGTCGCGATTGCGATGCACTACAGGAAGAATCATCATCTTCCCCTTGTACAAGCCATTGAAAAACGGCTCATCGTGATCGACCGCGCAATGGGTGGTTCGGGCGCTGATATTGACGAGGCCCGGTTGGGCTTCGCTGAGCATTTCAATGCGATCGACGCTGAGATGATGGAAGCCGATCACCCTCAGTCATATGCGCTGCGACGATCATGGGAAGAATATCGCGAAACCATCGTCGATCCTGGTGCGGAAGTGCTGCATAACACCGCCCGGCCTGAGAACTTCTTCCTCCCGCTTGCGGATCGACATCGCGGGCTCGGCTGGTTTGCAAACATCTTCATCGCGGTCGGTCTGCTGATCACATTCCTGGGCATTATTGCGGCTCTGTCGACCCTGGATTTCAGTGGTGGCGTCGATGCGATGCAGGCCCGCCTCAATGAGCTGATGAAGGTTGCCGGGGCCAAATTCTGGGCTTCGGTAGGCGGTATTGTCGCATCCATCGTTCTGCGAGCGATCGACTACCGATTTGGCAAACGTGTCGATGAGGCGCTGAGTTCACTCTGCGACAAGCTGGAACACGGCATGATCTATCTGCCGCCCCAGCGGATAGCGAGCGATCAGCTTGAACAGCTCAGGGAACAGACGCCCGCGTTGCGGGCCTTCTCGGAACAGCTCGCGGTCGCACTCGAGGGGGCGCTCGAGAAGCAGATGAAGCCGATGATCGCACACCTCGGCTCAATTCAGGATGGCATAGACAAGATCTCCGGCGGCGGCGGCGAGGCTGTCAAGCAGGCGATTGCGAACGGCGCCGGCGCCGAGATGGCCGGACTCGCCGACGCCATCGGTTCGATGACCCTCGCCATGGCGACGATGGCGGACAGGCTTGAAAAGCAGACGGGCGAAGCGGACCGCCAGATCGAAGAAGCAGTCCGACGGTTCGGCCTCGCTTCTGAAGAGATGCGGGCTGCATTTGGCGACCTGAACCGCAACTTCGAAGTGGTAGCCGAGCGCATGCGGGCGGATAGCGAAGAGGCGAGCAATCAGGCCCGAGAGCGTCTCGATGCATTGCTGACCAGTCTCGGCACGACGCTCGACGGCATGAAGGATGGGCTTGCACAAAGCGCAGGGAAGTTGGGAGCGGCAGCCACCGGCGCGGCAAACGACGCGGCGCGAATTGGCCAAGAGGCGCTGGAAAAATCCTTCTCGACGTTCGTAGAGAAGTTCGCCGAAGCGGGCACTCCGCTCGTCAGAAGCATGCGCGACGCGGGTGCTGCAATCAATGCGAGTGCCGAAGGGCTGAACGGATCGCAGCGAGCCATCGGAGATCATGCGCGCGCAATCGAGCTCGTTGCAAGCAACTCCAGCGATCTCGCGACAGCATTCGGAACAGCTGCAAATGATGTGCAGCAGGCTGCTGCGCCAATTCGGCACTCCGCCGACGCGATGGAGAAGGCGGCAGTATCGATCGAGCGCTCCCTCACCGCGGAAGCACGCTCGACCGAAGCTGCTCGCGATGAAACACGACAGATGGCGCAAGCCCTGAAGGATACCGCACGCGCAGCAGAGCAGGCGTGGTCCGACTACCGAGCCCGCTTTGCAGAGGTGGACCGTGCGCTTGGAGAGGCGCTGGTCCAGCTTACCGACGCGGCCAGCAGCCATTCACGAAACCTCAACGAAAGGGTGGCCCAGATCGATACGGCGCTCGGGAACGGGATCGCCCAGCTTGCTGGCGCACTGGAACCCCTGACGACGCTGCGCGACACGGTCGAGGAGCTCGCCGATGCACTGACCGGGCCTTCGCGTGAGGCTGCTGAATGATAGAAGCGGTCGTTCGCCGACGCCCCGCCGAGGAGGGCGAAAGCTATTTCATGTCCATGACGGACATGATGGTGGGCCTTTTGCTCATCTTCATCATCCTGCTTGTCTACTTCGCCCTCAATCTGCAGACGAAGACGGCTGAGCTTACCGGTGCAAACCGGACCCGTGCCGAAATCCTTCAGAACATACAGCATTCGCTCAAGAAGAAGGGGCTTCAGGTCGAAATCGATACGCAGACGGGCGTGCTT
Organism: Sphingobium faniae; assembly: GCA_900100475.1. Classification (GTDB taxonomy): domain Bacteria; phylum Pseudomonadota; class Alphaproteobacteria; order Sphingomonadales; family Sphingomonadaceae; genus Sphingobium; species Sphingobium faniae. The sequence continues at coordinate 64,932 of FMTU01000007.1, read as the reverse complement.
CGTCTCCCGGACGATGTTCTTTTCGAGAAAGGACGCTTCGAACTGACTGCAGCGGGAGCTGGCGCCATCGAAAAGGTCGCTAACGCGATGGTGGAAGTGCTTCCCTGTTTCACATCGAGCGATCTTTGCCAGGGTGAGCGCAGTCCGCATCTCATTGATGCAGTTTTTGTCGAAGGCCATACCGACAAGGACGTCATGTTGGGCGAAATGAACAACTACGGCCTCTCGGTTCGTCGGGCCGAGGCCACCTTCTCCAGGCTTTTGGCGGTTCGCCCCGAGCTGAACGAGTTTCGGAACGCACCCAAAGGACAGCCGGGTTCGGCCCCCATTCTCGGCCTCAGCGGGTATGGTCCCGATCGGCCGATCGCCGACGGTGACGATGAACGCGCGAAAAAGCGCAATCGCCGGATCGATCTGCGCTTTCTGATGATGGCACCAGGTTCCCACCGGCTCGACGAGAACGTGTTGAGGGGGAATTCGTGACCGCTCTCAGGAATGCTATTGCGAGGATGCATTCGACCGGCGCAGCGGGTTTTCCGCGATCGCCATCCACCCAGCCCGAAATCCAGAAGCAGCTGCGGCATCTCGACCTACAGGTCGGCGAGGTCGAATCGGTTGAAGAACTGCGCCCGTTTCTTGAGCGCTCCAGCAGCCGAGGCGCGTCTGCCCTGCGACGTTTCGAACTCAATCGCGTTCTGCGGGGGGCATGGTGCGACGAAATATTCGACACGTTTGGGGCCGAGGCAGTCGAAAGAGCGGACCGCGACTGCAAGCGCAGTTCCGACCAGGCCCTGATCGAAGGTTATCTCACGCATTTCCCGAGTGGCCGACCTGTTATCAGGCCTCTTGCCGCAGCGGCGCGCCGCGCAGCAGATCGGCACGTATGGGCATGGCGTCAGCGATCCGATGCTTGGACGCTTTTCGATCCGGAAAGTGGTCCGTCTCGCGTAGGGAACGCACTTGCTTCGGCAGCAGCCGGAGAGGCAGGGCACGTTCTCTCCGAGGTGGGAATTGGCCATCAGGTCGCTGCCACCCGCTTCGGACGCGCTGCCTTTGTGGCGGCCTGCAATGAAATAGCCGACCTTCGCGGGGGACGTGCAACGAGCGCGCAAAGCGGCCTGCTAAAACTGTTCGACATAGACCGGCAGGCCAGTGACCTGCCTGAACTGGTGCGCGCACTGCTCGAACCCTGGGTCACCGAGAAGCCTGATCGCGAACATCGCAAGGCCCTTTCGGAGTTTCTTATGGATCAGGTCGGGGATCCGCGTATTGCGCCCCGTCGCTGGGAACATATTCTGGCGGAACTGGCGCGTACGGTCGGTGCTGAACGCGCCGTCTCGATTGTTCAGGTGCTCAAGCGCTGGCTCACGGATGTCGCAATGCGTGAGTTCTTCCGGGCGATCGCCAAAACGACTGATCGTCCTGATCAGTGGAAGCAGCGTTCGGCCTTCTGGCTGGCGTATCTCGATGAGGGACTCGTGACCGATGCATGGCCTGCACTGGGCCAGCGCGCACGTCACAACATTGAAGAGATCATTCGAAGGAGCGGTGAGCGTCCCGAATTTGGTGTGATGCAGGGCGGTCCGGCTTCCTCGTCGACGATCATCATGCAGATTGGCGATCTGAGGATTGCCGAATGGAGCGACAATGGTTCGTGCCGATTCTGGAGGGATACTGATCCGCGCTCCCCTCGGCTCTACGAAAAGGTGTACGACGGCGGCAAGCTTCGGACAACCGACGGGAGGAAAGACTTCGAGTATCACTCCCATGTGCCCAGTCCCGGATGGGAAGCCAAGTTTGCTGGCATCATACATCGCCGAACAGGTGTGCTTCATCCGGTGCTTGGCCGTGGGCGCGCAAGTAACTGGAACGATACATGGTGAACTGCCAGGTCACGGCAACTCAGCGTCCTGACGGAGCTGAGCGGATCGAAATTTATGAGCTTGTACCTGGTGGCCTGTTCCGCAAGGCGACGAGCCGTCTGGTTCCGAGATCGGAGTGGCCACGGCTGGCGCCAAAGGCCACGCTCTCGGCACTTGCGCTTGCCAGAACGCTTGCCGCTTCATCAGATCTCGCTGAGGATGAAAATGGAATAGCAATTCCTTTCGAGGTAGCTGCGCGTCTCGACGAGAAAGACGCCTCAGCGCTGGGGCTTCCGCCGGCTACAAATCTAACTCTTCAGCTCCGTTCCACCGGCTCACTCGCTGATGGCAGCATTCAGATCCAGTCGAAGTGGGTCCGCCGCGGCGGCGTCCCCGTTCGTGCGAAGCGGGACGGCGGGCGTGTTCGCGAGGGTGACCGAACAGGGCGGCTGGCAGAGCCGCTGCTGTCTGCTGCTGTTGCTGCAGAACAGGTAAACCAGGCAGTCGATCCCGACGCGCGCAGGGCGGCTTTTGCTGCGTTTCGGGGCGCACTTGGAGAAGATATCGCGAGGGGAATCGACGCAGACGGATTTATCGAACGCATCCGGGTCGCCTATGCTGCAAATTTCTCGCTCGACGCGAAGACGAGTGGAGGCCGTTTCGACTTTGATCCTGTTCTATTCGGGCGTCAGGCAATCGAAGCGGAAGACGGCGAACTGATTGATGCGAGCCATGCCTCGTTGCTTACGCCGCAGGAGAGCGTGCATTTTCAGAGCAGGTTTCGCGCACAGGATGGATCCCGCCGCAGCTATCTGATGCCGGACGGCACACTGCTGTTTCTGGATCCACTGCTCGGGCGGGCGCTGGAGGTTGTTCGGCAGAAGCAGAAGGCGCCTTCGCAGGAACGCCGCGATTTCCTTCGCGCGCCACAACGCCACCTGCGCGAGGCACTTTCACTCGATGATCTGGAGGATGATGCCGCTGCCGATCGTCTTTTCATCGAAACACGGCAGTTCTCGGAACGGGTCAGCGGCATCGAGGTCTGGCACAAGCCCGTCCTGCCATGGATTCAGCCCAAACCGAACAGCTGGCTGCCTGAAGCCTTCGGGCTGAGGGTGGGGAACCCGCCGGACGAGCAATACATAGAATTGGAGCCCGGTGACGCAGCGGTTATCGCTCGCGAGGTCGCGGAAGCGATGGCGCGCGGCGAAGACAACGTCGCCTGGAGAGATGAGAGTCTTCCAGCTACCTCCGAGACGCTGAGGTCGGTGGAAGGCATCGCCGAACTCGAGCGCGAAATCTCGGGAAGCAACGGGGAAGCGAAAGAGACGGATGGCCCGCGCGAGGCGCTGCAGACTTTCTTTCTTCAGGTGGGCCAAAATTTCGAGACACTCGATTATACCCGCCTTCCGCAACCTGATGCCGAGAACGCGCCGTTCGAAGTCCCTCAGCTTCCGGCAAGTATCATCTCTGGTCCCAAGCCGCATCAGCTGGAAGGCTTCGCCTGGCTGGCAGAAGCATGGACCCGCAAGCTCCCCGGTGTTTTGCTTGCAGATGATATGGGCCTCGGAAAGACCTTCCAGGCGCTCATGTTCCTGCAGTGGCTACGGGCCGAAGCTGCACCAGAGAGGCCAATTCTCATTGTCGCTCCAACGGGTCTGTTGCGAAACTGGCAGGCTGAAATCGCACAGCACCTTGCCCGGAACTCCCTTGGTCCGCGCGTCGAGGCTTTTGGGGGAGTCTTGAGCCGGTACCGCACCGGCCCGGGCAACGATGTTCGGGGCGGAACAACCCGGCTGTACGTCGACGAATGGGAAGAGGCTGGCGTCGTTCTCACAACCTATGAGACGATGCGTGATTACCACATGAGCTTCGCGCGCATCCGCTTTGCAGCGATCGTCTTCGACGAAGTGCAGAAGCTCAAAAATCCCGCAAGTCAAATGACCCGAGCCGCCAAGGCTCTTAATGCTGACATACAGCTGGCAATGACCGGCACGCCTGTGGAGAACCGTCTTCAGGATCTCTGGTCAATTGCGGACACCGTTTTCCCCGGTTTTCTGGGCACCAGCCGTGAGTTCGAGACGAGCTACCCGGCAACAGACCGCGATTCTCTGGCGGCGCTTCAGTCGCTTCTGATCGACCGGACCGACGGACTTCCCCCTTTCATGCTCCGTCGGATGAAGGACGAGATCCTTACCGGACTTCCCGTCAAGACCGCCCGGAAATACCATGTCGATATGCCGCAGGCACAGGCCGAGGCCTATGATCGGGTTCTCGCTCGAGCTCGAGCGCTTCGCCAGAGTGGCGAAAAAGGGGCGATGCTCAAAGTGCTCCACATGCTGCGTGGAACGTCACTTCATCCAGAGCCGCCCCACGCCATCGCCGACATTGACGGATATGTCGCTCGTTCTGCCAGACTGCAGAAAACCTTCGAGATCCTCGGAGAGATCAGGGCTGCTGGTGAGAAGGCACTGGTCTTCTGCGAAGATCTGGAGATGCAGGCGTTCCTTGCCATGGCGATACAGGAGCGGTTTCAACTGCCCCGCCCGCCCGCATGCATCAGTGGTCTGGTCGCGGGTCCCAGGCGGCAGGAGATTGTAAATGCATTCCAGACTGAGCGCGCAGGCTTCGATGTTCTGATACTTTCGCCCAAGGCGGGTGGCGTCGGCCTCACAATCACTTCCGCAAACCACGTCATTCATCTCTCCCGATGGTGGAACCCGGCGGTCGAAGACCAGGCCACGGACCGGGTCTATCGCATCGGTCAGTTACGACCGGTGACCGTCCATATCCCTGTCGCCGTGCATCCAGATCCCGCTATTGCACCCTCGAGCTTTGATCGGCGTCTCGATGACCTCATGGAACGCAAGCGGGCGCTCAGCCGAGGGCTACTCGTTCCTCCCGAGAGCGACGACGACGTGGAAGAACTTCTCGCCGATGTGCTGGACGGCAGAGCGTGTCCTCAAGCCGCCGTCAATGAAGTGGGGAGTGCGCCAGCCTCCGCGCCGAGGGATGTTCCGGCAACCGGCGATGTGGACGGAGGAGAGGAAATTGAAGCTGGCTCAGATGGGCCGACTGCTTCTTCGATGGAAGAGACGCAGCACACTGAGGGGACCGCCTCGCGCCCTGTTCTGAAGCTCCGTGAAACCCCCCTCGAGGTGGCAGAGAGACGGACGCCATCAATCCGCCGGGTGCAGTATGAGCAATACGGGCTGCGGGACTGGGCGATCTTCGACCAGTTCATCGAAGGTGCCGAGATCATCCGCCTCGAAATTCAGGATCCTTACTGTTGTGCAGATGATGCAGCAAGAGGCCGGCTGGTAAACTTCGTGAAACGCTTCGAACAGAACGCCGCCCGGCTGGATCGGGTGGAGATACTTGCCTTCGATGCCGACTCCGTGGACAGTCATCATCGGGAAACCACGAAGGAACAGCGGGACGAACTGGAGCGACGGTGGAACGCAACCATCGGCGACACGGATCTGCGGCTGGTCCAGCGATCAAGGCGTGCAAATGGCGATCTTCACGACCGTTTCGTACGCGCACACCTGCGAGCCGGCGATCACGTGATCTGGGATCTTGGTCGTGGGATCGACGGTGTCATGAATGCGAAGTGGGCATGCGTGGTGAATGCGTTCCATCAGCCTGCACCTTCGTGATCAATGTGCGGAACAGGCCATAGACTGGCCTGATTCAGCCACCTTCACGCATGTAGATGAGAATTGTCTCGTGCGAGGGATGATCTCTTAATCACTCGGCTGTTGAGCATAATCAATCGGTATCGACGCCCAGTACGCGCGCGACCACCTCCGCGATCTGTCGCGCCAGAAGCGGTGGCACCGCGTTGCCAACTTGAACATATTGCTGCGTACGGTTGCCCTCGAAAAAATAATTGTCGGGGAATGTCTGGAGCCTCGCCGCTTCACGGACTGTAAGGCTGCGACACTGTCGAGGGTCGGGATGGATAAAGTAGTGCCCGTCCTTCGAAATGTGGCTCGTCACCGTCGTCGCCGGTTCGGCCCAGAGCTGGACCCGAAAACGGTCCGCAAATTTGCCGCTATCCCAGTTCTGATGACTGGGGGCAAGGTCCCGGGGAAACTCTGCAGCCTTCGGTGACCGCCCGAAATGCTCTGCAAAAGTGGCGGCGAACGCATAGCGGGCCAGATCGGTGGCCATGTGCCCGCGCGACTCATGATTCGGCAACGTGAGAAGCTCACGGTCTGTCAGCCAAGCTCCGAGCCAATTATCCCGAATGGGTGATACTTCGCTAGCGGAGCGGGGGAGTTCGGCGTGGGTTTCAGTCAGCGCTGTAGCGCGCCGGTCGAGCGCGCGAGCGACGTCCTTCAGCCAGCTTCCATCAGCACGACACGCCTTGGCAGCAGTGCGAAACGCGTTGGTAGCCGCCGCAAGCCACATGTCAAAACTGTCTTCCTGTCGACTGAGGCCACTGCGTAAAGGCGGCATGCCTTCCAGCACGTCGGAGACCCGCCGCGGCGTTTCAAAGCTCGAGAGGGTGAGGGATGACAGATCGGCGATGCGATCGAACCGGTCAGAACGGACACCCAGAAGAATCACCCGGTGCCGACGCTGCGGGATACCGAAATTCTCGCTTCTGATGATGTGCTCCGAGAACCGGCCGCGCCTATCTGACACGAGAGGCACAAGCTTGTAGCTGCTGGGTTGCCCACCAGCGTTTACCAGATCATCGAGAACCCTCTCGAAGATCCGCTCGCCTCCAACTTTTGACGACAGAATTCCTTTCACATTTTCCATGACGAAGACCGCCGGCCGGAGGCGTTCGAGTATGCGGATATACTCGCGATAAAGAAAATGACGGTGATCGGCCGTAGGATCATAGCCGTTGATTCCGCGGTTCCTGGCCCGTCCAACTAGCGAGTACGCTTGGCACGGAGGGCCGCCGATGAGAATCGTGTCTCCACCGGCGCCAATGCGATCGAGCTCAGGATCGAGAGCAGCCTGAGCTTCTTGCGTACCCAGCTCGAGCATCGCTGTCTCCTGCTCTGCGGCTGCCCATTCCTCCGGGTGCAGGGAGATCATGATTTCGCGGGAGATTTGTCCGGAAATAAAGCGATAGTAAGCTTCCGGGGGCCGATCGAACTGACGCGTGAAGGCGCGGAGGCGCAAAGTGCGGAAGGCAGACGCCTCCTTCTCGACCGAAAGAGCGATATCAAATATCCGGCGGCCGCTCCTCCGAACCGATGAGAAACCCTCGGCCAAGCCGCCGGGTCCGGCGAAGAGATCAACGGTCTTGAAGCTGGAGCTCATCGGTCCGAAATTCCTTGTTACGCCGGCTCTCATACCAGGACCGCGGCAACTAGCCAGGGGAAAGAAGTGGTTGACATCGTTGATGTGCAGACACGTTCCCGGATGATGTCCGGGATAAGAAGCAAGAATACGCAGCCGGAGATCAGGTTGCGGAAAGCGATGCATGCTCGCGGATTTCGCTATCGACTACATGACCGGCGGTTGCCGGGCAGTCCAGATCTCGTTTTCCCGAAATACAAGGCCGCAGTGTTCATCCATGGTTGCTTCTGGCATCGGCATCCGGGATGCCGTTATTCGACAACGCCGACGACGCGGCCAGAATTCTGGGCCTCGAAGTTTGCGTCCAACATCGAGCGCGATGCACGCCATCAGGCAGCACTCTGCGATACAGGTTGGCGTGTTGCAGTGATCTGGGAGTGCCGGATAAGGAAGTCGGTCGACGCTGCCGCAGATGAATTGGAGGCTTGGCTATTGGAGGAGCAAGGACAGGTTGTTGGGTGAATGCAACGGCCCCAGTGATTTCTTGCCGCACGTCGCGGGAGGGGACGCCGTTTTCATCCGTGCGAACGCCTTTAGCTGGGGGAGTCATGCGCAGGCTTAAAGATGTGCATTGGGCCAGCCAGAACGTCATCAGCTCGACGCAGACCCTGCGCGAAGATCGGACGGTCCCCTGAGGAGAAGCGTCAAGCGAATGAAGAAGCCCCAAGCGACACAGATCGATTTTTCGCTGTCCTATTTGATCCGCATTTGTTCTCATTGATCCATGAAGCGCAATCCAGATCTGATTCGCGATCTCATGCTCGCTCTCGAAGCGGCGGAAGGAGCGGAACTCTTGCGGATACCTGATTTACCAGGCTATGCCCGGCATCAGGTCGATCACCATTTCAGGCTGCTGGTGGAAGCCGACCTCGCCTCTGCAGGCCACGTGTCGTCCGACGGGCGGCGGTGGGTTGCCGTCCGACTGACTTGGGCGGGGCATGACCATATCGACATCATCCGTGACCGGCGTGTGTGGAGGGATACGAAAGCCGCCATGAAGAAGGCTGGCTTCTGGTCGCTGGAGACGATGGGCGTCGTTGCGCGCACGATAATTCGCGAGCGGCTCGAAGCGCTGGGCATAGGGGTGAACCCATGAAGATGACTGACGATGAGGTCGCGCTGGGAGCGGCCATGATGCTGCTGAGGCGGCACGGCGATCTGGCGCCCCAGAGAGTAGCCCAGCGCATCGGCGAACTGGCCCTCGCCGGAGATCACGAGGGTATCGAGCTCTGGAAGCAGATAGCCTCCCGAATGGATCAGATCCTCCGGCCCGGCGCCGCGCATTAGAGCAGAGGCAGGTTCGACGTCTCAGGGCAAGCGGCTTGACTTCCTTCCGGCTGCGGGCAACACCGCGTCATGACCTTGGGGAAGGTCAAAAATGGGGGAATATCAATGAGATTGATCCATGTTGCGCTGGCGTGCGCGGTAGCTGCTCCGACTCTGGCCGCCGCAGAGGTGACTGTACCTGCGCCCGCGACCCTGACCGTCGGACCTGCCGCAGGAGACGTCCTTCGCACTGGCACGGAAATCCAGCTCAAGATGGAAGAGCAACTGACAACCGAAGGCAAGAAGCTGCGGGTCGGCCAGCACTTTCGTCTTTCGGTGATCGAGCCGGTAGCCGTGGGCGGCCAGATCGTCATCCCCGTAGGCTCGCCTGCAATGGGAGAAGTGACCGAGGTCCGCAACAAGGGGATGTGGGGCAAGTCGGGGCACCTTACCGCCTCTCTCCTCCACGTCAGCGTCAACGGCCGTCAGATCCGCCTGAGCGGCACCTTCGATGACAAGGGCGTGACCGGAACCGCAGGCGTGGTGGCTGCAGTGGCTTTCGTTCCTGTCGTCGGCTTTTTCACGACTGGGACCAGCGCCAGGATCGCAGCAGGCTCGCAGGTCAAGGGATTTATCGGGGAGGACGTGCCACTGGTGTTCGCCGAGGCGGTAACTCCGGCGGCCATGACCGTTCCTGTCGCAGCAGCAGTCTCTACCCCTGCGGTGGAACAGCCTGCTGCCGTTTCAGCTGCGGCTACAAAATAACCCGTTCACTCGAAAAGGACTGAGATCATGCGTTTCATTCTGTCAGCAGCCCTCGCGATCGCCATCGCTTCTCCCGCGCTTGCGCAGCCCACTCCGGGACAGCCGCTGATCAACGAGGAAGTCGGCGTGCCGGTGTTTCCCTATGACATCACCGACCGGCCGTATGAGGTGCTTGGCGAGGTGAAGGCTGGAGTCCGCAAGGCCACCGTCTTCAGCAAGTCGTCCTCGCAGGACAAGATCTACGCGGAGCTGTGGGAACGCGGAAAGAAGCTTGGGGCGGATGCCGTCATCAAGGCCCAGTATGGCGATGCTCACGTGTCTGCATTCAGCTGGGGCAAGACAAACGCGACCGGCGTCGCGGTTCGTTTTCTGCCCGCAGGCAGCGTGCCGGCGGCGGCTGTCGCGCCAGCAACCAACTGACAGTCATGTTCCGCGCAGCGCTGACCGTATGTCTTGTAAGTGCGAATGTGACGGCCGCCGCTCAGGAAGCCGTCACCACAGGTCCGCCATCAGCTTCTGCGGTCGCTATTCCATCACCCCGCTGGGTGCAGGGGACGGACGTGGAGCTGATGGTCGTTCGGGAGGTGAACAGCCGGTCCGCGAGGGCCGGTGACCAGTTCAGGCTGCGCGTCAACGCTCCGGTCGTGCTGGACGGAGCTACGGTGATTCCGGTCGGATCCAGTGCCTGGGGGGAGGTGATCTCCGCCAAGGGGACAGGTGCGGCTGGCGGGAAGGGCCAGCTCAGCCTCCATCTCCTCCACGTCGACACCGCCTGGGGCCCGGTACGGCTCGCCGGCACGCAAGGCGCCGAGGGCGACGCTAACACCGGCGGCGTAATTCTTGGGGTGCTGGGTTTTGGCCTGCTGGGGCTGCTCAACAAGGGGGGCAATGCCACATTCAAGGCCGGCGATATCATTCATGGTTATATCGCTGAAGGCGAAGCTGCCATGACCGCGCCGCTCACCGTGTCGACCGACGCGCTTCCCCTGCCGGCCGGTGGTTCAGAGAGTCAGGCCCCCAAGCGAGCCGCTCCGTCCCGCATCGTCGAGTGAAGCAAACCGGGATACAGAAGCGGCGCCCTTATGGCCTCTCCTGACAGCCGTGACGCTGGCAGAGATGATCCTGTATATCAGCCGGGAGCAGCGAGAGGTTGCCTGGGTGCAGGAGCTGGGTGTGTTCGTCGGCTCAGGGGTGTGAATTGCGCTGTTCGCCATGCTCGGGCGAACGCTTTTCCGCCGCAGAAGAGATTGATCGTTCTGTGAAAAGAGGAAGATCGAGTGGCCCTTCGCGGCGTCAGTGGCGCGCGATGAAGCGCACGAACCTTAGAGTATCCGTGATGATCAAGCCTGAGATTGCGCCCAGCATCTATCGGCTTTGAGCAGTGCGTTTGCGGTGATGACGAGCTTCCGCATGATGGCGGTGATCGCGATTTTTGCGGGCTTTCCTGCGGTGACGAGTTGTTGGTACTTGACCTTGAGGTCAGGGTTGTATCGGGCAGCGACGAGGGCAGGCATATAGAGCGCCTGCCTCACGTTGGCGCGTCCGCCCCGGATGAAGCTTTTGCCTTTCCATTGTCCGGACTGTCGCGCGATCGGTGCAAGGCCGGCAAGGGATGCGGCCTGTTTGTTCTCAAGGCTGCCGAGTTCGGGCATGGTGGCGATGAGTTGGTTGGCTGTCAGCGTTCCCACACCCGCAATGCTGGTCAGGATCTGGTGTCGGCGAGCAAGTACGGCATCGGCGGCGATCAGATTGGAGATCTGGGCATCGAGGGCCTCGATATGTCTATCGATCTGTTCGAGCCGCTGGCGACACTGGCGCTTGAGAAAGGCGATGGTGAGATTTTTCTCACGATTTTTGAGCGCGGTGCGATCACGAACCAGGCCGTCTCGGGCATTGATGAGTTCCGCCATTTGGGTCTGCTGTGCGCTTCGAGCGGGTCTGACGGGTGGCTGCAAGGTTGCGGCCATACGAGCCAGCAGGATGGCGTCAATGCGATCAGTCTTGGCCAGCGTGCCAGTCGCCTGGGCGAAGCGCCGGGCCCGTTCAGGGTTGAGCTTCACACAGGGCCAGTTGGTCAGCGCCGCCTCCAGTGCGCGATGATAGGTGCCGGTTGCCTCATAGGCGATCCGTTCGATCGGCCATTGTCGCAGCCAGGCGATCAGCGCCTTGTGGCCCTTGGCGGTATTGGTAAACTGGCGCTCGGCGCCGACGGGGTAGGCATGGCAATCGAGGCTCGCTTTGGAGATGTCGATGCCGATCGTCTGTGGTAGATTGTCGCTCATCTTTTCCGCTGTCCCATGCTTGTCATCCGGGTCCAAAACCCCGGTATCCGTTCGGGCCTGATGGAAAAGAAAGGGGCGATCCTACTCTAATCCGGTCCCTTAACGACCGGCGGTTTCGCGATCCGTCCCCTTCCGCCCGGACCGGGGTGGCCACCCCGGTCCGGGCAATCCAGCATGGCCCAAACGGACGGCAATGTCATAAGACAAGCGGTTTCCACTCATTCCGGTTCATAACCGCACGATTTGAAGTAATTGGCGGATTCGTCGGGCTGGAAGATATCGACGAGCTTTCCGATCAGACCCCAAAGCCCGCTAACGGTTCGCTCGCCTGCTTTGCGCAGCATTGCCTTCAGCCGGGAAAACGCCTTCTCGATTGGGTTGAAGTCCGGGCTGTAGGGTGGAAGGAAGCGCAGGGTTGCACCTGCGCCCTCGATGAGCAGTTGGACCGCCGGGCGCTTGTGGCTCGACAGGTTGTCCATGATGACGATGTCGCCCGGTCGCAGTTCTGGCACAAGCACTTGAGCTACGTAGGCTTCGAACCAGTCGCCGTTGATCGGGCCGTCGAGCACCATCGGCGCAATCATGCCGGTCATGCGCAGGCCGGCTACCAGCGTGGTCGTCTTGCGATGACCATGCGGGAAGCCCATCCGCAGACGCTCGCCTTTGGCACAGCGGCCATGGCTGCGGGTCATATTGGTCGCCGTCCAGGTCTCGTCGATGAAGACCAGGCGTTCTGGTTCCAGATCGAGCTGACCGTCGAACCAGTCGCGACGCTGCTTCAGGACGTCGGGACGGTCCTGCTCGATCGCGTGCCCGGTCTTTTTTTCCGCGTGATGCCATGGCGCACGAAAAAGCGATGCAGCGTGCCGATCCCGACCGGGGCGCCCCGATCGATCAACCGAGCCTGCACTTCGACAAGGGTCATGTCGCCCTGTTCGGCAAGCAGTTCACGGATGAAGCCGCCATGCGCCTCGATCCTGGCCGAATGCCGATCTCCGCCGCGTGGCTTGGCGACAGCCTCACCATGTTCCAGCGCGCGTTGCCGCCAGCGGATCGCGCTCGATGCGCTGACACCAAACCGGTCAGCGGCAGCACGACAACTCAAACCCCCATCAATCGCAGCAATGACCCTGTCCCGCAGGTCTTGTGAAAGCGTTCGTGCCATCCATGCTGGCCTCCTGCAACCAGCAGACAGCGTGAATCACATCAGCGCAGCAAAGGGAACCCCTACTGATTCAGTTCGTGTGGAAACCGCTCTAGGCGCCGGCAGACTGCCACGTCGCAATGGCAGTTTGCGCCTGTCGTGATTGTCCTGCTGGCAATCCTCCTTGCCTGGTGGTGGCCTGCTGTCCAGCCGCTGCACGCATCGGATCACAACGTCGATCAGTTTTCTTGCCAAGTGGCCTCGATCACTGATGGTGACACCCTGCGCTGCGCCGACGGAACCCGCGTTCGGCTGCACGCCGTGGCAGCAAGGGAGCGTGACGAGAGCTGCTCTCCGGGGCATCCCTGCCCTTCAGCGTCCGCATCCGCGGCCATTGCCATGCTTGGGCAACTTGCAGGAGGCCAAGAGCTACAATGTATACGGACCGGCACAAGCTACAACCGGGTGACAGCGATCTGTAGAAATGGGGACAATGTCGAGATCAACTGTGCCATGGTGCAGGGCGGTACTGCAGTGATCTGGCCCCGGTACAATTCGGAACGGCCCATCTGCCGACGTTGATGGCCGTTTGGGGTCCGGCAGGTTTCAGGCGGCAGACATCAGATAGTTGCCTTTCCTAAGGACACCTCGCCTACGTCTCGAGCAACATTCTTGAAAATCGGGCACTTGCGGCGATTGCGCGAATCGAACGCGCTCATCTAGCCTTCCTCGAGGGAGGGCCACATGCCGACAATTCGACTGAACAATGCCGAGTGGACGTTTGATGAGGAGGACAGGCTTGGTCCGCCGGGCGGATTTGGCGAGGTATTCCGTGGTTCAGGCTCCAATGGTCCTGTGGCGGTCAAGCGACTGAAGCTGACCGCTAGCGAGGCCGCTCATCGAGAAATGAACATCGGGCAATCGCTCGCCAGCCGGACACTGGAGCATGTGGTGCCGGTGCTGGATTATGGCCAAGATGCCGATTCCGACAACTATTTTCTCGTCATGCCAATCTGCGAGCGCAGCCTGCAGGACGAGGTGAACGACAAAGGCGTCCTGACGCTGGCTGAGTCGAAGGCGGTCGCGTTAGACGTTCTAGCCGGATTGCGCGAGGTGGGAGATATTGTTCATCGCGACCTGAAGCCTGGTAATGTCCTGCGTTTCGAAGGCCGCTGGCGCTTGGCTGATTTTGGAATTGCTAAGTTTGTTGAGGACAGCACATCTCTCCGCACTCTCCGGGGCAGCTTGACGCCTGCCTACGGTGCGCCGGAACAATGGCAGGGTGAGGCACCGTCTCACGCCACGGATGTTTATGCCTTGGGCTGCATGATGCATACCATGCTGAATGGCGCGCCCCCGTTTGCCGGATCTCAAGTGGAGATAAGGGACGCTCACCTCCATACTGCCGCACCGCCGCTTGGCGGAAACCCTCGCTTGGCTGCCTTCGTCGGACTCATGCTAAGGAAATCACCTGCGTCCCGGCCGAATATTGAACGATGTATCGAGGTTATCGGGTCTGTTGAAATCGCGAAAGCGCGGCCAGCGCATGAGGGTCTGCTTGCGGCTGCAGGGCAAATCTCGCGTGAAGCAGCAGCGGCAGAAGCGGCCGCTCAAGCCGCTGCGACGATCGAACGGCAACGGCAGCAGTTAATGCGGGAAGCCAGCAACGACCTCAATGAGATGATCCATCGACTGTTCGCAGAGATCAAACTAGCGTCGGACGAAGCGCGCCTGGCGAAGAACGCCATTACGTTGGGCAGGGGTTCACTCTCGTTCGACGCTCCGAGTAGCGTCGCGCCAATGCGCCCAGACCCGTATAACCAGGGGCCTGTCTGGGATATTGTAGCCGGCGCCACACTTTCGGTAACCCGCGCGAAGGTGGTCCGGCCGCCGCGAAGTAATGATGGCTTTCCAATCATGTATGTGGGGCACTCCATTCCAGACGATCGGGATTATAGGTGGAGTGCCACTTTATTCTTCGGACAAACGAAGGACGATTCTAACTATCGATGGAGAGAAACATCCTTCTGGAGCTTCGCCGCTACGCGCGATGGAGGTGACGAACCATACGCACTCCAGCCGGGAGATCGCGAATTCCAGACGGCGTTTTCAAACACCATGGGTGTAGCGAACATAGCATACGGTCCCTTTGCCATTGATGGAGAAGACGAAGACCAATTTCAGCATCGCTGGTTGAGCCTGTTTACCAAGGCGGTGACCGGGCAGCTAAACCGGCCCGACCGGATGCCCATCCCGGATCATTATCTCCGGTAACGAGTCCTGGACACTATCGCTCCCGGCCTAGTCATCACCGCCTGTCGGCGATGGTTTTCTCGAATGTCCGGTTCCAGGAACAAGGATCGGGACTTCGAGAGGCCGGAATCGGCGCAACTGGAACGTCTCGGTGAACATATTGGGCGTTATCGCACTTTCGGTCAAAAATTAATGCCGCCTGGCAGCAGCACCGTTGGAACTGCTCATCGTGCGAAACCGACCAGATCTCGCCCTTCCTACGCAGCGAGATGATGTCCGGTCACGCCGAAACCGGTCTGTCGCGACGTTGATAGAAGTCGAGCAGCTAAGGGTGCCACAGCCGGTTTCGAGGGGAAGGCATCGGGCTGCAAGCTATTTTGACGAGAGCGGAGATCTATGCCGAGGATTATCAGTGCAGAATGGCCGCTAGAGGATCGGTCACAGCCGGAGTTCGACAGCCTTTAACACATATCCGGCATGATGTTAGCTGGGAGGTCCCCGGCGATGCACACAGATCCTGTCCAATGGTCCCGCATTCGTAAACTCGTCTTGATCGACGGGCAATCGATCAGAGGAGTTGCCCGATCGCAACGGCTTAGTCGAGCCGTGGTCCGCAAGATGCTCACGCAGGAGCAGCCCGCCAAATATTGGCGGCCGAGCCGCCCGCCAGCAATCACGCCGTATGTGCCCACTATCAGCTCAATGCTGACCGAGGATGAAGCGAAGCCGCAGCGGGAGCGCCGCACGATGAAGGCGGTTTACGAGTCGCTGCGAGATCAGCACGGCTACCTTGGCGGTTATGATGCCGTCCGCAGGCAATGCCGGAAAGCCCAGTCTTCTTATATGAAGATCGCCGTTCGACCGCCTGACATTGACGCGTCAGGCGCGAGCTTGACTTTCGCTCGAGGGTCGCGGGCCTATCAGCTCAAGGCTGACGCAACGGCTGCGGGCTCGAGCATCGTTCTCAGCCTGGAGCGCGACCGCCGTGCCGAGCAGGGGTTTGAGGTTGCGCATTGGATCAATAAGCTTAGGGGAGACCAACTCGGAACCCCGTTGCGTGTGTCAGCCGATGTCGCTTCAAAGCTTCTGCCTTGCGTCCATGATCCCAGCAGCCGGCGGCGCAATCGGGCCATCACCGTCTTAGCCTATGCGCAGGGCTTCCCGATCCGGCGTATCTCTGCATGCCTCGGGCTAAGCCGGAATAGCTGCCGACGTCATATTCGCGCGTTCCAAGCCGGCGGCGTCGAGCAATTGCTTGCCCCAATGAGCAGGGGAGTGCTGAAGGCTGAGCAAGAGGATCTAAAGGCCGCCGTTTTCCGCATTCTCCATGAGCCGCCAAAAGATCATGGCATCAATCGTACGTCGTGGACCATGCGCGATCTCCGGGCGGTGTTAACCTCGGTGGGGCATCCGGCTTGCCATCAAGTTGTGCGGCAGATCATCAAGGATGCCGGCTGGAAATGGCGCAAGGCGAGGATCGTGCTGACATCCCAAGACCCCGCCTACCGGGAGAAGCTGGCGGCCGTGCAGACCATATTGGGCAAGCTGGCGGCAGATGAGGCCTTCTTCTCGATTGACGAGTTCGGCCCCTTCGCAGTCAAAATGAAGCCCGGAGTCAAGCTCGATCCCCCAGGCCCGCACCGTGTGGTCCCACAATGGCAGCGATCAAAGGGCTGCATGATCATGACGGCGGCGCTGGAGCTGAGCGGAAACCAAGTCACGCACTTCTACAGCGAGCGAAAGAATACAGCCGAGATGATCCGCATGATGGAAGTGCTGATCGAGCAATATGCCGATCGACGCACTCTCTATCTGTCATGGGATGCCGCGTCCTGGCATATGTCGAAAAAGCTGCGCCAGCGGATCCGGGATCACAATGCGATCGCCAACGTGGCTGGACGCCCGCGCGTCGAAACGGCTCCACTGCCAGCCGGCGCTCAATTCTTGAACGTCATCGAGTCAATCTTCAGCGGGATGGCTAGGGCGATCATCCACAACAGCAATTATGTCTCGGTCGACGAAGCACGCGCAGCCATCAACAGCTATTTCGCCGAGCGCAACCAGCACTTTCGCGAGCACCCCAAGCGGGCTGGCAAGCGCATTTGGGGAGAGGAGCGTATCGAGGCCGCCTTCTCAGATAGCAATAATTGCAAGGATCCGCGTTGGAGATAATAATCCGCTCAAATGGCCGCTTTTAAACGTTGGCATGGTCCCATCAGCTTCCGGGAGCGGTCGAGCTGCATTTTCCGAAAGCGCCATCCGACACGTCGAGAGGGGGCTTGGCGGCAGTCGACCAAAATACGTCGTTCGCCGATCGGGCTATGCACGGCAGCTTCCGTCAGAACCAACCATTCGTTCAGCGCGGAGCCGTCAGGCAAAAACGGCCTTCATCCCGGTCGTCCTTGTTCTTGCAGGTAAACCGAAACCGCCTTTTCCACATAAGTCGCACGTCACATTCAAAGGTGGGCGGTCTCCGTTGGCCGAACGGGCGATAGTGGCCTGATGATTGATCGAGCGAGCAGACGAGCGACGTCGTCCTGTTAATCGAGCATGGACTGATGCCAGCTCATTTTCGCCTGGACCCGTTCTTCGGAAACCCGAAACGGGGCTGGTCAGTTACCGCGGCATATCCAGGCTCCAGCACGGAAGGACGCGAGATGCCCACCGAAACCTACACCGACGCCATTGCCCTCCTCAAGGCCGATCACCGCAAGGTCGAAGGCCTGTTCGAGAAGTTCGAAAGCGCCAAGGGCGGCAACAAGATGAAGATTGCCCAGGAGATCTCAACGAGCTCAAGATCCACACCGTGATCGAGGAGGAGGTCTTCTATCCCGCGCTGAAGGGCAAGATCGAGACCGATACCCTTTGGTATGGTCTGTCCGGCAGATTCGGCGCGGCGGATCCGCCAGCGACCGCGCACCGCCTCGTCACGCCAAGGGGTGAACTTGCCGCCGACGAGCGATCGACAATTGAGGTTTTCGAAAAATCGCGTGCCTCGGTGGTCTACATCTCGACGTCCCAGCTCGTTCAGGATGCCTGGTCGCGCAATATCTTCTCAATACCCCGCGGCACGGGCTCCGGTTTCTTCTGGGACGAGGCCGGGCACGTCGTCACCAACTTCCATGTCGTCCAAGGCATGTCGGAAGCCTCCGTGCTGCTCGCCGATGGCCGTAAGTACCGGGCGCGCCTAGTCGGCGCGAGCCCGCAGCACGACATTGCCCTTCTCAAGATCGGTATCGGGTTCCAATCGCCGTCGCCGATCCCGATCGGCACGAGCGGCGACCTTAAAGTCGGCCAGAAGGTTTTCGCCATCGGCAATCCGTTTGGGCTCGACTGGACTTTGACCACCGGCATCGTCTCGGCGCTGGATCGCACCCTACCCAGCGAGAACGGCGGCCCGGATATCCAACACCTCATCCAGACCGATGCCGCCATCAATCCTGGCAACTCGGGAGGTCCGCTGCTGGATTCGAGTGGTCGCCTTATCGGTATCAACACCGCGATCTACAGCCCCTCCGGGGCCTCGGCCGGCATAAGCTTCGCGGTTCCGGTCGACACGCTCATGCGCGTGATCCCGCAGCTGCTCAGGAGCGGCAGATATGTGCGTCCCTCGCTCGGGATTTCGGTTGACGAGCAGGTCAACGGCCGGCTCAAGGCGCTGACCGGCCGTGACGGTGTTTTCGTGCTGGCGGTTGAACCCGGTTCCGCCGCCGCCAAGGCCGGTATGAGCGGTGTCACGACCGGTCCGGCCGGTTTCGTGCCCGGCGATGTCATCACCGCCGTCGAGGGTAAACCAGTAGGCACTATCGGCGCGCTCCTCGCGCGACTGGACGACTTCGAGGTCGGCGCCAACGTGCGGGTCACCCTCCAGCGGGGGCAAGCTATGCGCGAGGTCAAGATCGCGCTTCAGCCGGACGAGTAGCTGCCACCAGGTGCGCGCAATCGGAAATCCTCCCGCGATTCGCAGGTGCCGTGACGTTTCATGCGTTTCGAGAAAGGGTCAGGCATCCATCGGCCGGAGGACTTCTCCCGTTTCATCGATCAGGAATGAGCCATCGGTGCGGCGCGTGACGGCAAGATCGCTATCCAGGATGAAATCGATTTCCTCGCCCCTTTTCATCTGGACGATAGTGTGTCGCCGGCCACTCTCGCCAGCTGCAGGCAGCCGTTTCGTTACGCGCCAGTGCATCGCCAGGTTCCTTGGCCTGTCCCATAGATTGTTGCTGACAGAGAAAGGAGCCCCGGCGGCTGGCTCGAGGCTCCCCTGTCCATCCTCGCGAGCTTCCCCGAACGGGGCGGACGATCAGGCAACGCAGATGGGCGCCATGGGGTTTCTGGCAACAACTCGTTGCGGTAAAGTTGCGGGCATGTGCGCGGATCGTACGCACCGGACTCTCGCTCAAGCGGCTTCGCGCTCTTCCTCGTGACCCGAGCAGGCCGCCATCTGGTCCTTGACCGCCAGTTTCAGCTTCTTGAGCCGGCCGATCAGGAAATGGCGCGGATGGAGACGCTTCTCCTCTTCGCGGATTTCGGCATCGAGACGCGCATGTTCGCGCTCGAGGTAGCGCAGATAATGGCCGTTCATCGTCGAGTTCCTCATATTCGATGATGGGGCCCGGCCGCAGCCGGGCCCTTCGTCTGTCAGTACTCCATTTCCGGCATCGCGGCCCTGGCGCCCTTGTCATCCTTGGGCGCTTCGGCGACGAGCGCCTCGGTCGTGATCAGCAGCGAGGCCACCGAAGCTGCGTCCTGGAGCGCGGTGCGGACCACCTTGGCGGGATCGATCACGCCGGAGCCGACCAGATCTTCATACTGGCCGGTAGCGGCGTTGAAGCCCCAATTGTAGTCCTCGCTCTCCAGAAGCTTGCCGACGATGAAGGCGCCGTCCTCGCCGGCATTGTCGGCGATCTGCCGTGCCGGCGCGCGAAGTGCCCGCCGCACGATATCGATGCCCGACTGCTGGTCGTCGTTCGCGGCCTTGAGGCCGTCGAGCGCCTTGAGCGCGCGCAGCAGCGCAATGCCGCCGCCGGGCAGAATGCCTTCCTCGACCGCGGCGCGAGTGGCGTGAAGCGCGTCGTCGACGCGGTCCTTTTTCTCCTTGACCTCGACCTCGGTCGCGCCGCCCACGCGGATCACTGCTACACCGCCCGCGAGCTTGGCCACGCGCTCCTGCAGCTTCTCGCGGTCGTAGTCGCTGGTCGTGGTTTCGATCTGCGCCCTGATCTGCGCGACGCGGGCATCGATGTCCGAACGCGCGCCGGCGCCATCGACGACGGTGGTGTTGTCTTTGTCGATGATGACTTTCTTGGCGCGGCCGAGCATGCCGACCATGACATTTTCGAGCTTGGTGCCGAGCTCCTCGCTGACGACATTGCCGGCGGTGAGGATCGCGATGTCCTCGAGCATCGCCTTGCGGCGATCGCCGAAGCCCGGCGCCTTGACCGCCGCGACCTTGAGGCCGCCGCGCAGCTTGTTGACGACGAGCGTCGCCAGCGCCTCGCCCTCGACGTCCTCGGCGATGATGAGCAGCGGTCGGCCTGACTGGACGACCTGCTCGAGCAGCGGGATCATCGCCTGCAGGTTAGAAAGCTTCTTCTCGTGGATGAGAATGTAGGGATCTTCGAGTTCGACCTTGAGCTTCTCCGTATTCGTGACGAAATAGGGCGAGAGATAGCCGCGGTCGAACTGCATGCCCTCCACAGTCTCGAGTTCGGTCGCAAGGCTCTTGGCTTCCTCGACGGTGATCACGCCCTCGTTGCCGACCTTCTCCATCGCCTCGGCGAGAATGCGGCCGACTTCCTCGTCGCCGTTCGCGGAGATGGTTGCGACCTGCGCGATCTCGCTGTTGGCGCTGACCTTGCGAGCATGGGTTTCGAGGTCCCTGACCACGGCGCCGACGGCGAGATCGATGCCGCGCTTGAGGTCCATCGGGTTCATGCCGGCGGAGACCGCCTTCGAGCCTTCGCGCACGATCGCCTGGGCAAGCACGGTGGCTGTAGTAGTGCCGTCGCCGGCCTTGTCGTTCTGCTTCGACGCAACCTCGCGCAGCATCTGCGCGCCCATGTTCTCGAACTTGTCCTTGAGTTCGATTTCCTTGGCGACGGTGACGCCGTCCTTGGTGATGCGCGGCGCGCCGAACGATTTCTCGATGACCACATTGCGGCCCTTCGGACCCAGGGTCACCTTCACTGCGTTGGCCAGCGTATCCACGCCGCGCAGCATGCGATCACGCGCGTCGGACGCAAACTTGACTTCCTTGGCAGCCATTGTCTCGTCTCCTTTCTTCGATTTCCTTCCACGTGTCAGAGGATGCAGGTCGCTGTCAGGCGGCCTGCTTGAGCTCTGCCTTGGCCTCGATCACGCCGAGGATGTCGCTCTCTTTCATGATGAGCAAATCCTCGCCATCGATCTTGACCTCGGTCCCCGACCATTTGCCGAAAAGCACGCGGTCGCCTGCCTTGACGGCGAGTTCAACGAGCTTGCCGCTGTCGTCGCGCAGGCCCGCGCCGACGGCGATCACTTCGCCTTTCTGCGGCTTTTCCTTGGCGGTGTCGGGGATGATGATGCCGCCCGAGGTCTTCTCCTCGGCTTCGATGCGGCGGACGACCACACGGTCGTGCAAGGGGCGGAAATGCATGCATAACCTCCAGATGCAAAACTGAGATGTGATAGGCCCGGCGTTTATTCGAACGTCAGGTGACGCGGAATTAGGAAAGCTCATTTTTTGCGTCAAGATGGTGCGCGAAAATTTTTGGCACTCGCAGGCATCGAGTGCCAGGTGTCGGCTTATCGAGTTGTTACGGTGCGATTTTCCCTCTTGACGCGACTCGCCAGCGTTCCAAAATTTGCGGCGTGGGCGGCGCGCCCGCTCATGAGAAAGGAGCGACACCAAAGGAAGGAGGCAGAGCCATGTCGCAGCCATTTTCCCGCTATCTTCATCCCTTCGACGTTGCGCACAATCCGAGCCTGGAGCCGGAAGTGAAGCGCGCCATTCTGGCATCCTGGGCGTCCGACCGCGCCGCGGTGCGCGACCATCCCGGCCTGCGCATGCCGCCCGGCGCCACGCGCGCGGTGCCGATCGATGACATCCTTGCCGCCATGCATGCGATCGACAGGCCCGCGGAAGGTTCCCGCGCTTCGCCATGAGCCGACGCGATGTCATCCGGCAGCTCGAGGGCCATCGGCTGACGACGGCAGAAATTCGTTACTACCGTCCGGATGCGCCCTCGCTGCTGCAGCTGTTCGTTTGGCAGGAGTACGATCTCGCGCCCGACTTTCCAAGGCTGTTCGCGTTTCTCGAGCATTGGCGACGCGAGATCGAGGCCCCGCTCCACTCGGTGTGCATTTCCTATGACGGGATGATCCGCCCCACCGAGTGGCGCGCGGTCGATGGCGTGATCGATATCCGGTGAAGCGCTTGTCGCTCAAGCGGTGGCGCAAGCCGAAGCCGGACGACGTGCCGGTACGCCTGCCCTTCAGCGACATCATGGAATTCGCGATGGCGCTCCTGTCGATCTCGCCGCACGAGCTGCGAGCGCTGGGCTTGACCTTCGCCCATCGCAAGAGACTTCTCGATCACATGCTGGCTTGTGGCCGTGCAGCCGAAGGCATCGAGCCGAACAAACTGACCACCAAGCAGATCGAGCTGCGCTTGCCGAAGGGGGACCTTGCCCGCTTGCAGCATTTCGCGGTGCGCGAACTGGCCAAGGCGGCGAGCAACGCGGCGGTTATCGACCGGGTGCTCACCGCCCTCGATGAGGCATGGCATCAACACGAGCGTCCATCGCACGCTGCATGCTCTGGCGAGCAGTCCTCGCCCTCATGAAGCGCCCCGAGGTTATGCAGACCTGCGATCGTCCTCCTCATTGGCGGCCATGCTGGCGCAAGGGAAATTGCCGCAGCACAGAGCATGCGGGCCGGTGGGCCAGCAGCAAAGCACGGGCCCCAAGGCATCGGGGATAGCAGGACGGATTTGGCCTAGCGACGGCTCCGTCCGGCATTCGAAGTCAAGACCCTGCCTTTGGCAATATCGCTCGGCCGAGGCGCGGTCAGGAAAGCGCAGCTCGATCGTCGCGAGGGGATCGCCTCCGCCGGTCCAACCCATCAGCGGCTCGGCAACCAGCCTCCAACGCGGCGCGAACCTGACCCGCCATCGATTTTGGCGGCGTCGGCCGCCGCTTGTCGCCAAGGCCAACGGCTCAATGATCGCATTGGCGCCATGCGGGAACGAGGTCGCACCAGCAACGGCAACCGCCTGGTTGTCGTTGGCCGAAGGCCCGGACTCGAAAGTCCGGGCCCGGCCGTCAGCGGGCGCCGCCATTGACGGGAATCCGGCGGATGTGCTGCTCCGCCGCCTCTGTCCTCGGCAGCGTGACCGTCAGCACGCCGTTTTTGAAGGTGGCTGCGACCTTGTCGCGTTCGATGCCCCTAGGCAGGCCGATGCGGCGCTCGAAGCGGCCATAGCTGCGCTCCGAGTAGCCGCGATCCTTGTCCTCGACTTCGGACTTCTTTTCGCCGCGCAGGGTCAAGGCGCCGTCCTCGACGAAGATCTCCACGTCCTTCTCGTCGAGGCCCGGCAGTTCCGCCGTTACTCGAATCTCCTTGTCGGTCTCGCCCAGCTCAAGGTGCGGCCATCCTGACATGCGGTCGAAGCCGGCGAAGGCGGGCATGCCGAAGTTGCGAAAGACATCGTCGAAGAGACGGTTCACGTCGCGGTGAAGCGACTGCAGCGGATGGGTTTCCCTTTCCCGCTCGGCGCTGACCGGAACGGGCAGCCGGTTTTCCTGCCGGCTCCAGGGAATGAGATCACGAATAGCCATGATGACATCTCCTTTTCTGGCTGGATGAAAGGCTGAACCTGCCGGACGCCGCGTGCGGGGGGTATCGGAAGGCGGCGCCGGCAGGCCGATGGGCGCGGGATCAGGCCGGCTCGGCCGCCTTTTCCTTCACTTCGCCCAGTCGCTTGTCGTTGGAAGCGGCGCCGAAGATCTCGATGCGGCGCGGCTTCATCGCCTCGGGCACGACACGAGTCAGCTCGATCGACAGGAGGCCGTGCTCGAAGTTCGCATTCCCGACCTCGATGAAATCGGCGAGCTGGAAGCGCCGCTCGAACGCCCGGGCCGCGATACCGCGATGCAGGTATTCGCCCTTGTCGGCGTCATCGGCACGCTTGCCGGTGACCGAGAGCAGGTTCTGGTGCGCGACGATCTCGATATCCTCGGGCTTGAAGCCGGCGACCGCGATGGTGACGCGGAAATTGTCGTCGTCGATCCTCTGGATGTCGAAGGGCGGATAGCCATCTTCCTCCCGCGCACCCGCTTCGAGCAGGTTGAACAAACGATCGAAGCCGACCGTCGAACGGCGATAGGGCGTAAAGTCAAAGTTCGGTCTCATCTCCAAATCCTCCAAATGAAGCAATTCGGGCATGAGATGCGCCAGTAACCAAGAGCCGGCGCTCTCATGTGTCCAACCGGACCCGGTTTGGCGTCCGGTACCCGTGAGCTAATTTTGGTCGCGCGGCTTTCAAGATAGTGCGGCCAAAAAATTTTTGCGGCGCGCGCAGATTTGCTCAGGCGCTGTGCTCAGCCGGGGAACCGAGCGCCAGCAAGACCAATTTACCGGGCGATTTCAATCCAAATAGAGGTAATGTGTTCTCATGAGGTACCGACTGCTGCGCGATGACGACCGCTCGGTGGCGACGACGAGCGAGGATCTCGAGGGCGAACTGGCCGCGACGACGTGGGCTCGCGCATGGCTCGAAGACCATGCCGATCACGATCGCTACCGGCTCGAGCCTATGGGCGGTTCGCGGCCCATGCTGATGATTCGAACGGTCGCCGGACATGGTACGCTATTCCGATTGCTGCAGAGACGGAACGCACCTGAGCTTGCCGAACGACGCGCAAATTTCGCGTCAGGACGCGGGACCACCCTCTTCGTAGATCGGGCCGAGCGCTAGCCAGCGTCCGCTGCGCGAGCGCTCGATTGGTGTGCCGCACCTGTCGCACAGCGCCGAAAGGTCGCCGCCCCGCTTGCGCCGGCTGACCGAGATTATCGGCGGCCGGTGCCGTCCGATGAGACAGAACAGCAACCGCGCGTCGATCATGCTGGCATTGCCTCGTCATGCCGCGATCTCGCTTGATGCCATTACCGATCACTGCCGCTTTCCTGTCGCCCAATAAAGATGGCAGGGCGGGATGTTCCTCCATTCGTAGCTTTCGCGCAGGCTCGCGAAATGACGCCTCAGCAGCGGACGGATGGCGGTGCGCATCTGGTAGGCCGCCAGCGTGCCGCACGGCGACATGGCCCGCACCGTCTCGCGCATGATCGCCTCGGCGTCGCCCGGCTCGAGCGTCGAGAAGGGCAAGCCCGTTAAAATACAGTCGGCCTCGCCCAGTCCATGCTCGGCAAGGTGGCGATTGACGTCCTGCGCCGTTCCTTGAACGACGATGAGTCGGCGATCGTCGCAGCGCTGCCGCAAAGTTTTGACGAATCTTTCGCCGGTCTCAATCGCCAGAAGAACGGCATCGCGCCGCATGCGCTCCAGCGCTTCGAAGGTAAAACGCCCCGTGCCCGGACCATATTCGACCAGAATGCTGATGCGCTGCCAGTCGAGCGGGGCGAGCATGCGGCGAACCATGCGCGCGCTCGCCGGGACGGCCGAGCCGACCATGCCGGGATTGCGCACAAACTCCGAGACTGCCACCCAAGCTGAATCCTGCGCCATCGCTCTCTCCTTGCAACCGTGACAACGATACTCGCGGCCAGTGGTTCGCGGGGAGGAAGCAGTACCTCGAACTGCGCCGGTGGCGATAATGGTCGTGCTCATCCTGTTCGGCGATTCGCTGGTCCATGGCCTCCTCTCGCCGCTCGGCTCGGCCTAATGGGCGGCGGCCATTGCTATCATCATAATCGAGCGATTGCCCGCCGGGCTGATCGGCATGACCGCTTTCAGGGCGGCGCGGCACGAGAAGTCGATGCTGACCTTTTTCGGCCTCCTAGTTTCGGATCGTTTTACTATATAGCTTATGGGGTCGACGACGGCCCGTTTGCCGGTTGCCACCGGCTGCGAACCCCTGCGGATTGTCGGCCCCTTGTCATCCTGCCGGCCAAACGATCGATGAATATCGGGTTCTGACAAGAGCTGCCCTCCGATCCATCGCTTGCGAACGGCAGCAAAGTCCCAGCCCTCGCCATTGCGCCTCCCGCTTCCGCCGGTCTTCAACGGCAATAAGGTGGGTGGCCGATGGCCATCTAAAGCACGCACGGTCGGCTTCTCGGCAACGAGATGCGGAGCGTCGGAGCGCCGCACAAGCCAACCGGCATAACCTGCACCCCTGCCTGCATATTCCACTTGCCTGCGCACGCCAGTCGAGCAATGTGGTCCTGCTTCCCGTGAAAGCCGGGAAGCGGGGCGTCGAAACCCCTTCTGAACAAGCTCGGTCACGGATTTTCCGGGGCCGGGTGGCATGCGCGCATGTCCAGCCGGCAACGGTAAAGGCGCATGCGCCTGTGTTCAGCAGGTTTCGAACATCCGGCTTCCGAGCCGTCGCCCCGAGAGGACATAGGAGCGACGCACGAGGCCAGCGCCAAGCGCCGCTCCCGAGATGAGGAGCGTGACCACTGAGTGCATCTGCCATCCGTAATGCCGCATCGAAGGGCGAGCTGTCGCGCCAGTCGACCCTGATAGAGACCACCCTCGAATATCATCTCTGCGGAGCGATCACCTCCGAACTCCTGCTGCGCGGGTACGCCTACGAACTGCTGCGCAGCGACCGCGACCTGACCGGCTATGACATCGTCGTCGAGGCCAATGGCGTGACCCGCCACATCCAGTTCAAAACCCAGATTGCGGGCGGCAGGGCCGGAGAGGTGAGCGCTCAGGTAAAACTGGAAACAAAACCGTCGGCCTGCATCATATGGACGACCTATGACCCGGTTACGCTGCGACCCGCCGCGTGGCGGTTCTTCGGAAACAGGCCCGGGCAGCGGATAGAACCCCTCGGCGACCGGATTGCCCGGCACAGCCGTGGCGACCGGGGCTTCCGGCCTGATCACCGCGTGATTGCGGCAAAAAGGTTCGACCGGGTCTCCGACATTGAAGAACTGGTCGACCGCCTCTTCGGCAATACCGATCATGAGATTGCCGGCCTCATCGATCATATGCGTGACCAGCCCAAGCCGGCGGGTGAACCTTGGCTAAACGCCGTGCGAAAAGGGCAATTCGCAGCAATTCCCGAAAACTGCGACTGGGAGAGTTCTGACGGGCTTGCCCATCTGATTGATGGCTATGCGCTCCTCAGGCAGCGGGACAGGAAAGATCCTGATATCTTTGCCGATCACGCCCTCTCGGTGGCCACGAAGATCGGGCGCTGGTGCGGCTCCCCGTCAGATCTCTGGATAGCACTGTTTCTCGAACATCGCCGCTGGCGGCAGTCCGATCCGCACGAACCCGATCCCTCGCAGCGCATGCTGCTCGACACCCTTGTCCGTCAACTCCGGGAGGCCCTCGTCGCATGAAGAACCATTTCACTGTCGCCGCCATCTCGGCCCTGACCCTGATGGCCGCGCCGGCTGCTGCAAAAGACAGGGAGCCGCGTACATGGCAGGCAACCCGCACCGCTGACCCGGTGACCGGTGTGACGCGATGCGTCGTGTCCGCTCTCGATTATATCGGAAAGACCCGATACTCGCGTACCGGCTTTCTCTATCCCGTGATCGAAAACCATCCCCGGCATGGCCTTCTCGTCGGCGTAAGCAGTGGCGGGCGCTTCAGGCTGCCGACCGGTACCATCCTCTGGCGGGTGGATGACCAGCCCTTTCGGGAAGTGCGGCCAGAAGACGGTCCAGTGACCACTGACATGTCTGCAATGCCGGCGGGTCTCACGCCGCAGGACCCGGTCGCAGCGAAGGCGATGGCCGACGCCATGGCAGTGTCCGGTCGCATGATCATGAGCGCGACCGCCACAAGCAGCTTTGCAGCGGGTGATTCGGCCCGGGCAATGCTCGCAGAAATGCGCAGCGGCCATGGCCTCCTGTTCAGGGCAAAGGCGGCAGCGGCTGATACCGGCCTCCCCGATTCGGGCATGTACCGCGTCGGGCAGATCACGAAGGATGGTCTCAGACCTGTGCCCCTGGATGCATCCCTTCATACGGCTCTGGCGGAATGCAGCATTGAGTGATACATCACTCACATAGCCAGATCCATACCGGCTTGGAAAAATGATAACTACCTATTGATTAGTACCCATGGTTCATGTAGGAACCTCCACGTTGATCTGGAGGTTCCTGTGACCCACGAAGAAATGGACCGGCTGACGGCCGGCATGACCAGCAAGGCCGCCAAGGTGCGGGCGCTCAATGAAGCAGGTGTCAGTACCGGCGACATCAGCCGCTATCTCGATATCCGGTACCAGCATGTCTACAATGTGCTGCTCCGTGCTGGCGCCATCGAGAAAAGCACGCCTCCAAAAGAGGCAAGGGCTGCCGTCCTCGGCGGCGATGGCGAGATCATCATCGGCCGCGTCAACGATGCCGGCGCGATCGAACTGCCTGCGCAGATCATGGAACGCTACGGGCTGATCGCTGGCGAACCACTATACTGCCGCACCCTGGATGATGGGCTCGCAGTGCTGAGCCAGCAGGCCGCCCGCCAAGCAATTACCCAGGCGGCCCGCGAGAAGATGCCGGAGCAGGCCGCCCTCCTCGAAGCCTTGATTGGCGGACTGACACCTCCGCCACCAAAAGCCTGCTGAGTGCCCGGCCCGAACTGATCAGGAGTGAGACATGGATAATGACAATGTCCGGGGGAGCGGACTCATCCGTTCCCTCAAGGTAGAGTTGCGCCCGCTAAAGGCGCTGAAGGAAGCGCCGCGCAATGCGCGCCGTCACAGTGAAAAGCAGATCAGCCAGATCGCCTCTTCGATCCGGCAGTTCGGCTTCACCAATCCCATCCTGCTGGATGGCGAGGGCGTGATCGTGGCAGGCCATGGCCGCTATTCGGCGGCGAAGATGCTGGGAATGGAAGATGTCCCCGTCATCCCCATCGTCGACCTTACCGAAGCCGAGCTGCGGGCGTACGCTCTTGCGGACAACAGGATCGCGCAGAACAGCGGCTGGGACGAGGAAGTGCTGCGGATCGAGTTCGAGGAGCTTCATGCCCTCGAACTCGCCTTTGATCTCGAGATCACGGGTTTCTCCACAACGGAGATCGATCAGTTTCTGCTCGTGACGCCGGAGGAGGCGAAGCTGGAGAAGCTGCCGGAGGTGGATAGCCGACAGACCTGCGGCGTCGAGCGGGGAGATCTGTGGATCCTCGGCAATCATCGCCTGCTTTGCGGTGACACGCGCAGCCCGGACAGCTTTGAGCGCCTGATGGGCGATGATCGTGCCCGTCTCGTTTTCTCCGATCCGCCCTTCAATGTGAAAATCAACGGTCATGTCGGGGGACTGGGCAAGACGAAGCATGCCGAGTTCGCCATGGCGACGGGCGAGATGAGCGTATCGGAATTCGCGGGCTTTCTCGAAACCGCATTCCGCAACGCCGCCGACGTCAGCATGGACGGCGCCATCCATTATCAGTGCATGGACTGGCGGCACGTCGAAGAGATGATGAAGGCTGGTCGCGCTGTCTATTCCGAACTGAAGAACATCTGCATCTGGTCCAAGGACAATGCAGGTATGGGCAGCTTCTACCGGTCGCAGCATGAACTGGTGTTCGTCTGGAAGGTCGGCACGGCCCCCCACCTCAACACGGTCGAGCTGGGGAAGAACGGTCGTTATCGCACCAACATCTGGAACTATCGGGGCGCCACGAAAACCGGAGCGGACGCGGAGCTGGCGATGCACCCGACAGTGAAGCCGGTTCCGATGATCATGGATGCCATCAAGGATACGTCGAAGCAGGGAGAGATCGTGCTCGATCCCTTCGGAGGATCAGGCTCGACGCTGATCGCTGCGGAGAAGACGAAGCGTCATGGCAGGCTGATCGAATATGAGCCGGGCTATTGCGAGGTGACGATCAGGCGCTGGCAGGCGCTCACCCGCAGGGCCGCCATCCTCGAAGCGACGGGCGAAAGCTTTGCCGATGTGTCGGCGCGGCGCATCGCCGACATGGAAAACATGGCCGATGCGGCCCTTGCCGCGAGTGCAGCCCATGGCTGAGCGCGACAGCAGGGGACGGTTCCCCCGCGGCACTTCTGGTAACCGCCGTGGCCGTCCGAAGTCCGCGAATCGTCGGCTGGAAACTCCCGAGGATCTGGATGACGTGATCATCGAGGTCATGAACCTGCCCACGACCATCCGCACATCCGCCGGGGAAGAGAATGTCCCGCTGTTCAAGGCGACCATGCTTCGCCTTGCGACCGGCAAGGCCGAAAACAGGCTGGCGGCCGTTCATGCCATTCACCTGATGCGCCAGGCGACATATTCGCGTCAGCAGAGGGTGGCGCGGGAAGAAAGATGGCATCGCCAGCTGGAGGAACGGGAGTTGACCGCCGCCATCAATTCCGATGCCGGGCGCGAAAGATGAACAGAGCCCTGGCACCTGCGGCAGCGGATCCTGCTCGTACCACGGTGGAGGATGCCCGGCGGGCGATTCTCGAACTGGCCAATATGAAGGTCAGGATGATCTGCCCCGATGGTCGGCGACGCACCATCAGCGTACTCGAAGCCCGGCTGATCGAGCTCACTTCGCCGAACTGCAGCCGACGCATCATGTGCGAGGATTTCATCAGGCAGGTGCGGCAGGCGCTGCTGATGTTGACATATCAGTTGGATGTTGCAGCTTCGCCGTGAGAGCCGCAGAAATCTGCGGTTTTCGTCAAGGGATACGCTGAAATTTCTGTCAGGGTTGGAACAGGCCGGAACTGCCTGTTCCAACCCTTTTTTATGAGCGATCGCGGTAGAATTGCTTCCTGTTTCCGCCTGTTATTGGTCTGGCGCGATATCGTCAAAGTGAATGCATGGAAGGCAATAAAATCAGTAGTTTACGGGATTTTCCACGAGCAATTCGGCACGAGTTTCATCCAGAAAATTGTTGGGAGCTTTTCTTACGCCGTACCGGAGAACAGTATTCGTGCGGGATATCTGGATTTATGCATTACGCCTGCGGCGGCCGCCAAAAGGTGCTGCGAGCCATTCCGTAGTGCGGGGGATAGCAGCAGAGAAAGCTGGGCCAAATTCCGTATCTTTGGTTCGCATCTGACTCTCTGCAGTACCGAACTGAACTGAACGCGCGCGAATTTGCGCCGCTTTTCGACAGATTCTCTAACGTCTGCAATATGTTGAGACTAGGTGGCGGAGCGGGAGGGATTCGAACCCTCGATACGCTTTTGACGTATACTCACTTTCCAGGCGAGCGCCTTCGACCACTCGGCCACCGCTCCGCATTCGCTGGAAGGCGGCTCCCTATCGCGTACCGGAGCCGGAGGCAAGTGTATCTGCTCGACTTTATTTATGTCCGGCTCCTTGTGCGTGTCACTGCCCATGCTTTTCCCGGCCTTGCGGGTTTGGCTGCAAGGGCAGAGCCGCCCGGTCCGCTGGTTTCAGCCGCAGCGTGGCTCGCGCCTGGCGGTTGCGGGATCGTTCTTCCTTGTTCATAGCTGCACTGCCGGTCGCCCGTTTCCCAATGCTTGAAGAGGACCAGAAGTGTCGAAGCTCAAAGGAGAACTGGACAAGTGGCACGGCCGCGGCGATGCGTCCAAAGCGCGCATTCTGGAGGTCGCAAGACGCCTTTTCGTGCGTCAGGGTTTTGCCGCGACGCCTGTCTCCCAGATCGCCCGGGAGGCCGGGTTGACCATTCCGCCCGTTTACTACCATTTCGGCAATAAGCTCGGCCTTTTCAAGGCGGTGATAGAAGCCGCAGGGGACCAGATCGACCGGGATATGGACGGATTGGCGCCGCAACCGCTCCGCAAGGGGGTCGCTGCCCTGGTCGACCGCGCAGTGGCGAATATCGACGCCCATGTCGCCGGCTTGCGCTGTCGGCTCCTGGTCAGTTTCCAACAGAATTCAGAAGCGGAAATCCTGCTGAAAATGATGCAGGATCAACGGGAACGGTCGATTGAACAGGTGTCCGCCTTCTGCCGTGCTATGCTGGACAAGGATGATCCATGGCTGGCGCAACGCAGCCGGCTGATCGCCGAACTTTATATCGCCGGTATTCAAAACCTGTCCCTGGACCAGATGTCCGGGGCTGCCATTCCACCCTTGCTGGCCGTGAAAATGGAACTTTTGGTCGATTCGCTCGCCCGCGTGGGCGAGGTCGAAAATTTCGGCGAATTCATCGACGCCGCCTCGCGCTGATCCGGTTCGAAAGCCGTGTTCGGCGTGGGTTCGGCATATTTGCGTTTTTAATATATCGAGCGCTAGATATATATGTTAGGAAACATCCTGCATCTGGCTATTGGAGAGAAAAATGCCTTCGAGCGCGCCGCCGCTAAGTCGAATCAGGGTCCTCGACCTTTCCATATTCACCCCCGGCCCCTTCGCCAGCCAGATCCTCGCGGATCTTGGCGCGACCGTCCTCAAGGTGGAAGCGCCGCCGCATGGCGACCGCGAACGCGACGTGATGCCCGCCTATTTCGAAGCCTATAATCGCGGCAAGGCAAGCATCGCGCTCGACCTCAAGAAGCCCGACGATCTGAAACTTTGCCACGATCTTGCCAGAGAAGCGGACATCGTCATCGAAGGTTTCCGGCCCGGCGTCTGTGACAGGCTGGGCGTTGGCTTTGCCCGGATCGCGGAAATCAATCCGAAAGTGATCTATATTTCCCTGACCGGCTTCGGCGTCGAAGGCCCCTATAAGATGGCGCGCGCGCACGACCCGGAAATTCAGGCGATCACCGGATCGCTGCATTACAGCCGCGACCGCGACGGCAAGGCGATCTACAATTTCGCCTATCCCACCTTCGACTATGCCGCTTCGATGTATTCGGTCATCGGCGCCCTGTCGTGGCTTGGCGTCCCGGACCGCTCCGCCGTTCGCGTCGATGTTCCGCTGGCCGCCGCCGGCGTCGCGTGGATGTTTCCGCAATATGTGAACGCCATCGGCCATGACGCGCGCACATTTGCCGATAATAATGACTGGCGCGGCAGCTATCGCACCCGCGACGGGCGCTACATCACCCTGACTCCGGCCGAGGGCCTGCGCGAACTGCTGGAAGAAATGGGGATCACGGGGCTGGCGGGACGCGGCCGCGAGACGATGGAGGCGATCGCCGACGCCATCGCCCAGCGCGACGCGGACGAAATCGTTCCGCTTCTTCAGCGCCTTGGCGTGCCGGTCGGCCTGGCCCAGACCGTCGATGAAGCGGTCCACGATCCCGGCCTCAACTCGCTTGGCATGTTGCATGGCTTCGATGGGCAGGGACCGATGGCCTGCGCCTCGCCCATCATGGGCATGGCGACCCGGTTGCTGAAGAAAATTCCGTCGATCGACGGTCAGGGCGCGCTGGTGCGTCAGGGCGGCTGGACCGCGTTGGAAGCGGCCCGGAAGGAGTGGAACATATGATCGTCAAACAGGAACCGCGCGTCCGTCCGGACCTGACGGACGGCGCGCCGCGGCTCAAGGTTCTCGACATCGGCATGATGATCGCGGGGCCGTTCTGCTCCACGCTGATGGCCGATTTCGGCGCTGACGTCATCAAGGTCGAGCGGCCCGACGGCCACGGCGACCGGATGCGTGAACAGGACATCTACTGGCCGGTCGAAGGGCGCAACAAACGTTCCATCACCCTCGACATGCGCACGGCCGAGGGCCGCGACCTCATCCTGCGCCTGGTGGACTGGGCCGACATCCTTGTCGAGAATTTCAAGCCGGGCACGGTGGCTCGCTGGGGCCTCGACTATGAAACCCTTTCGCAGCGCAACCCGCGCCTTGTTTATGTGAGCGTATCGGGTTTCGGCCAGACCGGCCCAAATAGCGCAAGGCCCGGCTACGACCATGTGGGCGCCGCGTTTGGCGGCCTGTGGTATCAAACGGGTTTTCCGGATCGGCCGCCCGCCTTGCCGGGCCTGCCCATCGCCGATTATGTGACCGGGACCTTTGCGGCTCTGGGCGCGCTGGAAGCGATCCGGCGGCGGGACTGTGCCGGCGGCACCGGCAAGGGCGAGTGGGTCGAACTCGGCCTCTATGAGCCGATCATGCGCATTTCCGGTTCGAACTTCGTCAAATATTCGCTGACCGGCGAGGTCAACGAACGGGTCGGTTCCATGCCCATCGACGACCAGCCTCCGCGCGGCCTGCCGCAGGGCGTGGCCTATCATACGGCGGACGGCAAGCTCATGAACATGATGCCCGTCCAGCCCGCGCAATGGGATCGGCTGAAACAGATCATCCCGCAGATCGACCGTCCGGAATATAGTAATGAGGTGCTGCAGAAGAACATGCGCGCGCCCGATCCGATCATCCGCAAATGGATGGCGGAGCGCAGCTATGACGAACTGGCCGCCATCTTCACCGAGGCGGACCTCTCCTTCTCACCGATCAATTCGACGCTTAACCTGCTGGAAGACCCCCATGTCGCCGCGCGCGGCAACATCGTGGAAGCAGAGGATTGCAAGGGCCGCACCGTGCAGATGCAAGGCGTGGTCCCGCGTCTGGTGAACAATCCAGGGCAGGTCCGCTGGGCGGGTGAGGCTTTGGGCGCATCCAACCAGGAAGTATATGGCGGCCTTCTCGGCCTTGACGAAGCAGAGATAGCCGAACTGAAAGCCGGAGGCGTGATCTGATGCTCCTTCATTCTCTGCCTTCTTTTTAAGGAACTTCGTCATGACTGCCTATCAATCTCTCCCGCTCGCCACTCCTCCGCCGCATGTGCCGCCGGAACTGGTGGTCGACATTGATCTGTTCGATCTGCCCGGTAACCGCGAAGACGTGCATCTGAGCTGGAAATGGGTGCAGGACAATTGCCCTCGCATCTTCTGGACGCCGCGCAATGGCGGCCTCTGGATGTGCACCCGGGCCAAGGACATCCTTGAACTGCAACATGACTATGAACATTTCGGCATGGCGGGCGCTCTTGTGCCCAGGCAGCAGCGACCGTTTCCGGCCCCGCCGATCGATATCGAACCGCCGGAACACGGCCCCTATCGCCTGCTGATTTCGCCCGCCTTCTCGCCCAAGGTCGTCGCGCAGGTCGAGGATGTGGTTCGTGAATTCACCATCGACCTTATCGAAGGCTTCCATCCTCGGGGTGAATGCGAATTCGTCACTGAATATACGAAAGTGCTGCCCATCATCGTTTTTCTGACGATGATGGGTCTGCCGCTGGAGGATCGCGAGCAGTTGCTGCCGTTCGCCGACGCCATCGCCCAGTCGCCCGATCCCGCCATGGCCCATGAGGCGCGCATCGGCCTGATGCAATATATCGAGCGGCAGATTGAATTGCGTAAGCAGCATCCGACCGACGACCTGTTGACCAGGATCATGAACGCGAAGGTCAACGGCGAGAAGATCGAGGAACGCAAAGCCGTGGGCATGGCCACGCTGGCGCTGTCTGGCGGACTGGATACGGTCAAGAATATGTTGGGCTTCTGCGCCAAGTTCCTGGCTCAAAATCCCGCGCATGTGAAGCAACTGGTCCATAATCCGGACCTTGTCCCCCATGCCGTGGAAGAACTTTTCCGGCGCCATGGCGTATCCAATACAGCCCGCCTGATCCGAAAGGATCGCGAATTCTGTGGCGTCACGCTGAAGGCCGGGGATCAGATCCAGGGCGTATCGGCGCTCGTCGGACTGGACGAAGAGACGGTGCCGAACCCGTTGACGGTCGATTTCAACCGGCCTGCGCCCATCCCTCATGCAACCTTCGGCAATGGTCCGCACCGCTGCCCCGGCTCGATCCTGGCGAAGCGGGAGGTCATGGTATGGCTGCAGGAATGGCTACCGCGCATTCCCGAATTCCATGTCAAGGCAGGGACTGTGCCACGTCAGCAGTCCGCCATGGTCAACACGGTCAGCGAATTGTGGTTGCAGTGGGATATTTGAAGGGGCTGCGCTGCGGGAGGCGTGGCTTTCGCCAGCGGCGGCTTCGATCCACAAGCGGCATGAAAAATGTCCCCGCGATCTGCGGGGACATTTATTGGGTGTTCAGTTCCGCCCTTTACTGGCCGAACTTATATTTCAGCGTAAAGCCATAGGTGCGCGGTTCACCAATGGTCGCCACGGCAATGCCAAAGGTCGGCACGAGGTCGATCACACCCAGATAGCGCAGTTCGTTGGTCAGGTTGCGCGCCCAGAGCGAAGCCGAGAAGTTGCTGCTTCCGATATTGTCCCAATTCAACATCATGTTGACATTGTGCTGGATCGGCATGCGGGCTTCTTCGTTGAGCGACGGCAGCGAATTGCCGCCATAATAGGATGAGCGATAGGAATAGCTGGTGATCCAGCTCACCCGGCCCATTTCATTGTCGATCGGCGTCAGCGCGGTCGTCACGCCGCCTGTCCATTTCGCCGTGGTGAACGGCACCGACTGGATCAGCTTGAGCGCCGGAATGGCATTGGGATCGGGGTTCGGGAAGTCCTTGTAATGTCCGTCCGTGTAGCTGACGAAGCCGTCAATATCGAAACCGCTGACCGGCGTAATGCCCAGATTGGCTTCGAAACCCTTGACTTCCGCATCGCCCGCATTGGTGATGATGGTGACGCCCGCGCCGTTCACGAACTGCGTGACCTGTTTCTGGATACCCGAATACCAGGCATTGTAAGCCGCGATGCTCGTCCGGACGCGCACGTCACCGAAACGATAGTTGCCTTTGAAGCCGATTTCGATGTCGTTGACCTTCTCGGGCGCGAAAGCCTGTGTGTTGGCGAACTGCACATCATAGGACCCGTTCGGCGAGATGCGGGCGTTGAACCCACCTGCGCGATAACCATGCCGATGCGAGATATAGAGCAGGGTGTCCGGATCGGGCTTGTAATCCAGCGTAATCGTGTAGGATGGCTCCTTGAACTTGGCCTTGCGATTGATGCCGCAAATGCCATCGTTGATGAGAGAGGGCTGCCCCGCCGGCGCGGCCTTCAGGTTGCATGCGTCGGAAGCCGAATAATCGACTCCATATCCGCCATCCGTCACCAGGGACGCGCCGACCGGCGCAGAGAGATTGTCCAGATAGCGAACCTTGCGCGTGTCCCATGTATAACGCGCGCCGGCCGTCAGGCTAAGCTGGTCGGTCAGCTTGTAGGTGCCTTGGCCGAAGAGACCGATGCTGCGGTTGAGGCCGCGCAGCAACGAACTGCCATAAGAGGCGACGAATTGCACCGCCGGCTGGAAGTCGGTGCCCTTTTCCTGGAAATACATGCCGCCCAGAACCCAGTTCAACCGGCCCGTTTCACCCAGGAGCTGGATTTCATCCGAGAACTGATTGTTCTTCGTCAGATAATAGGTGTCGACCAGCTTCAGCGGCGTGCCGTCAAGGTCCGTCGATGTTTCCAGCTTCGTGTAATTATAGCCGAAGATGTTCTTCAGCGTCACTGAGTCGCTCAATTCGAATGTCGTCGTGTTCGAGATGCCGACATTGCGCGGTTTTTCATAAGGATCGCGACCAAGCAGCGCCGTTCCCTTGAGGAAATAGCCGGTCATCCCCGTCAGAGGAGCCGCGACGCCCGGAATGGTGGCCCCGGCAGCATCCAGATAGGTCGTCCTGTACCCGCGCTGCCGTTCAGCGGCCATGGCGGCCTGAGCCAGCGCCACCAACCCCGGCGCAAAGGCAAGCGCGGGCACCTGTCCATAAATATCCGGCGTCGTCGAGGAGCGCAGACCGTAAAGCACGTTGGGCGTGCCACCATCATTGGCTTTGTAGCCGTTGACGATCAGCAGGTTTTCGACGGTGTCGGTCGGCGCGAAGCGGACGGACAGGCGGCCCGCCCAGCTATCCTTGCTGCCCAGCATATTGCCCGTAGAACCATTGAGTACATAGCCGTCAGCCTTCGTCCGCTCACCGGCGAGGCGGACTTGCAGCTTGTCCGATAACGGCACGTTCAGGACAGCCGTCACCTTATATTGATCGAGATTGCCATAGCCCGCCTCCAGCGATCCCTCGAACCGATCGGTCGGGCGGTTCGAATTGATCAGGATGGCGCCGCCGGTCGAATTACGGCCAAACAGCGTGCCCTGCGGACCGTAGAGCACCTGAACATTGGAAATATCGAAGAAGGACTGGTTGGTGCCCGTGGCGCGGGCGCGATAGACGTCATCGACATAGACGCCGACCGCCGGAT
Organism: Sphingobium faniae; assembly: GCA_900100475.1. Lineage (GTDB taxonomy): Bacteria > Pseudomonadota > Alphaproteobacteria > Sphingomonadales > Sphingomonadaceae > Sphingobium > Sphingobium faniae. The sequence goes on along the minus strand of FMTU01000007.1, from coordinate 26,814 downwards.
CTTCCGTGATCAACGATTCGATCGTCGTGATGCCGCGCAGTTCATATTGTGAGTTGGAACGGCGACCGGCCGTCGGCGCCATTTTCAAACCCGGAGTCGCGGTCTGGAGATCGTCAACGCGCTCCACACCTCTGGTCATCAGCGCATCGCCCGAAAGAGCCTGCACCGCGACCGGAACGTCGAGCAGATTTTCTTCGCGCCGGCGCGCCGTAACGACGATGGTGCTGGGATTAACTGCTTCTGCTTCTGCGGGTTTTTCCTGGGCGAAAGCCGGTACGGAATGTGCGGCAAGCGCGATGGCGGACGTTGCAACCATAGCGCTGACACGGGATCTGGTCATGATCTACCTCCCCTTATGCATGTCCGGTAAACATCACAGGTTCCGGACCTGTCTTACTAGGTAACTAAGTTGGTATACATGTCAAGTTGCTGATTCATGTCTGTGGCACGCGTTCGTGGAGACGGCGCCCAATTCTTCAGGCTGGAGCGTGAACGAGCGGGGCAGGGCGAACCAGACGACACAGGCTTCCAGCCGCTCCATTGAAGATTATGGGGCAGGTCTGTCGCGGCGATGGGCTTGCCGCGATTGAAAGGCAGCAGGCCACGCCTGAGGATGCCCGGAAACAGTGGCGAGCATTCGCTGCAAATATGGGGTTCGATCCTGCTTCAGACGCGGAACAGGTGCATCCTGTCCCAAATCTGAATCATCCTTCCCGCCAGTAGTTGTTGGCGGCCGACACGGTCTGAAAATGGATGGCGATCACTTGCGAAGATGCGATAAGCTGGCCGGCGTCCTGCTCATATGTCGCGCGCAATTTGTCGCGAATTTCACTGGATGGCTGGGTCAACTTCACCCCGACACGGGCCAGCTTGGTGGCGAGTTCAAAACCCTCCTGCGGCGTCGCAGTCGTGAGGGATGGAAGCCAGGTGTCAGCCATGATCTATCCTTTCAGCGCATGCTTGTTCCCATTCGCCACACATGGGGTTCAGATCCTCCTATCGAGATCGTCGCGTCCTGCATCTTGTCGTCATTGGCGCGCAACGCTCGGCAATGCGTGACAGGAGGAGTCTGACAAACATCGGCGCCATTGTCAAAAAAAAGAAGTATATAAAATACCAGTTAAAATGGAGAGCGATTCCCGTCCGCCCAATCGCCGATCGGATCAGGAATGAGGCGCGACGAGCACCTTGCAATGGGGGTTTGGCCGCAGCAGTTTTTCCATCATGTCGGGCAGTTCATCCAGCGCGATCTGCGCCGTGATCATCGGCGTGGGGTCGATCCGGCCCTGCTCCAGCATCGTCACCGCATGCGCGAAATGCCGAAGGGCATATTGGATGACGAACTGTATCCGCAGTCCCTTCATGAAAAGCGGCATCGGATTATAGCTTTCTTCCTCCAGCAGCATGCCGGCCAGCATCACCCGCCCGCTCCGCCGGGCCGCCGCCGCAGCAGCGTCCAGCCGGCCCGGCCGGCCGATGCACTCGATCACCACATCGGCTTCGATGCCATGGCGTTTCCGGCAGAAAGCGCCGGGTTCGACAGTCATGGGGTCCACGGTCCCGGTCGCCCCCATGCGAAGCGCGAGGTCGCGGCGCGCCGCCAGCGGATCGCTCACCACGATATCGCCCACGCCAAGCGCCCGTGCCCAGGTCACGCAGGCAAGGCCGATCGGCCCGGCGCCCAGAACCAGCAGCCGTTCCCCCGGTTGCATGGCGGCGCTTTCGACGACGTGTAGCCCGACCGCCAATGGCTCGATCAAGGCCGCGGTGGCATCGGGCACATTGTCGGGAAGGCGGATGCACTCGCGCGCGCCCGCCAGGACATATTCACTAAAGCCGCCCATGCCTTCCAGCTTGCCGCCGCCGTGGAAACGGACTTCGGGGCATTGGACCGGGTCGCCCGCAAGGCAGTCCGCGCAACGGCCGCAGCCGATGCAGGGTATGGTGCAGACCCGCTCGCCAAGCGCCGGGCTGGAAACCCCCGGCCCTTGAGCCACAACCGTTCCGACGAACTCATGGCCGATGACCCCGCCCACGGGCGCATGGGGAAGATAATGCAGATCACTGCCGCAAATGCCGACGCGGCCGATCCGCAGCAGCACCTCTCCCGCGCCCGGCTCCGGCATATCCTGCTCGCGCACGCCCAGACGCCCTTGCGATATGATGGCCGCGACCTTCATCCTGCCTTCCTTTTGCTACAGACGCTACCGTGCCTCCAGGAGCGTCCTGATCTTTTCCACGATCCCTTCAGGCGTCAGGCCATAATGGGCATGCAACTCGGCAGGCCGGGCAACCAGAAGATGCTCGTCCGGCAGCCCATGCACACTCAGCTTCGCGCCCGCGCCGTTACGCGCCAGCACATCCGCAACGGCCGTGCCGAGGCCACCGGCGACATTATGTTCTTCGACGGTCAATATGCGTCCCGTCTCCCACGCCGCCTCCAGAATCGCCGCCTCATCGAGCGGTTTCAGATAGACAGCGTCCAGGACGCCGATCTGGATGCCTTCCCCCTCCAGCATGGATGCGGCGGCGAATGCCCAATGGATCGCAAGGCCCGTCGCGATGATGGTGGCGTCGCGCCCTTCGTGCAGGCGGAGGAATTGACCACGCGCCACGGACGGGATGCCCTTGTAGAGCCGCGGTTCGTCACCCGATGCAATCCGGAAGAAAACGGGGCCGGGATGATCCAGGGTTGAGCGAAGCAGCGCCAGCGCGGAATGCGGGTCCGACGGTGCGACGACCGTAAGCCCCGCGATGGCCCGCGTAATCGCGATATCCTCCACCGCGTGATGGCTGGTGCCGAAATAGGCCATGGTGAGGCCGGACCAGGCCGAAAGGATGCGGACCGGGAGCTGCGTATAGGCCATGTCCGTGCGGATCTGCTCGGCACATTTCAATGCGCTGAACGCGCCCATCTGAAGCACGAAGGGGATGTAGCCCGAAGCGGCGAGACCCGCTGCGACCGACATGGCATTGCATTCGGCGATACCGCAATCGAAGACGCGTTCAGGATGGCGCGCCGCGAAGATGGCGGCGATCGGCGCGCCCGAAAGATCGGGTGCGACCACCACGATATCCGGACGCTCGTCGCCCAGTTTCGCGAGCGCCGCGCCAATCGACTCGCCGCCATCGACCTCAGCCTCGCCCGCGGTGAATGAAAAAACGTCTACCGCTTCCCCCATGTTCAGAGCCTTTCCCTGATTTCCGTCGCGGCGCGCGCGCGCGATCTTCGGAGCCCAAAAAGCCAAGGTGCCATTTGCGCGGCGTCTCTTCCATGAAGGATACGCCCTTGCCCTTGAGCGTGCGGGCCACGATGCAGGTCGGAACGGACATGCCGGGATCGGGCAGCGTGTCGAACGCCTTGATGATCGCGGCTATGTCATGTCCGTCAATGTCGGACGCGGCCCAGCCGAACGCCGCAAAACGACCAGCTACCGGCTCGATGTTCATCACCGATGAGGTGGAGCCGGTCGCGCAACTGCCATTGGCGTCGACGATGGCGACAAGATTGCCCAGCTTGAAGTGGGACGCCGCCATCGCCGCTTCCCAAACCTGTCCTTCGTGCAATTCGCCATCGCCCAGGATGACGAAGGTGCGATAGTCCCGCTTCTGGAGCCGCGCGGCCAGCGCCATGCCGATCCCCACCGACAGGTTATGGCCCAACGACCCCGAACTGAAATCGACACCCGGCGTGGTCCGCATGTTCGGATGGTCGGTAAGCGGCGCGCCCAGCTTTCCGAAATCGGACAGCCAGTCGGCGGGAAAATAATCCAGTTCCGCCAGAAGAGGCCAGAGGCCGACAGCCGCATGGCCCTTGCCCAGCAGGAAGCGGTCGCGATCCGGCCAGGCCGGGTCGCCCTGCTTCAGGCGCATTGTCCGCCGATAAAGAACGGTCAGGAGTTCAGCGATCGAGAAGGTGCTCGAATAATGCCCCAGACCCGCGCCGTCGATCAGGTCGATAATCGCCAGACGCAATTCTTCGGCGCCGCGTCGAAGCGCTTCCGGCTCCGCGGGACGATTGCGATCCAGAACATCGTTCAGATGCAGGCCGTTCACGACAGCTTCCCCTCCTCGATCCGCTTGTCAGGCCGCGCGATCCGACCTGCTTCTCATTAAGTGAGACTATTGGTCTCGTTTATATGCCTCCATGGACAGAGTCAACAAGGCAGAGTGGGGTAGCTGCCCAGGCCCTCTGCGCTCAATTCCGATCGTCTCCCGGCGAGGCCGCCGCATGTCGAGCGGCATATCCTTCAAGGAGGAGTTGGGCCGAACGCTTCGCCACCCCGGCCCGTTGTTCGGGAGAGGCCGCGCGAACGGCTGTTCCGATCATCCTGGCGAACATGACCATATCGCGGCTCGTCAGGTCTGGGCGGCACAATCCGGCTTCCTTTGCCGGGCCAATGGCGTCCGCGAACATCCCTTCCACCTTTTCATGGGCTTCGCTCAACGCCGGATGATCCTTGTTCCACCCAAGCCAATAGCTGCTCAGCGACGGGCGAGCGCCCAGGCCTTCGGCGAGTACTTCCATGATCCTGGCCAGACGATGCGCGGGGTCCCGCACCTGATCAATCTCCTGCTCCAGATCGACGATGGTGCGTGCGAGAATGGCCGCGAGCAGTTCTTGCCGATCCGGGAAATGGCGAAAGAATGTCGCGCGGCTTATACCCGCCCGCGCGATAATCGCGGACAGCGGGGCATCGACGCCGTCATGCTCAAAGACAGCCTCCGCCGCGTATAATATCTGCCTGCGATTTTGCCTGGCGTCTTCCCGGATTTTCGCGGGTCTGGTCATGGACATTCCATCATTTTGCTTTCCCGACCGTCAGGCAAGCCAGCGGAGCGCGGCTGGCAGCCCTCGATTGGCAAATCGCGCTATCAGGCGGCGCGATCGAACCGCAGGTCGATGCGGGCGACGCCCTGGTTGAAGAAGGTCGGCGCCAGCGTTCGCGCGTCCGGCGCGTCGGCCAGCCGCACATTGTCGAGCCGCTGCGTGATTTCCGCGAAGGCCGCGCGCATTTCGGTGCGGGCCAGCAGGTTGCCCAGGCAGAAATGGGTTCCCGCGCCGAACGTCAGATGCTTGGTGAGGTTCGGGCGATCCAGCCTGATCTGTTCCGGGCATTCATATTGGTCGTGGTCATGACCTCCGGCCCCCCAGCGCAGCACGATCAGCGAATCCTTGGGAATCGCCACGCCATGCAGTTCGGTATCGCGGGTCGCGACCCGGTAGAAGCCCTGGAAGGGAGATTTGACGCGCAGCGATTCCTCGACAAAAGCGCGGACAAGGCTCGGGTCGGCTTTGACCTGGGCGAAGAGCGCCGGATCGTCCACCAGCATCAGCATCGAATTGCCGAGCGCGTTGGTCGTCGTTTCATTGCCCGCGACAAGGATGCTCTGGAACAGGTGGACCAGCAGCGGAATGTCGAACCGCTGCTCGGTATCGTTCGCCACCGCACTCAGGATCGTGTCGTCGGGCTTGCGCCGCGCATGGTCGATACGCTCCGCGATCAGCGTCTGCATCCCGATGATGCGCCGGGTATGATGCAGCATCATGTCGTCGGGCGTCATCGGATCGGCGACGGCCAGCAGCGAGTCCGACCCGTCGCGCACCACCGGGCGCTGGTCGCGCGCCACGCCGAGTTGATCGGCGATGATGTTGACCGGCAGCGAGATCGCGAATTCCGCCATGAACTCGCATTGGCGCCGGTCGATGAAGGCGTCCACCAGCCTTGCCGCTTCCGCCGCGACGGCCGGTTGCAGCGCGCCGATCCGCGCCGGCAGGAATGCCTTGTCCACCAGCGAGCGGATGGCGCGATGGTCCGGGGGATCATTGTTCAGCAGAGTGGGCACCGGCGGAAAGCCGGCGGCGTCGTAGAGCCTCTGCATTTCCGCCTGCAACGCCTGCGATCGGCTGTTCTGCCGGTTGAACTTGTTGGAAAAGGTTTCGGCATCCTGCGCGATCGCGCGCATGTCGTCATAACGCGTGACTTCGAAATAGCCGGTCTGGGGATCACGGTGGACGGGCCGTTCCGCCTGCAGGCGATGATAGGTCGGGAAGGGGCAGGCTATCACCTTCGGGTCCATCATCGTGATCGACGTGATCTGGTCCCTGGATGTTGCTTGCGTCATCATCTTCTCCTGATTGCGTTCACGCTTGCACGCGTGAATATCTGTTCTGCCTGGTCGGGGAGCGCGTCAGTCGGGCAGAATCTTTCGCCCGTTCCGCTGCGGACCCCATGCAGCCTGTCCCGCCGCGATCGTATGATCTGGCAGTTTACCTTTGCACGCATGCCTCGCCTTGCCCGCCCTTCTGTACGGCCTTTGGCGCGGGGATCGCAATCTCATCAACAAAAATCAGGCTTCCCTATCCCCGCGCGGGCGCGTTCGCCGGCCAGCCCCTGATCCACCAGCCGGTCGATCGGTCCCAGATCCACGCCTGCCGACCGGGCGGAGGCGCGCAGGCTTTCAACCACCCCGGTCAGCAGGTCCATGGCATGCTCCACGCCTTTGTCATGCTGCGTCCGCTCGAAGATATGGCGTGCCTGCATGGCGAAAGCGGCGCTGGAGCCGCTGCATAGAGGCAGAGCTTCGGCCGCCGCTTCGATGTCCAACCCGAAGGCGCGGATCAGTTCGATCATCTTTGCTGCCGTCGCGAGATGGGCGGCATAGAAATAATTGTTGAGCGACTTGATGCGCTGCCCGCTGCCCGCCGGACCCACGCGCACGATGCGGGAGGCATAAGCGGTCATGACGGGGCGCACGGCATCGACCACCGCTGGCTCGCCGCCAACGAGGATAGTGAGATCGCCCGCATAGGAACGGTCGCGCCCGCCGCTGACCGGCGCGTCGAGCAGGTGCACGCCGCGCATCTCCGTTTGCGATGCGAGGGCGCGGACGGCGTCGGGCGGAATGGAACTGTGGATCACCAGGATCGCGCCGGGCCGCATTGCATCCAGCAATCCGCTTTCCACCACGACATTCCGGACATCATGCTCGTCGCCGACGACCACCAGCAGCATGTCGCTGATACGGCCGAGGTCGGGCAGGGACAATGGCGTCGCCCCCTTGCTCATGAAGCGGTCGCGCACCTCCGCGCGGCGGGCGTGAAAAGACAGCATGTGACCCGCCTTGGCCAGGCGCAGGGCGATCGGCGCGCCTTGATCGCCAAGCCCGACAATGCCGACGCTTTCAGGAGGGCGGGAAGGAATCTTTTTCTCTCCGATTATGGTTTGATCATGCGCTTCGCGGGCGGGAACGCTTGATAATGGAGATGCATCATCTGCCTATCCGCGATATGCGTCAAATAGATAGAATATATATAATTCATAACTTATATGCATATTTTGTCGTGCATTTTACATCCATGCGTCCGCCAGGGGGGGAGCGCTTTCCGCACGACCGGTTCGATTTCCAGCATATTCTGGGTGGGTTGGAGCTGTTCGCCCAGTGCGGGAACAGCCGATCCCTCAGCGTCTGCCGCAAGCGATGGGGCGCCTGGCTCATCGCGGGTTGAGTCGGTCTTCATGGCCGCGAACGTCTCCCCTCCACGGCCAGCCCGCAGCTTTGGCGGTTCGGCACGAAAAGCTGGACGCTCGGTGAGCATGCGGCGCACCCGTTCGGTTCACAGCTTCGTGCCGATATCATACAGTCGGGATAAGGCGTCGCATAATGGAGCGATGAGCAAGGTCGCCGATCGAAGCCGGGGCGCTTATCTCCGCTCGCCCGTCGCCGGACCGCGATCGCACCTTATCGGTTGAAGCCCCCGCGCGGGATGAAGGAGTGGAGCAGCGATGAAGAGCTTTGGCGACCTCGTCCAGGAAGACCGCGTGCATGGCAGCGTCTATCTCGACCCCGCGATTTTCGAGCGGGAAATGGAGGCGATCTTCGCGGCCACATGGGTTTATGTCGGTCATGAAGGAGAAATCCCGCGGCCGGGCGATTTCCGCCTGCGTGCGATCGGACGGCAGCCGGTCATCTTCGTCCGCGATCATGAAGGCGCGGTCCGCGTGTTGATGAACCGCTGCACGCATCGGGGCAACGCCGTCTGCGTCGCCGAACGCGGCAATGCCGATGGCTTCACCTGCGCCTATCATGGATGGCGGTTCCGCTTGAACGGCGATCTGGCGGCCGTGCCTTATGGGGATCGTTATGATGAGGCGTTCGATCGTTCCACCCTGGGGCTGCGGCCGGCCGCCAGGGTAGAGAATTATCGCGGTCTCGTTTTCGCCAGCCTGCGAAGCGAGGGATCGAGCTTGCGCGAACATCTCGGGGCCGGAGTTCTGGCGGAATTGGACGACCTCACCGACATGTCGCCCGACGGAGATCTGGACGTGCGCGCGGGGGTGCACAAGACGGTCTATGACGGCAATTGGAAGCTGCAGCTCGAAAACAGCATGGACGGCTACCACCCCAATTTCGTCCATCGCAGCCATTTCGACAATATCAGGGCGCGGACCGGCAACGACCCGCGGGTCCATGCGACGAGCCGGACGCAGGCGCATCTGTATGACCTCGGCAATGGCCATGCATCCTGGCACAATACAGGGCTGATGCGATCGGGATCGCAGAGCAATCCGGCGATCGCCATGGGGGAGGGGCCGGTCAGGGAATATGCCGATGCGCTGATGGCCCGGCACGGTGAAGAACGGGGGCGTCATCTGCTGGCCAAGGGCAGCGTCCACCTGATGATCTTTCCGAACGTCATCTTCATCGGCTCGCATATCCGCATGATACAGCCGATCTCCGTTGACAGGACCGAAGTCTATCTGCTGCCGGTGCTGTTGAAGGGCGCGCCCAGGGCGCTCAACACGCGACGGCTGCGTGCCCACGAAGCCTTTTACGGACCGGCAGGCGCGGGGGCGCCCGACGATGTCGAAATATTCAGGCGGGTACAGCATGGTCTGCGCGCGGGGGGCGACCCCTGGGTTCTGCTGTCGCGCGGCGCGACGATGGAGCAGCAAGGCGGCAATGGTTACGCCATGGGCCAGATCACCGACGAAATCGCCCAACGCGCCATCTGGCGGCAATGGCGGACGATGATGGAAGCGGAAGCGATCATGCCCCGGCTGGAGGCCGTGTCGTGAGCGAAGTGGACGGTCCGATCATGGACGCCGCCATGGCTCCGGCTTTGCCTGCACGGGCCGAGGTCGAGGATTTTCTGTTCCATGAGGCGGCGCTGATTGATGCGCGTGATTATGATGCATGGCTGGCGTTGTGGGAGCAGGATGCGCTCTACTGGGTTCCCTGCAACGACGACGATGCCGATCCGGAAATCCACATTGCCTTGATCTATGACCGCTATGAGGGGCTGTGCGATCGTATCGCCCGATTGCAGGGCGGATTTGCACTGGCGCAGCAGCCTCTTTCCCGATGCAGCCACGCGATCACCAATGTGCGGGTGGGAGGCGCGCGCGGCGGATTGATCGAAGTGCAATCAATATTGTCCCTGGCGGCTTACCGGTTGGGAAAGGTCGATCTTCTTGCCGGCCGCATGGTCCACCGGCTCCGGCGCAAGCCGGACGGGCTGCGGTTGGTCGAAAAGCGGGTCTACCTGATCAATAATGATGGTCCCATCGGCAATCTCAGCTTCATTCTCTGATGGCTGACCGGTCGAGCGGCCGAGCAGCGCATCGGCGTGCCGATGGCATTGGGTTGCGCGGGTCATGGTCGATCCATGACTCCCGGATTGCCGCTGGCCCAGAGCGGAACGATGTCGCGCCGGGCGAACAGCCATATGCCGCCATCCCGCATGATCCGATCCTCATAGCGGCCGCCGATCTGATAGATGTCGCCATGGAGGATATGGGTCGCGATGAAGGATGAATGCATGGCCGCGCTGGAGCCGTCCGTCTCGACGCGAAAATTGGTGGCGATATGTTGCGTGGCTGTCAGATGGCCGACCGCCATTTCGACATAATCGGCAATCTCAGCGCGTCCTTTCCGCTCGCCCTTGGGACCGGCCCATATGCCATCGGGCGTGAAGCAGGCCGCCAATCCCGCAAAATCTCGCCCGTCGATAGCCATGGCATAGCGGATGCCGAGTTGGGAAATGTCATGGTGGATTTGAGCTGATTGAGCGCTGTTCATAAGGCATTCTATTACGAAAGACCCATCATTGTCTGAATATTCGGACAGGGGTGCACTGACCTCTTCCGGTTGGATGTGACTTCTGCTGATCAGGCAATGCCGGGGCAGAACTGGCACAGATCATATGTTGTCCCCGGCGGAAAGAGACGGCCCTGATTGGGCCTGAGCGCGCTTTTGCACCTGCCATGCGGCTATGAGCAACATCAGCGCGGCTGGCAGGTTGATCGCCAGCGTCATAGCGATCGCCGGCCGCAGGGAATCGCCGCCGCCAAAGCCGTCGGACAGGATGCCCGTCACCAGCGGGCCAAGACCAAAGCCCACGAAATTGAGCGCAACCTGTTGGATCGACATGATCGTGCCGCGCATCGAAACCGGCGCATTGTTGATGGTTGTCGCAAAGCTGGGGCCGATATGAGTGGCCGCCATGCCCTTGTAGAGGAACATGCCGATCGCCGCGATCGCGAGCGTCCCGGCATAGGCCATCAGCAACCCGCACAGCATCGCCAGCAGCGCGCCGCAGCCGGCGAGCCATAGCGGCCAGCGAATGTCCCGCCCCGCCAGGCGATCGGCCAGCCAGCCGCTCCCTGCCGAACCGACGATGATGGCGAGACCTCCGAGCGTCGCGATCAGAAGACCGACGTCGCGTAGCGGCAGATCATGGAGCCGCACGAAATAGGACGCGGTCCAGGCGGTCATCGAGGCGGCGGACATGGCGGTCAGCATGAGCGCGCCGATCATGCAGAGAAGCAGGCGATCGTTCGCCAGATAGCGCAGCGTTTCCATCAGCGGCGCGGGCTGGATCGGATCATGGCTCTGGGCGGCGGCGCGATCGTAGCGGCCGCGTTCCGGTTCACGCAGCAGCAGCAGCGTCAGGACGGCCAGAACCACCCCCGGCAGGCCCGCCACCAGGAAGGCGGCGCGCCAGCCATATTCAGCCACGAGATAGCCGCCGCCCGCGAAGCTGATGAACAGGCCGAGCGGCGAGGCGACGAAGAAAATGCCCGCTGCGGTGGCTCGGCGTGATGGCGGGAAACTGTCCGCTATCATCGAATAGGAGGCGGGCGCGGCGGCGGACTCGGCTGCGCCGACACCACTTCGGATGATCAACATGCTCACATAACTGGTTGCCGCCGCCGACAACGCCGTAAGGCTGCTCCATAGGAGCAGCGTAACCGTGATCAGTTTCTTGCGGCTGATCCGGTCGACCAGCAGCCCCATGGGAATGCCGGCCATGGCATAGGCAAGGCCATAGACGAGGCTGCCCATGATACCCAATTGTCGATCGCTGAGATTAAATTCATGCCGCAGCGGTTCGAGCAGCAGCGACATGATGTAACGATCGACGAAGTTGCAGGTATAAACAGCGAGCAGCATGGCGAGCAGCAGGCGCGACTGCGGAGAAAAGCGCGCATTTGCCGGACCGGCTTCCGTCGCGTTGGACGTTGCGGAGAATCTGCGCATAGGGCTCCTTGCTGCCTGTCGTTGAGCGCCGTTTCTCACACCGTTCGCCTCCCCCTGAAGATGGGGATGCTACGGATGCCGGAAGGCGGCCGTCCAATAGCAATCGCTCGCTCTGTCAGACGGGATTTCATATGATAGGAGAACGGTGTCCTCGCGAGGCGCTCCCGCCCGTCAATGTCCTGACGTCGGGGGACGTCGCTTTGTCACCGGACGCAGCATCGCCGATCCGTCTCAAGGCCGTTGGACTGAGGGCGGGAGTCCCATGACGCCCTTCCTGTTGAGCCAGCACGGGTCGCCACCGCTACGGTTGATGGCCTGAAGAATGGCGATGGTTGCTTGAACAGGCTGTTATGGACTGAGATTGCGCCGCGCATAGGACCAGAAGCGATCGAGCGCGCGTCGTGGCCTGTCCTGATGTTGGCGAATCAGGGTGACATCGGCACGCAGGCTTTGATCCGTCATGGGCCGCGTCACCCAAGCGCTGTCATCCTTCATGTCCGCCGCCTCGTCATAATCCGGCAGCGTGCCCAGTACGGCCAGGATCAGCCGTTCGCGACGGGCGAGGTCGATCTGCGCCCGGCGCATGGGTTCGGGCAATGGCAGGATTTCCGCGCCGGCCGCCGCCATATGGCCCACGGTTTCGTCCCAGGCGACAGGATTGGCGGAGCGCCGCCAGGCCGCGATGGTAACGCCTGCAAGCGCTTCGAGCGGTATCCGTTCGAGAGTGGCGAGGGGATGTTCGCGCGGCAGCATCAGCGTGACGGGGCTGGGCCGCAGCAGCAGATGATCGCAGCCCTCCGGCGCTGATCCGGTGACGATCGAAGCATCGAGATCGCCCTGCAACACCGCCTGGCGGAGTTGAGGGTCCTGACCATTCTCGATTTCCAGACTGATGCCGGGATAGGCGGCCGCGAAGCCTTCCAGGAGGGCCTGCCGCTCCGGCATGAAATAGGTGTAGGGGGCGGCGCCGACCCGCAGCGTGCCAGCCCCCTCTGTCAGGTCGCGTGACAGATTGGCGAGATGGCGTGCCTCGCGCACGACGATCCGCGCCTGCGCCAGGAAAATCTCGCCGTCGGGCGTTGGGCGGATCGTCCGGGTGCTGCGGTCCAGCAGGCGCAGACCGGCCAATTCCTCCAATTGCCTGATGCGTGCCGACAGCCAGGGTTGGGCGACATGCATCCGTTTAGCGGCCCGCGTGAAAGACCCTTCCTCCACCACGGCGATCAGTTGGTCGAGGGCGCGAAGCGAAAACTCCATAAGCGATGATTATACGGGATTTCTTATGATGGGTAGAGTCATTGCTATTGGACGATGGGCCGCCCGCGGACCTAGCATTTTCCTACAGGCTGACCGGGAAGGATGCTGCTTAATGGGTGCCAATGCCGACAGGCTCGTGGCGATGCTGAACGAGGCCGATCCCTATCTCCATACGGTGGAAGAACTGGCGCCGCTGCAACAGGCGGCGATCGCCGAACGATTTGAGGAGCAGCATGCTCGCATTCCCGCCTTGCGCCAGCGCTGCAAGGAAATCGGGCTGGAGAAGGTCGGGTCCGCCGCCGATCTGGTGCCGATCCTGTTTTCGCACACCACCTATAAGAGCTATCCCGAGATGCTGGTCGAAAAGGGCCAGTGGCGCTACATGAGCAAATGGCTCGCCACGCTGACGGCGCAGCCGGGCGCCGAGGACGTCGATGTGTCGGGCGCGACCGATGTCGACGACTGGATCGCCGCCATGCACAGCGCGGGCCATCATCTGAACGCGACCAGCGGCACGACCGGCAAATGCTCGTTCCTCGATCAGTCGGCGGCGGATTTCGAACGCAGGGGATTGATCCCCGGCATCCGCTGGAAGACGGGCCAGGAACCCGGGGCAGACCGGCCCTTTTACGGCCTGGTCTCCAGCCAGGGTTTCAACCAGTTCACCCGCAGTTTTCATTTGATGGCGCAGGCTTATGGCCGGCCGGGCGATATTCATTTCCTGACGGATGAGCCGGGCCGGGTGTCTGACATCAACCGCATGGCGCGGCTGCGGCGCGCCATGGTCGCCGGCACGGCGTCGCCGGGCGAGATCGAGGCGCTGGAACGTGATGCGACGGCGCGCGCCAGGCACATGGCTGCCCTGTTCGACAGGATGGCGGAGGACATCCTTTCCCGCCGGAACGAACCGATCATGCTGATGGGGCTGGCCGCGCAGCATTGGGCGCTCGCCAATGCGATGCGTGATCGGGGCGTGACCGGGGACGCGCTGCACCCCGACTCCATCGTCGGCCCCAGCATCCGCCGCAATACCAAGGGTAATAATTTCCCGCCGGACTATGCTGAACAGATTTTCGGGATTTATGGCATTGATGGGAACAAGGTGCTGGCGGGCTATGCCATGTCGGAAATCTCGACCCGGATGATGCAGTGCGAAGCGGGGCATTATCATATACCGCCATGGCAGCCGGTGGTGCTGGTCGACCGCGATGCGACCCGCGCGATCGACATGCCCATGGATAGCGGCGTGGTCGAAGGACGCGCGGCCTTTTTCGACCTGCTGATCGAGGCGCGCTGGGGGGCGCTGCTGTCGGGCGACAAGATTCAGGTGGACACTGCCTCGCGCTGCTCATGTGGCCGCCCCGGTCCCACCGTGCTGGATACGATCGAGCGATATAGGGAGGTCGATGACGACAAATTGTCCTGCGCGGGCAGCGTCAACAGCTATATCCGGGGAGTGCTTGCCAGTGACTGAGTTGCTGAAAGTCCCCTTCTTCGTGAAGGGGGAATTGGTCGAGACCATGGAGGTCGAGCATCGGTCGCGCGATACCGGCAGCGGGTTCATCACGCCCCGGCTGGAACTGGACGCGCTGGTGTGGCCGCGCACCGCGCCGCCACCGGCCGCGGATGTGAGCACCGCCGAAATCATCGACCTGCTGGTGGAAACCGGCAGGGCCATGGACCTCGACCGCAACGTCCACATGCGCAAGGCGCGCGATCATTCGGTGGCCGTCAACACGCTCGGCCGCCGCGTCACTGAGAATCAGTTGCGCGCGCAGGGCCATTTCCTCCAACGCGAATTCCTTGAATTTCTGGTGGAGCAGCAATTGGGCGCGCAGGCGCTGGACGGCTGGAAACTGGTGCCGGGCGTCGGTGGGGCTGTCAGCCTGGTCCGTGCTTTTCCGTCGCGCATCGTCAATATTCTGGCGGGCAATGGTGCTGGCGGCGCGCCGCATGTCGCCCGCGCGGCGCTTACCAAGGGCGTCAATCTGATGAAGATGGCGTCGTCCAACCCCTTCACCCTGACCGCGATCCTGCAAACGATGGCCGAGGTGGCGCCCGGCCACCCGACCGTGCGTTCGTTCAGCGCGGTTTATTGGCGCGGTGGCGATGAGGCGGTGGAGCGCTTCATCTTCCAGCCGCAATTTTTCGAGAAGATCGTCGCCTGGGGCGGCGAAGCGGCGATCAGGCATGTGACTCGCTATCTCGGCCCAGGCCTTGAACTGATCGCGCTCGATCCCAAACAGTCATGCTCCTTCATCGGACGGGAGGCCTTTGCGGACGAAGCGACCTTGCGGGTTGTGGCGGGACTGGCGGCGACCGACGTCAACGTCTCTCATCAGGGTGCCTGTCTTTCCAGCCGCTTCCAGTTCATCGAAGCATCTGAGGAAGAAGCCGATCATTATTGCGAATTATTGTTGCAGGAACTGGGCCGCGACCGCTTCATGGGCAATGGAATCGGTCCGGCGCCGCTGCCCGATCTGGCCGAACAGGTGAACAGCCTGCGTCCGCTGGAGCCGCTGTTCCGCGTCTGGGGCGAAGCCGATGGCGGTGGCCTGGTGATCCGTTCGGACGAACCGGTCGACTTCTATCCCGACCGCAAGACGGTGAATGTCGTGCCGGTGCGCAACCTGGCCGATGCGGTGCGCTTCACCAATATCGCGACGCAGACCGCGGGCATCTATCCTGACGGACGCAAGGCTGAACTGCGTGACGCGCTGGCGGCGTCGGGCGTGCAGCGGGTGGTGCCGCTGGGTCTTGCCATGGGCGGGCCGAGCACGCCACATGATGGCATGTATCAGATGCATCGCATGGTGAAATGGGTCGTGGACGAAGGCCGTCCGCCCGAGGGCGTCGTCAACGGCCCCTATCCTGACATGCAGGTGCGCGAACAGGCCTGAACGGGCGATGGAGATCGCCACGCCCGATGGCAAGGCGCGGGCATGGTGATTTACGCCGGACAGGGAAGGCGCGCCCGGCGTCCGCCGCCGCTCTGTAGGCAAAACCCGATGAGGAGAGGAATGTTGAAGCAGTTCGATCATGGCAGTACCGGCGCAGAGGTGCTCGAAGGACAGGATTTGACCGGAAAACGGGTCGTGATCACCGGCGCGTCAGTGGGGCTGGGCGCGGAGACGGCCCGGCTTCTGGCCCAGGTTGGCGCCGAAACGGTGCTGGGCGTGCGGGACGTGGCAGCAGGGGAAAAGGTGGCGGAGAAGATCGCTCGGGAAACCGGGCGCGCCCCGCAGGTCCTGCATCTGGATCTTGCGAGCCTGGCATCGGTACGGGACTTTGCCGCGCGGTTGGGCGATCAGCCGATCCATGTCCTGATCAACAATGCCGGGGTCATGGCAACCCCCTTCGGCAAGACGGCCGACGGGTTTGAAACGCAGATCGGCGTCAATCATTTCGGCCATTTCCTGCTGACAAAATTGCTGATGCCAGCCCTGTTGAAGGGCGCGCCCTCGCGTGTCGTGCAGCTTTCATCGGCAGGACATATCTGGTCCGGCGTCGACTTTGACGACATGCATTTCGAGCGGCGGCCCTATGACCCCTGGATTTCCTATGGCCAGTCCAAGTCCGCCAATGTCCTGTTCGCGGTGGAACTGACGCGTCGTTACGGAAGCCAGGGCGTGATCGCCAATGCGGTCATGCCGGGCCGGATCGGCGAAACGGGACTGGGACGCTACGCCACGGATGCAACGCGTCAGTCGATCCCGACGATGAGCGCGGCAGCCCCCACCGCAGGCAGCCCTGTCAACAATCTGCCCAAGACGCTGGCGCAGGGCGTGGCGACGACGATATGGGCCGTGGTCGCGCCGCAATTTGCGACCGAAGGTGGCTACTATCTGGAAGACTGCCAGATCGCCGCGCCCTGGA
Source organism: Sphingobium faniae (assembly GCA_900100475.1). Taxonomy (GTDB): domain Bacteria; phylum Pseudomonadota; class Alphaproteobacteria; order Sphingomonadales; family Sphingomonadaceae; genus Sphingobium; species Sphingobium faniae. Next base: position 10,137 of record FMTU01000007.1, on the reverse strand, counting down.
GCGAGGAAAACCCGCGGCGGGGCGTCAAGGATTATGCTCTCGACGCCGCTGCTGCGACGCGGTTGTGGGATATCAGTGAAGCGGCGGTCGCCGCGCGCTGAGGTCTGGCTTTACCGGGCGCGCCACCAATAGACGCCGGAAGCATCCCGCTCGCGCCGCGCCTGCCCGCGTCCGGTAAGGAGCGCCAGATGGGCAAGGCTTTCTCCCGTGGCCAGGATCAGGGTCGATTGGCTGATCGGCCGTTTGAACAAGGCTCCAAAAACGTCGATCGCCCGTTTCGGTTCGTCGAGCAGCGCCAACAGGCGCTCCAGCGCGACGGCATGTCCGGTCTCCACCGCTTCCACGCGATCATGCAGGCCGTGAAAGGGCTGGCCATGGGCAGGCAGGACCAGCGTGGTGTCAGCGACCCGTTCCCGAATGGCTGCAAGTGATGTCAGCCAATCGTCCAGGGGATCGGCTTCCGGTTCCAGCGGCTGAACCGATACGTTGGAGGAGATTTCCGGCAAGACCTGATCGCCGGAAATGAGAAGGTCGCTCTTGCGGCAATAGAGCATTGCATGTTCGGGGGAGTGTCCTTTGCCGACGACGATTTCCCATTTGCGCTCGCCGATCGGAATGATCTGTCCGTCTTCGAGCGCGACGAAGCTGTCGGGAACGGCCGATACCGCGATGCCGAAGGTGCCGAAACGCTTGCTATAATATTGGACGGCGGCGTCATCCCATCCGGCGCTGCGATAGAAAGCGACCGCTTCGGCGGGCGGTTCGCCCGGCATGTAGCTGACTATCGCGCGCAAGGTGAGATATTCCAGCCGCGTCATGCACAATGGCGCGCCCTGTTCGCGGGCAAGCCATCCGGCCATGCCGCTATGGTCGGGATGCATGTGCGTCACGATGATCCGGCGAACCGGCAGGCCGCGCAATTCATGTTGCATCGCTTCCTGCCACGCGGCCTGGGTTTCCGGCGTTTTCCATCCGGTGTCGACGATCGTCCAGCCGTCCCCGTCGGCCAGCGCCCAGACGTTGATCGCCTGCAATCGCCCGCCCACGGGCATACGCAGCCAAAGCACGCCCTCGGCGATTTCCACGGCTTTTCCATCGCCAATCGCAGGCGGTTCGGTCTGCAGGTAATGAGGGGTGTTCATCGGCATATGGTCATCCAGCGGATATTGTTCAGAAGCTCAGCGGCGTCGGCGTTTCCCCGCTATAGTCGTAAAAGCCGCGGCCCGTCTTGCGTCCCAGCCAGCCGGCTTCGACCAATTTCAGCAATAGCGGAGCGGGGCGGTATTTGGGATCGCCAAAATCCTGCTGGAAAACCCGAATGGCGCCCAGCAGGGTGTCGAGACCGACCAGATCGGCAAGGGTAAGCGGACCCATCGGATGACCCAGGCCCAGTTTCAGGCCGGCGTCAATGTCCAATACCGAGGCAAGGCCTTCGCCCAGGGCGAAGATCGCTTCGTTCAACATCGGGATGAGGATGCGATTCACGACGAAGCCGGGGCGATCGGCAGCGATGATCGTGCTCTTTCCCGTCTTCCGGCCGAACTCCTCCGCCACGGCGACCGTCGCATCCGATGTGCCAAGGCCGCGGATCAACTCAAGGAGCGGCATCATCGGCACCGGGTTGAAAAAGTGCATGCCGATGAACCGGCTCGCGTCCGGCGAAGCCTGGGCCAGCCTCGTGATCGAGATGGAGGATGTGTTGGATGCCAATATGGCCGAAGGGGCCATGATCCTGCCGATATCGGCAAAGATGGAACGCTTGAGGTCTTCGCGCTCGGTGGCGGCTTCGATGATCAGTTCAGCGTCGCGCATGGGTTCGAGATCGCCGACGGGCTGGATCAGCGCCGCTGCCGCATCGCGCGTCCCGGCGTCGATCTTCCCCTTCTCGACAGCCTTGTCGAGCATCCTGACGATGCCGGCTTTTCCCTTTGACGCCAGTTCGAGCGAGACATCCGAAAGAAACACCTTGATGCCCGCCAGCGCGGATATCTGGGTGATGCCGGCTCCCATTTGGCCTGCGCCAATGATGCCCACGCTGTTCATAATCTGGTCTCCTTTTGTGCCACGCTGGCATTCCCGCTGTCTGCATCCCCGTTGCTTATAAAGCGCGATAGTGCCGATGATGCCGCTTTGGCGAACGGATAAATAGCTTGCTTACGGAATCGCATTTCTATCCCGCAAGAGAAAACAAAGATATATAATTTAGCTATGTCATGCTTAATGGGCTGCGGGATTGGCGGCGGAACGAACGGGAGGACAGGGGAGGCAATGTCTGGCGAATGGACGCGGAATCAGGTTGAAATTACGGCTTTCCCGCATCGGTATGAGATACAGGCGCGCTTTTCCGATCTCGATCCCAATCATCATGTGAATAATATCGCCATCGCGGAAATGTTCAGCGAAGGACGCAGCGCGTTCATTCGGCACATGTTCTCGCGTATCGAACGGCCATTGGGATTCCACTTCGTAGTGGGGCAGGTGGCGGTCCGCTATCTGAATGAAGCGCGGTGGCCGAATATGTTCACGATCGGCACGGGCGTTCTGGATATAGGGGCGAAGTCGATGCGGCTGGGGCAGGCTTTCTTCATGGAAGGGGCCTGCCACGTTATCGCCGAGGCTGTGCTCGTGGCGGTCCAGAATAGCGCCACGGTGCTCCTCAATGATGCGGTGCGCGCTCATCTGGAGGAAAGTCGCCTCGGCCGCCAGCTCCTGCCGCGCCAGCTTATGTGAGCCTTCATCCGGGCGATGGCGCCCGCCATCGTCAGGCGTGGAAGCGCGGAGCGGCGGCTCCGCCCCGCGCTTCCCAATTCATTAAAGCATCGTGTAGACGGACTTGGTTTCCAGAAAAGGCGCAATGCCTTCGAAGCCAGCCTCGCGGCCCCAGCCGGACTGCTTGAAGCCGCCGAACGGCATGGCCTTGTCGAGAATGCCGTAGCAGTTGATCCACACATTGCCCGCGCGGATCAGCTTGGCGGCGCGATGCGCGGTGCTGACATTGGACGTGAAAACGCCAGAGCCAAGGCCATATTCCGTGTTGTTCGCCAGAGCTTCCAGTTCGTCCAGCCCGTCAAAGGGCATGGCGGTCACGACCGGGCCGAAAATCTCTTCCTCGGCGATGCGTATCGCCTTTCGGTCATGGTTGGCGAAGACGGTAGGCTGGATGAAATAGCCCTTGTCGCCGTGCTGCTTGCCACCGAAGATCAGTTCCGCGCCCTCGCTGATGCCGCTTTCGACATAGGACATGACGCGCGACAACTGCTGCTGCGACACCAGCGGGCCAATCTGCGTCTGCGGGTCGAAGCCGCTGCCCAGGCGCATGGATTCACCCACCTTGGCGACGCCCTGAATCACTTTGTCGAAGATGCCTCGCTGGATATAAAGGCGCGATCCGGCGAAGCACACCTGACCGCTATTGGCAAAGATCGCCATGGCGGCGGCGGGAACCGCCTTTTCCAGATCGGCGTCGTCGAAGATGAAGACCGGCGACTTGCCGCCCAGTTCCAGCGTGACGCGCTTCAGATTGCCCGCCGAAGCCTGGATCAGCTTCTTGCCCACTGCGGTCGAGCCGGTGAAGGTGACCTTGTCCACATCGGGATGATCGGCCAGCGCCTGCCCGGCATCATAGCCAAAGCCATTGACGATATTGATGAGACCTTCGGGCAGAAGCTTCCATTCGGCCAGCAGTTCGCCGAGGCGAATGGCCGATTGCGGGGTCTGCTCCGGCGGTTTGCAGACGATGCTGCATCCCGCCGCGATGGCGGGCGCGATCTTGTTGATCAGCACGGCGAGCGGCGCATTCCAGGGCGTGATGGCGCCGACCACGCCCACCGGCTCGGACGAGGTGTAGCTGTGGATTTCGCGGCCGTTGCCGGACAGGTCGGCGGTGATGCCGTGCAGCTTCGTCACCATCCCGGCATAATAGCGCAGTCCGTTGATCAGGCTGTTGATATTGCCCTTGGCGAACATCATCGGCATGCCATTGTCGCGTACTTCGATTTCCGCGAATTCATCCGCATGTTTGCCGATGCGCTCGCCCAGTTCCCAGATCAGGGCGGCGCGGTCATGCGCGGTCTTGTTGCGCCATGTGCGCTTGTCGAAGCATTCGCGGGCGGCGGCGACGGCGTCGTCGATGTCCTTCGCATTGCCCGCTGCGGCGCGGCCAACCAGTTCGCCGGTAGCCGGATCATAGACATCAATCATGTCTGTGCCGATTGATGGCGTCAGTCCGCCGCCGATAAAGTGACTGTTCCAGGTCTTCGAAGCACTGGAATCGTCGATCACGTTGGCCATTCGGGACATCCTTTTACTTGGATAACTTATATAAGGATGATAGCAGGTCAGCGGAGGGTTGCAACGACCCAAAAATTCAAATTCCTGTGAGAGGATCAAGAATATGTCGACTGAGGCGGTATTGGTTGAGCGGCCGATGCAGCATGTCCTGCTGGTGACGATCAATCGCCCGGAAAAACGCAACGCTGTAAATGGCGATGTCGCATCGGGCATCGAGGCGGCGGTCAGGCTGGCCGAATCGGACAAGTCGATCCGTGCGGTCGTCCTGGCTGCGGCGGGGGATCAGAGCTTTTGCGCGGGCGCGGACCTGGCCGAAGTCGCTGCCGGCCGTGCCGCCGCTCTGGTGACAAAGGATGGCGGTTTCGCCGGGATCATCGAAGCGCGCCGGACAAAGCCGTGGATTGCCGCCGTCGATGCCGTGGCCGTTGGGGGAGGCACCGAAATCTGTCTCGCGCTCGACATGATCGTCGCGTCGGAGCGCGCGCGATTCGGTTTGCCCGAAGTGAAGCGGGGCATCATCGCAGGCGGGGCGGGCGTGTTCCGCATGGCGCAGCGCATCCCGCCGTCGATCGCCTTAGAGATGCTGACGACCGGCGAGTCGATCACCGCTGCCCGAGCCTATGAATTGGGACTGGTGAACCGTGTCGTGCCGACTGGCGAGGCTGTTTCGGCTGCGCTGGCGCTGGCAAGCCAGATCGCGGAAAATGCGCCTGTCGCGGTGCAGCAGAGCCTGTGCGTGGCGCGTCAGGCGAATAGCCTGAGCGAGGAAGCCCTGTTCGCGGAGATGCGCGCGGCTGGCAAGATCGTGCGCGAGAGCAGCGACGCACAGGAAGGGCCGAGGGCGTTTCTGGAAAAGCGCAAGCCGGTATGGACGGGTAGCTGATCCGTCCCCAATCGCGGCCGGGAGGCGGAGGAGAGGCGGGATCGGATCTGATCCGCCTCTTGCCGCCATCATGAAATGTTTTTGGATGTGTCGGTTTTCCGGCACGATTGAATTGCCGCGTGGGCACGCTCGCGGCCGAGCGCCATGCGTTTGTTGAGGCCGATGGGGCAAAGGCATGGGCGGGACAAGGAAATCTGCGGCAATTCCCTATGTCATGGGATCGGCCGTGCTGATCCAGACGATCGACGCGACGGCGATTGCAACGGCGTTGCCGGATATTGCGCGGTCCTTTGGCATTGATCCCGTGACCGCGACGCTCGTCATCACATCCTATCTGATCGGGATGGCGGTGACGGTTCCCGCCGGTGGTTGGCTGGCCGACCGCTATGGCGGAGCGAACACCTTCCGTTTCGCCACGCTGGTGGTTGTATTGGCGGCGATCGGCTGCGTGCTGGCATCGAACCTGTCGTTACTGATGGTGGCGCGCTTCATCGGTGGCGCTGCCTCGTCTCTCATGCTGCCGATCGGACGGTTGATGGTGGTCCGGTCCGTGCCGCGCGAACGGCTTTCCAGTGCGGTCACGACCTTTGCGACGATCGGGCTGATCGGACCCATTGTCGGCCCGCTTTTTGGAGGCGTGCTGGTCGAGCTATTCGGGTGGCGATCCATCTTTGTCGCGGTGCTGCCGCTCGGCGTGCTGATCATTCTGGCCGTGAGCTTGATCGCTGATGACGACAAGATGCAGGACGCGGCGAAGCTGGACATCAAAGGGCTGGCTCTTTGCGGCACTGGCCTGACCTGCATCGTGGCCGCGATGGAAATGCTGGGCCATCAAGCGGAACTGCCGTGGGTCGTCGGGCTGCTGCTGGCTGGCTTCGGGTTGCTCGCGTCGCTGGGCTATCATGCCCGCACGGCCAGCAATCCGCTCATCCGGATCGGCCTTCTGCAAAGGCCCGCGCTCAGGGCCAGTATCCTGAGCGATTTTCCGATGCGGATGACGATATCGGCCAGCCCCATGCTCGTGTCGCTGCTGATGCAGGTCGGCTTGCATGAAAGCGCGATCGTAACGGGCATGATGTTGCTGGCGCCGGCGCTGGGCAATCTGGGCGTGAAGCCCGCCATCGCCTATTGCCTGCCTCGTATAGGGATTTCGGGGACGATGGCGATCGGGGCGATCGTGGGAAGCCTGGCTTTCGTGAGCTTGTCGCTGGTGTGCGACGCTGGCTGGATGGTTGCGTTGCTTGCCGCCCTTGCCGTGCATGGCCTGGGCCGTGCGATGGTGGTGAATGGCGGAACCATATTGAACTTCGCGCAGGTCTCGCCAGCGGAAATGGGGGCTGTGACGAGCTTGTCTGCGCTGTTTCAGCAAATGGCGCTGGTGGCGGGCGTGGGGGTCGCGACCGTGTCGCTGCGCCTTTTCGGGGATGGCCCGCTTGATCTGTCGACGGTCCGGATGGCGATCCTGGTCATGGGGATGATCGGCCTGCTCGCGCTCATTCCGCTGCGGGCGATTCCGCGGGAAGCGTCTTCCATGCCTTGAAAAACTCGCCTGCGGACTGCCGATGCATTGTCTGCCGGGATTCGGCAGGTCAGATGATGGCGTCCTGCCGCAACTTCTCGATCTCGTCCGGCGTCAACTGGAGAAGCCCTTGCAGCACGTCGTCGGTATGCTGGCCCAGGGTTGGCGGCGCGCGATAATGGTCCACCGGCGTGCCGGACATCCGCATCGGGCTGGCGACGAGCGGCACGGTGCCGACCGTGGGATGCGGCACGTCGAAATGCAGTCCGCGATGGACGACCTGTTGATCGGCGACAACCTGATCGGCGGTGTAGATCGGCGAAGCGACGACGCCCCGCGCCACCAGTTCCGCCGACAGGTCCTTGACTGTCCAACCACGGATTTTCTCTTCCAGCAGCGGAATGAGCACATCCTGATGAATGACCCGATCCTTGCGGATGGCGAAGCGGAGGTCTTCCTTCAGTTCGGGAACGCCCAGCGCATCGCACAGCTTGCGATAGTCCGCCTCCGCGCCTGCCTGAATGTTGAGGAAGCCATCGGCGCAGGCGAACACCTGGGCGGGCGCGGAGCCGGGCGACTTGGTGCCCAGCCGCTCCGGGATTTGCTTGTCCAGCAGCCATTCGATCGTGCGAGGCGCCATGGCGGCGACAGCGACGTCCAGCAGGGCCAGGTCGATATATTGCCCGCCGCCGCCATTGTCGCGATGGCGCAAGGCAGCAAGGATCGCGACCGCGGCATAGAGGCCGGTCATTTCGTCGATGATGAACACACCCACGCGCTGCGGCGATCCGTCCGGCTCTCCTGTGACCGACATCATGCCGCTCATGCCCTGAAACACGGCGTCATAGCCGGGCTGGCTGGCATAGGGGCCGCTCTGGCCGAAGCCCGTTATCGAGCAATAGATGAGGTTGGGATTGACCGCCTTCAGGCTCTCATAATCGAGTCCATAGCGCTTGAGGTCACCCACCTTGTAATTTTCGATCAGCACATCGGCGCTGGCGGCCAGCTTGCGGATCAGTTCCTGTCCCTCTGGCCGCGCGATATCGACTGTGACGGAACGCTTGTTGCGGTTGGAGCAGAGATAATGGCCGGATTCCGGCGTGGGCTTTCCGTCGCGATCATGCGCGAAAGACGGCCCATAGGTGCGGAGATCGTCTCCCCGGCCCGGGCGCTCCACCTTGATGACATCGGCGCCCAGATCGGCCAGAGCCTGACCACACCAGGGCGCTGAAACGATGCGCCCCATGTCGATGACGCGGATACCTTCCAGAGATTTAGACATTCCTCTGCCCCAACCTGTTAAACCTGTTCTGGCCCGGCAGTGCCGGCGCCGTGCCTCAATATTGACTGGCGGGGATTTCCACGGTCAGGCCATCCATGTCATCGGTGACCTCGATCTGGCAGGTCAGGCGGCTGGTTGCGCGCACGTCGATGGCGCATTCCACCATGACCTTCTCTTCTTCCGAAGGTTCTGGCAGGCGTTCCACCCAATCTTCACCCACATAGGCGTGGCAGGTCGCGCAGCTCAGGCAGCCGCCGCACTCGGCTGAAAGGCCTTCCACGCCATGATCAAGCGCAGCCCGCATGACCGATTCGCCAATCTTGGCTTCCACCTCGGTCTGGGTTCCGTTGGCGTTGATGAAAGTGATCCGCGGCATAATATCCTCAATCGCTCCTGTCAGTGATCCAATCCTGATGCGTTTTTACGCGCAGGTTGCGTCTTATGTCCAATCGCAGTAATGGGTCAGTTAGTCAACTTGTATATAGACGTTGGTTGAAGGCCCCTGAGAGGTGTTTTGATATGAATTTTCAGCCTGACGAAGAGGACAACCTCTATCGTGACAAGCTGCGCGCCATCGCCGCGGAATATGGCTGGCAGGAAATGCGGGCGCTGCGCGACGAGGCCGAAGAACTGCATCTCGAACGCTTTTCGTTTGAGTTCCAGAACCGACTCGGTCGCGAAGGGCTGATCGGCCTGACCTGGCCGGCGCCCTATGGCAAGGGCGCGCGCGTCGACCAGCAGTTCCTGATGGCCGAGGAACTCGAATGTCAGGGCTTCCCCGGCTATGGCCTCACCAGCATCCAGCGCGGCGGCGGCATGTTGCTGCGGAGCGGTTCCGAAGAGCAGATCGCCGAGCATCTGCCGCACGTCGCCGATGGAAGCTGGGTCTATTGCCAGGGATTGTCGGAGCCGGGAGCGGGCAGCGACCTGCTTTCGCTTCGCACCCGCGCGGTGCGCGAAGGCGACGAATATGTGATCAACGGATCGAAGCTGTGGACCAGCACCGCGCATCACGCGAACTGGTGCAGCCTGCTGGTGCGGACCGATCCCGAGCAGAGCCGCCACAAGGGCCTGTCGCTGCTGCTGGTCGACCTCAAGTCGCCGGGCGTCACCATGCAGCCGGTCTGGGTGCTGGGCGGCTGGCATGTGAACGCGGTCTTCTACGACAATGTTCGCGTGCCGGCGAAGAATCTCGTCGGTCAGGAGAATCAGGGCTGGAAGGTCATCACCGGCAACCTCGACGAGGAGCGGGCGATGAGCTTTGGCGGCACCGAAACGCGCCTGCTTTGCGCCCGCCTGATCCATCGCTTGCAGGAGCGCGCCGATACGCTGGGCGAGAGCGATCTGGAGCGGCTGGGCCATTTCATCATGGAACTGGAGGCCGATCGCCTGCTTTATCTGCGCGTCGGCCTGCAGGCGGCGCGGGGCGAGGACACATCCGGCAGCGGCCCGATGAGCAAGGTCTATGGGTCGGAACTCGCCCAGCAGTTCGTCGAATGGGCTGCCGAACTGCTCGGCCGCGAGACGCTCTATCAGGAAAGCGAGGATGTTCTCGCCAACGATCTGGAGCAGCAGGTGCGCGTGGCCACCGTTCTCACCGTCATTGGCGGCACCAGCGAGGTGCAGCGCAATATCGTCGCCACCCGTTATCTCGGCCTTCCCAGGAGCAATTGATGTTGGACGAACGCTGGACCCCCGAGGTCGAGGAAATTGGGGACGCGCTGCGCAGGATATTGTCGGCGGAAAGCTCGCCCGAGCAGGTGCGCAAGGCGGAAGCAGAGGAGAATGGCCGGGACGCCGCGCTGGAACAGACCCTGGCCGAATTTGGTCTCGGCGATCTAAGGCGTGTGGACATTTAGCGCATAGCGATCTTCAGGGCCGCAAGGTTGATCATGGCGCGGTAGCTCTGATCAGTTTTCTCGTATCGGGTAGCGATGCGCCGGAATGTTTTGAGGCTACAGAAGAAGTTCTCGACGAGGTGCCTCCAGCGATAGGCATGGAAGTCGCAGTCGATTTTTTGCTTCCGGTTCGATTTGGGAGGGATCACCACTACAGCGCCCCTTTCGTTCAGTTCGGTACGCAACCAATCAGCGTCGAACGCCTTGTCGCCGAGGAACATATCGAATTCGACGTCCTGGATCAGCGGTTTCACCCCGACGAGGT